>JBBRYT010000001.1:0-461407 GCA_038237435.1 Chthoniobacterales bacterium
GCTAGCGGTGGTGCGCGTGCCCACGGAAGAGGAAGAACAGCTCCGCGTCATCCACCGCCAGCGCGAGCAGTTGGTGCGCACGCGCAAACAACTCGAAGCGCACGGGCGCAGTCTCCTAGTCAATCACGGAATAGAACCGGGGCGGGGCCGCTGGTGGAAGGGAGCTTTAAGTAAGCTGGAGCTGCCAGAGTGGCTGGAGCGGCGTCTGAGTTATCACCAGCCCATTCTGCTGCTTTTGGAGAAACAGATCCGGGAACTGACGCTGGAGTTAGAAAAGAGCGCGGCCCTGCAAACCCCGCGCGGCCTGGGGAAGTTGAGCAGTGTGGTGCTCGACCGCGAGATAGGTAACTGGAGCCGCTTCCGTAATCGCCGCCAAGTGGGCAGTTACACCGGCTTATGTCCGGGCGAATACAGCAGTGGGAAGACGCGGCACCAAAGCTGTGTGACCAAGCACGGTAATCCACGCTTAAGAGCGACCCTGGTCGAGACGGCCTGGCGCCTGGTCCGCTTCCAGCCAGAGTATCGCGCGGTGCAGAAGTGGCACCACCGAGCGGGCCGGCGCGAAAAAAAAGCCATCGTGGCGGTGGCCCGGACTCTGGCGGTGGACCTCTGGCGCATCCGCACCGGCCGCGTCCAGGCACAGGAGCTAGGCCTGATTTAAAGAAATGCAAGAGACTAGTTCGAGGGGAACAAAAAGGAGCACTTAGCCTAACGAGTAGTTAACCAAATCATCACACTCACCACTTTGGAGCGTGGGCGTGGCCCGTTACCTAACCTGAAAAGGTTAACGTCCTTGTTCGACGCCTTAGATTGGGCCCGCGCCCCACGTTCCTCTTCCACAGAGATCGCATTGATCACATGGTGCTGAGACAAACAATGAGCTCACGTACGGATAGGAGTAAGAGCCGTGGAACTACCAAAAGTCACGAGCCCAAAAGGAAGAGGAAGCGCTGCCAAGGAAACACCAACACCTTCAACCCAAAACCTAAACTAATGAACTAAATCAATCTAACCTGCACTTCGCGCTTGACCCCCTTCATAGGGGTTAGGTGTTAACGTTGTGGTTCTCAAGGTGTCGCCGAAGAATTCTTTTTCGCGTGCCACGCTCGAATGGCTTCGTTGTAGGCGGCGACTTCGGCAACGAATACCCCGGTGACGTCGCAGCCGCCGACGATCTTAACGGGCAATCCTGTGGCGTCGTCCACGAGAGGTTTGCCAACGGACCAAGGTTTGCCGTAATACAGAATAACTACTCGACCCGCATTGATGTCTTCAGCAGCGGTCTGTGCGCCGCGTCTCTCAGCGTCCTGGACCGCTCTTGGGCTGTTATCAGAGGAGATCTGCGGCGCTTTGATAGGCGGTTTCTCCGGCTCACCGCCAGCGACAACGACAACAAACAGCACCATGACCAAAACGACGAGATACTTCATAACACCTAACGAGAACAAGATGAGCGACGGCGGACGAAAGCGCGCGTCGCTCGGAGTGGAGTGGTGGAAGTCGCATCTTCAAAAGTGGAGCGTACAGCGGTCCGCCGTTCGCTCCATCGCCTGGTTAGACCTATAGAGTCGGCTCTTCTGTTAAGCGAATATCCCATACGACAAACTCTTCGATGTCCCTCGAATATCCCACGGCATCCAGGATCTTGGAACGGACCGGATATGTATTAATAGTGAAGAATCCGGCGCGTCCCTTGAAGCGAGCCGCCCCCTTAAAACGAAGGGTCTTTCGAAATGGGCTCCTGATGAACAAAGCGCTCAAACCGGCCGGCGACTTTGTAAGCTTCAGCATAACTGTGCTTTTCTTATCGCGTCCGTTCGCAGCGCGCGGATTTACGAGATGGTCGCCGCGCCGGTCGAAGGTAAACGCAGCACTCTCACCCATCCGCACCGATATCTTCTGCCGCAGCATGCCGACATCAACAGGTTGATACTGTTTCTGGGCGAACAAGAGAGTAGCCGATGCGACGAGCGTTGTAAGGACAAGAGTCGTTCGCATAACGGGACAGGTCTAACGAGATGTAGGCGAACGTTCGTAAAACAAAGCGTCAAATTGTTCGTCTAATTCGGATTGCATCGGAGGACGGAATTTTGATAGTCTGCGGGCGGTATGAACAATATTGAGCCCCAGGGGCACGGCGCGCGCAAGCCAAAATTGCTCGTGCAGGTCCGCCAGCTTCTGCGCACGCGGCGCTACAGCATTCGCACGGAAGAGACTTACCTGGATTGGATCCGGCGTTTTATTCTTTTTCATGGCAAACGGCATCCGGCGGAGATGGGAGAAGAGGAAATTGCCCAGTTCCTGACTTACTTGGCGGTGAAGCGCAAAGTCTCTCCTTCGACGCAAAACCAAGCGCTGAGCGCTTTGCTTCTCTTGTACCTTAAATTCTTTGAGCGCAAGCTGGGGCGGTTCGAAGGAGCCGAGCGCGCGAGCCAGAAGGTCCGGGTGCCGGTAGTCTTGACGACCAAGGAGCTAGAAGCGGTTCTAGCACATGTGAGGCCTCCGTATCGTCTGATGGCGGAGCTACTTTATGGCAGTGGATTAAGGTTACTGGAATGTCTGCGACTGCGGGTGAAGGATGTGGATTTCGGTTACAGTCGAATCATTGTGCGCGATGGCAAAGGGGACAAGGATCGCGTGACCATGTTGCCCGGGCGGTTGCGGCGTCCTTTACAGGAACATCTGAGGCATGCGCGAGCGGTGCATGAGCGCGACGTAGCGCTCGGTTTTGGAAAGGTATTTCTGCCCGGGGCCTTGGAACGGAAATACCCCGCCGCCAGTCGCGCCTGGATGTGGCAGTATGTTTTCGGAGCGCCGAAACGCTCGGAAGATCCGCGCAGTGGCGAAGTCCGCAGGCATCATGTGCTGGAGAAGGTGTTGCAGAATGCGGTGAAGCATGCGGTGCGGGCGGCTGGACTAACTAAGCCAGCCAGCTGTCATACCTTTAGGCATTCTTTTGCCACGCATTTACTAGAAGAGGGATACGACATTCGCACGGTGCAGGAATTACTCGGACACAAGGACGTAGCTACTACCATGATCTATACGCATGTGTTGAATAAGCCTGGGATAGCAGTGCGTAGCCCGCTGGATCGAGTCCATGGTAGCTAATGGCAAGCGTGATTCGCCTGCCGCTGAGACAGCGGCAGCTACAACGCCGGAACGGAGGCGACAGAATGTGGACCGCGAGAGCCGAAGGACCGGCTTCAACGTAGCCGGCTACAGGGGCGGCTACAAGGCGGCGGCATCTCGAGGAAGGGCGGTAGCTAACGAGTGCTTCAATCGAGCTCTATTATTACTTTCCCTCGCGCGTGTCCTTCTTCCAGATAGCGGATAGCTTCGGAAACCTCGCTCAGCTTGTAGGTGCGGTCGATAACGGGCTTTACCTTCCCGGATTGCATCATATCGGCCAGAAGAGTCAGGTCCTTTTGGCTGGTGTCTGCCATCATCATGCCCATTTGCTGGCTGACGAACGGCTTCAAGACCAGAGCGTGAATAACGCGGCCGAGAGGACCTAGCCATTTGCCGTCCCTCGGGCCTCCGCCTCCTACCATGACGTATTTCCCATCTGGATTCAGGATACGCCGGCACTCGGACAAGGTGTGGTTGGGAACGTTGTCCAGGATGACGTCGTAGCGTTGCTCAGTCTTAGTGAAATCTTCTTTAGTATAATCAATGACGTGGTCTGCGCCGAGCGATCGCACCAGATCAACATTGCGCGTGCTGCAAACCCCGGTAACCTCCGCGCCTAACGCCTTGGCGATCTGCACCGCAAAGGTGCCTACGCCTCCGGACGCACCGTTAATCAGGACCTTCTGTCCGGGCTGAACCTTACCCTGATCACGCAGTCCTTGCAGGGCGGTAATGCCTGCGATGTTAACGGAAGCCGCTTGCTCAAATGTGATGCTAGGCGGTTTGAGCGCCACTGCTCCAGTGGCGTTACGACATACATACTCAGCAAAGGCGCCGCCTCTCCCACCAAAGACTTCGTCACCTGGTTTGAACTGGGTGATGTTCTTGCCGACCGCTTCCACCGTGCCGGCAAAGTCAACACCGAGCCGTGTGTCCTTTGGTTTGCGCAGCCCGACGCCGAGGCGCATGATCTTGGGCGTGCCCTCGATGAAATGCCAGTCATAGGGATTAACCGAGGCGGCGCGGACTCTTATCAGGAGTTGGTCATCAGTGGGCACCGGCTTCTCAATCTCCGCCAGTTTTAGATTGGCCAGGCCGAAGTCGCAATAGACAATAGCTTTCATTGGGTTAGCCGGAGTAGCAGTGAGTTGCTCACAGTCGTTACTCGATCTCCAGTAGCCGATAATTAGCGCTACCAATCCTACCACCAACAGGAGGACGATCACCCGGACAGTCCATTTAAAAATACTTCTTATCATAGCTTAACGACCTCATTCTAATGTTACTACTACTTTGCCCCGAGCGTGCCCTGTTTCAAGATATCGAAGAGCGTCCGCAGTTTGATTGAGTTTGTAAGTCTTGTCGATAACCGGCTTCACCTTTCCAGTCTGCATGAGATCGCCCAAAATGGTGAGGTCCTTTTGGTTTAGCTCTGCAATATAAGTAATAAACTTCTCGTTGACGAAGCGTGACCGGAGATAGGCGTTAAGCGCGCCGAGCAAACGCAGGCCCATGCCGTCGTGCGCTCCCGCCCCTCCTATGCCGGCCATGACGCAGATGCCGTTGGGATTCAAAATGTGCCGACGCTCGGAGAATGAATGATTGCCCACGAGGTCGAGGATCAGGTCGTAACGCTGCTCACCCTTGGTGAAATCCTCTTTCGTGTAATCAATGACATGATCGGCGCCGATGGATCGGACAAGATCGACATTGCGCGTGCTGCATACGCCGGTCACTTCGGTGCCGAAGGACTTGGCTATCTGCACCGCGAAGGTGCCGACGCCTCCAGACGCGCCGTTTATCAGAACCTTCTGTCCCGATTGAATCTTGCCCATATCGCGAAGCCCTTGTAGGGCAGTGAGTGCTGCCACGGGGACAGAAGCCGCTTGTTCAAACGTTATGTTCTCAGGCTTGTGCGCCATGGTGCGGTCGGCCAAGCCACAGACATACTCAGCCAAGGCACCTCGCGCGGCGCCAAACACTTCATCACCCGGCTTGTAGTTAGTCACTTTACTGCCAACTGTTTCTACCGTTCCTGCGTAGTCAATACCTAGCCGGGTGTCCTTTGGTTTACGCATGCCAAAGATAGGGCGCATGGGCCACAGACCTCGAATGGTAAGGTCGAGTGGATTGAGAGATGCCGCACGGACTTTTACCAGAACCTGGTTGTCATTCGGAACCGGTTTTTCAATCTTAGTCAGACTAAGAACCTCAGGCCCCCCGTACTCACAATGGATAATAGCTTGCATCGGGTTACTAGGAGCCGCGCTGAGGCGATCGCAGTTGTTCGTCGAACGCCAGTAAGCTACAAAGCCAATCAGAAACGCCAGGGCCAACAGCAGTAGGATGACGCGTCCAGTCCACTTAAATATTCGCTTTACCTTCATGACCTAACGAGACAATGCATTAGCTATCCTTGGTGGCTCCCTAGTCGATCGTGATGGCGATCTTTCCCTGGACGTGGCCGGTTTCGAGATACTTGTAGGCGGCGGCGGTTTCATTAAACGGATAGGTCTTGGTAAGAGCAGGCGCGACCTTTCCGCTTTCCGTCAAATCGCGCAGAACGCCGAGATCTTTTTTGTTAATGTCGACGCCAAAGTTGACAAACTTCTCCTTCACAAATCGCGAGCGGAGGTACGTGGTCAATTGACCAACCACCCGGGATAAAGTTTCTTCGTGCATTCCTGAGCCGCCTATCCCGGCTAACACGCAGATACCCCCAGGCTTGAGGATGCGGCGGCGTTCCGCAAAAGAACGATTACTGACGAGATCGTAGACTACGTCATAACGCTGATCGCTTTTTGTGTAGTCCTCCTTCGTATAGTCAATCACATGATCGGCACCGAGCGATCGGACCATGTCCAGGTTTCTCGTGCTGCAGACGCCGGTTACTTCTGCGCCAAAAGCCTTGGCGATTTGCACGGCAAATGTCCCGACCCCTCCGGACGCACCATTGATCAGGACCTTTTGCCCTGCTTTCACTTGTCCCGTGTCGCGCAGGCCCTGTAAGGAAACAAGTGCGGTAGGGATCGACGCGGCTTGCTCGAAGGTGCTGTTGCTCGGTTTCAAAACTATCGCTCCAGCTTGCCTGACACAAATGTATTGGGCGAGAGCGCCTGCCTTTACCCCAAAGACTTCATCGCCGGACTTGAACTCGGTCACGTTCCTGCCGACCGCTTCAACCGTTCCGGAAAAGTCGGATCCCGGGCAGGTGTTTTTCGGCTTACGAAGTCCAAAAAGGAGCCTGCCGACACCGCCTTCCAACATGCCACCGTCGAAAAATCTTAGAGAAACGGCGCGCACGCGAACGAGAATCTGGTTGTCGTTCGGAACTGGCTTTTCGACTTGTTCAAGTTTCAGGACGTCATCAGGCGAACCGTATTCGCAGTAACGAATAGCTTTCATCCGCTCAGCTCCGGGAGGGATGGTGCGTCCGCAGTCGTTAGTTGACCTCCAGTAGAGAACGAAGAGTAACAATCCGCCTAGTAGCATTAGACCTAGAACGGCAAGGCCGGTCCATTTCAGCACACGCTTAACGATGCGCCGTTGCTTCATTGGACGGTGATGACGATCTTGCCTCGGGCGTGGCCTTGCTCGAGGTAGCTAAGCGCCTTTGCCGTTTCAATCATCGGATAGGCCTCTCTACTACCGGAGTCAGCTTGCCTTCCGCCATTAAGTCGCAGTCCGAAGATGAACGGACCAAGAGCGGGCCGCGGACCATGGTATCAATTGCGTTAAGAGATGCGGCGCGGACTTTAACCAGAAGTTGGTTGTCGTTAGGTACCGGCTTCTCAATCTCTGCGAGCTTGAGCACATCAGACGGCCCGTACTCGCAAAACTGAATTGCCTTCATGACCTCACCTCGCGGAGGAACGCCCTGTGCACAGTGTTGCTCGAACGCCGGTAGGCTACCAATCCTGACAGGAGCGCCAATATCAACGCGAACAGCGTCGCTCGCGCACTCCACTTCAGGATGCGTGCTATGCTCATGGATCTTCTGTTGGGATAGGAGCGCGGCTAATGCTTGTTAGCTACGGCTCGATAGTCACTGTAGGTACTTACGGTGTGCGCTTTTCCGGTTTGGCCCAGCCCCGAGCCGGTCAGGTCGACGATCTGTTCTGCCAGAAAAGGTCTCCCATCCGGTCCCATGCGGTAGTGCGAGGTAGACTCATAACGGTCGAGCTTCGCAATCAGCTTGATGCGCATCGGCTTGATCGTGACCTGGACCTGCTCGACAAATGGGGTTCCATTTCCGTCACCCGCCGTAGCGTCGAGGGTAGCATTCTGCGATACATCACTGTCCATGACCAGGAGCGTGTCTTTGGGAAGAGTGGCAAAGTGAAATGTCACTTTGCCATGCGTATCAGTTGAGCTACTGGCGGGACTGGCGAAGTAGGTAGCTAGCCGGTAGTAACCGGGCACGCGCCGCTTCGGAAGTCCTTTCCGAAAACTGTTTAGATCTTCGGCAGAAGGAGCGGTGTTGTCGACCGAGACCAAAGTCCAGCGCGAATCGGTCGGCTTACTCGGATCGTATTTCTCAACTATAACCTTCTGCTCGGCTTTGCCGTTCGAGGTCGAGTCGGTGCGGGAGGTGCGGGTAAAAGCATAGTCATTCGCGCTTAGGCTTTGCGCTTGCGACAGAATGCGTTGCTTTAGTTCATCTGGTTTGTTTTGCGCGAGAGCGATCGAGCCCAGATAGAGCGACGCGATAATTATTGAAGGAGGGGTTAGGGTCATATTGTTTTTCGTTTACCTCACTCTGCACGCAGAGCTTCGATGGGATTGATGCGGGCGGCGCGCTGAGCAGGTAGCCAAGAGGCGACCAGGGCGATAGTAATGAGCAAGATGGTGGTGCCGAACAGCACGAGCGGACTGTTGAAGTGCATGCCAGGATTGCGCGCGGGCAGGAAGCGAGACAGACCTAGCGCACCAACGAGTCCGAAAGCAGATCCGATAACCGCCAGTTTTGCTCCGGAAGTTAGGACGATACTAGTAATGTCTTTGATAGATGCTCCCAAGGCGAAGCGAATCGCGAACTCGCTCGTGCGTTGCGCCATTGTGCGCGCGATAACGCCGTAGATACCTAACGAGGCCAAGGCGAGGCCGAGCACCGCGAAAGCGATAAGCATGTCCCGCAAGAGAGCGGATTGGTAGTTAGCCCGGTCGATCGTTAGGTCAGCAGCTTGTAACTGGCGGACTGGAAGATCGGGGTCTAATTCCGTCATGACATTGCGGATAGCCGGGACCATGGTAGAAGGTGCGACGCCTGTCGCGCGCACGGCGATCTCATTGTAGGATTGCGGGCTCTGAGCCATTGCCTGATAAAGTTGGAAGGTAACAGGGCCCGGATCGGGCATAACCGATTTCACATCGGCTGCGATGCCGACGATTTCGCCCCATTGCGGGTTTCCGGTGCCGGTCTGCGCGAGATGACGACCTATCGGGTTCTCTTTACCAAAAAGTCCTATAGCCATGTTCTGGCTAATGATAAAGACCTTCGGCGAAGTAAGAGTGTCGCGCTCGCTAAATGGGCGGCCCGCAAGGATGCGCGTGGCATAAGTGTCGAAGTAACGCGGACTAATAGTGTTAACCAACGCGGCCGGTTCGTGCCCGGGTTGCGGTAGCTCGCGGCCTTCTACCAGATAGTTACGGACGTCACCCCAATTGAAGAAGGGCGTGAAAGACGAGATGCTAACCGCTTCGATACCCGGAAGAGAGTGCAGTCGTTCGACCGTGAGACGGTGGAAGGTGTTTATCTTTTCGGGATCGGCGTAGTTCGCGGCAGGTAGGACAACTGTTCCGCTAACCAGGTGTTCAGATTGCCAGCCGTCGCGCGTGGTATTCAAGTCATTAAGGCCGCGAATGTAGAGCGCGGCACCTGCCAGTAAGACCATGGCGAGCGCGAACTGTCCGACGATAAGACTGTGACGGAAGCGTTGGTGACCGCGACCTCCCGTCATGCCGCGCGCGCCACTTTTTAACGTATTGTTGACGTTAAGACGCAGAGCGAAAAGGGCCGGCGCAAGCCCGAAGACCACAGCTGTGAGCAGCGATGCCGCAAAGGCCCATCCGAGCACGTGCCAGTCGAGGCTAAGGACAACACCTTCTCCATTGTCGCCGATTGATCGAACAGCGAGCCAATCAGCAATCCATTGCGCGACGAGAATCGCGCAGGCACCGCCAGCTAAAGCTAGTAAGAGCGACTCGGCGATCAACGGACGTAGTAGGTGTGACCGCGAGGCGCCCAGCGCGGAACGCACGGCGAACTCTCGCGCGCGCGCCATGGTGCGAGCGAGAAGCAGGTTGGCCAGATTCGAGCAGGCGATAAGTAGGACAAATCCTGAAAGTCCCACTAGCATGAAGATGCTTTGACCGCCTCTGGTCAGGATAGATCCATTGAAAGAAACAGCGTGCCAGGTGCTGCCTGCGTTTACCTCGGGAAAATCAGTCGCTAGTCGCGCGCCAAAGGTCGCGATAAAGCTGTCTGCCCTCGCTTGCGAGAGCGTGTCGCGGTGGCGACCAATGAGTCGCAGAATTGTGCTGCGACGGTCGGTGGACTTTTCCTGGTCGAGCGCCATTGGGCGGAAGAAGTCGAAAGCACCGAGGTGGCGCCAATCGTTAAACGAAGCGGGTAACACACCGATGATCTCATGCGGCTGGCCATCGACGCGAATGATGCGCCCGATCACATCACGCTTGCCCCCGAAACGTTGTTGCCAGCAACGCTGACTAAGGATAAGGACGCGACCGTTACCAGGCAGATCTTCTTGCCGAAGAAAATCGCGGCCTAACTCAGGTTGCACGCGCAGAACGGCGAACAAGTTCGCGCTCGTCCGGAGACCGGTAATCATCTCAGCGGGTTGACCCGGCTCAGAAAGGCTAGTGTCGGACGGCGTATAAGCGGCAATCTCTCCATAACCTTGCATCTCTCGCCGCAGATCGATGAAGTCCGCAGGAGAAATCCGGCCATGAGGGTTTTGCGCCGTGGCCCGGTCGATCCGCTCAAGTTGTTCGCTATTCGGATAAGGGAGCGGTTTGATGAGGATCGTATTAACCGCGCTGAACATGGCGGTGTTAGCGCCAATGCCAAGGCCAAGCGTAATAACCGCGAGAAGAGCGAAGCCCGGGCTGCGCGCGAGCGAACGCGCAGCTAGTCGGAAGTTTGATAATAACACAAAGTTAACTTCTTTAAGTTGATTCGTTAGGTATCCGTATGCCTTTGATGAGCAACCAAAGGCCTAGACCGACCTCATAGAAAAACATCGGCATCATACAGATCATGCCCACGGTGTTGGCTAAGCCTGGGAATACCATGCTGGCCAAATTGATCAGGCCGAGGAGAAGCGAAGCGACGATGCCTAAAATTGCCAGCGGGCTAGGAATATAATGCGACTTCAGCCATAGATAGCTAAACACGGTGGAACCCAGACCGAGAAACATGAATCCGATGTTGAAGCCAGCTCCCCACACGCGGTAAAGCGCAGACACGAGGGTAGACAGTTGGTTCGCGTCGAACACTTGGACGGAGTCAGTGCCACGCAAGAGAGCCATGATGGCGAAGCCGTTCAAAGTGATAACAGCGAGTGTAAAATTTTCGGCTAGCCGCCAGAAGGTTGCCAGTAATGCTATGTTCCGATTGATCGGCTTGAGGATAACGTAAAGGGCCGATACCAGGATGATGACACCCACGACCGTGAGTAGATCGCTGGCGATGCTGATGCGAAAAAGCCGTTCGGACGCAGTGATATTCCGAACCGTCTGCAAAGCGTCGCCAGGGACGATCAAGGGGACGCGCACCGCGAACCCAAAGATCGAGGTCGCCATCGTAAAGAGATAAAGGAAGCCGACGACTTTAGCGGCGGTATGTTGAGACGGCTGTAACTGGTTGCTCGATGTTGCGGTGTTCATAGTTAGGACTCGTTAGCCAGCGATCGCTGCGCTGGCCTGATCCTTCCATCGTTTAACGTTGACACCTCTTGCGAGGAACCAAAAGGTCAGCGCCCCTTCCCCGAGAAGGCCGCCAGCCGCGACGAAGGGTAAGAGATAAGCCTTGAATGGAAGCGAAAGGACGTTGGCGAAGCTATTGGTCAGGTAACACACGCTCGTAACCACGAGCAGCGTTCCCAAAATTCGCGGCAGGAAGTTCGAGCGGCGAATCAGATAACCAATCGAAAGGACGTGTAGCCCAAAAAATACCAGACCGATATCGTTAGCCTGCAGACTCAAGGTGAGAAACGCGAGCGCCTGCGCCTGCAACTGCTCCGCCGTAAATACGCTCAGGTAGTGCGCGCCGCCTAGTAGATGGACAGGAGCGAGAAACAGAAGACCGCTAACGGCGCCCATGCCGCAACCGACCAGGCTGAAGAACGCTCCGAGCAGAGAGACGTTTCTGTTTACTGGCTTGAGCAAGACATAGACGAGTAGCGTGACAGCGAGATAGCAGCTCGTGGCAATGAGATTGGCTGCAGCAGCCAGACGATATAAGGACTCGTGGCCAGTGATATTGGCGGCCGTACCCACGGCGTCACCAGCTACGACGAACCTGCCGCCGGCAAAGAAGGCGAACATGCTCGTTACGATGGTCATTAACCAAAAGAAGCCGGCCGCCCTGGCTCTGCTTATTACATCTGTCTCCGTGCTCACGATTCGTTAGGCGACTGCCAATCAAATAGGACCTTGGGAGCGGCGAAATCGCACCGCTACCGCCACGCAAGTAGCGGCGAAGATCAAACCGAGCCAAAGACCTGGCGAAGTCAGATACCTTCCGGGCGTGAGTTGGCTAAAGGAATCCAGGGTAGGAATGTGCTGCCCATGCTGTATCTGGACAGAAGCAGCGCTGAAGTCGAAGGCTTCCGCGCCGAAGCTAAACAAGCGATTCTTCACGAAAGAATAGAAGTGCGAAGTATTGAAGGTGACCCATTCGAAGATGCTGATGACGGCGAAGGGCAAGATCGCCCAAAGAAAGGTGGCGCGGCGTGCCCAAGAGGAGACGAGAAGACACCAGCCGTAGGTGGGCGCGTGCCATAGTGCGAGCACAACCAAGCCGTAGAGAAGGAAGACGGATTGTCGAAGCATCGGAAAATGTTGCCAAGTCATCGATGCACTTAGTCCGTTCATCGATAGGACTATTGAGCCCGCGATGAGCATGAAGAGTTGGGTCGCAACAATGATGAAGAAGCTAACCAGCGGCAGCACGATGAGAGCCACGCTTGCTTTCGCCAGCACGCTCGTGAGATCGGACACGGGGAGCGATTTCCAGAAAAGGATGCTACGATCGCGACGTTCGCCGTAGAGCGCATCGAGACAGTAGAAGATGCCAACAATGATTCCGGTCATAAGAATCACCATCGCGGCTATGCTATAGGGTAGTTGAATTGCAGCATGTCGAACCGACTCATCGAGTAACAGTGCGGCACGTCGTCGCTGCGGAAAATGACCGATGCTGACTAAGAAGCCGAAGACAATAACTGCGGCGGCGATGAGAGGCCCGATGTAAATTGATTTGTTTTCCCACAATTCCCGGCGAACCGACCAATAGAGTGGCCGCGTTGGCGTGCTCGCAGATGGTTTGTTAGGTACTTCGGTGATAATATTAGAGGCGTTCATTTAACCTCTCCTTGCCGTTCGCTGGCTTTGCTGCCCATGACGGCGACGAACAAGTCGGCTATGCTAGGTCGGCGCACCTCGCCCAGGGCGGCAAGCTGGTTGCGGTCGGCACTATCGAAAAGCAGGACGCTTCGACCGAAAACCGGACGCTCGTGCATTGGTTTGAGCGCGTGGGCGGCGGCTAGTTGTTCTGGATTCACCATTACTTCAAGGTAACGCGAATCAAATTCTTCCATGCTGCATTCGAGAACGATGCGGCCATGGTTGATGAACATGAGATCGGTCAGGACATCCTGGATCTCTTCTACCTGATGGGTTGTGACGATGATGGTGCGGGTGCCATCGAAGTAATCGTTCAGGAGCGAGTCGTAGAACTGTTTGCGATAAAGGATGTCTAAGCCCAAGGTTGGCTCGTCCAGCACGAGTAACTTCGCGTCAATCGCCATGATCAAAGCAAGATGTAGTTGAGCTACCATGCCTTTGGACAATTCTCTGACCTTGCTGCTGCGCTTAATTGTCGTCTGAGCGAGCAGTCCTTCCGCTTTCGCGCGATCGAAACGCGAATGCACCCCGCCGACGTAATCAAGCAGCTGAGTAACTCGAATCCAGCGCGGCAGGACCGCGACGTCAGCGATGAAACAGACATCGCGCATAAGTTGATCGCGCGCGGACCAGGGATCGCGGCCCAGGACCGTTAGCTCCCCCTCATAGTCGGTCAGGCCGAGAATAGCATTTAGCGCCGTTGTCTTGCCCGCGCCGTTAGGACCTATCAATCCAAGGATACGGCCTTCTTCGACACGAAGGTTGATACCTTCTAACGCGATCGTTGTGCCAAAGGTCTTACGCAGTCCGTTAGCTTCTATGCATGCCATGCTCAGCGTTCCTTTCTAGCTTTAGTCGAACGGCGGTTGACGGCCTCGAGTAGTTCTTCGGTAGTCAACCCGAGCCGCTCGATGGCTGCCGCCACCCGTGGCCAATGTTCGGTCAGAAATTTCCGCCGTTCGCCTTGGAGTAAGCGATTGTACGCGCCGTTCTTAACAAACATGCCGAGGCCTCGCCGCGTTTCGACGAGCTGCTCATCGACTAATTCCTGGTAAGCTTTGAGCACGGTCAGAGGATTGACCCGATTCTCGGCTGCGACGTTGCGCACGGACGGCAACGCATCAGTTTCCTTCAGCGTGCCATCGAGAATCATGTGCACGACGCGGTCCCGCAGTTGTCGATAAATCGGCTGACTATCATTCCACTCACGGTTCATCCTAGAGTCCACCTGGCCCTCGGCCGAAGTATGCCGGGCACTGCTGTAAATCGGATTCGCTCCCTCATTGGTGATGTAGTTAACTACATCACCGATTCGCTAGCAAGCCTTTTTTACTTTTTTATTTCGCCGGGCCGGGCGTGAGGATTTCTAAGGCGGGAATAGCCGCCGCTGAGTGAGAAAAAAATCTCCCGCACTTAGCTAGACTCGAGCGAGAATACGAGCGGCCGGCTTCCGGAGGTGCAGCGACAGGCGGCCGCACTCAGGCGGGCGCGCCACTTAGTCCGCCGGGAAGCGGCGGCGTCACATCGGGGGCGACGATTACCTGCTTAGGCGGCTTTTCCGGAGGCATCTGGGGGACTGCCGATGCCGGTGGTCCCGGCGGCGGATTGAGCATGTGACCATGCTCAATGATCTCTTTAATTTGCACGCCATCGAGGGTCTCGTACTCAAGCAAGGCCTTGGCGATAGTTTCAAGATGCGCGCGATGTTCGGTGAGGACGCGGAAGGCAGTGGCGTAGGCATCATCGATAAGCTTGCGCACTTCGCGGTCGATTTCTTCGGCGGTAGCTTCGCTGTAATCGCGCGCACGAGAAATATCGCGGCCGAGGAAGACATAATCTTCGTGCTCGCCGTACTCAACCATGCCCATCTTCTCACTCATGCCCCATTCGCACACCATGCGGCGGGCAATCGAAGTGGCGCCTTTAATATCGCCACGCGCGCCGTTGGTAACGTCGCCAAACGCAATTTCTTCTGCGACCCGGCCACCCATACTAACGGCGAGATCGGCGACCAGTTCGTTCTTGCGATTAGTATACTTATCCTCTGCCGGCAGCCACATTGTGCTTCCGAGGGAAGGACCGCGCGGAATGATAGTAACCTTGTGTAAGGGCTCAGTATGCGGCAGTAGCTCCAGCAGCAAGGCGTGACCGGCTTCGTGATAGGCGGTGTTGGTTTTTTCCTTCTCACTCAAGGCGAGACTGCGGCGTTCCTTGCCCCAGCGAACCTTATCGCGTGATTCCTCCAGCTCTTTCAAGGTGATGCCTTTCAGCCCACGACGAGCGGCGAGCAGGGCAGCTTCGTTGATAACGTTAGCTAACTCGGCGCCCGAATAACCAGGCGTGCCACGAGCTACTACCTGTAGGTCGACTCCTTCGGCCAGCTTCACCTTTTTGGAATGTACTCGAAGAATTTCTTCGCGCCCTTTCACGTCAGGTAGGTTGACAGTTATCTGCCGATCGAAACGTCCGGGACGCAACAAGGCCGGGTCGAGCACATCGGGGCGGTTAGTCGCAGCAATAATGATGACACCTTCCTGCGTGTCGAAACCGTCCATTTCTACAAGCAAGGCATTGAGTGTTTGTTCGCGTTCGTCGTGGCCACCACCAACTCCGTGACCACGGTGACGACCGACCGCGTCGATTTCATCAATGAAGATGATACAAGGCGCGGACTTCTTACCTTGCTCGAACATGTCGCGCACGCGGCTGGCGCCGACGCCGACGAACATCTCGACGAAGTCGGAACCGCTAATGGAAAAGAAAGGAACATCAGCTTCACCGGCGATAGCACGTGCTAGTAGCGTTTTACCTGTGCCCGGAGGACCCACTAGCAGCACACCTTTCGGAATGCGACCGCCGAGCTTCTGGAATTTTTTTGGGTCACGCAGAAACTCGACTAGCTCAGTCACTTCATCCTTCGCCTCCTCGACGCCGGCGACGTCCTTGAAGGTGATCTTGTTCTTATCCCGCGCCAGCATGCGCGCTTTCGATTTACCGAAGTTCAGCGCGCCTTTACCCGCCATGCGGATTTGCTGCCGGAAGAGGAAATATAAAACGACGAGGAAGAGCGCGATCGGGGCAAAACCAGCGAGGGTTTGCACCCAAAGATTTGACTCCATCTTGATCGCCGGTTCGATCCCGGAGTCGCTTAGTTTCTTCTGCAGATCAGTGGTGAAATTCAGAAAAATCGTGGTGCGAAACGGCACTTGCTGCGCTGGGTTCGGCCCGACGCCTTGTTTAATATAATAGCCGCGCAAGGTCTGTGTGGGCCGGCCTTCTTCGACCACGAGTTGGAGCGGATAATTTTTGTCGGTCGCGATCTGCTTGTTCTCGAGCAATTCGAGGAAGCGATTGTAGGGCACGTCTTCGACATTGGCGTAGGCGCCACCACGGAAGAGGACGGCCAGGCCGATGAGAGCAAAAGCAATCGCGATGAGAACTACGCCGCGCCAGTTAAAGCTCGGCTCGTTCCCGCCGGATTTGTTCTCCTTTTTGGAGTTACGATCGGATTGGGCCATAAAAAATGCGCGCTGTTGTCGCGCAGGAAAAGGCTAACATGGTAATTCGGCATTGCAAAAGAGCACGATGCAGGCCGAGGGGCACGAACCGTGCGGTCGTTGCGCCACTCCAGGGGACGAACTACTTTAAACTCCCGATAAACTCATGCCCGAAACGACGGAAAAAACTTTAGCGGACAAAATCGATCGTGCCGTGCAACGGGTTACGCCGTTTGCCTATCGCATGCGTCGAAAAGGCCGGCGCTTTATGCGTCGCGCGATGCGTCGTCCGCGGAGTGTGGCGGAGGGTCCGAATCTATTGCCGCTGCTCATCCAGGTGCTGGCGAGTTTTTCCAAAGCCGACGGCGTGCTCTTGGAAGAGGAAATCGACTCCTCCTTGGGTTTTCTTCGCTACGACTATCCGGAAGCGGTTTACTCCGAGCTTCGCCAGCTTTTCCGGCAGGCACTTTACGAGCAACAGGACCTGGGCGCGATGGCGCAGAAACTTTCCGTCTCTCTCAGCCCGGATCGCAAGATCATGCTCGGCGTTCAGCTTTATGATTTGATTTCGCAAGCGGGCCTGAAGCAGGAACAAGTCGTCGCCTTTTACTCCTTCATGTCGCAACTCGGCATGGCGGCACAGGCGATCGATATCGTTTACCAGCTCAACGCTTCGGAAGATTCCGATCAGTCCATTTATCAACGCGGTGCGTCGCCCCTCGAGTCACTTTCCTTTGGGCCGAATGGTTCGTCTGATGTCCTGATCAAGAGTCTGGGCGAAGAGGACCGGCTGCTCTCGTTTCGTTATCACGATCTGATTCTGCTGAAGAATTACAGCACGCAATCGATCTCGGTGCGTGGACGTCCGCTCTTGCGCGGCGGTTTTTGTCGTATTTATCCGGGCCAGCGCATTCTCGTGGGCGATCACGTTCTCACCTACCAGGAGCTGGCGGCTTACTTCAACGCGAAGAAGAACGTTTCGCTGCCGCAAATTTTTGTGCGGGTGCCAAGAGACGCCGATCAGGTGCAGCTGGAACGCGCCAAGTCCCGCGAAAGTTCACTCGAGATTACCTTTGGTTTGAAGGTGCGCGTGAAAGCCTTGCGCGATGTCGATGCCGTGATCAACGGCGTGAGATTAAAAGCCGGCAAAGTAGTCGAAGCCACGCTGGACGATCGTATCGTTTTTCACAACGACAGCGAAATGGACTTGTTAGACCTGCGCCGGCGCGCCCGCGCCATGGGCGGTCGCTTCCAACTCAAAGCGGCCAAGTCGGAATATCTCGTCTCGAATAATCCCAGCTTGCTCGAAGCCGATGACATTTTGCTTTCCCCCGGAACGAGCGGCGACGTCTTGCTGAAAATTTTTTGCGATTACGACGCGCTCACCGGGATGCTGGAGGTCATCGAAGCCGATCGGCCGATCATGGTCGGCGACCTGGTCGTGCGCAGCGGCACGGCGCCGTTGCAAGATGGCGACACCATCCGCATCGATGTCGGCCAATTTCTGCGCTGCAATTTTTCCGAGCGTATCATCGAGGAAGAGCGCAACATTATTCGCAGCCTCGAAGTGGCAGATCTGAATCATCGCTTCGGCAATTCTGAAGTCGCGCTCGATAGCATTTCCTTCGCGGTCAACCGCGGCGAGCTCGTTTGCGTGATGGGTGCGAGCGGCTCCGGCAAAAGTACTTTGCTCAAAGTTCTCGGAGGCCAGTTGCAGCCGAGTAACGGGAAAGTTTTGCTTAACGATCAGTCGCTTTACGACAATCTCGACGACCTCAAACGCTACGTCAGTTACGTCCCGCAGGATGATGCCTTCGATGAAAATCTGACTATCGGCGAGAACCTGCAATTCGCCGCGGCCGTTCGCTCGCCGCATTTGTCGCGACGCGATCGCACGCGCCGACTCGAAAGCAAACTGGTCGAGCTCGGACTAAGCGAAAGAAAAGACAGTATCGTCGGCAGTCCGGTAAAAAAAACCCTGAGCGGCGGCGAACGAAAACGTCTCAACATCGGGCTCGATATGATCGGCAACGCCGACGTTTATCTTTTCGACGAGCCGACGTCCGGTCTGTCGTCGAAAGATTCCGAGCACGTGATCGAAATTGTGCGCGGGATGGCGCACAACAAAATCATCCTCGTCACCATCCATCAGCCGAGCTCAAAACTTTTCCAGATGTTTCACAAAGCGATCCTCTTCGATCGCGGCGGCAAGCTGGTTTTCTTCGGCACGCCTAACGACATGTTGCGCTACTTCGCGGAAGCGGAGCATCAGCATCAATTCGGCGCCGACCTCGGCGCCTGTCCGTCATGCGGCACGACGCGGCCGGAATTCATTTTTGATGTTCTGGAAACTCCGCTGCGCGACATTAGCGGCGACGTTATCTACGAAGAAAATAATCGCGGCCAGCTCGTCGCCGCCCGCCGTTATTCGCCGGATTTCTGGCGGGATAAATACGAAGCGTTTCGCCTCATCCAGGACGTCAAACAAGTCTCGCTCAAACGCGAACCGGTCGCTCCGCTGCCGACCGAACCTGAAAAGAAAACACTTCGCTCGCCCATCCGCTGGCACGATGAATGGACACAACTTCGCACGCTCTTGAGCCGCGCTTTCATCAGCAAATTGCGTAATCGCGGAAATCTGCGCATCACCATCGGCGCCGCGCCGTTGCTCGCGGTTCTGGTTGCGACCTTGTTACGTTATTCCGACAGCGGCAGCTACGATTTCGCGTCGGCCTTTCACATTCCTATGTATCTCTTCCTCGCGCTGCTGGTGGCGATGTTCCTTTCGCTAACCAACAGCGTCGACGACGTGGTGGCTGATCGCCCCGTATTGGAGCGAGAGCGCAATCTCAATATTCGCCTGCCGTACTACATCCTGGCGAAAATCATGTCCCTCGGCGTTTTCGCTCTGGTGCAATGCACGCTCTTCGTCCTCATTGGAAATTACCTGCTCGAAGTGCGAGGGATGTTTTGGATTCACCTTGGACTGATGTTCATGACCGCGGTCGGGGCACTCGCGCTCGGCCTCGTCGTTTCGTCGCTGGTCGCGAATGCAAAGAGCGCGGCCAACATCGTTCCGCTGATTTTGATTCCGCAGATTTTGATGAGCGGCGCGATGCTCAAGTTCGAAGACATGAATCGCAACCTCGGCTTCGTCTACTCGATGACGCGCTGGTTCACAGAGCATCCGAGCGACGAGACGCGCAAAAAGATGGATAGCAAATTGAAGGTCCCCTTCGTCTGCCAATTCATCGGCATGCGCTGGTCGTATGAGGAAATGGTGGTGGCGCAGGCGAAGTTAAATCCACTCACCCGCCGCCAGGATAAAACGCAACGCCAGATCGAAGAGCTCGTCGCGCTCAAGAAACCGACGCCGGAACAGAAAGAGCATCTTTCCGATCTGAAGGAAACGCTCGCCGTTCTATCCGGATTGGAAGGTAAGACCGCGGAAGAGGTGGACTCGTTTTTGAAAAAAACCGACAACGTGATCGCGGGGAAGAAGCGATTTAATCGCGGCGATTTTAAAGATGCCGTCGGACCGGTTACAGCGGAGCAGCTCTACACGAATCAAAAAGTTTCCGATCTGATCTCGAACGCCGAGATGGAGCAGAATGATTATCGGCGCGGCGGAAAACCGAACGTCTTCTTCGGCGCGGATAAGCGTTATCTCGGCGTGAAGATCAGTGTTTTCACTTTCAACACGATCATCCTCATTGGCTCGACAGTCGCACTTCTCGGTTTGCTCCTTTGGATCTTGCGGCGGCAACTCGAAGTGCGGCGCGGTTGAACCACTCGTTAGGCAAAAGATCATATGGCGAAGAAGAATTCTTCCAAACAACCGACACGTCTCATTGTCGCGGCGAGCGACCACGATCCCGACATGCTTTATGCGACGCGCATGTTCGTGCCGGATCCGTTTATTTTTCTCGAGCAGAATGGGAAGCGCACGATCGTCTTAAGCGATCTCGAGTTGGATCGCGGCAAGAAGCAGGCGCAGGCGGACGAGATCCTTCCTTACGCAAAATTCGAGCGGGAAGTGCAAGGCAACGCGAAACAAACGCCGCCGTTCGAGAAAGTAATGTCGCATTTTTTGCAGAAGCGCGGCGTGCGCTCCGCCATTGTGCCTTCGAGCTTTCCGCTCGGCTACGCGGAGGAGTTGGCACGCGCGAAGATAAAGCTGCAAACGGCTAACGGACTTTTCTGGCCGGAACGGGAAGCAAAAACAGAAGATGAACTTCGTCTGATGCGCCGCGCGCTTTCCATCACCGAAAAAGGAATGGCGCGTGCCATGGAAGTGCTGGCGGCCTGCAAAGCGCGCCGCAACAAACGACTGGACTGGTTCGGACAAGTTCTGACTTCCGAGCTTCTGCGCGCGGAAATTGATTCTGCGATTTTGCGCGCGGGTGGGTTGCCGGCGAACACGATCGTGGCCGGCGGCGATCAGGCGTGCGATCCACACGAGCGCGGCTCTGGACCATTGCTCGCAAACTCGCTCATCATTCTCGACATCTTTCCGCGCGATGCGCAGAGCGGTTATTACGGTGACATGACTCGCACGGTGGTGCGCGGCCGCGCGAGCGACGCGCAGCGGAAACTTTGGGAAGCCGTCCGCGAAGGCCAGGAAATGGCGCTGCAGAAAATGAAGCCCGGCGCTGACGGCCTGAAGATCCACAACGAAATCAAAAAGCTTTTCGCTGATCGCGGGTTTGCCACTGAGGTGCGGAATGGAAAAAATGTCGGTTTCTTTCACGGGACGGGACACGGACTTGGCTTGGAAATTCATGAGTTCCCGCGCTTTCAGAAAACCATTTTCAAACCAGGACAGGTCTTGACCGTCGAGCCGGGCCTTTATTATCCCGGGCTCGGCGGCGTGCGGATCGAAGACGTCGCGGTCGTCACCGAAAACGGAAATCGCCTTCTCTCGAAATTCGAGAAACGTCTCGAAATTTAGGCGGCGCCGATCGCGTTGAACAAACGCACCGGCGAAATGTCTAACACCGTTAACTAAATATTCTTATGTACTTAACCCATGGTTTTGGCTTCGGTTCCAACTGGCTGGTGCTCGTTGGTATCCCGTTGATTATCGGCCTCTGGGCGCAATTTCGTGTCACCAGTGCATTTAAGAAGTGGGGCGAAGTTCGTGCCACTTCGAACATCAGCGGCGCGGAAGCAGCGCGGGAAATTTTAAAGGCAGCGCAAATCCACGATGTGCAGGTGGTGGAGACGAACGATTTTCTGGGCGATCACTACGATCCGACAAATAAACAACTACACCTGTCATCGAAGGTTTTTAACGAGCCTTCCGTCGCATCGCTCGGCATCGCCGCACACGAGACGGGACACGCGATTCAGCAAGCGAAAGCCTACGCGCCTTTGAAATGGCGCATGGCCATCGTGCCCGTGACGCAGGTCGCGTCGAACATGCTGCCGTTTATTATCTTCGGTGGATTCATTTTCCACATCACAGGACTGATCACGCTTGGCATTTATTGCTACATGGTTCTGCTGGCGTTTCAGTTAATCACCTTGCCGGTTGAGTTTGATGCTTCGCGACGCGCGAAGATTATCCTGCAACAAATGGGCATGGTTCAGCCGGGCGAAGAAGTGGCCGGCGTAAATCGCGTGCTCAACGCGGCGGCGCTCACTTACGTAGCGGCCTTCGTGGCAACGCTGGGCAACCTGCTCTACTTAATGTCGGTGCGTGATCGCCGATAAATGCCGCGCGCGCCGGTCAAAGAGATGAGCGCATCTGTTGCCTTGCCGCCTGCGCGGCGTTTTTCGGATTTGTTGTCGTCCGGTCTGCCGCCGCGTGTTAAGGCTAAACGCACCGCAATGGAGCAATCGAAACCGGACGAGGACCAAAATCTCGTCGCCCGCACTCAGGAAGGCGACGTCGCGGCGTTCGATCAATTGGTCGTGAAATATACGCCACGGCTCTACGGGCTCGTTTACAACATGACCTCGAATCACGAGGACACGAACGACTTGCTCCAGGATGTTTTCTCGAAGGCTTATAAATCGATCCGCGGCTTCCGCGGCAAATCGTCGTTCTACACCTGGGTCCATTCGATCGCGGTCAACATGACCCTTAACTTCCTCAAGAAGCGCGGGCGCCGTTACAATCTGAGCCTCGATGACGTAGACGCGAGCGTGCAGAATGACAAAGAGTTCCTCGAGCTCACGCAAACGAGCAGTCCGGTGCGTGAGGCCGACCTCTCCGAGCTCCAGCTAAGATTGAACGAGGCCATGATGAAATTGTCTGATGAACACAGAGCCGTGGTCACTATGTTTCACATTCAAGGGATGCCGCACGCCGAGATTAGTAAAATCTTGCGTGTTTCCGAGGGCACGGTACGTTCCCGGCTGTTCTACGCGAACCGCCAACTGCAGAATTATCTGGAAGAGTTCCGTAAGAATCCCGTCTCATAATCTCCCGCCGCATGGAAAAATTTACTGAAGAAGATATCGCGACGCTGCTTCGTTTGAAACGGCACGAGCAGCCGCCTCCCGGTTACTTCGATAGTTTCCTGCACGAATTTCATCGCCGGCAGCGTGCCGAACTTTTGCGCCAGCCGCTGTGGAAAATCGCGCTGCAACGTGCGCATGATTTCATGTTCCAACTTAACGTTGGTTCGATGCCGGCCGCGGCGACTGCGCTGGTCATCCTGGCCGCCGTTGTTTCACTGAAAGTTTCTCAAACCCCGAACACCGCGACTGTCGCTGTCATTACGCCAACGACTTCCACGGTTAAAAATGTTTCTTCGCCGGAACCGGCATGGAGTCTTTCGACTCCAGTGGCGACGCGCGATCTTGGTGCAACGCCTTTTCGCACAGCCACTGGACGAACCCAGCTTCACGGACGCGCCACGACCCCGCGCTACGTGCTGGACGCGACTCCCGTGAGCTATGAGGCGTCGCTCAAATTCTAATAGCCAAACCGATCTTTCTCGGTTTCGGTTTCTGCTTGTGAGGCGATTACTTTCTTCGCTCGTCTGTGTTCTCGCGATCAACGGGATCCAAGCGCAGGAGCTAACGCCAGCGCCGTCTCCCACACCTACCCCGTCGCCGTCACCACAGGCGCAATCGACTACCATCAGTCAGGAAGTTAAAGAGGTCTTTGAACGCTCGGCCAAAGCGGTCGTGAAAATTCATGCGGTCGATGAACACGGAAAACTTTCCGGCACCGGTTTCTTTATAGATCCGACGGGGACACTTTACACTGCCTACTCGGTCGCCTCAGATGCGGATGATTTCACCGTGGAATTCGATGGGAAAGAAGTTCCGGCGCGTCCAGTGATGGCCGATGCGCGTAGTGGCATCGCCTTGTTGAAAATCGATATGCCGACGCCGGCCTTACCGATCGGAAAATCACGGAATCTTGAAGTGACCACGCCGGTGCTCACGGTCGGGTTCCCGCTCGATCTGCCTCAGACTCCGAGCTTCGGGATGATTGCCGGTTTCGATAAGAAATATTTGGGCGGTTATTTTGCAACGACACATCTGCGGGCAAATCTCGCCACGCAACGCGGCGAAGCGGGCGCGCCACTCTTGAACTTCAAAGGAGAAGTCGTGGGGATTCTAGTGAGCGCGGTCGACAACGGCTCCGCCTGCTACGCGTTGCCGATCGATGCCGCGGAAAAAATCCGCAGCGATTTCGTCCGTTTCGGTGAAGTCCGTCACGGCTGGATTGGAATTAATGTGGCCGCCGCCGAACACCCCATCGATGGCTCACGCGCACAATTTACCGAGATCATGCGCGGCACTCCGGCGACCGATTCGGGCGCCAGAGAAGGCGATGTTTTGTTACAAGTGGGGAAGACGCCGGTGCACGAACCGGAAGATGTAATTGACGCATCTTTTTTCATCACGGCCGGCGACCCGGTGCCGATCACCGTGATGCGCGGCAAAGAGAAAGTGACCTTCACCATCGAAGCCGGTTTCCATCCAATGTCGCAACATCCGCCGATCATCGCCTCGCCGTTATCGCCCAGCCAGGCGATGCCGCTCGGTCTCGATCGGACGCCATAGTTGTAGCAGCTACAACAGCGCGCGGAAATCTTTCTCGCCGAGAACGCGCACACCAAGTTTCTTTGCTTTCTCCAGTTTGCTGCCGGCTTCTCCGCCCGCAAGAAGGTAGTCGGTGTTCTTGCTCACGCTGCCGCTGACGTGGCCGCCTAACGACTGAATTTGCGCGCTTGCTTCTTCGCGTGTCATCGAAGGCAGCGTCCCCGTAAGAACAAACGTTTTTCCAGCGAAAGGCAACTTCGCCGCGTCTCTCACGGTAATCATTTCGTTCTTCAATTCGATGCCTAACGAGTGCAATCGACGCAGAATTTTCTTGCCGCTTTCCGAGGCGAAAAAATCGAGAACTGCTTCCGCGACGACTGGTCCAACTTCCGTGACGATGCCTTTTTGTTTTTCGCTTTTCGATTTTCTCGCGAAACCGCTTTCGAGCAGCCGCGCTTTGATTTCCTCACGCGCATCTTTTTTCGCGTGATAATCGATTACATCCCGGAGCATCGGCGAATGGGCAACCGCTTCGAGATCGGGATGAAACTTCGCCAAATCCTGCGCGGTCGTTTTCCCAACTTCAGGAATGCCGAGCGCGAAAATCCAGCGCGAGAGCGGAAAGGTTTTCGCGCGCTCGATGGCTTGCAGCGCTTTGTTTGCATTCTTCTCGCCGAAAACGCGCGGCGATTCATTGGTGCCGAGATTCAATTTCGCGAGCGGCTCAAGTTTGAGTTCGAAAAGATCCAGCGGTTCGCGCACCAAACCGCGCTCGATCAGTTTGTCGGCAACGATTCCGCCCAGGCTTTCAATATCGAGCGCGCCACGCGCGGTGAAAAATTCCAGGCGACGTGTGGCCTGCGCCGGACAGGAAATATTTTCGCAACGCCAGACGACAAATTCCGGATCGCGTCGGATGGACGCGCCACAAACAGGGCACTTACCGTGAACGTGTTTGATGAAATCGAACGGCTTTGAATCCGCCGGACGCTTTTGCCTAACGACTTCTACGACAGCCGGAATTACGTCGCCGGCTTTTTCCAAGACCACGGTATCGCCGATGCGAATGTCTTTGCGTTTGATTTCGTCTTCGTTGTGCAGAGTCGCGCGCGAAACGCGACTGCCGCTGACCGTCACCGACTCGAGCGCGGCGACTGGGGTAAGCACACCGGTGCGCCCGACTTGCACCAGGATATCGAGCAACTTTGTCTCCGCGCGCTCGGCTTCGTATTTGTAGGCGATGGCCCAGCGCGGAGATTTCGCGGTGAAGCCGAGCGCTTCGCGCTGGGAAAAGGAATCGACTTTCACCACTGCACCGTCGGTTTGGTAAGTAAAATCGCGCCTGACTCGATCGAGTTCGTGAATGGCATTGAGCGTTTCTTCCAGCGACCCGGCCATCCACCAACGCTCGCTTACTGGCAGACCTAATTTTTTCAACCACGCGAACGCCTCCGAATATTTTTCCGGTTTCGCGCCTTCGATTACACCCGTGCCGTGAAACAAAATGCCCAGCGGACGTTGCGAGGTAATTTTCGGATCGAGTTGCTTGAGTGAGCCGGCGGCGGAATTGCGCGGATTAGCGAAGACCGGCAAACCTTGTTCGCTGCGCTCGGCGTTTAATTTGGCGAAGCCTTCCTTGTGCATGAAGACTTCACCGCGCACTTCGAGCGTTTTCGGCGCCGCCCCCTTCAACTGCGTCGGCACAGAACGGATGGTGCGAATATTTTGCGTGATGTCGTCGCCGACGGTGCCGTCGCCGCGCGTGGCGGCGTAGCGCAGTTTTCCATTTTCATACAAAAGCGAAACGGCGACTCCATCCACCTTCGGTTCGATCACAACCGGGATCTTCTCGTTCGGCAAAACGCGTTGCAGTCGTCTGTAAAAGTCTGCCACCTCCTCTTGCGAGTAGGTGTTGTCGAGACTGAGCATCGGCGCGCGATGCCTAACCTGACCGAAAGCTTTTTGCGGCGCGCCGCCGACGCGCTTGGTCGGCGAATCTTCGGCATCGAACTGCGGAAACTCCGTTTCTAAATCCGCTAGCTCGCGATAGAGTTTGTCGTATTTCCGATCGCTGATCGTCGGCGCCGCTTCTTCGTAATAGCGACGATTGTGCGCCGCAATTTCGGCGCGCAGCTCGGCGATGCGTTGTTGCGCGACGCGTTCGGAGTCAGCCACGCCGCATCATACGAACGCGCTTGCGCTCGGCAACGCAGCTATCGCACCGGAGAATCTGGAATGTCGACCTGCGTTTCGCGCAAGGTCGGTTTTTCGACTCTCGCGGTCGAGCCTTCTGCGGGAGCCATCGGAGCTGTTATCTTCCAAGGCTTCGGAGTCCTGGCCGCGGCGGCAACTGTTTTCGTTTTCTTCACATGAGTCGCTATCACTTTTGCGCGACTGCGCGAATGGCTTGCGAGCCTTGTGCGTGAATTTTTCTTTGGCGAATTGTGCGCCGCAATTTTCCTCGAACCATTGCGCGTCGATTTTTGCGCGAATTTCGACTTCGAAGTTCGCGATTTCGCGACCGCAACCGGCCGCCTCGTTACCGTCTTGGTCGCTCGTGCCATTCGTTCAGCCCCAAACGTTGGACGATGCATCGCGACCTGCACCGCTTTTGGTTCGCTGGTAACATTCACCGCCGGCGTCGGCAGTTCGTCGTTAAAGCGATCACCGATGGCGTAGCGTTCGAAAACCTCTGGCGTAACCATTTGCCGATGAATCACGCCCGCGTCGTCCCGCAGCATGAACGTGTAAACGTTCTCGATTCCGACGGATTCGTAAAAGGGATGCGGCCGTGATTCTTTCTGCACGACGACACCCTGGTTAGCGCAGCTGGTTAGAAAAAGCGGTGCGAGGAGAAGCGAAACGATGAAACGCATAAGCAAAAATAGGTCTGGGGTTGAGCCCACCGGTTCTAGGCGTTTCGGCCGGCGCCTGCCAGCAAAATTGTTTGAATCTATGTTAATACCCCGCAATGCCCTGAAAATCTGGCGAATCGAATTCTGCAAAATCGATAAGCGCGCTGAAGGGGTCGCACACGAAGCTATGTAAACTCAACCAAAAGGAATAAATATGCTCTGGACCATCTTTGTAATTCTGCTCGTGCTCTGGTTGCTCGGACTCGTCAGCTCGTACACGCTGGGCGGCTTCATTCATATCCTGCTCGTCCTCGCGGTCGTCGTCCTAATCATTAATTTGATTCAAGGCCGTCGCACTCTCTGAGCGCGTTTCTTCGATAATGAAACCTACCGGCGTTCTCGGACTCATCCTGTTAGTTGTCGGAATTATTCTTCTGCTTTACGGCGGCTACACCAGTTTCTTCACCCAGAAGAATGTGGCCAAGCTGGGCCCCGTTGAGATCAACAAGACAGAAGAACATCCGGTACCGATCGGCCCCATCGTGGGCGGTATCTGCGTCGTTGGCGGTGTGATCCTGCTCGTGAGTGGCCGCGGCGGCGCTTCGGTCTAAGGAAACCTAGAAACGGCGGAACCAACTGTAGGGAAAAGCGTCGCCCGGGCAATCCGTGGCCCAGCGCGGGGGATTCATTTCACGATGCGGTCGTACCGGAATGTTTCCGGCTTCGACACGACCGCAGCGTTCGCGCAGGTATCGAATCAACTCCTCTGTCGCTTGCAGTTGTGCGCGCGTCGGCTGGTCGCGATTGAAATCGCCGACGAGGCAAATGCCTAACGAGATGTTGTTCAAATAATCGCTGTGGACGTGGCCGCCGTTAATCTGCCGGCGCCAACGATCTCCCACCTCGATCTGTCCGTTGCCGGACGACGTTCCGTTGCCGACCACGAAATGATACGCCAGTCCGTTCTGCATTCGGCGCACACGCCGATGATAATAATCGAAAGCGCGCGCGTTCCCCTGCCGCGTGCCGCTGTTGTGCACGATGATAAATTTCCAGCGCGCGCGCTGCACCGGCGCGCGACGAATCGCGTCGATTACGCTACGACTCAAGTAGTGATAGTTGCCCGTAGGTTCGCCGGCGCTTCCAAAAACTCGCGACCAAAATCCGCGGCGCGGCGGCGGTGATGGCGGTGGTTGATAACCCTGATCTTCTTCGAGTCCTGATTTCTGAATCGTGATATCGGCCGGCGCGTTGAAGGGTTGATTCGAAGCCGGCGGCGGTGTTGCCGCTGGAACTGCCCCGCGCGGCGGCGGCGATTTTCCTTCCGGAGTGGCTTTGGGAGTCGGCTCTTCTTCTTCGGTCTTCGGCGCCGGACTCTTTTTGCGTTTCGGACTTGGCGTTTCCTCTTCTTCCTCGGCCGCTTTCTTTTTTCTCGCCGATGGCGTCTTGGTCGGCTCGGGCGTTTCGAAAGTTTTGTGGGATTTCTTTCCCTTTCCTTTTTTCTTCGACGACGGTTTCGGTTTTCCGCTTGGTGTCGCTGTCGGCGAGGCCGAAATGGTGTGCATTTCTTCGCGCGCTTTCAGAAAAGCATCACGCTTTTTTTTATCGGCTTCGCTGATCTGCGCTTCGAGCAGAGTAGCCCCGAGCGCGCCGAGCACGATGGCGCAGACAAAACCTCCCCGTCTCTTCCATCCGCGCGCGCGCCACAAAACAGGAAACTGCTTCAAGCCGGTTGAGGCTGAGCCGCGCCTTCCGTTGCCTTGCGCTCGTCGCGTTCGCGTTCCCGCAGAAGAATCGCGTTTAATTTTCCGCCGAGAAGCAACAACAGACAGGTCAGATACATCCAGAACAAAAGCACAATAAAAGAGGCGAGCGCCAGGTAAGTCGCGTTGTATCGGTCATAACGCGCAACGTAGTATTGGAAAAGTTTCGTCACCGTGATCCAGCCGATGGCGAAGAAAATCGAGCCCGGCAAAGCTTGCCGAACGGTCAGGTAGTTTTCGGGCAGAAGCAGATAAAGCCATAAGGCCAGGATGACCAGTGCGACCGCCGTCAGCGGCATGTTTAAAAACCGCACCCATTCCTGCAACGGAATGGAAAGTTGGAAATTAACTTCCGCGATGCCGGCCAGGGTTTCACCGAAGACCATGGCGTTGAAACAAATCAAAATGATGATCCCGAACCAGAAGAGCAGAAAAAACGCGATCACGTACTTCGCCCACCAATTGCGATCGGCCTGAATCCCATGCGTGCGACTGAGCGCTCCCGAAATGGTCGAGATAAACGATGTGCCCAACCAAATTCCGAAAACAATACCGACGATCGCAACCCAGCCGCTCGAGCCGGTCACGACGACATTTGCCACCAGGGTGTCGATAATGTCCTGCACCTGCGGATCCTGCGGCAGGAAACTTTTCAAAATTGCGAACATCTGATGCAGTTTCGCCGGATCGGTGCCGAAGAGACTGAGCAAGTGCCAGAGGAACAAAAAGCCGGGGGCGAGGGTGAAGAGAAATTGGTAGGCCATCTGCGCGGCCAAACCGGTGGTGTTATCCATCGCCGTCTCCACCACGAGACGCTGCGAAATTCTGCCGAAAAACTTAAGCCATCCCATCTGCAGCGAGAGTTTACTTTGCCGCCTGTAATTATCCATTAAACTCTCCGGCCAGCCGCGCCAAACCTCCGGGGAAGGCGAGCCTAACGAGTAGTGAAAAGAATTCTCATCCTCACCGCTGGTTTTGGGGAAGGACATAACAGCGCCGCCCGCGGCATTCGCGCCGGCCTCTTGCAAATCGCGTTGCCCGGCAGCGTGCAGATCGAAGTGCATGATCTTTTCGCCGACACCTACGGTCTGCTCAACGATTATGTGCGCGAAGCTTATCTCGGCGTGATTAACAATGCCCCGCCCATTTGGCGCGCGACCTATCGTCGACTCGATCGACAACATAATTTCTCGGGAAACTTCAAAGTCTTCTTCACTTTGAAGAAAAGACTTCGCGCCTTGCTCGGCCGCTTCGAGCCCGACGTGATCGTTTCCGTCTATCCCGCATATCCACACATGCTCGACGAAATGCTGGGACCGATCGGACGTTCCTGCGGCAAACGCGTCATCGTCATCACCGATTCGCTTTCGGTCAATGCGATCTGGTATCGCTGCAGCGCGGATTTTTTCATTTTGCCTAACGAGAAGAGCGCCGCGGTGCTGCATCGCGAAGGTATTCCGGCCACCAAAACGAAGACGCTCGGCTTTCCGGTCAGTCCCGAGTTTGCCGAACCCGGCGACTTTCGCACGCCACCTTCGAGCGAACATGGCCGCCGCGTTCTCTATTTGATCAACGCGCGGCGATCACACGCGCCGGAATTGGTGCAGAAACTCGGTGCGCTTAGGAACATTCAACTGACCGTGGCGGTCGGACGCGATCGCCGTTTGCGCAAGGCGATTTCGAGTATGCGCAACACCACGCTCTATCCATTTTCCATGGTCGGCTGGAGTGAAGAGCTGCCGCGCTTGCTCCGCGAGAGTCATCTGCTGATTAGCAAAGCGGGCGGCGCCACCATGCAGGAAGCATTTGCCGCCGGCTGTCCGATGATCGTCAACCACATGATCCCCGGGCAGGAAGAAGGGAACGCGCGTTATCTTCTCGAAACGAATTCGGGCACTGTCGCCACGAGCGACGAGAAAGTGATCGTTGCGGTGCAAGATGCTTTCGCCAACAGCGCCGCGCTTTGGCACGAATGGTCCCGCAACATCGTGCCGCTCAGTCGCCCGACCGCCGCGCTGGATATCGCGCACTTTCTTCTTTCGCTTTAAAGCGCGCGTTATCCTTCAACGCACTGCGCCAGCTCAGGATGACAAATGGGAAATCATTCGCGAGCGAAAATTTGTTCGCCGCCCAGGAATGTTTTCACCACCTGAAGATCGGGAGAAATCACGACCAGGTCGGCATCCGTTCCAACCGCAAGCGTCCCCTTCTCTTCCAATTGTAACGCGCGGGCCGGATTCGCCGTCGCCATGCCGATAGCTTCATGCAGGGGGACATGAACGTCGCGCACCATCGTTCGCACGAGATCGATCATGCGTGCTGCACTGCCAGCGAGCGCCGAATGATCCGCCACCCAACAGCCGCCGTGCTTCACCACGCAATCGACGTCACCGAGTTTAAACGACGACTCGTTAGGCAAACCCGCCCCCGCGCTTGCGTCCGTTACCAGACAAATTCCGGATGGCCCTTTCGCGCGATAAAGCATCTTCATCAAAGTCGTCGAAACGTGATGACCGTCGGCGATTAGCTCGCACATGATTTCCGGTTCGCTCAGCGCCACCTCCAACAAACCGGCCACGCGCTCGCCATCACGTTTCCGCATTGATGACATGCAATTGAAAGTGTGCGTGACACTGCGCATGCCGCGCGCGACCGCAGCTAAGGCTTCATCGTCCCAGGCATTGCTGTGACCGCCGCTGACCGCGATCCCTTTCGCATGAAAGCGATCGATCGCATCGAGCGCGCCCGGTAATTCCGGCGCCAAGGTAATTCGCTCGATCACATCCACGAACTCGAGCAACGCGCTCACCGATTCTGCATCAGGATCGCGAATGGAATCTTTTTCCTGCGCGCCGGCGCGCTCCTTGGAAATAAACGGGCCTTCCACATGCGCTCCGACGATCTGCCGCATTTCCGATTTACAGATGCGAATTGCTTCGAGGGCACGAACGATACGTGGCAACGTCGCGGTCGCGGTCGTTAACAAAAGTGAAGTCGTCCCGCCACTCGCGTGATAAGCGCAAATTTCCCGGAATGCCTCGCCGCTCGCTTCCATCGTGTCGCGGCCGTTTGCGCCGTGCAGATGAAGATCGATAAATCCCGGCGCGATAAAATTTCCGCCTAGATCGCACGCGTCCGTTTGCGGATACAATCCGGTTTCGCGAATGCCGCAAATTTTTCCGCCACTCTCGATGATCTCTAAACCGTCCCGAATTCCGTCTGGGAAAATGAACCGCGCGTTCGTGAAGATCATTGCTTTCGGCGGAGCGTAACGTTGCGCAGCTTCGCGGCAAAGGCCATCATTCGCCCTGCAATGAATTTTGACTACGACGTCGTGATCATCGGTGGCGCGTTTTCCGGCGCAGCCACGGCGTTGTTAATCAAACGGAAACATCCGGCCGCGCGCATTCTGCTCGTCGAGAAAACCGAAGAATTCGATCGCAAAGTGGGTGAATCCACTACGGAGGTGAGCAGTTGTTTTCTTACCCGCATCCTCGGCCTGAGTAATTATCTGGGGCACCACCAGCTGTCGAAGCAGGGATTGCGCATGTGGTTTTCAAATTCGCCCGAGCAGGCTTTTGACGATTGCGTGGAGATCGGCGCGCGTTATCAGGCGCGGCTCCCGACTTTTCAAGTGGATCGCGCCACGCTCGACAGTCATCTGCTGGAATGCGCTATCGAAGCCGGCTGCGACCTACGCCGTCCGGCCAAAGTCACCAGCATCGAGCTCGAGAAAAATTGTCAGACGATTTGCCTAACGAGTGATCGCGAAGAAACAATTCGCGCTCGATGGATCGTGGATGCGAGCGGGCGCGCCGCCATGCTCACGCGCAAACTCGGTTACTTCCGGCAGAACACCGAGCATCCGATCAACGCCGTCTGGGCGCGCTTCTCCGGAACGAAAGATTGGGACAGTTACGATTGGCGCGAGCGTTTCCCGAAATATGCCAATGCCTCTCGCACCGCGCGCAGCTGGGCCACCAACCACTTGTTAGGCCATGGCTGGTGGTGCTGGATTATTCCCCTCAAAGGCGGCGATGTCAGCGCAGGTGTCGTCTACGATTCGCGCATCTTTAAACTCAATGAAGGCGCGAATCTGGCCGGGCGTTTACGCGCTCACCTCCTCGCGAATCCAGTCGGTCGCGAAATTTTTCGCGACGCGCGCGTGATCGAAGGCGATGTCCATGCCTACTCGCAAATGCCTTACTACAGCACGCAGGTTTGCGGCGAAGGCTGGGCCAGCGTCGGCGATGCCGCGAGCTTCATCGATCCACTTTACAGTCCCGGCCTCGATTTTTGCGCCTACACCGCTTCGTATGTCGCCGATATGTTGGCGACGAATCTCAACGGCCAAGACGTGGGCGATCGCATCGGTTACTACAACGCGCAGTATCCGACGACGTATCGCTACTGGTTCGAGACGCTCTACAAGGACAAATATTACTACATGGGCGACGCCGAGTTAATGTCGGCCGCCGTCCTGCTCGACGTCGGCGCGTACTATGTCGGGTTGGTCACGCCGCTCTATCGCGATCCTGAAGCCGGGTTTCTGCGATTGCCTTTTGAAGGGACTGCGGGCGGCATCGTGGCCGCGATGATGAAATTCTACAACCGACGCCTGGTCGCATTGGCTAATCGCCGCCTAACGAGTGGTTGTTATGGACGCCGTAATTCCGGCTGGCGCGAACTCTATGACGGTTTTGTGCCCGATCATCGCGTCGGTAAACTGATTCGCCGCGGGCTTTTTCGCTGGTGGAAAGCCGAGCTGACGAATTTACGACTCATCCTGACCGCGGGCGTGAGGCATCGAACGCCCGCCGCCACTTCCGCGGCGCCGGTCAGCGCCTGACGTTTGGAAACGCCGCGCGCTTTTCTCCGCCGCTTCGCCGTCAAAGGAGTTCTCTGGCGACACTATCTCGATTGGGCGGTCGCTAATGTTCCCTTCTTTCTACAGCCAAGCATGATTTTCGTTTGGACGATTTTCTTTTTCTTTTTCGCCGCGCCCCAACGCCGTTCGATCATGCGCAATCTGCGCTTTGTTTCGCCGAAATCTTCCACGCTGCTGAATTTCCTGCGCGCCTTTCAAACCCTGCAAAACTTCGCTTGGACCATAGCTGACGCCGCCAATTACAAAGTGAACCAGACGAGCTTCCGTTACGAAATTGAAGGGGCGGAAATTCTCAATCAACTCGGCCACGCACGTGGCGCGATCGTTCTCACGGCACATATGGGTAACTACGATTTGGGCGCGGCGCTCTTCGCGCAAAAATTCAATCGCGAAATCAGCATGGTCCGCGCGCCAGAACCCGACGTGCAAAGCGCGCAGCACCTGACTGAATCAGTGCAACGAACGGGCGATGGCGCGGTGAAAATTGCCTATAGCAGCGATGGCGCGCTCCTTTCATTCGATCTCCTCCATGCGTTGCGCGAGGGCGAGATCGTTTCTATTCAGGGCGATCGCATTATTCCCGGAGTCGCAACGGTCGAGGGACAAATGTTCTCGCGAATGGTGCGCGTGCCGGTCGGACCATTCACGCTCGCGCAGGTGGCGCAGGTGGCGGTCTATCCACTCTTCATTGTGCGCGCCGGATATCGTCGCTACAAAATCATCGTGCGCGAACCAATCCATGTTCTCCGCGGTGCGCGCGCCCGCGAGGAAGACATCACGCCAGCGGTAAAAAAATGGTGCGGCGTTCTGCAAAAAATGATCGCGCAATATGGAGAACAATGGTTCGCCTTCGGCGATATCTTTGCCGCTAACGAAACATGAGTGACACGCCCGTCTTTTATTTTTCGCTACCGCGCTTACTCGCGAAATGCTGCGGCCGCAGTGCGCAGCGAACGCAAAACAACTGGCTGGAAGCCAACGCAGCGGGAATTTTTCTTCACGTCGTGTTTTACGCCTTCGCTTTTCGTATCCTCCTCGGCGGACACACTATTTTGCAGCAACTTCTGTTGCTTCTACCGCTTGCCTTTCTCGTCTGGATTTTTTGGCTGCTGCTTTTTTACTTCGACTCGCTCGTGATTAGAGGGCTACGCGCGATTGGATTCATGCGGCATCTTTCGGACGGTCGCGCGCAAAGCATTTTGATCGCTCTCGTCGCGAGCGCGTGCGCTGTTGCGCTCGCCCTCGATCGAGACGGCTACAAAGTTATCGGCGAGGCCTGGCTGACATTAGTAACGCTTAACCTTCTTTCCGCGGCAATTCTAAGCCTGAATGTTTCCGCCACAGAGTAGCGCCATCGCTTCGCGCATTTTTCTGCTGGGGTTCGCCGCGATCGCGCCCTTCCTTTCCATTCTCCTCATCGGCACAAATATCTACCTTGCCCTCGCACCGCTCTTTCTTTCACATCTCCTTTTGCTTTACGCCACGCTGGTTCCGAACTGCCAATGGTGGGGACCAGTCGTTAGACGGTTTGAGACCGCGGAGCGCGAAGTTTGGATCACAATCGACGACGGCCCGTCTCTCGGGCACACGCTCAAGATGCTCGAGGTCCTGGAGCAATTTGATGCAAAGGCGACGTTTTTTGTCGTGGGCCAAAATGCGGAAGCGCATCCGCATTTGATCACCGAAATACTGATGCGCGGCCACGCGCTGGCGAATCACACTCAGACGCACCCGAGCCGCTCATTCTGGTGCGCTGGTCCAGGCACCGTTCGACGGGAAATCGACCTATGCGCTGCGACTTTGCGCATCACGCCGGAGCGCCCCGCGCTCTTCTTTCGCGCGCCTGTGGGAATGAAAAACCCATTCGTGCATCCCGCGCTCAGGCATCGCGGTATGGGATTGATTGGCTGGACCGTGCGTGGACTAGATACCGTGAGCCGCGATCCCGCGCGCATCGCGCATCGCATCGAAAAAAGTGCGCAGCCAGGTGCAATTATTTTGCTGCATGAAGGTCAGCAAATAAAGCGCGATCCGGATTTTGCTCCGCGCTGTCTGGAACTGACGCTGCAGCGCCTGACGAGTCACGGCTATCGCTTCGTCATCCCGCCAGCGGAGCAGCTGCGTGCCTGAAAATAAAGAGACGGTTATTGAAGGGACTTCCGCCCCACATCGGGCGTTCTGCGCAATCGAAGAGATTGCCTAACGAGTCCTCGATCGAGGCGCGGGTTGGGAAATGCAATGGTCCGCCAATGTTCCAGGTGATCGTCTTGGCGAAAATCTCGGCCAGATAGGTAACGCAAAAACGGAGCGATTTTTCTCGCGGCGCATCGCGGATAAATAGCATTCCATCCGGCGCGACGCAGGTTGCGATCGTGCGCAATAATTTCGCCTGCTGCACCGGTTCCAGATAATGGAGGACATCAACGAGCGCGACGTTTCCAGAAAATTCCGGCAGCCCGTTGTTCACATCGCTCTCGATGAATTCGATCCCATTGTACCGACCATTCGCAGCAGAGCGGGCGCGGCGAACTTTTCGTACATCAATTTCCACGGCGACAATCGGCGGGGTGAAGCCGCACTCGCGCAGGTAAAAGGGTAACAGCCCAATGCCGCCGCCGACATCGAGGAGCGGCGCTTGCGATTCGCGCAGCAATTCAGCCGCGGCGAAAAAGATCGGGTCGCGCCGAAGTTTGCTCGCAGCGTAGCGACGCAACCACTGTTCCGGATAGGCCGCCGCGACGCGCGCACGCGCGCGGCCGTTTTCGCATTGCGCGGAAATATCCGACTGCCAAACTGATTTCAATGGGCGACTTCTTTTCGGGTTACGAGGTCGGCGAGTTCTTCGACGAAATGTTTGAGGCGCCTGGCGTGGCCCGGCCGCATTACAAGAAATTGCAGGCGCGTTTTCAGGAATTGGCGCCGCAGGATTTCGAACGACGCAGCGCGCAGGCGGCCTCGGCTTTTCTTACCCAGGGCATCACCTTCACGGTTTACAACGACGACCGCGGGACGGAACGCATTTTCCCCTTCGACCTCATCCCGCGCATCATTCCCGGGAAAGAATGGGAAACGATCGAGCGCGGGTTGGTGCAGCGAATCACGGCGCTGAATTTGTTTCTGCACGACATTTATCACAATCAAAACATCCTGCGCGATGGCATCGTTCCGAAGCAATTTGTTTGGGAAGCGGCGCATTTCCGTCCGGAGTTCATGCACTTCGATGTGCCGCGCAATATCTACATTCATATCTGCGGAACCGACCTGGTGCGTGACCGCGACGGAAATTATCTCGTCCTGGAAGATAATGCGCGTTGTCCCTCCGGCGTTTCCTACGTGTTGGAAAATCGTCAGGCGATGAAACGGGTTTTCCCGATGTTGCTCGGTCAATATCGGGTGCGGCCGGTGGAACATTACGCGCAGGAGCTCCTCAACGTCTTGCGTTTCATCGGGCCGCGCGGCAAACACGATCCAACCGTCGTCCTCCTCACGCCCGGCACCTATAATTCCGCCTACTTCGAGCATTCCTTTCTCGCGCGTTCCATGGGAATCGAAATTGTCGAAGGCCGCGATCTCGTGGCGCAGAAGGGCAAAGTTTTCATGCGCACCACGAAGGGTTTGCAGCCGGTCGATGTCATCTATCGCCGCATCAATGACGATTTTCTCGACCCGACGGTGTTCCGAAAAGATTCGGGGCTGGGCGTGCCGGGTCTGGTCGAAGCGTATCGAAACGGAAATGTCAGTCTGGCAAATTCCATCGGCACTGGAATCGCCGACGACAAAGTCATCTACCACTTCGTCCCGAAGATGATTCGGTATTATCTCGAGCAGGATCCGATCCTGCAAAATGTGCCGACCTATCTCGCCTCGGTAAAAGAAGATCTCGATTACATTCTGGAAAATATTCCGAAGCTGGTCGTGAAAGCGGCCAACGAGAGCGGCGGCTACGGAATGCTTGTCGGCACGCAGGCGACGAAAGCGGAGTGCGAAGAATTTCGCGGACGCGTGCGCGAAAATCCGCGCAATTACATCGCGCAACCGGTCGTGCCGCTCTCGCGCGCGCCTTCCTACTGCGACGGCCGAGTGGAGGGACGGCACGTCGATTTGCGGCCGTACATTCTCTACGGGGAAAGGGTCACGATCATTCCCGGAGCACTCACGCGCGTCGCCCTGACGAAAGGTTCCTTGGTAGTTAATTCGTCGCAAGGCGGCGGCAGTAAAGACACCTGGATCGTGGAGGACAACGGTGCTTAGTCGCGTCGCGGATTCGCTTTATTGGATGAGCCGCTACATCGAGCGCGCGGAAAACAACGCGCGCATCGCCGATGTTAATCTCTCGCTCATGCTCGACTTGGCGAGTCAGCCGGAATTCGATGCGCATCAACAGGGCAATCCAATCATTAGCTCGCTGGAGGAAAATGAATTCTTCGCCTCACTTTATCCCACGCCCGATGCGCGGGCCGCGCTCGATTTCGTCAGCCTGCAGGAACAAAACCCAAACTCGATTTATTCCTGCCTGGTGCAGGCACGGGAAAATGCGCGCACCACGCGCGAACAAATCTCCAGCGAGATGTGGGAGCAAATCAATCGGCTTTACCTGTTCGTAACGGGCGATTCCGCAAAAGATCTATTGCGCTCCAGCCCCTACGAATTTTTCCGACAGATCGTAAGCGGTTCGCATCTTTTCATTGGCATCACCCGCGCGACCATGACACACGGTGAAGGCTTTCATTTTATGCGTATCGGTCGCCTGCTCGAGCGGGCCGATTGTTCCTCCCGCATCCTGGATGTGAAATACCATTTGCTCCTGCCGAGCGGCGAACGCGTCGGCGGTAACGTCGATACCATTCAGTGGATGTCGGTCCTGAAATCGTGCAGCGCGCTCGAGGCCTATCGGAAAATTTATGTCGACCAAGTCGCGCCCTGGAAAGTAGCGGAGTTCATTCTCACTCATCCGAGTTTTCCACGCTCGGTCCGATTTTGCGTTGATTCGCTGGATGAAGCGCTCCATTGCATTTCGGGCTCGGATCCGGCGCGCTATGCGAATGAAGCCGAACGCCTTTCCGGCCGCCTTCGCTACGATTTAGATTTCGGCACCATCGGCGAAGTTTTCAAATTCGGTCTGCACGAATACCTCGAATCGATCCAAAAACGGCTCAGCGAAGTGAACAACGCTACTAACGAGACGTATTGCGCGACCACGACCGCTGCTATCCGTTGAGGATTCCGAGATACCAAATGACGAGCGGCCGACCAAAGAACATCCAAACCAGCGCGCCGAGGGCAAGATAAGGACCGAAGGGAAGCTTGGCCGACCAGACGCGCTTGCCAATGAGCAGGGTCGCGATGCCAACAAACGAACCGAGGAGCGACCCGGCAAAAATACTGAAGAGCACGCCGCGCCAACCTAGAAACGCGCCAATGGCCGCGAGAAATTTCAGGTCGCCCCGCCCCATGGCTTCGCGTGGAATCTGCAGTTCGCGCACCACGCCGCTGATTTGGCCTAACGAGTCCAGGGAAATCTCTTCTTCGGCAATGGCGACGCGGTTGTAATGAAAGCGCAACGTCGCCGCGCCGAGCGCTCGACCATCGACGTTCACATCGTCGCAATGAAGTAGCAGTTGATCGCGCTCCCGCGCGAAGTGCTCACTCCACAAGCCGCGCTCCTCGCCGACAACGAAGTCCGCATCCTCGCCTTTGCGCACCCACGAAAACGGTGTGGGCGCGTCGAGCACGACGCGCTTTTTTCCAAACGCGAGTTTGCCGGCCTCGAGAACGCCCCAAAGCAAGACGTAACCAAGGGCAGCGGCGCCTAACGAGTACAAGATCGCGTAGAGACGCTGATTGGTCTCCATCAATTCCGGGACAATCAAACTAGCCAACGCACCGGCCGCGACTCCGCCCCAGGTAATTTCGTCTGGAATGATGAAATGCTCGAAGTCGATGAAAGTGGCCGAAATGAGGAGAGCGACCAGAACCCAATAGGCAATCGCGATCGGCCATGGAAAATAGAACCAAACCGCTAGGAACAGGAGCGCGGTCAGCAGTTCGACTGCAAAATAACGGAAGGCGATGCGCGCGCCGCAATTCAAGCAGCGTCCGCGCAAAAACAACCAGCTAATTAAGGGCAGGTTGTAACGCCAGGGAATAGGCGCTTTGCACGAGGGACAAAACGAGCGCCGCGGCTTGTTGACCGACAAATCCAGCGGGAGCCGGTAAATGCAGACGTTCAGGAAAGAACCAATGGCCGCGCCGAGAAGGAACGCGAAACCGGCAAAAACATTTTCATAAACTGCCGGCGAATCCATTCGTCAGGCCAGTCTTTTCCGGCGGCGCTGCATGAACCAGGCGATCCAGATACAGCTCTCGTAAAGCATGTACATCGGCAAACCCATTGCCATCATGGTAAGCACGTCCGGCGTCGGCGTAATCAAGACCGCGAGCACGAAAATGAGCACGACTGCGTAAGGCCGCGTGCGCGCCATAAATTCATAAGTAATCAAACCCAGCCTAACGAGTGCAAGAACCACCACGGGCAATTCGAAGGCCAGCCCGAAGCCGAGGGTGAAGCGCGTCACGAACGAATAGTATTCGCGCACCGTCCAATTGGGCGTCCAGCCTAACGACTGTGCGTCGGTGAAAAAGAAACGCACCGTCGTCGGCAGGAGCCAAAAATAACAACAGAGCACGCCAATGAGAAAGAGCCCGAAGCTGGCGGCGATCGCTGGAAGCATGAGCCGCTTCTCGCCCGCGGTCAGCGCCGGCAAGACAAATTCCGCCAGAAAATAGATGAGAAACGGAAACGAAATAGCGATGCCGGCGTAGAAGGAAATGTTGATCGAGATGGTGATCGAATCGGTGATCCCGAGCGATTGCAGACCGCGAATCTGCGGGTCCATTCTTTCTAATGGCCGCTGCAGAAGTTGCGTCAGCTGATGGCGAAAGAGCAGGGAAAGCATCATCGCGAGGAAGAGAACGATCGCCATTTTAACGATCGTCCAACGCAGATCTTCCAAGTGTTCGAGAAACGGTTTGGCAGTTTCCGATTCCGGAATCTCGCGGAACTTGAAAAAATTACGCAGCGCCATCGCGAGTTATCCGTAAAACGAAAGCAGGCCGGATGCGATCAGTCGCGCACAAATTGCCAGCGTATTGGCGTCACGAATTTCGCCATTCGTGACCATGCGTGCGACCTCGCGCGGAGTGAAGCTGCGACAGTCCACGATCGATTCCGATTCTTCGTGCTTGTTCCCTTCCTCGCTCATTTCAACGCGACGCGCCAGAAAGAGGTGCGCTTTTTCGTCCGTAAAACCCGGCGACGAAAAATAAGTGCCGAGAGACACCAACTCGCCGTCCGCAGCTAACTGGTAGCCGGTTTCCTCACGCAATTCGCTCAACGCGACCTTCTCGATTTCCTGAAGGGTGGAGTCGTTCGCATCATCAATCTGTCCCGCTGGCACCTCCCAAATGGCCGAGCGGACGGGGATTCTTTCCTGCCGGATGAGAATGATTTCACCCGCCGCCGTCATCGGGGCGATGACGACCGCTGCTTTGCGATGCACAATCGTCCAGGGCCGCGGTTCCGCGCGCGCGGGCGTGCGAACGACTTCGGTTGCGACCGAAAGATTCTTGTCTTCGAAATGAATCGCGCGGGAAATTGTTTTCCAACCTGCGCGCTCAGGATTCACCGCGGAAGATTAGGGACGCTTGCGAGAAAAGCGAACGCTTGTTAAGCCGGGCGTTCGCAAATTGCCGCGACGAATTTCGCATCCGGCAAAACGAATTTGTGCAGCTCGATTCGCACGCGCTGCAAATTAAATGTCCGCAAAAGATGCAAGGCAATCGCGTCGGCCAATGTTTCGATTAACTTGTCGGCGCGGCCGTCGACAAAATGATGAACCTCCCGCGCGACCGCGGAATAATTGACGGTTTTACTTAAGTCGTCTGCTACTTCGCTGAATCCGCGGGATGGCCAGAGGGTGATCGAAACGGTCAACCGCTGCGGATTTGCCCGCTCTTCATCCGGCACACCGACGCAAGCGTCGAGCGCTAGCTCTTGAATGTGAATGCTGTCCCCTGCGTCCGCCATGCAGGCTCGCTCCTAACCCACGCGAAAACGCACGTCGCGAATGGTCCGCCCGCCGAAACGCTGCTTCAGTTTGCGCAGAATGTCCGCTTTGGAAATGGTCTCGAATTGATAATGCAAGGATGGTTGCAAAACGCGGACTGACAAGACGCCGTCACGTAAGGAGACGGGCGCGGAATGAGCGGCGATAAATTCCCCGACGATGTTTCGCCACGCCCCGAGGACTTCGTTTTCTCGAATGCGCTGATCGAGGCCTAGTTGTTCCATCAATTTCGGCAACAACTCGTTAGGCACTTGCCAGCGGTCGCGTTTTGTTTTCGGCTCCGGCAGTCCACGCCATTCGGCAAGAACGGCGGCACGCAACGCAGGATTCATCTGCCTAATGAGAACTACTCTCGCTTAATATTTCCGCCGCATGTTACTGGGCAAAATATTGAGTTCGGTCCGATACTTGGCCACGGTGCGGCGGGCGATCGGTATGCCGCGTTCACTGAGAATCTCGACGATTTCTTTATCACTCAAGGGCGTAGAGCCGTTTTCGGCTTTGACGAGATCCAGGATGGCTTCTTTCACACTGGTGTTGCTCATCGCTTCCCCACTGGCCGTTTGATAACCTGGGGTGAAAAAATACTTCATCTCTAAAACACCCTGCGGCGTAGACATGTACTTACCGGAGATGGCGCGGCTCACGGTTGTTTCGTGAACGCCGACCGCATCGGCGATTTGCACCATCGTCATCGGCTTGAGATGCGCGGTGCCGTGATCCAGAAACTCGCGCTGTCGCGAAACAATCTGGTGCGCGATGTTCGAAATCGTCTGCTGGCGCTGATGAATTGATTTGATGAGGAATTTCCCGCTGCGGATTTTATCGCGGATATAATCCTTCACTTCGCTCCCGTTCCCATCCTGGGACATGATGTCTTTGTAAGTGTTGCTGATGCGCAGGTGAGGGATCTGTTCGCCGTTCAGAATGATTTGATATTCGCCGTCGATTTTCTCGACCGTGACATCAGGCAGGACGTAGTTCTGCGGGGACTCGGCGAAGATCTGGCCCGGTCGTGGATCCAGCTGGGCAATGTTGTTCGCGCATTTCTGTACCTGCTCGACATTCAAACCCATCCGACGGGCGATCTCGGGAAAGCGCCGCTTCCCCAGGTCCTGCATGTGATCGCTGATAATTTTATATTCGAGGCTGTTCTGGCGGCCTTCGCGCTTGAGCTGAATCAACAAACACTCGCGCAAATCCTGCGCGCCAACTCCAGGCGGATAAAAGCTCTGGACGAGCGTAAGCATGTTTTCGAATTCGTCTTTCGCGATGCCGGTGTTCATCGACATCTCCTCCGGATTCGATTGCAGAAAGCCGCTGTCATCGATGTTGCCAATAATAACTTCCGCGGTTTTGCGATCGTCGGCGTTGAGGGCGGTCTGATTGAGTTGCCCCATCAGATGCTGCTGCAACGTTTCCTGCGTCGCGATGGAATCGAAGAAAAACTGGCGCTTCTCTTCTTCGTCCTGTGAGCGACCGCTGTAACTGCTCGATTGCGCCATGTAATCGCGCCACTCGTCATCAAGCTTGGCCAGTTGATCGAACTCTTCCTTGAATTCCTTATCGTTCGCCGCCGTCTCGGTTTTCGATTCTTCGGGCGTCTCGGCATCTGGCTCCGTCGCCAGTTCTTCCAGGACCGGATTCGTCTCCATTTCCTGTTGCACAAGGTTTCGCAACTCGAGCAGGGGCGCCTGCAAAATGAGCAGGCTCTGTTGAAGTTGCGGCGCGAGAACCTGTTGGAGCGACAGATTCTGCGATTGATGCATCCCTTGACCGGCCATTAGGAGAAGAGGCTACCTGACAAGAGCCTTGTAATGCAAGCAATTTTCACGCCGTGAACGCACTTTTTTCCCCGCAAGTTGGCGTCCCGGGAGGAGGGAATGCTATTTGCTGAGTTCTCTCTTTCGGATGAAAACTCTCCTTCCCTTAGCCTGCCTCTTCGCGGCGGCGGTTGCAAAGCTAAACGCAGCGGATCCCGCTGCCGCGCAGGATCAGCAATTAGCGGCCGCGATCAAAGAGATCCAAACGCAGCAAAAGCAGATCGCCGATAACGAGACAAAGATCGCAGCCAAATTGGCCACGGTGGTTGAAGCAGTGCGTGTCGCGCGGATTTATTCCAGCCGGGGAGGTCGATAAAATGAGAGCGATATTCACAGCTTTAACGACGGCGTTGTGGTTCACGAGCACCGTGCTCCCGGCGCAAACACCCGCGCCGATCGTTGTGCAGGCGATGACTCCGGAGTCCGCGAGCGCACCTCGCGTCGTGCCGCCACCAGCCGCGCCGACAGCGGAAGCTACGCTAAAACTTTTGGAGGAAATCAAAGCAGCCAATGCCGCCGTCCTGAGCAAACAGACCGAGACGCTGCAGCAGCTCGACGAACTGGAAAAAGCCGCCGATCAGATCCGGATTTTTAGCAAGCGCGGATAACGTCGCCTGCTACTTTTTCCCCTTCGGCTCGAGCTTCCGATAAAGCGTCGCCATGCTAATGCCGAGCATGCTGGCGGCTTTTTCGCGCGAACCTTCGCAGTGCGCGAGCGTGGCTTCGATGTAGCCGCGCTCCTGTTGCTGATTAAATTCCTCCAGCGTCTGACCCACGGGCGTCGCCGTCGCCCTGCTTGCTTGCTCGCCCTGCGCAGCCGCGACAATTTGTGGCGGTAGATCGCTCGGCAAAATCAAATCTTCATCGCACAAGGCACAGGCGCGCTCGATCGCGTTCTCTAGTTCGCGCACGTTACCGGGGTAGCTGTAGCGACAAAGAATATCGACCGCTTGCGGGTCGATTTTCTTTGGTTCGCCGCCAGCGGAGCCCGCTTGTTTTTGCAGGAAATGATTTACCAGCAGCGGCACATCTTCGAGTCTGTCGCGCAAAGGTGGAATCTCGATCGGAATAACCGCGAGCCGGTAATACAAATCCTCGCGGAAAGTCCCGCTCTTCATCATCGGTTGCAACGCTTCGTTCGTCGCGCCGACCACGCGCACATTTACGGGCGAGCTCTTGTTGTCGCCGACTCGCCGCACCTCGCGCTCTTGCAAAACGCGCAGCAACTTCGTCTGCAGGGAAGTCGCCATTGAGTTTACTTCATCGAGAAAAATCGTGCCGAGATTCGCTTCTTCGAATAACCCGCGCTTATCCGAAACCGCGCCGGTGAACGCGCCCTTTTTGTGCCCGAACAATTCGGACTCGAGTAGGTTTTCCGGCAGCGCGCTACAGTTAATCGCGACGAAGGGATGATGCTGCCGGTTGCTGTTGAAATGCAGACCGCGCGCGACCAATTCCTTGCCGGTGCCGCTTTCGCCCTGGATCAAAACGGTGCTGTCCGTGTCCGCGACTTTGTTAATCAAATTGTAAACGCCCTGCATGCTTTGGCTGGTGCCGATGATGTTCTCGAAGCGATAACGGTTCTTGAGTTCCTTGCGGAGATAGACGTTCTCGCGCAGCGCCGCCTGGTAATCGAGCGCCCGTTGCACCGTCATTTGCAGCTCGTCGATCTTAAACGGCTTCGTCACGTAATCGTACGCGCCCATCTTCATCGCCTCGACTGCCGTCTCGACCGACGCGTAGGCCGTAATCAAGATCACCGCCGTCTGCCGATGATGTTCGCGGACGTGACGCAGCACATCGAAGCCCGTCATCGTTTCCATCTTGATATCTGCGATCACCACCTGCGGCTGGATGGAATCGAGTTGCTCGATTGCTTTCGGCGCGGAGTTGAAGGGGAAAACCTGATGCCCCTTCTCGCGGCAAAGCGTGACGATGACTTCGACCATCGCCGGTTCGTCATCAATTATGATGATTTTGGCCATATTCGCAGTGCGGAGAATAATTTCAGAAATGAGAAAAGCAACCGCACAAACGAGAATTCGTTAGGCATTTTCGAGGGAAACGCCATCGATCATTGACCACGAAACAGCGCCCTCGAAAGCGATGACACCGTCAATGAGGCCGCTCTCTCGGCCACTATGCGGAATTGCGATCACATCCGCGCGGTGGCCTGCCCGCAACCTGCCGAGAGCATCTTTACGTCCCAAAGCGCGAGCGGGATTAACTGTCACCATTTCCAGCAAATCCAATCCCGAAAGTGACGGCTCGGTCTTGCGGAACTGACGCATCTCTGCGAACAGACTTAGATCGTCGTTACTCGCCAGGCTATCCGTGCCCAAGCAGATAGTTAGTCCGCGCTTTCTTAACTTCGCGGACTCAAACGGCGTGTGACCGAAATACGCGTGACTGCGCGGGCAGTGCACGATGTGCGCGTTACCCAATCGCTCAATGTCGCGATCGCGTATCTCATTTACGTGGACGAGTAACCAACGCTCATCGAGCTGGCAAAATTGCGAGAGATGTTCAGCCGGTGTCACCCCGCCGGCTTCAAAAAGATCAGGCGATATTGAGCCGAGAAATTCCGACAACGGCCCACATCGATCAAAAGACATCGCCATTTCTTCTTTCGACTCCGCCAGATGCGTGGTCAGAAGAAGATTTTCTCGGTGAGCAATCATCTCGCACTTTCGATAGAGGTCAGCCGACGCCGTGTACGGAGCGTGCGGTGCAAGGCCGCGTCCCTCGGCCGACGCCGGCAACATGCGAAGTACTTCCTCCACGTCTTGCGCGGCGCGGATGTCGATCAACTCGGCAAACCACCACGTTCGCAACAGCGGATGCGTGCGCGAAGCGATTTCGGGAACTCCCGTGAGGTTCGCAATCGACGTGGTGCCGAAGCGCCGTGCTTCCGCAAACCCGTCATCGATTGATCGAACATAGTCATCCGCCGTTAGCTTCGCTCTCTCCGTGTTGATCGCGCGAATCCAATCCGTGAATGAATCCTGCCGCGCGATTCTACTGCGCAAGCAGGTGTAATCCAGATGGCAATGCGCGTTAATCAGGCCGGGCAAAAGCGCAGTCTCGCCCAGATCAACGACTTGACCGGAGTTTCGTCGCCGCACGGATTCCCATTCACCGACATCAACGATTTCGTTACCCGAAACAGCGATCGCCCCATTCGTGATGGGCGCGCCGTCCATCGTCACGACCGCTCGCGCGCGAATGATCATTCGTTAGGCGATGTTTTCACCGCCTTGCTCATTTCGGCGACAAGCAAATTGCACGCTTCCTGGCAAAGCAGCGGATGCGCTTCCAAACGCGGATCGAATTTTTCTGGAGGCAGGAAGGGCGATTCCTTTTTCCAAAGAATCGTCCGCAAACAGCCGACATCGGAACGACAGAAATTCGCCACTACCAGGTCGGCTTGCGGGTCATCGATTTTGGCTGCGACGCGATACATCCCCGTCTGCCGGCCGAGTGTCGCGCGCAGCGGCGTTGGGACGAGAGTTCCGCCCGCCCAAGCGCGATAAACATCCGCCCGCCCCGGGTAAAAGTAATCGAGTGCTAATCCGGCTTCCTCGAGATCACGCAAGAACAACCGCCAGCCCGATCGCAAAGTCGGCGCCGTTTTCAAGCGACGAAAATTCCCCGCATTGTCATAGCGCGCGATGGTTAAGGCTGCTTCCGCACCTTCGTGGCCTAACAAGTCGTGGCGCTCGACATCATCGCGATGACACATCGCGATTTTTTCGTCTTCCGTCCGCGCGACAAAAATCTGTCCGACCCGACACGGCAGATCGCCCAGCCAATCGCTCACTTAAAAGCGTGGCCCATCATCAGAGCGACGCGCTCGAGGACATCCCGATCTTCTTTCGTAAAAGCTTTCGGTTTTTCGCTGTCAGCGATGATCGCACCGACCACGCGGCCCGATTGGCTGATCACCGGCACAACGATTTCCGATCGCGTAAAATGAAATCCCGGCAAGTAACGCACATCTTTTTTCACGTCGTCGACCACGATAGTTCTTTTCGAATCCAAAACCGCGCCGCAAAGTCCCTGCGTCGCCGGGAAACGTCGATAACACGGCGGCTCCCTGCCCGTTCCAGCGACAATCTCCACTTCGTCGCGATTCATTTTGTAAACGCCGACCCAGCAATAACCACGCGCGGCCTGGATCATCTCTACCATCGTCTTTACGTCGCGTGGACCCTTCGCGCCCGCGAGAATGAAAGCGCCCAACTCCTGCAACATCTTGATCGTCGCGGGATTTTTCATGCGCGAGTTTGTTCCACGATCACATCGGCAAAACGTGCATTCGTCCCGATTGCATTCGCATAATAAAGCGTGCGGCCGCACAGTCGATGCGGATTCGTTTTCGTTCCGTCAATGCCGAGCAACTGCGGAATGTCTTCGTAGCTGTGCAGTCCATCCGAAATGAAAAACGGCACCACGATCACGTTCGGACTTTCTGTGAAGTTCGCCCAATCGGCAACCAGCGGCGCCTCCTCCATGTAAACATTCAGGACCGCCGCATAGCGATTGTGCGCTCGGATTTTTTCCACTTCGCGTTTCGCCGCGACCGCGCTGTTATCATTTAGTTCCGTCCCATGCGCCACGATGAGCAAGCTCGTTTCACTTGCCGGCGCCTCGGGCGCAATCTCGCGCGCGCGTTGCACGAGTAGTTCCGTCATCATCGGATGACTGCCGACTGGCTGGCAATAATTCCAGACCTGACCATTCGAACGACTCGTTAGGCGACCATCCAGTTCCAACTCGCGGGGAATGACCGTCTGGGTGAAATATCCTTCGCTGATAAAATTCGGCACCACGAAAACTTCCTCGATCGCCTCGTCCTGAAAAAAGAACCTCGCATCGCGGAGGCTGGGTTCCTCTTTCCAGAAACAGCACGACACTTCCGCAAAAATCCCGCGCCGCCTAATTTCCGCCGCGTGCCTCCAGGTCGGCGCGCTCGAATCCGGATTAACCGTCGAGCCGTGACCGACGATGAGCAGACCGGCCCGCCTTTCTCGTCTCACATGGTAACTAACCACACAGAACACAGAGGGAACAAAAAGATTCTTCTCCGTGAACTCTGTCATCTCTGTGGTTAAATTCAGCCATGCGCTTTCGCAGTTACAAGAACACCGATCTGAAAGTGAGCGAAGTCGGCTTCGGCCTGTGGACGATTTCGACCGGCTGGTGGGGAAATTTCACGGAAGGCGAAGCGATCGCGCTCATGCACAAGGCCTTCGACCTTGGCATGACGTTGTTTGATGCCGCCGATACGTACGGAAACGGCTTGAGCGAAGAGTTGATCGCCAAAGCTTTTCCGAAACAGCGCGATGAAATCGTCATCGCGACCAAAGTTGGCTACGATTTCGTCACCCACGGCGAGAGTCGCGGACGCGGGCAACGCGAAATCCCGCAGGATTTTTCGCCGGAAGCGATCACGCGCGCAACGGATGCGGCGTTAAAACGATTGAAGACCGATCGAATCGATCTGTTGCAGCTACACAACATTCGCATGGATCAGATCGAAGATGACGCGCTCTGGAGAACGCTCGAGCAACTGAAGCAAAGCGGAAAAGTCCGCTACTACGGCATCGCGCTCGGTCCGGCCATTGGCTGGATGTACGAAGGCATCAATTGCATCCGCGAACGTGACGTCACCAGTGTCCAGCACATCTACAACATCCTCGAACAACATCCGGGTCGAGCGATGCATGCCACGGCCAATGAAGCGGAGAAAGACACGATGTTTCTCATCCGTGTGACGCATTCGTCCGGCATGCTCGAAGGCAAATACACCGCCGACACCGTCTTCCCGCCTAACGACCACAGAAATCATCGTCCGCGCAGTTGGCTCTTGAACGGCATCAAAAAAATCGACCGCCTTCGTTTCCTCGAAAGCAACGAGCGCTCGTTAGGCCAGGCCGCCTTGCAATGGCTGCTGGCCGATGATCGCGTCGCCTCCACCCTGCCAAACATCTACGAAGAAGCGCAGCTCATTGAATTCGCCAAAGCGCCGGAGACGCCCCGCCTAACGAGTGATGAACTCGACCAGATCGCAGAACTCTACGCGGAAAATTTCGGCGTGGAACGGGAAGAACCGAAATTCAAAGGCACGATGGAGCTGGCCGCAGCCTAACGACTAATCCCCGGTATCTTCGTCTTCTTCCGGCACCGGCTCCGCCTGGCGGCGTTTCTTGCCGCTGCTTTCCGCGCCTTTGTAGACTTGTTTGAAAATCTGCCCAATCATCGGCGCGGCCGTTGAACCGCCGTGTTGCGTCGATCCCACATCACCTTCGTAAAGCGCGGCGAATGCGAACTGCGCTTGCGTAGCCGGCACAAATCCCGCGAACCACGCCGCGGTGCGTTCCTTGTTTTTCGGACCCCATTGTGCGGTACCCGTCTTGCCCGCCACCTGCACATTGTCGACGCCAGCTTGGTGCGCCGTTCCCGTCGGCCCACTCACTACATTCGCCATCGCTTCGTGCAATTGCTCCATCGTGCTCGGCGAAATATCGAGCGCGCGTTTCTCGCGCACCTGATAGGCGCTGACGATTTCGTTATCGAGAGTCTGCACCTGTTGCACGAGACGCGTCTGGTACAAGCGGCCGCCGTTCGCGACAATCGCCATGGCCTGGGCCATTTGCAGTGGCGTCACTTCACAATCGCCTTGTCCGATCGAAATGTTGGCGATGTCGCCATTGAGCAACTTCCGCCCGTGGGTCGCCTTCATGTAGGTGTCGTTAGGCACACGGCCTTCCACTTCGCCGCGCAACGGGATTCCGCACTTTGCCCCGAAGCCCATCTTCTGCGCCCAATCGATGATCGGCTCCGCGCCGGTTTTGATTCCCGCCTGATAAAACCAGGTGTCGCAGGATTCCGTTAGCGCCTGGACAAAATTTAGCGGCCCGCGGCCGGTCTTTTTCCAGTTATGAAAGACGACGTTGCCGACCGTGATCGACGGCGCGCAATCGAATTCCTCTCGCGAATCAACCGCACCGCTTTCCAGCGCGGCGATACCGACGGTGACCTTGAAAGTTGATCCCGGCGGATACGAAGAACGAAACGCTCGCGGCAAAAGCGGAATGTTCGGATCGTCCTGCAATTCTTTGAATTTCTCCGATGAAATATTCGGGATGAATGAGTTCGGATTAAAAGTCGGCCACGAAGCCATCGCCATGATGTCGCCTGTGCTCGGCTCGATGATGACGATCGCGCCGCGTTTTGCTTTTGCTTCCAGCGCCTTCTCCGCCAGCTCCTGCATGCGAACATCGAGCGTCGTCACCACCGTGTAGCCGGGCTGCGGCGGCGTGACGATTTTCTCGGAAGTTTTTCGACCGTCCTTGTCGAAGGTCATTTTGTATTCGCCATGCCGGCCGGTCAGCATGCTGTTGAACGTCTGCTCGAGGCCTTCGCGTCCTTCCGTTTCGGGCCAGAGCACCTCGTGATTATCAATCACGCCGTCGGGATTGCGCCCGGTCTTACCGGTAAATCCGATGATGTGTCCCGCCATTTTGCCGTTCGGATAAACGCGGATATAAATCGGCCGCAGCACCATGCCGCCCGGCAGTTTTTTATGCAGCTGATCGTACTGTTCCTCGCTCAAATTCTGCGCGATCTCGAACGGCAGAATTCCGCGATTGTGATAATGCTTCAGGATCAGTTCGTCGCTAATCTTGAGCGAGCGGCCTAACAACTTGTCCGCCGCGGCAATTTTCTCGCGCGTGAATGCGAGCGCCTGGTTATCGGAAAAATCCAGAGGTGTCGGATAAGCAACCGCCAGGTTGTAGTTCAGTTTATTTTGCGCGAGCGGAACCCCGTTTCGATCCACGATCTGCCCGCGCGGTGCCGGAATATCGAGAACGTAGGCGCGCGCCGATTTCTGCGTTTCGTAGGTCGGCACGATCGTTTCTTCAAACGGGGTCGCCGACGGCGCGGGCGATTCTTCAGCCGCGATTGCTCGTGCGGCCAGCGCAACGGTAAGACAAGAAATGGCGAAGCGTTTCAAGAGTTGTTCAATGCCGCTGCAAAAATCGATGAACGTCTTCGGCCAGTTTTGGGCCGATGCCTTCCGTAGCAGCAATTTCCTCGACAGTCGCTTTGCGCAGCCGATTTACCGAGCCAAACCGGCGCAGCAACAAATTCTTCCGGTTCTGACTCACCCCCGGACAATCGTCCAGAATGCTTTCGCCGATCCGCTTCTTCATCAGAAGCTGGTGATAGGTGTTCGCGAAGCGATGCGCCTCATCGCGAATCCGCTGGAGTAAACGCAGCGCCCCGGAGTCGATCGGCAACTGCAGCGGCAACGCCCGGCCCGGCCGATAAATTTCTTCGTACTCTTTCGCCAGCCCGATGATCGGCACCTCATGCAAACCCAATCGTTGTAATTCGTGACAGGCCGATGAGAGCTGCCCTTTCCCGCCATCGACGATGATCAAATCCGGCAAACGCACTGGGGCGAACTTCGCCACGCGTTCCATCGCGTCGGTTGGATTTTCTTGTGAAAACTCCGCCGCTTCCGGATTCGCATCTCGCGCCTCCAGCAAGACGCGCGAATATCTGCGCCTGACGACTTCTGCCATACTTGCGAAATCATCCTGACCTTCGACCGTGCGTATCCGGTATCGCCGATAATTATCTTTGTCCGGCACGCCGCTGCGAAACGTGACCATGGAAGCGACGACGTGAGTCGTTGAAATATTCGAGATGTCGAAGCATTCCATCACCACCGGTAGCTTAGGCAATTGCAGCGCGTCGCCTAACGACTGCACATCGCTCACCGGATCGATCGCGCTCGGCAAACTGTGACGTGTGAAACGCCGCGTCGGCCGCGTGGTCCGACGCAAATCCTCCAGCATATTGCGCAGCTCCGCCGCTTTTTCGAAATCGAGTTTCCCGGCGGCCTTCTGCATTTCTTCCTCGAGCGTGTTGATCATCTCGCGCGAATGCCCTTCGAGAAAATCACACGCCTGCGCCACGCGATCGCGGTACTGTTCCGCGCTCACTTCGCTCAAACGCACCGGCACCTGATACGTCGATGATTTCAACTCGCGCTCGGTCGGTGCGCCCCGACCAAACGTCAGCACCCCAAATTTCTTGCGCATGAAATTTAGCGTCTGCCGCAACGCACCGGCGTGTGCATAGGGACCGAAGTAACGAGCGCCATCATCTTTCTTGAAACGCGCCAAACGAAAGCGCGGCCAGTCTTCCGTAGGATCAACTTTCACAACAAGAAACCGCTTATCGTCGCGGAAAGAAATATTGTAACGCGGCCTATATTCCTTGATCAGCTTTCCTTCGAGCAAGAGCGACTCCGCTTCGCTCCGTACCGTGAGAGTTTCGAAATCCCAAACCGCCGCGAGCATGGCCTGCGTTTTCAAATCGGCCGCCGCCAGTTTTGACGCCATGAAATACGAACCAACGCGCTTGCGCAGATCGCGCGCCTTCCCGACGTAGATCACGCGATTGAAACGGTCACGCATCAAGTACACACCCGGCTTGTGCGGCACTTCGTGCACGCGTTTCGTCAGGTCTGGTTTTTCCTTGGTGGCGGCCATGCGCGGAAATCAGACTCCCGCTCGGGGTTTGAAATTGCAAATGTAGCGCATGTTCGATGTCGCCATTGTGGGGAGCGGACCGGCCGGCGCATCGTGCGCGGCTTTTTGCGCGATGGCCGGAATGCGCACTCTCCTTCTCGAACGCGAGAAGTTTCCACGCGAAAAGGTTTGCGGCGATTGTTTGAATCCCTCGTGCACACCGGTCCTTAAGCGCCTCGGCGTTGCCGAAGCAATTCGCGCGCTGCCGCATGGCAAACTAACTCGCGTCGATTTCATCGCCATCGGTGAAAAGACGATCAGCATCGATTTGCCGCACGATGCCGAGATCGCGGTGAAGCGAAGTTCGTTCGATCAACTGCTCATGCACCGCGCCGCGCAACTGGGCGCGGAAATTCGCGATGGCGTGACGGTTACTTCAGTTACAGGAAACAACGGCTGGCGGATTAACGATTCCATAAGAGCACGGACGCTCGTCGCAGCCGACGGACGCAATTCCACGGTCGCGCGTTTGCTCGGATTGTTGCCGCGAATCGAAAGGGAACGAGTCGCGTTGCAAACGCATTTGCCGTTGCCAAGGGATTTCGGCCCGCGCGTCGTCCTGCAATTTCTGCCCCAAGGTTATTCGGGCCAGGCGCCGGTCGGTGAAGACGAATTGAATCTGTGTCTCGTCGGAAAACCGAAATCGATGCCGGCCTTGCGCGCGTGGGCGGAATCACGGTTTGGTGTTTCGCTGAACCATAGTTGGCGAACGATTACGCCGTTGCGACGCGAAGCGATATCGCCTGCACAAAGGAATTTATTTTTCGTCGGGGATGCCGCGCGCGTCGTCGAACCATTTACCGGCGAGGGAATTTTCTACGCTTTGCGTTCCGGCGAACTGGCAGCGCAAACGATTGCGGCGAATCGCGACGATTACGCAAGTGCGCACGAAAAACTTTATCGCGGCCGACTTTGGATAAACCGAATTGCGCGGACCGCTGTCCTTTCGCCACATATGACCTCGCTCTTGATGCACGGCGGAGTGATGAGTCGAGAAATTCTTCGCATCCTTACAACGAAGATCGTAGCCGACACGCCTTGACCGTGTTCGACATGAGCATCGCAATCGTCATCGGTCCAACCCCGCCCGGCACGGGCGTGATCGCGCTCGCTTTCTTCGCTACTTCATCGAACGCGACGTCGCCGACGAGTCGGTAACCGCGTGGCGCGCTCCCGTCTTCCACGCGGTTTATCCCAACATCGATCACGACCGCGCCGTCGCGGATGTGTTCGACCTTCACAAAATTCGCCTGACCGATTGCAGCAATCACGATATCGGCGGAGCGCGTGATCTCCGCGAGATTTCGGCTGCGCGAATGAATCACTGTCACTGTTGCGTTCGCGTTCTTCGCTTTCTGCATGAGCAAAAGCGCGAGCGGTTTCCCGACGATCATGCTGCGACCGAGCACGACGACGTGTGCACCGGCGATTTCGATTCCGCTCTCGACCAAAAGTCGCTGGCAGCCAAGCGGAGTGCAGGGAACGAAACCGGTCTCATCACCGAGCGCGAGTTTGGCTACGTTCATTGGATGAAAACCATCGACGTCTTTCGCCGAATCGAGCGCGCAAATGATCGCCGCTTCATCGATCTGTTTCGGCGGCGGCGATTGCACCAGGATTCCGTCGATCGCTGGATCGCGATTCAATTCATCGACGCGCGCGAGCAATTCCTCCTGCGTAGTCGCAGCGGGCAATTCCAGTTTCACAGAATGCAATCCAAGCTCGCGACACACTTTGTCTTTCGACCGCACATACGCGCGCGACGCTTGATCATCGCCAACCAAAACAACGGCGAGTCCGGGCGTGACGCCGCGCGATTTCAGTTCCGCGATTTCGTTGCGCAGTTGCGCGTAAACTTTCTCCGCAACCGCGCGGCCTTCGATCAATTTCGCCATCGCGCTGAATCTTTCACGGTTGTTCGACCAAGGCCATCATCGCTTGCTGCAGGCGCGTTCGTTCCATCTCCAAATCGCCGGTAACGTGAAGCGGCGTTCCGAAAATCACGCGTACGGTCGAAAATGGTTTCGGAATAAAAAAGCCGTCCCAGCTTCTTAGCCGCCACGCCTTCGCGTATTCGATTTGCATCGGCACGATGGCGGCGCGGGATTTTTGCGCGACAAAAATCGCGCCCTGATTGACTTCGTAAAGCGGACCGCGGGGCCCGTCGGGTGTGATCAAAACATTAGTGCCAGCGTTCAGCGCATCGACGAGCTGGCGTAACGCAATCACGCCTTTGCGGGAAGTGGAACCACGTACGGTGCCGTGACCGAAATGTTCCACGAGAATGGAAACAAAATCTCCATCCCGGCTCGCGCTGACCAATCCGACGCTGTGGCGATGCGGAAAACACAAACTGAAAATCGGCGGCAACAACAGCAATCGATTGTGCCAGACCGCAAGAATGAACGGCTGCTCGCGCGAAGCCGGCAGAATTTTCTCCGGATCTTCCACGCGAAAACGCAGCGTCTTGATCCAAAGCCGAAAGACTCCCAGACCGACGGCGATCAGGATTCGCGCACGCCAGCTATCGAGCTTCACTCTTCCTTCCAACGAAACGCGCGAGGATTTGGTAAACCAAGCTGATCCAGGATGCGCCAAACGACCGTGTCCGCGACGTCGGTCACAGATTGCGGACGGCTGTAGAACGATGGAATCGCGGGCAAAACAGTCGCGCCGGCTTCGAGCAAAGTCACGACGTTGCGCGCGTGGATCAAACTCCACGGGGTCTCACGCGGAACGACGATCAGTTTGCGGCGTTCTTTCAAGAAAACATCGGCCGCGCGCAGCAAGGCATTTTCGCCGGAACCGCTGGCGATGCGGCCGAGCGTCGACATTGAACAAGGCACAATGACCATCGCATCGAAACGCGAGGAGCCGCTGACATAAGGAACATTGAGATCATTCTCCGGATGTTTCGAGACGCCCTCCGGAATTTTCAATTCGTCCGTTTCCTGCGCCGCCACTTGTTTGGAGTGCGCGCTCATCACGAGATGAACTTCATGCGCGGCGCAGTCGATCTGGTCTAACAAGCGCTGCAAATAAATCGTGCCACTGGCGCCGGTGGCGGCGATGAGGAGTTTCATCTGGCGCTAAGGAATCACATTCGACTGCGGAAGACTAGCGAAGTCACGACGCGTCGTTAGGTTACGCGCATGATCAAGCGACTTTTGCATACGCGTTATCGCGTGCAGGACCTGGAGAAGACGGTTTCGTTTTACAAGGACGTGCTTGGTCTGCAGGAAATGCGTCGGCACACTTCCGGGCGCGGGTCGCAATTGGTTTTCTTCAAGGCACCGGGCAGTGAAGAAGAAATCGAGCTGTGCAAATTCGATGAAAGCGGACCGGTAGTGGTCGGGCCGGACCTGACTCATCTCGCTTTCGAGGTCGATGACATCGCAGAATTCGCGAAGCATTCGGCCGCAAACGGTTATCCGCTTTCGGATGGCCCGCACAAAAACAGCGACGGCGGCGCGATCGCCTTCATCGATGCGCCGGAAGGTTACGAGATCGAATTGATCCAGCGTGGAAAATAATCGTAAGGGCACCCCCCTTGCGCAGAAGATTTCAGTAACGCAAAATCAGCGAGTGAAATTTTCGCGCCTCTTTTTCTCGCTGCTGCTTGCGGCGCTCGTTTGTGGTCATAGCCCGGAGGCCTTCGGGCAGACCCAGAAGAAGTCGAGTTTGAAAACGAAGGCGGTGCGCGCCACGCCCGCCAAGGACGACGAGGATGACGCGAATCCGAAGATCGCCGTTCCGCCGATGGCGCCCGGCGCAGTGCCGAGTATCTCGGCCGCGTCCGTCATCGTGATCGACGCGCGCACCGGTCAGGTTCTGTATGAAAAAAATGCCGACCAACCGCGCGCCGCGGCTAGCACACAAAAACTTCTTACCTCCCTCATCGTTGCCGAGCGCGGGTTTCTCGATCGAGACGTGACGGTTGCGCCGATCGATACTTTCGCTGAACCGACGAAATTGAATATCAAGGCCGGCGACACTTATCAGCGGATCGATCTGCTGCGCGCGTTACTGGTGAAAAGTTGCAACGACGTGGCGCGATGTTTAGCGCGCGATAATGCCGGCAGCATCGAAGCGTTTGCTGACGCGATGAATCATCGCGCGCGCGAACTCGGCGCGGTCAATTCTCACTTCGTCAATCCGAACGGGCTCCCGATTCCCAATCAATACTCGACCGCGCGGGATCTTTCGCAGATCGCCCGCGCGGCTTACGCGAACCCGACCATCCGCTCGATCGTCTGTCTGCCGCGTTTAGTTTTCCGCTACGCGAATGGCCGAACGCGCGAGCTGCAAAACACGAACAAAGTTTTGACGCGACTGCCCTATTGTAACGGGATGAAAACCGGCTACACCGAGGCGGCCGGGCATTGTCTGATCTCGAGCGGCGCGCGTCCGGGACGAGATGTCATTGCCGTCGTGCTCGGCGACGGCAAAGGACGCGTCTGGCAGGATTCTGCTGCCCTTCTCTCATGGGCGCTCTGGATGTAGTGGAGCCGGCACGCCCTCGCGACGCAGCCCGCTTAAAGACTTCCTGCCGCGTTTCCGCGCAGTAATGGCGTGGGCAAGAGACCCGGATTGCGGTTGGGATCGACCGTCCTGGTAGCCGGAACGTCTTCCGGACCTTCCGCGGGCGGCGCGGGTTCAGCCGTCGGCGCGGTTTGCGCCAACATGCGCTGCTGCAAATTGTGGCGCGGGGCGCTCTGACGTTGCGCGGTGGCGGTGGTGCTCTGGCAGGCCGCGAGCAGCGACAGAGCGAGAAGAGAGGTGGCGATCTTGATCATTGGCATTAGTCGTGGAGCGGAGTCCCAGTTCCGCCGGACAAGGAAGAAATTACTACATTCGAAATTGCAGGAACAACAAAAACTTTCGCCCCGTTTCAGAAACGCCCCAGGATCGCCTTCAATTTCTCCACCGTCTGGGGGGGCCAAAGTTTGCGATCAGTCGTCAGCGCGGAATCAAGCGCACTATGCTCGGGCCAGTTTGGTTCGCTCGGTATTTGCGGAATCGCATACGAGAGAATTTTTTTTGCCCGCTCGGCATTCGCCGTCAGATGACCGAAAACGGTCTGCGCCGAAACGGGCTCCTCTTCCACTTTCCAGCAATCGTAATCTGTAATCATGGCCATGGTGGCGAGCGCGATCTCCGCTTCACGCGCTAGTTTCGCCTCCGGCAAATTCGTCATGCCGATGACGTCGAAGCCGTGCCGCCGATTGAGTTCCGATTCTACGCGCGTGGAAAACGCCGGCCCATCCATGTTTACATAGGTCCCGCCATCGTGTGCTTTCACGCCGGCTTCCTTCGCCGCGTCTCGCAAAATCACGCGCAATTTTTCGCTGATTGGGTCTGCAAAAGTGATATGGGCCGCGATGCCTTCACCGAAAAAAGTGTGCTGCGCGCGTTGACTGGTTCGGTCGTAGAACTGCGTCGGCAAAAGGACATCACGCGGCGCATATTTTCCCTGCAAACTTCCGACCGCGGTCACGCAAATGATCCAGCGGACATTGAGCGAACGGAGCGCGTATATGTTGGCGCGATGATTTAATTCGTGTGGCAAAATGCGATGGCCCCGCGCGTGTCGCGGCAAAAAATAAATCTGCCGGCCATGCATCGTCCCGCCGATCAACGCATCGGAGGGAGCGCCGAAGGGCGTGGTCACGCGTTGTTCCGTCGGATTCTCCACCCCTTCCATCTGGTAAAGGCCGCTCCCTCCGATGATGCCGATAGCAGGAATTCCGTTGGTCATCCTCGGATTTAATCGAACGAGGCGGTCGATGGCGAGAGTGTCGTGATTGTGTATGATTCAGCCCCGCCAATGCCGAAGTTCTACATCAAAACCTACGGCTGTCAGATGAACGAACGCGACTCGGAGCAGGTCGCGCACTCGCTCGTCGCGCGTGGTTATGAGCCGGTCGCGAGTGAGGCGGAGGCGGATGTCGTGCTGCTGAACACCTGCAGCGTCCGCGACATGGCGGACCAAAAAGCGCTCGGCAAAATGGGGATGCTCGGCGTGTTGGCGAAGCGACGGCCGGAAGTTGTTTTCGGATTTCTTGGCTGCATGGCGCAGGCCCGGGGCGATTCACTCTTCAACGGTTTGCCGCATCTCGATTTGGTCGTCGGCACACAAAAATTCCATCGCGTCGCGGAATATGTCGATGAGTTGCTGGAGAAAAAACGCCTGCGACGAATGGACGATCTGCGCTTCTCGATTTGCGATATCGAGGAGGAAGCAGGCTCGCAGAACACCATTCATCAGCAGCAGCTCGCGCCGAGACAGGCGACCGCCTTCGTTTCCATCATGCAAGGCTGCAACATGCATTGCACCTTTTGCATCGTGCCGCGGACGCGTGGAGAAGAACGCAGCCGCACGATCGACGATATCGTGAGCGAAGTTCGCCAGCTGGTCGCGCACGGCGTGAAGGAAGTCACGTTGCTCGGGCAAATCGTGAACCTTTACGGCCGTCACGAGTTTCCGATACGCGATGAGAAAAGTCCGTTCGTGCAATTGCTCGCAGCGGTGCACGAGGTCAATGGGCTGGAACGCATTCGTTTCACTTCACCGCACCCGATCGGCTTTCGCGACGATTTGATCCACTCGTTAGGCAATTTACCCAAGCTCGTGGAACACGTTCATCTGCCGTTGCAATCCGGCTCGGATCGCATCCTCAAAGCGATGCATCGGCCTTACAGCGCGCAAAAATATCGCGCACTGGTGGAGAAGATTCGGAAAGCAAGACCGGAAATCGCCCTGACGACGGACGTGATCGTCGGGTTTCCCGGCGAGACGGAAGACGATTACGGACGAACGCGCGATTTGGTTGAGCAGATTCAGTTCGATAACGCTTTTATTTTTCGCTACTCCACTCGCGCGGAAACCGCAGCCGCGACGGCAGCTGATCAAATTCCCGAAAAAGTGAAGGAGGAACGAAATCACGATTTGCTTCAGGTGGTCGACAAATCCGCGCATCGCGCGAACGAGCGCCTGGTCGGAAGCGAGGTGGAAATCCTTTGCGAAGGCCCGAGTCGGAATAATGCGGCGCGGCTGATGGGTCGAACGCGCACGAACAAAATTGTCGTTTTCGAGGATCACGCGAATCGCGCGGGCGAGATCATGCGGATCAAAGTCGAGCAGGCGAACGGATTCAGCTTGTATGGCCGGCCGGTCGTGTAAATCTCCCACGCGCCTCGATGATTTATCACCTTTCGCTCAAAACCGCGGGCATCCTCGCCGGGCTTTTTTTACTACTCATTAGCCTGCCTAATGTTTTCAAACCCACGCTCGGGCGCGATTGGTTCACGCAATTGCCGCGCTCGCGACCGGTCGGAGTTTTTTTGCTTACTCTCGCCGCCCTTTGGAGTTTTTGGCTGCTCGCGACAATGGAGATGGGAGAGTTTTCCAGTTTTCGGCGCCCGCTTCTTTTCGTTTTGCCTGTCGGATATTTTCTCGTCCTTCGTTTTGTAAATGAATTCCTCGCCGTGCGCGCCTTGGGCATTCTTTATCTGCTTGCGGCCGAGCCGTTGATCGATGCCGCATTTCTGCGCCACGAAAACAGCCGCCTGCTCGTGACGGTTTTCGCTTACATGCTGGTCGTGAAAGGTCTCTTTTTCGTCACCATGCCATATGTCATGCGCGATCAAATCGATTGGGGAACGCGCACCAATGGACGCTGGCTCTCGCTCAATGTCGCAGTGCTGGTTTACGGCGCGGCGCTGCTCGCCCTGGCCTTCACGCGCTACTGAACCGGATTCTCGTCATTCGCGGCGGCGCCATCGGCGATTTCGTCCTGACGCTGCCCGCGATCAAATTGCTGCGGGACAATTTTCCGCAGTCGCACATCGAGATTCTCGGTTACAAACACATCATCGCGCTGGCGGAAAAGCGTTTTTATGCCGACGCCACCCGGTCGATCGAATACGGAGCATTGGCCAGTTTCTTCGCCAGGATGGCCGAACTGCCTAACGAGTTATCGAGTTACTTCGCCGAATTCGATCTGATTCTCAGTTATCTCTTTGATCCCGACGAAATCTTGGTTACGAATCTGCGGCGCGTCGGTGCCGAAGAAATAATCGTTGGACCGGCGAAGTTGCATGGGCCGGAACATGCCACGCGCCAGTTGGCACGTCCGCTCGAGCAACTCGGACTCACACTGGAAAAACCGTGCGCGGAAATTTTCCCGAATTCCGAAGATCACGGAACGGTCAAATATCTTCCGCGCCCTTTCGTCGCGCTCCATCCGGGAAGCGGAAGTAGAAAAAAGAATTGGCCTCTGGAAAAATGGATCGAACTCGGAAAGCGAATTGACGGAAATATTGTCGTCGTCGCCGGCGAGGCAGACGACCTTTCACAACTACGGGAAGCCTGGAGCGATCGGCTGATTCATTATTTCGAGAATCAGCCGCTGCCGATCGTCGCCGCCGTTCTGTCGCAAGCGTCGCATTTCATCGGTCACGATAGCGGCATCTCGCACATCGCGGCCGCCGTCGGAACAAAATGCACTCTCCTCTTTGGTCCGACCGATCCGGCCATTTGGGCGCCACAGAATGATGGCGTTCGAGTGGTTAGGCTCGAAGCCAGCGTGAAAGAAATTTACTACGAACTGATGCGCATCGGCATCAGGACGTAGAGAAACGGCGTCTGAATTTTCAGGACGCCGGGACTCATCTCGTCGATCAAATCGAGAAAGACTTCGTCTTCCGTGAGATTGCGCAGCGGCGCCATGAAAAACTCCGGATTAAACGCGATCGAAAAATCGCGGCCCTTGTAAGTTACCGGCAACGACTCTTTCGCTTCACCGACTTCCGGCGTGTTGGCCGTGATATCGATGTTGTTTTTGCTGAAATTTAATTTGATCGAATTCGACTTGTCGCTCGCGAGCAATGAAACGCGGCGAACTGAATTTAAGAAGGTTTCGCGCTCCAGGGTGACGCGCTCTTTCGTTTCGCTCGGAATCACCTGCTTATAGTTCGGATAATTTCCTTCAATCAATTTGGAGACGAGCAGCGTGTTGTTGAGATCGAAGGCAATTTGTCCGCTGCCAAAACTCACTTTCACATCGCCTTCATCGGTCAGGAGTCGCTGCAATTCCGTGACCGCTTTGGTCGGCACGATGATGTCGGCTTCGTGACTGCGCGGAAATTCCAATTCGATATCGACCATGGCGAGGCGACGTCCATCCGTCGCGACGAGCGTGAGCTTGTTCTCCTTCAAGCTGAACAAAACGCCGTTGAGAACGTAACGCGTTTCGTCGGTGGAAATCGCATAGGAAGTTTTGCGCAAACCATCGCGCAGCTCCTTCTGCTTTATGGTGATCACTTTTGCGCCTTCGAATTTCGGCAGCGGCGGAAATTCCTCTTCGGGCAATCCGAGAATCTTGAAAAAGCTCTGGCCGCTTCGAATCGACGCAGCGTTCTTGTTATCGACCTCGATCGAAATTTCACTCGAAGGAAGTTCGCGAATGATGGTGAACAAACGACGCGCCGGCAAAGTCGTCGCACCGGCCTTGTCGACCTTTGCTTCGAAACTTCCGCGCACGCCGACATCGAGGTCGGTCGTGGTTAGGTGAACTTCATCACCGTCTGCTTGCAGCAAGACGTTAGAAAGAATCGGCAATGTGGTCCGCGTGCTGACGACGTTCTGAACTTGTTGCAAACCTTCGAGGAATTTTTCTTTCGTGACGCTGAATTTCATGAGAGCGCAGAGCGAACGGCTATGATGTAAGGCTTACGTTTTTATTCGGCAACCGCAATCTGATGGACTCCACCGCGGTCGGCGACAATAAACGCGAGAGCAATCTTGTGGCTCAGCGTTTCAGGGAGCTGTCGATAAACGAAATTGTCTGACGGATGTTGTCCTGCTCGACCATGCGGCGCTTCACCAGTTTGCACGCATGAAGGACCGTGCCGTGATCGCGTCCGCCAAACGCGTCGCCTATTTCGTTGAGCGACTGTTTTGTTAACTCGCGCGCGAGATACATCGCGATCTGGCGTGGGAACGCGATGTTAGCCGGACGACGTTTGCTCGTCATGTCCGCCAGCCGCACGTCGAAATGCTCGGCCACGCGCCGCTGAATTTGCTCGATCGTAATCGCGTGCCGCGCTTCTTCGTTGAGAATGTCCTTGAGCAAATGCTCGACCACTTCGTTTGTCAGCTCCTTCCCGCTGAGCGAGGCAAATGAAGCCACCCGCATGAGCGCGCCTTCGAGCCGGCGCACGTTGGTGCGAATGCGATTGGCGAGAAATTCAAAAATTTCCTCGCGCAATGTGATCTGCAGCGTGCGCGCTTTCTTGCGCAGGATGGCGATGCGCGTTTCGACATCGGGCGGCTGCAATTCGGCGGTCAAACCCCATTCGAAGCGGGAGACGAGTCGATGCTCCAGGTTGGCAATTTCCGAGGCGGGGCGATCGCTCGACAGCACGATCTGTTTATGGCCGTCGAAGAGCGTGTTGAAGGTGTGGAAGAATTCTTCCCCGGAACGTTCTTTGCCGCCGAGAAATTGGATGTCGTCAATCAGGAGGAGATCGGCCTGGCGATAGCGCTTCCGGAATTTCACCAGCGTGCTGTGCTGGATGGCGTCGATGAATTCGTTGATGAAAAGCTCGCTCGAAAGGTACATGACCTTCGCGTTTTTCTTTTTCGACCAGACGTATTGGCCGATGGCCTGCATCAAATGCGTCTTCCCGAGACCGACGCCGCCGTAAATGAAGAGCGGATTGTAGGTGCGGGCGGGTGCTTGCGCGACCGCGAGACTGGCGGCGTGCGCAATTTCGTTGTTCGGTCCCACCACGAATGATTCGAAATTATTTCGCGGATTCAGACCGAGCGGCGTGCCGGCCGTGCCGCTGTTTGCGGGCAGTTCCGGTTGCTCTTCGATCTCTTTGGCAATCGGGGCGACATCTTCGATATTGAGCGGCGCGCCATCCGCGGAGACGGCGAATTTTATTTTTCGCGGCTCACCCAAAGCAGTCACGATCGCCGACTGCAACGCGGCCATATGGTTCGTTTCAATCCAGATTTGGTAGATATTGTTCGGAACAACAAACGTGCATGTTTCCTGCGTCGCACTTACGAGCTCGACGGCGGAAAACCAACGCTTATAAGTATCTGCGCTAACCTGTGGTCGGAGCGCGCTCGAAAGCTTCGACCAAATCTGAGAACATTTCTCGTCCATACCGACTTGTTAACAGCGTTAAACGCTTCCCTTTCGGCTCTTTCCAGAGCGGGATCGACGATGAAATTCACAACCGTTTCTTTGGGTGAAAAATGAGAGACCATTTTCCCTCCTCAAAGTCGCTTCAAAAAAAACATCGAAATACGAGGGAGAAATGAGATTTTCGCCAGCGGTTACGAGAGCAGGTTGCGCGGGGCCTCCTCTTTCGTCTGCGAGGGAGTCGGAGCTGGCGGGTGTTATCATCATTCTAGGATTTTTAATCGCTGGCAACCTGTTCACATGTTGTTAACACCCCTTCGGTCTCCTCGCTGCCAGCGGCTTGAGATTAGAAATGCGTTCAAAGACGAACAAGAAAATTTCCGAAGTTTATTTTCTGTCGCGCTTGAAAAAAATCTTGACTGAAAATTTGAACTGACAGGTCGCTTCGCGCATCTAATCAGACCGCTCGACATCCGAGGCGGCGTCTAAATGAAATCGCTTTTTATTTTGCCTAACGAGTAATGCGTTTCCTCTCTGTCATTGTTCTCGCGACCATTTTTTGCGCTCCGCGCCTCATGGCGGTGGAAGATATTCCGCCCCCGTTTGGTTTTCGCTGGAACGATCCGGCCGGAAAGGTCGAGCAGGTGCTGGTCGCGGCCAAAGCGAAGATCATTAATCGCGAGCGAAAAGAGAAACGCGATATATGGACGGTCGAGGGTCTGGTGCAACCGGGCTTGAAGCGCACGCTCTTCGCTTTCAAAGAAGGTTTTCTCGTCGAAGTCGAGTTGCAGTACGAATACGACAAGTGGTCGATCGAAAATTACAACAACCGCATGGGCGAAATCCGGCGCTATTTCGACGGCAAATTCGGCACGGGCAAACTCATCTCACGCACGCGCGACACGGATTCCGACGTGATCCAAACGTTAGTCGGCTATCAATGGATGGCTGGCGGCACGATGCTCGAGCTCTTTTATTTTTCGGCGCAGCGCGATCCGAATATTTTCCGCAGCATCACGGTGACTTACAAAGCAATGTAGGCCGCGTCTCCCGACGCGGCGATGTGAGACACCCAACGCAACACCGCGCCGGGTCAGGAGACCCGGCCTACATCGCCGCGTTGGGTTTCTTTTTGCAGGCGCTTCAATCGGCTGGACAAACTCGCTTTCGTCGCTGAACTCATGCGGTCGATGAACAGGATACCGTTGAGATGATCGAGTTCGTGCTGCAAAGCGCGCGCGAGTAATCCCGACGCTTCAATCTCTATCGTCTCACCCTCGAGCGTCTCCGCTTTCCCGACGATCGAAACCGCGCGATCGATCTCGGCGTTGATCTCGGGAAAACTCAAACACCCTTCCGTGCCCGATTCGGTTTCAGCGTCGAATGTGAGCTGCGGGTTCAACAACACCAGCGGCATTGCCGTTTTCGGATCCACTTTTTTTCCATTCAACCGCAGCGTGCTCGGCCGATCTTCTACGCCGGAAATATCAATCACGGTCAGCTGCAACGGCTCGCCCACCTGTTGCGCGGCAAGCCCGACGCCATTCGCAAGGTGCATCGTCTCGAGCATGTCCGACACCAGGGCGCGGATGCGCTCGTCCACCTTGGCTACCCGCTTTCCCTTCGCGCGCAAAATCGGGTCTCCATATTTCAGAATTTCCAACTTCATTTCTCGCCGTGCGTGAAGGCCGGAAGATTTTTCACGCCCGCCAATTTGAGCGCATCCATGACTTTAATAATCATGCCGAAAGACGCCTTCTTGTCGGCCTGCAAAGCGAGCGTCGATCTTTTTGTCGCGGCTAATTCGCGCACCGCCGCTTGCAAATCTTCCACTGCGAGGGGCTGGCCATCGAGCAGCACTTCGTCCTCCGCATTCACGCTCACGATGGCGTGATCTTCTTCCGCGGGCGCTTTGGTCGCGGTTTGTGATTCGGGCAAATTAATCTGTACTTCCGGCTGATCTTTTTTGAAGGTGGTGGAGACGACGAAAAAAATGAGCAGGATGATCAGAATATCGACGAGCGAAACGATGATGATCGAAGGCGCCCGCCGTTTCCGCACCGCGATTTTCATGACTCGTTAGGCTGCAAGGTCAACTTGCGGGCGCAGGTGCCGGCGGCGCGCTCACCGGCGCGGCCGCGCGCGGCGCAGGTCGAGGCGCGCTCGATCTTCCGTAGTAACATTTGCCGATCAACTCGACTACGAGCGTTTCCATTTCCACCGACATCACTTCGATTTTTTTTGAGAAATAACTGAAAGCGACCAGACTGGGCACCGCGATGGAAAGCCCGAAGACCGTCGCATTCAACGCCTCAGCGATACCACGCGCGACCTGCTGGGTGTTTGACGCGCCGGAACTAATTCCGAGCGCAGAAAAAACATGCACCAAACCAGAAACGGCGCCGATTAATCCCAGCAGCGGCGCGATGCCGGTAATGACTTCGAGGACGATCAATCCGCGTTCGAGCACGACTAATTCATGGCGCGCTTTCGTTTCGACAACTTCCACCGTTTCCTGCCGTGGCGCGCGCAAATGTTGCAGCGCCATGCGCACCAAACGCGCCAGCGACGAATCATCCGTCTGCACAATCCGCGCGAGCCGTTCCGCGCTGCCGCCTGGCACGAGCCGCTCGATTTCGCTTTCAATGACCAGCGGCAAAACATTTTTTCGCCGCAACGCCAGACCGCGATGAATGATCGTTGTCACCGCCATGATGGAGCAGACGAGCAGCGGCCACATAAAAAAGCCGCCCGAATGAAAGAAATCCCAAACCGCGCCGGCCGGTCCGGGCAGTTCCGCGAAAATAAAATGAGGCGTCATCGATTTGGGTAGGTAGTGAAGTAAATATCCACCGGCAACCGCCCCTGCGGCAAAGTCGCGATCAGATCAGGTGGAATCGGGGGAATTTGCGCCTCCTGAAACGATTGCAAGCAGATGTTGGCGAAGGCTTCGTTGGCATTGTTGGAAAGCACGCGCAAGTTTTTGATTCCTCCTTTTGCATCCACTTCCGCTTCCACGTGGGCCGTGCCCACACTCACCAGGTCCATCTTGTCGTTCATGTAATAATACCAACGCGATCCGATCGCGTCCGAAACCATCTTCTGATACTTGCCGAGCGGCGTCCCGACCGCATTGACCGCGGAAGGACCGCGATTGCTGATCCGCCCGCTGATGCGTGTCTCCTGTTTTTGCGGTTGATAAGCTGAGGATGGTTTCGGCGGCAATGGTCGCGAAGTAATCGGCGGCGCGCTCGCTGGAGTTTTAGGGGCGGGAGTCGCCTCCGTTTCTTCCGGATCGCGAATCGGCGGTGGCGGCGTCGGTTTGAGCATTGCAAATTGTTCGGGCGCCGGTGTGGCGATCGGTTCCGGTGTCGCGGTCGGCGCGATGGTCGGACGCGGCGTGGCCGATGGTCGCGCGGTCGGCGCTGGGGTCGCGGGCGGCGGCGTCACTTTCGCTTCCGGCTTGGCCTCCTGCACTTTGGAGGGCAGCGAATAATCGTGTGTCTGCAAATCAACGAACGGTTTTTCTTTTCCCTCCTGCGAGGGTAACGGCGCGTCCCCCGTCGCGGGTAATTGACTCGCCGCGATCGAGTTTGCGTTCGACTCGAACGTTTTTTCCTTCGGTTCTTCGACCGATTCTTTTTCGGTCTGCATGAATGGCGGATTCACGAGCTTCGCTGGCGGAGGCGTGGCCGACAGATCGACCACGGTGAGTTCGACCGGCTTGTCTTCTTCGAGCGGCGTCGGTCCGAAGGCGCTGTTAAACGATGCCAGCGACAATGCCACAATCACGTGCACGAAAAGCGAGGCAATGACTGCCCACCAAACTAAGCGCCGCTCTCGTTTCGCATTCATTCAGTCGACGGAAATGGAGCATCGTGCATTCCTGCCAGGAATCCATCGTGATTGCCAACGCCCGAGCAATTCTCCCGCCGCGGACCACGCTGTCATCCTGAGGCTGGCGCAGCGCGCCGAAGGATCTTGCAATAGCTCTTGCGCGGACGCGCCTTCTCCGTCTGGACTATCAGTTCGGCGTCGCGCCGGAATCGTTAACGCGTATTCCATCGATGAGATCCTTCGCCGGCTGGGCGGCTCAGGATGACACCTTGGACCGTCGGCGCTTTTTCTTCGCCGTCTTGCGCGCGTGGTGAAAAAGATACTGTTGCGCGTAACCGCCCTGCTCTCCGAAGTAGTTTTCGCAAAACTCACGCAAATGCTGCGACGTCACGTTCCGTTTGCGCGCGAAATATTTTTCTTTCAACACGCGCTCAATCCAGACGTCGATAGGAAACGCACGCAGTCGCTCGTAGGCGAAGAGCATTACGCAATTCGCCACTTTTGCGCCGACGCCGGGTAATTCACAAAGGCTCGCGCGTAATTCGTCATCACTTAAGCGGCGCCAGTCTTCCAGATTCGCTTCGCCGCTGTTCACGCGGCGCGCGGTCGCGAGGAGATTTTTCGCGCGATAACCAAGCGCACATTCACGCAATTGCTTTTCGCTCGCTCTCGCAAGTCTCCCCGCGCTCGGAAAAGCGTATACGTGATTCACGTATAGCCTGTGGCGCGCGCCAAATCTTTCGCGCAGCGCGCGAGACATCTGTCGAATGTGCGCGACCTGTTTCATCGACGAACAAATAAAGGTGGCGAGACATTCCCAAAGCGGCTGGCGAATAATGCGCAAGCCACGGCAATAATCACGCGCGGCCGACATCGTCGGATCCACCGGAAAAACCGCGCAAATTTTCTTCAAGGGATGATCGAGCGCAAAATAATTCCTAACGAGTGCTGCATCTTTTCGCCTAACGAGTAGTCGATTGCCTTTCTGTTCGACGTAAATCGGCGCGTCGCCAATCATGCCGATGAATCCATTGCCTAACGAGTCCCAGTGAAAGACCTGACCGGAATCGAGCGTCTTCGCCAGATCGAAATCCGGCGCCTCGATTAAAATCCGTGTTTCATCCGTCTTCATCCGTGGCTAAATAACCGCCGCATGGACGCGCGCCTCTTCATCGATCTCGGCGTCCTGCTGCTTTACTTCGTTATCATCATTTCCATCGGCCTGCGCATGGGCCGCAAGGAAGATAATCTGGAAGACTTCGCGCTCGGCGGCCGGCGCATTCCGTGGTGGGCAGTGCTTGCCTCCATTGTTGCGGCGGAAACGAGCGCCGGCACTTTTTTCGGCGCGCCGGGCGAAGGTTTCGCATTGCGCAATTACACCTACGCGCAGCTCGCCATCGGCACCATCATCGCGCGCGTCCTGGTCAGCTACATTTTCATTAAGCCGTACTACGATTACAAAGTTTACTCGATCTACGAATACCTGACCGCCCGTTTCGGTCCCCCGACCAAGAACGCCGCGTCCGCTGTTTTTCTGGTCACACGTGTGCTTGCTTCCGGCGCGCGTTTGTATGTCGCGGCCATCGCGCTCGTTCTCGGCTACGAATTAATCGCCGGCGCGCGTCCCGCTCCGACGCAAACACTTTGGATCTACATCGGCGCCTGCGTCGTCATTGTTGTCCTGACCGCGATTTACACCACGCTCGGCGGCATCAAAGCCGTCGTCTGGACCGATTTTATCCAAGCCTCGATCATGATGGGAAGCGCACTCGTCGCGCTGGCGATTCTGTTCTACGCCATCCCCGGCGGCTTCCAGGAAATCTCGCAGCGCCACGGCGGATTCGGCCTGCATGATTTCATCACCACTGGTCTCGATCCCGCGAAAAGTGGTTGGGAGAAATGGAAAGGAATGTTCGAGATCGAATACACCATCTTCGCCGGGCTGATCGCCTCGACCTTCGTCACCATGGCGACGCACGGAACCGACCAGGACATGGTGCAACGAATGTTGACCGCGCCCGACATCCGGCGCAGCCGGCGCTCGCTGATTTTTTCCGGACTCGCCGACATTCCCATCGTGCTCACTTTTCTCAGCATCGGACTTCTGCTCTGGACCTACTACCAATCGCATCTCGACCCGGCGCTGCCGAAATCTCCTAACGAGATATTTTGCCATTTCATTTTGCATGAAATGCCGGTCGGTATTCGCGGATTACTCATCGCCGGAATTTTCGCGACCGCGATGGGCTCCCTCAGCACCGCGCTCAACGCACTGGCCACTAGTTTTACGCGCGACTGGTACCAGAACTATGTCAATCGCAACGCCACTCAGGCGGAAAGTCTTCGGGCCGTTCGTCGCGCGACCGTCGCGTTTTCCGTGCTGATGATCGTGGTCGCATCGCTTACGTCCTACATCGTCGTTATCCACCCGAACGTTCGCATCATTCCGATCGTTCTCGGAATTTACGGCTACACATACGGCCCGCTTCTGGGCGTTTTTCTCTGCGGCATTTTCACCAAACGCCGCGGCAGCAACCGCGGCAACATCATCGCCATGATCGCCGGCTTTGTTGCCGTCGCCATCGCCAGCAATCTGCTCAACGCGCTCGCCGTGCTATTCGGCGGCGTCGCCTACGACGTCCCGTGGTGGCTACCGAAAACAGAATTCCCCTGGTGGATCTGCATCGGAACCATCGTTACGTTTGCGGTGGCGTTTTGCTTTCGCTCGGAGCACGCGCATCAGCGGCCGGCTTGAGTCCAACTTCGCGCAACTGTCGCGCCTCCACATCGCTCGGCGACTGCGACATCAGGTCCTGGCCGCGATTGTTTTTTGGAAAGGCCATCACTTCGCGGATGGATTGCTCTCCGCAGATTAGCATAACTATTCGATCAAGGCCGAAGGCGATGCCGCCGTGCGGTGGTGCGCCGAGTCGAAACGCGCGCAGCAAGTGACCAAACATTTCTTCCTGCTGTTTCTCGTTCACGCCAAGGACGCCGAACATTTTCGCCTGCAAGTCGGGCTCGTGAATTCGAATGCTGCCGCCGCCGATTTCGACGCCGTTCATCACCACGTCGTAGGCCTCCGCGCGTACTTCGCCGAACTTTTTTTCGTCGAGTAAGACAAGATCATCCGGATGCGGGCGCGTGAACGGATGATGGACCGCGTTCCATTTCTGATCTTCCGCACTCCATTGCAGGAGCGGGAATTCTGTCACCCAAAGAAAATCTATTACGTCGGACCCAGGAATCGCTTTTAGAATTTCCGCCGCGCGCAGACGCAGCCGACCGAGCACTTCGCAAGCGACATCCCATTTATCGGCGGCGAAAAAAACGAGATCGCCTTCCTCGATTTCCAAACGCGAACGCAATGCCTCCTTCTCCGCCTCGGAAAAGAATTTCACGATCGGCGATTTCCACTCGCCGTCTTCGATCTTGATGAAGGCGAGTCCTTTCGCGCCGAAGTTTTTCGCAATCGCGGTCAGCTCGTCGATCTGGCCAATCGTAATTCCGGCAAACCCTTTCGCGTTAATCGCTTTGACCACGCCTCCGAAATCAAGCGCGCCGCGAAAAACCTTAAAGCTGCTCTCGCGAAAGACGTCGCTCAAATCGATCAGCTTCATACCGAAACGCCGATCGGGTTTGTCGCTGCCGTATGTTCCGACAGCGTCGCGATAAGTCAGTCGCTCGAATGGTGTTTTGATTTCGAGCCCGTGCGTTGCCCGGAAAGTCGCCGCCAGCATTCCTTCCGTCAGCGCATAGATGTCGTCCGGCCTAACGAACGATGCCTCGACATCGATCTGCGTGAACTCCGGTTGCCGGTCGGCGCGCAAATCTTCGTCGCGAAAACATTTCGCGATCTGGAAATATTTTTCCACGCCGCCGACCATGAGCAACTGCTTGTATTGCTGTGGCGCCTGCGGGAGCGCGTAAAATTTTCCAGGCGCGAGTCGGCTCGGAACCAAAAAATCGCGCGCTCCCTCCGGTGTGCTTTTTGAAAGCACCGGTGTTTCGACTTCAACAAAAGCCTGCGCGTCGAAATAATCGCGCACCGCTTTGGTCACCCGATGTCGCATGCGCAAATTGCGCGACATCTGCGGACGACGCAGATCGTAGTAGCGATAGCTCAGCCGCAGATCTTCATTCGTTGGATCCGAGTCGATCGGAAACGGCAGAATATCTGCGCGATTCAAAATCCTCAACTCGTTAGGCAAAATCTCGATCTGCCCGGTCGGCAATTTCGGATTTTCTGTTCCCGGAACGCGCGCCGCCACTTTGCCTTCGACTTGCACTACATCCTCATGTCGCAAGGTGCGCGCCAGCTTCGTTGTCTCTGCATTTTCTTCCGGACGAAACACAACCTGCGTCAGGCCTTCGCGATCGCGCAAATCGATAAAAACGACGCCGCCGTGATCGCGCCGCACGTGCACCCAACCGGCGAGCTTTACGTCGCGGCCGATGTCGGTAGCGCGCAGTTCATTGCAATGATGTGTCCGGTAAAAACTCATCGCGGAAAGGGTGTCATTCTGAGCGAAGCGAAGAATCTCTCAAGTAATCACGCGCGCACAAATCTGTGAGATCCTTCGCTTCGCTCAGGATGACACTCGCGCCAGATGCGCAAGCAACTCTTCCTGCGAGACGAGTTGTTCGTCGCGCGTCGCGAGATTCTTCACTTTTACCTGCGGCCATTCGTCCCCAAAAAGGATGGCGAATTTCGCGCCGAGTTGCTCAGCAGTCTGAAATTGTTTTCCGACCTTCGCGGCCACCAGCGGATAATCGACCCGCAGATTCTTGTCGCGTAGCCGTTGTATTTGTCGCAACGCGTCGGGGCGCCGTTCTTCTTTCGCGATCACTGCGTAGACATCGAGTTGTCGTTCGTTAGGCGCGATTCCCTTCTCACGAAGGATCTCGCCTAAGACAACGTCGCCCATCGCAAACCCAATCGCGGGTAGCGAGACGTCCCCATCACTTAGTTGACTGATGAGATTGTCGTAACGGCCGCCGCCGGCAATCGCGCGCAGTTTTCCCGCGCGATCAAACGCTTCGAAGACAACACCGGTGTAGTAGGCGAGCCCGCGCACAATCCGCAAATCGACTTCGGCAAATTCCGCTAACCCGCGCTGACGAAGTTGTTCGATAATTCCGTCGAGCTTCTCGCTCTGGCCGCCGCCATCCAGAATTTCGAAGACGCCGGGAGCGAGGTGCCCGAGCTGTTCGGCAATTTTTTCCCGCGGCTGCCGCTCGCTTTTGTCGATAATCTCGAGTGTCTTCTGCCAGCGATCGTCCGGCACATTTTGCGCCCGCAGAAAATCAATCCAAAATTCGCGATCACTGATTCGCACGACAACATCTTGCCCTCCGAGCCCGAAGCTGCGGAGCAGATCGATGCACAAGGCGATCAATTCGATATCCGCGCCTAACGAGTCTTCGCCGATGATGTCGGCATTGAATTGAAAGTGTTCGCGCAATCTTCCGCGCTGCTGCTTTTCGTAGCGAAAACATTGCGGAATCGAAAACCATTTGAGCGGTTTTTTGAATTCGCGTTCATGCGCTGCAACTACGCGCGCGAGCGTGGGGGTGAGCTCCGGCCGCAGCGCGACTTCGCGTTCGCCTTTGTCGGTAAAATTAAATAACTGCGCAACGATTTCGTCGCCGCTTTTCTTTGTGTAGAGCTCGGTCGGCTCGAGGACCGGCCCGTCCCACTCGACGAATCCATACCGCCGCGCGACCTCGCGCCATTGCGCGAAAATGTAATTCCGCACCGCGCAATCGCCCGGGAGAAAATCACGAAAACCAGGGAGAGATTGCATTTTCGAAAGCAAGAAATTCTAGTTGTTGAGCGACCAAAGGCCACGCCGAGCACGAATTACAGAGACCGATTGAATAAATCGCGGGCGATACAAGTCGGATGAAAGCACGACGGAGAGCATCCGTTTAACCAAACAAAAGGACAAATATGAAACAGACACCATTGATGAAAATGTTGGCGATCGGAGCGGTTAGCGTTGTGGCTTTAAGCACAGCTTTCGCACAGACGACAACAAAAGAAACGACCACAGCCACAACGGCGGGCACGACAGGCGTAAGCGCGACCACGACGGCGGGAACGACCGGCGTGAGCGCGAGCACGAGCGCTCTCGACGGCACGGGCACTATCACCACTTACTCGCCGGGCACCGACTACGTGAGCGTGCGCACGACTTCGAGTGAAGCGCCAGTGAAGTATTACACCACCAAGACTACGACCGTGGTTGATTCGACAGGCGCGCCAGTTGATATGGCGTTACTGCGTTCTGATCTGCCAGTGCGTTACAGCTACGTGAAACAAGGCGACCGTATGGTTGTCTCCAAGATCACGGTGCAAAAGCCACTAGCTGAGATCAAGGAAACCAAGACGACTACGACCACGACGACGACTCCGTAAGGATTCGTTAGGCAAAGTTTAGTCGAAAATTCAAGCGCCCGCGGAACGTGTTTCCGCGGGCGTTTTTCTTTTTCGCCGCCGCGGTTAATCCTCGTAGCCGCGCGGAAATTTCTGGTGCCACTTCCAGGCGCTCTCGACGATGGCATCGAGATTTTGGATTTGCGGCTGCCAGCCGAGCTCACGTTTGATTTTTTCTGAGGCGGCGATCAAACGTGGTGGATCGCCGGGACGCCGCGGCTTTTCCAACACCGGAATTTCTTTGCCCGTAATTTTTCGGCTGGCGTCGATCACTTCACGCACGCTGGAACCGCCACCGGTTCCGAGATTGTAGAATTCTGACTTTGGCGCATCGAGCGCGAGAATGTGGGCACGAGATAAATCCAGAATGTGAATGTAGTCGCGGATGCACGTTCCATCCGGTGTGTCATAGTCAGTTCCGAAAATTTCGACCTGCGGTTTTTCTCCTAGCGCGACCTTCAGCACATTCGGGATGAGGTGCGTCTCGTGGCGATGATCTTCGCCGAAGTTTTCTGACGCCCCGGCCGCGTTGAAGTAGCGGAGGGATACAAACTGTAGACGGTGAATCTGGCCGTACCAGTGCAGGATTCGCTCGAAAGAAAGCTTCGATTCGCCGTAAGGATTGATCGGCCGTTGCGGCATCGTCTCATCAATTGGCACCCGTTCCGGCGGACCGAACGTCGCGCAGGTGGAAGAAAAAACGAGCCGCCGCACATCAGCAGCGAGCATGGCATCGAGCAAATTCAAACCGTTGCCGATATTGTTGCGAAAATATTTGGAAGGGTTTTCCATCGATTCACCGACGAGCGCGCTGGCCGCGAAATGCATGACCGCATGCGGTTTTTGCCTAACGAGTGCTCGATCGATCGCGGCGCGATCGGCCAGGTCGCCTTCGACAAACTCGGCACGCTGATCGATCGCACGACGGTGTCCTTCGGTCAGATTATCGAAGATCGTGACGTCGTATCCTTCGTTGAGCAGCAACTCGGAACAGATGCTCCCGATATAACCGGCGCCGCCAACAACCAGAATTTTCACGACTAACGTTTGGTAAACGCGCCCTGTTTTCTTTCGATGCTCGCGATCATGCGCCGGACGCGTCCCACATTCTTGCGAGTGCGTAAGATTTTCAGGCTGTCTTCGTCGGAACCCCAGTGAATAACTTCAATATCTTCATGCCGCACACCCCAGCGATGGACTTCACCGCGGGACGTTTTGTAGAGATCGATCGTGCTCGTGCCGACGAGCGCGCCACCGTAATCGTCGATGACATATTCGTCGCCGCTGCTCAACAAACGGAAACGGGTGCCGAAGGGATAGCGCGACCAATCAGCCGACGCGCTTTTCAAGCGACCGCCAGAAAGTCGCTGACCGATGGCGTTGCGACTGCCGCCGCGTTCAGTATGTGTGTAAGCCGTGGTGCGGATTTTCTGGACGCCGGTGCGGGTAGCGATTTTCGGCAGAGGTTGCGTCTCGCAGCTCGCCAGAAAAAATCCGAGCCCAAGAACCGCAAACCAAAGAACTTTTTTCATTTGAGCGAGGCCTCCCTAGCGAGCAATCGAAACTGCGGCAAGCGATATTTCCCAACCGCATGATTCCACTCGCACCATATCAGGCATTGATCGCACCCGACATTCTACTCGATGGCCGGCTCGCTCTTTTTCATCGCGCGCAACGCTGGCTGGCGGTGGCCGATCTTCATTTCGGCTACGAACTGAGCCAGCGCGCCGCCGGACGATTGGTGCCGCTTTGGGGCATGACTTCCGTGGAAGAGCGTTTGAAGGAATTGCTGATCGATTATCAACCGAAGAACCTGATTATCGTGGGAGATGTGGTGCATGATCGCGCCGCCGCGACCGAAGCGGTGCGATTGATCGAAAGACTTTCTGCGGTTTGTGAACCGATTGTGCTGGCGGGAAATCACGATCGTCGCCTAACGAGTGCTTTTTCCTGGCGCGATTCATGGAGCTGCGATGGATTCTATTTTCATCACGGCCACTGCGCCGCCGATATTTCCGACGCGATTCAAATTATCGGCCATCATCATCCCGCGGGAACAATTACCGATGGCGCAGGATTACGACTGAAATTGCCGGCCTTCGTGCAACAAGGAACTTGTTGGATCTTGCCCGCGTTTTCGCCGTGGGCCGCGGGCACCGAGTGGGAAGCGACGAGCGAGAGTCGCAGATGGCTCTGCACGCCGAAGCGCGTTTTACAATTGCCGCCGATCGAAGAGGCCGCTTAAGCGCGCGCCGTCCCCGCCATTTCCGATGTGCAATGCGGACAACGCGTGGCCTTGACCGGAATGGTCATGGAACAAAACGGGCAATCTTTCGAAACCGGCGCGGTGTTCGGCGCCGGCTTTTTCATTTTGTTCACTGCCTTTATCACAAGAAAAATGCAGAAGGCCACGATGATGAAATTGATCAATAGGGTGAGGAAATTTCCGTAGTTCCAGGTGATAGCACCCGCTTTGACCGCATCCGCTGGAGTAGCGAAAACGGCGCCGCCGGGCGCATCTTTCAGAACAAGAAACTTGTTCGAGAAATCGAGACCGCCCGTGAGCAAGCCGATGGGCGGCATCAAAATGTCCTTCACCAGCGAGGTGACAATGCCGCCGAAGGCCGCACCGATGATGACACCAACGGCGAGATCAACGGCATTTCCTTTGACCGCAAATTCTTTGAATTCTTTCCACATAAACGTTTCCTCTTAGTTAGCGACTACGTTTACCAGCTTATTCGGGACGGCAATAATTTTGCGAACCGTCTTGCCGGCGATGAATTCCTGAACGCGGGGATTCGCCAGGGCAATCCGTTCCAATTCTTCGTTAGGCGCGTTGATCGGCGCACGGACGCGATCGCGCACTTTACCGTTTACCTGTAGGATAATCTCGACTTCATCCTCGACCAGAGGGGCGGGATCGAATTCCGGCCAGGTTTGCGCGTTGATTTCGCCTAACGAGTGCTGGAAGTTTTGACCGAGTTTTTCCCAAAGCTCGGCGGCCAAGTGGGGCGCGAAAGGAGACAGCACGACTAAGAACGTCCGCATGACCGAAACAGGAATAACGGGTGCGTTGGTAAACGCGTTGACGAAAACCATCATTTGCGAGATCGCAGTATTGAAAGAGAGCGACTCGATGTCTTCGGTCACTTTCTTGATCGTGGCGTGTAGAATTTTCTGTTGCGATTTTTCCGCGGCGGCATCCTGCACGCGAGGTGATAACTCCCATTCGCCCGCCTGATTTTCCTCCATGAGCAGGCGCCAAACGCGCGCGAGAAATCGCGAAACGCCTTCGACGCCTTTCATACTCCACGGCTTCATCTGCTCGAGCGGACCCATAAACATCTCGTAGCACCGAAGCGCGTCCGCGCCGTACTCCGTGATGACATCGAGCGGATCGATGACGTTGCCCCAGCGTTTCGACATCTTGCGATTGTCCTCGCCGAGGATCATCCCCTGATTGACCAAGCGTTGGAACGGCTCGGGTTTGGACAAATAGCCGAGATCGAAAAGGACCTTGTGCCAGAAACGCGCATACAAAAGATGCAGGACGGCGTGCTCGGTTCCGCCGACGTAAAGATCAACTCCGCCGGCTTGCGGGCCGCCCATCCAGTAGCGTTCCTCTTCTTCACCGACAAAGCGCGACGCGTTCGCCGGATCGCAAAAGCGCAGGTAATACCAACATGAACCGGCCCACTGCGGCATGGTGTTGGTTTCGCGCGTCGCATTTTCGGAATAACGAACCCAGTCTTTGGCTTTCGCCAGCGGCGGCTCGCCGGTTCCGGTTGGCTTGTAGTCTTCCAACTCCGGCGGCACGAGTGGTAATTCGCTTTCGCCTAACGAGTGGTGTTTGCCATTCTCCCAGACGACGGGGAACGGTTCGCCCCAGTAACGCTGCCGGGAGAAAAGCCAGTCGCGCAACTTAAAGCGCACATCGGCTCGGCCTTGTCCCTTTTCTTCGAGCCAGGCGACAATTTTCTTCTTCGCTTCCGAGGTTGGCAGGCCGTTGATCAAAGGCGAATTGATCGCAGTCCCATCGTCGAGGCACCCGATCGATTCGTCAGGCGTTTTGCCCGGCACTTGTACAACCGGGATAATTTCCAGTTCGAACTTGCGGGCGAATTCCAGATCGCGTTCGTCGTGCCCCGGCACGCCCATGATCGCGCCAGTGCCGTACCCCATGAGCACGTAATCGGCGATCCAGATTGGAATTTTCTGGTCGTTAACTGGATTGATGGCGTAGGCGCCGATAAATGCGCCGGTTTTTTCTTTAGCGAGATCGGTTCGCTCTAGATCAGATTTCGCGGTAATCTGCTCGCGATATTTTGCCACTTCGGCGCGCTTGTCTGCACTCGTTAGGCGATCGACCAGCGGATGTTCCGGGGCAAGCACCATGTAATTCGCGCCGTAGATGGTATCGGGCCTCGTGGTGAAAACGCGAATGAGCTCATCGTAATTTTCGATTTTGAATTCGATCTCCGCGCCTCCGCTGCGTCCGATCCAATTTCGCTGGAGCAGTTTGATTCCTTCCGGCCAATCCAAATCCTTCAGCTCGTCGGCCAAACGGTCAGCGTAAGCAGTGATGCGCAGCATCCATTGCCGCATCGGCCGCCTCACGACAGGAAAGCCGCCGACTTCGCTCTTGCCGTCGATCACCTCCTCGTTCGCGAGCACGGTGCCGAGATCGGGACACCAATTGACGGGGACTTCGGCGACGTAAGCGAGGCGAACGCTGTCGGGATCGTCGCCGCGATAAGTGGAAATCGGTTCCGCCTTTTTCGTCTGCGGGTTAACCCACGAATTGTAAATCTGAAGAAAAATCCATTGCGTCCAGCGATAGAATCTCGGATCGGCCGTGCTGATTTCGCGTTCCCAATCGTAGGAAAATCCGATGCGCTTCAGCTGCGTTTTGAACTTCCCGATGTTGTCGCGCGTCGTGACTGCGGGATGCTGGCCGGTCTTGATTGCATATTGTTCCGCCGGCAATCCGAACGCGTCCCATCCCATGGGATGCAAAACATTGAAGCCGCACATGCGCTTGTAGCGCGCGATTATGTCCGTCGCGGTATAACCTTCCGGATGTCCGACGTGTAAGCCGGCGCCGCTCGGATAGGGAAACATGTCGAGGATGTAGTACTTCGGTTTTTTTGGATCAAAGTTTTGCTCACCCGGATTCGGTGCATGAAAGGCGCGACCCTCATCCCAGATCGTTTGCCATTTCGGCTCGATCTGATCGAAAGGATAGGGTTTACGTCGCTCGCTCATGCAGAAGAGTTGGACAGGATTAACGGGATTTGCAGGATTTCAACATTCGTCGTGATTCCGCTGCTCCTCGCAACTCGCAACGCACATAAGACCCGTGAGTTCGCTCAAATTCTTGGCGGCGAGTTCGCGGTCTCCGACCTGACAAGCTCGACCGAAATTCCACCGGTCGAAGAAACCGGATGCACTTTCGAAGAGAACGCCGTCCTAAAAGCCGTCACAATTTCAAAGACACGGCCGGGCCTTGTCGTGGCCGACGATTCTGGATTGGAAGTAGACGTGCTCGGCGGCGCGCCCGGAATTTTTTCCGCCCGATACTCGGGAGAAAGCGCGACCGATCAGGAAAATATAGGCAAGCTCTTGCAGGAACTTCGAGAGGCAGCGGACCGGCGTGCTTGCTTTCGTTGCGTGATCGTTCTAGCTCGCAAGGGCGAAACGCTGGCTGTTTTTGCCGGAGAACTCGAAGGCACAATCTCGCTTGAACCGCGCGGTAAAAATGGATTCGGATACGATCCGATTTTCATTCCCGCGGGACACGATCGGACATTCGCGGAACTCGGCGAGGAAACGAAAAACCGAATCAGCCATCGCGCACGGGCAGTCGCGCAACTACGCGATAATTTCAAATCGAGCCGTTAAGGCGTCGTGCCGGGGGCGCCTTGCGGCGCGGCGACCTTGATCTGGTAACCGATCTTGTCGATGCCGGCCGAGCGAATCTTATCGAGCACGCTGATAACGTCGCCATGCATTGCGGCCTGCTCCGCGCTCAAGGAGACTTTGACGTCCTTGTTCGCTTTGTAGAGCGCGTAAAGTCGTCCCATCACCTCATCTGAATTCACCGGCTGGTTATCGAAATAAATCAAATTTCCTTCGGTGATCCGGATGCGCACCGTGTCCTTGTTGGGGTCTTGTTGCTGCACCGCGATGTTGCTGGGCAGATTCACACGTATGCCTTTCATGTGCGTCTGGCTCAAGCTAACCATCATGAAACTAGCGAGGAGGAAGAACATGATATCGATCAAAGGAATGATCTCGATGCGCGCGTGCTTCTTCGGAATGGGTGATCGCATTCTCATAAGAAAAGCCCGCTAGTAGGACGCTCCGTTCATGGTGAACGTGATCGGCGTTCGCACTTTCGAAACGGTTCCGGGTTTGAAGCGCCATCTGCGGAAGGTGCTCGTAGCGGCGTTATCCAAAATCGGATTGCCTGTGCTCTGCTGCATGTCCGCGCTCGTGACCGATCCGCTGGAAGGATCGACCGTCATCACACAAACACCGCTGCCGGTGATCTTCGAGCGCCGCGCTTCGTATGGATATTCCGGACGGGGCGCGCTTACCGCCACAGCCTTGGCCGACGACATCGACATCGGACCAGGTGCGCCTGCTGGCTTCGGTCGCGCGATTGGCGCAACCGGCTTGGTCGGCTTGTCGCGTTTCGGCGGTGGCGTCGGTTTCTCCTCGACGAACTCCGGAATCTCCGTCGGTTCCGGCGGCGCTTCGGTTGGCTCTGGTTCCTGCACTTCTTCCGGTGGCGGAGTTGGCTCCGGCGAGGTCTGTTCGAAAGTTACTTCGGCCGCCTGATCGAGTTGCGAGATATCAGCTGGTGCCGGCTCTTCTGGCTTGAGCGCGGCGATACCAACCGCAGTCGCATGAATTGCGAGCGCAGCGCCAAATGCAGCCCAGACCTGCCACTTGGGCGCTGGTTTGTAGAGTAATGGACCGACGGCCATACTAATTGCTGCCCGGAGCGGGCACCCCTTTCAAAGCTTCACTCTTGATTTCAAATGCGATCTTGGTGAATCCAGTCGAACGGATTTGATCGAGCAAACGCGTGACGTTTCCGTGCAAAGCTTCGCGATCGCCGCGAACAAAAATCTTTGGTTCCGGTCGATCTTTGTTCGCTGACCACTCCGCGTAGATGGGCTTTAGTTTCCCGGGGACGTCTTCATAAGAGATTTTCGTTTTATCCCAATAGATGTAACCGTCGCGATCGACCGAGAAGCTGTAGTAATCTTTTTTCGATTGCGTTTGTCCCGACGCACCCGTCGGCAGCGCAACCTTGATCCCCTTCATCGTAGTCTGGCTGAGGCTGACCATCATGAAACTGGCCAGGAGAAAGAACATGATGTCGATGAGCGGAATAATCTCAATCCGCGCATGCTTTTTGGGAATTGGAGAGGTGACTTCCATAGCCGCTATTTCGTCATCGCGGTGATGTCGAGATCACCTTTCTTTTGCGCTTCAAGCATAACTTCAAGGTTTGTCGCTGCCGTCTGCAGCTCGAACTCTAAGTTAGACACTCGAGAGGTGAAAAAGTTAAACGGAACCAGCGCGAAAATTGCGATGCCCAGACCGCAAGCAGTGGCGATAAGCGCTTCCGCGATACCGCCGGTCACCGCCGTCACAGCTAATTCTTCGTTGCCGAGGAAGCTGAACGATTTCATCAGACCGGTGATCGTTCCCAAGAGACCAAGCAACGGAGCGAGCGTGACGAGCGTGTCCATGACGACGAGAAATCTTCCCGCGCGTTTGATTTCGATACCGGCGGCAACTTGCAGCGCGCCTTGCAGCGACGCGTGCTGGTGATTCAGACCATTCCACATCATGCGCAAAACGGGATCGCGCGATCCGCGCGACAAACGCGAAGCTTCAGCGACATCACCATTTTCAATGGCGGTGAAAACTTTCTCGATGCGTTTCGGATCGCGGCGCATCCAGCGACCGAGCCACCAGAAAATACGCTCGACCACCACGGCGAGGGCGACGACCGACACGATTAAAATCGGCCACATGATCGGGCCGCCGTGCTTGAACTTATCGACTAAATAATTTCCCGTGTCCGCAGGCGGCGGCGGAACGGTTGCGCCCGGCGAAGCGCTCGCTGCCGTAGCAGGCGGCGCCATACCGGCTGCAGTCGAGGGGCTCATGCCGGGCGGCGGCGGGACAACTGGAACGGTACCGGGAGGCGTGGCTGCCAGGCCGGGCGCGGTTGTCGCTGGAGCGGTTGCGGCAGGCATGGTCGCCGGGGCGGACGCGGAAATACCCGGCGATGTCCCAGCCGCGGGCAGCGGCGTGGTTTGCGCAAACAAGTTAAGAGCGACAGTGAGGGCAACAAGAGAGGTGATAAGCAGTTTTTTCATATGTTGAAGGAAAGGCTCACAGGCCAATCCGATGCATTTGTGGCAGTTGTCTGATATTTATTCGCAATGTGACAACGGCGAGTCGAGTAAATCTTTTCAGATAATTCCTTCGCGTTATGCACACTGCGACTTCCACCATTAGTATTTCGCAGCAAAAAACTCTTCGGATGTAGAAGGAGCCAATCTAAATTTTTCTTTTAGGCTCAATTTTTTTTTGCGAGCGCGACTCGATTGCGCAGCGGTGGCCAATCGCTGATCTGCGCTTCCAATTCATCACCGGCCTCAATCGGCCCGACCCCGGACGGCGTTCCGGTAATAATAAGATCGCCCGGCAGCAGAGTGAGATTCTCACTGGCAAAGGCGACGATTTCCGCGACCGAATAGATCATTTGGCTGGTGCGGGCTTCCTGTTTGATCACGCCGTTTTGCCGCAAAGTTAGCGGCACATCGCGGACATCCACCTCGGTATAAATGAACGGCCCGACCGGTGTGTAAGTGTCGAAAGACTTCGCGCGCGCGAATTGTTTTTCGGCGTTCTGCAAATCGCGATCGCTAATGTCCTGCGCGACGGTGTAGCCGAAAACGTAGCTTAATGCGTCCGCTTTCGTCGCATTCTTCGCCGGCCGCCCCATGACGATAGCGAGTTCCGTTTCGAAATGCGTTTGATGTTCGGGATACGCAATCTCGATCGTGCCGTTGTGGGGCAGAAGAGAAGTCGGCGCCTTGAACCGGATCAAGGGCGTGCCGAGGGGCGTGCGTTTCATTTCCGCGATGTGATCGGCGTAATTCAAACCGACTGCGATCAATTTGCTTGGCGCGACCGGCAGATCGAGGGTCACTTCGCCTAACGAGTAGTTCTCGCCCGTTTCCTTCAGCTCAATCCACGGAGCACTCGTTAGGCGAAAAACTTTTCCTCCGCGCACTTCGCCGAAAAATTTCGTCCGGTCGATTTTGAATCCCCCGAAAGTGCGCATCAGTTTTTTGCCGGCTGCGGCACGATGGCCAGGAAATCGCGAACGTTTTTCTGTTCACTAATATAGACTGGGCCTTTTTCGCGGCTGAACCAAAACGCGCTCGACGAACCGCCGTCCATATTCAAGGCACGCGAAATTTTAAGCTCGGGAACGCAAAGAATTTCGGAGAGCTGGGCCAGGGTGACGGACGAACAGAACCCCAGCATGGCCTGATCACCCGAGACGGCAACGAAAGTGCGGCGGGCCTCGCGTTCCATATTCAAACTTGCAATCGGCTTGCCGTTTTCGACCAGAAATGGCCCGCACTGCCGGGCTGCGGCCGGCTTCAACTTCATGGAAAATTCCGCCGTCCGCTGGATAACCACGCGGCTATCGTTCGCGCTGACCACACCGCTCAGGAGTTTGGCTTTTTGCAGCGGCTTAATGAGTCGTCCGTCGCTGATCGACAATCCGACCGGCGCAAATTCCGGATCGAAATAGCCACCGTTTATTCCGGAGAGACAATGCTCGCGAGACATGACCGTGCCTAACGAGTCGTTGCCCTGCGGATTATCGATTACCCGCAAGGTCGCGGTCTTGGCGGGGAAAATTGCCAAATCCAAATTCGCGCGCAGGCCTTCCTCTCCGGCCGCCACCATAAGATGTCGATGTTCGATGCGCGGACCGGCCGAGAATTCCGACTGCGTTGAAACGACCGTCCATGCCGCTCGCGCGCAAGAGACAAGAAAGAACGCGAAAACCGCGCAGCTAAACTTTCGCACGGAATTTTTCCACGATCTGGGGGAAGCGCGCGTCGTCGCGAATCGGATCCCAAATGGGATTCAGGCGCAACATCTGTGGGCATAGCGGACTCGGAATTTTCGCGAGTTCTTCCAATGTCTGGAAAGCGCGATCGTTCTCCCCGACCTGCGCGTAAATTTCGGCCGCGGAAAGCGCAATATCGGGGCCGTGAAACGCGTCTTTGCTAACCGGCAGCAACTCGAGCGCGCGCTGTGCTTCCGCGAGCGCCGATTCCTTTTCTCCGAGAAAACCCAGCACAGTGGCGAGGATTATGTGAGCGTCGGGATCGAGCGGCGAAACGTTCACCCGTTCCTGAGCCAAACCCTTTGCTTTCACAAAAGCGGCACCTGCCGCCGCCTCATCCTTCAGACCGCGATGGGCCGCGCCGATCACGATATATTTGTTGGTCAAAACCTCCATCTGCGGCATTGGGCCATCGTCCGGCGTGGCTTCCGCCGCTTGCAGTGCCTCCGCGTATTTGCGCTGCAAAAGAAAAACGCCGCTGCTCTGCGTACGAATGAGATGCCGGAGATCATTCGGCATTTGATTGACCCGGGCGAGCGCTGCCTCCGCCACACTGAAATCGCCTTTTTCCTCGATGCCGAGTTTGGCTTTGAGGCCTAACATGCCGAAAGATTGGGGTGCGACCTGTTCCGCGCGCTCCAAAATCCTCCGCGCATTCTCAAAGTCGCGCGCCAGTTCGTAATTCATAGCCAGGTTCTGCAAGGCCCAGGAATCCTGCGGGTTTAACGAGGCCGCTTTCTGCAAATTCGCGTTCGATTCCGCCCACTGCCCTTGTCGCCGCTGGATCGCACCGAGCGCGAGGTAAACTTCGTTGGCGTTCGGCAGACCGCGTTGCGCGATCTCGAACTCGCGCAGCGCCGCGTCGAAACCGGCGTCGCCATAGTAATACGAAAATCCGAGCGCAAGATGTCCTTCGGGCAAATCCGGCTGCAATTCCAGTGCTCGCGCCGCCAGCTGCCGCGCCTTTTCGCGCCGCGCCGGAGTTGAATCGTAGGTGTGCAGAATCCAGCTCTCCAATTGCGAATAACCGGCCGCGGCCAAAGCGAAATTCGGATCGAGTTGCAGCGCGCGTTCGTAGAGATGTTCCGCCTGTTTTAGTTTCGCGATATCGTCCGCGTGCGAGTGCAGATCGTGCGCCTCGACGAACGCGAGGTAAGCCTCGCTGTTCTCAGTCGGTTTGCGCATCATCTGCGCCATCTCGCCCGGCGAGAGTTTAGCCTGCAATTCGTGAGCGATTTTTTGTGCGAGATCGGTTTGGATGGCGAAAACATCGGTCAAATCGCGATCATATTCCTGCGCCCAAAGATGTTCATCATTCTGCGCGTTGATTAACTGCACGTTGAGTCGCACACGGTTGCCCGATTTGCGTACCGTGCCTTCGAGAATGGCGGAAACGCCAAGCGTTTTTCCGATTTCGCGCAAGGTGCTCGACTTACCGCGATAGCTCATCACAGAAGTGCGGGAAACCACTTTCAAGTCACCGATCCGGGCGAGGTTCGTCAGAATGTCGTCCTGAATTCCGTCGGCGAAAAAGGCGTTCTCCTTGTCGTCGCTGAGATTTTCAAACGGCAAAACCGCGATCGACTTTTCCATCCTATGCGCGGAGGCGCGTGGCAGGAGAAAGAATCCGGCGACGCCAGAAATCACCACCGCGAGCAAAAGCAACAAACCAAGATTGCGACGGCCGCGGCGTTGCGTCGGAAAACTTGGAAGAGGTTCGGTAGCGCGAACGCCTTCGGGCGTGATATCAAAAACCCAGGCGAAAATGAGCGCGATGGGAAACCCAATCAGGAGCAAGGAAATGACGAGACGCAGCGTCCAATTAGGCAATTCCCAGGCGGGAAAGGCGGCCGAGGCCAGCTGGATAATGCCGCCGGCCGCGACGATGTAAGCGACCGCAACTCGATAAACCTTGCGGCGTTTTACCTCCTCAAAAAAGCCGCTCATTTCGGACATTCAATGCAGGCACTCCGGTTTAGACAAGAGCGATGACGAAACGTTGCGCAAATGCGTCAGGGCGCGGACGGTAGGCACCATTCCGCCCACATGAGTGCGATCGAAGCTACTGGCCTGACGAAAATTTATCGCACTTACCGCAAGGAAAGCGGATTGCGCGGCGCGATCAAAGGACTCGTTAGGCGAAAGTATGACGAGACGCGCGCCGCGGATGACGTCTCTTTCAAAATCGAGGAGGGCGAGCTGGTCGGATTTCTGGGGCCGAATGGCGCGGGCAAAACCACCGTGCTGAAAATTCTTTCGGGTTTGCTCAACCCGAGCGCGGGTGAGGCGCGTGTCCTGGGATTTGTGCCGTGGGAACGCAAGAATGAAATGAAGCGGCAGTTCAGTCTCGTCATGGGACAAAAAAATGCGCTCTGGTGGGACCTGCCCGCACAGGAATCACTCGAGCTGAACCGCGCCATCTACGGGATCGATCGCGACCGTTTTCGCAAAGTGGTTGGCGGTCTGGGCGAGCTGCTCGAAGTGCAGGATAAAATGAACGTGATGGTGCGCGAGCTCTCGTTAGGCGAACGCATGAAAATGGAATTGATTTCCGCGCTCATCCATGAGCCGCGCGTCTTGTTTCTCGACGAACCGACCATTGGTCTAGATGTCGTGAGTCAAAAACGGGTGCGTGAATTCCTGCGCCTTTACAATCGCGATCATCGCATCGTCACCATGCTGACGAGTCATTACATGCAGGACATTCAGGAATTATGTCACCGCGTCATCATCATCGATCACGGAAAAATTTTCTTCGATGGTCCGCTCGACGACATCATCGACCGCTTTTCCGGCTACAAGATCGTCAGCCTCACTTATGAAAAACAGACGACGTGTGATTTCAAACAGTTCGGAGAGGTCATAGAAGAAACGCCGCTGTCGGTGCAGATAAAAGTTCCCCGCGCCAAAGTTACCGCGACGGCGCGACAGCTACTCGACACCTGCAACGTGACCGACATCAATGTGCAGGAATTGCCGGTGGAAGATGTGATTCGCCAACTTTTCGGCGAACATTCGCGCAGCGAGAAAGCCAAGGCGGAAGCCGCCGCCGCCTAGTAACGAATCATGGCGGCGCGCAGTTCGTGCACGTAGGCCGGGTTGATCTCGAATGAAGTCACCGGCATTTCGGCCAGCTTGATTTGCTCGCGATACGGAATGCTTTCGGCAAAGCCGGCCGAGAGCAAGCTGTTGATCGTGTCGGTAACATCTTCGGCTTCCATGCGCGTGTAATCCTGGATCTCGGCGCCCAGCATGGGCTCGGCAAAACCGATCGCTTTTACCACCGTAACTTCGCGCCCGGTGAGCTTGATATTCCGCATGCTCTTTTCCGAGCAGCTTACAGGCCAAAACTAGGGAGGACGCTTTCGAGCATGCCCGCCTGAAATGTTGCATAATGAGGCGACCAACCCAGGGCTTGGAACTTCTCGCTGCTGACGCGCTTGTTGGTATTGCCGCGTTTGCGATCGCGTGGCTCTTCCGCTGCAAGAGGAAGAGGTTTTTGCAAATGCGCGGCCAGCCAAGCATAACATTCGCGCTGCACCAACGGATGATGATCGCTCACGTTAAAAATACCGCGTGCTTTCTGGTCGATCAGCAATTGCAAGGCGGTCGCGATATCGTCACGATGAATTTGATTAACAAATCGATCGGTAAAACTGGCTTGCCCGCTGAGAAATTTTTGCAGCAACGCCGAACGTTGCGGCCCGTAGATTCCGGCGAGTCGCGCGACGATTCCCCCCTGCGAGAGAATGAGCTCTTCCGTTTCGCGCAAGATGCGACCGGTTTCGCGCGTCGGTTCGGCGGTGCTTTCTTCCGTGACCCATTCGCCGTCGGTCTGCGGGTAGACACTCGTGCTGCTGGTGAAAACAAAAAGCGCGTGCGGGAAAGCACTCGTTAGGCTGCGCGCGGCCTCAAAATAAATTCGCCGATAATCTTCCGCGTTTCCCCCGCGCGAACTGGCGCATTGAATGACGACGTCGAAATTCGAAGCCGCCCGCTTTACGGAATCTTCATTTGCGAGATCAACGATGCGAATTTTGTAAGGCAGGTCTGCTTGTCGAGACGCGGTCCACCCTTCGACGTCCCAACCGGCCCCGTGAAAGCGATTAGCCACCGCCGAGCCGACATAGCCGCAGCCGGCGATCAGAATGCGGGACATCTATGACGGAAATGCAGCTAAGTCGATCTCGGCGAACGGATCGGCCTGCGAGGCGCGCACCTGGTGCAACCGAATCAATTCGAGCAAGGCCAGAAAGGTAACGACAATTTCCACGCGCGATGCCATCGAGGCGAAGAGCTCGGAAAAACGGAGCGGCACACCATCAGCTACGCGTTGCAAAATCCATTCGATCTTGTCCGAGACGGTGTAGTGCTCACCAAAAATTTCGCGTAGATCTTCGCGCGCCTCGATGCGTTTGATCACGTTTTGGAAAGCATTGATCAGCTGAAAAATTCCCACTTCGCCTAAACGCAGCGGCGCGGCCGCGACCAGATCGACACCGTTCGTTTGCCTAACGAATCGTCCTTCTTCTTCCAACTGCCGCACTTGCAATTGTCCCGCCGCTTCCTTGAATTTTTTGTATTCGATTAGCTGCCGGATCAAATCCCAGCGCGGATCGTCTTCCTCCACATCTTCTTCCGGCGGCTGTTGATCGACCGGGAGCAGGCTGCGGCTCTTCAGGTAAATGAGATTGGCCGCCATGACGACGAACTCGCCCGCGACGTCGATGTTCAATTCCTTGAAGGCTTGGAGATATTCGAGGTACTGCTTCGTAATGCGCTCGATCGAGATGTCGTAGATGTCGAGCTCGTCACGCTTGATCAGGTAAAGTAGTAGGTCGAGCGGACCCTCGAAGATCTCGAGCTTAACCTTGTAATCGCTCTCCATGTGCGAGCGATCTTAGTGCGCGGCGCTCAGACGGCAACGGCTTTGCGATGAACCCAGACGCTGTTTATGATGCCGAGGCCAAACATGATCATGAGCACGAACGAACCGCTGTAGCTAATGAGTGGCAGTGGCACCCCCGTAATCGGCAACATCGAAATAGTCATGCCGACGTTTTGGAAAATGTGCGTGAAAATAAGCGCAGTGATGCCAGTGACGAGGAGCAAGCCAAATTGATCGCCGGCATAAAACGCCACGAACAAACAGGTGAGCAAAAGTAATCCGAAAGCTCCGAGCAAAAATGCGCCACCGACAAATCCCCATTGCTCACCGATGGCGGAGAAAATGTAGTCATTATGCACCGCGGTCGCGGGCAGAAATCCGAGCTCGATCTGCGTGTTCGGAGCTTTAAAACCTTTCCCCGCCCAGCCCCCGGAGCCTATCGCAATGAGCGATTGATTGATCGCCCACGCCGAACCCTGCTTGTCGATGTCGGGATTGATGAACGCGGTGATGCGTTCTTTTTGATACGATTTCAATCCGAGGTTGTAGGCGACCGGCATCAAGGCCGCCACAATCAAAATGATGCAAACAAGATAACGTAGCGGCGTCCCCGAAACGAAAAGAAGCGCCAGCAAAACCGGTCCCCAAATAATCACCATTCCCAAATCCGGTTGCAAGAGGATGAGCAGACACGGCGCGCCCGCGATCGCGAAACAAAGCGCGAGACGCAGCATCGGATGCATCTCGCGAAATTGGCTAAGAAAAAGCGCCATCACCATGATGCCGGCGATAACCGCGAGCTGCGCCGGCTGAAAATTTATCGGCCCGACGTGTAACCAACTGCGCGCGCCATAAACCTTCGTGCCGATGAAGCGCGTCAGGATAAGGAAAATAATTCCAGCGACATACATCGGCAGCGCGCCCAATCGCACCCAGCGATAATCGATCAGGCTCGTAATCATGAAGGCGACGAATCCAATCGCGACCCAGTTCGCTTGCTTGCGCCAGAAGTCGAGTACGACCGGATCGCCTCGCATATATGTCGCGCTGTAAACCGCGATCACGCCGAAAACGGCAAGCGCGAGCATGATCACGAGCAAGAGCCAGTTGAGGCCGAGTAATTTTCGGAGAAATGGCGTCATTCGTTAGGCAAAGTCACGGCAATTCCTGCGCAATGGGCAATGATCTGATCGCGACTATAATCCGTACCGGCGACTCGCAAAACGTTTCGCGAAGAATCTGCATGTTAGTCCTAAAAAACGGCGCCAATCTGTCGCAATTTGGGATTTTTTTATTCGCTTAAATAATTGATTATCAAGCCCTTGTGTAGCTCAGGTAAATATATTTCCGGATTTCTTGCGGCCACCGCCAAGAGCCTTAAACTACTCGTTAGGCGCTTCACAGGGATTTGTATGGCAAAGAAAACAAAGCGAAAGCTGGCGCAGCCGCGGCTGCCGATGCAGCGGCAATTGAATCTGGAGGACGAGGGTCGCCATTTCGATCTCCGCGAGATTTTTGATCGACTCAACGCGCGCTATTTCAAAGGACGATTACGCAACTACAAGGTCGTTTGGGGAAAACGCCGGCGCCGTCGCGCAAAAGATTCTTTCGTCTTCGGGACCATCCAGGAAGAAGACCGCGTCATTCGCATCAATCCCCGCCTCGACCAGGAATGGGTGCCGCTTTGGTTTCTGCAATACATAATGTATCACGAAATGCTGCACGCCTTCGTTCCTGATAAAACCCTGCCGAGTGGTCGCCGCCTTGTGCACACCGAAGAATTCAACCGGCGCGAAAAAGAATTCCGTGGCTACCACCGGGCGCGACGGTGGGAAGAAGAAAATCTCGCGCGCTTCCTGCGCTAGAATTTTAGCCTAACGAGTGCTTATCTGCGCTCGGCCGCCGGCGTTGCGCTGGAAAGATCAGACGGCAAGGGTGTCGTTGCTATGTTCTTTTTGATGAGGTACCAAAGGGTTGTCGCGAGCAGGAGGGAGATCAACTTCGCGCGCCAATTCTTCAGTATCAGTCTCTTCATAATTTCGGTGTAGCAACAATTCGCCGATCCGTTTGCGGAACGTTTCCGGAGTGAAGTTTCGCTCAATCCGGCGTCGATGACAGATGGAAATTCCGCCGGTTTCTTCAGAAACGATCACGGCGATCGCGTCGGATTCCTCGGTAATCCCGAGCCCCGCGCGATGGCGCAACCCAAGGCTACGATCGAGCGTTTCGCGTTGGCTCACCGGGAAAATGCAGGCCGCGGCCGCAATGCGGCCATTACGCATCACCACCCCGCCATCGTGCAACGCGCTCTTCGGATGAAAAAGTGTGAGCAAAAGTTCGACCGACAAGACGGCATCGAGCTCCACTCCAGTTTCCTCATAAACGCGAATCGAGGTGTCACGTTCGATGGCAATGAGCGCACCGAATTGTTTGTTGGCCAGTTGCGAGATCGCTTCTGCGATGTCGTGGACCGTCTCGCGTTTTTCACTCGTTAGGGAAAAAATCGGATGCCCGCCGAGTTCTGCCAGACCGCGACGCAACTCCGGTTGGAAAATTACAACCAGCGCAACCGCCAAAAAGACGGAGAAGCTCCGCACGATCCAGCCGATGACCGTGAGGTTTAGCAATGTGGAGATTAGAGTCAGCGTCAGAAAAACAATCGCGAGACCGGTCAGGACTTTCGCGCCGCGCGTTCCGCGAAAATAAAGATAGCCGTAATAGATCCCGACGCTGAGCAGCAAAATCTCGATCGGACCGCGCCAGGTATCGAACCACTGCCAGAGTTGAACGAATTGGTGAATCATTCGCGCGTTCCCACAAATGCTTCAGCTGTGCGCAAGGCGGCCACGTTCTGTTTCACATCATGCACGCGCAAAACATCCGCGCCGCGCCCGCACAACAGCGCCGTCATCGCGATCGTCGGCGAAATTCTTTCGCTCATCTCGCGCGCGTCGATCAACTTGCCCAGAAAAGATTTCCGCGAAACGCCCACGACCAGCGGGCGATTTTCGACGCGGAGATGCGACAGATTCCGAAGCAGCTCCAGATTATGCTTCAGCGTCTTGCCAAATCCGATACCCGGATCAAACGCGATCGCCATGGGGTCGATGCCGCATTTTATGGCTAACGAATATTGTTGTCTAAAAAATTCGGCCACCTCGTCGATCACGTCGTCATAATGCGGATGCTCCTGCATCGTGCGCGGCGTCCCTTGCATGTGCATGATGATAAGAGCCGCGCCGCGTTTTGCCGCCAGCGGCAACATCTTCTCATCGCCGCGACCACCGGTGACGTCATTAATAATATTCGCGCCCGCATCGAGTGCGGCCTCAGCTACCGCAGCCTTCGAAGTATCGATCGAAATCAAAATCTTCTCGTCCGCCGCGCGCACATTCTTGACTACCGGAACCACGCGCCGCAGTTCTTCGTCTTCCGGAACGGCATTCGCACCGGGCCGCGTCGATTCGCCGCCGATGTCGATGACATCGGCGCCTTCCTCGATCATGCGCATCGCCTTCTCATGCGCGCGGCGCGATTCGAAAAACGCCGTTCCGTCGGAAAATGAATCGGGCGTGACATTGAGCACACCCATGATCATGCCGCCGTGCGCGAAGTCGTAGGTGTCGTTGCCGATTTTCCAGAGCGCGCCAGCCATGAGGCTTCAGACTACCATGTGCGAAACTTTATTCGATTCCGCATTCCAAACGGAGTAGGTGCAGCGGGTGAATCCGAAGGCCGCGCCGTTGAAGCAGGAAATCCTGCGCATTCTCGGAGCGCCGAAATATCGGCCGCTCGACAAGATCGAGCTAGCAAAAATGCTCGGCCGTAAAAGCGGCGTGCGCATGGGATTAAACCAGATTCTGCGCGAGCTCGAGCACGCCGGAAAAATCGCGCGCATTCGCAAAAACCGTTACGTCCTTCCCTCAGAAGCCGATCTTGTCACTGGAACTCTGAGTGTTCATCAGGCCGGCTACGCTTTCCTTTCACAGGAAAATAAACCGGGCGCGCAGGATCTTTTCATCTCCGCCGAAAACACCGGCACCGCCATGCACGGCGATCGCGTCGTGGCCCGCGTCACTCGCGATGAAAAATATGCGCGCGCCAAAGGCAGCGATCGCGCCGAAGGCCGCATCATTCGCATTTTGCAACGCGCGCACGAAACGATCGTCGGCACGTTGCAGCAATCGCCGAATTTTTTCTATGTCGTGCCGGATGATCCGCGCATTCCGCATAACGTTTATGTCCAGTCAGGAAAAGCGCGGCCCGGCGACAAAGTAGTCGTTAGGCTGGACAAGTGGGAATCGCGTCACGTTAATCCCGAGGGCGAAATCGTCGAAGTGCTTGGGCCAAGTTCGGCGCCCGGCGTCGACATGCTTTCGATCATTCGGAAGTATCATCTTCCGACGGAATTTCCAGCCGCTGTTCTCGCCGAAGCCGAGCGCATTCCCGAAGTTGTCGACCAAAAAATGTTCGCCGCCCGCGAAGATCTGCGGAGGCAATTCATTGTCACGATCGATCCTGACGACGCGCGCGATTTCGATGACGCCATCAATGTCGAACGCCTAACGAATGGTTGGCAGCTCGGCGTGCACATCGCCGACGTTTCCGCTTACGTCACACTCGGTTCCCACCTCGATCGCGAAGCGCTCAAGCGCGGCAACAGCGTTTATCTGCCTGATCGCGTCATCCCGATGTTGCCCGAGCGCTTGAGCAACGGGGTTTGCAGTTTGCGGCCGGACGTCGATCGCCTCACGCATTCGGCTTTCATCGAGTTCGACAAGAATGGCCGCTCCAAAAATGTGCGCTTCGCCAGAACCGTCATTCGCAGCGCGAAACGTCTGAGCTACAAGCAAGCCTACGCGATTTTGAAATCGCCGCCTAACGACCAGTTAAGCGAGCGACTTCACGTGGCGTGGGAACTGGCGTCGCTTTTGCGGAGCAAACGTTTCGAACGAGGCTCGCTCGATCTCGACTTCCCGGAGGTGAAAGTGCGCCTCGATGCGGACGGAAAACCGATCGCGCTCGAACGAATCGAGAATGACGAATCTCATCAGTTGATCGAGGAATTCATGCTGGCCGCGAACGAGATGGTCGCGCGCGAATTGAAGAATCGCCTCATCCCGACCATCTACCGCGTCCACGAAGATCCTGATCCGGAAAAACTGACGGACTATCGCGAGCAAGTTCTCAGTTACGGTTACAAAGCCGGCGACCTCACCCAGCGGGTCGAGTTGCAACGACTACTGAAATCCTTTCGCGGAAAACCCGAGGAGCAGGCGCTGAAGATTGGTCTCCTGAAAAGTTTGAAGCGCGCCCGTTACGCCACGCTGCCGCTCGGTCATTACGGACTCGCGAAAAATAATTACACGCACTTCACCAGTCCGATTCGTCGTTACGCCGATCTTGTCGTCCATCGCTCGTTGGCTGAGCGAAACAAAACGCGAATCGAAGTCGGTCGGTTAACTTCCTTTGCCGAACACATCTCCACCACCGAACGCAACGCCGCCGAAGCTGAAATCGACGCGGTGAAGTTGAAGAAACTCGAGTTCTTTCAACGCCAGCTCAACGCGCGCGATCCGCAAATTTTTCGTGCCTCCGTTCTCGATATCAAAAACTTCGGACTCCTCGTCGAACTGCGCGACGTTTTGCTCACCGGCATGATTCACATTTCCTCGCTGACTGATGACTTCTATCGTTTCGATCAGGCCCAACGCCGCTTGGTCGGACGACAATCGCGCCGGCGATTTTCCATCGGCGATCAACTGCGCGTCTTCGTCGCCCGGGTCGATATATTTAAGCGCCAGGTCGATTTCGCCATTGCCGACGAGCGTCCGGAAAAGCGCGCGCGGCGACGCACCTGAATCCGCAGAACACGGATTTAGCCTAACAAATAGTCGAAGCGCTGCGCGAGTTTTGTCTTTCATTCTTGTCTTTCTAGCCGCTAGAATCCGCGGCTTCGGAAAATGGACCACGTCATCGAGGCGAGACAGCTGCAGATTGAGCGGAAGCATTTCCACGTCGAGCTGCGCGAAAACGATCGCGGCAAATTCCTTCGCATCACGGAGGAAGCGCACGGTCGTCGCAACACCATCATCGTCCCGAGCACTGGCGTGGAAGATTTTACCGCCGCGATTGGCCAGGTCTTGACCGCAAGCGAGCGGATGACCTCGGCGTAGTTGTAGCGCCCGCTTTCGTTGACACCACAAACGGTGTCTATAGTTTCCCGCTCTCGGATCGACCGAGCGTTTCACCTATGGCAAACCGAAGCAAAAAAACCGCGCGACGCATTTCGGTGAAACCCTCCCGCGCTTCGCGAAACGGCGCGAAAAACACGAAAGCGCATCGTTACGTTTACAATTTCGGCGACGGCAAAGCGGATGGCGACGGCCAGATGAAACCGCTCCTCGGCGGCAAAGGCGCGAACCTCGCCGAGATGACGCGCATTGGTTTGCCGGTGCCTCCGGGATTCACCATCTCGACGGAAGTCTGCACTTACTTTTATGCGCACAAGCGCACTTATCCGAGCGCGATGCAGGCGCAGGTGGAAGATGGAGTTCGTCGGATGGAACGCATCATGGGGACGAAATTTGGCGACACCACCGCCATGCCGTTGCTCCTCGCGGTGCGCTCAGGTGCGCGCGATTCCATGCCGGGAATGATGGACACGATTTTAAATCTTGGCCTCAACGACAACACCGTCGTCGCGGTGGCGAAGGCGACGAAGAACGAGCGCTTCGCCTGGGATTGTTATCGTCGCTTTATCCAAATGTACGGCGACGTGGTCATGGGCGTGCAAAAAGCGCCTCACGAAGATCACGAGCCCTTCGAGACCTTGATTCACGAGCTCAAACACGAGCGTTATCACAAGGACATCGAAGACACGAAACTGAGCGTGGCGGATTTGAAAGAGATGGTCGCGCGTTTCAAAAAGCTCGTGAAGGACCGCACCGGAAAACAATTTCCCAACGATCCCTGGGCGCAGCTCGAAGGTTCGGTCGGTGCCGTCTTCGGTTCCTGGATGAACGACCGCGCTATCGTTTATCGCCGCAAATACAACATCCCGCAGGAATGGGGCACGGCCGTGAATGTGCAGGCCATGGTCTTCGGAAATACCGGAACGAATTCCGGATCCGGCGTGGCCTTCACGCGCGATCCGGCCACGGGAGATAAAGTTTTCTACGGCGAATTCTTGATCAACGCGCAAGGCGAAGACGTTGTCGCCGGCGTGCGGACACCAGAGCCAGTGGCCGATTTGAAGAAACATCTGCCGAAAGCGCTGATCGATCTCGAGCGCATGCGCAAGATTCTCGAGTCGCACTTCAAAGACGTGCAGGACTTCGAGTTCACCATCCAGGACGGCAAAGTTTTCATGTTGCAGACGCGCAACGGAAAACGCACCGGCGTCGCGGCGGTAAAATTCGCCTGCGACATGGTGCGCGAAAAATTGATCGACTGGAAAACTGCGATCAAGCGCGTGCCGGCCGATCAACTAGATCAAGTGCTCGCGCCGGTCTTCGATCGCGCTGCGCTGAAGAGCGCGAAAGTAATTGCCACGGGACTGCCGGCTGGTCCCGGCGCCGCCACCGGCAAAGTCTATTTCAACGCCGATCGCGCGGCGGCTGCCGCGGCGAGGGGCGAAAAGGTTTTGTTAGTTCGCGTTGAAACTTCCCCGGAAGATTTGCGCGGCATGATCGCGGCCGAAGGAATTCTCACCGCACGCGGCGGCGTTTCTTCACACGCCGCGTTGGTCGCGCGGCAAATGGGAAAAGTTTGTATCTGCGGGGCGGCTGATTTGCAGATCGATTACAAACTGAAAACGATGACGGTGGGCGAAGATGTTTTTCGAGAGGGCGAAGATTATCTTTCGATCGATGGAACGAGCGGGACCGTTTACGCCGGACAACTCCCGAGCGCCGCCTCCGAAATTATCCAAGGTCTGCTCGACGGCGATAAGACCGCGCAGAAAACCGAAACGTATCGCAACTTCACTCAGCTGATGGACTGGTGCGCGAAAGTTTCGCGCATGAACGTGCGCACCAACGCCGACACGCCCGAGCAAGTGGAAAATGCCGTCTCATTTGGCGCGCGCGGCATCGGACTTTGCCGCACCGAGCACATGTTTTTCGAAGGTGATCGCATCGACGCCATGCGAGAAATGATCCTGGCCCGCAAAGTCGACGATCGGCAAAAAGCACTGGCGAAGTTGTTGCCGTATCAGAAAAAAGATTTCATTGGCATCTTCAAAGCCCTCAAAGGCCAGCCGGCGACGATTCGTTTACTCGATCCCCCGCTCCACGAATTTCTTCCGCAGGATCATGGCGCGCAGAGCGCGCTCGCCGACAAAATGGGAGTGAGCGTGGATGAAATCGCGCGCCGTGTGCACGAGTTGCACGAACAGAATCCGATGCTTGGCCATCGCGGCTGTCGTCTGGGCATTTCCTTTCCCGAAGTAACCGAGATGCAGGCGCGCGCCATTTTCGAAGCCGCCGCAGAAGTACAAAAGAGCGGCACAAAGGTGAATCCGGAAGTGATGATTCCGCTCGTCGGCTTCGACAAGGAATTCGAGCTGCAAGCCGAAATCGTGCGGCGCGTCGCGGATGAAGTGATGAAAGAGAGGAAGGTGAAGTTGAGTTACCTCGTCGGCACCATGATCGAAGTTCCGCGCGGCGCATTGACCGCTGACGAAATCGCCGAAACCGCAGAGTTTTTCAGTTTCGGCACCAACGATCTCACTCAAACCGCACTCGGTATGAGCCGTGACGATAGCGGATCATTCCTGCCGCACTACGCCGAATTGGAAATCGTGAAACGAAATCCATTTGCAACCATCGACCAAAATGGCGTTGGCCAGTTAATGCAGATCGCAGTCGAAAAAGGCCGCAAAACGCGACCGAAAATCAAACTTGGCATTTGCGGGGAACACGGCGGCGATCCCGACAGCGTGAAATTCTGTCATCGGCTCGGACTCGACTACGTGAGCTGCAGTCCGTATCGCGTGCCGATCGCCCGCTTGGCCGCGGCCCAGGCGGCCCTCGCCTAACGAGTGCTTTTCTCGTAATCCTGCCACGCGTTCCAGGCGCGTTCCCAGTTTCCTTTGGCCGCCCAAGCGTCTGATTCGAGGAAATGAAAATACGCCGGCGCGTCTTTCCGGGAGGTGAAACGGCGCACCGTCACGAGAGCGTCCTCGATTTTGCCCGCCTGCAGCTGTTGTTGAAAAAGCGCGCAACCGACTTCGTAATTGCCGGGATTTGAGATCGAATCTTTTTGCAGTTGCTCGATGGGCGAACCGGTCGCTGCTCGCGGCAGATCGGGCTTCGGTGCAAAGCGTTTCGTTAGGCCGATGGCGTTTTGAAAATTTTTCTGCGCCGCAAAATATTTCGCTTCGCCCCGCCAGGCGAAATCGCGCCACTCCGGGTGTTGCTCCAAAACTTTGGTCAGCCGCGCGAGATCGCCGCGCTCCGACCACAATTCGAAAAGCTGATGCTTTTGCTCCAGGGAAAGATTTTGCAAGGTGGGCTCCCGGTCTAACAAGTGGTTCGTTTCCGCCATGAAATTCTCGCCCTGCGCGCGAGCGAGATAGGTCAGCGCGAGATCGGCCTGGCCTCCGCCGAAATCCTCCAGCATCTGATAAACTTTCGGACTCAACTGCATCGCGCCGGAAAGCATTCGGTCGAAAAGTTCCGGACGTTGCGCGCCCGCGCGCCGCAAAGCTTCGCGCCATGCGGTCATGGCAAGGATTGGATCGCGCAGCGACCAGGCCACGCCTTCTTGATACGGAACCTCAAACGAATTCGGCTCGAGAAAACGCGCCCGTCGAAAATCGTCCTGCGCATCGGAAGGTTTTTGAGCACCGATTTCGCCGAGTGCGCGCAAAAAATACAGCTGCCAATCGAGTGGCGCCCAACCCAGCCCGCGCGTCGCGTGCAAAATCGTTTGGGTATGTTGCCGTCCGACGTTGTCGCTTTTGGCCAGTGATCGTTCGACATCGACGCCGATCGTTCCCGGCAATGAGATGCTTCGATAAGTTGTCACCACCCAGGTCAGTCCGAGAAGAACGAGCAGAAATCCAACGATGCGAAAGAGGCCGACGAACCACGGTTTCGCCACGCGCTCGAACGGCCGTCTTAAAGCCAGACCGAAAAGAAAAATTCCGGCGTAAGCGCTTCCGACACGATGACCCGCGACGTCGAACAGACTATGCAATCCGAAAATGATTGCTGCGATTAACGCTGCTAATCGGAACCATTGGTTAGTCCCTTCCACGAATGGAAAACAGCGCCCCACGAGTACTGCCGCGCCCAACAAAATCAGCGCGACCGCCGGCCAACCCATCTCGCTGTAGAGCCAAAGCCAATCGCTCTCCGGATGGAGCGCACGGTTTTGGCCTAACGATACGTCGCGAAAAATGGCGAAGAGCGGGTCGAAATTTCCCAACCCGACGCCCGGCCAAGGTGAAGCCTGAATGAGCGCGAGAGTATCGTGATAAATGAGCCACCGAAAATCGCCGCCCATCGTCGTGCCTTTGCCGTGGAAATTGAAACGCTCCAGCGTTTGTCCTCCGAAAAGCAAAAGCGCCGTGAGCAAAAGCAGCAACGCCGAAACGCCGATCGCGATTCGTCCTTTTGTGCCGGTGCGAAAAATGAAAACGGAAAGCCAAATCGCGGTTCCACAAATCAGAATCGCGATGCCCGCGCGCGAAAAATTCAACACGATCGCGGCGACCAAAATTGCAAGACCGGCCAGCCAAACGATCCACGTTTTTCTGCGATAACGAATTCCGTCGTAGGCGCATGCGACGACCAGGATCGACGCTAATCCGAAGAGATTAGCCGTCTGATTGCGGTTCGGGAATGGACCGAAGCCGCGCTGGTTATGCCAGAAGGGCAAGGTCGCGTGCGCGTAAAAGAGCGCGACCGCGATACTGGCGAGCGCGATCACTCCGACCGCGAAAATGCGCAGCTGACGACGCGCGGCGCGGATCTCAACTTCCTGTCCGCTGACATAATAGAACCAGCACAGACCCGCGAAAAGGCTGAGGAGATACCCAAGCGTGATCCAGGGTTGTGGCGAAAGCGTGGAACTAAGTTGGACGCCGAAGTCGTCGGTCAAGGCCAGCCGCCAGGCCGGCATGAAGAACCACTTGTTAGGCAAAAACGCCAGCGCGGCGCAGCCCACTAAAGCCAGGAGAATTCCATGCACCAACGGACCGAGCGAAAAGCGTGGCGGATTGAGCAGGAGAAGGCCGCCGACCAGCGCGACAATGACACCCTCGGCCCATTTCTCCGTCGCGCCGCCGAGAAAGCAGGCCAAGACTGGCAACAACCCGGTAGCCAGATCTGCCCAGGTAAACTCCGGCGTGGGCGTCCGACCGGTGCGGGATTTTCGTTGTGAAACAGCTTCCATTCAGGCGACGAGGAGACGGTGCAATGGTATGGGATTAGCTCGACTAAAAAACCTGGGCATCATGTCAATTTCGCAAAACCTACCACGAGTTGAAGGCGGGCCGCCAACGCGTACTCTCACCGTGGTCCGCCAACCATAGTCATGGTTACGCAACGCACGGAAGGTCTCTATCGCGTTTTCCTGCTCTGCCAGATCGTGCTGGTCGCCGCCCTCTTTTGGTTCGGCGTCTGGATCATGGTCACTTTTTACTCCGATGGCGACCAACTGACCTGGCGTCGCTACAGCATTTACTGCGTCCTCCTGCTCTTCGGGATGGCGCTGGAATCACTCGCGCGCGACGGCTCGAAAAATTATTTCCTGCAAAACGAATTGCTGCGCCAACATCGCCTCGCCCTCCGGCAAACTTTCGCCAGCATCGCCGCGCTCGTCGTTTACCTCATCGCCACGCACGACACCTTCATTTCGCGCGTCTTCTTCTTCAACTTCGTCCCCTGGCTCTACGTCGCGCTACTTTTCTCGCATTACTATCTGCCGTCGTTTCTCGCGCGCAGCATCTTCAAGAACGAACGCGTCGAGCGCACCTTGCTGATCGGGTCGGCGGAAAAGGCCGAAGAGCTGCGAGGCTGGTTACGGCGCAAATCGGAAATCGGTTTGCGGACGATCGGTCTGCTTTCGGACGATCCGGTTGAAGCAGCGCCCGATGGCATGCCGGTTCTGGGCAGGGCACAAGATATCGAGCGCGTCCTGCGTGAGCGCGGCATCACCCAAGTGATCATGCTCGAGTTTCCGCTCTTCAGCGACACCAACCGCAACATCATTCGCGTTTGCGACAATGTCGGCGTCCGACTCTTGATCGTGAGCGACCTCGAAGAGAAACTCCGGCACTCGGTGACGCATTTCGAAGACGATGGATTTCGTTTCATCGGCCTCCGCGAGGAACCCTTGGAGAATCCATTGAACCGTTTTTTCAAACGCGCGCTGGATGTCGCGATCTCCCTTCCGGTCATCTTCATTGTTTTCCCGATCCTGACCGTGGTCGTCTGGATCGCACAGCGACTGCAATCGCCCGGGCCCCTTCTGCATGTGCAAACCCGCGCCGGCCTGCAGAACCGCCGCTTTCCCATCTACAAGTTCCGCACCATGCATCCGGCCAATGGCGATGTTGCGCGCCAAGCGCGCGATGGCGACGAACGCGTCTACTCGTTAGGTAAATGGTTCCGCAAATTGAGCATCGATGAAGTCCCGCAATTCTGGAACGTGCTTCGGGGCGAGATGAGCATCGTCGGGCCGCGCCCGCATCTCATCGAGCACAACAACGAATTCTCGCAGCTCATGGCGAACTATAACGTGCGCACTTTCGTCAAACCCGGGATCACCGGTCTCGCGCAGGTGCGCGGTTTTCGCGGCGAAGCGCGCGACAGTTCCGACATCGAAAAGCGCGTCGCCTGCGACATCGAATACCTGGAGAATTGGAACCTCTCGCTCGAATGCGGAATCATTCTGCGCACCTGTGCGCAGATCGTCGTGCCGCCGAGAAGCGCCTACTAAAGCGTTTCCAGTTCGCGAAGAAAATCTTCGAACACCTGCGTTTTTTCGAATTGCTGCACGTACTCGCGTCCCGATCTTCCCCAAGATGTGAGTCGCTCGCGGTCGCTCGCAATTTCGTCGAGCACGGTTGCGATCTCGCCCGGCCGTCCGGGCCGAATGTTGCGTCCGAAATTTCCTTCCGCGACGGCTTCGGCCAATTCGCTTTCGGGATCGGCCACGGTGATGACCGGCTTCGATTGCGCGAGCAGGCCCAACAACTTGCTCGGGAAAAATGAATTTCCCGAACCGGATTGCTGGGTGATGAAACAAAGGTCGGAATCGTTCAGCAGCGAGATGTAGTTCTCGCCCTCTTGCAACGGCAGCATGGAAATATTCGGCAACTGCAGGACACGAATTTGCTCCGCGAGCGCGTCTCGTTGAGCGCCGTCGCCGCAAATAAGGATGCGAACATTTGGATTACGCACCAGACGCGCGGCTTCGATCAACTGATCCAGCCCCTGTTTCACTCCGAGGTTGCCAGCATACACGGCGAGGAATTTATCGAGCGGTAACTTATTTTTCGCACGAAAGGCGGCTCGCTCCGAGTGCAACGAATCACTCGTTAGGCAAATCGCGTTCGGGAAATATGTCAGCTTCTCTTCCGGCACGCCTTTTCGCCGGAATTTCACCAGCATGCCCCGCGTAATTCCCGAAACGCGGGCGGCGCTGCCATAGGCGAACGATTCGAGAGCATAAAGCATTTTGATGAACCAGCCTTCGCGCAACATGCCGAGCCCGACCGCCGCATCCGGTTGCATGTCCTGCACGTGAAAAACGAAGGGCGCGCCTTTGATCTTGCCGACGAACCATCCCGCCGCCCCGAGCAGGAGCGGCGGCGAGACGATGACAAAAACATCCGGCGGTTTCAGCGCCAGCACGCGTAAGGTCGAAGTGAAAATAAAAGTCGCCTCGTGCAGGATGCGCTTCAGCGCCGAGGCCTGCGGCGGCACGAAATGCCAGCAACGATGCACCGGAACGCCGTTGATCACGTCGGTGCGATAAAGTTGTCCGCGATCTTCCGGCAATTTTCGCCAGGTCGGATAATACGAAAAGGTCGTGACCATCTCGGCATCGTGACCGCGCGCGCGCAGGAATTCGCAGAGCGCGACATTGTGCGGTGCGATGCCGGTGAACTCCGGCGCGTAGTTAATTCCCCAGACGATGACGCGCATCACTGCTTCCTTCGAAGCTCGTAGGTCTTGGCGACTGAGAGGAATTCGTAGATGCCGTGAAGCCGGGCGAAGTAATAGCCTTCGCGCCCGTCGAGAAAACCGCGCTGCCAGATGTAGACGTAGAGAAATCGGAGCAAGCCGCGAAATGGCAGCCGTTGCGAAAGCAGTTTGATTTTTCGGCGGCGATTGACCCGCTCGTGATGCAAGCGATCCGAACTCCTGGCGAGCAGTTGCTCGGTCGCGACGCGCGCTTCCCAATTCGAATAGCGATTGTGTTTCTCGATGAAAACTTCCACGGACGGAAACGCGTAGTGATCCATCTCGCAGCGCAGCCGTCCGGTCGGGCCGTTTACGATGACGTGCTCATGCACTTCATTGTCGCCGCTGTTGGTCGCCGCCTCCGTTAGTTTTTCGTAGCGGCCTAACGAGTGCTTAAACAGGCGCAGGTTCCAATTCGGATAATAGGCATGCCGCAGCCAGCGGCCGAGAAACAGAAAGCGGCGATTGATCCAATAGCCTGCGATCTCTCCGGCTTGCGCGATGGCGTTGCGAAATTCCGTTTCCGCTTCCGACGGCAGCGTTTCGTCGGCATCGAGAATGAAAATCCATTCATTCCGAAAATGCAGATGCTCTAGCGCCCAATTTTTCTTCTTGGGCCATGTGCCGTTGAATTGAAACTGCACGACCTGTGCGCCCGCTCGCTCGGCCATCTCGATCGATCCATCCGTGCTTTGCGAATCGACCACAAAGATTTCGTCCGCCCAAGAAACGGAACTAAGACAACGTGGCAGATTCGCCGCTTCGTTCTTGATCGGAACGATGAACGAGACCGCAACTTTATCGGCCATGATCGTTGAGACGCGATTGATGCACGGCGAGAAGGGAAAATTTCGGCGGCGTGTTGTCGCAGCGTTGCAGCGTTCGTCCGTCAAACAAAACGAATCCGTAACCACGCAACCGGGCCGGAATCTCGGCGCTGCCGTAACCGTCCAGATAAACAACTTTGATGCGGTCTTCCACGAAGAGACGTGACGCGCCTTCGATCACGGGCAATTCGTGATCTTCCACATCGATCTTGAGAACGAGATCGCCCGCCGGCAAATCGAGGGCATCGAGCCGCTCGCAATGAACATTGGTCAGGCCATTCCCACTGCCCGACGTTGCGACTTTAAAGACACCCGAAGTAACACCGGCCTGGAAACCTAACTCGGTCGCGCGGTCGGAAGCGCCGATGTTCAGAACCGAAACTTCCGTGTGCGCCAACGATTGCCGCAGACGCGCCGCCGTTCCCGGATTCGCCTCGATCGCGACAAATTTCGTCTGCGGAAACAAATTCCGGAAGCGCGCCAGAACGGAACTGTAAAGGCCGACGTTCGCGCCGATGTCGACGAAAACATCTCCCGGTTGAAGGAGCAGAGCCAGATTCAAGAGAGACGCGGCTTCATCGCGAAAGATCACATTTTCTTCAGCGATTCGCGCCGCGCGCCAAAGACCGATTTCGTCACGCGTGCTGATACGAAGCGGCGCGCCGAAAATTTGCACATCGACTTCGCGCTCGGGCACGAGCAACCGCGTCAGGCGCAGCCGCAGTTTCGGGAAACGAAACATCACCATCCAGAACCAATGCCGCAGGAGTTTCTTGCCAGGAAAGCTCATGTCACGGCGCCGCGGGACCGCAGCACTCGACACGGATTACCCGCGGCAAAGCAGTCGTTAGGCAAATCCTTTGTTACCACCGAACAAGCGCCGACCACAGTGCGCGCCCCGACGGTAATGCCGGGCATGACAAAAACCCGCGCGCCAAGGAACGCGTCCTCGCCAATCGTGATCTTGCCCGTGAGCAGCGGAATCCCGGGCTTGGCAAAATCGTGCGTGCCCGTGCTAAGAAATGCTTCCTGCGCGATGGTGGCGCGCGGCCCAATTTCAATTTCGCCTAACGAGTAAACATTCGTCCGATCACCGAGGCAGGCGCGGTCATGCAACGTTAGATGCCAGGGAATTTCAATGCGCGCGCGTTGATGGACAAACGGTGTTCCGTCAATCTTTGCGCCGAAAACGCGCAGCCAAAATAGACGCCAAGGATTGGCCGGCTTGGGCGTCCAACGGCAAAAAATATTCCAGGAGAATTCCCACAAGATACGCACGGCGCGATCGCTCTTGCCCCACGGCGAACCGTAGAGTTCCTGCGCTTCATTGACCGCCTGTAAGTTTTCCGAAGCCATTTCTGCTCAGCGCGAGGCGGGCAACAACGGCGCGAGCGCGCGGGAAAATTGCGTGTATCCGACGGCATTTAAATGCACACCGTCCTCACTGTATTCGGGCGCAAGACAACCGCGTGGTGAAAGACTCGGCCCCAGGTCGAGCCATTCCATCCCGGTGGAAGCGGCCAGTTGCGACAGTTCTCGATTGCATTCCATAATCACCTGATTGAGCCGCGTTCGTTCTTGGTTCACGAGAATAATTGAAGTCAGAATGACACGCGCTTTCTTCTCCTTCAGCAGATACTGCGCGAGCTCGCGATAACCTGCCACCACCACCGACGCGTGCGCGCCTTTGTCCAAATCGTTGACACCGGCCTGGATGACACAAACCGGTTCATCATCCGGCACGGACGATCGCATGCGACGCAAAATCCCCGGCAACGTGTCGCCGGCGATGCCGCGATTCGAGATGTCAGAACGTCCGAGCAGTTCCGCCCAATCGCCCCACTCGATGCGTGAATCACCGAGGAAAACTAGGTTTTTTGTGTGGCCCATCGCTGTATAATTCGCACTTTTTTCTGCATAGCGCGCGAGATCAACCGGCTCCTCATTTGCCTCCGCAAAGCCCGGCTTGTCGCGCACGCGCGAGACTAACGAATGCATCGCCGGATATTCCATCAGGCCCAGACCTAAAACAACAAGCGCCGCCACGAGCAGCACGCTCTTTCGTTTCAAAGTTTTTGAGCTGCGGAATTTTTCGCGCGGATCAGCTGCCGAAAATCTTCCAGATATTCCTGCGCAATTTTCTCGGAGGAAAATTCGGCCCGCGCTTTTTCAAACGAGCGGCGGCCCATCTCGGGAATCAGGTGCTGATTTTGCGCGAAAAATTGAATCGCCTCGCGCCATCCATTTACGTCACCGGCTTTGGCGATGTAGCCGTTGCGGCCGTGCTCGACCATCTCGCGCATCGGACCGAAATCCGACACGAGCAGCGCCTTCGCATTGGCCATCGCTTCGAGCGCGGCCATGCTGAATGTCTCGCCAGAAAGCGATGGCAGACAGAAAACCGCCGCCTGTTCGATCTGCGCAAACAATTTTCCCCGATCGAAAATGGCAGGCTCCAAGGAGACCTGCGGATTTTGCCTAACGAGTGCTTGCATCTCCGCCAGGAAATTCACTTCGGCGCCTTCATCCGCGCCTTGCGGTCCGATCGTACGCAATCGCATCGCGGGGTATTTCGGCGCGACTTCCAGGAACCCGCGGATCAATGATTCCAAACCTTTGTCGCGGGCGAAGCGGCCGAGATAAAGAAAAGTCAGCGGCTCGTTCAGCGAGGTCGCCGGCATTTGCTCGGGCAGATCGATGCAGTTGTGGATCGCCTTCAGTTTCGGAGCGGCGCGCGCCGAAATTTTAATCGCCTGCTCAATGACCGCATGGCTACCGCCGTAAATGCGATCCAGGTTAGTGTGCAAATTCAGAATCCATTTCGGCGTCCGGTGAATGGTATGCGTGCACACACCAAGATGCGGTTTGTATCGAAGAAGAAACGAAAAGGGCGTGTGAAACGAAGTCACATCGGCCGGTTTGAGCAGTGGAAGAACGCGCGCGCTGTAGGGCAGTGCCTGCAAATTGTCACGCCAGACGTTCGGATGAACCGGCAAACCCGGACGCCGAAAATGTTCGATGCCTAACGAGTCGATCTCACGCTCGGGCAAACCCGGCGCGGAAGGCGAGTAGGCCACCACTTTATTGGTGCGGGCGAATTGTTTCGCCAGCATCCAGACAAGATTATTCACCCCGCCGCCACGCACGGGCGGAAATGGAACCTGGTGACCGAGGACGAGATTGATGCGGAGCGGCGATTCTTCCATTCGTTAGGCAAGAATCTTGAGCAACAACTCTGCCGCGTGATCGATTTCGAAGCGTTTCCGAAAACATTCGCCCGCTTTTTGACGCATGGCGGTGCGTTCGTCGTCGGAAGTTGCGAACCAGCGCCTAACGAGTCGTTCCGTGCCCGCCGCATCGTCGTCTTCCACGAAGCCGGCGCCATCCTCCAGGACTTCGCGCCAAATGTTGACGCGATTGGAAATCAAGACCGGCAAGTTGCAGGCAAGCGCTTCCGCAACCGCCAGCGCAAAATTTTCCTGGTGCGACGGCAAAGCGAAAACTTCGGCGGCGCGGAAAGCCGACCACTTGAGCGAACCTTCCAGCATGCCGGTAAAGAGAACATTCTTGCCAGCGCGGCGTTGCAACTCCCCATTCCATTGGTCGGGTCCGGCCATGACCAACGTGGACTCGTTAGGCGCGAACTTGGTGAAAGCGTCGATCAACAAATCGCAACCTTTCTTGACGTGCAGGCGACCGAGAAAAAGGACGATACGCTTGCCCCGCAATTCCGGGAAACGTGTGAGGAATCCGTCCGCGGACGACTCCGGCGGCACCTCGACACCGAGCGGCGAGATTTCTTCGCGACAGCGATAAAGCCAAAACGATTGACGTGCCTGGCGTCGCTCCTCTTCCGAAGTGAAAATGACCACGCGGGCGTCGCGCAAGACGCGATACTCCCCCCACGGCCAGTAAAGCCACTTCTTCAAATGCTTCAGCGGATAAGTGCGCTTGAACCACGGATCGAGCATGCCGTGCGGGAAAACGAGATAAGGAATGTCGCCGCCTGCGAAACGACGCCAGGCCGCGAAGCTGTGATATTGCCAGAGACCATTCACGATCACGCGAGCGAAGCGACTGCCATTGGCGCGCAGCCACGGTAGAAGCTTCGAGGAATAGCCGTAACCGCTCCGACCTTCGCCCAACGCATGGACGGGAATTTCGGAGAACACCGAACAACCAACATCGAACATCGAATATCGAAGTGGACTCTGCGTTCGATGTTCAGTGTTCGAAGTTTGGTGTTCGATGTTTTCTTCACTGAGGGTTGCGATCTCCACTTCGTGTCCGCGCCTAACGAGTGCTTCGCTCATCAGCAGAACGGCGCGCGCCACGCCTCCGGTGCGCGGATCGAGATTTTGCACCAGCTGGAGAATCTTCACTCGCTAGACTACGAAACCCGTCGTGCGCGTGAAGTAGGCGTAATCCGCAGGCAGCGTTTGCAAAGGTCGCGCGGGCACGCCCCCGTACAATTGATGCGTTTCGCTAAAAGCTTTGTTCACCAGCGATTTTGCGCCGACCACCGAATAATCCGGGACCGCGCTGCCGCCGAGCAACACACTGTTCGTTCCGATGAAGCAATAATCGCCGATGGAGATCGGCGCAGATGTTTGCCGATTCACCTGCAGATTGATCGTGTGCGTGAGCATCTGCGATTGGAATCCGGCAAAGGTGGTGAACTTCCCGATGATGATGCGGTTGGTGCAATCGATCAGGTGCCGATGCGTGATTGCAGAATGCGCGCCGACAATCAGTTCCGGGCGGCGATCGGTTTCATCCGCGAAATGCGGCGACGGGCCGAGCGGAAAACCGGTGATCCAATTTCCCCGGCCGATAATCACGTGTTCGCCGAGTTGAAGCAGGGCGATGTTCTTGCACAAGGTGAGATGGCCAATGCTGGAATTGGCTTCCATGACCAGCCGTTCTGGAAAAATCCAGGCGAACCCGATTCGAGCAGTCGGATGAATGCTGAAACCAAACTGCTTCTCGAGAAACGAGCGACGCATGCTCCATGGCAGCAAAAGACTGAGAAGTCCGATAAGGTTTTTCACAGCTGCGGCGCCAGCGCGCGGTAAACTTCAACGTATTGCGCGATCATTTCCTCCGGAGCGAATCGAAGGGAGGCTTGCAAACTTTTCTCGCTCCAACGCGCACGTTCGGAACCATTCGTTAGGCGAATGATGTCGCGCGCAAAACCTTCTTCGTCGTTCACGGGATGAAGTAAGCCCGCCTCTCCGGCCGCTTCTGACATTGGCGGATGATCGCTGCAAATAACCGGGCATCCGCAGGCTTGCGCTTCTGCGATCGGCCAACCGAATCCCTCATAACGCGATGGGAAAAGGAGGGCGGTCGCGAGAGAATAAAGCGCTTCGAGCACGGAACTGTCCGGGCAAACAATTTCCACCACGCGATCGGAAATGCCGAGTTTTTCCCCTAACGAGTGCATTTCTGCGGTCATTGGATCGCCCGCGAAAACCAGTTGTCCGTTCCATTGATCTTTCGTGTGGGCAAAAATGCGCAAGACGCCCTCGCGATTTTTTCGTTTCAAAGCGGAACCGACATGAAGAACGAAAGGTCGCGCGAGATTCAGCTGCGAAAAAGATGAAAGGCGTTTCCGCGCCGCCTCTTTCGGCAATTCCCGAAACGGATAATTCAACCCGAGCGGGACGACGCTGGTTTGAGGACGCGGTGCATCAAGCAATCGCGCCGCATCATCGCAAGTCGCTTTTGAAACGCAGACGAGCGCATTGGCTTTTTGTAAGCTATGCAAAATCCAGCGCTGCAAGATTTTTCCGGTGGTCGACGCAGGGCAATCTGTTTCTTCATCGAGTGCGCCACGGACGGCGAGCAGATCATGACAGGTGACCAACACCGGCAGGGGCTTGGCATTGTCGGTGTAAACGGCATTCGAATGATCAAGGATATGGACGAGCGATGGCCTAACGAGTGCTAGATGTTTTTTTAGCTGACGCGGGAAGACAAGATATTTATCGAGGTAAGCCAGCCACTTTGTCACCGCTCCCAATCGAAGCTTTCCGAAAAACGGTTTTGGCCTAACGAGTTCTGCTTCCAAACCGGCGGCCCTTAATCCCTCAAGCATCATCCTATTGAAACGCAGCATGCTTTGCTGCCGATCGGGCGCGTAGTTACCGATCAACAGAACCATTGGTGTGATCGGACGGAGCCGGTCCGTGCAAACGCTCGGCATACGGTGATCGTCGCGTTCTCGAGGGGCGCGTGGCCAGCGACGGCACAGCGGCCGGCGGCTCGGAAATTTCCTCAGCCTTGCGCGCGGCCAGGGTCAGCCCGGTGATAAAGACGGCGAAGCCAAGCACGGTCGGTTGTCCAAATTGACCATTCGTTAAGGCAAGAAAACAGGAGGCGAAGAGAAGAATCGGCAGGACGTGGCCGACCCTGACGGAACGCAGGCAAAGCAGCGCGACGTATATCATCAAAGCCAAACGCCAAAGAACATAAGCGAGCCCGAGGACGGGGCCGCTCTCGAGAAAGATGCGTGACCATTCGCCTTCCGAAAGCAGGAACATGCTGCGGCCGGTAATGAATTTTGCGCCGGCATTCGTCCCGATACCGAGCCCGTACCCGAGAAACGGCGCCTTCGTCAAAACATAAAGCCCTTCTTCGAAATCGCCGAAGACGCGTTCAATCAAACCGGCACTGATCGATTTCTCGGTTGCCTCCGCCACTTCATTGAAGCGCGTGCTCAGAACATTAAAGCCTTCTTTGAAAATCGGCGTCTTCACCAGAATAAGACCGACGATAAGCGTGACGATGAGCGTTTGTCCGAAGCGATTCACCGCGCTCGGTTGCAGGAAAAAAATGACAAGCAGCGACGCGACGACCACCGCGCATCCGCCGACGACAGACCGACTTCCGGAAACCGCGATGCCGATGACAAGCGCGCTCCCGGCGGCGAAGAGGAGCCAATTCTTGTAAACATCGCGACGGAGCGCCGCATAAACGAAAAACGAAGTCGCCATCGCACAGTAACCCGCTACGCCAACGACAAAGGAAAATGTTCCGGCGGTGCGCACTTTGCCGAGCGCCGAGGTCATCATCTCGCCTTCACCGCCGGCGTTGCGATTGAGGAACGCATCAGGCGCAGCGCGAAATTGTCCGACCAACAGCAGAGCCATTGGCACCATGATGAGGAGCGTCCACCAACCGAAGCGTTTCACATCCTCGCGACGCACGGCTTGCGCGATAACGAAAATCAGCGGCAGATGGAGGAAATTCGAACGAAACCCGAACGCGGTCACAAGCGTTACGTACATCGGCGGTAGATACGGCCAGAGATCCACAAAACTCAGTGCGCTCGAAAGAACGGCGATCGCGCCTAACGAGTAGATCCAGAGGTTGCGCGGAAAAATGTGCGCGCGGATCGCGTAGAAGTAAATGAGGAGGACGACCGGATCGCGCACGATGAGAAGCGGATTGGAAAGCTGGGGTACAACCCATTTGCGCAAGGCACCTTCGAAAATGAGCAGCCAGAAATAGAGCCAGATGAGCTGGCGAGTTCGCCGCATCTTCCTTTCGTTAGGGCTTTCGTCTTTCATTTGCCGGTCAAAGTTCGGATGGCGCCCAGGACCTTCTCGCCATAGCTACGCCAAGTAAGCGTCGCCGCGAGCTTTTGCGCTGCAATACCCATGCCAGAGATGCGCTCGCGGTTGGCCACGCACCAGCTAATTTTCTCCGCGATCGCTTCTGGCGAACGGATCGGCACGAGAAATCCGGTTTCGCCTTCGTCGATCAGATCATCCGCGCCGGCATTGCGCGTCGCGATCAAGGGCAGCCCGCAAGCCATCGCCTCCTGTTGCACCAGGGCGCGGCCTTCCACAATCGAAGGCAAAACGAAAACGTCGCAGCTTTGCATGAGACGAAGCACATCGGCGTGCGGCCGGGGCGCTTCGTAAGTAAAACGCGAAAACTTCTCGCGATACCAGGCCAGCGATTGCAAAAGCGAACCCATCACGACCAACTCGATCTTGTCGGAATCGACTAGCTTCATCGCCGCAAATAAATCCGCCAGACCTTTGCGCTGCGTCATCGCGCCGGCGAATAAAACCCGTATTCGATCGGAAGTCTTTGTCTCGTTAGGCAAGGTTGGCGGCGAACCAAATGGAACGACGACGGCTCGTTTCGCTGCGCGATATTTTGCGGGTAGAGATTCCAAGACAAAGTTGCTCGGGCAAACGACCAGCTCCGCCAGTTCGAGTTCGCGAGTCTTGCGCGCCAATTTTTCCGCGGAATCACGCGTCCCACCCAAGGTTGGTTCCCATTCCGGATAACGTCCCGCTTCTTCCTGCAGCAGATGTTGCGCAGTTTCCCAATAGGCGATGGGCAGGTCGTAAACCCGACGCACGTGGAGATCATCAGCCGCTTCAAAAATTCGCAGCGCACAATCCTCGTAGGCATAGACGGCCATGATCTCATCCTGCACTTTGTGCGAATTGAGATGACTCGCGGCCTTTTCATCCAGGCTTTGCCAGACGCGATCTATACTCGCCCAACCGCGTTCGTGTCGAATGAGACTGCGCAGACCAAGCGCAGCGGAAAGAAGTCGAACGATTTCGCGGACCGGATGGGTTTGAACCTTCTCGCGCGGAAGCTCGTAACCTCGCCGGCTGAAAATTTTGCTTAACCACGACTCGTTAGGCCAACCGAGCGTCGTGACGTACTTCGCCAGCAGATTATTGCGCTGCAAAACATCGAGAACCGCGCGCACGTTCGCGTTACCGAATGGATGCGCCAGGAGAATCATGCCTTGCGACTGTGCGCGATCCGTCGATACGCCGCGGCATAGAACTCAATCGGTTCCAGTTCTGTCGCTAATTCCGCGCGCGTGCGTGCTGCGCGCTCGACGTACTCGGTCTCCGGCATCGTGGCCGCTTGTTCGAGCAGTTTCGCCAGCGCCGCAGGATCATTCGGTTCACAAATGAGTGCCTGCGCGCCGCCCGCTTCCGGCAGGCCGCCATCGCGCGTGATGATACAAGGCACACCGAGATGGCGCGCTTCCACCGCGGTGAGACCAAAATCTTCTTTCGTGTTCGGCGGCACCACGATCCAACGCGCATTTTTCATCCGCGCAGTTTTCGTTTCTTCATCGACGAAACCCAGGACGCTGATTCCAGTAATCCCGCGTTTCTGAATCGCGTATTCAATCAAGCTGCGCAGCGGACCTTCGCCCATCAAAACGAGCGGCCATTTTTGGCGATCGATCTTCGCCAGCGCATAAGCATCGACCAATGTGTCGAGGCCTTTGTTAGCAATCCAGCGCCCAATAAAAGCAAAGCCCTTCCTCTCGTTAGGCGGCGTCCACCCTTCGGGTGATTTTGATGTTGTCGGAACTTTCCGGCTTCCCTTTCGTCTTTGATGCGGCTCCCAGGTGTTCCAAACGAATTCAGAATTATACCAGCGCTCATCCGCGAGATGCGCCGCGATTCGCCAGAGGATGCGATGTAAGGTCAGCTCGCGCGTCATGTAATTATGAATCGTCATGACGAGTGGCTTGCGAAAAAATTTCGCGAAAAACGCGACATCCGGCGGCGCGTTTTGCAGATGCACCACGTCGGCCCAGCGAATTCCTTCGATCAAGTCACGATCCAACCCGCGTTCTGCCCAGATCACATCTATTCCACGCAACATTGCCTTCAGATCCGGCTGCAATGCGAAACCCTGCACGCGCTTCAAACAAATGCGCACTTCCATGTCCGGCTCGCGTCGCACCGCCGCGGCGACGGCGAGCACAAAGGCATCGATGCCGCCGTAGCCGCCCTGGCAAGGGCTAACGATGAGCACTTTCGTTTTGGTCACGCCGCCACTGCTTTCTCCAACTGCAGCGCTTCGGCAAATCGCGCTGCGATTAGTGACCACGAAGAAGTGCGTTCCTGCCAGGCGCGCAAATTTTGCGCGCGTGTTTCCAACTGGTTCGGCGAAATTCCAGCCGCCAATTCCTGTGGACTCGTCAGCCAACAGAGCGGTGCTGCGCCTAACGAGTCGGCGATCGGGGAAATGATATTCAATCCGTGTGCGGCGCAGGCCATGAATGTGCCGGACTTCGACAGACTGAGTTCGTCCTGTGCGGAAAGCGCGAAACTAGACGTGCTGAGTAATTCGGAAACCTCGTTCTCCGGAAGCGCGCCCCGCATTTCATAACCACTCGTTAGGCCAACTCTCTGCAGGAGCCTTTCTTCCTCCACATCGCCGGCGGACGTGTTCCGGGCTCCGCAGGTGATGATCTTCGCGATCGCATCCGGAACCTCGCAGAATTTTCGCAAGGTGCGAAGACGCGTCGCTTGCAAACCAAACACAATTGCGCGCCGCGCTTCGCGTTTCTCGTCGAAGGGGCCCTTTCGGCGGACGTTTGAGCCGACCGGCATCACTTGCGGATCGCATCGCGCAACAAGTTTGCGCAGATACTCGGCCTGACTCGGCGTGCTGGTGAAAATAACGTCGGCCGCCGCAATCAACTTTCCGAGATCAGCCCGATGCTGATGTTGAATGAAGCGGTTCCTGTTCAGCAAAGGCCAAAAGGCCCAGATCTCGTGAAACATGATAACGAGCAAACCGCCGGCAGTTTTTTTCCACTCGATCAAGTCGCGCAGGAGTTTCCTCGGATAACCGCGACGATCGAAACCGTAAGCGCTGTACTGCAGGAGGATTTTCGCCTTAGCAGGCGGCAGCTCAATCTCGCCCGGCAAAAGGAAACGCGGCCTGAAGCGATCGCCCCATTCTTCCACCAGTCGCAGCGTATAGTCGGCTACGCCGCCGCTGCCTGCAGTCAGTTCTGGGGAAATTATGACGACCTGATCGTTCATCTAGTTCTCGTTAGGCCAGAACGCTTTCAGGCGGCTCGCCACGACGGACCAATCCGCTTCCGCGCGATACCAATCGGCGAGAGCCCTGGTTCGACGCGCCAGTTCGGTTTCAGAAATTGTCGGAACCTCATCCGTCCCGATGGTGTGGGAAAACGGGCCGCCCCCGGAACGCGAAGCGGTCGTAACAACGGGGCATTCATTCGTCACGCAAGCCATGAAAGTGGTCGATTTGCTCCACGTTTCTTCTGAAGCATTCGTTAGGGCAAAACCTACCCGGCGGAGCAAGGCACCGACTTTATCCGAAGGAATCTCGCCATGACGTTCAACAAAAATGTCCTCGATCAGCTCATCCCCTTTCTTCGCGAAGACGCCGTCTGGCGGACCAATTAAGTGCAGTTTGGTTAGCACGCCGGTAGCCGACCATCGACGCATATGTTTCTGGAAAAGCTCCAGAGTCTGCCAACGACCGAAGGGCAATCCGAAAATGACAAACTCGGTGCGGGCTCGAGGAATTCCGGGATCCGCCGCAGTCTCGATATTAGAAGGATTTGGAAGAAGACGGACGTCTTCGCGACCAGTAATCGCGCGCAGGCGCTTTACGTGATGGGTTGAATTCGTGACCAGAACGTCGGCCGCAGGCGCCAGGCGAGCGACAACACGGTCACTCATTTTTCCCAACCAGAAATGTCGCGAGGTGATAGGAAATTGGGCGGGCAATTCGTGCATAACGATCATCAATCGACTCTCGGGAAATTTCCTTTTCCACTTTGCCAGGACTCGCGGCATCCAGGCCGGATAACCAAAACGGTGGTAAGCGCGTCCCGCGTAATGTAGCAGGACATTGGCCGTTCCGAGGCGGGCGAGCGCGGTGGTAAATTTCTGCGCGCTGCCGTCGAAGGCGGTCACGCGATCGCCGCGTGGAGTAGATTCCGCACCGGTGGCATTCTTGTTGACCAAGAACTCAATGCGCGACGACTCGTTAGGCGAATGCGTGCGCAACAACCAACTGTAGGTTCCAATCCCGCACATCGCCGGCGGCAACTCGGTTGTGATGATAACCAGCGGACGGTCTGTCATACTCTGGCCAGAGTTTCTTCGATCGTTCCCCAGAACTTCTGGATCTGGTTTGCGAGCATGAATTCGCGCCGCCCGAGCGCGAGCGCGTTACGCGCCACGTCGAAGCGTTGCTTCTCATCTACTTTTGCGAGGGTGGCGGCGATTTCCGCCGGATCAAGTGTCGTCAAAAAAATCGCCGCGCGGTTTTTTTCGAGCAGATCGTAGGCGGCTGATGTGCGCGGCCCGTGATATAAAATGGGCAGCGCGCTTCCGACATACGTCACCATCTTGGTCGAGAGACTGTAGCGCGCGAAATTCTGATGCTCTGCTCCGAAAGGCATGGGCATGTAAAGGAGATCGGCAAATTCCAAATCGCGTTGCACCTGCGCTTCGTCGGCAAAGGGCAAGACAGTGACGTTCTCGAATCCGGCCAAAACTTCGCGCCGAATATGTTCGCAGCGCAAAGTAACACTGGCGCTCAAACCACTCTGTGCGAGCCCTTGGAGAAAAGCGCGCAAATTGCTTTCGTAGGACATATGGAAAAGTCCCATGAAATAGATTCGCAATTTGCCCGGCCGGGAAAGCGCTCGAATCGATCCCAGACTCGTTAGGCCATCGGTCACGACCGTGAACGATCGCTCGCCATAGCGCCGGCAATATTCCTGTCCGAGCGCTTTGGAGATGACGAAACAGGCTGCCGCTTCACGCCAGGCGGATTGCATGGCTGACTCGCGCGTCTTTGAGGTAGAGCTGGAAGTGTAGGCGAGATCGTCATGGAGACTGAGGAAAAACGGAAGCGAGAGGGCGCGCGCAACTTCTTGAGCGGTGGCAAAATCTGTCCCCGAATGCGGCACGGCGTGAATAGCGCGAGCGTTCAACTGCTGACAACGTCGACGGAGCCGGCGCCGAAAACTTTTCTCGAAAAAGCGCATGGTCGCTTTCGGCAGCGACGCCATTCGGCTGTGTTCGATTTTGCCCCAGGAAGGACGACTGCGCAGATGGATCTCGTCGCGCCAGGATTTTGGATTGCTCGGCGATGTGCAAACACTGCGCCAGGCAAAGGGCGCGTGCGCGGTGAGCGCCCGCAGGATACGCGCTCCGCCGCCCGCCCAACCGAGACTGAAAGGCTGCACAAAAACAAGCGGACGCGTGGAGTGATGCAGAACTTCCTGGTAAGCGTCGATAGTTTCTCGCGCGATTTGCGACCAACAGAATCTTTGGACGGTTTGGCGGCTACGCTGCGATAGCTCGTCATAGGCGGAATGGGATAAACGCAGCAGACGAACAATCGCTTCCGAAAAAGCTTTAATGTCGCCGCTCGCGATCAGTTGATCCGCAAAGTCAGTCTGCAAAATATCGCGCGGACCCGCGACGTTGTAGGCAACCGTCGGGATACCGGCCGCGAGCTGTTCGATGACAGCGAGGCCAAAACCTTCGACGTAACTTGGGAATGCTCCGACGGTGCAATCGGCCAGCAATGCCGGCAAATTCTCCGGCGCAAAATCTGAGATAAATTCGACATCGCGCGCGGCCACTTCGCCGAGGTCTGCTTTGATGCGCGCTTCGTCGAGCATGGTGCCGAGAAAGCGAAAGCGTGTTTCGGGCAGATTCTGGCGGATACGGGTAATGATCTGCGGCCAATCGTAAGAACCTTTGCGCGCACCCCACATGCCAATGAAACAGACACGGCGTTGCCCGAAGCGCGTTTTGCCATCGGCGGCGGCGGCCGCCAGGGCCTGACGACGATCGCTCGTTAGGCCGTACGGTTGAACGATAACGTTTCGCAGCCCGAGTTTTTCCCGCAAATAGCCTGCTTCTTCTTCGTTTGGCAGATTGATGAGATCGGCGCTGCGGACCGCGCGCTCGGAAGCCTTCAAAAACCTGCGCCGGGTGTAGCGGTAGAGAAAACGCCCGGCTAACTTACCGCGCCCAGCCTGTGGCCAGCGCTGCGCGACACTCTGATCGAAGCGATCGTAAAAACGATAAAGACCGACCGAGCGCGCGACGATAACGCCGGAGAAATTGAGTTCTTCTTTGGAAAACGGCAGAGCACCGATAAGTGCATCTATCACGTCGAAACGGTGAGCGTTTCGCCTAACGAATGCTTTCGCCTTACCGATGAACATGAGCTGGCGGAGCGCGAAGGTCACGCGAGTCGCTCGCACGCCAGGGAAAGCATCGGAGAGCGTGAATTTTTCCACGGTGTGGCCCAGCGCGCGCCATTGCTCGGCCAGTTCCATCCAGACACGCGGGGCGCCAAGGCGTGAATCCCAGGGGAGATTCACGATGACGAGAATGCGCAGCGGCTTTTTGGTCAGCTCCATCGAGAAAATTTCAGCGCCACAGGCTGGTCCAAAATTTGTGTCGCACCGGATTGACGTAATGACGCAAAACAATCTCCGGTCCCGCGTAGCGATCGCGATAAACGAACTGGTCGTCGAGTTGAAGCACGAACTTTTTCGGATCAAAAAGACGCGCACCGTTCGCATGCATGGTCAGGTGCGTCATGGTCTGATTGGTGAAGAAGTTGGGCACGCCGTAAAGCTGGAGATAGCGTTCGAGAGCGAACGACCAATCCAATTTTTGCGAGAGAAACAGCACGCCAGTATTCACCGGGTTGCTTCTCTCGGAGGCTTCGCGAAAGAGCCGCTCGTCACAGGAAAGTTTGCAATCGGCGAGATACAAGGCGGGCGCATCGTCTGCACCAATCGTGGCCAAATCCGCTGCGCCGCTAAAAAAAAGAACATCGGAATCGAGATAAAGCGCCGGGCCTTGTCGCGGCAAAGACATGACGAGCGCAAGCTGCCGCCCGGTGGGATGGCCGATCAGATAGGAATGCAATTCGCCCGGGACTGCAGGCGGAATCCATTGCTTGAAAGGCGAAACCGTAACTACGGGATCGAGCGAATGCAGCAGCGCAATGCTCTTCCCGGAGTAGGTGCCGTCCGAAACGACGGTGAACTTAGGCGGGTGTCCGGCATGACGGAGAAGCGAACGAATCGAGGCCACTTGCTCGGGCAAGGCGCTTTCGCCGGAATAGGAGTAGACTTCGAAGGGCAGATCGCGGATTCGTTTTTGCGGCGGGAAACGGAAGCCGGACGTCAGGATCGCGGCGTAGGCTTTTCGAATTGCTCCGCCTTTCGCGCGCGCGAGATGATAACCGAAGTTTGGAATCTTCACGCCATGGCCGCCCGTTGCACGGAACGAAATCCGCGAAAGCTGAGAACGAAGTTAAGGAGCAAATTCGGCAGGGCTGAAATGAGATTGAAGATCAGCACACCGCGCACGGTGGTGAAATCGGTGAAGGGAATGAGCGCGACTTGCGTGGCGAGCGTGAGCGGAATGTAAAGCCATGAACCGGCGACCCACGCTTTGGATGAATTCAGCGCCCAGAAAGTTCCGGTCAGCACGCTCGCAACCGCTCCGGCGACCATTAGGACAAGCTCGTGCTCGAGATGCGAATACTTGCTGCCCAGGACGTACAAAAACGCGTGGGGAAAATTCGCCGCTGCGCCTAGCACAACGAGACAAAAACCCGCGACTGCGCCAACGATGCCGGCGTATTGCCAACGAAGACGTCGCGGACTTTGGCAACGCGCGAAGGCTGGGGCGAAAACATTGGTGAGCAGATTGCTCAGGACGGCGAAGATCATGGCCAGGCGGCCGAGCGCGCCGACTTCGGCAACGGAATTGGCTTGGTGACCAAAAAAGCTGATCAGGAAAACGGTGATCTGACCCTGCAGACAAAAGAAGATCGCGTTCGCCGCCTGCGTGCGGATGAAACCTTGCATGGCGGCGCGGTCTTCGGCGTTTTCGTTCGCGTGCAAATCGACGACGCGCGCGACGTACATTCGAAGGAGAAAATATTGAAGGAGCACCGCGGCGGCGCCGACGGCTACGCCAATACCCGCGTTCAGAAAAACGAACATCAATGCGAGCAGAACGCAGAAGCGCGCGATCGCGCCGGTCAGATCGATGGTCTGAATTCGGCCAATATCGGAATGCAGACGGGGCACGACGCTGAGAACTCCGACGGACAACTGGATGACCAAACCGAAAAGGACGACGGCGATAAGAATGACGGTGTAGGCCACCGACGCGCCGTTCTTGACCAGCATGAAATAAAGCAGCGGGGTCACAACCGCGATGGCGAGGGCTCCCATCCGGCGACGAAGATGCAGTGCGGTGACAATCAATTGACCGAAGCGATGGCGGTCCTGCCAAACGCGTCCACCGATTGAAACCAGTCCAATGCTAATGCCGATGTCGGCCAGGACATTGATCGTGCCCTGCATGGTATTGGCGATGGTGAAGTAGGCGTATTCGCGTTGCTCGAGATGCCTAACGAGTAGTATCCCGCTGAGAAATCCGATGACCTGCACGGCCGCCTGCGCGAAAGCGAAACTTCCGACGACGCGGGCGCGTTGCATCGCGCGGCGGACGACCGGTGCCGAAGCTTCGCTGAGGAGCGGCGAGGTTGTCGGGCCGAAGAAGCTCATCGTGGCGCGGTTTCGGCGGTCAGTAGACCGCCGCTACAAGCGCTACGATTGCGCGCGATTGTGCAGAGGCGCGGGCAGACCGTGACGCTCTTCTTCGTGGGCCGGCGGCGTGTTGTAGTATTCGGAATACTGGTAGTAATAATATTCCGGCAGGGAAGTATCGACGTAGTTAAGAATCACACCGGGCACATTGACCTGGCGATTGTAAAGGAGCTCCATCGCTTTCTTAGTCAGGCGCGCTGAGGTGTAAGAGAGTCTAACGACAAACAAAGTGGCGTCGATTTTCGGTGCGAGGCTGGTGGTGTCATCGGCGGCCAGCACAGGCGAGCTGTCGATGATGATGTAATCGTAGAGATGATAAATTTCCTGAAGGAAGCGATCGGTCGACTCGCGCAGAAGATGTTCGCTTGGTTGCGAAAGAGTTTTGCCGCGCGGAAGAACGAACAGGCTCGGATAGGAAGTGGGCACCACAACTTCCTGCCAGTTCACTTCGCCTTTCAGGACTTCGGCAAAACCGATGCGCGAAGAAATATCAAAGGCTTCCCGTTGAGCGCCACGGCGAAGATCGCCATCGATCAAGAGAGTCTTCGCGCCGGACAAGGCAAAAGTAATCGCGAGGTTGGCGGAGATGGTCGACTTACCCTCGTTCGGCACAGCGCTGGTGATGAGCAACGTCTTCGGGCGCGGACCTTCATACGGCATGAAGAAGATCGACGATCGAATGTTGCGATATGATTCGGCGAAGACGTGGCGGGCGTCGTCCGGCTGAAGGAGCGTGACTTTGCCTTTGGTTTTTTCGCGCGGAATCTGACCGAGAACATTTTCGGTAAAGTGATGTTGGAATTCGCCGAACGAGGCCATGCGGTCGTCGATGCGATCGAGTAACAGCAGAATGGCGATGCCGGCGAGCGCGCCGCAACCGAGGCCGATGAGCAGGCTCTTGAGCAAACCGGGCCGCACCGACACCGGAAGGCTGGCCATTTCCATGATCGAAACCTGATCGCTCGTATCAACGGCCTGCGAAACGCCGACTTCTTTCAGGTTATTGGTTAAGCGATCGTAAAGAGTTTTGGCGCGATCCACTTTGCCTTTGAGGCTGTTGAATTGGACGAGACGCTGACTGAGATCGAGCGCCTTGGTTTCCCATTCCTTGATGTTGACCAGCAGATTTTCCATCTGCTTGCCGATCGAGACGCGGCGAGTGGCCAGTTTTTCCACGGCATCGGCGCGGAATACTGTGATGAGTTTTTCCTGCTTCGAAATTTCGTCGTTCAGTTTGACGATCTTGGGATGCCTGGGACGCAGGTCGCGCGAAAGCGTCTCGCGTTCGGCTTTCAATAACTGCACCGCCTGCTTCGCTTTCAGGTAATCGCTTTCCGGTCCGACATCGGAGAATGGCATGACCGTGCCGGCTTGGGCGCCGTCGTCCTGAGTGGAGTTAGTACTGTTATCGGGCTTCGCGCTAGCGCTACGATCGAGATTCTGGTCAAGGTCGAGCTTTTCCAGGAGTGCGTATTCGGTTTTGAGCGCGGCGTATTGTTGATTCAGCCTAACGAGATAAGCGGCGGCGCTGTTTCCTTCCTCCTGGATGAAGCCGATGTTGTTCTGCTTCTGAAATTCGAGCATCTCGTCTTCGCCGTTGCGCAAATCTTTTTCGGTCTGGATAAGCTGCTCGGTGACGGCGGTGGTCACGTTGTGGCCCTGGTCTTCACGCATCCCTTTTTTGAAATCGAGATACTTTTGCATGACCGCATTTAAGTAAGCCTGCGTGTATTCGCCCGAGCTACCGATTGCCTGCAGATCAAAAATGGAGGTGCGCGGTTTTTGCGCGACGGTCAGGTCAACAGCGACCGGGGGCAGTTGTGGATGGGTTGAGCGAAGGAGTGCCTCCGCCCCGCGGCGCACTTCCGCGCTCTGCATGAGCTGAATCTGTGTGCCGTAAAAATTTTGCGTCTCTTCGCTGTAGATAGCGGCCTGCTGGATTTTCAGACTGCCGGCAACCATCATTTTGCTCGTCGTCAAAAATGACGGCGGCGTCTGGTAGATCATCCAGGCCGAAACGAAAAGACCAATGCAGGTGGTGAGAAGCGGAATCCACCAACGCCGCACGAGAAGCGACCTATAGCGATGGAGTCGAGTGATGAACGACGTGCTCCACGGAGCGGAAGCGGGACGATCGAGAGGTGCGGCGTTTTGCATGGTTACATGTTGATCAAACGCTGCGGGACAAAAATGCGGTCGTCCGGGTGCAAGACAACGTCTTCGTCGGTGCGGCCTTCTTCGATCACGCGCTTCAAGTCGACGATCACTTCCTGGCCGTTCCGGCGGGTCAGTTTCACTTTCCGTTTGTTAGCGAAATCTCCGAAACCGCCGGCGCGAATAACCGCTTTGCTGACGGTGTATTCTTCATCCGGTGGAATTTCCTGGGGGCCCGGGCCTTTAACCGATCCGATGACGTAAACTTTGCCGCGCGATTTTTCGCTGACGTGATCGACCGCAATGATGACCGTTGCGTGATAGTAATATTCTTTCTCCAGCGCGCCCTTGATGCTGTAGGCCAAATCTTTCGAGGTGCGGCCGGCTGCTTGCACCAACCCAATGTAGGGAACTTCCAGTTGTCCGTTGTCGTTCACGCGGAGGCGCTGCGGATCGTTATCGCGATCTTCCACGACGCGGAAACTGACGAAGTCGTTAGGGCCCAGACGAGTGTGATCGTCGAGCACATTCATGGAATTGGTGCGCATGACCGTGCTGGTAGTGGCCGGCTCCGCTGCGATCGCACGCGGGGTCGGCTGCGCCATCGCGGGCGAACTTTCCTGGGCCACACCTGGGGCCTGCGCGGCAAAAGTTTGCGCGAAAGTCGGCGGAGCGACCAGCGATAGAGCGGCTAGGAGAGCGCAGCCCGGAGTTCTCATGAAATTCTTTTCCTACAATTTAGAAACTGTAGGTGCCGTCGAGCGAAACGCGGTTCTGCTTATAATCACGCAGCGGCACATCGGAATCTTTCTGGGTGTATTGATAGCGGGCGCCGAGGGTGACATGCCGCGTCAATTGATAGCCGAGTGAAAGCGCGCCGCCGTAGCGATGCAGATGTTCATCGATGAAACCACCGGAATCATTGGCGTCTTCAAAGAACAGTTCCGTCGTAAGCAAGGTGCGATTGATAATGTTCCAAGTGGCGGTGTGCCGAACGTAATTGAGCACGGTGTAGTTGGAATTGATGCCGAGCTGCGATTCGTGGCCTATCGAGAGCCGCTGGGTGATCGCGGCATTGATGCGGTGCGAGATCAAGGCGTTGAAATAATAATCACTCAAGCTGCCGCGATCCTGAAAGACGAAGAACGGACCGAAGCGGACCGTGCTGTTATCGAAATCGATGTGTTGATAACCGCCGGCCAGGCGCACCTTCACGTAGGTGGTCAGCTGTGTTTCGACGAAGCCGCCGCCGCTATAAGTCCTCGAGTCATTCAAGAGATTTTGATCGTAGCGGTTGTTAACGAAGGCACCTTCAACTCCGACACCCGTGGTGGAGGTAGCGGCTATGCTCAGCGAACCACTGATCGAATCGGCGTTGCGATTAAGATAATCGAAATTGCTCGTGGTCGAGATGTAGTTGTAGTGATCGTAACCGAGGGTCGCGACCGCTTTGTTCAAATCCCAGAGAAGAGAAACACCCGCGGTGTTTTCGAAGCGTCCGTAGTCAACCACATTGCTGATCTGCGCTTCGGCGATCGGATCCTGTTCCAGCGAAAAGCGATCGTGAAAATTGATGCGGAAATCGCTGACGAAAATGTCGAAGGAAACTTGCGAGCCTGGCGCGAGGAGGACGCTATTGGTGCTATTCTCCGGGTGATCGATGTAATAGGCGTAGCCCAGACCGAGATCAATGCGCAGAGTGTTCAACTGCGTCACCGGCCAGAGAGCGTTCATGTTGATCATCGGCCGGAGAATGACATCCGACTGCTCATCGTTTTCCGACAAGTTGATATTGTCGTTGAATTCGACGCCCTGGGTGGCGCTGAAACGGAAACGAATCGGACCGGCGAGCAAATTATAGGGAATTTGATCGAGAGTCTGTCGCCGCGCTTCCGCCGCGGCTTCACCGGCGAGGGATGGGCGCACGGCGTCCTGCGCCTGCAGTGTGATCGCCGTTAAGATAAGAGCGAAGAGGAATACGAGACCGATCCGCCGTGCAGACGATCCGTGAGTTGGAGAATTACTGCTCATAGGTAGCGCAGTTTGAGTTAGCAGAAGTGGTACCAACCGCAAACGAGCGTTGAATATCATTGATTAAGGCGTAGTCGCCTTGTTTTTACTCATGGAGCGCGAGAGCAACAAGAAATTTCGCCGCGGAAAAATTTTTGAACTGGCGCGGTCTAAGCTTTCCCAGGAGGGACATTATGAAAAGGTTTCTCCTCCTTCTCGCCAGCGCAACGCTCGCGAATGCCTGTTTCGCCGCGCATTCGGATGATTCCAACGACCGCGCGGTTGAACTGGCCTCGCCGAACAACGGCGCGCAAATCGAATGCATCACACCGGACGGCCGTGTGGAACGCCTGGCCCCGAACGAGACCGGTTCCGCCTCCGCCACCATCCTGCGCGACGAAACTCTTAGCTGCCCGCTTCAGGAAGGCATCACTACCTTTGTTTTGAAGCTGCCCGCTACATCGTTGCTCGATCATTTCTCTTTCGTGAATGAAAACGCCGCGGCCGCGGGCGAATTAAAAATCTCTGTTTCCAACTACCAACTGCCGGCCACCAGCCCGAAGTGGGTCGATGTCGATGGCAATATCGTTTTCAGTCACAAACGCCTCTTCAACCTTTCCATGGTAGGTGTGGAAGCGCGTTATGTGAAACTTTCCTTCAAGGTCGCGAACGGCGGTCGGCTAAGTTCGCTCAATCTTTATGGCAACACGGGACTGCAGCAGATCGCCAACACTGATCTCAATCAGCCGTTCGGTCTGATTTCGAAAACGCCCCGCGCGCAGAAAAAAAATCGTCCGATCGATTTCAATTTCGCCGCTCTGCCGCACACGGGCCGAATCGTCTATGTCAGTTCAGGTGAATCGAAGATCGCGGCCCGCATGGTCGATCGAAATGAAAAGACCTTTTATCCATTCGCTGGACGCGACTCTCGCCCGACCACGATCGTCGAGTTGGCCGCCGCGGAAGATATTCGATTGGTCCGCGCACTTTATCGGGCGCCGGTCGCCGGCCGCTTCGACGTTTATCAACTCGAAGAGCTCGGCAAAGGCACAGCCGATGTAAAATATCGCCACCCGATCGCTTCGACGGCAGTGGAAGCCGAAGGAGACATCGCCGCGGTCGATTTCGATCCCGCCGGTGCGCGTTTCCTCGCCATCACCTTCACGCCTACGGAAACGATGAGCGACGCGAATCCGTTTGAGATCGTCGAGATCACCGCTTACGGCGATTCATCTTTCGCCAAGATCGATACGACCCAGGCTCCCGATGTTTACGCCACTCAGCCGGGCGTCGGTTTCCCGGGCGAAGGACATCCTGATATCAGCAGCCGGCTCGGCGTCGTCGCCATTCCGCCGGTTATTCCCACGGTCAGCCCATAGGCTGCACCACTTCGCGCACCGTTATTTCGAGCGCTTCTCGCGCGCGCGAAAAATCGTCAAAACCGCTCACAGCGATTTCGAGCAAGCGTTGTCCGAGATTGCGCTGGCCGTGCCAGACTGCCAGCAAACGTCCGCGCGCGCTCCACTCGTTAGGCAAATTTCCCGGACCGGCCGCGGCGATTTTGTCTTCCTGGATACAAACAAAAACGAAAAGCGGCTGGCCATTTTGTTCGAATTCGTAAACCCGGAAACGCAGCGGCAGCGCCCTCGTCTCGATCGTGACAGGCTCGCGTTCCGCACGAAAAATTCTTCCGACTGCCGGTAAACAGATCTCCGGCGAGTGACTTCGCACTAATTGCAGCGCGGCGCGTTGCGGCTCCCAACGGGCGAAAAAAATCCACCAGCGAATCCCGGGCGGCTCTTCCCACGCGGCGCTTTGTGCCCGGTTGTAGTGGAGAATGGTTCGCGTCGCGTCGGGAATCTCTTGCGGCTTGCTCTCGTTAGGCCGGCGCGCTTCCCAGGCTGGCAACTCGAGCAGATGTTTTTCGTGACTGCGGTACCAAATCTCCGTCGCACCGAAAACAACAACGATCCACGCGAGTGAAAGGTATCCACCCTCCGGCATTCCAGGCACCGTGCGCGTGGTTGGCCTACGATGCGGATGCTCACTTTTCAAAATCCACGCGATCGCCAGTAAACCCGCCATGCCCACGACGAGCACGAGGCTTCCGATCAGGTCGTGCCAGTGTTCGAGCGCACCTGTGCCCTGGCGCGCCGCAATGAAAACAAGGGTGCTGGCGCGTAAAACGTTGCAGAAAAAAACCCAGGCGCAGCCCGCGACCAAAAGCAAAAAACGCCGCGCCATGGTTAACGAAAACAATTCTCCCAAAGCGAGCGCGACCATGATGGCGGCCTGCAAAGTTTTGACGCCGCTGCAAGCTTCACTCACGCCGACAAAACCGGTGGGCAGCTCGATAATGTTGCCGATCTGCAGCGCCCCAATGTCGAGCCAGCCCGCTATTTCCACTGCGGCGAAAGCGACAGCGCGGGTCAGCCCTTGAATAACAAGATTCTCGAATTGCACCGGCCACGGAATGGCCACGAGCGTGAAGCAAACCGGAAACGCAAAATGTCGCGCCCACGATTTCCCGCCGATTTGTGTGAACGCAACGAGCGAATAAGCAACCGCCGCCAAACCCAAAGTCCAACTCACCGCGCGCCAATCAGGATTTGCTTCTTCGACTAGCCGCAACGGCAAGAGCAAGAGCAACAAGAAAATCTGCAGGCTCGCGATATTCTTCGAATCGAGTGACGCGGGTCGATCAATCCAGCGCAAATAAAAGAGAAACGTCGCCAAAAACGGCACCGCCCAGCCGTAGAAATATTGCGGATTGAGCGTCCACTCGTCGTGCAGATGATAAAAGAGCCACAGCCAGAGCGCCGCCGGCATTAGCCAGAAAACAAACCGCGAGCGCGTTCCCATGCGCTGTTGTTTACGACGCGCGGCGGCGAACGCCATTGCAAAATCGCGAGCCCAGAGGCGGACGGGGCACAACGACTGCTAGTTGAAAGAAGGCTTCTCTATGAACCGCTTTACCTTTTCCGTTTGTTTGGTGATCGCGCTGGCGTTTTTTTCCGCCAACGCGCACGCAGTTATTTTGGATTGGGACAGCGTCAGCTGGGCGGCTGGCTCACTCACCAATTCCTACGACATCGATCCGTCGAGCGCCGGCAACGACATTACCGTCGCGGTTACGACCAATGGCGCCGTGGCTTTTCAAGCCGAAGTAGTGAGTCCATTTCCGATGACGCCGGCCACGAATCAAAGTTTCCAAGGCGGGCTCGTCACGACGGAAAACACGCTCTGCCTCGCGCTCAACCTGGCCAGCAACGCGCAATCCGTCACTGTCACAATCTCGCTTTCATCCCTCTATACCGCCGGCGTAAGCAACGTCTCCTTCAAGATTTTCGATATAGATTTTGTGAACGGCGATGGAAGCGCTTATCAGGACCAGCTCTCCTCCATCCGAGCGCTCTCGATTGATGGAACCACCCTAATCGCGCCGACTATCACCACCAGCCTCAACAATTCCCTTTCCGGCAGTGGCACCAATCAGGTCGTCACCGGAACCGCGGCCACCAGTGACCTTGGCGCCGGCTCAGGCGATGGCAATGTCACGATCGACTTCGGCTCCAACGCGATCAAATCGTTCACCTTCACTTACGGCAGCGGTCCGCTTTTTGCCGATCCCACTTTTCAGCATATCGGCATTTACGACCTCAGCTTTACGCCCGTGCCGGAAATGAATCCGGTCTGGCCTTCAATTCTTTCCTGCGCCACCGCGGCCGGCTTCGTCCTGCGCCTCCGTAAACGTGCGCGCAAATAGCGAAGGCGACGGCAACGTGCGCACGCTCGCGCGTCGGGAATTTTTCCTGCGCTGGGGAAAACGTCTTTGCTTCTGTCTGGCGCTGACTGCACTCGGCCTCGCGGGATTGCGTGGTTACGCGATTTGGCGGGAAAAACATTTGACCGCGCAACTGCAAGCATTCGTTAGGCAAAATGATTTTAGGAGCGCAGTGCTGGTGGCGCGTCGTCTCCTCGCCCTCGATCAAGAGAACGTCGCTGCTTCGTTCGCCATGGCAGAGATGGCGGAAAAATCTGGGCAGGCCGACGCGATTGTCTGGCGGAGAAAAGTAGCGCAGCTCACGCCGGAGGATCTCGCAAATCAAATTGCCTTTGCGCGTACCGCGTTGCGCTTCAATCAGCCTGACCTCGCGGACCAGGTCCTGAACACGCTGCCAGCCCGCGCGCAGCAAAGCGTCGAATTTCATCAGGTGGCCGGCGCGGAAGCACTCGTTAGGCGACTGCCCGCTGTCGCCGAAGAACATTTCGCGGCCGCACTGCAACTCGCTCCGGATAATCCGCATCTGGCGCTAAACCTCGCCACGGTCCGGCTGGCTTCGCGCGAATCCAGGATCGCTGCACAAGCGCGCGGCACCTTGGTGGAATTAACCAATCAACCGACCGTTCGTCCGGAGGCGCTCCGCGCTTTATCGACTGACGCCCTCGCCCACCGCGAACAGGCATCCGCGCAAAAATGGTCCGCGCAATTGAACGCGGAAAGCGGCGCCACCTTCGCCGATGCGATTCTGCAATTTCAGGCGTGCGAAGGAACCGAAGAGGCCGCTCCGCTGTTTCGCGCGCTGCAAAAAAAAGCCGCCGCCGGCGCCGCGACTGCGGCCGAGTTCATCACTTGGCTCAATCGCCACGAGCTGGCCCGCGTGGCGCTGCTCTGGAGCGCAACTTTGCCCAAAGAAATTTCCCAGGCGAATCCGGTCCCACTCGCCATCGCAGAAGCGCACAGCTTTGTCGGCGAATGGAATGAGTTACGCGCATTGGTGGAGAGCAAGGAATGGGGGGACTTCGAAGCACTGCGGCTGGCCGTCTTGAGCCACGCTTTGCATCGGCTCAGCCCGCCGGATCGTCCTTCGATTGAAGCGCAAACCGCCTGGCGCGGCGCGATAAAAAGGGCGCAGATAAATCCGGAACAACTAGTCGCGCTCGCGCAGCTCGCGGCCGGCTGGGGTTATCAAAACGACGCGGAACAAGTTTGGTGGACGATTGCCGACAGCAACGACAACAACCGGCTGGCTCTTTCCGCTTTGCAGCGTTTCTACAAAGCGAAACAGGACACGCGCGGTTTGTTGCACGTCGCGCAGCGCGCGCTGCAATTGAATCCAAACGATCTTGTCGCGGCGAACAACTGCGCCAGCCTCGGTTTGTTAATCAGCGGGGACGGCACGGCTCGCCGTCTCGCGTATAAATTGCACGCCGAGCATCCCGCAAATCGAGCTTTCGCGGCCACGTACGCGTTTGCTCTGCATACCGAGGGAAAAACCGCGGAAGGTTTGCGCCTGTTAGAAAACATGAGCGAGCAGGAGCGGCGACAACCAGCACTCGCCGCCTATTACGTCGTGCTCTTGGTGGAAAATCGAGAACTCGATCGCGCTCGTTCTTTCCTGGTCGATGCCGAGCGCGCAACGCTTTTGCCCGAGGAGAAACAACTGCTCACGGCCGCGACCGCAAAAATACTTACGCAAGAAAACACCATCTCGCAGCGTTGAATTTTATTCTAATTTTTGGACTGCGTATGAAAGGAACAGAACGATTACGGGGCATTTGACCGCTGCGAGAATTATCTCGCACGTGACGAATATTAACGGCGCCGAACGCCCAGCGAGGCATGCATTTAGCTCAAGTAAAACGCGTTCCCGATTGTGCCTGAGCGATGCGATTAAACACCAACCTTCAGGCCGATTCGAAGCCGCAACCAAATCCAAAACGAAAGCTCGCGCATGAAATTGATCGCTTTGCCGCTAAGAATGAAGGGCCAGAAGATGGGCAATGTTTTGCACTGGCCGCACGGGCTACGAATGATGCTGTTCGGGATTGGGATGTAACCAGCGGCCGGCTCGCTTGGCCGCAAGGTCTCGACACGCTTCTCGGTCATAAGCCGTCCGTCATCACGCAGGACATCGGTTTTTGGCAGAGAAATATTCACCCCGACGACCGCGCGCGCACTGCCCTGGGCATTCGCGAGGCCCTCGCCGAAGCCGAACGTTGGAGCGGTGAATATCGATTTCGGCGAGCCGACGGCGACTACATTTTGTTACTCGAGCGCGCCATCATCATTCGCAACGTAGACGGCGAAGCGATTCGCTTCGTCAGCTCGCTCATGGACATTACCGCACGCCGACAACTGCAGGATCAAATGGTGCGTTCGCAAAAAATGGAAGCGTTCGGCCAACTGGCCGGCGGCGTGGCGCACGACTTCAATAATTTCCTCACCACCATTCTCGGTTACAGCGACCTCATTCTTGCGACGTCAAGCAAAGGTCCGGTCGCGAAACACGTCACCGAAATACGTGGCGCGGCCGGTCGGGCCGCCGCGCTCACCGGACAGCTACTCGCCTTCAGCCGTAAACAACCGCTCGATTCGCGCGTGCTGGAAGCGAACACTCTCGTCACCAATCTCGAGCGCTCCATTCTTCCGCTCCTCGGCGAAAACATCTCCGTCGAGTGCAACCTGCCTCGCTTCAAAGAGGGCGGTCACATCAAGGTCGATGCGGAGCAGCTGAAGCAAATTATCCTCAATCTCGCGGTCAACGCGCGCGACGCGATGCCGCACGGCGGGCAAATGACAATCGCCACCGGAGCGTTGCGCATTCATAATGAGCCGAATGCCGCAAATCCCGAAGAACTCGCGGCCGGCGATTACATTACGATTAGCGTGACCGACAACGGAGTTGGCATGAGTGACGAAGTGAAAGCGCACCTCTTCGAGCCGTTCTTTAGCACTAAGCAGGGTGTGGAATCGAGCGGCCTCGGGTTAGCCACGAGCTACGGAATCATACATCAGAGTGGTGGCCGGATCAGTGTCACGAGCGAAGTCGGCTGCGGTACGACTGTGATGCTTTGCCTGCCGAAAGTCGCCCCCCCGGCGCCCGCTGGATATAAATCGCCAAGCGCGAAAAACATTCCGACCGGCACCGAAACCGTTCTTGTTCTCGAGGACGATATCGCGGTGCGCCATCTTTCGGTGCGCATCCTGCGCAATCTCGGTTACGAAGTGATCGAAGCAGCTAACGGCGACGATGCGCAACGGATCATTCGCGAAGATAGCGGACGCAAGATTCATTTACTGCTGACCGATGTCGTCATGCCGCAGATGAGTGGACATCATTTTGCCGACTGGCTGCGCAAAGCGAGCCCCCACACCAAAGTCATTTTCGTTTCCGGTTATCTCGACGAATCCTTGCAGCTTGCCTCGCGTCGCGACGGCGCGATGTTTTTTCTGCCGAAGCCCTTCGATACAGCGCAGCTCGCGCTCAAGGTTCGCGAAGCCCTCGACACATTGTAGGCCAGGCGACGACCTACTCCGGGTTGCCGCCTAACAATTGCTGGCTAATAAAAGCAGCGTGTCCGATCGTCCTTCGCCCGTCTCCTTTCAGGACATCGCTGTCGCGCGCGAGCGCATCAAAGGTGCCGTCTATCCTTCGCCTGCTCCGCTCTCAATTCCACTGAGCGACCTCACCGGCATGCAAATTTTCTGCAAGCTCGACAACTTGCAACGCACCGGAAGTTTCAAGGAACGCGGCGCGCGCAACGCACTCGCGCAGTTGCCTGAGGAACAACAAAAACGGGGCGTCATCGCAGCTTCCGCCGGCAATCATGCGCAGGCGCTCGCTTACCAGGGAAAGTTGCTAGGCATTCCGGCCACGGTCGTGATGCCGAAATTCGCGCCGCTCATTAAAGTGAGTAATTGCCAAAAACTCGGCGCGACCGTCGAGATGTTTGGGAACGATTTCGGCGAAGCCAAAACGCACGCGCACGAACTGGCGAAGGAACGCGGGCTGGCTTACATCGATGGCTACGACGATCCGGCGATCATCGCAGGCCAGGGCACGATGGGCATTGAGATCGTCGAGCAGGTCCCGGATCTGGACGCGGTCGTCTGTCCGGTTGGAGGCGGGGGATTACTCGCCGGCGTGGCGCTTGCGGTAAAAACTTTGCGGCCCAACGTCAAAATCATCGCGGTCGAAGCGGAAAACGTCGCGAGTTTTTCCGCCGCGCTCAAAGCCGGAGAACCGGTTCGGATTCCGATGAAAGCGACCCTCGCCGACGGTCTCGCCATTCCGCAGGTCGGCACAAATGCATTCAACGTTGCAAAGTCGTTAGTCGATCGCTGCATTCTGGTGAGTGAAGAACAAATCGCCGTTTCGATTTTGCGCATCGTTGAATTAGAAAAAGGCGTCGTCGAAGGAGCTGCCGCTACTCCCCTCGCCGCTTGTCTCTCCGGACAGCTCCCGGAATTAGCCGGCAAAAAAGTCGTGCTGCTTTTGTGCGGCGGGAACATCGATCCGAATGTCCTCAGTCGCGTGGTCGAGCGTGGCTTGGTCGCCGACGGCCGCCTTTGCCGATTCACCGCCAAGATCAGCGACCGCCCGGGCGGCCTAGCCGATCTCGCGACACAAATCGCCTCCACCGGTGCGAGCGTGAAACAAGTCGTGCACGATCGCGAATTCGCTGGCTCCGATGTCTCCGCCGTGCACGTCGTTTGCACCGTCGAGACGCGCAATCATCAGCATCTCGCAGAATTGCGCGAACGCCTGAAAAGTCACGGCGTCGAGACGTTTGATTCCTGAGCCTCGATTCGTAGGCTCAACGGATGGATATCGATTCCTTCGCACGGAGGCATATTGGTCCCGATGAACCCGGGGTCGCGAAGATGCTCGAGACGGTTGGCTTCGAAAATATTGATGCGCTCATCGACGCAACCGTGCCGAAAAACATCCGGCTCGACCGCTCGTTAGACCTGCCCGCCGCGAAATCCGAACAGGAAGCGCTCGCGGAATTGCGCGCGCTTTCGAAGAAGAACCAGGTGCTGCGTTCTTACATCGGCGCCGGCTACTCCGATTGCATCACCCCGCCGGTAATTCAGCGAAATATTTTGGAGAACCCGGGTTGGTATACCGCGTACACGCCGTATCAGGCGGAGATCGCGCAAGGCCGGCTGGAAGCGCTGGTCAATTTCCAGACCATGATCACAGACCTGACTGGTCTCGATATCGCGAACGCTTCCATGCTCGACGAAGCAACCTCGGCCGCCGAAGCAATGGCGCTTTGTCATGCCGCGGTTTCGGGCCGAAAGAATTTTTTCGTCGCGGATAATTGTCATCCGCAAACGATCGCGGTTGTGCGGACGCGCGCGAAACCGCTCGGTCTCGAAGTTGTCATCGGAAATTTTTCCGAATTCAAATTCGACGATTCGTTCTTCGGCGCGCTTGTGCAATATCCCGCGACCGATGGCGTGATTTGCGATTACGAAACATTCGTTAGGCAGGCGCACGAAGCCGGCGCGCTCGTCATCGTCGCGGCTGATATTCTTGCGCTCACGTTGCTAAAACCGCCGGGAGAATTCGGCGCTGATGTTGCCGTTGGTAACACGCAACGCTTCGGCGTTCCGCTCGGCTTCGGCGGACCGCACGCGGCTTTTTTCGCGACGCGCGATCAATACAAACGTCACATGCCCGGCCGTCTCGTCGGCGTTTCACACGACGCCGCCGGCAAACCCGGCTACCGACTCGCGCTGCAAACGCGCGAGCAACATATTCGCCGCGACAAAGCGACGAGTAACATTTGCACTGCGCAAGTTCTGCTCGCGGTCATCGCGTCGATGTATGCCGTTTATCACGGACCGCGCGGACTGCGCGCTATCGCTGACCGTGCGCACGCGCGCGCCGCGAAACTCGCGAATGGTCTGCGCAAAATGGGATTCAAAATCGCGCACGATAATTTCTTCGACACCATTCGGGTTGAACTCGGCGAAGCAGCCACGGCCGAAGTCGTGAAGCGGGCGGAGAAAGCCGGCTGCAATCTGCGCTCGTTAGGCGAACACGCTGTTGGAATTTCCGTCGATGAAACGACCAGCGAACGCGACCTGGAAGATTTGCTTTCGATTTTCCGGAGCGATCACGCCCACGAATTTGCCGAACAAAGCAACGGCTCCGGCTTTCGCATTCCGCAATCTCTTTCCCGCACTTCGCCGTTCCTGACCCACCCGGTTTTTAACACCATTGACACCGAGACGGAAATGTTGCGCTACCTGCGCCGGCTGGAATCGCGCGATCTTTCGCTCTGTCATTCGATGATTCCGCTCGGCTCTTGCACGATGAAGCTGAACGCGACCGCGGAAATGTTCCCGATTTCCTGGCCGGAATTTGCGAAAATGCATCCGTTTGCGCCTAACGAGCAATCGAGCGGTTATCGCGAAATGTGCGAGCAACTGGAAAGATGGCTCGCGGAGATCACTGGCTTCGCCGCGGTTTCGCTGCAACCAAACGCCGGCTCGCAAGGTGAGTATGCGGGGTTGCTGGCGATTCACGAATATCACGAATCGCGCGGCCAAGGTCATCGCAAGGTTTGTCTGATCCCGATGTCGGCGCACGGAACAAATCCGGCCAGCGCAGTCATGGCCGGGTTCAAGGTCGTGCCGATCGCGACCTTGAAAGATGGCGACATCGATCTCGCCGATCTGCGCGCGAAAGCCGATCAACACAAAGATGATCTCGGCGCCTTGATGGTCACGTATCCGTCTACGCACGGCGTGTTCGAAACAACCATTCGCGAGATCTGCGAGATTGTTCATTCACATGGCGGCCAGGTTTACATGGATGGCGCGAACATGAATGCGCAATGCGGCCTGTGCCGGCCGGGCGACATCGGCGCGGATGTTTGCCATCTCAATTTGCACAAAACCTTTTGCATTCCGCACGGTGGCGGCGGCCCCGGCATGGGACCGATTGGCGTGGCCAAACATCTCGCGCCTTTTCTTCCAGACGCCGGCGTGGTCGGTTCGGTTTCGCAAGCGCGTTATGGGAGCGCGAGCATTCTCACCATTTCCTGGATGTACATCCGGATGATGGGACCGCATGGCCTAACGAATGCAACGAAGATGGCGATCCTGAATGCGAACTACATCGCGAAACGGTTGGATAAATATTTTCCTGTTCTCTACAAAGGCCGACAGGGTTTGGTCGCGCACGAATGCATTGTCGATCTGCGCCAATTCAAAAGCGCCGGCATCGAAGTGGAAGACGCGGCCAAGCGTTTGATGGATTACGGATTTCATGCGCCGACGGTTTCGTTTCCGGTCGCAGGCACCATGATGATCGAACCGACCGAAAGCGAAGCGACGGAAGAACTCGATCGCTTTTGCGAAGCGATGATTTCGATCCACGGCGAAATTCAGGAAGTTGTTTCCGGCCAGGCCGACAAACAAAACAACCTGCTCAAGAACGCGCCGCACACCGCGCAACAAACAACCGCCGACAAATGGGATCGTCCGTATTCGCGCGAACGCGCCGCGTTCCCGGCGAAGTGGACGCGCGAGTTTAAGTTCTGGCCTGCGGTCGCGCGAATCGACAACGTCTACGGCGATCGCAATCTCTTCTGCTCCTGCGTGCCGATGGACGGCTTGCCGGAATAAAACTGCCTAACGAGTAGTAGGTTTCAGCGAAGCGACAACCTTCTCGAAGCGCGGCCGATTGCGGAGCGAATCCCAGCAGGGATTGAAACGAAGATCGCCGTAGGAAATCCCGCCGGACATTTTTGCGAGCATCTCTAATTTCTCGATCGCCAGGTCGGGTTCGCCAGTCAAGGCGTAAACCTGGGCGAGTATTGCCATCATATCGGCGCCAAAAAGCGGGTCGGACTCAATCGGCACCAACTCCACCGCGCGTCGCGCTTCGCGAATGGCCTCTTCCTTTCGTCCGAGACCAGCATCCAACAGTGCGAGGCCGCTGAAATACCCTTCGTCCTTCCTTGCATTTTCCTTTTCCCAGGAATCGCGCGCACCCTGGAAGGCAACGCGGGCGGCGCTTTCATCGCCGCGAGCTCTGGCCACTTCTCCATCTGCCAGGGTAAAAGTCGGTTGGCCATCGGCAGTCCTTTCGACCGGGTCTGCGGGATCATTTGCGAGCGCTGCGGCAGCACTATCGTAATCTCGCAAATACATAGCGCTCAGAAATCGCCCGTAGTTCCCGAGGGCGGGCGAGAGTTTTCGCACAATTCCCTGCGCACCTTGCGGATCGCCTTCGTCCAACTTCATCTGCGCAATGTCCCCGTAGAGCGTTGAAGTCATCGCCGGCTTGCGCTTCATGGCCAAATAAGCGAACTGCTCACCTTCGGCATAACGGCGCATCAAGCCGTAATCCTGGCAGAGCCATTGAATGAGCTCGCCGTTTTGTGGATTGAGTTCGTAAGCACGGCGGACGTGGGCGAGCGAATCATCCCAGCGATTTTGATGACGATCGATCCGCCCTTCCAGGAAGAGCTCGTCGGAGTTGTCAGGCAATAAGGTGCGGGCGATGGCAATCTCGCTCCGCGCTGCGTCGAACTGACCTAGAAAGAGATTGTATTGCGCGAGCGCGAGGTGCGGCTGGCCCAGGTCCGGACGCAACTGCATGGCATGGTCAATCGCTTCTCGCCACAGTTGCTGCACGGGCGCGCTATCCTTTCCCCCTGAAACTGCCTGGTTGTAGGCGTGACTGTAAAGTTGCGCGAGCGAACAGTAGGCCAGAGCAAACTTCGGATCCCGTTTAATCGCCGCTTGCAGGAGTTCGATAACTCGTGGCCTCTCGTGCGGAAATTCCTCTAAGTCGGTCCAATTACTCAAGGTCTTGGCTTGGTTGTAGAGAGCGAAAGCCGTGAGATCTGAAGTCGTGCGCTCTTCGTTTTCGCTCGAGTTATCAAAAGGCAAAACCGCGACCGATTTTTCCGCCGCGCGCGGCGGATTTTTTTGCAGAAGAAAAACGCAGATCGTAGCCAGGACAAAAACCACTCCGCCGATCAGCGCGAGGTTTTTTGCGCGAAAAGGCGAATGAAGTTTCGCGCGGCACGTTTCCAATTTGCCTAACAAGTCCTTGGCCGAGACTGGCCGTTGCGCCGGATCGAGCGCGAGCGTGCCCTGCACGACTTCGATTAACGCCGTTGGCACTCTCCTTTCGCGCATCTGTTCCAGCGGTAACGACACTTCCAATTGCTGCGTACGAATTTCCGGAATGGTCCGGCCGGGATAAGGCACCTGACCGGTGAGCGCATACCAAAGAGTCCCGCCTAACGAGTAGATGTCCGAACGCGCATCGGCCGGCTCACCGGCAAATTGTTCCGGGCTGGCGAACGCCGGCGTGCCGATGAAACTGCCGTGCGTCAGGTCCGCTTCCGCGATGGCGTTCATCGTCTTGGCCAGACCGAAATCGATCACCTTAACTTGCAGCGTGGCCGTTTCATTTTCGCGCGCGAGCATGATGTTGCCCGGTTTCAAATCGCGATGAATCAAACCTTGCGCCGCCGCCGCCGCCAGCGCGCGCGCGATTTGGATCGACATCTCCAGCGCCTGTTCCCATGCTAACGGCCCTTCGCGCCTAACGAGTGCTTCCAGCGTTTCGCCTTCAACCAATTCCATGGCGTAAAAGCAAAACGTGCTCTCCGGCGCGGCACTAAATTGGAAAATGCCGGCGACGTTAGGATGCTTGAGCGCCGCGGCAGCGCGTGCTTCGCGCAGAAAGCGCGAACGGATTGCCTCGGCATCGCCAGACGACTCCGGAATTTCGATGACCTTCAACGCGACGGCGCGATGCAAGATTTTATCGTGCGCGCGGTAGGTCACACCCATGGCGCCGGAACCCAGCTCCCAGAGCGAACCATCTTCCCGGCGCGCAATTTCAAAATCGCCGTAGCCTGGCGAGTCGTAACTTTCAGCCGCTTCGTCCAATCCGCCCCGCAGCAAACAGGCCAGACATTCACCCCGGGCGGAGAGCGCCTGCCGGCAGATCGAACAAATCGCGAGCGCGGAAACTTCCATCGGTTTCAGGTTCAATCGTTCATCAACACCCGCAACAATTCGCGCAGTTCGCCTTCCACCTCGGCCTCACGCGCGACCGTCCGCCGCACTTCAGTCCGGAGCGCTTCGCGATAACGCGCGCGCAATCGCGTAATGTGACTGCGCAGGGTCGATTCCTTGATTTCTAACTGGAGGGCCAATTCCGGGTAGGACGGAATCGGTTCGTTACTACCGGTGAGAAAGATTTTCAGATGCTGAAAAATATCTTCCTTCCCTTCGCTTTCGTAATGCAACAAAACCTTCGCCAGGCTGTCGCCCACCAGCGTCTCCGCCCAGGTCCGCTCGAAAACTCGATCAGCCACCGGCGCCGGATCGTTAGTCGCCTGCGCGCGAAAGCTCGCTTCCACTTCCTCCATCCGTTCTTCATCGAACGGAAATGGCTCGTGGCCACCGCCGCGTTTAAGCGCACGCGCGCGATCGTAATGATCCGCCAGAAAATTTTTGATCGAAGCGAGGAGAAAGGAACGAAATTTTCCCTTCTGCCGATCCACCAGGGTGTAAATCTTATTCTCGATCAGGAACCCGAAAAAATTCTGGGTGAGGTCCTGCGCATCGTGCACCGAGTAGCCGCGGCTGCGCGCAAAACTATAGAGCGGCGGCCAGTAGGTTTGGCAAAGCTCAGTCAATGCGCGGTGCGCCGTCTCCGGATCGGAATCCATCTTCCCGGCGGCGGCGATCACGCTCCAATGCGTCGAAGCGAAAACGTCGCTCGCTCTTTCCTCACCCTTCATCAATGCTCGCACGTCCAAAAATGTAACAGACGCGCTGGAATTTCACGACCCGAAAGACAATCGCACTTTTCTCCGCAGCAACTGTCCAGGAATTCCTTTGTGAGAAGGGACAGGAACTCAATGTACTGTGGAATACTCCATCATCGCAGCTACGATCGCGAGCGCTTTGCATTCCGGCGAACCCAAAAGCGCCTACTAACTGCTATTGCGCGGACGCATGCTGATTTTGCGATCTCGGAGAGCAAGTTATCTCGGTGTAGCGCGCCGCCGGTACGATTAGGAAGTTTACCGCAGCAACCGCGCCGCGAATCCTTTGTAAAGATTACGGGATCGATACCGATGAAGAGAGATTCAGTTTTCAGCAAAGTTAGAAGGGCCTTGAGCAGGTGCCGTCGCGCTCATGCGCTTCTCCTCGTCTTCATCCTCTGCCAGGCCTCGCGGATAACGCAAGCAGCCGACACCGATCAAGACGGACTGGATGATGGTCTCGAGCAAAAGCTACTCGAGCGTTACCGGCCGTTCTTCGCCTTCGCTGAAAACGAGACTTTTCGTCCGACCGATGTGCAGTTCTACCTTCAGAACTCGGAGCTACTAGCGTCGGGAGATGAGGATAGTTCCCCGATCATTCCTAACAGTGTGCTGAAAGCCTCTCCGGCTGCCGCGCTCGGGGCAAACCAGGAAGGGGATGCCTACTGTAGCAACACCGGGCCCGGCAGCGGTCCGCAGCATACTTGCGTATCCGATCTTACCCTCAACCGCCGCCAGACTAATTACCGAATCAATCCGCTAGAACATCCGCCGGGCGCTTCCTCAGATAACCCGGGCCGTCGAGGAGCCGATTGGGCGCAGGTGACTGCTCAGCGGAACATCGGCCTATACGGTCACGTAGTTCCTATCCATCTCAGTGCTCCTACTTGGGGTTGTCAGACAAGGTGGGATACCGTGGATCGCTCCCTTAAGGCGCCGAGATACTACAAGGTCGAATACTGGCAGTTCTTTGGTTACAACAGCCAGGATAAGCCGGCTAACATAGGCGATCACGAGGGCGATTGGACTACGCTGCAACTGCTCATCAAGCCAGCGTGCTCGATCAAGCCACCCCAGGGAGAGTAAGCCTCAAGTCTCCCGAGGCGATCATCTCCGTCATGCTCTACGCTCATGGCCTTGAGTTCCGTTTTGATCTGCAGCCGACCGATGCCGTGGGCACCGTAGCCGGCTTCGAGGAGCACCGCGGTCGTAACTATGGGAAGGAAGTGGACATCTCCCTAAAGGCTAGCCAATGCGATACCTCTGTGCAGAACGCCCAGAGTAACCTCATCCGCTTTTACCGTGACCCGCAAACGAAAAACTTCACCCATCCGGTAGCCTACATAGAACGCGGCGGACACGAGATGTGGCCGACTACTGCATGGAGTTACTACGGGGCACAGAAGCACGATGGCCAAGGCGCCAACATATTAACCGCGACGCCACCTAACCTGGGAGAAGTAGAACACCCACTGTCCGACTATCCTTGGGCGCTCCCCATTTTGCGCTTCAACGGATGCTGGGGGGCCTACGGCAGCCTCAACGACTCGCCGCCAGGTCCACCGCTTCACGGGCAGTGGGCCTGGCCGGGCGACAGCTCTATCGAATGGCTTCTACCTAAAGGTCGCGGTTACTAGATCCCAGTCACCTACAAACACTCCACCTCCCATGAAACAAAAATATCTCATTACCCTTATCGTCCTCGCGATCCCATTACTCCTCCTCGGTCAGGGGAGTCTCATCCCGCCCGGTCCACCCGCGCCGACGATGAAGACGCTCGATCAAATCGAGGCTAGGACCGCGGTGAACTCAACTAACACCCCCGGCGACGCGAATTACCTCTACGTCATTTCGCAATCGGGCAGTTACTATCTCACCGGAAATATCGACGGAGCTGGGGGAAGCAAAGGAGGAATCGGCATTACCAAGTCAAATGTTGTCTTGGACTTGAATGGATTCCAAGTCATCGGCCATAACGCAAACGCGATCGGCATATATGGTGGAAGCGGGGTGGTGCGAAATGGGTCCGTGACCGGATGGGGCAAAGATGGAATTTTCACTCACGGCACCATCGAGAACATTCGTGCCGATTACAATGGGACTACAGGGTTGGGTTCCGGAATTATCGCCGAAGACGGTAGTTACGTAACCCGCTGCTCCGCCGCCGGTAATTCATACATGGGAATCAGCTGTTTTCGCAATTGTACCGTTTCTGATTGCCACTCGGAAAAGAATCTGGTCGGCGGCATCTCTCTGGACGGCGGCGTTGTTACTCGATGCACCTCTGAAAACGATGGATATAACGCCATCAATGTCTTTGAGAGCTGTATCATAACTGACTGCGCGGTCACTCACGGAGGAATTAGCGCGCCGGGTCGTAACAACAACGGCACCCTCTACGCGGTACGCGTTTCCGGATGCACGGTGTCCTCTAGCTCTGGAAACGGAATCACCACCGGCAGTGGCGCGACCATTGAACGCTGCGCGGTGCAATCATGTGCTGTCGGCATTATCACCGGCACGGGGTCAACCATTCGCGGCTGCACGGTGGGGGGGAATACCAACTACGGATTCAATATTGGCGACAATTGCACGCTCACCGACTGCTCCGCCACCGGTATCAGTGGCGGAGGAGCTAATGGTTTCAATTGCGGCAAAAGCACGGCTCTCTCCAACTGCACCGCGCAAGGGCTAAAGATCGGCTTCGTTCTCAGTGACCATTCCACCGCGCAACATTGCGTTACCTCGAACAACACCAGCGATGGGATTACCATTACCATCGACTGCAACGTCCTTAACTGCGATGCGTGTGCTAACGGTGGCGACGGCATTCACCTCCTCGGACTAGGCAACAGTAACAACCGGGTCGATGGAAATAACGCAAGCAACAACGTCGGCATCGGCATTCATCAACAAGGCGGTCCCGATTTGATCGTGCGCAATTTCGCGCGCAACAATGCTTCAGGAACAAACTACTCGCCTAGCTCTGGCACGAGCGTCGGTCCCATCGGAACACCACACAGCTACCAGCCCGTGGGCTAATTTCCAATAGGACTGACCAGGTATGAAACTCTGCCTGACGATTGCTGGCTTCGTCGCGCTCCTACCGACGATGTATGCGGCCAGTACGATCGATGCTACCAACCACTATGCGTGGGGCGCAAACATTGGTTGGACGGAATGGCTGCCCAGCGCGGCCGACGGAGTCGTGGTAGGCGAGTTTACCTGCTCTGGCTACGTTTACGCGGCGAACGTCGGATGGATTAACCTGGGCAGCGGCGCGCCCGTTAACCACATCCAGTATCAAAACAACTCGGCCAGCGATTTTGGCGTGAACTACCAGGTCGATCCTACCCAATCCGGGGTCGGCATTTTGCGCGGATATGCTTATGGCGCGAATATTGGCTGGATTAACTTCGAAGCGCAGGGCAATCCGCGCGTTTCGCTCTTCACTGGTACCTTCAGCGGCTACGCCTACTCGGCGAACTGTGGCTGGATTAACTTGAATGACTTGAACGGCAGGGTCCAGACCGATCATATCCTGATGGGCCTGGATACCAACAGCAACGGGATCGCTGACGCCTGGGAATACCTTTACTTCGGCGGCTTGCTCGGGCCTGGGGCGCAGAACTCCGATCCAACTGGCGGCGGCATGACGTTGCTGGAGGATTATCAAGGCGGAGTTAACCCGACCGCTGCAAACGCCAACCTAAGGATTACCGCTTACTCAGCTAACTCAAGCGGCACTAATGCTAGCCTGACCTTCACAAGCACGGTGGCGCGCCTTTATACGATCGAAGTCAACGCCGACTTAACTCAACCCTTTAACTGGGTAGATAGCGGACTCGGTCTCTTCGCGCCGTCTGCCGGAGCCAACACAACCCGTAACGTCACACAGGCGGTGGCTACAAAGCGCTTCTATCGCGTCAAGACGATGAGACCGCTCCCGTAGACTCGCGCGGGAAGTTGCCGCGACAACGCTAAACCATAGCGGGAGCCCATGGGTCAGGCAAAGTTCAGTTAACAGCCGCAACACTGACTGCGGTGGGCGCTCACGCCCTAAAACGACGGACGATTGTTTTCTTCGCCGTCCATCCGTGACCGCACGTGGAAAATATTTCACCCGTGCGCGAAAGAATTCGCATTTTTAGCGCAGCAATTGCGCGGGAATTCCTTTGAAAGCGATGAAGGAATTATCGAATGAAGAATTATCGCCGATCGCTTTTCTTGGTTACGCTCGCGGGCTTGGCCTGCCTGTGGTCATCCACACCATCACTTTTGGCACAGGGGTGTGTTTGCGCGCACCTGATCACGCCGGGCCTGGGGGTGGAAGGGACCTCGACCCTTCCGCAAGGACATTGGTGGACTTCCGTTACCTTCCGCTACTACAACGCGCGCCAGGACGTGCTCGGAGACGAACCGCTCGCGCACGCTCTCATCTACGCCAATACGCATATCTACGGCTTTAATCTTAGCGCTACCTACGCGGTCACCGACAGGTTCGATCTTACTCTGGATATACCGTTTCAATACGGCACCCGCACCACGTGGATCGAACATAACTTTATGTCTAACGCACTCCACACGATGCGTGCTGGGGGAATAGGCGATCCACGGCTAAGAGCCGATCTTTGGTTACTTGAGCCCAGGAAGTCGCCAGAACGAAATATCTCCTTCGCCTTAGGTGTTAAAATTCCGGTCGGGGAAGACGACGCGAGTGATTACGCCTATCGGGCCACCGGAAAAGTTCTGCGGCCAGTTGATCCGGCGATCCAACCGGCCAGCGGCGGCTGGGGCATCATCCTGGGTGCGCACGCTTTTAGTAGCCTGTTTTTTCAAAGCCTGCCTTCGACCAGCTGGCTCAGGTACACCTACGCCTACGGCGACGCCATTTACATCTTTACGCCCGAGGAGATGAGCGACGTTGAAAACACCAACGGCGACCAGCCGGCTCTAACTGCTGGCGGACAGAAAGCGTTACGATTCAATTCCATCCCAGACCAATACCTTTATCGGGCCGGCCTTTCCCAGTTAGTCTGGCCGTCGCAAGGAGTTTCAGTAAGCGCGGGTGTGCGCTGGGAAGGTATTCCGGCCTACGACGCGATCGGTGGCAGCAACGGTTTCCGTTTGCCGGGAAATGCCGTTTCCTTCGAGCCGGGCATTTCGATCGCGCATGGGCATGACTATTTCTCCGTCTCCGTCCCAGTCGCAGTTCATCGCCACGCGGACCGGAGCGAAGCTTTCTCCCACTTTAACATCGGACCGCCCCAAGGGTTGGCCACCATCGCCGACTGGCAGCTCATCGTTAGCTACGCCCACCAGTTCTAGGCGCGCGCTTCTCGCTTATGCTACCCGCGCGGGAGAATAGTATTGAGATCGAAATCGGCCACGTCCTGTATCTCGATATCGTCGGATTCTCCAAGCTGTTAGTCGACGAGCAAAGCGCCTGCACCGCGCGACTCAATCATGTCGTTAGGCAGACCCAGCCATTTTCGGCCGCGGCCGAAGCAGACAAACTTTTTCGGCTACCCACCGGGGACGGCATGGTGCTTGTCTTCTTCACCAATCCCGAAGCACCGGTGCGGTGCGCGATAGAGATAGCTACCGCTCTCAAAAAAGCCTCGCCTTTCGGCCTGCGCATGGGGATTCATAGCGGACCGGTCAATAAAATCTTCGACGTAAACGATCGGGCTAACCTCGCTGGTAGCGGAATCAATCTGGCCCAACGTGTCATGGATTGTGGAGACGCAGGCCACATTCTTCTTTCCCGGCGTGTGGCCGAAGACCTGGCCCAATCGAGTCAATGGCAACCATTGTTACACGAGCTAGGCGAGTGCGAGGTCAAGCATGGCCTACGCATTCATTTGGTTAGTCTGCATAACGATGAGATCGGCAACGCAGGTATCCCGGGAAAGGTAGCTCGAGCGCACGAGCAACAGGCTGGAGGTATCCATTCCCTGGCAGTGAAGCCGCTCGATAACTTCTCCGGCGACGCGACCAAGGAATATTTCGCCGATGGCATGACGGACGAACTAATTACCAAGCTCTCCCAGATCGTCGCGCTCAAAACCGTCATCTCCCGCGCACGGATGATGAAATACAAGCACTCGGCCAAATCCTGCCGTGAGATCGCCTTCGAACTCAATGTCGAAGCTGTCGTGCAAGGCTCGGTCGTTCTCGCCGGGGATGACGCTCGCGTCACCGCGCAACTGATCGAGGCAAAGACAGAAAACACCCTGTGGGGTGAGAGCTATACCTACAACCTGGCCAACATCATCCAGCTACAGAACGAAGTCTCTCTCGCCATCGCCAACGCCATTGCCCTCAAGCTTACCCCAGCGGAAGAAGCTCGACTGACCGCGGAGCGCGTCGTTAACCCCCAGGCCTATAAGTATTACCTGCGGGGCAAGAACTGGCAGTTAGGAGACGAGAATACCGACGCGCGCATCGATCTCCTGGAGAAAGCGGTCTTTCTCGATAACAACTTCGGCGAAGCTTACGCCGAGCTTTCCGACGCCTATAGCTCGAAGGCCTACTTCTTTACCAGCGGCGCAAAGGAGTGGGAGATCAAGGCCGAAGCTGCTCTCGAGCGCGCGCTTGAAATCGATCCCAATTTGCCGGATGCCATCCTGGCCCGCGCCCGTTTCCTCTGGCGACCGACGACCGGGTTCCAACATGAAAAGGCTATTGCCGAAGTGAAACGCGCGCTCGCTCTTATCCCTAACTCGTCTGAGATTCTTTTTTTCCTTGCGGCGATTTATTTCCACGTCGGTCTGCTCGACGAGGCCGTGACGCTTTTCCGGCGCGCGAACGAGATCGATCCCGATAACCCAACGATAAAGTTTTCGATTGGGACGTTACATCTTGTGCAAGGCGACTATGCTCAGGCCACCGCGATTATTGAAGCGAATCTAACCGGAATGGTGCGGGCGTGGGTCGAGTACAATTTAATTAGCGCCTATTATTTCGCGGGAAGAATCGAGGAAGCGCGCGCACGCCTGAAAATGGCCAAAGCCCATTTCAAGGACACCGGCGGAATCCTCGCTGCCTTTCAAGCCTTCTTTCTTGCTCTCGACGGCGCTCGAGAAGAAGCTCGGGCCAAAATCGAGGAGGCGGCAAGGATTGGGGAAGGCTTCGGGCACTACCACCATACGACTCTGCTTTTCGCGTGGACCTACGTTGCGCTTGGTCAGTTGGACCTCGCCCTGAAGTGGCTCGAATACACCGCCGACAATGGTTATCCGAATCTCCCTTGGTTCGAGCGCGATCCTAACCTGGCAAAGCTACGCAGCCATCCGCCGTTCGTCGCTTTCCTGGATCGCCTGCAGCCGCGTCTGGCGCGATTGCGCGAAATCGCTGCGTCGCCCGACAGCGTGTCGATTGCTTAGCTAAGATAGCGACGTTGCCCTAGCTCTCGGGCGCCAGCTCGGGCGCGGCGATGGCGCGGGTGGGAACCAGGCGCAATCCACTCGCCGCCGTCTCTTCCACGGCCGCTTCGCCGGCTTCGTGGTACTCGGCGTCGCCGTTCACTTGCCAGAGATCGTAGAGCCTGGTGTCGGCCAGAATATTTTCCACGCACAACATCGCCGTCATCATGGCGTGATCCTGGTTGTTATACTTATGCATGCCGTTGCGGCCAACCAGATGCAGATTCGAATAACGCGCATCGAGTTCGTCGCGAACGGTGGCGACATGACGTGAGTAATCGTCATCGTAAACCGGGTAGGCTTTTTTCTGCCTAACGACTGTTCCGTCGAGCACATCACCTTCGTGGGCCAATCCGATCTGCATCAGTTCCTTCTTCGCCAGCTCGATCAGATCGGCATCGGAAGAATCCCAAAGTCCGTCATGTTCGAAACAGAAATATTCGAGGCCGTAGCACGCTTTGTCCGGATCGGGCACCATCTCGGGCGACCATGAGCGGAAGTTTTGAATGCGACCGACCTGCACTTTCGGATCGTGGATGTAGATCCAATTGTCCGAGAAAGCGTCGCGGTTTTTCAGGATCAACATCACGGTGAGAAAGTCGCGATACTTCAAACTATCGGCCGCGCGTTTGGCACGATCGGAAACCGCCGGCCTCAAACCGTTGACCAGCTCGCGCATCGGCGCGGACGAAATCACGTGCTCAGCTTCGAGCGTGTGCACGGTGCCGTTCTGATCCTTGTAACGAAGGTTCCAAGTCGAGATTTCCTCGTCGTATTCGCATCCAATTACCTTGCAGCCCATCTCGATCTTGCCACCGAGCGCTTCGGTTTTTTCCGCGCACGCTTCCCACATCATGCCCGGACCTTTTCGCGGATACTTAAAGCTGTTGATCAAAGTCTTGATGACTTTGTCGCTGTTCTTCGGCTGCTTCTTTTGCGGCAGAAGCGCGTTCTTGATCGCGCTGCCTAACGAAAGGCCTTTAATCCGTTGCGCAGCCCAGTCGGCGGAAATTTCCTTGCAGCTCATTCCCCACACTTTTTCGGTGTAGCTCTTGAAGAAAGTGTGGAAGAGGCGTTTGCCGAATTGATTGCTGACCCAGTCTTCGAAATTGGTTGGATTCGGCACGGGGAAAAGTCGCGCCTTCATCCAAGACAGAACGCAGAGAGTCGATTTGATCACGCCGAGTTTGGTCAGCGCTTCAAAAGCTTTCAGCGGATACGCGAAAAATTTGCCGCCGTAAAAAATGCGTGAAGAACGCGGGCGATCCAACATGTCGTTAGGCAAAATCTCCTGCCAAAAGTCGTTCACCTCTTTGGATTTCGAAAAGAAGCGATGCCCACCGATGTCGAAATGGAACCCTTTGTAGGTCGCCGTGCGCGAGATGCCGCCGACGTAAACTGGATCCGCCTCTACGACGGTCACGTCGACGTTATTCTTAGACAGCAGATAAGCGGCGGTTAATCCAGCCGGTCCTGCCCCGATAATCGCTACATTCGTTTTCATTTTTTCTTAAGCCACCCAACCGCCCCTGGTAAAATTCCAAATCCACCATCCTTGGAGGCTCAGTCCAGCCGCACAGATCAGTGCGACGACCGCCATCCCAAGCACCCGCGCCGGGAGCGGCGACGGGCGAAGTTGCGCCAAAAAGTGCAACAGCGCCAGCACGATTAATACATGCGCGCAAAACTGGTAGCGGAGCATGCTCTCCATCGCCACGGAGGCGACGCCGCTGACCGCTATATAATATGTAATGAAGGCAACGAAATAGAGACCAACGCGCGACTGCCACTGCGTGCGGCGACGAACCGCCGGCACAAATTCGCAAAGCGCCACGACCAGAAAGAGCAGCGCGCCAACCGTCATCGTCATCTGGCTCCAGAGCGTGGGAGCGTTCAGCGGCGGAATGAGCCAGTGATAGCTCGCCGGTTTCAAGATCGCGAGGTAATCGGGGAAAATCGCCCAGCCGGCCTCTTGCGTCTGCATGTAAAGGTTCCACAGGCCCCAGCGTAGTTGGCAATAAACGAAGAAACCGATCGCGCCGAACATTGCGGCAAACATCAGCGCGACCGCGCCGCCGTAATTCCGAAACCAATTGCGGACATCGCGCAGTTGGTTCCAACCGCCTTCAAAGATTGCGCGCACGACCGGAAATGCGGCGCATGGAATCCCGACGATTCGCGTCGCTGACATCACCATGCCATGCAGAGCGGCAATAACTTTCGCGGCGCGACCTTCCGCGCCACTCCAATAAACGAAACCGAGCAGCATCGCGAGAAAGAGCGATTCCGAATAACCGGCGACTAGGAAAAATGCCGTCGGATGCGCCGCGATCGCGATGCCGCCAAAAATTTGCCTGACGGGCGAAATATTCCACCGTTGGCAAAGCAGGAAGAAATAACTCCAGAATCCCCAGGCCGCCAGCTGCGCGGTCACGAGCAGCGCATCGTAGGTTTCGAAGCCTAACGAGTGCAAGACGCGCGCGATTCCCGGATATGCCGGAAAAAAGGCGACGTTCGACACCTCCATTAATTTATGATCGATCGGCGGAACGATCGTGCCGTAGCCACGATCGACGATGTTGGCGAACCAAAAGCTGTCGTGCTGAATGAGCGTGTGATACCGATCGTGCCACGTCCCCTGCGGAGCGATGAGCACGACTGCGACGAAAACCTGCGCGAGTGTGATAAGCAGTCCGAGCCCAATCGCTCGCTGCGCGCCTGTCGTGCGGTTCATCGAGTCGTCGGAAACAATTGTTGCGCGCTCATGACTTGGCCATGCGAATTGAAATCGCGCGATCGTCGGAAGCTGGACGCCGGTTTGCATGACAGCAACCTTGGACGCGGCCGAGCCGCCTTTATTCGCAGGCCCGATCAGGCTGTTTGGAAGCGCCGCGCGCGCTCGCGAACGCCTACTTTTTTTTCGCTTTGTCCGCGCCGGTTTCCTGCGCGAGCCGCTGCTGTTGCGACTGCAGCTGACGCTGCGCAATGACGAAATGATTATTGTCGCCGTAACTGCGCCACGGACCGGCGCCGATATCGCGCACTTCTACGAACTGCCAGTCGGTCACGTCCGTCGGCGCCAAGCCGAGGTAATCACGCACCGCCGGCGAAACGTCGAGGCCGGCGCCGTGATTTAAATTCGGTTTCGGCCGCTCGTTTTGGAAAACGTATTGGAAATGATCGGTGCGGAACGGGCCGCAATCTTCCCATTGCGCATAGCAAACGCGATTACCTTTGCGCACGGCGATCCATCGGTCATGGCAAACGGAAACGCCCGGGCCCTTGTATTCCTGTTTGAACCACGGAATGACCAGCGCAGCTTCGGGTTTGAATTGGCCGTGCGTCACATCGTTGTAGGGCAACGCGACGTAAAATGGATTCTGCCGCGGAACGAAATTGACCGGGATATAATTCTTGCGGTTCGACTGATCGGGAGTGTCGTAGCCGCCGTAGCTCGAAACCCAGTTCAGATCCCATGAGCTCTTGGTGTTGGGAACCGGATTATTTTCCGTCGGTTGTTCGCCAACCCAGAAAACCGTCGTGACGATATTGGTTTTCCAAGGATAACGCTGCGTGCTCGTCCGGGATGAGGTCGGGACAAAGACCTGCGGCTCGACCTTCATCATCGCCTGCTCGCGCAACTTCATGGCGTACTTGGCGAAATCGGCTGCGCTTTCGTAAGGCGACATCGATTGCGCTTCCGCAGCCAACACGCTCAACGCGAAAAATGGGCAAAGAACGAAGATTCTTCTCATTGAGGGTGAATGCCGGGCTTCTTTTATCCGAAATATCCTTCCTGGGCAAGCTGCATCCCTCGTTCTACCGAGGGAGGCTGCGACTTCCGGCACTCTAAAAAGCACTATCCATTCCACCCCTCAAATCCGGCTCAAAAGCGTGTCTGAATGAGAGTATTGTTCCTCGGGATTGGGATGGTCGAGCGTAAAATGCAGCCCCCGGCTTTCCTTGCGGCTGAGGGCCGAATCGACGATCAAGGCGGCTACTGTGGCGAGGTTGCGGAGTTCGAGCAGGTCGACGGTGACTTTGATGTTCCAGTAAAATTCACGGATCTCGCGTTGAAGGTTCCGCAGGCGGGCACTGGCACGTTGCAGGCGTTTGGTTGTGCGCACGATGCCTACGTAATCCCACATCAGGCGACGGATTTCGCCCCAGTTATGATAGATCACGACCAATTCATCCACGTTCTGGACGTTCCCAGGTTGCCATTCTGGCAATGAGATCTGCCGCGCCGCATGGGCCGGTGGTTGTTCATGCAACATGGTTTCACACGCCCGATGCGCCACGACCAAACCTTCGAGTAACGAATTACTCGCCAATCGATTCGCGCCATGCAGGCCAGTCGAAGCTACTTCGCCGATTGCGTATAGACCGGGCAACGTGGTCGCGCCATTCACATCGGTCTTGACCCCTCCGCATTGGTAATGCGCTGCCGGCACGACCGGAATCGGCTGCTTCGTCATGTCGATTCCGAAACGCAGACACGTTTCGTAGATGTGCGGAAAACGTTCGCGTAAAAATTCCGGCGGCTTGTGCGTGATGTCGAGATAAACGCACGGCGCGCCGGATTTCTTGATCTCGGAATCAATCGCACGCGCCACGATGTCGCGCGGCGCCAGCGACGCCATCGGATGATAGCGCTGCATGAAATCTTCGCCGCGACTGTTGCGCAAAATTCCGCCTTCGCCGCGCACCGCCTCGGAAATCAGGAACGATTTCGCCTCCGCGTGAAACAAACAGGTTGGATGAAATTGAATGAATTCCATGTTCGCGATCGTTGCCCCGGCGCGCCATGCCATCGCCACGCCGTCGCCTGTCGCCACATCGGGATTCGTTGTGTAGAGATAGACTTTCCCGCAACCGCCGGTGGCGAGTGCGAGCCGATCGGTCCGAATCGTCTCCACTTCGGTCGTTTTCTCATCCAGCACGTAAACTCCGAGACAACGATCTTCGGTGGCGAACCCAAGTTTGCCCGCCGTGATCAAATCCACCGCAGTATGATTTTCGAGAAGCTCGACTCCCGGCGCGCGGCCGAGTTCGCGCAGCAAAGTTTTTTCAATTTCCAAACCGGTCATGTCATGTACGTGCAGCACGCGGCGTTTCGAATGCCCGCCTTCGCGGCCGAGATCGAGCTCGCGATGACCTTCCACTTCCCGCTCGTCGAAATGCAAACCGAACTCGATCAGTTCATTAATTCGCGCCGGGCCTTCCGTAATGATCGTGCGCGCCGCCGCTTCGTCGCAGAGACCCGCGCCCGCTTCCAGCGTGTCGCGCAGATGCAGTTCGAATGAATCTTCACTGCTGGTCACGCATGCGATTCCGCCTTGCGCCCAGGCCGTATTCGAGTCGGCGCCTTTGCGTTTCGTAATCACCGCCACCGAGCCGTGCTTCGCTGCTTTCAACGCAAAGGTCAGCCCCGCGATCCCACTGCCGATGACGACGAAATCGTATTCCTTCATCGCAGGCGAATGTTGTCGATCAACCGTGTCTTGCCAAAAAAGACTGCGACGGCGAGAAGCGAACTTGGACTGACAGTCTCGATCGGCTGCAAGTTTTCTGCATCGACAATTTCGACGTAATCGACCCGAGCCAATGACGCCGTTTCAATCTGCGCGCGCACTTGCCTAACGAGTGCTGCCGTCGAAGTCTCACTGCTTTGCGCGGCCGCGAGCAAGGCGGCGCGCAACACCGGAGCCTGGTCTCGCTCCTCTTCATTCAGGTATTGATTGCGCGAACTGCACGCGAGCCCGTCTGCCTCGCGCACCGTTGGCACGCCGATGATCTCAATCGGAAAATCAAGGTCGCGCACGATGCGCCGGATGATCGCCAGTTGTTGAAAATCTTTCTCGCCAAAGACCGCCGCCTCCGGCGCAAGGAGATGAAACAACTTCGCCACCACTGTGGTTACCCCGCGAAAATGTCCCGGACGCGATTTACCCTCCAGCAGTTGCGAAAGGGTTGTCTCCTCGACCAGGACGGAGCGATCAGCGAGATACATCTCGTTAGGCAAAGGTCGAAAAAGTAAATCGACCCCGGCTTCGTGACATAACTTTTCATCTTCTTCGTTCGGCCGCGGATATTTTTCGAAGTCCGCGCCCGGTTCGAACTGCAGCGGGTTCACAAAAATGCTGACCGCTACTTCGCCATCAGCGCCCGCTGATTCGCGCGCGATTCGCACCAGCTCCATATGCCCGCGATGCAGTCCGCCCATCGTCGGCACTAGCACGCGTCGTTTCCCGCTTTGCCTAACGAATGCAAGCGCTCCTTCCGCGGTCTCGATGATTTTCATTCCAGCCAGATCGCCTGTCGCGCGAAACGAAATTTCCCCGCGCCAAAGTTGTCCCAGCCTGCGCGCCGCGCCAACTCAGACAGCTCATCGAAAGAAAAGGCGCGCACGGCCGAGGTGCGGCCATCGTTCCGCGTCATGGCATCATGAAAGATCAGCGCCGTTAACAAAAAAACTCCCACCGTGCATTCGATGCCACGTCGCAAATCCGACACCAGCACACAACCTCGCGATAAATCACGGCAACGGCGCAACAATTTTACCGCATCCTCCGCGCTGAAATGATGAAGAGCCAGGGTGCAGGTCACAATGTCGAATGGTTCTTCGCTTTGGAAAGTGAGCGCATCTGCCTGTTGAAAAATAATCTCCGGATAATCCGCGCTGAGCTCTCGCGCGACCTGCAAAGTAGTCGGCTGAAAATCCACCGCGACGATCTCGATCTGCGCTCCAATCGCACGCGCATGATCCGCGACCAAGCGCGGAATATCGCCGGAACCCGTCGCAAAATCGAGGATCCGCAGTTTGTCGCCGCGCCTGATCCAGCGGCGAAGGAAATGCCTAACGAGTCGATAACTGCCGAAATATTGATTTAGCCCGCGCAGACTGCGCAGGGCGTCTTTCAATTGCGCGGGCGTTGCGTCTGGCCGGTCCATTAACTCCGGCTCCGAAGCTGCGAACTGCCGCGCGCTCATGCGGCTTGTTATTGCGCGAGAAATCGTTGCCAGGATTCCGGCAAGGGCGCCGACTCCACGTCGCTCGCGATTCGACCTTCAAACTCCGGCACGAACGAAGTGCTAGTGCCGTAAACCATGATCAAATCTTCCGAGCCTTCCACGCGAAGGGCGTGCGCCACACCGGGCGGGATGATGATCCCAACATTGTTCGCGCTACGATGATTATCGCCATCGACCAGCAGCCGCATGGAACGCGACGGCATTCCCGCGCGCAGATCGCGCAGGACCATTTCCGCCACGCCTTGCACGAAAAACATCATGTCCCACTGCTCGTCATCGTAACGGCGCAGGGAAAAGTTCTCCGGCTCCTTAACGAATAGTCGCTGAAACCATTCTTCCGGCTTGGATTCGTTAGGCACAAATGGCGGATGGATGTGAAAACCCTTCGCCGTCTGTGCAAACATTCGCGCCGCCGCCCATTGCTTCGGCCAAAAGCCGATCTTCCTGACGATGCCTTCATCGCGCCGCGCAAATTCACCGAACGATCCGCGATGGCGTTGTGGATAAATTGCGCGCGGAAAAATTTCCACGCCCGGAATCCAAACATCACTCATCCCTTTCGCGCTGCGATCGAGTTTGCCGGCTTCGATTCCAATTTCAGAAACCTGCTGCTTGAGATCAGCCTTCGCGTAATCGCGCGTCGTCAGCGCCGCTCGACCTTCCGCAGAGAGTCCATGCCACAATTCGCCCATAGCTATTTGCCTAACGAGAAGTCGGCCGCGGCGCGAGAAAGACTCGGGTTATAATAGGGATCGCGCGCGATCACTTCGCTCCAACGTTCGCGAATGATATCGCTCTCTCTCGGCTCGGCGCTGCGATGGCGCGTGGCCGATTCGTGATGAATTAACTTCGCGAATGGCGTGTAGACGATGAGATAACCGGCGCGTCGCATTTTCAGGCAGAGATCAACATCGCTGAAGGTGACCGGCAATTGCGCTTCGTCAAAGCCGCCGACTTCATCGAAGACCTCGCGCCGCGTGAGCAGACAGGCGCCCGTGACCGCGCTGTAGTTGCGCGTCACCTGCAATTGCCGGCAAACACCTGGATCTTCCGCGCCGAAATTTTTGAACGCGTGCTGAGCGATTCCGCCAACGCCCATGACAACACCGGCGTGCTGCACGGTCTCATCGGGATAGAGCAAACGTGCGCCGACTGCGCCAACTTCCGGTCGCTGCACGTGCTCGACCATTGTGGTCAACCATTCGCTTTCGATAATCTCGACATCGTTGTTCAGGAAAAGCAGCCAGGGCGAATCGGTTTGTTCCACCGCAAGATTATTCATCGCGGAAAAATTGAACGGACCTTCGTAGCGCAAGACTCGATGCGGCGTCTGCGCGAAATATTGGCGCGCTTCTTCCGTCGCGCTGTCGTTGTCCACGATAACTATTTCGAATTCACGATAGCTCGTCTTGGTGGTTAGCGTTTCGATACAACGCGACAAAAGCGAAACGCGATCACGCGTCGCGATGATAATGGAAATTTTGCGAGCGTGCTTGATCTCGCGCTTCACCCAATAACAATGCGTCCGCCAATCGATCGCGACGTAGCCGGGTTCCCCGCGGCGCTGCAAATGTTCGTCGATCGCTTTTCGGCCCGCTTCCAGAGCGCGCGGTTTGCGACGAATATTGTCGGCGGTCGAAGTCGCGGTGCGCCTCCAGTGATAAAGCACGCGCGGGATGTGATGAATGCGCGGCGTCTTTTCGACCAGGCGCAGGAATAGATCGTAATCTTGCGATCCATCGAACTCAGATCGAAAACCGCTCACCTGCTCTAGTAGTGCGCGGCGAAAAACGGTGAAGTGACAGATATAGTTGTAGGAGAGAAAAAGATCCGGCGACCAATCCGGTTTCAAAAACGGCGCGTCCAATCCCGCATCAATGATCTTGTCTTCGTCGGAATAAATCAGATCGGCGTCGCGATGCGTTTGCAGCAATTTCACGGTCTGAAAAAGCGCATCCGGCTCGAGCGTGTCGTCGTGATCGAGAATTCCGATGAACTCGCCGATCGCCACCTTCAGTCCGTCGTTGGAGGCCGCAGAAATACCGCCATTGCTTTTGCGTCTCAGCAGTTTGATTCGCGGATCACCATTCGTTAGGCGATCAAACGCCGGCGGCTCGGTCGATGCATCATCGATTAGGATCAGTTCCCAATTTTGGTAAACCTGCGCGCGAGCCGATTCGATCGCCGCTTGCAACCACTCGTTAGGCGTATTGAAGACCGGCGTGATAATCGAAATTAGCGGCGTGTAGGAAAACTTCGCGATCAGTTCTTCCGGCTTCGCGCGATGACGCTCGAACCATTCCTGATATTCTGTCGCCGGCGAGACATCGCTCCTCGGCTTTTTCCCACGCCGTTTTTGTACTTCGCGAATCAACTTCTTCGGCAGCAGATAAGGCGCGAGCAGGACTTGGCCGACTTTGCGCTCGGGCGATTTTCGCAGCGCCTGCTTCTCTTCTTTCAAGATCTTCAGCTGCTTCTTCGCTTCCTTCAGCTTAACGATTTTGTCTTCCAGCTTCGCGATGTGCCGATCGGCCGCCTCCAGTTCCGACATGCGTGTGCGCAGGGTGCGCTCGAGCCCGCGCAGGCGTTCATTCAGCCGCGCGATCTGTGCCTCGCTGGATTCGGAGTCTTGCAATACCGCGACATTATATTGATTAGTCGCGACGCGGCATGCTCGATTTCTGCGTCTATCTTTTATATCGCGCGGCGCTAGCACTCGTTAGCGCGATCCCTCTGCGTGCGCTCAATGGCATCGGTCAAACGCTCGGGTTTTTGCATTGGCTGATACTCGGAAAATATCGACGGCTCGCGCGGCACAACCTTGCGATCGCATTCGCGCCGAAAAAATCGGACGCCGAATTGCACCGACTGACGCGCAAACATTTCCAACGACTCGGCGCCAATCTGCTTAGCAGCATGAAAGTCGGCGCGATGCCGCTGGAGAAAGTCGCGGAAGTGGTAGCGATCGAGAACGGCGACGTGATTCACAAGGAATTGCGCGCGGGGAACCCGGTCGTACTCGTGCTCAGCCACATGGGGAGCTGGGAGATTTTCCCGCAGGTTTTCATGAAACATTTCGGCTACGCGCCGATCGGGACCGTTTACCAGTCGTTAGGCAATCGCCACATCGACGCCGACGTGCAGCGAAAACGCGCGCGTGCTGGCGTGAAGTTGTTTGATCGCAAAGAAGGATTCCAGAAAACGATCGCGCACCTGCGCAGTGGCGGTTTGGTTGGGATTCTTTCCGATCAGCATGCGGGTGATCAGGGATTATGGACGCCGCTCTTCGGCCGGTTGGCTTCGACTACGCCGCTCGGTGGTTTACTAGCGAGGAGAACACACGCCGCAGTCGTAGCTGCCGCGGTTTACGAAAACGGCCCGGGGAAATGGCGGATGGTTTTTACGCCGCGCTTCGACTCGTCAGGCGATTCCGTCGAGACCATCACCGCGAAAGCGAACAACGTCATTGCCGATCAAGTTCGCGTCGCGCCCGAAGATTGGTTCTGGGTGCACAATCGCTGGAAAACGCCGAAGCCGAATTTCCTTCTGCGCGAATATAAGCGAGGGATGCATGTGCCCGAAGGCGTCGAGTTGAAACCGTTCCGCATTCTCATTCGCGGCTCGAATTGGCTAGGCGACAGCGTAATCAGCGCCGCGGCGGTGCGCGCGATCAAACGCGGCCGACCCGATGCGCATGTCACGATCGCGACGCCGGCTAACCTCGTGTCGGTTTGGAAATTGGTGCCGGAAGTTGATGAGGTCTTGTCGTTGCCTAACAAGTCGTTACTCGCGACCTCTCGCCTCTTGAAACGGCAAACGCCGTTCGACGTCGCCGTTCTTTTCCCAAATTCATTTCGCTCGGCAATGGAAGTTTGGCTCGCCGGAATTCCACGCCGTGTCGGTTATCGCGGGCATTCTCGCTCGTGGCTGTTGAATCAGATTGTGCCCGAACCGGACGCGCGCGGCCCGATCAAGCATCAAGTGCATCGCTACCTTCATCTGGCGAAGGAACTCGGCGCGTCCGACGAATCGAAACCGCCTGTCGCGAGAAAAATTCCTAACAAGTCCTTGAAGATCGGCTTGTGTCCCGGCGCGGAATACGGTCCGGCCAAACGCTGGCTGCCGGAGCGCTTCGCAGAAGTGGCGACGGCAATCGATGGTCAATGGATTTTGTTCGGCACGGAAAAAGACGCGGAGATCGGAAAGACAATCGAGAACTCGTTAGGCGAAAAATGCGTCAATCGCATCGGCAAAACGACGCTCGAAGAGTTGATCAATGAGCTGCGCGAATGCCGCCTGCTCCTCACCAACGACACCGGCACGATGCATCTCGCCACTTTGCTCGGTGTCCCGGTCGTCGCCGTTTTCGGTTCGACCGAAGATCGCCTGACTGGTCCGCTCGGCGCGGGTAATATCGTAGTGCGTCATCACGTGGAATGCAGTCCGTGTTTCCTGCGCGAATGCCCGATCGATTTTCGCTGCATGAAAGCGGTCACGTCCGAAGAAGTTACCGCCGCGATTTTGCGCGTGTTATAGACTTGCCCCCGTGAACTCCGACGCGCCGCGCCAACGGACTGAAGTGCAGGTAATGTTTTTCGATACCGACTGCGCCGCGGTCGTGCACAACATCGCCTATCTGCGCTTCATCGAGACGAACCGCACTTTGCTCGCCGAAAAGCTCGGGCTGCCGCTCGTGCAGATGGGCGAAGAGAAAAAATATCCCGTCGTGGTACGGACGGAGATTGATTACCGCTGCGCGGCCAAACTCGGCGATCAACTCGTAGTCAATGGCTGGCTCGATCGGGTGGAGCGCGTGCGTTTTTGGTGCGCATTTCGCATCACGCGGTCGGGTGACGAATCACTCATCGCCGAGTGTCGGCAGACGCTGGCAATAATCGAAATGCCCTCGGCGAAATTGTTGCGACTGCCGGAAAGCTGGGACAAATATCGCGCGGCCTAAACGAGTAGTTTATGGCTGCGGCCACTCGCACTTATTCGCTGCACGATACGTTGATCGGGACGTCGGCTCTTCCACCGCCGCCGACACGACACGCGCTCTTTGTTTTTCTCATTGCGCTAGCGGCCATTCTTAATTTCGGTAGCGCGGGCTGGAGCGACATTCACGATGGCAGCGAAGGGATCTTTGCCAGCGACGCGCGTCAGTTGGCGCAGGGAAATGGCGCAGAAGTACCGCAACCGACGCTGCTGCATTGGCTGATCGTCGCTTCCCTCAAGATGTTTGGCGTTCGCGCGGCCTCGGCGCGATTTCCGATCGCGGCGGCGATGGTCTTTTCGATCGCGTTTACTTTTCTTATCGGTGAACACATCGCCGGCTATTGGCGCGGATTTGCGGCGGGTCTCATTCATCTCTGTTGTTTGGGGACATTTGTTTGGGGACGAATCATCACGCCCGAACCACTTTTCGCCGCCTTTCTCGGCGGCGCGATTTACTGCGCGGTTTGCGCGTATCAGCGTCAACGAACGAGGCGATGGTGGCTCTCGGGAGTTCTATTCTTTATCGCGCTCTGCTGGATCACCCGTGGTGCGATGGGTCTGATTTATCCGCTCATAATCCTTGGCTTGCTCGCGCTTTCTTTTCGGGAAGCCAGGATGCGTTTCAGCCAGATGCCGTGGTTGAGTGTGATTCTTTTCCTTGTCTTCGCGGCAGTCTGGATGATTTGGCTGAAGCGTTATCTGCACACGCCGTCGAACTACTCGTTAGACCAAAATGGCCGCGTGCTCTGGCCGTTCTTGAAATGGCAGTTCGCGTGGGCATTTCCCGCAGCGATCCTGATTTTGCCGGGAGTTTGTTTCGCGTTAAGTAAAATCCTGCGGGCTTACGAATTCGATTTCGTTGATGCCGTTCCGCTCTACTGGATGGCGGTTGTATTTCTGCCGCTCCTCATTTTGCCGCATCGACAAGACTACAATTCGATTCCGATGTGGGGCGGGTTCGCGCTTTGGGCGGCGTGCGCGTGGGATCGGATGCCGCGACGATTTCGCCTCATCGGTCTCGGGTTAACAGGTGCGGCTGGTCTGACGCTCGCACTTATTTCCGGCCACGATCTTTCGCATCTCATTCCGATTTCGGCCGGCCACGATTGGCGCTCAATTCTACTTCTCTCAGGATTGCCGCTCCTCGCGGCGGCGCTGCTAGCCGGTTATTTCGCCATGCAGGATCGCGAGACGCTCGCGCTCGCCATCGTCATACTCGCTGCTATCCCCATGGGTTTGAGCGCAGCGGAAAGTATGTCCCGCCTCGGCGCGGAATTTTCTCTGGCCAACGCGGCTCAATTCCTCGCGCCGCGACTGGAAGAGACCGGCGAAATCTTCTACGAAGGTTCCGCCTTCGATAGCAGTAGTCTCAGGTTTTATCTCGAGAAAAATATTTCGCTCATGACGAACGCCGAAACCGAAGTGAACGCGATGGAAAAAATGAGCGCGAATCATCCAGTCTTCCTCATCATTCACAAAGAGCGCGTGCCGTATTGGCAGGATCGATTAACCGAGCGGTTCCACATTTTTCACCAGGAAACCACCTGCGGACCGCACGTCGTGGTCGGGAATGATCTCCAGTTGAAAAACTGAGCGGCACGTCTATGGTTCGCGCTCACTTTCGCACGGAGCATTTATGTCACAGCATCGCAGTCTCAAAGGGGCCAGCACCATCACGGCCAAACGAAATGTTCTGAAGCGTTTCGAGCGCGTCGAGCTTTTGAAGAAGCGCGGGCAGTGGAAGGACGGCGGCAAAGTCATGGGCCTGCCCAAGACCAAGCCGGACGCCTAATACTTGCGCCTCAATCGCTATCTCGCGGCGGCCGGCGTCGGTTCGCGGCGGCATTGCGATGAATTAATCGCGGCCGGTCGGGTGACGATCAACGGTCGCGTCTGCACCGACTTCAGCACGCAGCCTAACGAGACTGATCACGTCAAGGTTGGCAGCAAAATGGTCCGACGGGAACGCCGGCTCGACATCATGCTGCACAAACCGGCGGGATTTGTTTCGACTCGCACCGACCCGAACGCGCGCGATACGATTTTCGATTTGTTGCCGCCGCATTTCCCGCGGCTCTTCAACGTGGGCCGACTCGACGCGCAAAGCGAAGGGCTGTTAATTCTGACGAACAACGGCGATCTCGCGCAGCAGCTAACGCATCCGCGTTTCAAGATCGACAAGGATTACGAAGTGACGCTCGACAAACCTTGGGATCCGGAAAACGCGCCGAAACTGCTCCGCGGCATCATGCTCGATGGGAAGCGCGCGAAGCTGGAGCGCATTCAACAACTGACGACGATCAAATTGCGCGTGATCTTGCGGCAGGGAATTAACCGGCAAATCCGCCGGATGTTTTACGATGTTGGCTACGAAGTGGAAAAACTGATCCGCACGCGCGTGGGAAATTTGCGCTTGGGAGATTTGCCGCGCGGGCATTGGCGTCCCCTAACGACTGCTGAATTGCATTCGCTCTCTACTCCACCTCGGTCCGCAAAATCTCGAGGGGCGGAGTCGTCCCGATCCCGCGGCTCGTCAGCAAACCGATCACGACCGTCAACCCGCTCACGGCCGCGACCGCAATAAGCAGGGGCCAAAACGACGGCGCGTAATCGAGTTTGAAAACGAAGCGCGCCAGTGCCCAACTCGAGGCGAGTGCGAGCACAATGGCCGTCGCACTCGCGAGCAAACCGAGTGCGAAATATTCCGCGCAAAGAATCTGGTAAATCTGCGCGCGCGATGCGCCGAGCGTGCGCAGCAGCACACTTTCCTTCAATCGCTGATAACGTCCGCTCCAGATTGTGCTCCCGAGTACGATTAACCCCGCCGCGAGGGTGTAGAGCGAAATCAAACGAATGACGAGCGCGACTTTGCCCAGGATGGAATCCACCGTTTGAATCACGGTGGTGAGATCAATGGCGGAGACGTTTGAGAATTTAGCTACCACCGCGTTCTGTAATCGCGCGGAAGCCGCCGGATCGGGCACGCGACTGACGAGCACGTTAAAGGTCGGCGCCGACTCGAGCACGCCGACCGGAAAGACGACAAAGAAGTTCGTCTGAAATCTTTTCCAATCGATGTCGCGCAAACTTGCGATGCGAGTCTTGAGCGGCACGCCCTGCACATCGAAGACAAGTTCGTCGCCGATTTTCGCTTTCCAGTCGTCGGCCAGTTCCTTGTCGAGCGAGACCGGAACCACATCGCCAGGTTTGTACGCAACGCGCCCGATCCACTGGCCCGCGATAATTTTTTCGGTCTCGGCCAGCACCTCGCGAAAAGTCGAACGATATTCGCGCTGCAGTTCCCACTCCGGAATTTTGTTTTGCTTGTCGGCCACCAGATCACTCGTTAGGCGATCTTTGATTTGCGTGAGCCGCATCGTGACGACCGGAGCCTGCTGGATGATCGGCAGGCCTAACGAGCGTACGATTTCCGTCACGCCGGTGGTTTGGTCGGGTTGAATGTCGAAGAGAAAAATGTTCGGCTGATCGTTCGCCCCGATCGATTTGAACTGCGCGAGCAACACTTCGCGGGTCAGATAAAGATTAAGGAGCAGGAACGTGCCGAGCCCGAGCGAAATCGTGAGCAGCAAGGTGCGGTTGTTCGGCCGATAGAGATTCGCGAGACCCTGGCGCAGCGCAAAACTCCAGCCGTGCGGGAAAAATTTTCGCACGAGCACGATAAGTAACTTCGCCACACCGATGAAAATCAAAATGGCGAGGCCGAGCGCAGCGGCGAAGATCAGGCCGCGTAGCCATTGGTCGCTTTGCTCGATACCGAACGCCGTCACGCTCGCCGCGATCAGCAGGTAAATTACAATTACCGCGCGATCGCGGCGCGGCCGTTCCTGTTCGACATGCGCGCGCAAAACAATCAGCGGCGACAATCGGCGGAATCGCAGCAGCGCCGGCAACGCGAACAGGATGCAAATTCCCAGACCGATGAACATGCCGCGCAAAATCGGAAGCCACGCCAGCGTCGTTGCAATCGGCAAGGGCATGAATGATTTCAAGAGCCTCGGCAACGTAATTTGCATCACGATCCCCAGCGCCGCGCCGGCCAGCGCGCCGACAAACCCCATCGCAGCCGCTTGCAACACGTAAACGAAAGCCGTGCCGCGCGCCGAGGCGCCGAGACAACGCAGGATCGCGCCGGTCTTTTGTTTTTGCTGGAGATGCGCGGCGATCGCACTGGCCACACCGACCGCGCCGAGCAGCAGGGCAACGAAACCGACCAGATTCAAAAAACGGTAAAGATTGTCCAGCGAGTTGCCGAGATCGCGTTTCTGTTTCGCGACGGTGTCGTAGTCGAGGCCGAACTTCTGAATCTGCGGAACGAGTAACGCGATGCGTTTCTCCGCGTCGGTGCCGGCCGCGAACTTAATGTAATCGCGATAGCGCACGACGCTGCCGGGCTTAAGCAAATTCGTGGCCGCTAAATCCTGCAACGGAATGTAAACGCTCGGTGTGAACGACGTGGCCGCGGAACCCTCCCCGGGTATTTTCTTCAACGCACCGGCGATGATGAAATCGACGTCACCGATCTTCACATGATCGCCGGGCTTCGCGCCGAATTGAATGAGCAGGCTTTCTTTAACGACCACGCCACCGCCCTGGCGAAAATCGCGCGCCGCGTTTAACGGATCAGTTTCCATCGTTCCGTAAAATGGAAAATCGCCCGCGAGTGCGCGCACCGCCGTGAGCCGTGTGCCTTTCGCGAATGTGGCCATGGTAGAAAAACGAACTTCGCGGGCCTGCGGTTCGCCTAACGAGTGCAAGAACGCCTCTTCTTCCGGCGTAAAAGCGCGGCGTGAAACGATAATCAGATCCGCGCCAACCAACGTGCGCGCCTGGTCATCGATCGCTTGCGCGAGTGTGATGCGAAACGAGCCGATGCTGACCAGCGCCGCGATACCGAGCGTAATCGAAATCGAAAAAGCGAGCAGCCGTCGCCGGCTCGAACGGCTGTCGCGCCACGCCATTTTCCAAATGAAGGACGGATGCATCAGACTGCTTCGCCGTTGCGCAGGCGAATGGTACGCTCAGTTAGTTTCGCCACATCGGGATCGTGCGTGACCAGCACCAGCGCGGTGCCCGCGCTGCGATTCAGCTCGAACATGATCTCGATAATTCCGCTGCTCGTTTCGGCATCCAGATTGCCGGTCGGCTCGTCGGCGAAAAGAATCTGCGGACGATTGATGAAAGCACGGGCGAGCGCGACGCGCTGTTGCTCGCCGCCGGAAAGTTGCGCCGGATAATGGTCGATGCGCTCGCCAAGACCAACGCGGCCTAACAAGTCCAAACCGAGCGCACGCGCGGAACGATCCCCGCGCAATTCCATCGGCACGGTGACGTTTTCCAAAGCGGTGAGCGTCGAGATGAGCTGGAAGTTCTGAAAAACGAATCCGACATGCTGATTGCGAATGCGCGCGCGTTCGTCTTCGTCGCAATCGGCCAGCGGATTTCCTGCGAGCAAAACGGAACCGGAAGTCGGCCGATCCAAACCGGCGCAAAGCCCGAGTAAAGTCGTCTTGCCGCTGCCGGATGGACCGAGGATCGAACAGGTCGCGCCTTCGGGCAGGGTCAATGAAATGTCCTTCAGGACAGTGAGCGCACCCGCCGCGGTGCGATAAGTTTTCGTGAGATGCTGGACGTCGAGGATGGTGGTCATTGACGGTGCGAACGCTTACGCGAACATGATTCCCTTCGCATGGGGAAATTGACGCTTCGGGGTTTTGGAATCGCGCTCGCGCTGGCGATTCTTGTTCGCGCGGAAACGACGCCGAAAGCGATTGTCTTTCTCGGCGACAGCCTGAGCGCGGGCTACGGTGTGAAGCCTAACGAGTCGTTCCCGGCGCTGATCGGTGAGAAAATTCGCGCGGCAAAATTGGCCTACGAGGTTGAGAATGCCGGACTGAGCGGCGACACAACCGCCGGAGGATTGCGTCGCATCGATTGGCTGCTGCAAAGAAAAATCGATGTGCTCGTGATTGAACTTGGCGGCAACGATGGCCTGCGCGGTCTGCCGGTCGCAGCGTTGAAGTCAAACATCCAATCGATCATCGAAAAAGTGTGCGCGCAGAATCCGGATGCGAAAATTGTCATCGCGGGAATGCGTATTCCGCCGAACATCGGCGCGGATTACGCGCGCGATTTTGAAGCGGCCTATCCGGAATTGGCGCAAAAGAATCATGCCGCGCTGATTCCGTTTTTGCTCGAAGGTGTCGGCGGCATGCGCGAGTTCAATCAGGCCGATTCGATTCATCCGACCGCGGAAGGTCATCGCACAATCGCGGAAACGGTTTGGAAAACTTTGGAGCCGTTGCTGAGATGAAGCTCGACGGTTGCACGGCGCTGATTACGGGCGCGTCGTCGGGAATTGGTCGCGAGTTCGCGCGACAACTGGCGGGGCGCGCCAGCGCAATAGCATTGGTGGCGCGTCGTGAAGATCGCCTCCACGAATTGCGCGACGAGCTGAAAGCAAACGTGCACGTCTTCGCAGCGGATCTCTCGCAAGAAAGTGAAATCGCGCGACTGGGCGATTGGCTCGATCAAGAAAAAATCTCGATCAATTTGCTGATCAACAACGCCGGCTTCGGCGACTACGGGAAATTTGCCGAGAGTGATCCGCGAGCCGTTCGCGAAATGCTGGCCGTAAACACCGTGGCTTTGAGCATGCTGACGCGGCGGCTGCTTCCGGCCATGCTCGCGCAAAAGCGCGGCGGGATTTTGAATGTCAGCTCGATCGCTTCGTTTCTGCCGATCGCCGGCTTTGCCGTTTACGCGGCGAGCAAAGCTTACGTCACCAGTTTTTCCGAAGCTCTGCGGAGCGAATTGCGCGGCAGCGGCGTGACGGTGACGACGCTTTGCCCTGGTCCGGTCCACACCGAATTCGGCAGAGTGGCGAATCGGCCTAACGAGAAGAGGATCACGTCTCCGGAATTTTTTCACGTCGCGGTGGAAGAGGTGGCACGCGCGGGACTGCACGCGATCGAGAACGATCGCCCTTTGATCATTCCCGGTCTGCTGGTACGCACCATGATCGGAATCGCGCGCATGTTGCCGCTTGCTGTCTTTCGACTGGCGGCGCGCTTCGCTCGGTAGCACATTCTCTCCTTGCAGACGATGAACGCCGAAGGGCTAACGGAATTTTTCCACAGCGAGCTCGATCAACCGCATCCGGAACGGACACGGGCGATTTTGCGCGCGCATCCGGAAGTGCGGCAATTACTCGGGCGCAATCCGTTCACGGCCGTGATAATGCTAACGGTGTTGTCGATTCAAACTGCGATCGCGTTTGGGATGGGTCGGCTCGGCATGCACTACTGGTGGCTTAGTCTACTCATCGCCTTCTGCGTCGGCGCGTTCATGAATCACAGCATGTATGTGATCATTCACGACGCGACGCACAATCTCGTTTTCAAGCGCAAGACTTGGAACAAGATCGTCGCGATCATGGCCGATCTGCCGAACTTGCTGCCGGGCGCGATCGGTTTCGGTGTCTATCATTTGCAGCATCACGCGCATCAGGGCGATTACGATTACGACGCCGACATTGCCAGCCGTTGGGAAGCGCGACTGATCGGGAACAAGGCGTATCGCAAAGCGCTTTGGCTACTTTTCTTTCCGTTCTTTCAACTGACGCGGCCCCCGCGCTTGAAAGCGATCACGATGTGGAGCCGCTGGAGTTTCTTCAATCTCGTCTTCGCTGCCTCTTACGATGCGTTCGTGATTTATTACTGCAGCTGGCCCGGCCTGCTCTATCTCGTATTTTCCTTCGCGTTTTCGATCGGACTTCATCCGGTCGGCGCGCGCTGGATTCAGGAGCATTACACTTACGATTCCGAGCAGGAAACGGCGAGCTACTACGGGCCAATCAATCGCGTGGCCTTAAACGTGGGCTACCACAATGAGCATCACGATTTTCCCTCGATCGCCTGGAATCGCTTGCCGCGTCTGCGCACGCTCGCGCCGGAATTTTACGACACGCTGCGCTATCACACTTCGTGGACGCGGCTGCTGATCGATTTCATTTTCGACGACCGCTACACGCTCTTCTCCCGCGTCGAACGCATCGCGCAGGGGAAAGTCGATTACGATCGGGCACGACGAAACGCCGCGCCGGTCGCAAAAGCTGCCTAACGAGTGGTTAGTATTTGACCGAGCAACCGTACGGCTTCGTGTCCGGATTGCTCACTGGCTTGCCGGCCATCGCTTCGTCGAGCGCAACCTTCACGTAGTTGGTCGAAGCCGGAATGTCGGCTGGATTTGGAGTGGCTTTGCTATCGATGGCGCCTTCGTAAACGATTTTTCCGTCCGGATTAATCACGAACATATGTGGCGTGTTTTTCGCGCCATAGGCTTGACCGGCTTTGCCTTCCGGATCGAGCAGGAGCTTGGAACTCATCTTCCATTCCGAAGCTTTCTTTGTGGCGGCTTCCGGGGTCAGGTTGCCTTCTTTACCAGCGGCGGAGGAATCGATCGACATCCAGACGACGCCTTTGCCTGCAAATTCCTTCTGCAACTTCTGCATGTTGCCGCTGCCATAATGCTTTTTCACAAACGGGCATTCGGGATTGAACCATTCGAGCACGACCCACTTGCCTTTGTTTTCGCCTAACGAGTGCTTTTGTCCGTTGGCATCAGTCAAGGCGAAGTCGGGTGCGGCAGTGCCGACCTTGGGTGATTCAGTCGCGAACAATGAAGTTGCGGCGACGGACGCGAGGATAGTTAGGAATAGTTTTTGTTTCATAAATTATTGAGACGCGACTTGTGGCGCGACGGTTTCGAGTTTTTCCAGAACGATGTTTTTCGTCAGCAATTCCGGCAGGATGATCGGCTCGGCCGATTTCCCCGACGGATAGAGGACGTACAGTGGGACACCCGGACGGCCAAATTGTTTCAAATATTTTGTGATGACCGGATCGGCGTTGGTCCAATCGGCTTTGAGTTTGACGATCCCGCGGCGTTGGAAGGCGTCCCGCACGGCGCTGCTTTCGAGCACGGCGGCTTCGTTGAATTTGCAGGTCACACACCAGGCGGCGGTGAAGTCGATAAAGACGGCATGACCCTGCGCGAGTTCGCTATCCAATTTTTCGGGCGTGAAGTTTTGCCAACCTTCTGTGTTCGAACTCGAGGCGGCTTCGAGTTTTGTCTGCGCGAACTTGTCGCCGATAAAATACCAACCACTCACCAGCACGAGCGCGAGCATGACCAGGAGCACGACTACGCGAGAAGCGAATGAGGTTAGCGGCGTGATGAATGTTCCTTTCATCCAGCAAGCCAGAGCGAGCACGAGAAGAAATGCGCAGGCCCAGATGATGGCGGCGACACCGCGTTGCGCGCCGAGGACGTAGAGCAGAAAAACGAGCGTGGCCAACATGGGAAAGCCCATCAGTTGTTTGACCCGCTCCATCCACGCGCCGGGCTTGGGAAGAAATTTCACCCAGGCCGGTTGCGCGGACAAAAGAAAGTATGGCAAGCCCATGCCGGCGGCGACGGCCACGAACATGAGCAGGATGAAAGCGCTGCTTTGCGTGAGCGCGAATCCGACCGCGTAGCCCAGCACCGGGGCGGTGCACGACGTTCCCAAAATGGTAGCAAAGACACCCTGGAAAAACGACGCGGCGTTTCCGCTGCCGTCACTCGCGGTGAGAAGACCGCGGTTGGCTCTTTGCGGCAACGTGATCTCGAAAACGCCAAAGAGATTCAACGCGAAGATGAGCACGACCACGCTCATGCCGAGGACAAAGTAAGGATTAGTGAATTGAATTGCCCACCCGACCTCGCTACCAGCGCGTTTCAAAAAGATCAGGAACAGAGCGAGCGCGACGAACCAAACGAAGATGCCCGCGACGAATGACAAACCGTTGCGCAGAATTTTTCCGCGATCGCTGCCGGCGTGCTGAATGAATCCGAAAATTTTCAGAGAGATGACCGGCAAAACGCACGGCATCAGGTTCAAGATAAGACCGCCGATGAAACCGAAGAGGAGGAAGGTCAGCAGCCCTTTGGACTCGTTAGGCCGCGCCGACGCCGTCATCGCGATCGACGGCGTGTCGGTTAATTGCCAGCCGTTGCGGTCCGCGTCGTCCTTAGTTGAACCGAAGACGACGATACCGGAAATTGATTTTGCGTCGCCGCTCTCGATTGGAATTCGAACGGTGAGAACGTCGGCAGCACGCTCGACTATCGGATGGCCGATGACGGTTTTTTCATCGGGCGAAGGATCGAAATCGATGTCCGGATAATTCGCCAGCGCCTTACTTTGCACGCGAAGGGTTAATCCTTTCGCATCGCGCGACCAATCGGCCTTCGCGGTGTCGTTAGGCCAGGCTTGCGGCAGCGCTCGGCGAAACTTTGCGAAAATATTTTCGTTTGCTGCGTCGGCGGTTTTTTGGACCGGCAATTCCAACTGCAGCTTCGCGCCGCCAGGAATGCAAAGCCGTTCGCAGACCAACCAGTTGGTCTCGGCGCTTAGCCTAACGAGTGGTTCTGCGACCGATGCAGGCGGCGTGATTTCCTGCATGAGCAGGACTTCGTCGTGATAGCCGTAAATCTGAATGTCGCCCGGTTCGCTCAGCTTGAGCGGCATGGGCCATCGGATCTCGCCGACTTTCCACCCGGACGGGAGGTTCCATTTTATTTCCGTCGGAATGCCGGCGTCGCCAGGAAATTTCCAATAAGTGTGCCAGCCGGGAACCATGTGCAGGTGGAGACCGACCGTGAATGATTTGCCCGGAACGATCGCAGTGGAATCGGCGAGCAGCTCGGCTTTGACCAACTCTCGTCCTTCATAGGTCTGGGCACGCGCAATTGACGACGCGAAAAGAACCAAGGCGAATAAGCGCAGGGCGAACACAGCACAATATGGCTCGCGCTGTGCTCATTTCAAAACGATGCGCGTCTTCATTTGTTTGCTCATCGGGTTAGCGGTCGTCGGGGGCTTCCTAGCACATCGACAGAGAAACGAACCCGCTCCGGCGCCAATCGTCGCCAAGCAGGAAAATAGCCCGCACAATTGGATGAAAAATTCCCTCGATCGAGCTACCGACGTGAAGAAACAGGTCGCGCAGCAACGTAAAGAGAGCGGCGACGTTTACGGTCGCTGAAATTTGCCTAACGCGTTATTTCGTTTGCGCGCCGAGCTTAGCGCGAATGGCCGACTTAAAGGAAGCGGCGTCGAGCGATCCAGCCGCACGGTCCTGCGCCGCGTCGGTCGCGTGATTTTCCGTGAGGAAATCTTCCTTACCGAGCTGGGCCAAATCCTTCACGGCATCGCCGTTATTCTTTAGGACAACTTCGGCGCCGCGGGCGGCATCGGTTTGTACGTGAAAACGCCCATGCATAATGCCGACCAGCGGAACGAACTGCGTGCCGTTGTGTTCGACAAAAAGAATATCGCGATCGCCCACTTTGAATTTCGGCACGTCGGAAACTTCCATGGTCATGTCGTCAACGGTGCCACCAAGCATGCGCATGGTGTAAGTCGCTCCCGGATCACCCTTGATCGCCTCTTCGACTTGCAGCGTGACGTAAGTGGCGATGTGGCGTTCGGCGCCTTCACCGGTCCACTGCGATTTCACATCACTGACTGTGCCTTGGAATATTACCTCCGCCTGAGCGACGAGTTCGTCGAAACTTGGCGGCACGACAGTAGTGGCGCGCGCGAAATTGAAAACAAAGACAGCGCAGACTGCGAGGAAGATGGATTTTTTCATAACGAAGATCTCTGGAAATTAACTCGTCGATCGAGCGACAATAACATCATGTATTCTGAGTAAAAGGCGAGCGATCACGGATCGAGATCGTAAACTTCCACCATGCCGATGCCGGTGAGGTTATTTACTCCGCGCACGAAGGCCGTGTAAGTGCCGGGCGCGAGGTTCGCCATCACCGCGCTCTCCAAAGGATTACCTGGCGCTCGACCGCTGGCAGTGATCTGCGCCTGCTGAGGACTGGCGGACCAGTTGTCGTTCGAAGCGGTCATTTGTCCGTTGCTGTTGTAAATTTCCAGGCTGGGATCGAGTAACGCGCCAGGAATAGCTCCGGCCAAAGATGGGCCAAGCGCGCGAATGATCACATTCTTGTTCCCGCTGCCCTGGACGATGAAGCCCCCGATGAGCACTTCATCTCCGACGCCGATGTTGCCCCGCGTGGAGACATTCATGAAACGCGTGGTCGGCCCATTCAACTCGTAGGCTTCCACCATGGCAATACCCTCAGTGTTGTTCTGTCCGCGAATGATAGTGGTGTAAGTGCCCGGCTGAAGGGTCGCGATGAGCGCGGGCTCGGCGGGATCATTTGGCGCCAGACCGCTCGCGGAAATCGGACCCGCTTGGGTTCCCGATTGCCAATCGTCATTTTGCGCAATGATGGCTCCCGTGCTGTCGTGCAATTCCAAAACCGGGTTCTGCATGACGCCGCTGAGCCCAGCCGCGGAGAGCGATGGGCCCGGTGCGCGCAAGAGTATTTGCTTCGAAGTCGATCCCTGAATGATAAAGCCGCCGATGAGATTTTGATCACCAAGGCCGACCTTCATCCGAGTGGAAATATTCGTCAGACGCGCGGTGGTCGGGGCCGGCGTGGGAGAAGGCGTCGGGGTTGGGGCCGGCGCGCCATACATCGCTTGCGCGCCGGCGATATCGTCGCTCGCGAGAATTTCGCGATCACTGATCGTCGGGTTCATGATGTCGTCACCACTTTGATGTTGCAAGCCGATGCCGTGTCCGAGTTCATGCAAAAAAACGCGGCGAATATCTGCGATCGCGTAACCGTTGCTGCCAAACTTCAAGTTCCCGCGATAGGAATCGAACGTCTGGGCGCGATTGAAAAGGACATCGGCTTCAATCATCGCACTACCCTGAGTCATGTAGTAGGTGACCGCGAGAGTGCCGCTGCCGAAGGCTTGACCGTAAACGCTGTTGGCAAACACCACCGAGTTCACGCGGTCGCCCGACGAGGCTGGCGCAGAGGAGTCCATGACCGCGGTCAATTGGACGCGCTGCATCTGTGAGTTCCACATGTTCAGGACCGGGAGGACGGCCGCGTTCCAGGATGTGTTGCCATCCGTGAGGGTGGATGAAGGGCTGCCAAGGCTAAGCTGGAGGACAATGTTAGCGTTAGTCGGCCAGGTCTTACCGTTGAGCACGTAACCAGAGGCTCCGTGGACAATAGCCAAGGCTAAGGCGGCAAAGAAAAAACGGGATCTTAAGCGAAAGAAGATCAACATCTTCGGAAGCGCAGCGAAACAAACCATAATTTCCATAAAAGCAGGAACCGTACGCAGCGCCGCGGACTTTGAAGTTTTTTACGGAAAGTTCAAGGCATCCGAATTCTACGAGTCAAAGCTCTGCAGAAATCGGGAACGAAAAGCAGGTTCCGTCCGCAAAACCGACGCTGTCGAACAAAACATGGAACGCGTTATGACGCGTTCGACCTTACGGCACGATAAAAATTTGCTTCGTGTAGGGGTCTTTGGCTTTGTCGCCCGATTTGTAACCGGTCACATCGATGATGCCCCCTTTGGGATCGATGCTGTAAACGTAGCCCGGTTTGCCGGGTACAGGTTTAGCGGTAGGGAACTGTGTGGTCGTCGCCGAAGTCTGGCGCGGGCTCGGCGTTGGACTGGAAGAAACTTTTCGTGAAGCGGAGCTACCAACGTCGTTGCGGGGCCGCGTCGTCTCCTGAGTGGAAGCTGATGAGCGATGGGTCGATGCCCCACGACGGACGACTCTTGACGGTGATGCGGCCACCGGCGCGCCGGGAGTAGTTACATCGGAAACCGTGCTCGTCGTCGTAGTGGTGGTTGTTGTTTGATCCTGATCAAGGCGCTCGCGCACAAATTTCGCCGGCGCATCGATTACATGGAATGACGTGACCGCGACGTCGTGCACGGTGCGACAACCGGTAAAGACCAACGCGCTTGCCAGAAGAAAACGCGCGGCGGTCATGGTGGCTATCTCTAAGGGATATCGTCTGCCACGGCTAGAAGATTTCAGGAGCGAGCACATAAATCTTTCGCGTCTTTGACGAATTCATCCACGATTAATTCGTTCGTATTCCACGAACACATCAGCCGGTAGATATCCGGCTCAACGAACTTGTAAAACTGCCAGCCGCGAATTTGCAATTGCGCGACTAGCTCCGCGTCCATGCGGAGGAAAACCGAATTCGACTCCTGCGGAAAGACTGGCTCCCAACCAACCGCACTTCTCAGCTTACCCGCGAAGGATTTCGCCGAAGCATTGGCGCGCCGCGCATTTTGTAACCAAACGTCATCGCGCAGGAGGCCCAGCCAGGGCGCAGCCAGGAATCGCATCTTGGAAGCGAGCTGGCCCGCCTGCTTCGCGCGGTAATCAAAATCCTGTGCGAGTTCCTTGTTGAAAAAGATAACGAGCTCGCCGATGCCGACGCCGTTTTTTATCCCGCCAAAACAAAGAACGTCGAAGCCGAGCTGCGCAGTGATTTCCTTTGGCTTGCAGCCTAACGAGACCAAGGCATTCGCAAAACGCGCTCCGTCCATGTGGAAATACAACGAACGCGCGCGCGCAAATTCTCCGATCGCCGCTAGTTCGTCCCGCGTATAAACGGTGCCAAGCTCGGTCGCTTGCGTCACGCTAATCACGCGCGGTTTCGGTGAATGAATTTCGTGCTGCTTCTCCAATATCGCCGCGACCTGCGCGAGATCGAGTTTTCCGTTCGCCCCTGACGTCAGAAGTAACTTTGCGCCCCCCGAAAGAAATTCCGGCGCGCCACATTCATCCGTCTCGACGTGCGCGAGTTCGTGGCAGATGACGCTGTGATAGGGCCGGCAAAGATGCGCGAGTGCCAGACCGTTGGCCGCCGTTCCATTGAAGACCAGAAAGACTTCGCAATCAGCCTCGAATATTTGCCGCACTCGATCGCACAGACGGTCGGTCCATTCGTCGTCGCCGTAGGAGGCGACTACCCCAGAATTCGCTTCCTCAAGTGCCCGGAAGGCTTCGGGACAAATTCCGGCCGTGTTGTCACTAGCCAAGTCAAATCGAGGCACGATCATGCCTCACTCTACTCTGGGCAAAAAAAGTTCGCCTGGCAGGAAACGCGAACTCCTACATTCGCGCCTCCACCAGGCGACTCGCCTCTACTGGTAACTCGCTCTCCTAGGTGCAACCACGCAGGAGGAAAAACAAAAGCAAAATTGGAATCGGAATACCTAGCAGCCATAGCAGGATGTAACCTGCGGCCGCTTTTTCCCCGGCTCGTTCGATTATTTTCATCGCTAAGAATTCGCATCTGAAATGCGCATCGCGCGTCTCAATCTTACATTTTCCCAGCTTTGCCGAAGCGGAATCTCGCACTATGATCGGCCATGAGTCTGCAAACGGAGACCGCGCGCCGCGGCGAACAGATTTTTCGTCTGGTCGATCGACATCCCGAATCGATTTTCACCAAAGCCGGATTCTATCAGCGGATGATGGCGCTCTCCATGAAGGACGAGCATTTCAAGGTGCAGATGTTTCGCTTTGTCGATGTCCTCGCGACCATTCATCGGCCGAAAGATATCGTGCAACATTTCGACGAATACTTGAGCACGGTGCAGAACGGCTTCGCGCCCATCCTGAAACCGGTCATTCGTTTGTCGCACATCTTTTCGGTAATCGCCGGCCCGTTCATGCGCTGGAACGTCTCGGGCATGGCGCGGCAATTCATCTCCGGACGCAATCCGGAAGATGCGATGAAAGTTCTGCGCAAACGGCGCAAGGAACGGATCGGCTTCACCGTCGACTTGTTAGGCGAAGCAGTCGTGAGCGAGGGCGAAGCAAACGAATACGCTGCCCGTTGTTTGCATTTGCTCGAAGGTCTGGCGGCGCTGACGCGTGGTTGGACCGATCCGTTAGGCAAAAACGTCGAGCTGTTTCCGGTGGTTAATGTTTCGGTAAAAATTTCCGCGCTCTATTCGCAGATGAATCCGGCTGATCCGGAAGATGCGATCGCGCATCTCGCGCCGAAGCTGCGCACGATATTGCGGCGCGCGAAAGAACTCGGCGCGTTCGTGAACTTCGACATGGAAAGTTACGCGCACAAAAATTCCACGCTCGATCTTTTCAAAACTCTCTTCACCGAGCCGGAGTTCAAAGATTGGCCGCACACCGGCATTGTTATCCAGGCCTATCTGCGCGATGCCGAAAAAGATCTGCGCGATCTCATCGCGTGGGCGCGAAACCGCGGCACGCGCTTCACCGTGCGCCTAGTCAAAGGCGCCTACTGGGATTACGAACGCATCAAGTCAGCGCAGAACGGCTGGCGCGTTCCAGTCTGGCAGCAGAAGCCGGAGAGCGACGCGAACTTCGAAACGTGCACGCGTGTCCTGCTCGAAAACGAAAATATTGTGACCGCCGCGTTCGGTTCGCACAACGTCCGCAGCATCGCGCACGCGCAAGCCCTCGCGGAACAGCTCGGCATCGATAAGAGCCGCTTCGAATTTCAGCTGCTCTACGGCATGGCCAATCCGATCAAGCGCGCGCTGGTCGAGATGGGTTATCGCGTGCGCGAATATTGTCCGGTCGGCGAACTGCTGCCCGGCATGAGCTACCTCGTCAGGCGCTTGCTCGAGAACACTTCGAACGAAGGATTCTTGAAGGCGAAATTTTCCGACAACGCTTCCGAACAACTGTTGCTGCGCGATCCGACCACGCTCGTTTCGAAACGCTCTCGCGCGGAAACGCATGTTCCGCCGGTTGAATTCTCACCGGAGGTGGCAGCGAAAATCGATCGGCATGCCTCGATCGATTCTTATTCGCGCAATGGCGCGACCCGCGAAACGCCGCCCGGTGATAGCTACGAAAATTCACCGCTCGTTAATTGGGTGCACAAGGAAAGCCAGGAACAGATGCGCGCCGCTTTGCGCGAAGTGCGCACGCGTTTCGGCAAAAAATATCCGCTCGTCATCGACGGGAAGAAAATCTCGACCAGCAAATGGATGCGTTCGGTTAACCCGAGCAATCCAACCGAAGTTGTAGGTGAAATTGCCGAAGGCGAAATCGAGCACGCCGAGCTGGCGGTGAAAGCCGCGCGCAAAGCCTGGAAAAAATGGCGCCTAACGAGTGTTAACGAGCGCGCGGAATTACTCGAGCGCGTCGCCACGATCATGGACCGGCGGCGCTTCGAATTGTCCGCTCTTGAAGTTTACGAAGTCGGTAAAGCCTGGGCGGAAGCGGACGGCGATATTCGCGAAGCGATCGACTTCCTTCTCTTCTACGCGCAACAGATGCGCATCCTCGGCCGGCCGACACTAACGCAGCACGTCCTCGGAGAAGAAAGCTATCAGCATTATTGGCCGCGCGGTGTCGCACTCGTCATCTCGCCATGGAATTTTCCCATCGCGATCTTATGCGGCATGGTTTCGGCCGCGCTCGTCACCGGCAACACCGTTATCATGAAGCCGGCCGAGCCGTCGTCCATCACCGGCGCGATGCTGATGGAAATGTTTGAGGAAGCCGGTGTGCCGCCCGGCGTTCTCAACCTTCTTTTCGGACACGGCTCCGTTGTCGGCGCGCATCTGGTCGATCATCCCGATGTTGAGATGATCGCCTTCACTGGTTCGCGCGAAGTCGGCCTGCGTATCTGGGAATCCGCGGGGAAAACCCGACCCGGGCAGCGCGAACTGAAACGCGTCGTTTGCGAAATGGGCGGAAAAAACGGCGTGATTGTCGATTCCGATGCCGACCTCGACGAAGCGATCATCGACACGGTTTATTCCGCCTTCGGTTATCAGGGACAAAAATGTTCTGCCTGCTCGCGGTTGATCGTACTCGAAGAAAATTACGACCGCGTCGTCGAACGACTTATCGCCGCTGTCGCAAGTTTGCGCGTCGGCAATCCCGAAGTCCCCGGCATTTTCGTCGGACCGGTGATCGACGAAAAAGCCTACAACCAAATTCAAAAACGAATCGCGCAAGGAATGGGCGAAGCGACGCTGGCTTATCAGGCGAAAAATCTGCCCGTAACCGGCTACTTCATTCCGCCGACGATTTTCACCGACGTGAAACCAGAGCACACGCTCGCCTGCAATGAAATCTTCGGACCGGTGCTGAGTGTTTTGAAAGCGCGCGATCTCGATCACGCCATCGAAATCGCCAACAGCACTGAATACGCGCTCACCGCCGGATTTTTCTCGCGCAGTCCGGCGAACATCGAACGCGTTAAAGGCGCGCTCGTCGCCGGCAACGTTTACATCAATCGCAGCTGCACCGGCGCTGTCGTCGGACGTCATCCCTTCGGCGGATTCAAGATGAGCGGCGGCGGCACCAAGGCCGGCGGCGGCGATTACCTGCTCAACTTCCTTGTCCCGCGCGTCGTGACCGAAAACATCATGCGCCACGGCTTCGCACCCGAGACGACGCCGATGTATCGGGAAGAATTCGGTGTGACTCGGGGCAAGAGCGCGAACGGGCAGCACGCGCGCAGCTAACGTTCATGCTTTATGTGATCGGGACCCCGATCGGGAATCTCAACGACATTACGTTGCGCGCACTGGAGATTCTGAAATCCGTCGATTTGATTGCAGCCGAAGACACGCGGCATTCCGGAAACTTGTTGCGCCATTTCGAAATTCGGAAACCGCTCGTGAGCTATCACGAGCACAATGAGGCGATGCGGACGGCGGAGCTTTCGGAACGACTCGTTAGGGGAGAAAACATCGCGCTAATTACCGACGCCGGGATGCCGGGTTTATCCGATCCGGGCGCGCGATTGATTCGCGCCTGTATCGAACGCGATCTTCCTTACACCATCATTCCAGGCGCTTCGGCAATTTTGACCGCACTGGTCGGATCGGGATTTCCACTCGAGCGCTTTTGTTACCGCGGATTCCTGCCGCCGAAAAGTGGCGGGCGCGAAAGAGAACTGCGCGCGGCGGCGGAGCGTGACGAGACAACCGTCTTTTTCGAATCGCCGCACAAGATTGCGAAGACCCTGACTGCCTGTGTTGAGCTCATGCCGGAGCGGCAACTCTGCGTAGCGCGCGAGTTGACCAAGAAATTCGAAGAGTTCCGTCGCGGAACAGCAGCCGCACTATTGGCCCACTACGAAGCACATCCGGCCAAGGGCGAAATCACGCTCTTGATTCGCGGCAAAGAGGACTGACTTTCCACTTGTCAGGCGCGCGGAGTCGTGTGACTGTGCGCGACTTTTTCCCAAATGGCTTTCGCAATTATTAAATCAGGCGGCCGACAACACCGCGTTTCCAAAGGCGACATCGTCGAGGTCGATTTCCTTGACGTTGAGGTCGGCAAGGAAGGTGTTTTCGGCGATGTGCTTTTTGTCGGTGACGGCGAGAATTTCAAGCAAGGCTCGCCGTTGATCGAAGGCGCCACTGTGACTGGTGAGATAATCGAACAGCGCAAGGACAAGAAGGTCATCGCGTTCAAGTATCGCCGCCGCAAAGGTTATCACCGTACCGTTGGGCATCGCCGAAAATTGACGCGTGTAAAGATTACCGAGATCAGCCTCGAAGCCCCGAAAAAGAAATAGTCATGGCTCATAAAAAAGGACAGGGCAGCGTTAAGAACGGCCGCGACAGCGTCAGCAAACGTCTGGGCGTGAAAAAATTCGGCAGTGAAGCGGTCGTCGCCGGCAACATCATCATCCGCCAGCGTGGAACTAAATTTGTCCCAGGCAAAAACGTCGGGCTCGGCCGCGATTACACTATTTTTGCTTTAGTTGACGGTCAGGTTCGTTTTGACCGTGCTGGTCGGCGCGTCAACGTCGAGCCGGTTGCCGCGAAGTAATTCCCGCTCCGTATTTTTCCGCACGATTTTTTGCGGACTCGTTAGGCACGGACGATCTGGTTGGTTGTCTCCGGGTCATTATTTGCGCTATAACCGAAAACACTCATGAAATACCGCACCCATCTTCTTTTCGGACCGCCCGGGAGCGGTAAGGGCACACAAGGCAAGATTCTCGGCAGCATTCCGCGCTATTTCCATTGTGCCTGCGGCGATGTTTTTCGCTCGATCGACACGCGCACTCCGGTGGGTCGGGCTTTTCTCGATTATTCGAGCAAGGGCGAGCTGGTGCCGGATGAGATCACTGTGCAGCTGTGGAAGGCGCGCATCGATTCGATGGTGGATGGGCACAGTTTCAAGCCGGACATCGATGTTCTCGTGCTCGATGGGATTCCGCGAAATGTCGGACAGGCCAAGATCATGGATGAACTGATCGACGTGGAAAAAGTGTTCCACTTGTCCTGCCCGAATCGTGAAGCGCTTTACACGCGACTAAAGAAACGTGCGCTAAAAGACAACCGACTCGACGATGCGAACGAGGAAGTGATCAAGCGTCGCCTCGCCACTTACGAGCAGGAATCAAAACCGGTGCTCGATTATTACAGCAAGGATCGCATCACCTGCATTGACGCGACTGAGCCGCCGGCGAAAGTTTTGCTACACATTCTTGAGAGTGTGAACGGGATCAACGGGCAGCATGAGCCAGCAACAGTTTGAGAATTTCACCGCTTCAAGTCTCTACTGCGAGAAATGCAAAACCGCCATGCCGGTGCGCGAACGGTTGCTGCTCGTTCTGCCTGACAAAGAGATTTACGATTATCTCTGCACCGGTTGCGCGTCGTCGGTAGGTTCACGCGAAATCACCGCGGGGGAGAAGATCCTGGCGCAACAAACGACTGCGCGCCGAGCGAAACGTCCTCGCCCCGTTCAACAAATTCGACTCTAGACGCGACATGCGCGTCGTCTTTATCGGCACGGGCGAAATTGGCTTGCCAACGCTGCGCTGGCTGCAGGCGAGTGAGCAGCATTCGTTAGTCGGCCTCGTCACGCAACCGGACAAACCGGTCGGGCGGGCTCAACACATCGAAGCGCCGCCAATCAAAGCCGGCCTAACGAGTGGTTCGATTCCGATGCTACAGCCTGCGCGGATCAAGCAAGCCGTCGAGGAAATTCAGCAGCTGGAACCGGACGTGATCGTCGTCATGGCCTACGGGCAAATCTTGCCTCGCGTGGTGCTGGAAATTCCGCGCGTCGCCTGTTTGAACTTGCACGCCTCGCTCCTCCCGAGACATCGCGGCGCCGCGCCGATTCAAGCAGCGATTGTGTCGGGCGATTCTGAAACTGGAATCACGGTCATGTATATGGATGAGGGCCTCGATACCGGGGACATTCTCGTGCAATCGAAGATGGCGATCTCGCCTAACGAGACCGGCGGATCGCTGCACGATCGGTTGGCGAAGATTGCCCCGGCCGCGTTACGTGACGGGCTTGCTCAACTCGCGTCCGGTAGCGCTGTGCGAGTTCCTCAAGATTCGAATGCTGCGACTTATGCGCCGAAACTGGAGCGTGACGATGGACTCATTGATTGGCGAGAATCGGCGGACAAGATCGAGCGAAAGATTCGCGCCTTCCACCCGTGGCCGGGCAGTTACACAAACCTCCGCGACGCGAGCAACCAGCTGCGGAAGCTAAAGATTCTCTCCGCCACCGTTGTCCCGACTTCCACGATCGCGCCGGGAGTGATCGATGGAGTTGCCATTGGGGCCGCTGACGGCGCACTTTTGTTGAACCAAGTCCAACTCGAGGGGAAGAGGCGGATGAGTGCGGCCGATTTCGCGCGCGGTCATCCCTGGCTACAGCAGGCGTGTTGCGATTAAATCCTTCACAAGGCCGGTTCCTTCTGTTGAATGTTTCCGGCCATGGCCGCGCCCGTTTATAAACGCATCGTCCTCAAACTGAGCGGCGAAGCTTTGCGCGAGCCGGGAGCGAAGGAAAATATTTCGCCGGAGATCGTGCGTGAGATCGCGCATCGCGTGAAGGAAGTGCGCGACCTCGGCGTGCAAACTTCCGTCGTGATCGGCGGCGGCAATATCTGGCGCGGTCTAACCGCCAGTCACAAAGGGATGGACCGGACCACCGCAGATTACATGGGCATGCTCGCGACGGTTATCAATGGCCTCGCGTTGAAAAGCGCGCTGGAGGAACTCTCGGTCGATACGCGGGTGCAGACCGCGATCGACATGCGCAATGTCGCGGAGCCTTTCATTCTTGGGCGCGCGATTCGCCATCTGGAGGTGGGACGCGTCGTTATTTTCGTCGCCGGCACGGGCAATCCATATTTTTCCACTGACACCACGGCCGCGCTACGTGCGAGCGAAATCCGCGCAAACGTCATTCTCAAAGCGACAAAGGTCGATGGTATTTACGATTCCGACCCGACGAAAAATGCCGGGGCGAAACGCTTCGATCGCATCACTTTCAGCGAAGCCCTGACGAAACGTTTGCAGGTAATGGATTCGACGGCGTTCAGTCTTTGCATGGACAACAAGATTCCGATCGTGGTCTTCGACATGAACACGCCGAGTAATTTTACCGACATCGTCCTCGGCAAGCATGTCGGCACGATCGTGACGGAATGATTGCGGACCGTTGAGTGCTGATTGAGAGTCCACACGCATGAGCGCGGAAGAAATTTTGTTCGAAACGGAGGTCGCGATGGAAAAAAGCGTGGACTACATGATCCACGAATTTTCCGGCGTGCGCACGGGCAAGGCCTCACCCGCGCTGGTCGAGAATGTCGACGTCGAAGCCTACGGCTCGTCGATGAAGCTTAAGCAGCTCGCGCTCATCACCACGCCCGAGCCGCGCTTGCTCGTCGTGCAGCCATTCGATGCCGCCACGGTGAAAGATATCGAAAAGGCTTTGAAAGAATCGAAGATCGGCATTCAGCCGCTCGTCGATGGCAAATTAATTCGGCTGCCGATCCCTGAGCTTTCGGAAGAGCGTCGCAAAGATTTGGTGAAATCGCTCAAACAAATGGCGGAGGAAGCGCGGGTGCGCGTCCGGAGCAATCGTCGCACCGCCTTAGACGACGCAAAAAAACTGAAAGGCTCCGGCGAATTAACTGAGGACGGAATCCGCGATTTGGAAAGCGACGTGCAGAAGCTGACCGATAAGTTCGTGAAATCGGTCGATGATCACCTCGAGCGCAAAGAAGCCGAAGTGATGAAGGTCTAACTACTCGTGAGATGTTCTCTCGGTTCGCGCAGCTGTCATCATGAAACTGGCGCAGAGCGCCAAAGGATCTCACGTTTGCTTTTGTCGGCAACGCGTGTTCTTCAAACCGACTCCGAGACCTTTGACGAGATCCTTCGCCGTCTTCGCGGTTCAGGATGACACGCTTTCTCGCGCGCGAATTTACAGCCGCACCAAGTCCAACAAAAACTGACACCAAAGATAAACCATCCCGCGCCAGGAATATTTCACCTCGCGGTCGTTGGCGGATTTGAGCACACCCTTTTTAATGTTGTGCGCGATCTGGTCGCGTAAATCGCGCTCGATTTCCGCCTGAATGGTTTCTTCATCCATCGGATCGATCGCTTTTGTTTCGACCTGATGATTCCGTAGGTATTCCTTGTGGCTTTGATAAAGCTGCCAGAACGACTGATCTGGTCGCTGTCGATTGATCCGGAACTGCGGCGTTAATTTCAGACCGTAGGACAACGGATAGTTCCACGTCGTCCAGATGATTCCGTCGTGCGCGCGTGAGGAAATGCGCAGGTAATAAAAGGACAAATCGTTTTGTTCGTTCAAACAGATGGTCGCCTGCGCGCGATCTTCTTCTTTGTAAAAAAGGCGAAAGAACTGTCGATAATCCTCCCAATCCCAGCCGGCGTCACTGATGTGGGCGAAACCTTCGTTTTCGATTTCGCGCGTGATCTCGTTCAACGTCGGAAAAATATCTGACGATGGCGGGCTCTTCGGCCGCAGTGCTTTTTCCTTGGGCAAACGCAACGTGCGAATGCGCGTCAAAATTTCCAGCCACGGGAGGAAGAACCAGAGAAGCGCCGCCGCCAATCCAATCAGCCAATTGTCTGAGACGAAATACGCCGCCAAAAAAGTGGCAGTGAGAATGCCGAGCGCGCCGGACTTTTGCGCGAACGAAGTCTGATAGCTCCGCAACGCGATGCTGAGCACCAAGACGCCCAGCACAATAAAAAGGCCAAACAGCATTAAGGCTTGATTCCGTGCTCGCCCAGAAACTTTTCCAACTGATCGGTATCAAAATTCGCCAGCACTTCATCGCCCGCCACTAGCGTCGGCACATAAGTCTGATCGGAAATCTCCGTCATCTCCTTGTAGGCCTGCCGGTCTTCGCCAACATCGATTTCGGTAAACTTGTAACCGCGCTCGGTCAGGTATTCCTTCGCGTCCATGCACCACGAGCACCACTCGCGACTGTAGAGTTTGAGTTCGGCGGCCACAGATAAAAATAAAACAGACGCTTCCGCGGCGTCAATATGACTTCGCCCAGATCACGCGACGCGGACTCGGCTCGCCGGTAAAAATGCATTTTCCTGCTTCGGGCGGCTTCGCCGGTTGGTCGAAGGGAATGCAGCGAATCGTCACTTTCAGGTCGTTCTTTACTTGTTCTTCGACTGCGCCCGCACCATTCCAATGGGCCAGGGCGAAACCTCCGTGAACTTCCGGTTTGTTGGAATTCTTCGGGGTGAAGAAGTCGTAGAACTCTTCCTTCGAGTTTATCTCGCGCGTGTTCTCGTCTCGGAATTTTGTCGCGCGCTCGAGTAGATTTTTTTGGATGGAATCCAGCAATCCGCTCACGCGCCTAACGAGTTCTTCGCTCTTAAGGAATTCCTTCGCTTTCACACCCTGGTCGCGCCGACTGACAGCGACGCTGCCCGATTCCAGATCGCGTGGACCAATCTCAACCCGCATTGGCACACCTTTCTTGATCCATTCCCAACTCTTCACTCCACCACCGAGATCGCGCTTGTCGACCTCCACTTCGAGCCGGGCTTCGTGATAATAAATTGCGCGCAGTTCTGCCGCCAGTTTATCCACGGCGGCTAAGACCGCAGCGCGTGTTTCCTCTTTCGGTGTGATCGGAATGATCACGATGTGCGTAGGAGCGAGACGCGGCGGCAAGACCAATCCATCATCATCGGCATGCGCCATGATGAGGGTCCCGACCATGCGCGTGCTCAGACCCCAACTCGTCGTCCATCCAAACTCCTGCTTTCCGTCGCGGGTTTGAAATTGAATACCGCTCGCACGCGAAAAATTTTGTCCGAGAAAGTGTGAGGTGCCGGCCTGAATCGCTTTCCGATCCTGCACCATCGCTTCGATGGTCAACGTCTGGACCGCGCCGGGAAAACGCTCGCTCTCCGATTTCTCGCCGCTAAAAACGGGAACTGCAACGTAGTCGCGCGCAAATGTCTCATACACATCCAGCATGCGTCGCGTTTCTTCGCGCGCTTCCGCTTCCGTCTCGTGCACCGTGTGACCTTCCTGCCAGAGGAACTCAGTCGTGCGCAAAAAAATCCTCGGCCGCATTTCCCAGCGCACGACGTTACACCATTGATTGATCAGGATCGGCAAATCGCGGTAACTCTGCACCCACTTCGCGTAAGTCGCGCCGATGATTGTCTCGGAAGTCGGCCTAACGACTAGTGGCTCGCTCAGCGGACTAGCCGGAACCATTTTGCCTTCGGCATTCACTTCCAGCCGGCTATGCGTGACGACTGCACATTCCTTGGCGAAGCCCTCTACATGCGCCGCTTCCTTCGCCATGTAACTGAGCGGAATAAAAAGCGGGAAGTAAGCGTTGCGATGCCCGGTCGCCTTGAACATCGCGTCGAGCGCCCGCTGCATGTTTTCCCAGATGCCGTAACCCCACGGCCGAATGACCATGCAACCGCGCACTTCCGAGGGCTCGGCCAGCTCCGCCGCCCGGATCACCTGCTGATACCATTCTGGAAAATCTTCCTCACGCCGCGGTGTGATCGCAGTTTTTGGTTTCGCGTTGTCGCTCATTTTATGGGGGCGATACTTAACCGCATCTGCTCGAAACGCCAACGGCGTTTCGCCTAACCAAACGCAACTTTTCCGCGCCAGCGGGTTTCAGTCTTCAGAACATGAAAACGAAATTATGCCTCACCATTTTTGCGGCGGTAGCTGCGATGCAGCTCGCGCCCGTCAGTTTCGCCCAAGCGAACGATGATCAAGCTGGCTGGCAACGCCACGGTCGGCGCGCCCATTTGCTAGCGAACCTTTCCGCCGACGAACGAAGCAAACTCCGCGCTGCCAATCAAAAAGCGATGGCCGATCCCGCCGTGCAAGCCGCTAAAGAGCGAGCCAGGCAGGCGAGGAAAGATTTTCGCTCCCTCAAACGTGCCGCCCTGTTACGCGCCGATCCGTCGCTCCAGCCGATCCTAGACAAGATTCCCGAACGCGGGGGCAAGCGCAATACCTAGAAATTCCGCGCGACCAACCGCTCGTTAGGCACAGTCCCGCCTTCGACGTAGGTGCCAGCGAATTCTGTGCTGCAGATGGTTCGATAGGTCGCGTGTGATCCGACCGCCGCCCCGGCGTAACCGAACGCAGGGTTGAAAATATTCTTGCGATGTTTTCGGCCGGGCAATCCGTCGTCGATGATCAAGGCCATGACGATTTCGCGCGCGCCAGAGCGGCCACACGCGAGATTTTCGCCCCACATTCCGCTCCAATTGCCGTAACGATTGATGCGATCGCCGGTATTGCTGCCGCCTCGCCCGGAGTGACTCATCCCGCCGCCGGCTTGCTCGGCACAATGATCCGTCGCGGCCCGCGACATTCCTGGCGAGAAAACCAACGGAGCTTCGGGCGAAGCGCTGCGGAGGAAATGGATCGCATCGTCCAGAGCGCGCGTACCCTCCTTGGTTCGCAGTGGAATGCGACCCGGCACGATTAACAAGTTCCCGTGAAAATTGCCGCGTATTTCTTCGATGAAGGTCGCGTAGAGCGCGGGATTTTGGCGGGCCAGATTCATCTCGCGCACGATCGCGCTGCCGGAATTTGGTTCTGCGAATGATGTCTGCGCGGCCACAAGAGAAAACATCAAACCAAGAGTGATAAAACAGCGTCTCATTATGGTATTTATGAGCAAAACCAGTGCCACCGCGGCACTGGAACGAGGGTTGACACCCACCGTCGCTGCTCGTAGCTTCCGTGCCCTTTCAGCTCCAGATGAAGACCTTTTCTGCTAAAGCCGCCGAAGTCCCCCGCAAGTGGTGGATCATTGACGCCAAAGACCAGGTGCTCGGCCGCGTCGCGGTCAAAGCCGCCAATCTATTACGCGGCAAAGAAAAGGCGATTTACACACCGCATTGCGACACCGGCGATTTCGTCGTCGTGATCAATGCCGACAAAGTGCGTCTGACCGGCAAGAAAGAAGAGCAAAAGACTTTCATGAGTTTCTCCGGATTCGTGGGCGGACATAAAATCGAGAACGTTCGCGGCCGTCGCGCGCGCCATCCGGAATTGCTCGTCGAGCACGCCATTCGTGGGATGATTCCACATAACAAACTCGGTCGCGCCGTTTATCGGAAATTGAAGGTCTACAAAGGCGACCTTCATCCGCATGCCGCGCAGGCCCCCGCCGCGGTTTCATTTTAGCCTAACGAGTCCTGATCATGGCCCAGACAGAAGAATTTATCGCCACCGGCCGTCGCAAAACTTCCGTCGCGCGCATTCGCATGACGGCGGGCAACGGCAAAATCGACGTGAACGGCAAACGTTTCGAAGATTATTTCCCGACCGTCCCGTTGCAGAACACGGTCCTGCAACCGTTACAGGCGGTGAAGCTGACTAACTCCTACGATCTCTCCATCAACGCCACTGGCGGCGGAGCCACCGGCCAGGCAGGCGCAGTTCGGCTCGCGATTTCGCGCGCGCTTCTGCAAGTGGACGCGAATCTTCGCGGAACCCTGAAAGCCGAGGGATTGCTCATGCGCGATCCGCGGATGAAAGAGCGCAAGAAATCCGGCCAACCGGGAGCACGCAAACGCTTCCAGTTCTCGAAGCGCTAATCGCGCTTCGCGGCAACTACTCGTTAGGGCGTCGGAACAACCGAGGCAGTTGGCTGTAGCTGCACGGGCGCAACTGATGGCGCTGCCGCGGTCGACGCTGCAGGTGCAGGTGTCGTGTTCGATTTGAGCGTGCGTAAATATTGCTGCGCTTCCATTGCCGCGTAACTATCGCGGTATTGCGTCAGGACAGTTTCGCAAACGCGGCGCGCCTCATCGACCTGCCCCTTTTGCTTGAGGATCGGAACCTCCGCCAACAAAGCGAGTGGTGCGTTGAACGAACGCGGATTTTCCGACGCGACGCGCTTATACATTTCGAGCGCCTCATCATTTTTGCCTAACGACTCCAAATTCCCCGCCATCGCGCTCTTGGCCGTCGAAGCCAATTCATGCTTCGGATAATTGTGAAGGAACGTTTGCAGAGTCGTGTTTGATTCCGCGAATTTTCCGCCCTTCTTCTGCGCATCGGCCAACCGCAAACAAGCCGTCGCCGCCGCCGGTGCCTCGGGATATTGAGAATAGACTTTTTGGAAATCGGTCGGGCCTTTCGCGTCCGCTAAAAGATCAGCGGCCGAAGCATCGCGTTTGGCGGTATACAGTCGATATCCGCCGTAGGCCGCCAGCGCGACCAGGACCACGAGCAATCCGATCAGGATTTCCATCCGATGTTTAACCCAGAAAACTTGCGTCTCGATCACGGGATCGATCGACTCATCAGAAACTGGGCGCGTCACAGGTGGCATAGATGCAAAACGAGAGTTCGTCCTATGCCACGCGATACTTTCCTGCGCAACTGCGACGCGGCCGAACACCGTATGCGCATCAAAGAAAAAACCAATTTCACGGCGCGATCGGTCTCATCAAGGCTCGCATCCGATTTCACTCGCGCGATAATTTGGCATGACGCAATTTTATGATTCTTTTTCCTCTCTCCTCGGCCTTCATGTCGATCCGAAGGATCTGACCTTTCTTCAAGTTAGTCTGCGCGGCCTGTTCGTTTTCGTCGTCTCACTCGCCATCATCCGCGCCGGCCGCAAACGTTCTCTCGCGCGCAAAACCGCTTTCGACGCCCTCCTGCTCGTCATCCTCGCCTCCGTTCTCTCGCGCGCGGTCAACGGGAGCGCTTCCTTCTTTCCGACGCTCGGAGGCGCGCTCGTCGTCGTCGTTTTCCATCGCTTGTTAGGCTTCGGCGCTTGTCGCTGGCGGTGGGTCGGCTTCCTCATCAAGGGCGAGCCCGAAATTCTAGTCGAAGATGGCGAACGACTACACCGTGCCATGTCCCGCAACCACATTTCCGATCACGACCTCGAAGAAGATATGCGCCTCGCCGCTAAGACCGATGATCTTTCCAAGATTCGCGTCGCCCGCATAGAACGCAGCGGCGATATCAGCTTCATCAAAAAACAGGAAGCCTAACGAACTTGCTGTTAGCATCGTTTCCAGGACGCATGATTGCGCACGACAAACTTTTCATTCCCGGTCCGGTCGAAGTTTCAGAGAGAACGCTCGCCGCATTTTCGCGACCAATGATCGGTCATCGCGGCGAAGCGTTTCGCGATCTCTATCGCGACATTCATCCGAAATTGCAGACGCTCTTCGGCACAAAACAGCCGGTGTTCCTTTCCACCTCCTCCGCGTGGGGCGTGATGGAAGCATCCATCCGCAATCTCGTCGATCGCGGCGTTCTCTGCTGCATGTGCGGCGCCTTTTCCGACAAATGGCTCGATGTCGCGCGGCGTTGCGGGAAAAACGCCGAGCCGTTGCAAGTTGAGTGGGGAAAACACATCGATCACAAAGACATCGACGCGAAACTCGCCAGCGGAAAATTCGACACCGTCACGCTCATCCACAACGAGACCTCCACCGGCGTGATGAATCCGTTACCGGAAATTTGCTGCACGCTCGCGAAATATCCCGACGTCGCGCTCATCGTCGACACCGTCTCGTCCTTTTCCGCGATGAAGATCGACATGGATTCGTTAGGCATCGACGTCCTTCTCACCGGCGCGCAAAAGGCGCTCGCTCTTCCACCCGGTTTTTCACTCTTCGCCGTTTCCGAAAAAGGCTTCGCCCGCGCTGAAAAACAAAAAGACCGCGGCTACTACTTCGATTTTCTTGAATTCAAAAAACAGCAAATCGAATGGATGACGCCGAGCACCCCGAGCATCGGTCACATCTACGCCCTGCAATCCAAGCTCGAAGAAATCTTCGCCGAAGGCCTGACGAATCGTCACGAGCGTCACATCAGGACCAACTCACTCGTCCACGATTGGGTCCGCGCTCGCGGCTTCGACTTTTTCGCTGAGGAAGGTTTCCGTTCCAAGACGCTTACTTGTGTAAAAAACAATCGCGGCATCGACGTGACAAAGCTCGCGAAAGATCTTCGCGAAAAACATCACATCGTCATCGACCCCGGCTACGGCAAACTCAAAGGCCACACCTTCCGTCTCTCCAACATGGGCGACGAAACGGAAGAGACCGTCTCGCATTTACTTGCGTGTCTCGACGATTGCCTGAAGTCAGAATAAAAGCGGAAGGGCGCCTTCGTTTCCGAAAGCGCCCTTCATATTGATGGCGGTAAGCCGAATTCTGTCCTCCGAATTTCTCCGGAGCGATGATCATTTATCTCACCCGGATTTCTCCGGACGCCCGATCCCGCAGAGCGGGAGCGTGATGCGACGAAACCCGAGGATCAACGGACCGGCTGCCCTCCCTCTGTTTTGTCTTGCACCGCATGGGGTTTTTCCTGCCGCGCGAATTACTCCGCGCGCGGTGAGCTCTTACCTCGCCATTTCACCCTTACCTGCGCTTCTTTCAAAGAACCGGCGGTGTCTTTTCTGCGACACTTTCCGTCGCCGCAATTTTACAACTGCGGCGCCCGCGTGTTCTACGCGGCATGCTGCCGTATGGTGTTCGGACTTTCCTCCAGCAAGTCTCACGACTCACCAGCGATCATCTGCCATCGGGCGGAAGCTACTCGTTAGGCGGCCGAAATCAATTCACCCTGCCGCGCGAGAGGCGCCGGTTCGGTTCCGTCGAGTGCGCGCAGAAAATTAATGCACTCGCCGCGCGCTTCGCGAAAAAATTCCCGCTTGGTCGCGCCGAGAAGATGAAGTGCCTTGCGGTGATCAGTCCACGCAAATTGCGCCGCGACGGTGAAGAGCACTTGGAATTGTATGCTCCAAAGCGCGCATTCTGCCGGCAGCCAGCGCCCTTGAATCATGCGTAACCAATCGACATGAAACGCGATGTGCTGCGCTTCGTCGCGCAAAGTGAGCGCGCAGACTTCTTCCACCACCGGATCGCGCGTTCTGCGATTGAGCAGCCGATAATATGCAGTGCCGACGATCTCGGCGATCACCAGGACCTGAATCTCGAAATTCAACCCACAGGCGCGTTGCACCAGCCGGAAAAGAAAGTGCGTCCAGTGCACCTTAATCAAAGAACCGCCAAATCGCCTAACGAGTAGTTCCAACAAACGCGCGTGCTCCTTTTCCTCGTCGATGAAGAGAGCGAGAGCGTTTGCATAGTTCGGATCGTCCGGCGCCTGCCGGCGCGCCTGCTCGAGAAGAAATCGACCCTCGCCGCTTTCGCCCAATTGAAAATGCGAAAGCGAGCGGGCCAGGATCGCGCGCGCCTTCGTCTCGAGTGGCGATGGAAGATGCCATAACGGTTCGCTGCGATTGATGCGGTTCTCTTCGAAATAGCGGAGCCAATGGAGTGAGTTCATGAAGTTAGTCGGTGTTTATTTGTCTCGTTAGGCGCGACGCGCGAAATTTCTTCAAGCCTTTCGATCACGGCGGCGATCGTTTCTGGCAGAGTCGATGTGCCGGCAGTAACACCAACGATCTGCGCAATGGAAAACATGTCCGTGCCCAATTCTTCCGACCGCTCGATATGGATAACTCGACGCCCTGCCGCGGCGCAGGTTTGAACAAGTTGGAGCGTGTTGTTACTGCTGCGTCCGCCGACGACCACGATTGTGTCGGCCGTTTCCACCAACTCGGTCAGAGCACGCTGTCGGTCCTTCGTTGGCTGGCAAACGGTGTCGATGAAACGCACTTCCGATGCGGGACGCTTCTCCCGAATCTCGGCCACAATACGATGGACGTGTTCGAGCGGCTGGGTCGTTTGCGAAATGACTCCGTAACGTTCGCGCGCCGGCAACGCCTCCACCTCCGCGATGCTTTCGATTACACAAGCGTCCGCGAAATCTTCCGTCAGCCCTCGCACTTCCACGTGCCCGCGTTTCCCAATCACGACTGGAAAATACCCCGCAGCCACGAGCGCTTTGAGCTGCTGATGGGCGCGACGAACGAGCGGGCAGGTGCCGTCAGCGACCGTTAGACCGCTGGCGCGTAATTGCTCGTGGCGCCGATCCGACGCGCCATGAGCGGTGATCATGACCTGCGCATCGTCGCCGAGAAGATCAACAGCCTCGCGCGCACCGACTGCCAGCAGGCGCTCGCGCACGACTGGGTTGTGCACCAACTCGCCGAGGATCGTCAGCGGTCCTTCTTTCGCCAACTTCTGCGCCTGCGCGATGGCGTCGCGCACCCCGAAACACATTCCGAAATGTTGAGCCAGTATGATTTTCATGTAACTTTGTGCCACAAAGCTTATAGCCAAAAAAATTTCACTGCTTTCCCGCTTTCACGATTTGCTCGAGCACACGCAGATATTGGTCGAAAGCAGTGCGGCCTTTTTTCGTCAGCGCATAACTGGTTTGTGGACGGTCCAGCATTTCCTTCGTGTAAGCGACGAGCCCGATTCGATGCAGTGTGCGCAAATGCGTGACGAGGTTGCCATCGCTCATGTTCAATTCGCTTTTCAAATCTTGAAATGTCCACGAAGGCCGCGCCGCCAGGAGCGTCATGATCGAAAGACGCCCCTTTTCGTGGATCGCTTTGTCGAGCTTGTCGAAATCCAGCATCGTTCATTCGAGGACGAGCGGTTGCGCCGCCGCGTTTCGTTCAGGCCGCCAGGTGAAGGCCGCGTAGATCAAATGGAAAAAACCAAAGGTCAAACCCATGGCGAAATTCGCGCCGATATAGCCGCGCAGTTCTTCAATCGGCGGCAACACCGGGGATGACAAAATCAAAAGCCAAAAGACCGCGGTAAAAACGAAACTTCCCCCGAGAACAACGAGCGAGCGCGGCGCGAACGTCATGGTCGAAAGAAGCGCGAGTCCGTAACAACCGATCCAAGTCAGTCCGAGAATCGTGGGCCCTTCCAGATCGCTCGGATTGCGCCAGCCGACGAAAGTTATGGCCGCGGCGATGAGAATACTCGGGACAACGGAACGCCAGGCGAGCCGCAGACCCGGAGAAAACAATGGACGGCCGTCGCGCTGCGCTTCTCGCCAGACGAAGAAGGTGTTCGCGCCGAGCGTAATCACCAGGACGATCAACCACGGCCCGATGAAGTCGCGCGTGGAAAAAGCGCCGACTCGCTCGCTCGCTCCAATGACTCCGGCGCGTCGAAGCATCCAAATAGAGGCCGCGAGAGAAGCGAGACCGCCGATCAGGGCTGTTGGAGCGGAGATAGCGCGGTAAACCGTGGCCCGCTCCATGAGAGAACGAATGATGCGCAGGTGTTCGGCGGCGCGTGTCCGTTCATCCATTGCTTCACTTTGTATTACAAAGTTAACGACCGCGCAACAAAAATTTCTTCGCGATTTTCTAAAGCGGCGAATGCACTGACAGCAACCACCAGATCACCATGCCGAACCCAAGCGCAAGCTTGCCAATCATGCCGGCGAGATTCCCCAGCAACGTTCCCCACCCTGCTTTGCCCGCGCTCACGAGTTTTTTGCCGGCGATGATTTCGCCAATGATCGCGCCGATGACCGGCGCGAAGAGCAATGTGACGAAGCCTGTGAAGAGACCAACGATCACGCCGATGGCCGCGCCGATCACTCCCCACTTTGTAGCGCCAAAATATTTCGCGCCGAAATAACTGCTGACGAGATCGAGCGCGTAGGAAATCAGCGTAAGGACAACCAATCCACCGATGCACCACCAGTTCGCGCCGAGTTGTCCCCCAACCATGACGCGATGAATCACGGCCGCGGCGAGAACGATCGTTGTTCCCGGAATAACCGGCAGGACGGTGCCGAGCAATCCAACCGCCATCAGAACGATGGTGAGCAGCCACCAGAAAAAATTCATTCGTTAGACATCGCGCCCGTAATCCTTTTGACCCCGCACGCGCCGTTTCTATACTGAATTTTCACCTACATCTAACTTACATGGCACTACCCGTCGGCAGCAAAGCACCTGATTTCACTCTCCCTACCAAGACTGCTGACGGCTCAAAGCCGATCACACTCCGCGAAAACTTTGCGAAAGGAAATACGCTGCTGCTTTTTTTTCCGATGGCCTTCACCGGGACATGCACGACGGAAATGTGCGGGGTGAGTATGGACATCGCAGCTTATAGCAGCTTGAACGCGACCGTTTATGGAATCAGCGGCGACAATCCTTTCGCGCAGGAAGCGTGGGCTACGCAGGAGCATATCACCGTGCCGTTGTTGAGCGATTACGAACACGAAGTCGCGCGCGCCTACGACGTGGCCTACGACTCGTTTCTCCCGCAAATGAGTTTGCCGATGGGCGGAGTCCCGAAACGCGCGGTCTTCGTGATCGATCGTTCGGGCGTCATTCAATATTCGGAATGCAACGATGACGCGCGCGCGCTCCCGAATTTCGAGAAGATCAAAGCGCGCCTCGCGGAAATGAAATAATGACTAACGAATTCAAAACTCTGCAGAAATTCGACGCCGGTAAAGGGCGTGAAAGTCAGCTTCATTCACTGCCCGCGCTGGAGGAGCAAGGCGTCGGACCGATCTCGCGTTTGCCGGTCAGCATTCGCATAGTGCTCGAATCTGTCCTGCGAAATTGCGACGGCAAAAAAGTTCGACGCAAGGACGTCGAGACGCTGGCAAACTGGAACGCGAAGAAGCCGGCGAACGAAGAAATTCCATTCGTGGTCGCGCGCATTGTCTTACAGGATTTCACCGGTGTTCCGCTGGTGGTCGATCTGGCCGCGATGCGCAGCGCAGTAAAAAATCTCGGCGGCGATCCGAAGATTATCGAGCCGCTCGTGCCGGTCGATCTGGTCGTTGATCACAGCGTGCAGGTTGATTTCGCCGGCTCGGCGGAAGCGTTGCGTTTGAACATGGAAATGGAATTCAAACGCAACCGCGAGCGTTACCAGTTTTTGTAATGGGGTCAGCAGGCCTTCAAGACTTTCGGTCTCGTCCCTCCCGGCATCGGCATCGTACATCAGGTGAATCTCGAGTATCTCGCGAAAGGCGTGCTTGAACGCGATGGGGTTTATTTTCCGGACACGCTCGTCGGCACCGATTCACACACGACCATGATCAACGGCCTCGGCGTGGTCGGTTGGGGCGTCGGCGGTATCGAAGCGGAAGCAGGAATGCTTGGTCAGCCGGTTTATTTTCTTACGCCGGAGGTCGTTGGGGTGCAGATGACCGGTGAATTGCGCGAAGGCGTGACCGCAACCGATCTCGCACTGCACATCACGCAGATGCTGCGCGCACAAAAGGTGGTCGGGAAATTTGTCGAGTTTTACGGCGAAGGAGCGGCTTCGTTGCCGGTAGCGGATCGCGCGACGATCGGAAACATGTCGCCGGAATACGGCGCAACCATGGGATTTTTCCCGATCGATGGAGAATCGGTCGCGTACTTGCGCGCGACTGGACGGACCGAAGAACAATGCGCCGCTTTCGAAAATTATTTCCGCGCACAAAAAATGTTCGGCATGCCGAAGAAGGGCGAGATCGATTACAGCGTGGATCTCGCACTCGATCTCGCTGAGGTGCAGCCAAGCGTGGCCGGACCGAAACGTCCCCAGGATCGCATTAACCTTCCCGAACTCGGCGACACGTTCCGCGACTTGTTCGCGAAGTCGATCAAAGATGGCGGCTATGGCAAGAATGCCGATTCTTTAACGCAGCGATTTCCCATTCATATGAACGGGCGTTCGCACGACAAGAACGACATGCCGTCGACCGATAAGCGTGACCAAGGAATTAATCCCGCTGATCAGCTCAACAAAGTCGAGATGGTGGCGAATCGCCCAACGCCGGACTCCGTCGCCGAAATAAAAGCCGAAACGAATGTGACGCCGGCCGAGATGGGACCGACCGCCGATTCCCGCATTGGCCATGGCAGCGTTTTGATTGCGGCGATTACAAGTTGCACGAACACGAGCAATCCGAGCGTGATGCTCGCTTCGGGTTTACTCGCCAAAAAAGCGGTCGAGCGCGGCCTGCGCGTCGATCCGTCGGTCAAGACTTCGCTCGCGCCGGGCTCACGTGTGGTCACGGATTATTTGAACAAGACCGGCCTGCAAAAATATCTCGACCAACTGGGCTTCAACACTGTCGGGTACGGTTGCACGACGTGTATCGGAAATTCAGGCCCGCTCCATCCGAAGATCGAAAAAGCAATTAACGAAAACGACCTCATTGCCGCATCGGTTCTTTCTGGGAACCGCAACTTTGAGGCGCGTGTGCATCAAAACATCAAAGCGAATTTCCTTATGTCGCCGCCGCTCGTGGTTGCTTTCGCCTTGGCGGGACGCGTCGATCTCGATCTGTCCAAGGACTCGTTAGGCAAAGATCGCGACGGCAAAGACGTCTATCTGCGCGACCTCTGGCCGACGCTGCAGGAAATCCGCGATACCCTGCGCACCGCGCTGACGCCGGAAGTTTTTCAGCGTTTGTATCGCGACTTCAGCGCTCAGAATCCGAAGTGGAACGAAATCCCGTCGAGCGTGGGCGAAATCTACGAGTGGGATGAGAAAAGTGATTACATTCATGAGCCGCCGTTCTTCCAGGATTTCGGGATGGAAGCGGGCCGCATCGAAGACATTTGCAACGCGCGGCCGCTCGGAATTTTTGGCGACTCGGTTACGACCGATCACATCTCGCCCGCGGGCGCGATTAAGCCGACGTCGCCGGCCGGCCAGTATCTGAAGTCGCGCGGAATCGAGGCCGCGGATTTCAACAGCTACGGATCACGACGCGGGAACGACTTGGTAATGACGCGTGGAACATTCGCGAATGTGCGGATCAAGAATCTGATGGTGCCAGGTGTAGAAGGCGGCGTGACGGTTCATCATCCCCACGGCGAACAAATGTCGATCTATGACGCAGCCACCAAATATCAGAGCGAAGGCACGCCGCTCGTCATTCTCGCAGGACATGAATACGGAACCGGTTCGTCGCGCGACTGGGCGGCGAAAGGGACGCGCTTGTTAGGCGTGAAGGCTGTAGTAGCGGCAAGTTTCGAACGCATCCATCGCTCGAATTTAGTCGGCATGGGTGTATTGCCGTTGCAGTTTGCCGAGGGAACGAATGCGCAAACCCTTGGGCTTGATGGCTCGGAAATTTTCAGCATCACCGGCCTGGGAGAAAAAATTCAGCCCGGACAAATGGTGACGCTCGAAATCGCGCGCAAAGATGGCGCAAAACAATCCGTTCCGGTAAAGCTGCGCATCGATACCCCGATTGAGATCGATTACTACCGACACGGCGGAATTCTTCCGTTTGTTTTGCGGGAGTTGGTGGCGAAGAAGTAGCCGCTAATCCGAACGCGCGAAAACTGAGACAAAGGAACCGTCCGCGATGAAGGCTGATTTCGGTGGCGCGGCCAGTGACTCGACAAATTTTATGCCGTAGAGCGTGGCGACGTCGGCCTTGAAGTCGAAGGAATCAGCCGTCCAGATCTTCCAGCGCGGATGTTCGACGCGATACTCGCTCGTGCGTTGGCCGCGCGCGGTGTAGCCCCAGTAGTGTTCGGTAATGAATTCTTCGTGCGAGGCTTGCGAGATATTTTGCGCTTCGCCGTGCCCGGTCATCGCGAGACGCTCCCATTTTGTTCCGCGACGCCATTCATATTTCGCGCCGACTAGGCCGTCCTTCTCTTCGACTGCGCTGCGCATGGGCAAGGCAAGGTAAGGCTCGCCGTAGAAAACGCGGGCCGTGACCGCGATGGCAATTTTCGGGACCAGTTCTCGAAGGAAAACAACGCCGCGGCGCCAGGTATCGGCAGATTTCTTGCGCACGTAAAAGCGAAGATTTACTTCTTCGAAATTGCGATGCCGCGGAATCGGCAGACCGAGAACGACCGTGTGATGGAACAAGAAACCGACGACGCTGACGTATGTCTCACCGTGGAAAAAGTCGAGTTCTGTGCCGACCGGCACATGCGGTTCGAGCAACTTCGGATCGACCGCGAAGTTGAGCATGGCGAGGTAACGCCAGTTCGCGGTCAGGAACGGCTTCAGCACTCGTTAGGCTATTGAATCAACTTCTCCAGCGACGGATTGGATTCTGCGCCGAGTTCTTTCGCCTTCGCGTAATGCCGCTTGGCCAATTCTTTCGCGGGCGGCTTATTGGTCGCGTAGATGACCGCGAGATTGTAATGCGCGTCGACGTAATCCGGATTGGCCGCGATCGCTTCGAGCATCTCTTTTTCCGCAGCTTCCTGCCACCCCTTCTCGCTCGCGGTGATGCCGAGATAGTTGTGCGCGATGAAGCTCTTCGGATTAATCGCGAGCGCTTTCGTTAGCTCGGTCACGGCGTCGTCGAACTTTGCCTGCCGGTAATAAACGATGCCGAGCGTGCGTCGGGAAAATTCATCTTTCGGCGCGAGGGTGACAGCTTTCTTCAACGTCAGCTCGGCCGCTTTCAGTCGACCGGTGCGGAAATAAACCGCGCCGAGATTTGAAAGCGCGTAAAGATTGTTCGGACTCTTCGTTAGAATTTCGTCGTAATCTTTTTCCGCGGCGCGGAATTTTCCGTTGTCGAAATTAGCTTTCGCAGCACGCGCCAGCGGGACCAGTTCGTCCGGAACGCTTGGCTTGAAAGTCGTCTCCACATTCGGACCTGGCGTGCCAGCAGGTGTGCCGGGTTTGGCCATGGCAAAACTCGCGGTCATACCGGCCGGATTCGTGTCGGAAGTTGCAACGAGCGGTTGGCGGAGCAAAGCCAGCTCTTCCGCACTCAACTTCGTCACTGGTTGTGCAAGTAATTCGATCTGCTGATTGAGCGTTTCCGATTTGATTTGAAGCTTGTCGAATTCGGCCAGCATCAAGCGTTTCGCTTGTTCGCGACGCGCTTCTTCCTGGCGTTCGCGCATAACAATCGCGCGCAGCATGTCGTTTTCTTTCGTCAGGCGCGCGGTCTCTTCCGGATTCGCGCCGGTTGTTTTCGCCTGGGTCAATTGCGTATTGGTGTCTTCCAATTGCTGGCGCAGCTCGGTGATGGTCGTTTCAAATTCCTGATTTTGTTTCTGGCTCGACGCGAGTTGTTGTTTCAGTTGTTCCACCTGCCGTCGGACGTCCGCGACTTCCTGTTCCTTCTGCGGTTTGTCTGCGCTGATTTCGCGCACCTGTTTTTCTGCGTCGGCAAGTTTCTTTTGCAGATCGGAATTCTCCGCGACCAGCGCTTGCACGCGATCAGCAGCTTGCTTGGAATTCTTTAAATCGGCGACCAACTGATCGCGTTCCTTGGTGACGCTTTCGATCTGCACGCTCGCGTCGTTCGCTTTCGCGTTCGCAGCATCTTTCTCTTTTTCCGCAGCTGTGCGCCCTTGCTCAGCAGAAGCGAGTGCTTTCTTCAACTGCGCGATCTCGGCCTTCAACGCTTCCGAAACTTTCGCGTCGGTATTCCCGCCTGTTTGAATTTTCTTTAATGACTCCTGCGCGTTCGCTAGTTGATCGCGCGCGGTCTTTTCAGCGCCGTGTGCTTTTTGTAAATCGGCCTGCGCTTTTTCGAGCTTCGAACTGGTATCCTGTAGTTTGCCGTTGATCGCTTCCTTCTCTTTTTGCACCGAAGTGATTTGCGAACGCGACTTCTGCAGTTCTGCCTGAAGTTGGTCGACTTTGTCCTGCAATTCCTTGGTCGCTTTTTTTATCGCGGCGTCACTCGGTGCAGGGGCGGCAGCTATGGCCGGCGTCGCAGCCGGACGTTTCTCGTTTTCGCTCGGAACGGGCAAACGCGCGTTACCTGCGCCAATTTCTACACTCGGTTCTGCGGGCCCTGAATTCTGCGGAAGCAACGGCGCCGCGGGCTGCGCGGCTGGTTCGGAAGTCGCGGCCAGGTCCGCTTGCGTGCCGATTTTATTTTGCACGCGCAAAATGCTTTCGCCGATTTTGCGCGATCGATATTCAACAATCGCCGGCTGCCATTCGGCGTGCGATTTTTTCAACTCCTCGAGCAAACTTCCCGCGAACCGGAACTTGGCCAGCGCGGCTTTGAACTGATTGTCGTGCTCGAGTTTTTCGCCCTGCTGCGAAGTCATGTAGGCCTTGAGAAAGACCTCACTCGGATCATCGGATTGCGCCCAGAGCGGCGCGATGATGAAGGAAAAACCGGCAAGGAGAATCCCGATTTTGTTCATTCAAAGAGAGGAGCGGATGATACGCGCTGCCGCCGGGGTTGCAATGGCGGCATCCATCACTCACGTAAGAAAGCGCGCGCCGTGCCACGAGGCGTTTGCCTTTGCAAACGCGGCCGCGAAAACTAAAGTCCCCCCTGCATTTGGTGGCCATAGCTCAATGGTAGAGCTCCAGATTGTGATTCTGGCTGTTGCGGGTTCGAGTCCCGTTGGCCACCCGCCTCCTGTCTGCCGTAAAACTACGCTACCGTTTCGGAGGGAAGCGGACGCGGGTCGCGGGAATTTCGCGAAGGCAAATCGGGATCGAGGAAACCCAAGGCGTGAGGCGGCTTGATCACGCGGACACCGGCCGCGCGCTGTTGGTCGACGATCTGATCGCGAAAAGCCTGCATGCGGGTCCAATGCACTTTCGGCCGGAAATGATGCTCAGCGTGGTAACCGTTATAGAACCAGATCCAATTGTAGAGCTTATCGTAACTGCTCACGCCCCAGGCGATCGGTTCATCGGGATTTCCGCCGTAGTGGCGATAGTAGCCGTTCAAATAAGAAAGGCTGTGACCGAAGTACCAAAAGAAGAGGAGAAAACAGATGTAGTGCCAGTTCAAAATTCCGAGGGTTATGAACGTGCCGAAGAAAAAGACGAGCTCGGTGATACCCCAAAAAGCTTCTTGCCCGTTCTTGCGTTTCAGTTCCAGGAAAACCGTCTTGGGATCCTCCCGAAAGAAACTGAGGAAAGCGTACTTAAATGGGTGCTCCGCCTCGCCATCGTGACCGTGTTTGTAAATGGAAAGCCAATCGATCGTCTCGCCATCGTCATCCGGCCGGTCAGAATTGCCTTTGTGATGCTGCATGTGCACGCATTCATAAAAGACCTGACTGAAACCGACGGTGACCGATTCGACGACGCTGAAGAGCCGATTGAACAGCGACGAACGAAAATAAGGATTATGAATAAAGTTGTGCGAGATGCCGTTGATGTTCCACGAGATGCTAATCGAATAGATGAAACCAAGCAGGAGCATGATCCAAAGCGGCGTGTGCGGAAAAAGGAAGAACATCCCAAAGAAATAGGCGCAATGCAGAAGCGCCGCGCCGACGGGGATTACATCCCAGCGAGTGTAGGCAAAAATTTTGGAATTTGTTTTCAGTCGCTCAGTCGCGACATCGTTTGAATTCACACGACATCCTTACTCCATTTCACCAAATTTTTCTACTCGTGAGAGATTCAGTTTTTTCAGTGCCTGTAGCTCAACCGGATAGAGCTTCTGACTTCGGATCAGAAGGTTGGGGGTTCGAATCCCTCCAGGCACGGAATTCTTAGCGCCCGGCATGAATACGCCGCGACGTCCCCTCATCGTCCTGCTCGGCATGATGACCCGAATGCCGGTCGGCGGCGTCGTTTGGCAAACGATCCATTATATCGTCGGGCTACAGCGATTGGGATTCGAAGTTGTCTACATCGAGGATCACGGCGCGTATCCGGCGATGTTCACGAGCAAGGATGATCCCGATGGCGGCGAGAAAGCGGCTGAATTTATCGCCCGCACGTTGCAGGAGTTCGATCTGGGACTGCGATGGTCGTACCACGCCTGGCACGCGGAGCATCGCTATTACGGTCTTGATAAAACGCAGGTTATCCACGTCTTTCAAAGCGCCGACGCGATCATCAACCTGCACGGCGGAACATTACCGCGCACCGAGCATCGGTCGCGCGGGGCGCTGATTTATGTCGAGACCGATCCGGTCGCACCGGAAGTGGAGTTGCACAACAATCTCGAGGCGACGCACCAATTTTTAGACGCACACACAGCCTACTTCACGTTCGGCGAAAATCTTGGTGCACCGGATTGTAAAGTTCCGGTGCCGCCGGCGCGTTACAAATTCTTGGCGACTAGACAGCCAGTCGTTTTAGATTTCTGGCGGAGCACAGAACCGTCGGGCGGCGAAACTTTTACTACCATCGCTAATTGGCGTCAGCCCCAGCGACAAATGACGCTCAACGGGGAAGTTTATCATTGGAGCAAGCATCATGAATTCTTGAAATTTCTCGATTTGCCGCGGCGGACGACGCAGCAGTTCGAGCTCGCGCTTAGCAGCTACGAGCCGTCTGATTTTGAAATGTTAAAGGCGGAAGGATGGTTGGTGCGCAATGCGTTGGAATTTTCCACGGACCCGCAAGCCTATCGGCAGTATCTCCTGCAGTCGCGCGGAGAATGGACCGTGGCGAAGGACCAGAATGTTAGGCTGCGCAGCGGTTGGTTTAGTGATCGGGCTGCAACTTATTTGGCGGCTAGTCGACCGGTAGTGACCCAGGACACTGGCTTGGCGAATATACTTCCGACGGGCTCCGGACTTTTCGCGTTCTCCGACATGAACGAAATCTTGTCGGCCATCGATCGGATTAATACGGATTACGAAAAGCAGTGCCGCGGCGCAGCCGAAATCGCCCGTGATTATTTCGACGCGGAAATGGTGCTGGCGAAGCTGCTGAACGACGCCGGAGTCTCAATGCCCAAGATGAAAAAGGCATCAGCACTTCATGCGTGAAAGCATGGACGAACGACGCGTCATCGTGAACGCTGATGATTTCGGATTAAGCGACGGAATCAACCGCGGAATTATCGAGGCGCACGAGACTGGGATTGTAACCAGCGCGAGCTTGATGGTTCGTTACCCAGCCGCACGGGAGGCTGCAGAGCTCGCGAAGACGAATCCGAAACTTAGCGTGGGCTTGCATTTCGATGTGGCAGAATGGCGTTATCGAAATGGAAATTGGAAAGTATTCTATCAAGTCATAGACGCCAAAGACGCCGCGGCGGTGGAAGTCGAATTGCAGCGGCAGCTCGCGCTATTTCAAGGTCTGATGAATCGCGCGCCGACTCATCTCGATTCACACCAGCACGTTCACAAGTCCGAGCCCGCGCGTACGATTCTGCTGTGCGCGGCCGCAAAATTGCGAATACCGCTGCGCGCTTGCGGCTCATTAGTCAGACATTGCGGAGATTTTTATGGTCAGACCGCTGCGGGTCAGTCATTTCCGAGCGGTATTTCTACATCGCGGCTAGGCGAGATGATCAAACGCATCGAACCCGGCTGGACAGAAATCGGATGTCACCCCGGTTACGCGGATAAGCTGGACTCCGTTTATCTAATCGAACGCGAAATTGAGCTTCGTGTTTTGTGTAGCGCCGAGATTCGGCGCACGGTGAGAGAAAATGAAATTGACCTGGTCTCGTTTCGAGACTTGGCCGAAAGATTACGCGCCTCCAGTTGTTAGGCTGGAGACGCGTAACGCTGCAGATTAGTTTAGGAGGGTCTTACTCCCGCGTCTAAGTCCACCTTTAGCATCCTTGCGCGGCTTTAAGTCCTTCATCTTCACCTGCGACTTCTTCGCGCTTTTCGTGCTTTTCTTTTGAGTTGGCATTTTTTCGTTGGGTTGGTTGTGCTCTGCTCGCATGGCGGGATCGGACCACCACGCGAGCCAGAGTCAATTAGTCGTTCGTGACCGTCTTGTCGGTGTTGACGGTGCCGCCACTCGGACTCGTGGTCCGGTCCAGCCCCCCGCTCGAGTCTTGATTGATCCGACCGCCGCCGCCCTTGGCGTCTTTTTTCGGGCTCAAATCTTGAATCTTGACGCCCGGTTTCTTTTCGTTGCCTTCAGTACCTTCTTTGTTTTGTGACATGACTAGTTATTTCCTTTACTTGGGTTGTTTGTTTCGGTGTCCGAGGATCCGAAATAGAATTTGATACCACCACGCACGTTCTGCTTTGGAATTAGATCGTCCAAGCGGATCAATTTTTCTTTCTTACCTCCAGGCTTTTGATTTTTGTTATCTCCAGCTTGCGCACCTTTGTTTTGTTTTGATGCACTCACCTTGCCGCTCCTATTATCATCCTTCGTGCCAGCGTTGAAAAATGCGCGTGGGCGGCAAAGAACTACTCGTTAGGCCGCGTCCAATCTGCCTATGGATCAAGGCTTTGCGCATCTGAAAAGATTTGGACCCGAAACGCGAGGGCGCCTTTTGACTCGACACCGAGTGGATCATTTCGAGTCCTTCTCTGGATCCAAAATAGAGCCGTTGGCCTCGAAATGAGACACATTCTGCAAATAACGGACTAGGGTCGAACGCGAAATGCCCAGAAGCTTCGCCGTCAGGCGTTGATTACGATTGGCGCGAGCAAAAACAAACTGCACATGACGCGTCAAGGCGGACGACAGCGATAGATCCTGCCCGTTTGCGTCGCCCACTACTTCTGGCGTTTTCGTGTCGGCAGTACGCCTGGTCGATTCCGGGAGATCGGCCGAGAAGATCACGTTCTCCGGCAAAATTACTCCGCCTTCACAAAAAAGCGTCATGGTGTGCACGGTGTGACTCAGCTCACGTAAGTTTCCGCGCCAGTCGTGCGCCAGCAATCGCGCCATCGCTTCCGGATGAATGGCCCTGATCTTTTTTCCTTCCCGCGCCGCGGAAGCCTTTAGTTCCGTGGCGATCAAGGCCGGCAATTCCTCCAGCCGCTCACGCAACGGCGGAATCAAAAGAGTGACGCCGTTGAGTCGATGAAAAAGATCCTCTCGAAATTTTCCGTCGGCCACGCGCTGACGCAGCGAGCAATTGGCCGCGCAAATAATTCGCACATCGCAGCGCAACATTCGTTCGGAACCAAGCCTTTCGAATTCGCCATACTCCAGTGCGCGCAAAATTTTTACCTGCGCCAGTGCGCTCATCTCGGAAATTTCGTCAAGAAAAAGCGTACCGCTGTGCGCCAGCTCGAATTTTCCTTTCACGGCCTGCTGCGCACCGGTGAATGCGCCCCGCTCATGACCAAACAACTGACTTTCCAACAACGTGTCGCTCATCGCCGAAGCGTTGAAGGAAACGAAGGGCCGCCCTGCACGCAGGGATGAATTATGAATCGCGTGCGCCAGCAACGTTTTGCCCGTGCCCGTTTCCCCGAGGAGCACTACCGGCACGTCGGATTTGGATGCGACCGCGGCGAGCTGCAAACAACGCGCCATAGCGTCGGTGGTTGTGGTCAGGTCTTCGAGTTTCAAACCCGAAAGTGGCGCTTGCATTCGTTAGGCAGTCGTTAGTCGCGCGTATTCTCGCGCAATTGTCGGATCGGCTCGAAGGCGTATTCGATCATGGTACGACTACCCACCACGATGCGCGCTTCGCCTCGCATACCGACTCGCAGAGCCAGCGGCTTGGCGCGTTTGGCAGTGGCCTCGTCATCGATGGAAGCGAGGGCGACGAAACGCGGCCCTTCTGGCGCGGCCACGACCGAAGGACTAATCCAATCCAGACGGGCATTGACCACACCATAACGTTGATAGGGATAAGCAGCGAAAAAGAACCGCACGCGTTGCCCGATGGAAAGCTTGGGGAGGCCCGCTTCGTTCAGCAGCAAACGCGCGCGCGGTTTGGAATCGAGCCGTGCCAACTGGCCAAGTTCCTGTCCGTTCTGTAGGACGCTCCCCGGATTTTTCTGCGCCAGTGAAATCACCACGGCATCATAAGGCGCGCGCAGTGTAAGCCGATTTTGTTCGGTGTTTTCCAGGTCGCTTTTCAAGGCCGCAAGCCGGAATTTAATTTTCTCAATCTCAGCCAAATCCTGTCCACGTTGCCGCGCATGCTCCATGTCGAGGCGCTGCCGGTCGAGAGTCACCTGCTGCAAACTGCGTTGCGCGACGCTGTAATCTTTTTCCGAGGCCGCGAGATCGAGCCTCATTCGTAAGAGCTCCACCTGCGAGATGCCGCCATTTTTCGACAGCTTGTCCATGCGGTCGACCAGTTCGGCGTTGGTCTTGGAGTGACGTTCGCGAAATTCTACTTCGCTTTTCGATTGCGCGATTTCGGCATCTTTGATTTCCATCTGCGCGCCAAAAGCGGACTCCGTCTTCTTTAGACTTTCTTCGCGCGTCCGTAGATCCTCCGCGAGTGTCAGATTCTGGGTATCGCGGTTGCGGATTTCATCCGATTGCAAAACGAACAACTCTTGCCCTTGCTTAACCGCGTCGCCTTCGCTGACCGAAACTTTGTGCAAAATCGCGAGTAACGGCGATTGGATCGGATCGGCACCTTCCCGCGGCACAAGCACAAAGGGCGCAGTTACATTTTCCGGCAGGTGAACCAGGCAGGCGGCCAGAATCCCGACGGCAAAAAATGCAATCAAGAGCCATCCGCTTGCCCTCATAATCCACGAGGGCGGGTCTTGCGGCAGCATTTCCGATTCTGTTTCGAAGGAACCGCGAACAGCCTGGGTTGCCATAATAGATCAGATTCCGAGCTGCTGACTCGACAGGTAAAAATACAGGCCGCGCTGGGCCATGAGTTGATCGTGATTGCCGGTTTCCGCGACCATTCCCTTTTCCAAAACAACAATTGTATCCGCTTCGCGAATCGTGCTCAGTCGATGCGCGATCACGATCGTCGTCCGGCCCGCCATTAAACGGCCGAGATTATCCTGAATGGCACGCTCCGATTCAGTATCGAGGGCGCTCGTTGCCTCGTCGAAAATCAAGACGGGCGGGTTGTTGTAAATCGCGCGAGCGATGGCAACACGTTGTTTTTGTCCGCCAGAGAGCGAAAGACCAGATTCGCCGATCTTTGTTTCGTAACCCATCGGCAAACGCATGATGAAATCGTGCGCGGCCGCGGTTTGCGCCGCCGTCAAAACCCGATCGAGATCCGGCTCCGCATCACCGAATGCGATGTTGCGTGCGATCGTTTCGTTAAAAATGTGATTTTCCTGCAACACCATACCGATGTGCCGGCGAACATCGCGATAGTTGAGCGTTTTCAGATCGACATGATCGAACATGATCGTGCCTTCCGTCGGTTCGAGCAGACCCGCGATTAATTTTATCAGAGTGGTCTTACCGCAACCGCTTCGTCCGACTAATGCGACCATTCTGCCCGGCGCGAGATCGAGCGTGATGTTACTCAAAATATTTGGCGCTTCCGGTCCGCCGTACTTGAAGCTGACCTTCTTCAACTCGATGCGGCCTTCGAGACTATGCACCGGCGCGAGGCGCGAACGATCGCGGCCCTGCTCCGGATCCTGTTCGAAAATATCGTTCAGCCGGTTCAGCAACACCGAAGCAAACTGCATGTTGTCCCAGACGCCGAGCGTGCGCAGGATCCCGCCGTAAGCGAGCGCGGTCAGCGAACTGAAGGCGACGAATCCACCGACGCTGAGCGATCCGTTCATCACCTGATTCGCCCCCACCCAGAGGAAAATAGCGGTCGATAACATTCCGATCGTTTGCAGCACACTGTCATACGACATGACAATGAAACTGCTGCGGAAAATCTTCTGCGAAACGGCCAGAAATTCGTTCAGCATCGTGTCGCGGAAGACAGCTTCCGCCGACGCCGCCTTGACTGCTTCGATGCCTTTGATCGCGTCGATCTGATGTGAGCTGTACTTTCCCTGGCTCTCTTCCACGCTCGCAAAAAGCGGACGCAGGACCTTGAAAGAGAAATACATTAACCCCGCGTAGAGCGGCGTCGTGCAAAGAAACGCGAACATCAGCGACGAGCTGTAGAGCGTCATTAAACAAAGCGAACCGACCAGCGTGACCAGTGCCAGCAACGCGCCGATGCCCTGACCGACAGCGAATTGCCGCACCTGCCGCGCGCCGTCGAGTCGGCGTTGAATGTCGCCGGTGCGTCGGCTGGTGAAATAAGTCATCGGCAACGAAAGTAATTGCCGGCTAAGAAAATCGAGGATGGAAGTGTCGAGTCGCACCGCAGCGAACGCCAATAAATATTGCTGAATCAGATTCGAAGCCTGCACGAAGAAAAGCGCGATCGCCATTCCCAGGAGAATCACTTTCAGCAGCCCGATATCGTGTTCGACGATGACCTTATCGACCACCATCTGCGTGAAGATGGGGAAGAGCATTTGCAAGAACGTCACTGCGACCGCGAGCAGCAACACTTGCAGCAGAGTCTTGCGGTGTTGTGTGAAGAACGGCAGCACCCACGCCAGTGATGGTTTGCTTTCCGGCGCCTGCTCGAAGGCGACCGTGTAATCGAAGAGCGCAGCGTAGCCCGACCAATTCATTTCAAATTCCTTGCGCGGAATTTTCCGAATCCCGCGCGCCGGATCGGCCACACGCACGAACTTGTCGTTCACATCGAAGAGCACCATCCAATGGTTGCCTTCCCAATGAATGATCGCGGGCAACGGCATGGCCGGCAGATTGCGCAGCGAAATTTTCAGCGCGCGCGCCGCCAGGCCGAGTTCGGTGGCCGCGCGACACATCGCTTTCAAGCTCGTGCCATCAGTCGACGTGTGACAGAGCTGGCGAATTCTGGTCAGGCTAACTTTGCGTCCGAAATGACGGCAGATCATCCCAAGGCTGGCCGCGCCGCAATCCATCTCGTCGATCTGCGCGACATGCTCGAACTTACGGATGCGACGCGCGCGTTTTTTGAAAAGACCTTGCTCATCGGCAAACGGATCGGCACTGCCGTCGCGATCCGCCGGTTGGGCGGTTTCGTCGATCGCGACCTTGTTGTGCGCGCGCACTTCCGCAGGCAAAGTCTCTTCGCTGAAATCGAGCGGAACGCGCGCCTCCGTTTTCGCATGGTACTGAGCGAGCCTCTCGTCGAGCAGTTTGCTGAAATCCGGAAATTCCTTTTTCAGCTCCTGCACAGATTCGGGTGCAAGCGTAAGCAACCGGCAATCGGAAAATGCTTCCACCGAAGCGGCGCGGGGCGAACCGTTCAGAATGGAGAGCTCGCCGAAAAAATCGCCATCACGATAAAAGGCGAGATTCGTTTCGCGCCCATTGTTTCCGGCAAAGGCGCGGGCGCGTCCTTTCTCCAAAATGTACATCGGCCCCGCGGCATCGCCCTGTCGGATAATGAGATCCCCTTTCGGGACTTCGATGGGCGAAAGTTTTTCCACCACGCTGCGCAACGCGGGCGTGGGCAACCGGCCGAAGTTACTGAACTCGTAAAGAAAGCCCTGTAGGGAGCGGTGGCGTTTGATCAGCTCGACCTCTTGTTTGATCTCGGGCACTTCCTCCGAGAGCGCGAGAAAATCAGAGCGATTCAATTTCAAAACCGTGACCGCCGTGCTGCAACGCACCATGGCATTGCGCGTGCCGCCTTCGCCGAGCGCCGCTTCGCCGAACACATCCCCGGGGCGCAAAGTTGCGAGCGCGATTTCCGTTCCGTTCTGGTCGGTCTTGATCGCGCGAGCGCGGCCTGAAAGCAGAACATAAAACGAATCGGCGGGATCGTTTTGGTGCACGATCACGTCGCCAAATTCAAAATTCTCTTCCTTCAACAACGGGCGCAGACGGCCGAAATATTGCTCGGGCAAAAATCGAAACAGCGAAGTGCGCTGCAGAATTTCTTCGTCCTGCGTTCTCATTCTGCGCCGTTTACCGGAGGAATACGCCACTGGATCCTGCCGGACGCGAGGTCGGCAAAATGGCGGGACAAAATTCTTTGATCGACGCGCTCACGCACTGCCGCGTCGTCCAGTTTCGGTTCGTTTTTTTGCAAGAGGCGCGTCAGCACGAAACCGTCATCGCGCGCCGTCGGCTCGAGCAAGCTCCCCGGCGTGAGACTGAGAAATCGTTGCTGCATATCGTCGGGAATATTTTCCAACAACAGTTCCATGCGACGAAAAGGATAGCGACCTTCGCGCGCCACTTCTTCCATCGACATACCATCGTCGCGCACGCACATGAAAGCTTCGCGGGCCGCATCGCGCGATTCCAGCTCGATCATCTCGACCGCGAAACGTGTCAGCGGCAATCGCACCGCGCCCAGCTCACGTTCGCGCGCTTCTTTCGTCAGGCGTTGTTCACAATGACTGCGGTAGGCAGCTTCCAAGTCCTCCAAATTTTCGTCGTCGGATGCCGCCACCCGCCAGGCAAAACGTTGCGCCATTCGGTCGAGTTCCCCCGATAAAACCAGATCCACCATGAAAAGATCGCGCTCCTCCTCATTCGCATCTTCAAAAGGAGTCGCGGGCGCTTCACCTCGTCCGGCGTAAATTTTCCCCCACTCGATCCGGGCAAAATATTCGCTGAAATCCGACAGAGTCAGTCCACGCGCCTCCAACCAGGCTTCTGTCTCTTCTGCGGTGATCAAGTCGTATTGGTAACGAAAAGCGATGGCCGCCTCATCGATAACCGACCCATCCAACTCAGTGTCTGATTCCTCACCCCGCGCAGCCGCTTCTTTGCGACGAAGAAATTCCTGCCAGAGCGGCGCGACCTCGCCGCGAAAATGCGCGGCTTCAATCAAATCGCGCACGGTATAATCCCGCGACCCGCGAGAAAAAACCGGACGGCTCTCCTTTAATACTGGCACCGAACTCGCCATGAGGTGCGCTTTATAATAGAAAGACCAGAATAAGTCGAGATACCATCTCCCTAGCCGTCAATGCGCGAACGGTTTGGCCAAACGGCCAGCTTTTTTCGGACCTCTATTCTTTCGCGCCGAGATCGCCGGCGTAGCGCATTTCATTCGTCATCAAGAACCCGAGGCGCTCGTAAAGTTTTCGGCCTTCATCAGATGCGTGAAGAACCAAGCGATCCAGCCGCTCGCTTTCCGCCCACGTGATAATTTCGCGCATGAGCGCTTGGCCGACTCCGCGACGACGCCATTCCTGCTCAGTGAAAACGTTAATGACGATGGCGTGCCGACCTTCAGCGATGGCCACTTCGCCATTCGTTTTCTTGAATGGGTGAGGTGAAACGCGCCGCAGTTGAACTCCCGCACCGCCGATCACCTCGCCAACGGCAGTCGCCAGCCAACCAACATATTCTCCGCTGCGAAATCCGTTGGTGAGCCATGTTTCAGCACTGGTGCGAAAGTCTTCGTAGAGGGCTGGTGGAACTTGCCCCATGTCACGAAACATTCCGGCGCGATGCGCTGCGATAATTCCGGCGTCAGCCATCGTGGCGCAACGGAGGACAAACTCCTTCACGGCAACATTTGATCAATCGCCGCCTCGCAATGAAGACGCGTCGTATTGAGAAATGGAATTCCGTGGTGAGCTTCGTCGCGCAAGATGAGTGGCAGTTCGGTGCCACCCAAAACAACGGCATCGATCTGCGCGTTTTCTTTGAGGCGATCGACGATCGCGAGCAAGCGCGCACGGGTTTCCGGCAAGAAAACGCCATTAATTAATTCGTTCATGTACTTATCGTGAATGAATTCCTGTTCGCCTGAGTCGGGCAGGATCACTTCGATCCCAACGCGCGAAAAAACGTCGCGATAAAAACGCGCACGCATGGTGAAACCCGCGCCGAATAGACCGATGCGTTTGAGGCCGCGCCGCTTCGCTTCGACCGCGGTCACTTTAACGATGCTGATCAGTGGAATCGGTGAAACGCGTTCCAACTCGTCGAACACCAGATGAGGCGTATTCGACGCCAGCAACGCGAAATCCGCGCCGGCCCGATGAAGTTTCTCGATTTCCGGCGACAGGAATTGGACCAAGCCTGGCAAGTCGTTGGCTTCGACCAAACCAATCTGCCGCTGCAGATTGATGCTGTTGATGAAGAGCGGCGGATACCCGGCGGTTGGTTGACGTTTGCGAAAAATTTCGATGAGCGTGCGGTAATAATCGATGGTCGATTCCGGGCCGACACCGCCGATGATGCCGAGATTTTTCATGTCGCAGGCGCGTCGATTTGAAAAACGATGTTGTCGCGCTCCGACGCGTTCAAGCGCGTTCCCACGCGCACTCCGCCGATTTTTTCCATGGCTTTTTGCGACCGCCAATTCTCCGGGCCGACCAGAAAGACCACGTGCCGCACGAATTGAAAAGCGTGGCGCAACAACAGGTCTTTCATTTCGCGGTTGCAAACTCCGCCCCAGTACGACCGGGCGAGAAAGGTGAAACCAATTTCGATTTCACTCTTCTCTTCGTCGTAACCGAGGAAGCGGGTCGATCCGATCACGCGATCGTCCTTGGCATCGAGAATGACAAAAGCGCCGCCCGAGTCCATCGCGCCACGAAAATATTCGCGGAAGACTTTTTCCTGATAACGATCCGGCACGGGATGCTGTTCCCAAATGAGCGGATCAGCGGCGACCGCGAAGAGCGCATCCCAATCTTCTGTGCGCAACGGCCGCAGCCACAAAAGTTCACCACGCAAAGTAGGTTGAAGATCAAACGGCATAAAATTCTAGAGCAGCAATTGCAGATAAGTGACGTCCAGCCAGCGATCGAACTTCCGGCCGATCTCGCGAAATGTTCCGACGCGAACGAACCCTAACGACTCGTGCAAAGCGATGCTCGCCGTCGATTCTGTGCAACACCCAGCCACTAGTACGTGGTGACCAATTTTTCGCGCGCGCTCGATTAAATCCGAAAGAAGCGCGCGTCCAATTCCGCGCCGATGAAAATCCGGATGCAGATAAACCGAAACATCCGAGCTGTGACGATAACCGCCGCGCGGATTATGTGGCGAGAGAGCGCCCCAGCCGATCAGTTCACCGTCGCTTTCCACGGCGACCGCAGGATGTTTTTCGGAACGCTGCTCGAACCAGGCCACGCGCTCGGTCAGCGTCTGCGGCTCGGTGATGAAAGTCGAAGTGGTGTAGGCAATGTAATGATTGAGCAACTCTGTCATGGCCGGCGAGTCGTCTTTGTTGGCGAGTCGGAGCAAGAAAGTCATCGGATCGAATGTAATGCCTGGGCGAAGTCGGCCAGCAAATCACGCTCGTCTTCCAACCCGATGGAAATGCGCACGAGACTGTCGCTCACTCCCATGGCGGCGCGTTGATCACTCGTTAGACTTTCGGCCCACATCGCCGCCGGATGAACGAGCAATGTAGTGAAACCGCCAAGGCTGGCGGCATAACGGCCGAGCTTGACCGCGTGAATAAATTTCTCCGCCGCGGCGTGACCACCGCGCAATTCCACACTCAGCATTCCAGTTCCGCCGCTCATCTGCGCGCGCGCCAGCGCATGCTGCGGATGTGACTCGAGAAAGGGATAATTTACGCGCGCGATCGCCGGATGCGTTTCGAAAAATCGGGCGACGGCCAGCGCGTTGCTATTATGTCGCTCGACGCGCAACTCTAGCGTGCGCAGGCCGCGCAAGAGCAGCCAGGAATCGAACGGACTGAGCACCGCGCCGACGACGAGGTGAAAGCGCCACGCGCGTTCGAGGAATTCTTTCGCGCCGACAATCACGCCGCCCATCATATCGTGATGACCGCTTAGATATTTCGTCGCGCTGTGAATCGAGACATCGATGCCCAGTTCGAGCGGTCGCTGATTAATCGGCGTGGCGAAAGTATTGTCGACGATCGTTATGATCCCGCGCGCCTTCGCTGTTCGCGCGACCGCTCGCAGATCAGTCAGGCCCATGAGCGGATTGGCGGGCGTCTCGACGTAGATCAATTTCGTATTCGGCTGAAGCGCAGCGGCAAAGTTGGCGGTTTGCGCGACGTGCGTGCATTCAATTCCCCAGCGCGGAAGAATTTCTCGGAATAAGGTCGCGGCTGAGACGTAAACATTTCGTTGCGCCACGATGTGATCGCCTCTCTGCAGCACGCTCAAGACGGCGGTAAAAATCGCGCCCATGCCGGAGGTCGTGACCAAGGCCGCTTCGCCGCCTTCCATTTCCGCGAGTAACGCTTCGACCTGTTCATGACCCGGATTGCCGTAACGGGTGTAATATTCGCGCGGCTGAATGGTCTGAGAAATTTCCGCGAAGGCCGCGATCGATTCCGCTTCGAAACTCGTGCTCTGCCAGATGGGAGATGTAATCGCGTTCGTCGCAGTCCGAGAGCGCGCGCCGTGAATGAGTTTGGTTTGCGGATTCATGCAATTGCCTTTGTGCGAAAGGTCACGATCAAAGCAATCCCTGAAACGACCAGCGCACTTCCCGCGAGAAGTTCCGACGCGAGTTTCTCGCCGCCCAACCAGCTACCTAAAAAGACGGCGACGATCGGATTGACATAGGCGTAGGTCGAAGCGCGCGTCGCCTCGACATTGCGCAGGAGCCAAAGATAAGCGGAAAAACCGACGATTGATCCGATGGCGGCCAGATAGATCATCGCGCCTAACGAGTGCAAGGAAACTGCGCTGGGATGGAAATGCGCGAACTCGCCGTGGAGCAACGCGGTGATGAGACCGAACACGCCCCCGCAGATCATCTGCATCGCGGCCATCATAAAACCCGATGTTTCGTGGCGCACGCGCACGGCGTAAAGCGACGCCGCCGACCAAAGTAATTCGCCAATCGTCAGGATGACGAGACTTAGACTCAGTTGAGGAGAAAAAGAGAACCGCGTCGGCTGCACGATGACGGCGACGCCAAAAGTCGCGAGAGCAATCCCGAACCACACCGGCAAGCGCGGTCGTCGCAAGGTTCCGCTCAGCCAACCCAGCAACACCATCACCGCCGGAACGAGCGCGATAATGACAGCTGCCGTGCCGGACGGGATGTATTGCTCCGCGAATGTCACGCTGCCGTTGCCGGCAAGAATAATTCCGCCGCCGACGAGGGCCGCTATGCGCCAGTCACGCGCGCTCGGCTGCGGCGCGCCGCGGCCGCGCAGAAACAGATATAGTAACGATCCCGCCACGGACCAGCGCACACCCGCCATGATCATCGGCGGGATGGTTTCGATCGCGACGCGAATACCGAGAAAGGTCGAACCCCAGATCAAATAAACCGCCGAGAAGGCGAGAATGATCCGTACCGTCTGGGGACGAAAATGAAGGCGTGATGACTCGATCCGCGGCAGCGCCGGGCAAGCTTCGATTGGTGCCATGACCCGATTCTCCCGTCATGATCCGAAACAATACAGATGCAGAGCTAAATGTTTCGATGCAGTACAGTTTGATTACCTGTCGTTCTGTATGACATACTGCTTTCATGGTCACTTTTCGAATCCCCCGCGGTCGGCCGGAACCGCTTTACGCGCGCATCGCCGCCAACCTCGGTGAGCTAATCGAGGGCGGCGTCTTACGCACCGGTGATCGCATTCCATCGGTGCGCCGGGCGAGCCGGCAACATCGCGTCAGCATGGCGACCGCGGTGCAGGCATATCTTGAATTAGAGAATCGCGGCCTGATTGAAGCGCGTCCCAAATCCGGTTTTTTTGTTCGCCAGCGTCCGCAGCAACTGCTCGAGGAGCCGCAAACTTCCCGGCCCGCGCCTGGCGCCTCCGTCCACGAATCCCCCACGCTAATTTCGCGTCTCTTCGACGCCACCATGATGCGAGACGTCGTTCAGCTCGGTCCGGGAATTCCAAGCGCCAAGCTGCTGCCCGCGCAAAAACTCAATCGCATTCTCGCCTCGACCGCGCGCCGTCTCGGTCCGGCTGCGCTCGAACTCGATATGCCACCAGGTTGTTTGCCATTGCGCCGCGCACTCGCAGGACGTGCGCTCGATTGGGGTGCAAAAATATCGCCGGACGAAATCATCACCACCTGCGGTTGCATGGAGGCGCTGGTTCTGGCCTTGCGCGCGACGACTAAACCGGGGGACACGGTCGCGGTCGAATCACCGACTTATTTCGGGATTGTGCAGCTTATCGCGCAGCTAGGACTCAAGGCGCTGGAGATTCCTACTCATCCGCGTTCCGGGCTGGATCTCGATGCGCTCGAACGCGCCCTTCGCACGCGTCGTGTCAGCGCGTGTCTGGCGGTGCCGAACTTTAACAACCCGCTGGGTAGCCTCATGCCCGAGAGCGCGAAGGAGCGTCTCGTAGACATTCTTGCGCGGCGCGAGATTCCGCTGATCGAAGATGATCTTTACGGCGATCTGCATTTCGGCGCGGAACGTCCGCACGTCGCGAAAGCACACGATCGCAAAGGGCTCGTGCTTTTGTGCGGATCCTTTTCGAAATCGGTCGCGCCCGGTTATCGCGTTGGCTGGTTAATGCCGGGCCGATTTTTCGAGAAGGTAAAAGATTTAAAATGCACCAGCACGGTCGCGACTGGCACTCTGCCGCAGTTCGCGCTGGCCGATTACATGACGAATGGCGGTTACGAGCATCATCTGCGCGGATTGCGCCGCGCCTTGCGGCGACAAATGGAACAACTCAATCAGGCGGTGGCGGAATCGTTCCCGCGGGAAACGAAAATGACGCGGCCGAATGGCGGCATTGTCTTGTGGGTGGAGCTGCCCAAGGGCGTGGATGCGCTTAGCCTCCATGCCAAAGCGCTCGCCGAAAAAATCAGTCTCGCCCCGGGCCCAATGTTCTCCGCGCGGCAGAACTTCAAGAATTTTATTCGCCTTAGCTTTGGCGAACCGTGGTCGCCTAAGATCGAACGCGCCATCGGCGTGCTCGCTTACTTGGTAAAGCAGATGCGGTGAAGAAGCCGCTCGGAATGCGAAGTTATTCCGAGGCCGATGCGCGACCCGCTCTGTTTCGCCGGTAGCTGACAAAACCCAAGAAGACGAAACCAAACAGGATAAATGAGGTCGCAGACATTTCCGGCACGGCAAGAAGCGCTACATCATCGAGTCGGAAGAAATCGTCGTTGTTCACATAACGAAACTCCAGGGAGGAGATCGCGCCCGCGGCCGCAAGATTGTCGATCGTGATATTCATGTACGGATTTGTGGTGCCCAGCGCAGGGACATTAGTCTGGGAGAAGACAGTTGAGCCGTTCCACAGCACGGCGAAAGAATTATCCACAGTTGCCGTTGGGGTCGACTTGTCGCTCGCCAACCAAAATGAGAGCTGGTAGGTCTGTCCTGTAGTCGTAGCGAGCGTCTGGAGCAACGTGCCGGGACCGGGCGAAGCGCCTAGGAAAGCGAAGTCAAACCCGCTGTGGGCGAGGGTGGGATCATTGTTAACGAAGGTGAAACCGGAAGGATCAGTAAAGGTCCATCCGGGGCTAAAACCACCGCTCTCGAAACCGCCGTTCACTACTAACTGAGCTGACGCGGTAGATGCAAGGAAGGACAAAAACAGAGCGGCGAGGCAAGATGCCGAGCGCAGATAAATTGATCGTTTCATGGCAGTTTTTTCGGTTAAGACGCCATCCTGCTTCCGATTATCCGAAAGCATTCAGACGTTATGCTCACGGAAGATACGCAGTTTTCAAGCCAGACCTACGAATTTTTCGATCGTTTACCCCGCTTGACACTCGACCAACGAAAAACCTACCAATCGTCATGTGAGCGAACGCGCCGATAGCCGCAACGAGCTCGATACAATGGTGGTCAACGTCGAGCTCACGCTCAGCTCGATCATTCAAGGGGTGGCGCTCTCCTTCCTGGCCGAGAATGCGAAAGATGTTTTGAGCGCCACCCATGCGGCCGCGTGGCCTTACGTCGCAGCTAGCTTGCTTATCATTTTATTGTTTTGGGTGCGCTCGTTAGTCCACACCCTTACCCTCATGCGCTGGCCGCTGGAGCTAGGTCACAACTGCCTCTACATCGGCGCCGCGCTCGTGGAAGTGCTTGGCTTTACTTGCCTAACGAGTCCTTTTCGATGGTTCGCGGTGGGTGCGCTCTTCGCCTTCTGCGTCTGGCTCATTTTCCTTTACGATTTAAAAATGATCCGGATACGCCTGGAAGACTCGTCCACTCCGAGCAGCCGTCGCCTGTACGAAGAAGTCCTGCTCGACCAGAGGCTCAACATTCGCTTTGTCATTCCGGCTATTTTTGTTTTCGAATTAATCGCCGCCTTGTTTATTCGGGCGCGTCCGGATTTTTTTCTCGCCCGCAATGGTCACCTCCTTTTTATCGGGAGTGCGGTTCTGGGGCTTTTGATTTATCTTGGGCTCATCATCCGTTCTTTTATCCATATGACGCCTTTGATTGCGGAGACCCGCGCAGAATGGCGGAGTGAATCGCAAAAACCCGCATGAAGACTCTCGTCCCTTCGGCGCGCCTAACGAGTGCTGTACCGACCATCGACCAAATCATGGTCGAGGAACGCGCGGCGGCTTTCGGCAAACGCAGCATCAAGACTTCCGCCAAAGTCGAAGGGCTAAAGCTGGCCATCTCGATGATGGATCTGACCACCCTGGAAGGAAAAGACACACCGGGCAAAGTCGCGTTTCTCTGCCGCAAGGCGATGCAGCCGCTTGATGCGCGCTACGATGTTCCGCCGTGCGCAGCAGTGTGCGTTTATCCAAATTTTGTTCGCGTCGCGAAAAAATTTCTGGGCGATTCCGGAGTTAAGGTCGCTTCCGTAGCTACCGCCTTTCCCACAGGCCTGATGCCGCTGCGGTTGAAATTGGAAGAGGTGCGCAGCGCGGCGCGCGACGGCGCAGATGAGATCGACATGGTGATCGACCGCGGAGTATTCCTTGCCGGCAATCACACCCGCATCGCCGACGAAATCGCCGCGACCAAAGAGGCCTGCGGCGCCGCGCATTTGAAAGTGATTCTCGAAACGGGCGAGCTACAGACTTACGATAACGTTCGCATCGCCAGCGAGATCGCGATGAACAATGGCGCTGATTTCATCAAGACCTCGACGGGCAAAATCTCTCCGGCTGCGACCATGCCAGTTACGCTCGTCATGCTCGAAGCCATCCGCGACTTCTTCTATGCGACCGGAATTCGCATCGGGATGAAACCCGCCGGCGGCATTCGCACGGCTAAGCAAGCGCTTGCCTACCTTGTGATGGTAAAAGAAACCCTCGGCGACGATTGGCTAACGAACGATCTCTTCCGCTTCGGTGCCAGCACACTCGTCAATGATGTGCTCATGCAAATCGTCAAGACGATCGACGGCAATTATCAGAGCGGCGACTACTTCTCGCTCCCTTAGACGTTTCGGTAGCCTTCGAGCGATGAATCCGCCAAGCGCGCTAAATTAGCCGTCCGACGGCATTGCAGGCAAGACCGGAAGATCGTCGACGCTGAACTCGCGTTGAGCGCGACGTGTCCGCCGCTGCGGCTCTTCGCGGGTCCCGGAACGCGGAGGCGAAGCGTAGACTTTTTCGGAAGAAGGCAATCCGAAGACGAGAGTTCCGTCGGGCGCGGTGCCGAGATATTGCGCGCGCACGGAGCCGCGCGGCAAGCGCGGCGAATCATTTGCGACACTCGCAACTCGCACGCGTTTGTTATTGAGACGCTTTTCGGATTTCACGACCGCTGGATTTTCTTCCGGAGGCGAAACGAGGGTCAAAGTTTGTTTGCGTGAGGGCGGCGCTTCCTCGGCACGCGTCACTGCCGGTTCCGTCTGCGCGAGCGCAGTTTCCGCGGGCGGCGAAGCAACCGGAGCGGGGGGGCTTTCGGATGGAGGGGCAGGTTCAGGAGCGTTATTCATTACGAGCTGCGCCGGCGGTTCCTCCGTTGGCGGAGCAGAAGATGACGCAACCTGCGTTGAGGGTCGCGAACTTTCCGGCGCTGTCGATTGCGTTTCCCTTTGCTCATCGCTCGACTCGCTTGCGACTGAGGTAAGAAGCGGCGGATCTGTCCTCGGCGGTGTGGTGATGCTGTTGCTATCTGCCTGCGCGATCGTCGCAGATGCTCCAGCTGGCGCGCTAACGTTCTTGGCAACTGCGGCCGCGGATTTTTCCGGGACACCAATCGGCACACCGATCGCCTGCTGTTGTCCGGAGTGTCGAGCCAAGAAGACTGCGCTAACTGCCGCTAAACCCATTAACGCCGCGGCAAGTGCGAGCGGTTTCCAAGGGAGCGGGCGCCGCGGCGCTCTGTGCGGAACCGGCGCGGCGGCTTCCGATGGGAGCGGCCGGCCAAACTTGCTCGCAACCGCATCGCGTCGATCCAGCTTCGCAAGACAATCGCGAATCTGCGCCTGAAGGGCAAGCGGATCGGCCGGACGTTCCATTGGTTCGGCCGCGAGCATATGCGCGAGCAGGCGCCGCACTGCCGCGGGGATTGCATGTGCGTCTTCGATTGCAGCTGCGCCACCAACCGGCACCGCGCCCGTGAGTAAGAACCAGAGGGTGGCGCCTAACGAGTACATTTGCGATCGGAAGTCGACCGAACCGGTCTGCAGTTGCTCCGGGCTGGCAAAATTTATCGGGCCGGATGATTGGGGATTAGGATTTTCCGGCGGGGTCAGGTCCGGCGCGACTCCGACAAAGTTCAGCACCTTGATCAGTGGCCATTCGCCGTCTGGCGTCTGGCCGGGCACGAGGATAACGTTGCTCGGATTAATGGCGTGATGAACGATGCCGTGGAAGGTGCTGACACTGGAAGCGTGCACCACCTGTTGCGCGATCCGCAGGACTACGCCGACCGGCATCGGCCCGTGCGCCTTGATCCATTCATCCGCGGTGATGCCGTCAAAATATTCCGTCACGTAAATGATCTGGCCGTCGTCGATTCCGAAATCGTGCAGGACAGGAATGTTAATGTCCTGGATCTGCTGCGCGCCTTTCGCTTCGGCTTCGAGTTGCTCGCGCACCACGCTACGCAGGGTCTTCACCGCCACTACTTGCAGCGCGACATCCTTGTGTTCGATCGTGTCCTGCGCTTTGAAAGTCGCTTCGCCAGCGCTGCGCCGAATGACCACGGGCAGGCCGATCGGATCGACGTAGAGACGATAGCGTTCGAGGTAAATTTTTCCCTCCATAAAAAGAGCTGCGAGGACACCCAGCTCGTCGCCAACTACTAGAATCGTGCGCTGATGAGCCGGTGGGCGCAGAGTTTAGACTGGCTCCACGAAAAATAATTCAGGTCAATCTTCAAACGCGTTACTCAAATTACCGTTTGCCATCGCCAACGGCGACAGGCATCGAAGCTTTTCCTTCTGGCGAGCGCTGTTGTTTTGCGAAATCGGCCTTCTCTCCGCGCCGTGTAATCACGTCGGAAACGACGTTTCCGTCACGCAACCGCAAACGCGACACGCCATTCCTTTAGTGGCGACAATCACCGCGTCTAAACGCCGATATCTTCATTCCATAGCTGCGGATGATCGCGGATGAATTCGCGCATCATCTGAATGCATTCGTCGTTTTGCCGCACTTCGATTTCAACGCCGTTCGCGCGCAGCGTTTCCTCCGCGCCCATGAAGGTGACATTCTCGGCAATGACGACGCGGGGAATTTGATAGAGCACAATCGCGCCACTGCACATCGCGCAGGGCGAAAGCGTCGAGTAGATCGTGCAGCGTTTGTAAACCGCCGCGGTCAGCCGGCCAGCGTTCTCGAGACAATTCATCTCCGCATGATGAATCACGCTGCCTTCCTGTACGCGTTGATTACGTCCGCGGCCGATGATTCTTCCGTCGCAAACCAAAACCGAGCCAATCGGAATTCCGCCTTCGCGCAGTCCGATGCGCGCTTCCTCAATCGCGGCGCGAAGATTTTCGTCCGTCATTTTGCCTAACGAATCTCCACCGATTGCAACGGCAGTCGCACTGCGGTTTCCATGTAACGAACTGTGACGCTTTGCGCATCGCGCGACAAAAGTTTTAGCTGCAGGCCGCGCGGCAAAACTGTCTCGCCATACGGAATTTTTATTTTCACCGGTTCGACGATTACAACTGTTTGCGGAGCCGCCTCCGGTGCGGGCGCGCCTGTTGTCGCAGCCACCGAAGGACTCGGCGACGACGGCGGTGTGTTCGCATTCGAAGGCACCGCGTTGGCTGAACCATCGACCACCTCGATCTTGAACACCGGATGCATTTCCCACGCAGTCGCACGCCACGGATTGTGATAACCGTTGCTGCCTATCGACTGGATATTTGGGCCGATATCAGCTGAGCCGTTGTGATCGTCATCCCACAGCAGATAACCGGTTAGGCGAATTTTTTTCGCCGGATGTCCGGTTGGTTCGTAGGTCAGATCCGGTCGGCGCATGAAGCCGGCAATATCGAGTAGTCGAATTCCCGCGGCGTAAATGGCCTTCTGCGTTCGCGGCGTAACCTCACAGATAATCGGCGTCGGATCGCCGACGTGCGGCGGGTGATCGGCCGGCTTCTCGAAAACTTCCAGATGCCAGTCGTGAAAATCGACACTGGCACAGTTCGTTGTCTCGGGCGGCCCGGCGTAAGCCAGCACCAGATAGCCGGTCACCGACACCACTTGTTTTTCCATCGACTCCAGCTGCGTCTTCGCCGCGCCGCCGACGTCCTTGCGCCGTCGCCCTTTCGTCGCGAGATCGAACGGCTCGGTTAATTTTCGAAAGCCGGCCCAATCGAGATTCGCCACGTTTAGTCCAGCGAGGTCAACCGCGGATCGATTCTTGCCGCGGTTGCGTTCCTGGCCGTCCGGAGTTTTCGCGGAACCTTCGAGACGATTCAAACAATCCCAACCGGTCAGATCGATGTCTTTCAAGTCGCGATCGTCCGAGATGCGCGGTTGCGCTTGCGCCGAAAGCGCCACGCCTGCGATCAGACTAACGAGTAGCAGCTTCTTCGTGGACATGGCTATCTCCTGCGCTCATTCTTTGCGGGTGATAAGATAACTACGCGCCCCGCTTTTGCTGACAATGCTGGATCCGAAGCGAACCATCACAGAGTTAAAAGAATTGCGCGCGCTGACGGGCGATGAAAATGGCGCGCAACGTGTCGCCTTTACCGGCCTGTGGGCTGGCGCGCGGGAGTGGCTTCAGAAAAAATGCGAACGCATTCCAGCGGAGACGCATCGCGACGAAGCGGGAAATTTTTGGGCGACACTGCGCGGCGAATCGGAGAAGACGTTGCTCATTGGTGGTCATATCGATTCGGTGCCGAATGGCGGCTGGCTTGACGGTTGTTTGAACACGCTCGCGGGACTGGAAATTTTGCGCCGCATTAATACGCAATACGGCGGGCGCCCGCCGATCACGGTCCGGCTGATCGATTGGGCCGATGAAGAAGGCGCGCGCTTCGGCAAGAGCCTTTTCGGTTCGTCGGCCTGCTCGGGAAATCTCGATATGGATGAAGCGCGCGTCTTGAAAGATCGCGACGGCGTCACATTATCGAACGCACTCAAAGAGCACGGCATCGATTTCGAAAACGTGAAGGCGTGCCGCAAGGAACTAATGAATGCGGCGGCCTATTTGGAATTGCACATCGAACAAGGCCCCGTGCTCCTCGATCTCGATCTTCCTCTCGGCACCGTCCTTGGAACATTCGGCGTCGAGCGACATGCCATCAGCTTCCGCGGACAAGCCGCGCATTCCGGCAGCACGCCGATGAATCGCCGCAAAGATGCATTTCTCGCGGCAGCGAAAATGAGTCCGGAAATTTACCGCATCAGCGAACGCAACGGCGGCGTCTGCACGATCGGCTCCTGCCTAACGAGTCCTGGCATCGTCACCAGTGTGGTCGAAGACTGTCGTATCACACTCGATCAACGCCATCTCGATGCACCCGCGCTCGGGCGCATGCTGAGCGAAGCGAGAGAGGCGAGCGATCGATTTGCGAAAGAAGGAAACGTCGAAGTCTTGTGGGAGCGCATCTGGAACATCGAACCGATTTTGTTTAATGACGAACTTATCACCTTCGCTGATGAAGCCATCACCGAAACCGGCGCAAAGCCGCATCGTCTGCCGTCCGGTCCATTGCACGACGCGGCCGAAGTCGCGCGCGCCGGTGTGCCGACGATCATGATGTTCGTGCAAAGCCTGCATGGCATCAGTCACAACAAAATCGAAGACACCAAAGAAGAACATCTCGAGATGGCCGTGACCGCGTTCGACAAATTGGCCGACAAGGCGATGGCGTGGATCGCCAGGCGCTAGTCTTCTGCGCGTTCGCCAGCCGGACACATCTTCACCAGTTTCGGATCGAAACGGCCGAGGACATCGACCAGATCAGTTTGCGCAGCCATGACTGCTTCGATGTCTTTATAAACGCCGGGCACTTCATCGAGTCCCGCGGAAAGCAAAATCACGTCGCGCTCCGCCAGCAGTTTCTTCACCGCGCTCCATGTGAACGATTGTAATGCCTTGGTGCGACTCATCACGCGACCCGCGCCGTGCGACGCGCTCGTCAGCGATTCTTCCTGGCCTTTCCCGCGCACCACAAATCCCGGCGATGCCATCGACCCAGGGATTACACCGAGCACGTCAACGCCAGCGGGCGTTGCCCCTTTGCGATGCACAATTACTTCACGCTCTTCGCCCTTTATTACGTGCCGCTCTTTCCAAGCGAAATTGTGATGGTTCTCAATGTCGAGGATGGGCTCTTCGACTAACGAACGCGCAATGTATTTGTGAATGAGCGCATGATTCGCCGCCGCGTAATGGCCCATCAAGTTCATCGCCGCCCAATATTCCCGACCTGATTCATCATCGAGTGAAAGCCACGAAAGATGTTTCAATTCCTTCGGCAACTCTTTGTGTAGATCCATCGCGAGGCGGCTGTAATGCTGGCAAACCTGCGCGCCGGTCCCACGCGAACCACTGTGCGTGAGCAATGCGAGATATACGCCGTCCGGAATGCCTAACGAGTCGTCGCTCGCGCTGAACGCGCCGAATTCAACGAAGTGATTTCCGCTGCCGCTTGTCCCTAACTGCGACCAGGCCTTATCGCGCAATCGCTCTGTCACGGGGGACACGCTCCAATCTTCGTCCATCACTTCATGGTGGCGGCGTTGCTTGAATGAGCAGCCCATCCCAAAGCGCGTTTCGCGTTCGATAATATTGGCGAGGCGATCTTTTTCACCCGCGATGGTGTTCGCTTTGCGGTCATAGACCGTCAGCTTCATCCGACACGCGATGTCCACGCCGACCGCGTATGGAATCACGGCATTGTCAGTCGCGAGCACACCACCGATCGGCAAACCATAACCAACGTGAGCGTCCGGCATAAGCGCGCCCGCTACGGCCACGGGCAAGGCGCATGCGTTGGCCATTTGTTTCACCGCTTCCGGCTCGAGCCCTGAGCCCCACTGCCGCCACGGCGCTCCTGTCTCGGCGGGTTCCATCCCGTAATTTGTATCGAACTTTCGCGGCGCGCTTGTTAGAACTTGTGGTTCACGAAAATTCTTATGCCAACACTCGCCACGACCGTTGATGGACTAAAGCTGCCGAACCCTTTTGTGATCGGATCCGGACCTCCGGGCACGAACATGAATGTTATCAACCGCGCGTTTAAAGAAGGCTGGGGCGCGGTCATCGCAAAGACCGTTAGTCTCGATGCCGGAAAGGTGATCAACGTTACGCCGCGTTACGCGAAGCTTTACTCCGAGGATCGGAAGGAAGTGATCGGCTGGGAGAACATCGAGCTGATCAGCGATCGGAAGTTTTCGATCTGGCTCGATGAATTTAAGAAGATCAAAGATCAACACCCGGACGGCTGTCTGATTGCGTCGATCATGGAGGAATATTCAAAGGACGCGTGGTTCGAGATTGTCCAGAAATGCGAAGAAGCGGGCGTCGATGCGTTCGAGTGCAACTTCTCCTGCCCGCATGGTTTGCCGGAAAGAAAGATGGGTGCAGCCATGGGCCAGGTGCCAGAAATTCTCGAGGAAGTGTGCGGATGGGTCATGGCCGCGGCTAAGAAACCGGTCTGGGCGAAGATGACGCCAAATGTCACGCGCATCACCGACCCGAGTCGCGCGTCGCTGCGCGCGGGATGCAACGGTCTCGCCGCGATTAACACGATTCGTAGCGTGATGGGAGTGAATCTCGATACGCTGCGACCGGAGCCGACGGTAGAAGGTTTCACCACACCGGGCGGTTATTCATCGAAAGCAGTGCGCCCAATCGCGCTCCGCATGGTCATGGAAATCGCGACCATGATTCGCGCGGAATTTCCGGGACGCAGTTTGTCTGGGATCGGCGGGATCGAAACGGGAGGCGACGCGGCGCAGTTCATCTTGTTAGGCGCAGACACGGTGCAGGTTTGCACCGGCGTGATGAAATTTGGCTACGAGTGCGTGAAGCGAATGTGCGACGAACTCCTCGCTTTCATGGAGAAACACAAATTCGAAACGCTAGCCGATTTCAAAGGCAAGAGCCTCGATTATTTCACCACGCACGCCGAGCTGGTCCGCATGCAAGGCGAGCGCAAAGCCGCGCAGAAAGCCGCCGAAGAAAAGAAGGTGGTCAAAGCCGATAGCGAATGGAGCGGCGATGAGTTCGTGAAACAGTCGGACGCGCTCGCACGGAATTGAAGTGACCGGTGACGACCGACCAGTGAGGACTTAAGTTCAGCGATGAGCGCCTCGTCACTAACTCCATGTCCCGTCTTCATTGCCGGCGCGTGGAGAGAAATCCACCGCAACGGAACTTCCCCCGTTTTCAATCCATCGCGCGGCACAACCATCGCGGAGGTGCCGATGTGCGGCGCCGATGTTGTCGACGAAGCAGTGCAGGCTGCGGCGGATGCATTTCCCGAATGGCGCGACACGCCGGCGATCGAACGTGCGCGATTATTTTTTCGTTATCGCCAGCTGCTTGAAGAAAATTTCGATCGGATCTGCCAGAGCGTGACGCGCGAACACGGCAAAACCTTGGCGGAAGCGCGCGGCAGTGTTTACCGCGGAATCGAAAACGTCGAATATGCGTGCGGCGCGCCGACCTTGCTCATGGGCGACACGCTCGAAAATCTCGCGCGCGGCGTCGATTGCGAAACAATGCATCAACCGCTCGGCGTTTGCGTGGGCATCACGCCTTTTAATTTTCCCGCGATGGTGCCGATGTGGATGTTTCCGCTCGCGCTCGTTTGCGGAAACACGTTCGTGCTCAAGCCGAGCGAGAAAGTCCCGCTAACCGTTAACCTCATCATCGAGTTGCTCGAAAGAGCGGGTTTGCCGAAAGGCGTGCTCAACGTCGTGCATGGCGGACGCGATTGTGTCGATGCATTGCTCAGGCACCCGAAGGTGAAAGCGATTTCGTTCGTCGGTTCATCACCGGTCGCGAAATACATTTTCGAAACGGGCACGCAACATGGCAAGCGCGTGCAGGCCAACGGTGGCGCGAAGAACTACATCGTCGTCATGCCGGATGCGGATGTGGCGAAAACCGTGGAAGCACTTTCGACTGCCGCCTTTGGCTGCGCGGGCGAACGTTGCATGGCCGGCTCGACTGCGATCACGGTCGGGAAAGCGGCGGATAACGTTTTGCCGTCACTCGTCGAAGCAGCGCGCGCGATCAGAGTCGGTCCGACTGACACCGCAACACAACCGGACATGGGTCCGGTTATCACCGCGCAACATCGCGATCGTGTGATGAGCTTGGTCGCGGGCGGGGAAAAAGAAGGCGCGAAAATAATCGCGGATGGTCGCAACGTGAAAGTCTCCGACGCGCCCAACGGATTCTTTCTTGGCGCGACGATTGTCGATCAGGTGCAAAACGAAATGGAAATCGCGCGCGAAGAGGTTTTCGGACCAGTCCTGAACGTTATGCGCATGGAGGATCTCAATCACGCCATCGAAGTCGCGAACAAATCGAGCTACGGAAACGGCACCGCCATCTTTACCAACTCCGGCAAAGCCGCGCGGGAATTCAAGAACCGGGTTAAAGCCGGCATGGTCGGAATCAACGTCGGCGTGCCCGCGACAATGGCGATGTTCCCATTCACCGGCTGGGACGAATCGTTCTATGGCGATCTGCACATCCAGGGGAAAGAAGGCGTGCAGTTCTACACGCAGCAAAAAGTCGTGACCACGCGCTGGTTCGGCGATGGGGTCGGCGACGTGTGGAAGAAGTAGGCGGATGTCTCTTCTAATAAAAAACGGTGAGATCGTCACCGGCAGCGATCGCTATGTCGCTGATATTTTTTGCGAAGGCGAAACGATCAGTCGCATCGAACGCAATTTAGCGGCACCTCCTGGCGCGGAAGTCATCGATGCGAGCGGGAAATATGTTTTCCCCGGATTCATCGATCCCCACGTGCACATCTATCTACCGTTTATGGGCACATTCTCGAAGGACACCTACGAGACGGGAAGCAAGGCGGCGCTAGTTGGCGGAACCACGACGTTGATCGAAATGGTTTGTCCCTCGCGCGATATGAGCGCGATGGAAGGTTTTCGGCTTTGGCAGCAACAGAGCGCCGGCAAATCCGCGTGTGATTACACCTATCACATGGGTGTAACGCGCTTTGACAAAAGTAATGAGCAACAGTTGCGCGAAATTGTTCGCGAAGGCATTGCGTCCTTTAAGATTTTCCTCGCTTACAAAGGCGCGTTCGGAATCGACGACACGGAGCTGTATCACACGCTGAAGTTGGCTAAGGAGCTCGGCGTGATCGTGACTGCGCATTGCGAGAACGAAACGCTCGTGTTCGAACGACAAAAGGAGTTGTTAGGCGCGGGGCTCGTCGGACCGGAACGACACCACGAAAGTCGGCCGCCGTTGGTGGAAGCTGAAGGTGTTCATCACCTGACCACGTTCGCGGAGCTAGTCGGCGCGCACGTTTACATCGTACACCTGAGTTGCAATCAAGCTTTGCGCGAGGCGTTGGCCGCGCGTCATCGCGGCGTGCATGTCGGCATCGAAACGCTGATTCAATATCTGGTGCTCGATAAAACGGATGCGGAGCGCGCCGATTTTGAAGGGGCCAAGTTCGTCATGTCGCCGCCGCTGCGTGATAAACAAAACCAGCCGGTTCTTTGGAACGGATTGCAGGCCGGCGAGATCGACACCGTCGCGACCGATCACGCGCCCTTCGATTTCAAAGCACAGAAGCCGATGGGCCGCGCCGATTTCACGAAAATTCCGAACGGCATTCCGTCTCTCGAAGATCGCGTGAATTTGCTTTTCACCCACGGCGTCAAGGCTGGCCGGCTCGACCTGCACAAGTTCGTCAACGTCGCGAGCACGAAGGCCGCAAAAATCTTCGGATTATTTCCGCGCAAAGGCGCGATCCAGATTGGCGCCGATGCCGACTTGGTCGTTTACGATCCGGAATATCGCGGAAAGATTTCGGCGAAGACGCAGATGATGAATGTCGATTACAGCGCTTTCGAAGGCTGGGAAATTGAAGGACGGCCCAGCGCAGTCACGGTGCGAGGCGAAGTTGCGGTGCGCGATGGAAAATTTGTCGGCACGATCGGTCGCGGACAAATGTTGAAACGCGAGCCGGCACACTTTTAAAAAATAATCATCCACGTCACCGAGCCCGCAGGCGTATGAATCTTCACGCAGCGAAAAGGGCGCGGTGGTGCTCGTGCCAGTCGCTGGTAATTAGGTTGGTGGGATCCCGTGCCTCTTTCTGGCGAAGAAAGTCTCGGAACTTCGGATGGCAGGTTTCGACCTGTGCGCGCGTCGCCCAGCGGTGATAGGTAAGATAGTAGCTACCGCCGTGCGTGATCGCGAGGTCGATCAGTCGGCGAAAGACGGTCTGAGCAGCAGTGAGGCCAATGGGCGTATGAGCAACGCAAAGGTTGAAGATGATGCAGGCCCAAGGTTCCCGCGCCCAAGCCAAAAAGCTTTCTTCGTCACGTTCGATCAGGCGAAGAGTGCCGTAAATGACGGGCACGCCGCCACGGCGCAACAGCTCCCCCGCGTCGCGCATAAAGGCGCGGAGTGCAGGACGTGGCACGTAGATTTCGGTGATCATTTCGCTGCTCTGATGTGACGCGGCGACCTGCCGATCGATCTCCGCGTGATAGCCGTCGATGTAGGTGCCGAGCTGGTGTGTGTCGCTCCAATAACGCTGGCCGTCCGTGGACAAATAGTAGCGGGCATATTCTTCGAAGGCCAAGGCCCGGTCCGTGTGGGCGAGATGCAGCAGGCGTCGCCAGTCATCGTCGCGCAATTGGCGTTGCTCGGAGGGCACAGGTTGATCGTCCTCGATCCGGCGGTAGGCGGAAAAGACGCCGCGCTTTAGAAAATGCGGCGAGTCTTCGTCGATCGAATATTGAAAATCGCCGAAGAGCCACTCGCGTGTGTCGCGCTCCTCAGGCACGCGAAGGAGTTCAGCGAGGGAAATGACTTCTACCCGGCGCTCGACCTTAACCCGCGGCATCAGCCGCAGCGTGACATCGGCGATAATGCCGAAAAGTCCATAACCGCCGATCGCGAGACGGAAGAGTTCGGCGTTACTTTCGCGGCTGCACCGGCGCACTTCACCAGAAGCATCGATGAGCGTGAAGGCTTCAACGTCGGCTATGATCGGCGGCATGCGCAGGCCGCGGCCGTGCACATTGGCGGAAAGAGAGCCACCGAGGGTGAGGCGGTCGGCGCCGGTTTGTTTCTGACGAATACCCCATGCCGGACGACCGGGGGAATGTCTGGCGGCGCAACCGGCGATGAGTTCCGGCCATTGAATACCGGCGTCAGCCACGATCAAGCCGCGCTCCTCATCGAAAGATTGAATCGCTGCGTGACTCCGCATATCGACGAGCCATCCATCGGTGCCGAATTGCTGGCCACCCATCGCGTGTCGTCCGCCGCAAAGCGAAAGCTGGCGTCCGGCGGACCCCGCGGTGCGCACGATTTCGATGAGCGCGTCGAGCCCGACAGGCCGGAGCAACCGAGCCACGCGAGTCGCGTTGAGCTGCGAATGGGTGTCGTTGACCACGAGGGCGCTCACGGCTCGGCAAGGTAGGCCATGGCCACAGATTCACCAATCGCCAAGGGGGCGTGGCCGAGACCGTGCGGCACCAGGAAACGGTCCCGCAATTCCTCTGGCGAACTAAGTGTCGTGAGCTCCCATCCATGCTGCGCGGAAAAGTCTTTCACGCTGGTCCGAGGGAGCGCCCAGCAAAAGGATTCGCCGCGCGAGCGCAGCCACCAATCATTGATCCGCCCACTGCTGTGGAAAGCGATCCGCTTACCCGCGCGCGCCTCCATAAAAGTGAAGGCGAATCGGCTGCCGGGCGCGCTCAGCGCCGCGACTTCCCGGAACAAAGCCGCCACGCGAGCGGGCGGCAGATACATTAGCAATCCTTCGGCGATATAGAGCGTGGGCTGATCGGTGGCGAAGCGCGGCTGAGCCCTCAAGGCTTGCGCGACTGATTGATGCAGGAAATCAACCGCTATGAGCACCGGCCCTTGGACAAAAGCGCGGCGTTTGATTGCCTGCGTCGCGGGATGATCCAACTCGAAGCACAAAGCCGCGCTTTGCAGCCGCAACGCGATTGTATCGAGGCCAGCGCCGAGCACGACGACTTGGCGACAGCCCGTCGCGAGGGCCTCGCGCGCGAGTGCGTCGAGCAGACGTTTGCGTGCGAGCCAATGCAGCAAAATTCCCGGGAGCAGAAGGGCCTCAGCGGCGAAAACAATCCGTCGCGCGAATTGATGATTTAGCGCGAACTCGAACCAAGGCGAAGGCTCGGCCGCCGTGAGCAGCTTTCGGGTTAATGCGACGCTCCCATCAAGGACCAAAAGCCGCAAAGCTGGAGTCGCATCGGCGAGCAGCAGACCGCGCGCGATGAGGAGGGATGTGGCGCTCGCGCAATCCGCTCTCATGACCGCGCAATATACTTCAGCGGCGAGAAACCACCGGATCGTGGACGAGCCAGCCCATTTTTAAATCAAGACGCCGACGACCGCCGCAAACAAATAGCAGGCAATCACGCCCGCGATCATCGAGCGCAGGCCAAGCCGCGCGAGATCTCCGCGGCGCTCCGGAGCCAAAGCGCCGATCCCGCCAATCTGAATTGCGATGCTGGAGAAATTCGCGAAGCCGCAGAGTGCGTAGCTAGCGAGTATGACAGAGCGCGGATCGAGCGCGTCGGGATGGGTCTTCACGTAGTCGGAAAGATTCAGATAGCCGACGAATTCGTTGAGCACGATACGTTCGCCAAGAATCTCGCCGATGAATGGACAATCTTTCCACGGCACTCCCATGACCCAGGCGAAGGGCGCATTAATCCATCCGAGCATTTGCTGAATGGTGAGAGGATTCGTTAGGCCAAACTCGCGTTGCGGCCAGAGAATGAGTCCGTTCAGAAGCGCAACGACGGCGACGAACGCAATCAGCATTCCCATGACGTTAATCGAAAGCATGACGCCTTCGCTCGCGCCTTGACACAGCGCGTCGATGCTATTTTGCGCGGTGCGTTTGACCCCGAAATGACAACGCGTGCCGGTCTCGCTGGCCTCGCGTTCCGGATACATCACCTTCGCGATAAGTAATCCGGCGGGCGCGCCAAGCACCGATGCGGTCAGAATGTGGCCTGCGCTTAATCCGCCCATCCCGGCGTAAACCGCCATCACTCCAGTAGCGATGGTGGAGAAGCCGGTCGTCATGAGCGCCATGATTTCGCTCTGCGTCATCTTCGGCAGATAAGGTTTAATCAGGAGCGCAGCTTCGGTTTGACCGAGAAAAATATTACTCGCACCCGCCAGGCTTTCGCTACCGCTGGTGCGCATCGTTTTCATCATGACCCACGCCATGGCCGCTACCACTTTTTGCAAAACTCCCCAGTGGTAGAGCAGCGACGAAAGTGATGAGATGAGAATGATCGTGGCCGTGACCGAAATGGCGAAAACGTAGGCGCCGCTCGCGCCGAAAGTTCGGCGCAAAGTCTCCGCGTCGCCGAGCGGACCGAAGACCATCTTCGCGCCTTCGTAGGCGTAGGCGTTGAGTTGATCCATCACCACCTGCGCACCGGAAAACATCTTCAGACCGATGGGCGTTTTCAGAATGAAAATCGCAAAGGCGAATTGCAGTCCCATTCCCCACAAGACGGTGCGCCATGGAAAATGTTTGCGATCGCGCGAGAGCAGCCACGCGCAGGCAATCATAACAGCAATTCCCAGCGCGCTGATAAGTCGGAGCAGCACGAGAGGCTTCTACCGCGAGCGCCTAACAATTGGAAGATGCTTTGCGAGTGCTCGCACGTTACGGCATTCCGTCTGCAGGGTTTTGTCGCGCCTCGTTCGGCGTGCGCCGTGAAGTTGCGGTGCGCGATGAAATTTGTCGGTATAACTCTGTCGCTGCCAAATGCCCAAACGCGAGCCGATGCCTTTCTATGGTCATACGGAGCGAAACCGACAACGCTGAGTTTTGCAAACCGTCCGACCGTCCGGTAGTATCGCGGAACAAACAGTGAAGCTACGGAATCGAGTATTGATTCTCCTTTCGTGCGCGATTGTGCCGTCAATCTCGGTCGCTGAGGTCGCCTACACGCCGATTGCGGATACGGCCGTTGACCTGGCATCCTTTGGGTTATTCCCCTCGATTAACTCCTGGGGAACGGTGGCATTTAACGGGTCTGCGGCTCTCGGTAGCGCGGGAATCTATACGGGTGATGGAGGCGCACTCTCCAGCATCGCCGAGTTCCAAGGCCAGGTTTTCAGCTCGAGCACGCTAAGCCAGCCAACAATAAATGACTCCGGGGTGGTGACATTTTACATCGGGATCGCCGGTGCTTCGACTCTTTATGTCGGCACAGCTGGAGCATTAACTACGATCGCTGCTTCGGACGCATCGCTTAACACCTTCTTCGGGCTTCCTGCGATCAATTCATCAGGGACGGTCGCGTTCGGCGCTCTCTATAGAAACAGTAGCGAAGCGATCGTGACTGCGGATGGCGGTGTACTGACGACGATCGCGCAGCAGGGTCCGATGTTTAGCTCCTTCCATAACAACGGAGGACCTTCGATCAACAACAGCGGGACGGTGGCGTTCACTGTTGACCAAGGCAACGGGCTCGGCCTCGGCGTCTTCGTGAACGAGCAAGGAAACATACGGCCTATCGCCCTGAGCGGGCCGGAACTGACAATCAATGAAGGCCGTCCGGCTCTGAATAATGATGGAATTACGGCGTTCCTTGCCTTCACTCGCGTTGACGGAGGATCCACCCAAGGCATTTTCAGGGGCAGCGGTGACACCCCTATTCTTGTGACAACAGGCAATTTTTCTGGGACGCCCGCGCTGAACGACATCGGGGCAGTCGCTTACAATCAGCTGTTGAGCGATGGCCGTGCGGTCATCTTCATCAACTTCGGCCCACAGTCTCTTCCAGTGCCGATCATCGCAACGGGCGACTCGCTCTCCGGTTCGACGGTGTCTTTGCTGGGTTTATCGACGTACGGACTCAACGACGCTAACCAAGTTGCCTTCGGCGCACAGTTGGCGGACGGGCGGCGGGTGATTATCCGTGCTGATGTGCGTGGCGGATTCCGCTTCGACTTCGACGGCAATCCGGGGCAGCAATACATCGTGCAACGGGTCGACTCCCTCCCCGCGGCGCCGTCCGACTGGCAGTTCATCAGCTTCCGGACGGCGAATCCAAACGGCACCTTCTTCATTATTGATTATCCGCCCGCCGGCACGACGAAGCGTTTCTACCGCGCCATCATCCCGTAAGCATAAGCAGGCGGAGCGCGAACCGACTCGTGCCACGCTCACGGATCGTGCTCGTAATCGAACCTGAAACAGACGATTTACCAGCGTGAGCTTGAGTAAACCCATCGCGCCGGATGTCGATGTCTCGATCGAGATCGAGCACAGCACTCTATATAACAAGGACCTCGCGCCGGTGCCGAAAGCGCGGCGGACGTGGCGGGTCGGCAGTTTCGCGGCGCTTTGGATTTCGATGTCGGCCTGCATTCCGACTTACATGCTCGCGTCGTCGCTTATCGGCGGTGGGATGAATTGGTCACAGGCGATCATCACCATCTTTCTTGGCAATCTCATCGTCGTCATACCGATGATCTTGAATGCGCATGCCGGGACGCGTTACGGAATTCCGTTTCCAGTTTTTTGTCGCGCGTCGTTCGGAGTGCGCGGCGCGAATGTGCCGGCCTTGATGCGCGCCTTTGTCGCCTGCGGTTGGTTTGGAATCCAAACCTGGATCGGCGGCGCGGCGATCTACAAAATTCTCGGCGTCTTCTTTCCTGGGATGATTGATCCTAATGCGGCGAAAGTTCTCGGCATTACTTTCGCTGAGTTCGTCTGCTTCATGTTTTTCTGGGGCATCAACATGTTCGTCGTCTACAAGGGCATCGAATCGATTCGCTTTCTTCTAAACATCAAAGCGCCGCTGCTCATCGCGCTCGGATTGCTGTTGCTTTGGTGGGCGTATCGCAATGCCGGCGGCTTCGGTCCGATTTTGGCGCAGCCTTCCGCGTTCGATCAGGGACAAACGAAAGCTGGGCAATTCTGGACGTTTTTTGTTCCGAGCCTGACCGGCATGATCGGATTTTGGGCGACGCTCTCGCTCAATATTCCCGACTTCTCGCGCTACGCGCATTCACAACGCGACCAGATTGTCGGACAGGCGCTCGGACTTCCAATGACCATGGCGCTCTATTCTTTCATCGGTGTCGCCGTTACATCGGCGACGACAATTATTTACGGCACCACGATCTGGGATCCGGTCGACGTTCTAACGCACTTCAAAAATCCGATCGTGCTTGTGATCGCAATGTTCGCGCTTTGTCTCGCCACACTCGCGACCAACATCGCGGCCAACGTCGTTAGTCCGGCGAATGATTTCGCGCATCTCGCGCCGCGCAAAATTTCTTTCCGCATTGGTGGGCTGATCACCGGCATCGTCGGCGTGCTCATGATGCCATGGAAGTTGGTGGCCGATCCGTCTGGCTACATCTTCACCTGGTTGGTTGGTTACAGCGCGTTGCTCGGACCGATCGGCGGCATCATGATCGCCGATTATTTCGTGTTGCGTCATCGGCGCCTGAACGTGCCGGCTCTTTACAAACACGAAGGGGAATACTGTTACACCAATGGGTTTAGCATCGCAGCCTTGGTCGCTCTAGTAATTGCAATCCTGCCGAATCTCCCCGGCTTTCTCGTGACCGTGAAACTCATCGGTGCCACCAGTGTTCCGCATTTTTTTGTCAGTCTCTACAGCTACGCCTGGTTCGTCGGATTCGCGATTGCGTTCGGCGTCTATATCGCGTTGCGTGCTCTTTCACCTAAACCGTCATGAACAAGCCTGAGCTTCCGCCCTTCAGTCACCAGCCTAACGAATACAAAGGACCGTCGCCTGACGAAGTTTTGCGTCTGCGCAAACAATTCCTCAACCCGGGAATTTTCCTCTACTACAAGAAGCCGCTCATGATCGTGGAGGGAAAGATGCAATATGTCTGGGACGATCAGGGACGGCGTTACCTCGATGCGCTCGGAGGTATTGTCACAATCAGCGTCGGCCATTGCCATCCCGACATGCTCAAGGCGGCGCATCGTCAAAATGAAACGCTGCAACATTCCACTACCATCTACCTGCATCCTAACATCGCACAGTATGCGGAGAAACTGGCCGCGAAGATGCCAGGTGATTTGAAGGTTTGTTATTTCGTTAACTCCGGCTCGGAAGCGAACGACCTCGCGATGCTGATGGCGCGCGCCTACACCGGTAACTACGACATGATCGCGCTGCGTAATGCTTATCACGGCGGTAACTCTTCCGGGATGGGATTAACTGCGCATGCTACCTGGAAGTTTAACGTCCCGCATAGCTTCGGCGTCCATCATGCCATGACGCCCGATCCTTACCGCGGCATTTGGGGACGCGACGATGGCGAGGCGGGCAAGAAATACGCAGCGGATGTGAAGAACCTGATCGACTACGCTACGCCAGGTCAGATCGCCGGTTACATCGCCGAATCAATCCAAGGTGTCGGCGGCTGCGTCGTTTTTCCTGATGGCTACTTGAAACACACCTACGAGCACGTGCGCTCGGCCGGCGGGGTTTGTATCGCCGACGAAGTGCAGTCTGGTTTCGGCCGAACTGGCACGCATTACTGGGGCTTCGAAACTCAGGATGTTATTCCCGATATCGTCTGCATGGCCAAAGGTATTGGCAATGGCGCGCCGCTTGGGGCCGTGGTAACTACGCCCAAAATTGCGCAGGCGCTTTCGCAGCGAATCCACTTCAACACTTTCGGCGGTAACCCGGTTGTTTCCGCGCAAGGCATGGCCGTGCTAGAGATCATCGAGCGCGAGAAGCTACAAGAAAACTCGCTTAAGATTGGCACTCAGTTGCTCGCTGGATTGAATCGCCTTAAGGACAAGCACAATCTTATCGGCGACGTCCGCGGCAAAGGTCTGATGCTTGGTATCGAGCTAGTAAAGGACCGCGCCACGAAAGAGCCGGCCAAAGCTGAGTGCGCCCAAGTTTTGGAAAATGCCAAAGACATGGGTCTGCTCCTAGGTAAAGGCGGCCTACAAGGTCAAACCATCCGCTTCTCACCGCCAATGTGCCTAACGAGTGCTGACGCGGATTTTCTGCTCGAGGTGCTCGACCGTTCTTTCGCGGCTTTGTAGAGTTCGTCTGCGGAATTTTCGTTCGATCCGCCCCTGAGCGCGGAGGCGAAATTTGCTCGGTGTCATTCCCAGTCGCCGCTCGAATGCGCGCCGAAACGCATCCGCGCTGCGGAAGCCAACCGAATCCGCCACGCACTTGATGGTGGTGCGCGGACCGAGTAAACGACGCCGCGCTTCGCCGAGCCGCAATTGTTCCACGAACTCCGCCGGTGCGCTCTTGAAAACGCGGCGGAATAGGCGGCGAAAGTGTCGCGGACATAGCGCCGCCTTTTGCGCGAGGACTGGCACCGACAAATCTTGATCGAGATGCGCCAGAATCCACGCCGGCAAATCCGCCAGGCGATCGCTCGCGGCCGATTGTTCCTGCGGCGGACAGACTAACGAGTCGTCGGCGCCGGAAGGCTTTTGTCGCACGACAAATTCCCGCGCCACTTCGCGCGAAACTTGCGCGCCGTAATCGTCATCGATCAGGGCCAGCGTCATTTCGAGGGCAGCTTTGCCGCCGCCGCAAGTGAAGAAGCCATCGTCGCGCGAAAAGGATGCGGCGTAGTTAACGTGCAACTTCGGAAATTTTTGTGCGACATCGCGCGCGCAACGCCAGTGCGTGGTGACTTCCTTGCCATCGACCAGACCACTTCGCGCGAGCGGATAGATTCCCGCCGAGACCGCCGCGATCCGCCGAATACGATCGCGTTTGTGCAGCAGCCACGACGCGATCTGATCGCGCAACTCGGCCACCTGCACAGCGTCACCGCCCGGAATCAGGATGGTGTCGATCGATCTGATCTCATCGATTCGTTTGTTGACCTTAAAGACCAGTCCCGACTCCGAGGTGAAGCTGGGCGCGCTCAAGCCTAGGATGATCACTTCGTAACAAGGACGCGCGCCGAACCCGTTATCGAAAACGCGCGCGGCCCGGAAGGCCTCGAGTGGCTCGACGAAATCGAGCGTGGCCACGCCATCGAAACCGATGATGCCAACTACTCGCGGACGAAAGGCAGGCGCATGCATCTACTGTTTTCTAAAACAGCCGCAGCGATCGACAATGACCACCTCGCGCAATCAGTTAAGTCCACTTGGTTTCGCGAAGCGGCTCGTGATCAAGGCTATCGGCAGCCCGATCCCAACCAGATGGACTGCGAAATCCGACACTCTCGCAACGAGTGCAGGCTTACCGGCTGGTGCGGCCGAAAGTGGCACGACCACTAAATTCATGAACGCGTAAATGAAGACGCCATAAAGAATGCCGCAGAGGACCGCGTGCCTAACGAGTAGTAGAAATTTCCGGCTAACGAAGTAGAACGCCGCCGCAAAACCAGTCGCGATGACAAACTCCAACACAAACCCGAGCGCGGCCGTCTGCAGGCCGCCGCTGAACGAGGCGCGACCAAGCAGGCCGCTGGCGATGAACTGCAAAACGCGCGTCGGTGCAATGCCACGAAAGGCGCAGAAAGGCAGCACATAGATGAGATCAATCGCCCCGGCGACAAAGCCGGCCAGCAGGATTACGCGCAAAGCTTTCATTCGTTTGGAATCATCTTCGATTAATGGTCACGGTTTCGCGAACCACCGCCTATAGCCACTTACGCATCTTTGGCCAGACCACTTCGTCTCAATCCTTGAGAACCGACTGCGCGAGTGAAACAATTCCCCTGTGAAGGTCAACGGCACAGTTCAAAAGCGGCGACGCCGTTCCATCATTTCCTTCGAAATGGTCCGGCTCAATCGCGCAGTGGCCGAACCACTTCATCAACAGCTCTATCGCCAGATTCGCGACCAACTCGAGCGTGGCAGTTTTGAAGCGAGTGTTTCGCGCCTGCCCTCCTCGCGCGCGCTCGCGCGCGATCTCGGAATTTCCCGGCTGACCGTCAATCTTGCTTTCGCGAAATTGCACGACGAAGGCTATCTGCAATCACGCAAAGGTTCCGGCACGTTCGTGGCGGAGCGTTTGCCGAAAAGTTTCCTGAACGCAACGGCCCTGCCGATCGCCAGCGAAATTGCACGACCTACGCCCGTAGCCAGGCGCGTGCTGGAGATGCACGATCCACGCTCCTCGCGCCAACTTGATTACGGCACAGCCGGTCCACCGAACGTTTCTTTTTCACCCGGTCTGCCCGCGGTCGATGAATTCCCTATCGCCATTTGGGAACGCTTGCGTTCGCAGGTTTTGGCAAGACGTGGCACGCATTTGCTCAACTACGCTTCGAGTCGCGGCGATTTGAGTTTGCGCAAAGCGATCGCGACTTACCTGTGCGATTCGCGCGGCGCGCGTTGCCACGCGGAACAAATCGTCGTCGTCGCAGGAATGCAGCACGCGATGTTTGTGGCGACGCTCGCGCTGGTCAACGCAGGCGAGGCAGTTTGGATTGAAGATCCGGGATATCATCAGGCGCGGCGTGTTTTTGTTTTTTCCGGCGCGAAAGTGGTCCCGCGTCCGCTCGACCGCGATGGCATGATCATCGGGCCCGCGACTAAACGCACCGCGCCCAAACTCATTTACCTCACGCCTTCGCATCAGTTTCCTCTCGGCATCACCATGAGTCTGCAGCGCCGCATCGCCATGATCGATTTTGCGCGCAAGTTCGACAGCTACATTTTGGAAGACGATTACAACGCCGAGTTTCGTTTCGACGGACCGCCGCTGCCGTGTCTGCAGGGCTTGGATAATGCGCGCCGCGTCATTTACGCCGGCACGATGAGCAAAATTCTCGTCCCCTCCATTCGGCTTGGTTACCTGCTCCTGCCGGAACAAATTGTCGATTCGGTCGTGAAAGTGCGCGCGGTCATGGACCAGCATTCGCCTTCGATCGATCAAGCGACATTGGCTCGTTTTATTACCGAGGGATTTTTCCTCAGCCACGTGCAGCGCATTCGCAAAATTTACGCAGATCGCCGCGCTTATTTCATCGAGCAGTTCGACAAATACCTTGGCAAAATTTTCCGACTCGAAGTTTCGCCGGCCGGATTGCATTTCGTCGCCTGGCTGCGCGATGCAAATGACTTCGACGCCTTTGCCCGCACGCGCGAGGAAACTGATATTCGGCCTTCACCGCTTACGTTCTTCTCCATCGAAGCACAGCTACCGCCGGCCTTCGTTTTTGGTTTTGCTGCGTGGACCCGCGCGCAAACGCGCGAAGGATTAGCGAAGCTGGCTGCCAGCTTCGTCCGACAGAAATCAAAAAGCACTCGTTAGGCGAGCTCTACCTAACGAGTCAGATCTATCCCCTTCGGCATTTCCGGTGGCGGAGCGTTGATGCGGCTGTGACTCTTGCCGTAGCCAAAATAAAAGATGAAACCGATGAGCAGCCAAACGATGAGCCGCATCCAGTTCGTCCAGCCGAGTCCATAGATCATCGCGCCGCAAACGACGATGCCGAGGGTTGAAACCACCGGCACCAGTGGCACACGGAATCCTCGTTCCAAATCGGGCCGACGCCGGCGAATGATCCAAACCCCAGCGCAAACCAGAATGAAGGCGAAGAGCGTTCCGATGCTGGTCATTTCCCCGGAGACATCTGCCGGCACAAAGGCGGCGAAGAGACCGGTGAAGACGAAAAAGAGCATGTTCGATTTGTGAGGTGTGCGGTAACGCGGATGCACTTCGGAAAAAATCGGCGGCACAAGCCCATCGCGGCTCATGGAAAAGAAAACGCGCGATTGCCCGAGCAGCATGACGAGAATGACCGAGGAAAAGCCGGCGAGAATAGCGACCGTGACTAACCTGGATAACCACTCATAGCCGGTCATGTATTTGGTAATGGCAAAGGCGACCGAAGCTTCACGGCCGGCCTCGCGGAAATCCGCTACGGTAGCAACACCACTTAGGACATACGAAAAAAGGACATAAAGAATCGTGCAAAAAACAAGGGATCCTAGGATGCCGATAGGCATGTCGCGTTTCGGGTTCTTGGCCTCCTGCGCCGCGGTTGAGACGGCATCGAAGCCGATATAAGCAAAGAAAACCACGCCGGCCGCGCCGAGGATACCCATGATACCTCCATAGGCATGAGTAATACCTTGTGGCGTGGTGTAAGTGGTCGGCGCCGGAATCATAGGTGTGTGGTTGGCCGGATTAATGAACTGCCAGCCGATACCTATGAATAGAAGAACGATAGTTACTTTAAGGATAACGATAAGGCCGTTAACAAAGGCCGACTCCTTTGTGCCGCGGATGAGCAGCATAGTTAAGAGCAGTAAGATGAACACCGCAGGGGCGTTCAGGATGCCATGCACGCCAGCGGGATCATGTTCGAAAGGCGAATGGGTCCATTGGTATGGCAGATCCAGGTTAAACCAACTGAGCACGCGATTCGCGTACTCACTCCAGGCGATCGAGACGGTCGATGCCGCGACCGCATATTCGAGAATCAAATCCCAGCCGATGATCCACGCGACCAGTTCACCCATCGTGGCGTAGGAATAGGTATACGCGCTGCCCGCGACCGGAATCATGGAAGCGAATTCCGCATAACAAAGACCCGCGAAGGCGCAGCCCACGCCCGCGACGATAAACGCGAGCACCACCGATGGACCCGCGCGGTCGGCGATCGCCGCCGCCGTGCGCACAAACAGACCCGCGCCAATGATTCCGCCAATGCCGAGCGCGATGAGGTTCCACGCTCCGAGCGAACGTTTCAGGCTGTGTTCGCCGACGTCTGCCGCTTCGGCCATCAGTTTATCGATCGATTTCTTCGCGAATAAATTTGACATGGGTTCGTTGTGTTTTTGAGGTGAGTCTTAAAATAGATTCGGCCTAACAAGTCACGCCGGTCGCGCTTTTCGCCAGAGAAAATAAACCGGCACCCCAGTGAGGACGATAATGAGGCCGGGCCAGGTCGTGGCCGTCTGATAAATGAAGAGGACGAGAAGAATCACGGATGCGCCGATGATGTAGAGCGCGGGAATGATTGGATAACCGAAAGCTTTGTAAGGCCGCTCGGCGTCGGGGCGTTTTTTGCGCAGCACGAAAATGCCGAGAATGGTCAATATATAGAAGATGAGCGCGGCCGAGATAACGTAGTCGAGCAGATTGCCGTAGAGGTTTCCGTAACCAGTCACATTGCCGGCTGCATCTGTTTTTACCGTGCGTGGAAGAACGAGCACCGCCGCCCAAATTCCTTGAATGATGAGACCCCACGCCGGCACGTGATTTTTGTTTAGCTCCCCCACGCGCCGGAAGAAAAGACCGTCTCGCGCCATTGCGTAGTAAGCGCGCGCGCCGGCGAGAATAAGGCCATTATTACAGCCGAAAGTTGAGACCATGATCGCGATGGCCATGATCGTCGCACCCGCGCCCGGAAAAATTACCTTCGCTGTTTCCGAGGCGACGCGATCGCTCGGCGCGTTTTGGATTGCCTCGAATGGTAGCGCGGCGAGATAGGCAACATTCGCGAGGAGATAAAGCGCGATGACGAGAATGGTGCCGAGCGCGAGCGAGAGCGGAATGTTGCGTCGCGGGTCTTTCACTTCCGCGGCGGTGAAGGTGATGTTGTTCCAGGCGTCGGCGGAGAAGAGCGAGTTGGTTTGCGCCACGCAAATGCCGACGAAAAGACCGAACGCCGTCACCGCGGTCAGACCTTGTCCAACTTCCTGCAAATTGCCGCGTAGACTCCAGAAGTCGGTGAAGTTCAATTTACCCGCGCCGGTTTTCAGACCAACAATGATACCGAGCACAATCAACGCGATGAGCGCGCTGGTCTTGGCGGTGGTGAAAACATTCTGCACCAGTTTGCCGAGTTTTAGCCCGCGCGTGTTCATGAAAGTGAGCAACGCGATCATGGCCAGTCCGATAAATTGCGCGGTCGAAAGCGAGAATGCGTAACCACCGAAACGAATCGGCGCGATCAAGTAGTTCGATTCCGAGACCCATGGAATGAGCACACCCATGTAGCGCGCGAAACCGACCGCGACGGCTGCGATCGTCCCGGTTTGAATGACGAGAAAAAGCGTCCAGCCGTAAAGAAATCCCCAGAGCGGCGAGAAAGCTTCGCGCAAGTAAACATACTGCCCGCCCGCCTTCGGCATCATCGCCGCCAACTCGCCGTAGGAAAGTGAAGCCATCAGCGTCAACAGCCCGGTCACAATCCACACGACCAGCAACCAACCCGGCGAACCGACTTGCCGGCCTATGATCGCCGAGACGATAAAAACGCCCGAGCCAATCATCGAACCCGCGACGAGCATGGTCGAATCGAGCAGACCAAGTCCGCGCACGAACTTTTCTTCGTTAGGTGCAGGCGTCGGCGACATCTTGTTTTGTGGCGCGCAGAGTTAATCACTTGTTCCCGCGCGAAAGCCAGCATGTTATTATCGGCAAGTGTATCGCATCGCCTCGGTTCTTTTCCTAAGCATCGCGGCCGCATCAGCGGACGCCGCGCAAATTACCGAGGCGCGCGCTTCCCAATTTCAAACTCTCGCCCTGGAGCGCTCGCAGCAAAACGACCTGCTCGTGCGCGCGTTTATTAATGGCCGACCGGCTTTGCTCTGTGTGGACACCGGCGCACCGATGAGCGCGATCGCGGCCGACCGCGTGCGCTATTTTGGCCTAACGACACCTCGCGGAACTTCAGAGATGCCCTCGCGCGTGCCCTTCAACGGCGGCCAGTACAACCTCGCTATCGCGCATAGTCTGCAACTGGGTTCGTTGAATTTGGTCGATGAACCGCTGGTCGCGCTCGACCTGCACAACGCGTCGCATGCCGCGCGACTCATGGGCGAGCACGCCGTCGATGGCGTGATCGGCGCCGATATTTTGTTTCCGACCAAAGCGGTCCTGGATTGCAGTGCGCAAATGCTGACGATGAAAATGAATCCGGCGGTGCGCGGCGTCGCGCCCGGCGTCGATTACACCGGCTTCCGCAGCATTCCGATTCATGTCACCGGCAATAATCTTTACGTCGATGGGAATTTTAATGGCCGCCGCGGCAAACTTATGATCGATACCGGCGCATTCGGCACGCTTTTACATCGCCGTTTTGTGAGCGCCATGAAAATCCCGCTGCGCAAAACGGATTTCAATTCTTCCGGAGTTAACTTCACGTCCGGCGCGGTGCAGCGGGCGACGATCGATCGCTTTTCGCTCGGCACGGTCGAGATGCGCAGCAAAGTTGTGGGCGTGGCCAATCTCGAGGGATTATTCCACGCCGCTTTGCTCGAGGGGAAGATGCCAGTCGCGGGATTGCTCGGGGCCGATATTCTGGCGTTGCACAACGGCATCATCGATTTCGGCACGCGCACGCTTTATTTAAAAGAGCGCTCTCTTTAAGAACGCCTTCGATTCCAGGGTTGTTACTGGAATAATTTAATCGACAGCGGTGCAAACGCCGCTTCACGATTCCAGTCTTCTAAACTTCTTTTGGAGGTTCTCTTATGGCTGATGAAGCTTCTCCCTGTGCACCGCTGGTCGATTGCCAAAATTTAGCCGGCACTGTTCTCGTTAGGCGCACCATCTACGGTCCGTCACTGATTGACGATCCGCGCCCGCTCGCTTTCGGCGAGTTCTCGCTCAACGGCGGCGCGATCCGTCCGTATATCGATCTCATCTACGAAACGCGCTGGATTCCGAAAGGTCTTTGTCGCGGTCCGGTCGCGTCGGTCATGTCCCTCGCGCCGACCGAGTCAGTCACGACCGGCGTGCGCACGGAACATCGCGATAGCTTCACGCAAATGATGACCGACTCCGCGGAGAGTTCGTCGGTTCATACGCACACGCGTCATCAATTAACCGAGTCGTCGGGTCAGGCGGCGAGCGGCGGCGGGGCGGGTGGAATCGGCGGAATGCTCGGCGGAATTGCCGGCGCACTTGGCGGCGCTAGGAACACGATCGGCGGTATTGCTGGCGCAGTTTTCGGCGTGGAAAAGGATCTCGCGGGTGCGGTGTTGGATCTCAGCCCAATTTTTGCCGGGCGGCTCGGTTCGTTTTTGGAAGATCTCGGTTCCGTCGCGGGTGATATTGTCGGCGCAGTCGTCGGCGCGCCGGTCGCGCTGGCAGGCGCGGCCGCGGGTGCGGTGAGCGGTTTAGTCAACGGCGCGATCAGCGCGGTTGGTGGCGGCGGTCACGGGCCGGCGTTGGCCGACACACAACAACGCATCGATGAAATAACCGACTCGATGGAGCACCGCGAGAGTCAGAGTCATGTGCGGCAGGTCGTCGTTTCCAGTTCGAACACGAGCGAAGAATTTATCACGCGCACATTTTCAAATCCGTATCGCGATCGCTCCTTGCAACTTCGCTTTATGCCGATCTATCGACATTTCGAAGTGGTGACGACGATTCGTTCTGGCATTCCCGGTCTGGCGATGGTCGCGGGAAAAATCAGCAACGCTTTGCAAAACGTGCGGCAAAGTTTTCTTTCGCAATCATTCGCCGCAGCTCCGGTTCAACCCTCGCCAAACGCGTCCACAACTCCATCGGCTTCACGCATGGTCAGCACCGCCACACTGACGCGCATCGCGCTCGGTTCCGCGCAGGTTAATCACGACGATCAGGATGTGCGACGGCCGATGGCGGATCTGCTCGTGCGCAATTCCCATTCTGCCGAACGCGAAAAAGGCGCGCGCGTCGAAGATGGTTTGCGCTGGAGCGCCGCGCAGGCGCGCGATAATATTTTGCATGTGCCCGTGGCCGATGCGGAGACAGCGACTAAGGCCTGGCATCTCAATGATCAAGCGGCGCGGCAATTCGGCAAAGCCATCTCGATTTTAGCGAAAGACAAGCTGGTGCAGTTCGCGCCGAAAATTACTACCCGCCAGATTCATTTGTTCGCCGGCACGCATGTCGAAGCAGTGCCAGGCGATTGCACGTTGCCCGATATTGTGACTGATGCGCTGAGCCAGCCGGAACCGGCGTAAGCACTACTGCTCGTTAGGCAAGTACAGTCATCCCGAGCCCGCGGAGACGGCGAGGGATCTCGCAACTGGTGTTTGACGCCCGAACGACGTGCGTGTTTTCGACTTCGTTGTGGGATCCTTCGGCGCGCTTCGCCAGCCTCAGGATGACACGCTCGTGGGGTGCACGACGATTCGTTAGACCTTCCTTACTTGATCGTTGCAGACATCTTCTTGAGATTGGCGGATGCTCTTCACCCGCTCACTTCTTTCTGCGCTGGTCCTTTTTTCGGTCTCACTAGTGCATGCCGCTGATCCGTCGCCGATGCCGTCATCGTGGCCTGCGATTGATCAGAAACTTTTCGGCGGAATGAAATGGCGCCAGGTCGGTCCGTTTCGGGGCGGACGCGCGCTGGCGATTGAAGGTGTTCCGGGCGAACCCAACACTTATTATTTCGGCGCCGTCGCGGGCGGAGTTTGGAAAACAATCGATGGCGGCGCGAATTGGTTTCCGATTTTTGACAAGGAAGCGATCTCGTCCATCGGCGCGATCGCGGTCGCGCCCTCCGATCACAACATTGTTTACGTCGGCACGGGTGAGTACGCGATGCGCGGAAACGTCACTTACGGAACCGGAATGTATAAGTCGTTAGACGCGGGCAAGACCTGGAAGAACATCGGCTTAAAGGACAGCCGACAGATTGGCGCGCTGGTGGTCGATCCGAAAAATGCCGACATCGTTTTGGTCGCAGCCTTCGGTCACGCCTTCGGACCAAATCAGGAGCGTGGAATTTTTCGGACAACCGACGGCGGCAAGACGTGGACGAAGACTCTCTACAAGGATGAGAACACCGGAGCGATCGATCTCGCCATGGATTCACATAATCCAAATGTGATCTTCGCCGCCATGTGGCAGGCGCGCCGGCAGCCGTGGAACTTTTCCAGCGGCGGACCGGGCAGCGGTTTGTATCGCTCGGAAGATAGCGGCGTGACTTGGAAACAACTGCAAGGAAACGGATTGCCGGAGGAAATGCTCGGGCGCATCGGCATCAGCGTTTCTGGCGCGGATTCGAATCGCATTTACGCGAGTATCGAAGCGAAAGAAAAAGGCGGCATCTATCGCTCGGAAGATGGCGGAGAAAAATGGACGCGCGTGAATGAAGACGGCCGTTTTCGCCAGCGCGCCTGGTATTTCAGCAAAATCTACGCAGATCCGAAATCGCCTGACACCGTTTACGTCTTAAACACCGGCGCGTTTCGTTCCGTCGATGGCGGCAAAACATTCTCGCTGTTGCCGGCGCGTCACGGAGATCACCACGGGCTTTGGATTGATCCGGAAAATCCGCTGCGTCTCGGCAACGCCAGCGATGGCGGCGCGATCATTTCGATGGACGGCGGCAAAACCTGGACGACGCAACAAAATCAGCCGACCGCGCAGTTTTATCACGTCGCGGTCGATAATGCCTTTCCGTATCACATCTACGGCGCGCAGCAGGACAACTCGAATGTCTGCATCGCGAGCCGCACCGACACCGGGATCATCGGGCCACAGGATTGGTATCCGGCCGGTGGCGGCGAATGCGGTTTCGTCATTCCCGATCCGCGCGATTGGCACATCATCTATTCGAACAACGAAGGCTTCATCTCGCGCTACGACAAGACGCGCGAGCAATACCAGGATCTCAGCGTTGTGCCACTGGATAACTCCGGACACGGCGCGTCCGATGTTATCCATCGGTTCCAATGGGTCGCACCGCTCATTCTTTCGCCGCACAATCCGGACACGATTTACACTGCGGCCGAAGCAGTTTTTCGATCGGCTGATAGCGGCAAAAGCTGGACGCAGATCAGTCAGGACCTGACCCGCAACGACAAATCCAAACAGCAACCGAGCGGTGGTCCTATTCAACTCGACATCACGTCAGTCGAGTACTACGACACGATTTTCGCGCTCGCGGAATCGCCAAAACAAAAGGGAATGATCTGGGCGGGCACCGATGATGGCCTCGTCCACCTTACGACCGATGACGGCGCGCATTGGGCCAACGTTTCGCCGAAGATGCCGGAGTGGAGCGCGGTCGATTTGATCGACGCCTCGCCGCATGATGCGAACACCGCCTACGTCGCAGTCGATCGTCACCGTCTCGATGACATCAAGCCTTACATCTACAAAACAAGCGACGCGGGCAAAACCTGGAGCGCGATCACGAATGGAATTCCGGAAGGCGCGGTTGTGCGCGCGGTCCGGGAAGATCCGGCGAAGCGCGGCTTGCTTTACGCCGGCACGGAGCTCGGCGTCTTCTTCTCGTTAGACGACGGTGCGCATTGGCAACCGCTGCAATTAAATCTGCCGGTCTCACCCGTGCACGATCTTGTCGTTAAAGACGATGATCTCGTCGTCGCGACGCATGGTCGCTCGTTTTGGGTGCTCGATAATTTGACCCCGTTGCGTCAGCTGAACGCACAATCCGCGCAAGCCGATGTGATCTTGTATCAGCCGCAGACTGCGCTGCTCCTGAATTACCCGACTGAGTTCGATAAGAGGCAGCCGGTCGGAGAAAATCCGCCGCCGGGCGCGATGATCGATTACTACCTCAAGAGCGCGCCCAAAGATGAAGCGACCCTCGATATCCTCGACGCAAAAGGACAACTCGTTAGGCATATTTCCAGTAAGGAGAAAAAGGACAACGACCAACCGCCGGAATGGCCCGACCGGGTCGAATCAGCCAAGACAATCCCCGTTGCCGAAGGAATGAACCGTTTCCCCTGGGATCTGCGGTATGAAGATCCGATTAAAACCCCCGGCGCGTTTTATTCCGGCGAAGGACCGCGCGGACCGAAAGTTCTGCCGGGGGACTATCAGGTGAAGCTAACCGTCGCCGGCAAATCGCAGACGGCACCGCTGCACATTGTGATGGATCCGCGAATCAAAGACACGGACGCCGCCCTGCAAAAACAATTCGAGCTCGGCATGCAGGTGCGCGACCGCATTTCGCAACTACACCGGGCGATCAACGAAATTCGCGATGTGAAAACGCAGATCAAATCGTTGCACACCAGGTTCGAAAACGAACCACGCGCGAAATCCGTTTTCGATACGGCCGATGATTTGAACAAGAAGATGTCGACGGTCGAAGAGCAGCTCATTCAGGTGAACATGAAGAGTTCGGAAGGAAATCTCGTTTTCCCGAACATGCTGAACGAGCGCTTCGATTCGTTTAGTCATGTCATCGACGGCGCGAACGCCGCGCCGACCCAGCCGCAACTGGATGTCTTCAAAATGCTGAGCGACAAGCTCGACGAGCAGCTAACAAAATGGACGCAGTTGAAGAAAGATGATCTGCCGAAAGTGGGCGACGCGATCAAGCAACTCGACCTACCGGCGCTGACCGTGAGTCAGAAAAGCGACGCCGCGAAATAGCAGGGCTTACTTTTTCGGTGACGGTTTTACGGAAGGCGCCGTCGCGGGCGATGCGACTGGACCTGCTGGCGTCGCGGCCGGCGCGGTCACGCCGACTGCTTGATCGGCCGGAGTCAGCGGTTGCGCGTTTGATGCTTCGGCCGGCGCGTTCTCGCCCGGCGTCGGATTTGTCACCGTGTTCGGTGGCCCAACCGCACCGGCAGGTTTAGGCGATCCATCGGGCACGGAAGGCGCCGCACTATCTTTCATCAGTTGCTGGCGCAACCCGCTCGTCGCGACCGTGCGATGCGCATAAAGCACCGAAAGCAAAAAGGTCAGCGCGAAAAACAAACCAGCCAGCCAACCGGTAAATTTCACCAGAACATTCGTGGTCTGCGCGCCGAAAAGATTATCCGTCATTCCACCGCCAAAAGCCGCGCCGAGGCCTTCGCTTTTCGGGCGTTGCATGAGGATGACCAGAATCATGAGCAACGCGACCAGCACGAAAATTCCCAGAATGATATTGAGCAAAATCTGCATGAGAGGACGGGCAATATGGCGAAACTCGCCCGCTTGTAAACGACGGGTTACACTCGCCTCTTTCCATGAATGTCCGCGGTCAGCATTATCGCACGATTTGGTTGAAGAAGGACAACGCGCAGGTCGTGCAGCTGATCGATCAGCGATTTCTCCCGCATCAATTTGTCGTTGAGGAAATTCGGACGGTCGAAGAAATGGCACGGGCCATTCGCGAAATGCATGTGCGCGGCGCCGGATTGATCGGCGCAGCCGCCGGTTACGGAATGTACCTAGCCGCGACTCAAGGCATGAATCTAGACGAAGCGGCCGCGTGCTTGCAAGCGACGCGCCCGACGGCGGTGAACCTTGCGTGCGCCATCGAGCGACAATTGGCCAGCGATGACAAACTGAAAACCGCACAAGCGATCGCGGACGAAGACGCCGAATTTTGCCGAAGAATCGGCCAACACGGACTCCAGTTGATCAGAGACGTTGCCGCACGGAAAAATGGCGCACCCGTCAATGTTCTTACGCACTGCAACGCAGGCTGGCTGGCGTTTGTCGATTATGGATCCGCGACCGCGCCGATTTACGCCGCGCACGATTCCGATGTGAACGTGCACGTCTGGGTCGATGAAACGAGGCCACGTGGACAAGGTTCCAAATTGACGGCCTGGGAACTCGGCGAGCACGGCGTTCCGCACACCATCATCGCGGATAACACTGGCGGACATCTGATGCAGCGGGGCGAAGTCGATCTGGTCCTTGTCGGCACAGATCGCACGACTTACACCGGCGACGTCGCGAACAAGATCGGCACCTACTTGAAAGCGCTCGCGGCCAAAGACAACGACGTGCCGTTTTATGTCGCGCTGCCTTCGACTTCGTTCGATTGGCAACTGCGCGACGGTAAAGAAATTCCGATCGAAGAACGCGGCGCGGAAGAAGTCACACGCGCGGATGGTTGGTCGAATGGAGAACGCGTCGAAGTAAACCTCGCACCCCTAACGAGTCGTGCCGCGAATTATGGCTTCGACGTGACACCGCGCCGGTTAATCACCGGCCTCATTACCGAACGCGGCATCTGCCAGCCTAACGAGAGCAGTATTCTGACCATGTTTCCCGAGCACGCGCCGTTGTAGGCCGCGTCTCCTGACGTGGCGGGCGGTTGGTGCGGCACGGTCACACCTCGCCAGGTCGGGAAACCCGGCCTACAACGGCGCGTTTTTCTTTTGCGCCTTCCAAATCGCGTCGAGTTCGGCCAATCCGACTTGGCCAAGTTTTTCCCCGCGCACTATCAGTTCGTCTTCCATCGAGTTGAAGCGCCGCACGAATTTGTTCGCTGCCTCCTGCAGTAAAGTTTCCGCGTCGAGATGACGTTTGCGCGCCCAGTTAACGACCGCGAAAAGCAGATCGCCAATTTCTTCCGCGACCGCGTCCTCGTTACCATTCGTTAGGGCCTCTTTCGTTTCCGCGAGCTCTTCGTCAACTTTCGCCACTACATCCGCTTCATCGCTCCAATCAAAATTTACGTGCGCGGCCTTCTTCTGAATTTTCTGCGCGCGCATTAAAGCCGGTAGCGCCGCCGCCACGCCGGAAAGATAATGCTGGTCGCTTCCCTTTTTCTCCTCGCGTTTCACCGAATCCCAAAGCTTCACCACCGCTGCGGGATCGGCCGCTTTGCTTCCACCAAAAACATGCGGATGACGACGAATCAATTTCGCCGTGATCTCTTCGAGAACGTTTTCGATCTGAAACTGGCCGCGCTCACTCGCGATTTGCGCATGCATCAGAATGAGCAGCATGACGTCGCCTAATTCTTCGCGCAGATTTTCGGCGTCGTTTTCCCGAATCGCGGCCGCGACCTCGTAAGCTTCTTCGAGCAATTTCGGGACGAGCGATTCGTTAGTCTGTTCGCGATCCCACGGACAACCATCGGGCGCCCGCAGCCGCGCGACCGTCTCGCGCAGCCTAACGAATGCATCACTCATAACCGCCAGAGCGAACGATGCGCGCCAAATTCAGAAATTTCGCCGGTCGTTTTTTTGCCGACGTAAATCGTGAGGCCAATGACGAGCGCAAAGGTGCCGGCGAAAATAAACGCCACCAGCCAGGACTTGATGTGGCCGACACTGAGCGCGCGATAAAACGAACCGAAAGTATCGATCGGCTCGGAGGCGTGCAGGAAAATTTTCGTTATCCACGCCACCATGATGAGAATGAAAATGAAAACGTAATTGCGCTTTAAGCGCCGGCCCACTGCCTCCAGGCGTGTGATCTTGAAGCGCGGGAGGATCAGATCTTCGCAGACCAGCTTCTTCCATTCGCCCTGCAACATCTGGCGATTTTCCATGACCATCGGCACAAGAAAATGGGCCTCGAGCATGCGGACCCGCGCGCGAAACGCATCGTAAAATCGATAGCGTCTCGCCTCGATCCAGAGCATTCCCCAGACGATCGCGAGATTGAAAAAGAAAATAATGTGCGGCACTTCCCGATTAGAAAACGCGATCGTGATGATGGCCGTGCTGGAGGTGATGGCCCAGTTGGTCGTGATGTCTAGCCGCTGTCGCCAAATCATTATCCGGCCGAGTTCGCCGCGATAAAAATGCGACATCGCATTGACGTACCCCGGATCGTAGATGCTGCGCTGGAGCGAGACGTTCGTCTCTTCGTGGTGTATGGGCGGAGAGTTTTCGTTTGCCACGGCGGAGTCGTTAACTGGATAACTGGCTTTGCCACGCGAATCCACTACTTCCTCGAACCATGGCCACCGTGCTCGCCGATCTGCTGAACGAAAACCAGGTCTTGCTCGATCTGCGCGCGACTGCGCGAGATGAAGCGTTACGCGAGATTGTCGCGACCATGATTGGCGCGGACAAGGTGCGCGATGCCGAAAAATTTCTCGCGGAAGTGCGGGCGCGGGAAGACGTGCAGACAACCTACATGGGCAAGGGGATTGCGTTTCCGCATACGCGAACCGATTTAGTCGAACGGATTATGCTCGGCATCGGGCGCAGTCACGCGGGAGTGCACTTCGGCGAAAACGGAAAAGTCGCACAGCTGATCTTTCTCATTGGCGTGCCGCAGCGAATGGTGACCGATTACCTCGTCTGCGTCGGCGCACTCGCCCGCCTAACGAGTGGTGAAAAAATGCGCGATGCCCTGCTCGGCGTCGCCACGCCCAAGGAATTTGTCGCCTTGCTCCGCGAAGGATCGCTCGTTCTGAAATAGCCGGCGATCAGGTTGTTTTTTTAAGCAACTGATTGCGCGCGCGATCGAGCGCGCGGCGCTCGCTCGCAGTCAGGCTGTTGATGCCGTGTTTAGAAATCTTCTCCAAAAGGGGATCGATCACGCTGTCGATATCTTCAGGCTCGGCACTGCCTCGCGGCACGTGCTGCGGCACCACGTGAAACTTCGGACGGGGCTGGAGCCTCGATTTAAAGGTCGACCACCATTCCGATTCGCCGCCCAGGCCACGACTACGAATGAAGACAAAAGCGAAGCCAACGCTGAAAAGAAATGCCGTCAGTTGCGGCCACGCATTTTGCGTCAACAACTGCAGCGACGCGATTACGCCAAAAACGAGCGCCATCCATTTGGCCTGAATTCGGAAAAGCAATTCGACGCCCGGATAGATCGTGGCAAATGCGACAAAAATTCCGAAATGGACCGCGTCGGAATCGCCATACACGATTCGCCCAAGTAAACCCCAGGCCGTCAGGAGCAACGTCGGCAACACGAGCAGGCCAAGATAGAGAATGATAAACGAACGTCGGCCGAGGAAGCGCTCCACCTCGCGCCCAAAGAAAAAGAGCATGTAGAGATAGAGTGCGAACCAGATGGTCGGCGAATGGACGAAGGCGTAGGTGAAGAGTTGCCAGACGTAACCGGCATGCAATACCTGCGCGCTGTCGAATAAGAGCGCAGTCACCAAGGCGCCCTGATGCGTGAGGCCGATCAGAATTGCGCCCGCGATCATGGTGAAGGCATGCAGCGCGACCAGAATCGTCGTTACATCGACCGGAAATTTTCCGACCCACGTGACCGGCCTGTAGTCATCGGACGTCGTCACTCCGAACATGTCGGAATAAACGGCGCGCCTTTGGCGCTTGCAAGCGGGCTTCGCGCTCAAAACGAAAAATAGCTTGGAGAACTTGGCCGCGCGGCTGAAAATTGGCGTCCCTCTAATCGCACGCGCTTTATCGGAGTTATCGCCATGGAAAATCTCGCACCTGCCATTCAACCGCCGAGCGGAATCGGAGACAAAAAACCGACGAACCAGGCGGTGCTCGATTGGGTGCAGGATGTGGCGAAGCTGACCACGCCGGATAATATTTTTTGGTGCGACGGTTCGGAAAAAGAAAACGACTACTTGTTAGGCGAAGCGCAGAAGCAAGGGGTGGTGCTGAAGTTGAACGAGCAGAAAGTGCCGCGTTCTTATCTGCATCGATCGAACACGAACGACGTGGCACGCGTCGAGCAGTTCACGCTCATCTGCACGCCGACGAAAGAGGAAGCGGGTCCCACGAATCACTGGGCCGAGCCCTCCGAGACCTACACAAAACTAAACGGCATGCTGAAAGGCGCGATGAAAGGGCGAACGATGTTTGTGATTCCTTACATCATGGGGCCGCCGGATTCACCGTTGACCAAAGTCGGCTTCGAGGCCACCGATTCCATCTACGTCGTACTGAGTATGCGCATCATGACCCGCATGGGCGACGTGGCAGTGAAGCGGCTCGAGTCGCAACAAAATGGGGAATGGAATCGCGGCACGCATTCGCTGCTCGACGTGAATCCGGATCGCCGCTGGATTTGCCATTTCCCTCAGGACAACGCCATCATCTCGGTCGGCTCCGGTTACGGCGGAAACGTGTTGCTCTCGAAGAAATGTCTCGCGCTCCGCATCGGTTCCTATCTCGCGCGCAAACAAGGCTGGCTCGCTGAGCACATGCTTATCCTCGGCGTCGAATCGCCGGAAGGAAAAAAACATTACGTCGCGGCCGCCTTTCCGAGCGCCTGCGGAAAAACGAATTTCGCCATGCTCATTCCGCCCGCGCATTTCCAAGGCTGGAAAGTCACGACCATCGGCGACGACATCGCGTGGATGCAGATCGGCAAAGACGGACGCCTTTACGCGGTCAATCCGGAGAACGGATATTTCGGCGTCGTGCCGGGCACGAGTTATAAATCGAATCCAAACGCGATGAAATCGATCGAACACGACACGCTCTATACCAATGTCGCGCTGACCGATGACGGCGATGTCTGGTGGGAAGGCAAAGACGGCGCGCCGCCGAAACACGCGATTGATTGGAAGGGCAAAGAGTGGACGCCCGATTCAAAAGAAAAAGCGGCGCATCCGAATTCGCGTTTCGCCACCCCGATGCGCAACAATCCCGCGCTCGATCCTGATGTAGAAAAAGGGGAAGGCGTTCCGATCAGCGCGATCATTTTCGGCGGACGCCGCAGCGACACCATGCCGCTCGTTTTCCAAGCGCGCGATTGGGAACACGGCACTTACATCGGCGCGACTATGGGCTCCGAAACCACCGCGGCCGCGACCGGCGCGGTCGGTCAAGTTCGCCGCGATCCGATGGCGATGCTTCCCTTCTGCGGATACAACATGGGCCAGTATTTTCAGCATTGGTTAACGATTGGCCCGCGTCTAAAAAATCCGCCGCTCATCTTTAACGTGAATTGGTTTCGCAAAAGCGCGGACGGAAAATTTCTCTGGCCCGGCTTTGGCGACAACATGCGCGTCTTGAAATGGATCATCGATCGCGTCGAAGGCAGCGGTGGGGCCGCGGAAACAGAGATTGGCTTCATCCCGCGTCCCGAGGATTTCGACCTCGCCGATCTCAGCGACGTCTCGCGCGAAACAATGCGAGAACTTTTCTCGATCAAGCCTGACGAGTGGAAGAAGGAACTCGACGCCCAGTCGGAATTTTTCAAGACGCTTGGAAAAGACATGCCCACCGAATTGACCGCGCAGCGCGACAAGCTGGCGGAAAAATTCGCGAAATAGCGCGCTTCGTTTGCTAACCGATTCAGCATCCCGGATAATCTCCGGTGGTTCCGAGGAAAGCCGACAAAAAGTGCCTTACCGCCCCGCCTGAGCGCGGTTGCGTCGAGATTCGCGGCGCGCGTCAGAACAATCTCAAGGGCATCGATCTCGATCTGCCGCTCGGAAAATTAACCGTCATCACCGGCCCCAGCGGGAGCGGAAAATCCTCACTAGCCTTCGAAACCATCTACGCTGAAGGCCAGCGGCGTTACGTCGAAACGTTCTCGCCTTACATGCGGCAATTCCTCGATCGCATGGACAAACCGCGCGTCGACGAAATTCGCGGCATTCCGCCCGCGATCGCCATCGAGCAGGCGAATCCGGTCAAATCATCGCGTTCCACCGTCGGCACGATGACCGAGATCAACGATTATCTGAAATTGCTGTGGCCGCGGATTTCGCGCGCATTTTGTCCGACCTGCGGACGCGAGATTCGTCCGGAAACCGCGAAGTCGATCGCCGAGGAAATCCTGCGCGAACTCAGCGGCAAGACGGTCTTGATCACGTTCTGGGTCTCAGTTCCGGCAAAGACGGAGGCGCAGGACTTCTTCAAATTCATTCAGCAGCAAGGTTACCTACGCGTCTGGCTGAACGGCGAAGTCGTGCGCGCCGACACAGACAAAAAAGTCGGACGGCTCGGTGCGCGCGTGCAGGTCATCCAAGATCGGACCACGATTACGGGGGAAAACAGATCACGGTTGGTGGAAGCGCTCGAAGTCGCGCTGCGTTTCGGAAAAGACCGGATCAACATCGTCGAGCTGGAGAAGAAAAAGGAACATCCGTTTTCCACCGGCTGGCATTGCGCGCACTGCGATCTCGATATTCGTCCGCCGACACCGGGTCTCTTCAGTTTCAACAGCCCACTCGGCGCCTGCCCGGAATGCCGCGGCTTCGGTCGCACCATCGCGATCGACCTAAATCGCGCCATTCCTGATCGTTCGCTCTCGATTGCACAAGGCGCGGTCCGCGTTTTCCGCGGCCAGGAAATGGGCGAATCGCAAAAGGATCTGATGCGAGCCTGCGCGCGCGAAGAGATCGACGTTCATCTGCCCTTCGAAGAATTGCCGAAACCCGATCAGGAGTTCGTCATCAATGGCGAGAAAAAAAGCGGCGCCTACGAAGACGATGAAGACGGCCGTTGGTACGGGGTGCGCGGTTTCTTCAAATGGCTCGAAAGCAAAACCTACAAAATGCACGTGCGCGTTTTGCTTAGCCGCTATCGCGCTTACACGACATGCCCGAGCTGCAAAGGCGGACGTTTCCAACTCGACGCGCTGAATTATCGGATCGTCACCGCGCAAGATACATTGACCCTACCCAAAATCGACGCGCTGCCTGTTAATCGCACGCGTGACTTGTTGGCAAATATCGCGCTCCCGCCTAACGACTCCACCGCGAAGATGTTGCGTGGCGAAGTCGTCACACGACTCAATTATCTCTGCAACGTCGGGCTCGGTTATCTCACGCTCGATCGTTCCACGCGCACGCTCAGCGGCGGCGAAGTGCAACGCGTCAACCTCACGACCTGTCTAGGCGCGTCGCTCGTGAACACCCTCTTCGTCATGGACGAACCGAGCGTCGGCCTGCATCCGCGCGATGTCGGTCGATTGATCCGCGTCATTCACAATCTGCGCGACAAAGGCAACACGCTCCTCGTCGTCGAACACGAAGAAGCGATCATCCGCTCGGCCGATAACTTGATCGACATCGGGCCAGGCCGCGGCGAGCAGGGTGGTGAATTAATTTTCAGCGGTTCGCTCGATCAGATGCTGAAAGCACGCGGCCCGGAGTCGCTCACTGCTGATTACCTCAGCGGAACGAAATCGATTCCGATTCCCAAATCGCGCCGCAAATCAACCAGCGCGATCAAGATCAACGGCGCACGCGAACACAATCTCAAGAACGTCGATGTCGACATCCCGCTGGGAATTTTCACCTGCGTGACCGGCGTTTCCGGTTCCGGCAAGTCGACCTTGATCCACGAAGTGCTTTATCGAAATCTCGCGCGCGCAAAGGGACAATCGAGCGACCAGGAAGCCGGCGCATGCAAATCGGTCAGCGGCGCGCATCGCGTGGGTGATGTGGTGATGGTCGATCAAGCGCCGCTCGCGCGCACACCGCGTTCGACGCCGATTTTGTATCTCGGTCTTTACGATCGCGTCCGCGAATTGTTCGCCGCGTTGCCTGAAGCACAGGCGCAAGGACTGACCGCGAGCGCGTTTTCCTTCAACTCGGGCAGCGGACGTTGCGAGCGATGTTGCGGCACCGGCTTCGAAAAAATCGAGATGCAATTCCTGAGCGATCTCTTCGTGCGTTGCGCGGAGTGCGAGGGCAAACGCTTTCAACCGCACGTGCTGCGCGTGCATCTCTACGGCAAATCGATTCACGATGTGCTGCAGTTGACGGTGAGCGAAGGGATCCAGTTCTTCGCGCAAATCGGCGAATCGCCCAAGCTCGGCGACCCACTCGAAGTGCTCGATGAAGTCGGGCTCGGTTATCTGCGGCTCGGTCAACCGCTCAACACTTTATCCGGCGGCGAATCGCAGCGGCTCAAGCTCGTCGGTCATCTAACCGATCACGTCGCAGGCGAAAACGGCAACGGAGATTCCGCACGCGGAAAGTTGTTCATCTTCGACGAGCCGACGACCGGATTGCATTTCGACGACGTCGCGCTGCTGGTGAAGGTCTTCCAAGGATTGGTCGACCACGGCAACACGATCATCGTGATCGAACACAATCTCGAAGTGATTAAGTGCGCAGATTGGGTGATCGATCTTGGGCCCGAGGCCGGCGATGACGGCGGGGAGTTAGTCGGCGTTGGAACACCGGAAGCGATCGCAAAACTAGAAGAGAGTCACACCGGACAATTTCTCAAGCCGCTCTTGAATGCGCAGAAGAAGCTCGCTCCATTCGCCACGCGCTACGACTTTGCAGACGAAGATCAGCTTGCACGCGTAGCGGAAACCGCGCCGCGTTTTCATCTCAACGGAAACTCAAATCACGCCATTCAAATTCACGGCGCGCGCGAGCATAACCTAAAGAACATCTCGTTAGGCATTCCGCGCGACAAGATGGTCATCATCACCGGTCTGAGTGGCTCGGGAAAATCGACCGTCGCCTTCGACATTCTTTTTTCCGAAGGTCAACGCCGTTTCCTGGACAGCATGTCGCCGTATGCGCGACAATTCGTCGAGCAGCTCGAGAAACCGGATGTCGATTTGGTCGAAGGCGTCCCGCCGAGCGTCGCGATCGAGCAGCGCGTCACGCGCGGCGGTGGCAAATCGACCGTCGCGACCGTGACGGAAGTTTACCATTTCCTGCGACTGCTCTTCGCGAAAACCGGCACGCAGTTTTGTCCGGACTGCGATCTGCCCGTCGAAAAACAAAGTCTCGCCGCGATCGTCAAACAAGTCGAAAGCGCAGCGCGGCGCGGCATGCTTAAGGTCCTCGCGCCGCTCGTAAAAGCGCGCAAAGGGTTCCACACCGATGTCGCGCGTTGGGCCGAGCGCCAGGGCTTCGATACGCTCTTTGTCGATGGTCAGCTGATTCCCGTCGGACAATTTCGAAAACTCGAGCGCTTCAAGGAACACACCATCGATGTGGTCGTCGGCGTGATCGACGCCAAGCGAATCAAGAAAGCGCGCAACCTGGTGCAGCGTGCGCTCGATATCGGCCGCGGCACTGCGCATCTGCTCGACGCGAAACACCGTCTCACGGTCATGAGCACGGAAATGAGTTGTCCGGGTTGCGGCCGCGCGTTTGAAGAACTCGATCCGCGTTTGTTCTCTTTTAACTCGCCGCACGGCGCCTGCGAAGAATGTGGCGGGTTCGGCGAAATTTGGAATGCGAAGCTGCAGACCGGCGAGGAAGAAACCGGTGAATCGGTTTTGGAAAACGAACTAACAGCTGAGCGCGAATCGGAATGGATCGACGAAGACGAAGCGCGCGAATGTCCGTCGTGTCATGGCTCGCGCCTGAACGCGATCGCGCGGCATGTGCGCGTGCAAGGCAAGACGATTGATAACTTCACCGCGCTCTCCGCGCTCGAAGCCTATTTGCTCGTGGGGAAATTGCGCTTCCGCGGCAACCAGCAAACCATCGCGGCCGATTTGATTCCGGAAATCAAACAGCGGCTCGAGTTCATGGAAAATGTCGGACTCGGCTACCTCTCGTTAGGCCGATCGGCCAAGACTTTGAGCGGCGGCGAATCGCAACGCATCCGTTTGGCGGCGCAACTCGGCTCGAATTTGCGCGGCGTTCTTTACGTTCTCGACGAACCGACCATCGGTCTGCATCCGCGTGACAATTTGCGATTGCTCGACACCCTGACCGCACTGCGCGAGAAGGGAAACTCGCTCGTAATCGTCGAGCACGACGAAGAGACGATGCGGCGGGCGGATCACATCATCGATCTCGGCCCCGGTGCTGGGATCCACGGCGGCGAACTGGTTGTGCAAGGGACGCTCGATGAAATCCAGGCGCACAAAAATTCTGAAACCGGTCGTTGCCTGCGCACGCCGCTTTGTCATCCGATTCGAGAAAGCCGGCGCTCGTTAGCCGACGCGGAAGAATGGATCGAAATCCACGGCGCCGCGGCGAATAATTTAAAGAAGGTCGATGTGCGTTTCCCCGTGAACCGACTCTCGGTTATCACCGGGATTTCTGGTTCGGGAAAATCGACCTTGATGCGTTCGGTCTTGTTGCCCGCGGTTCGCGAACAACTCGATAAGAAATCGAAAGGCACACGCGATTTGTTCGGCGTGGTGAAAGGCGCGGACTCATTCGAAACCGTTTACGAAGTGGATCAGTCGCCCATTGGCAAGACCTCGCGCTCGACGCCCGCGACCTACATCAAAGTCTTCGACGAAATCCGAAATCTTTACGCGCAGCTGCCGGTCTCGCGCGTGCGCGGTTACACCAGCGCGCGATTTTCGTTTAACACGGAAGGCGGCCGCTGCGAAACGTGCAAAGGCCAGGGCGTCATTAAACTCGAGATGAGTTTTCTGCCGAGCAGTTATGTGCCGTGCGAAGATTGCGGCGGACGGCGCTACAATCCGCAAACGCTCGAAGTGCTCTACAATGAGAAGAGTATCGGCGACGTCATGGAGATGACGATTGAGCAGGCCGCGCAATTTTTTGCTACGAATCAGAAAATCGCGCGTCCGCTGACATTGCTCGTCGATACGGGACTTGGTTATCTTAAACTCGGGCAGCCGAGCCCGACCTTGAGCGGCGGCGAAGCGCAACGTCTGAAACTCGTCACGCAATTGAATCGGGGAGTTGGCCGCGCACAAAACGAGCGCATCCGAAAGATGCGCAAACCGAAATCGACGCTCTATCTATTAGAGGAGCCGACGATCGGATTGCATATGGCAGATGTGGAACTGTTGCTCAACGTGCTGCATCGGCTGGTCGATGAAGGCAACACCGTCATCGTGATCGAGCACAACCTCAGCGTGATCGCCGAAGCGGATTATATCGTCGACATCGGACCGGAAGCCGGCGCAGACGGCGGCGAAATTGTCGCGACCGGCACACCGGAGCAGGTGGCGAAGAATCGCCTCAGTCGCACGGCCCCGTTCCTACGCGAAGCGTTGCAACCGAAACGCTCGACGCGCACGAAGGTTGCTGCGATATAGCGCAGCGCTTGCACGTGTTCGCCTACTACCTGCACAAACTCGATCCGTACATTTTTCATGTAACGGAAACGTTCGGCCCGCGTTGGTACGGGCTCGCCTATGTGATGGCGTTCATCTGCGGCTACGCCCTGCTGGCGTGGCTTTCAAAAAAAGGTTACGCCGACATTCATCAAGCGCAGGTCGGTGACTTCATTACCTGGGCTGCGCTCTTCGGCGTCATGATCGGCGGTCGGCTCGGCTACGTCCTCTTTTACAAACCGCACATGCTGCGCGAACCGCTTTCGATTTTGAAAGTGTGGGAAGGCGGCATGTCGGCGCACGGCGGCATGATCGGTCTCGTCCTTTTCACGCTCTATTACGCGCGGAAATACAAAATGGCGTGGACGAATCTGGGCGACAATCTCTGCGTGGTCGCACCGATCGGTTTGTTCTTCGGCCGGTGTGCGAATTTTATCAACGGCGAACTTTACGGACGCGCCGCGAATTTTCCCTGGGCAATGCAGTTCCCGAAAGAATTAGTCGACACGACGAACGGTGATCTGCTCGATCGCGCCATCGCTGTCTCGCGACAGGTCGATCCGTTAATCACTTCACCCGAAGATATCCTGCGCGTCTTACCGGCGAATCCGAAAATCGAAGAGGCTCTGCGCACGGTGCTGACGCCCCGTCATCCTTCGCAGCTCTACGAGGCTTTTCTCGAAGGCATCGTTTTGTTTCTCATTCTTTGGTTTGTGCGCACGCGCATGCGCACACCGAATGGCCTGATCACGGGATTATTTCTTTGCTTGTACGCCGTCTTTCGCATCGTTGTGGAAAATTTCCGCGAGCCCGACGCGTCGCTCATCGGACCCTTCACGCGCGGACAATTCTTTTCTTTTTTCCTGATCGCGCTCGGTTTCGGCTTCATCATCGTCGCCAAGTTGCGGCCGGTCTATCCACGCAAGCTCTGACTTCACCGCTTTCACTTCGGCGCGAAGTCCGCTAGTTATTGCGCGTGGAAATTCTCGCGGCGGGCGGTCTGACTTTCGCCTTCGGGCACGCGACGCTTGCGGGCAAAATTATTCTGGCCTGCCTGCTGGTCGGTTCGATTTTCAGCTGGTCGGTCATGGTCACAAAAATGCGCGTGATTCGTTTCGCGAAACGACAGACCGCGAATTTTCGTGCCGCATTTCGTCAAGACCGACAACCGCTGCGTTTGTTCCAAAGCGGCGCGCGTTTCCCCGGCGCACCACTGTTTAATGTTTATCGCGCGGGCTGCGAAGAGATGGCCTTCCACTTGTTAGGCTCTTCAGAAGTAGACGGAACTTTTCGCGCGCGATTGGAAATCGCCGACAAAATTTCTCCCGCGCAAATGGGCTCTGTTCGAGCGGCGATGGAACGCGCGGTCGGCGAAACTGCGCTCGGTTTGGAATCGCAGATGATCCTGCTCGCCACGGCAGTGAGCGGCGCGCCCTTTCTCGGTTTATTAGGCACGGTCTGGGGCGTGATGGACACGTTTACTGACGTCGCGGTGGCGGGCGCGCCGAATTTGACCACGATGGCGCCCGGCGTTTCCGGCGCGCTGATCACGACCGTGATGTCGCTCTGCGTCGCCATTCCAGCGATGTTCGGTTACAACTTTCTCGTCACCAACATTCGCAGTCTCATCGTTGAGATGGACAACTTCGCCGCCGAGCTCGCCTCAGAGTTCGAGCATAAATATGTCGATCACGGCGTGCGCGAACCCACCTTCCGTCGATGAGACGCTACTCGCAGCGCAGCAACCTGACGACGTTGAGCGAAATCAACGTTACACCGCTGCTCGATCTCGCCTTCGTGCTGCTGATCATTTTCATCATCACGACGCCGCTGATCGAGAACAGCCTCAATCTCTCCGTTCCAACAAGCTCAGCCGCTAGTACGGCGGCTGATCGATCGAAAACACAAACCATCTCGATCGATCGCAACGAGGCGATCAAGTTCAACACCGAAACGGTCGATATGGAAACGCTCGCGGCGCGCCTAACGAGTGTCAGGGCGGCCAATCCCGAAGTGGCAATTGTTGTTCGACCCGATCGCGAATTGCCTGTGCAAAAACTCATCGCGATCATGGATGTGCTGCAACGCGCGCAGATTACAAAAATCGGTATCGCGACGAGAGATGAGACTCGTTAGGGAATGACGCGCGACGCATCGTTCTGGCGCAATCTCACCATCATCGGTCTTTTTCACGTCGCGATTCTCTTCGCGCTTGCGCTATGGAGCGCGAGCACGAAAACACCCCTTGGCGCTGGAATTGTCTGGATGGAACACGGTAGTGATCAGCCAATTCCCACGACGTCCGCGCAACTTCAGGTTCAAGATGCCTCTGCTGCGCCGGAGGAGGAAGAGGCGGCGAGCGACGAGCCCGAGGATGAACCGGTGACGAGAGAGGCAACCGCTGCACCAAAAGCGACGCCTAAGAAATTGAAGGTGTCGCCGACTCCCAGAGCCGCAAAGATTGCGACTAAAAAAACCCCGAAATCTTCCGCGAAAGTTGCAGCGAAGCAGGAAGAGCATTCCAAGAAATCAGGCGACGTAACCGGAACCGGCAAGCAGGCGAGCGGCGCGGGCAACCCGTCGCAATTCAGTTGGTATGGCAACATGCTGCATGACCGATTTTTCAGCTCGTGGGATCAGCCGACGAGCGTGGTGGCGACGGGCGCGAAAATGTCCGTGCTAGTCCGATTACGAATCGAGAGCGATGGACGCGTGAGCAGTTTTGCACTCGTTAGGCCATCAGGAAACGTGGTCGTGGACGAATCGGTCGCGGCCGTGGCGAAACGGGTCACGCAAGTTGATCCGCTCCCGGCGGGGCTGGGCAATGGCGGACATTACGACGTCAATATCAACTTCGAATTGAACGCGGATTAAAGTAGCGCGAGCGATTTCCCTTCCCGGCCCTGCACTTGATCGAGCGTGCATTGCCGTGGTGCTTTGTCTTTGCGCCAGCGAACGATTTTCGTCCCATGACGAAAACGATCGCCGGTGAAATGATCGTAGGTCACTTCGACGACGATTTTCGGATCGACAGGTTCCCATTCGCCGGTGCGCTCGGTGCTCCAGCGACTGGGTCCGCCGGGCGCATTGCCGGTGAATCCTGGCGGCTTGCGCAGCGCTTCAAACTTTTCCGTTAGCACCGGACGATCGCTCTTCTTGAATGCGGAGGTGAATCCGACATGATGCAACAATCCTTCGTCATCGTATAAACCGAGCAAGAGCGAACCGAGAAGTTTGCTGTTGCTCGCGTAACGAAATCCGCCGATCACGCAATCGACGGTGCGAATTTGTTTCGCCTTCACCATGGCGGTGCGTTCGCCGGAGGCATAAGGCACGTCGCGCAATTTCGCGATCACTCCATCGAGATCGCCGCCGACGCGATCGAACCATTTCTTTGCAGTCGTTAGGTTAACTGTCGCGGGCGATAACCGTATCGAACATTTCGATGGCAAATTCTTCGCAGCGAATTGTTCGAGACTGGCCCGACGGTCGCGCAAAGGAAAATCGAGCAACGATTTACCGGATTCTTCGCCTAACAAGTCGAAGATGACGAACAGCGCGGGATGAGCCGCGGCCAGTTTCTGCACGCGACTCGCCGCGGGATGAAGCCGCAACTGCAGTTCATCGAACGAGAGTTGGCCCATTACCGGAATGACGAGCTCGCCATCGAGCACGAAACGCTTCGCTCGCACTTGCGCGAGGGCCGCGACCACATCTGGAAAATAACGGGCCAGCGGCTGCCCAGCTTTCGATTGCAAATAAATTTCGTCACCTTCGCGAAAAGCGAGGCAGCGAAAGCCGTCCCACTTCGGTTCGTATTGCCATTCGTCGCCAACAGGAATTTCGTCGACCGACTTCGCTTCCATCGGTGGCAATGGCGGCTTGAGCGATTTCATTTCGTATATCTTCGCGGCTCGAGCTTCGGCGGCCGTTTTCCTTTTCGCACCGCGCCCTGCACGGGAATGTATTCGAGCTCGCGGCGATCGATGGCGCAGCGTAGCAATAACCCGCCTCGACTCATGTCACCGCGGCCGACAAACTCCGCTGGAAAGAGCAAGCGTTCGCCGAAATTTTCCAGGAGAACATCAACATATTTTCCAGTCGCGATGCTGCCAAGCAGAACGACCTCCGCTTCGGCGCCGAGTTGCCTAACGAGTTGTCGCACGTCGCGTTCGAGCGGTTTGCGGTAGCGCGGGTCGTCTTCGTGAATGTCCACTTCGGCGAACGAGCGCAGGTCATCGAGGCCGAGTGGCAGATCGACCGGAAGCAGTCCGCGATTGGGCGTAATGACGAAGGCCCAACCGAAGGCGCTGGCATAGGCGAGCTTACCGCGAAAATACAGTCCGCTCAGAAAGGTGAAGACTTCGCCCAACGACGGCGGATTGTTGCTGCGCAACCGTCGCGCGAGATTGAACTGCGCGCGTTCGCTCATGATCATGCGCGCCCGTTGTCCGCCGGCATAGGCCGGAGACAAAAGGAAAACTCGAGTCATGAATCGAGCCGCGCCGGGGCCAGGTCGAGATCGCGCTGAACGCGCCGCAACCTCGCCCCGAAGGCGAAGAGAAGAACGATGGTCTCAGCGTGTTGCATTGGCTATTCGGGGCGGAAGGATTTACTGACCGTTCTGCGTGCGGCGTGCTTCCAGTTCGGCGAGATGTTTCTCCGACCAACGGCAAAGACCTTGCAACGGCTCGATGAGGGTGCGGCCTAACGAAGTGAGCGCATATTCCACTTTCGGCACGGCACTTTCATAAACTTTTCGCCTAACGAGTCCATCGCGTTCCAGACTGCGCAGTGTCTGGGTGAGGACCTTCTGCGAAATATCGCCGATGGCCCGTTGCAATGCGGAGTAGCGCAAGGGCGCGCTGGCGAGATTTTGAATGATGAGCACGGTCCATTTGTCTGCGATGCGATCGAGCAGGAGCCGGGAGGGACAGCCCGGCGTGAGGACGTTGTAGGTCGCGCGGCTTTTCGCCATAAAGTTTCTTGTAGAACGAATCGCGTCGCGAGCAAATAGGGCCGGTGAATATTTTAGTTGTCGGAAGTGGCGGGCGCGAGCATGCGCTGGCGTGGAAGTTGAAACAATCGCCGCGCGTGACACAGATGTTTTGCGCGCCGGGAAATGCCGGGACGGCGGAGCTCGGCGACAACGTTTCGATCACAGCGAACGATCTGCCGAAGCTGGCCCGCTTCGCAAAGGAGAATCGCATCGATCTCACCGTCATTGGTCCGGACGATTCTCTCGCCGCTGGCATCGTCGATTTATTTACGCGCGAAAAGCTGCGCGTCTTCGGTCCGACACAAACCGCGGCGCGCCTCGAATCGTCGAAGATCCTGGCGAAGGATTTGATGGCCAAGTTTCACATTCCCACGGCGAAAGCGGGTGCGTTTGATCGCAGCGATGAAGCGCTGAAGTTTTGCGAGCAGTTGCCCTATCCGATCGTGATCAAGGCGGACGGACTCGCGCTTGGCAAAGGTGTGGTCATCGCGCAATCGCGTGGTGAAGTTGCAGGGGCGATTGAGTCGATGATGAACGCAGGCCGCTTCGGCGAGGCCGGCCGGCGCATCGTGGTCGAGGAATTTCTGCGCGGGAGCGAATGTTCCGTTCACGCTTTGGTAGGCGGCGGAAGTTATCGCATGCTCGCGACCGCGCGCGATCACAAGCGCGCCTACGACGGCGACCAGGGACCGAACACTGGTGGCATGGGCGCAATCAGTCCGGCGGACAATTGGAGCGCCGAAGTGGAAGAGCGATTTGATGGCGAGGTGATGCAACCGTTGTTGCGCGGTCTGAAGGAAACGGGAATCGATTTTCGCGGACTTCTCTTTCCCGGATTGATGATGACTGCGGAAGGTCCGCGCGTTCTGGAATTTAATTGCCGCTTCGGCGATCCGGAAACGCAGGCGATTCTCCCGCGTTTGCAATCGGACCTGGTCGATCTGCTGGAAGCAACCATCGAGGGCCGCTTGGCACACGTCGCAATCGAATGGGATTCGCGCGCGGCGGTTACGGTGGTGATGGCGTCCGGCGGTTACCCCGAGAAATACGAAAATGGAAAAACGATCAGTGGCTTGGACTCGTTAGGCGATTTCCGCGACGTCCATGTTTTTCATGCAGGCACGCGACGCGAGAATGGACGGGTCGTAACCGCCGGGGGGCGTGTTTTGGCTGTGACCGCACTGGGCGCAACCGTTGAGAAGGCACGCGCGCGCGCCTACGAGGCGGTGGCGCGGATCGGTTTTGAAGGAGCGCATTACCGACGCGATATTGCCCTTCCTATGCTTCGAGGTAACGTCGCAGCCAATTGATGTTGCGAGGCGTTCTCTTTTTCTTTGGAGCAGTCCTCGCTTTTGTTCTCGGCGCGGAGGTTCTTGCGCAAACTCCGGCGCGCTCGCCCAGTGCTTCACCAACGCCGAGCGCATCATCCACACCCGCTCCGACACCATCGTCCGAAGCGCTGATCAATTTGATGAGCTCAGCGGATTTGCAGCAGGCCCTCCAGCTTTTGAAGAGCAATTATCTGAATCCGGAAGCGCTCAACGAAACGGAACTAAATCGCGCGCTGCTCATGGGTTTGCTCACGCGCCTTGGTCCGGGCTTCATGGTACTTCCCGCGCGCGCACCGGAATCGGAGACGACGAGTCCCCTTTATTCGGAGGTCCTGGAAAACCACCTCGGTTATTTGCGGATTGGCGCATTGACCGCAACGAACCTGAAATCGATGGACGTGGCTCTGCAAAGTTTCGGCACGAAAAAAGTGGATGCCATCGTGCTCGATTTGCGCGCGAGCGGCGGGGCGAATGATTTTGCGCTCGCGGCCGAATTCGCCAAGCGATTCGTGGCGAAAGGCAAAGCGCTTTTCACCCTGCGCCGCACGGCCTCAAAGCAGGAGCGCTCGCTCATCGCGGACACTGATCCCGCTTATCACGGGATGATGATTGTTCTCGCCGATGGCGAAACGTCCGGCGCGGCCGAAGCGCTCGGTGGAATTTTGCGCTTGCACGACAAGGCGCTCGTTATCGGCCAAACGACCGCGGGTCAGGCGATGGAGTATGCTGATCTGCCGTTGAATGGCGGGAAAGTGCTCCGCGTCGCGGTGGCGGAAGCAGTCCTTCCCGAAGGTCGTCCTTTGTTTCCGACAGGATTAAAACCCGATCTGCCGGTGGAAATGGCGGCCGCGGATAAGCGCGCCATCTTTCAGCAGTCGATCGAGAAGGGCATGGCGCCATTCATTTTCGAAAACGAACGTCCCCATTTGAATGAAGCGGCGTTGCTCTCCGGCAAAAATCCGGAGGTCGAGGCGGAAACTCAGCGTCGCACACGTGGAAATGAAAAAACGCCGCGAGATCCGGTTTTGCAACGAGCGGTGGACGTAATCACGTCGCTCTCGATCTACCAGCAGCGCTAAGCGCGCGGTCTGGCAAAGTCGTTAGTCTTTGGGTAGAATCGGAGAGGTGAATCCGCTCGAGGAACGCATTGGTCATAAGTTTCGGAACTCGCTCCTGCTGGCAGAAGCGTTGACGCATCCGAGCCTTGGCCACGAAACGCAGCGGCATCATTTCGATAATCAACGCCTCGAGTTTCTCGGCGACGCCGTCTTGCAGCTGATCATGACCGAGCATCTCTTCGCGATGTTTCCGCGGGAAGCGGAAGGTCGGTTGACGAAACTTCGTTCGCGTCTGGTCTCACGCGAAGCTTTGCGTTCGCATGCGCAGAAGCTCGAGCTCGGACAATTTCTCATGATGGGTCGCGGCGAAGAAGCGTGCGGCGGGCGCGAGCGCACTTCCACTCTGGCGGATGCCTTCGAAGCGCTGCTCGGCGCGATTTATTTGGATACTGATTTGGAAACGGCGCGGCGTTTCGTTCTCGCCCTTGCGGCGGAGGATTTAGCGCAATTGGAAGCGGAACCGGTGGATATTAATCCCAAAGGACATTTGCAGGAAACGCTCCAGGCAATTTCGCCACGCAGTCCGGTTTACGAATTGATTTCGGAGAGCGGACGCGAGCATGAGAAGACGTTCGTTGTGCGGGTGGTCTGGGAAGGAATGGCGCTCGGTGAAGGAGTCGGGCAGAGTAAAAAACAAGCGGAGACCGCGGCCGCCCAGGAAGCGATGCAGCGTCGCGTTTGGGAAGAGAAAAGGATGATCGACTGCCTGCAGGCCAACCAGAGAAGTGCGATCAGTCTCGAGATTCGTTAGGCGAATGATTGAGCGCGTGAATGTTTTCACCGCCCTTTAGCGGCCAGCTGAAATGCTGAGCGATCGCACGGGTCACGAAAATTTTCGCGCGCGTTATGGCTTCTTCGAGCGGAGCACCAGTGGCCAAGCCGGCCGTTATCGCGGCGGAAAAGGTGCAGCCGGTTCCATGCGTTTTCATGCCGCGTTCGAACTTCGCCGTGATCTCATGAACATGCGTCTTTGTGAAAAGGAGATCAGTTGCCTCTTCGCCGCCCAGATGACCACCCTTCACTAAAATCGGCACCCCATAACGACTCAAAAGTTGCTGACCCGCTTCACGCATCGCGGTCAAATCGGGAATCGATCGGCCGAGCAAAGTCGACGCTTCATCCATGTTCGGTGTAATCAGAGCGGCGAGTGGAAATAATTCGCGTTCGTAGATCGCGATCGCTTCTTTTTTCAGGAGCAGATCACCGCTGGTCGCGACCATGACGGGATCAATGACGATCGGAATTTTGCATCCGCGCAAAATGCGCGCGACGGCCGCGGCGATCGCAGCGGAATGCAACAAGCCAGTCTTGATTGCGCGAACGGGGAAATTTTCGAGGAGCAATTCGATCTGCTCGGTCACAACTTCACTATCGATCGCCTGAATTCGCCGCACTTTCCCGGGCGTTTCCGCGACCACACAAGTGATCGCCGTTAAACCGTAAACGCCCAACGACTGGAAGGTTTTGAGATCAGCCTGTGCGCCCGCGCCCGCGCTGCTGTCGGAGCCGGCGATGGTCAGTGCGACCGGAATTTTACTTTGCGCGCGCATGATTAAACGCGCTGCCTAATCACAGCACTAAGTGCCGTCGCTCCCGATCGCTTCCACCGGGCAACCTTCCATGGCTTCTTTGCAAAGCGTTTCTTCTTCGGGAGAGGTGGGCTGATTGTAGACGAAGGAGTGACCGCCGTCATCGTTGCGCTTGAAATTGGCGGGCGCGGTTTCGCGGCACAGATCGCAGTCGATGCATTGATCATCGACATAAAAAGTGCCACCTACGTTTTCGGGGTATTTATTCGCTGCGTCGGCCATATTTCCATCGGAAAATTGTCGGGGAAGGTTAGGAAGAAAGACCCTCTGCGCAAGGATATTCGCGGCGCGCAAAACTTCGGCGCAACCGCACCATGCGGGACAAGCGAAGTTGGGTATGGTGGCCACGCGTATGAAAAGCACCAAGAGCGCTTCGCATACTTTGCGCGCCTTGCTCATCGAAGTACCGATCTATGCGGTGCTAGTCGTCGCCTATTTTTTCCTCGTCCTCCATTTCCTGGGCGACTGGCTCGGGTACCTCTACAAAAATCACACGCTGCTTTATGCCCTCGTGTCGGTCGCGGTCGTGATCGGCCAGGCGGTCTTGCTGGAATGGACTACCACCATGCTGCTCCGGCTCTTCCAGGGTGGACGTTCCGAATAAGCGATGCATTTTCCGATTTCCGGCGCCAACATCAGTCCCGTCTATCTTGTCGTTATCGGTTTTCTCATCGGCGTGATGGGCGGATTTTTCGGCGTGGGCGGAAGCTTCATTGCCGGGCCCGCTTTGCGCGCAGTCGGTCTTGATTGGAACTTCGCTGTCGGCACCGATCTCGCCCACATTGTCGGCAAATCAGTCGTGGCCGCGAAGCGTCACCGCGCGCTCGGTAATGTCGATTTGCGTCTCGGCATCATCATGGCCACCGGCACCATCGGGGGCGCGGAAATTGGCGCGCAGCTGATTCAATACCTAAAGCGCACGGGCAACGTCAATCAAGTGGTCAGCATTGTCTCGATCGTCATCTACACCAGTATTTCCGCCTTTATGCTCCTCGAAGGCGTGAAGACTTTGCGTTTGAAAAAACGCTCCGTGGCGAAAAGCGATCACAGCGCGTTCGTCGGTATGGCGCGCGCCATACAGAGAATTCACATTCCGCCGATGATTTCGCTGCCCGACTCCGGCGTGAAGTCGATTTCCATATGGATCATTATTTTCGTTTCATTCTTCGCTGGATTGCTCAGCGGATTTCTCGGCGGCGGCGGCGGCTACATTCGCATGCCGATGTTGGTTTACGTCCTGGGAATTCCAACTCATCTCGCAGTCGGCACCGATCTTTTTGAAATCATCCTCTCTGCGAGTTACGGAACCTTTACGCACGCGCTCAAGGGCAACGTCGATATTCTCATCGCGTTGGTCATGCACACCGGCGCGGCCATTGGCGCGCAGATTGGCGCCATCGCCACTCAATATTTCGCCGGACCGAAAATTCGCCTGGCCTTCGTGCCGTTGCCATTGATCGGCGCCGCCATCGTTATTTACACCATGATGACGGGCCACAAATTATGAGTGCGATGCGTCTGCTCATTTGCAGCGACGGCACCGATCCGGCCGACAAACCGGCGCGGCTCGGCGGTTTGGTCGCGCGTGCCTGCAAGGCAGACGTGGCCCTCCTCGGCATCGTCGAACAACCGAAAGACGAAGAGCCGCTGCGGGAGGCGCTTGATTCGGAAGCAAAATTTCTCGGCGAATTTGGCGTGAAGCCGGAAATCCTGATGCGGCCCGGGGAACCTATCGAACAAATCCTGCACGAAACTTCCGCGAACAAATATGACCTGGTTGTCGTGGGAGCGCCTATTAAGCGAACGAGTGGCCGCTATTGGCGAGCGCAACGCACTTACGAAGTGATCAAGTCGATCGCGCCACCAGTTTTTGTCGCGAGTGGTGACTGCGCAAGTCTCTCCAAATTCCTCGTCTGCACCGGTGGCAAACAATACATCGACGCCGCGGTGCAACTGACCGGAACAATCGCCGCCGGCGCCGGCGCTACGGTCACGATGTTGCATGTCATGGCCGAGCCACCCGCCATTTATGCGGGCATGTTGCGGCGCGAGGAAGATCTCGAAGGATTGCTCGCTTCCGATTCCGAGCTGGGCAGAAATTTGCGCGCGCAAAAAGCCAGCCTCGAAAAACTAGGGGTGACTGCGCAAGTGCGGGTGCGGCATGGCATCGTCATCGATGAAGTCCTGGCCGAGCTGCACGAAGGCGGGTACGATCTCATGGTGACCGGTTCTTCACCGGCGCGCGGGCCGTTGCAGCATTACATCATGGGCGATCTCTCGCGCGATATCGTGAACCGCGCTGACGTGGCCGTGCTGGTGGCGCGACCCGGAAAGGGAATGCACAGCAGCTGGTGGTTGGCCTTGAAACGGGCTTTCTTGCCGAGTGCCAGCAACTAACCCGCCGTCGCGGCGACGCTCCGCGGTCGGCAATTGGTTCGCGCATCTCGCGCGCGAATGGACGGTGGAGAGCTGGCGGCCAATCAAGCCGGCCTCTGCGCGACCCGACCCGAAAAGTTGGAGCGCTGAAAATCTGACCGCCGCCTGGCTCGGCCACGCCACGGTCTTGATTAACTTTTTCGGCCTGACGATTCTGACCGATCCAGTCTTATTTCCGCGATGCGGCATTCATCTGCCGGGTCTAACGATTGGTCCGAAACGCCTAACGAGTCCTGCCTTGCGTGTAAGCGAACTGCCTCCGATCGACCTCGTTCTCTTGTCGCATGCGCACTTCGATCATTTCGATCTCCGCACCTTGCATCGTTTGCCCAAGCAATCCGATCTCATCACCGCACCGCGCACGAGCGATCTTTTGCGCTTCACATTTTTTCGAAATAAACGCGAATTGCGGTGGGGCGAAACCTTCGAGGTCCGCCGTGATGCGGGCGCGATCTGCGTGACCGCTTTCCCGGTGAAGCACTGGGGCGCGCGCTTGCGGACGAAACGCGACAACCGGCGCGGCTACAACGGTTACATCCTGAAAGGAAGGGGCCGTCGCATAATTTTCGGAGGCGACACGGCGTTAACCGACAGCTTCGCCGCGCTGCACAGTGGAAAACCATTCGATCTCGCGATCATGCCCATCGGCGCCTACGATCCGTGGATTCGTTCGCATGCCACGCCTGAGCAAGCGGTCGCGATGGCTAACGCCGCCGGCGCGGAACACGTCATGGGAGTTCATCATCAAACGTTTCGCTTGAGCTTCGAACCATTCCGCGAGCCCATCGAGCGTTTCCAAGCCGCATTGAATCGCTCGCCGGATCGAATCGCGCTGCGCGAAATCGGCGAGACATTTCATCTGCCAGCATGACGCGAATCCTTTTCATCATCGCATCGGCGATATTTCTTTGCGCGCTGCTCGTTATTTTCCCCGCGCCTACTTCATCGCTCACCGTCGTCGCCATCGTTATTGCAGAGTGGGGATATTATTACGCGCTTCTTGCGATTGGCCTCGCCGCCATCGCCTGGAGACGCGGATCGCAATTGACTGCGCTACTCGCGTTGCTTGCCGCGATGCTTTCTTTGTCACCTACGCTTCGCGCTTTCCAAATCGCGAAAACTCTTCCCGCACGCTGCGACCAGGCGTTTGGCGAAACGGCTCATAACGAAAAACCGTTCCGCGTCCTTTCACTTTTCCGCCCGTCGTCGTTTCCCGATGTAGCGATGACAACGCATACGTATTACGAGGAGTTGGAGCTTGAACTCTATCAGTCAAAAAATTCCAGCGCGCCGCAGCCTCTCATCGTTATGATCCACGGCGGCTCATGGAAGGGAGGCAGCAAAGCCGAACTGCCTGGCTTCAACAGCTACCTGGCTCACGAAAATTATGCGGTCGCCGCAATCGGATATCGTCATGCGCCGAAATGGCAATTTCCGGAGCAGGTCGATGATGTTTTCCACGCGATCGATTTTCTGAAAATGCGAGCCGCTGAATTGCACCTGGACACGACGCGCATCGTTTTGGTCGGTCGTTCCGCTGGCGGGCAGCTGGCACTTTCTGCCGCCAATGCTGGGAGGGATCCCGCAATTCGCGGCGTCATCGCATTTTATCCGCCCACTGATCTGGTCTTTGGCTACGACCATCCAAGCCCGCGGTGGGTCATAGATTCCGGAGAGATCCTCCGTGCATATCTCGGCGGTACGCCCCCGGAAAAACGCGACCAATATCTCGCCGCCTCGCCAATCAACTTCGTCGGCCCCAACACTCCACCAACCTTACTGATTCACGGGGGCCTGGATCCTCTCGTCCCGCACGTGCACAGCGAAATGCTCGCAGCGCGATTAGAACAAGCGCGTGTTCCCCATTTTTACCTCTCGTTAGGCTGGGCCACCCACGGATGCGACGCGAATCTCGACGGCCCGAGTGGCCAGCTCAGCTGCTACTGCATCAACCGCTTTCTCAGTGCCGTCTTTCGTTGACCGCACTTGCCCGCGCTGCGCGTGAATGCCATCTTCCGCTCCCGTCCACGCCGATGTAGCTCAGTGGTAGAGCAACGGTTTCGTAAACCGTAGGTCGTGGGTTCAATCCCCACCATCGGCTCCAGTTCAGCGATGCTTGCTATAATTGTTCCCACGCTGAACGAGGCTGAAAACATCGAGCCACTCGTTAGGCAGATCGTCCTCGCTTTGCCGGAATGCGACGAGATTATTTTCGTCGATGACGGCTCGAAGGACGGAACTCAGCACACGGTCTGCGCGCTCGCGCGAGAATTTCCGCTGCAGCTGATCGAACGCTCCAATCCCACGCTCGGCTTAGCTGGTGCCGTTATCGAAGGCACGCGAGCGGCGCGCGGCGAGATTATCGTGGTCATGGATGCGGACCTGAGTCATCCGCCTAACGAGTTATCCAATCTCGTGCGGCCGTTACTGGCGGATCACGCGGACATGGTCATAGGCAGCCGTTATGTGCGCGGCGGAACGACGCCCGGCTGGCCGCTCTATCGCAAAATCATGTCTCGCCTCGCGGCCGCGGCGGCTTATCCGCTGACCGGGGTGCACGATTCAATGTGCGGATTTTTCGCCATTCGCCGGGAGCGATTGCTCGAGCTTGCGCCGCACGCGACTGGATTCAAAATCGCGTTTGAAACAATCGTCCGGGGTGGCCGTCATCTGCGCGTGGTCGAAATTCCCATCGCTTTTCGCGATCGCGCGCGCGGAAAATCAAAGATGAGCCTGGGGGTCGCCTCGGTCTTTGCCATGCGCTGGCTGGCTGCCTTATGGCGACGATTGTTCCCCAGCAATCGTTAGGCTGACGCGCTTCAACTTCCACAGCTCGGTCGCCAGTCCGATAAAGAGCAACAACGTCGCGAAGAAGTAATTTCCGTAAGTCTGCGCCGTTACCTGAAAAGGCGCGCTCAGCGTAAGCAGAAGCACTGCCAGCGCGCCGCAGATCCAAAGCGAGCGAGACGGCGCCGCCAGAAGTCGCTGCACAATAACGGTAAATGGGAATAGCAGCATGACGAAGAGGTAGCCGAAGGCGAGCGGAGTGAAGAGCAACAGGAGCAAAATGAGCAACGCGAATTCGATGGCATCGGTTTCCTCCGTCCGCCTTCTGCGTCGCGGCATTACCGCGAGATAGACGGATCCGAGAACTAGTCCCACGCAAAGAATGATTCCATTCACCGTGCGGAAACGTACGTCGGCGATGTTCGCGTAGAACGCTGTGTGCGCATGATACTGCTCGTCGGCATCGACGTGCCGCAGCATTCGATTCGTTAGGCCAAAGATTGATTGGTTCTTCCAGGAATTACTGCGGCCGGGCCGCTGCGCCAGGCCCTTGTCGTTGTATTTTAAGAGCATTCCTTGCGTCCACTTTTGCAAATCAGCCCGGGCCTGCGCGAAGCCGCGAATCGGCGCGGGCACAATGAAAAGCAGCAAGGCGAGTGTCAGAAAGAGCGAAGCCGTCGCGATCCAGTGACGACGGTATATCAAATAGACAAACGTGACGACGGGAAAGGCTTTGATCGCCGCAGCCACTGCGATGAGCGCGCCGGCGGCGATTTGTTTCTCTTTCCGCAAAGCGAGAAATGACGCAAGCATCAAGGCAAGTAAAAGAATACTTGGTTGGCCCAGGTGAAAATTGCTCCAGATGAAAACGATCACGAGCAAACTGGGCGCGAGGTAGAGCAACGGATGGCGCGGCCGCCTTGCACCACTCGTTAGGCGAACAGACAGGAGAATGCTCGCCAGCCATGCGGCGGTGTTAACGAGCACCAGCACGATCACGACGCCGGTTTTTCCGAGGAGGCTGATCGGCGCGAGCATTAGGGCCGCGGGCGGAGGATACATGAAAGGAAATTTTCCTTTCTGCATTGGGTAGATCGACGCTCCGTGCAGAACGCGTTGGCCGGTATCGAACCAGAGCGCGTAATCCTTGATGCTTTTTCCAAGCAGCGCGTTGGCGATGGGAATACCGCCAAAAATGACCGCGGTAATAACAAAAAGCGCGATGGCCACGCGCTTCGCGCTCAGCGTCTTCACGCTTGGAGTGCCGGCCTTCGTTTGTGACAGTCCGTGCTTTGTTCGTAGGCATGCGCGACTTGAAGAAGCCGCGTTTCGTCGAACGCTTTCCCTAACAACTGCAAGCCCACGGGCAGATCGTGCCCGTCTTTCGATTGCGCGAAACCGCACGGAACACTGATGGCGGGAATGCCCGCAAGATTCGCCGGAATAGTGAAGACATCCGCGAGGTACATCTGCAACGGATCGGCTTCGCGCTCGCCTTTTTGGAAAGCTGGAATGGGCGAGGTCGGTGACACGATTAAATCGACCTTTTCGAAAACTTTCGCAAAATCGCGGCGCAACAGTTCCTGGATTTTTTGCGCACGCGAATAATAGGCGTCGTAGTAACCGGCGCTGAGCACGTAGGTCCCGAGAATAATTCGACGTTTCACTTCCGCGCCAAAGCCTTCCGCGCGCGTGCGCTCGTAGAAATCGAGGAGGTTCTGCGGATTTTCCGCGCGCTCGCCGTAACGCACGCCGTCGAATCTGGCGAGATTGGCCGAAGCCTCCGCGGTTGCGAGGATGTAATAAACCGCCACCGCGTAATCGGTCAGTAGCAATGACACATCAACGATCTCCGCGCCTAACGAATGCAAATGTGCAACCGCATCTCCGACAATTTTCTTCACGCGTGGATCGAGCCCAGCCAGATCATGTTCCCTGACCACGCCGATGCGCAGGCCGCCGATCGCGTGACCTAGCGCATCAGAGAAGTCCGGAACTTCCATCTTCAGACAGGTCGAATCACGCGCATCGGGACCGGCGATTGCGTTCATGATCAAGGCCGTGTCGTGAACGTCTTTGGCCAATGGTCCAACCTGATCGAACGACGAAGCGAAAGCCGTAAGACCGAACCGCGAAACACGTCCGTAAGTCGGTTTTAAACCGACGACGGAGCAAAGTGAAGCCGGCTGCCGCACCGATCCGCCGGTGTCGCTCCCGAGCGCCGCGAACGCCATGTCGGCGGCAACCGCCGCGGCGGAGCCGCCGCTGGATCCACCGGCGACACGTTGCGTGTCCCATGGATTCATCGTGGTACGGACGCTCGAATTTTCAGTCGAGGAACCCATGGCAAATTCATCGAGATTCGTTTTGCCGAACGGAATCGCGCCCGCCGCTTTTAATCGCCTAACGACTGTTGCGTCGTAGCCCGCGTGATAATTCCGCAGCATGCGCGAAGCACAGGTGCAAGGCTGGTCGAGGACATTGATGTTGTCTTTGATAGCTATTGGAATTCCGCCGAGGGGCAAATTCACGTCCGCGGTTTTCGCCGCGTGCAGCGCACCCTCGAAGTCTAACGAGAGGTAGGCCCCGATTTTCGGATCGAGATCATTGATGCGTGCGCGCAATGCTTCGACAACTTCGACTGGTGAAACTTCGCGCCGACGTAAAAGCGGCTGCAGCTCGGCCATCGTCAGCGCCGGCAAATCCTGCAACGTCATTCCACCACTTTCGGAACGATGAAGAGATCGTTGGCGTGACGCGGCGCATTGCGCAGCGCGTCTTCTGCCTTAAACCACGGGTGCGCTTCGTCTTCACGAAAAACATTGCTGATCGGTAAAGCATGCGCCGTTGCCTCAACTCCACTGACATCGACTTCGCGCAATTTGTCCGCGTACTCGAGGATGTGCCCGAGTTGGTCCTGAAATAAACGCGTCTCGTCCTCGGAAAGTTTTAGCCGCGCCAATTTCGCCACATAGGCGACATCGATTTCCGGATCAGCCATGCGGCTAAAACGGCAGATGCGTCACCAGCCAGATGATCACGCCGGCCAGCGCGATCACCAGCACCAGAAAAATGAGGCGGCCTTCGCGCCGCTCCTTGCGCAAAGAAGTGCGCCGGCCGCTATATTTTACGGCGTCAGAATAACGTTTGTCGCTCAGAGCCATCGAAACATCGAGCCGGGCGCCTCCCTCGCTCGCGCGCGCCACCAGTTCCTCGCGCTGCCGGCGGCTGACTTCCTCCGCCATCTTCGGTGCATCCGCGATCATTTGTTCGAGCTTCTGCATTTTCTCGCGCACTTCACTTTCCCGCCGAGAAAGCTCGCTCTGTTTTTCGTCCAGCGGCGTCCCGGGTTTCGGCGAACGGTGGCGCATGCGCAACTATTGGCCGCGTTGTGCGAGCCAGAGAAAAATGAAAAGCGCAACGAAACCGAAGACGATCAGCGGCAGAGTAAAAGCAAAGCCCATCTGCAGCCAATAGCTGAAACCACGACCGCTGCCTAACGAGACATCCCGCGCGACTTCCGGCAGCGCGACCTCTGAGTTTTCATTGCCGCTCGTCGCGGAAAGACGGCTGCGTTGCTGACTAAACTCCGCCCGCGCATCATCCACCGCGCTGAGCGAACGGCTTAGTTCCTTGTGCAAATCGGAGGGGTTCCATGTCTTCGGATCGATTGATTCGAGGAGCGCGAGGTGTTGCTCGAAACTTTCGCGCGTGGCGCGGATCTGTTCGAGCTTTGTTTGCGAATCATATGCTTCGCGTTCCAGAATCACGAGCGACCGTGTCAGCTTATCGGTCATTTCCGCGCGACCGCGCTCAAGTTCTTCCTGGCGCCGGCTGAGCTCTTCCAGCTCGCGCTTCTGCTTCTCGATCTGCTCTTGTTGCCGCTTGAGCTGGAGCAGTTGCTCCTGCGCTTTTTGGACCTGCGAATCGAGATGCTCCGTGGAACCTGCGTCGTCGTCGTTTAATTCAAGCATCTGTTCGATCGGTCGGATTCGTTCTGACATGATTTCCTACAAGAAAAGCGCGTCAGTAATTTCGCGCGCGTCTGTGCAGGGATATAATTCTTCCTCTACAGAATTCCAACTCTTTCCGGGAATTTTTGTAATGAAATGAAATCCGCTCGCCATCTGCTTTTTCTGGTCTGCGCGCTTTTCGGCGGCTGCGAACGATATTCTTCCGGCCCAATACCGCAGCGTTGTTATTTGTGGCAACGCGATTGGACGCCCGCGACCGAGAAAGCATTTCTCGAAGCGCAGCGACGGCTCGACGGCGTCATCATCCTCGGTGGCGAAATCATTTGGGATGGAACAACGCCGCGTTTTTCGAAGGCGTCTGTTCACTGGGAGGTTGTCGCGAGCTCGCAGAAATCGATTGCTCTGGCGCTGCGTGTCGCGCCGTTGGGCGGACGGTTCCAAACTGACGGTGCGATTTCACATTTCATTCTCGAAACGGCGAAGTCGTTACTGGCGGAGGCAGGCGAACACGGTGCGCGCATCTCCGAGTTCCAAATCGACTTCGACTGCGCGCAAAAGAAGCTGGCCGATTATCGTTCGCTCTTGCACTCGTTAGGCGAAGTCGTGCGGCCCACTTCGTTTAGCATCACGGCTTTGCCGGCATGGCTCGACGAACCGGAATTCGTGAAACTGCTAGGCGAGGTTGATCATTACGTCTTGCAGGTCCATTCCGTGCCCATTATTCGCGGGAATGAAAACGTCGTTCTTTGCGATCCGAAAATTGCCAGGAAGTGGGTGGCGAAAGCGGCCCGCCTGGGTCGCTCGTTCTCCGTCGCGTTGCCCACTTATCGTTGCCTCGCCGGTTACGATGAGAATGGAAAATTGCTCAGTGTCGCAATGGATAGCGTGCAACCGGTCTGGCCCCGCGGCACGCGTGTCTTCGAGCTCGGCGCCAACCCGGATCGAATCGCGCAGTTGATCGCGCAATGGATGCGGACACGTCCCGCTCTTCTGCGCGATCTCATCTGGTACCGAATTCCCATCGACACTGACGCCCGTAATTGGCATTGGCCCACCTTGACGGCGGTAATGGAAGGCCGTCCGCCGGAACACAAACTGGAGATCGTAACTGAAGGAGAAAATCCCATCGATCTGCTGCTCGCAAATCAGGGCGAGGCCGACGAACAATTCGCCGGCGAAATTACCGTCGAATGGAATGACTCAACTTTAATTTCCTCCGACGCGCTTCCCGGTCGGACTCTACGGGCAGAAGAGCATCGCGCGACATTCGCCATCGCAGCGGAAAATGCTTTGCGATTGTCGCCTGGTGAGCGGCGTGGTATTGGCTGGCTCCGTTATGATCGCAGCACGAAGCCGCGGTTTTCCATCACGATCACTCGTTAGGCAATTTCTGCTCCTCGCGATCGCGCCCGTTTGTTACGCGACCGGCTTTTACGGGCCGACCATGTATCTCGACGAAGGCGGACGGCGCGTAGGCGAATCCCCGGAATTTTATTGGGAGCTGGAAGTGAAGCGACTCTCCAGTGCCTTTCATCCGCCGGAAAAATTCGTGGGAGATCCACACCTCTTGTTCCTGGAGGAGTCATCTCGCGAAGAAAGGGAAAAGCCGTTGATCGAGCGCACAGCGAAAGCAGACATCGATGATTTCGCGGCGGCCTTGCGCGAAGATCGAATCAAACCGCCCGATCCCGCGCAAGCGTCCGCGCAACACGAAGCCGCGCGCACGGCCCTCAATTCGCACGAGAGGACTTTGCCGGCCGAGTTTTCATCGGAGTTCGCCGATTATCATCGGGGCGCGTTAGCCTCGGACACGAACGAGGCACGCAAAATCTGGGAGCAACTACTCGCGCGGCCCGCCGAAGAGCGATATTACCGCAGCGTTTGGGCCGCGTTCATGATCGGAAAAAGACTTCTGAAGGATGGCGATCCTGAAGCGGTAAAATGGTTTCAACGCGCACGACAATTGGCCGGTGAAGGTTTCAAGGACTCGTTAGGTATGGCGGCCGATAGCTACGGTTGGGAAGCGCGCAGCGAGTGGAAACAAGGTCATCCAGAAAAAGCCGCGCCGCTTTTTCTCACGCAACTCGCGCTCGGCGACGAAAGCGCGGTGGTCTCGTTGAAGGCTCTTGTTCCAGACCGCGAGCCGACTGACGGGCTGCTGAACTACGGACCCGAAAGCGAAGAGCAACAGAAATGGGACCCAGGCCAGAAGAACGCTTATGACGAAAAAGTTTTGCGCCAACTCAATGCCGCCGCGCGCGATCCGCTGCTGCGTCGACTGGTGACGACGCACATTCTCGCCGCCACTTCAGAACCATTCATCGCCGAAGATACGGGACGCCCGGCGATCAATCGCGCCGCTCGCTGGTTGAAAACAATCGAAACGGCTCGGCTCGGGAAAATCGAGGACGCGGAGTATCTCGGTTGGATCGCGTATAACGATGGCAAATACGATCAGGCGGCGCGCTGGCTGGCCTTGAGTGAGGACGAAACACCGGCGGCTTTGTGGTTAAAATCGAAGCTGCAAAAACGCGCGGGAAAACTCGACGCAGCGACCAAGACAATGGCGCGCGCCTGGGAAACCTTGCGCGATCACGCGGCCTATACTGGATGGAAACCCGCGGCGGAATTTTCTGACGAATGGATCGGAGGCGGCGAACACTGGACGTTGGAAGAATCAGCCAGCGGCGATCTCGGCGGTCTGCGTTTGGCGCGTTCGGAGTTTGTTGGGTCGCTCGACGCATTCGCCAAAGCGAAAATGTGGAGCGATGCCGCTTACATCGCGGAGCGTGTCCTCACGACAGATGAATTGAAGAAATACGTTGATGCGCAACCGGCGGTAACGCCGAAGGCGGACAATGAGGAAGATGTCGTTGGAAAATTGCGTTACACGCTCGGCCGACGACTCGTTAGGGAAGATCGCTACGACGATGCCTCGCCCTATTTGCCGCCGGAATATGCCAAGAGGCTCGCCAGTTACCTGCAGGCTTTGAAGGACGCGGGATCCGCTTCGTTACCCAAAGAAAAACGCGCGCGCGCATTTTTCTCGGCCGCCTGGATTGCGCGGTATCAAGGCATGGAATTGATGGGAACGGACGGCGCGCCAGATGGTTTTCTCTCGGAAGGAAATTATACGGAGGAAGATTTGTCGAAAGAGCGCTTGGGCGGAGCGTGGATCAAAACGTCCTACGATAATTCCGGCGACCATAAGAAGCAGTTGCCACTTTTCTTGAAGCCGAGCCCGCAAGAAAAGGCGCGCCTAACGAGTCAAAGAATACGGCCGAATGTTCGTTTTCATTATCGCGTTATCGCGGCTGCGCTAGCGAGGCGTGCAGCCGAACTGTTGCCGGATAATTCCGATGAACTCGCCGATGTTTTAAATTGCGCGGGCCGCTGGGCGCAGGATCGCGATCAAAAAATGGCGGATGATTGTTTTCTTACCCTGAAAAAGCGCGCCCCGAAAACCGGGGTAGGAAAAGCCGCGATCGCAAAACGCTGGTTCGTTGATCAGGACGGACCTTGGAGCACGGAAGAAAGCGCGGCTGACACATCAAAAAAAGACGAGTCGTCGCAGGACTAGCGGCCCGGCATCATTTCGAGGAGCGCGCCCTTGAAATATTCGGTTTCTGGCAAAGTCGGCAGCACCGGATGATCGATGGCCTGCTCGAAACGTCGCAAGCGTCGGGCGGAACGGCGCGCATCGACTAGCGCATCGGAAATCATTTCGTTGAAGACGGAATCGGAAACGTGATGCGAACAGGAGAAGGTCGCGAGCAATCCGTCTTTCGAAAGCAGCTTAAACGCGCGGACGTGCAACTCGCGATAACCACGCATCGCGTCGTGCAACCCGCCTTTTGTTTTCGTAAACGACGGCGGATCGAGAACGATCAGGTCGTATTGCGCTTCCGCTTTTTCCGCCGCGCGTAAAAAAGAAAAGACGTCCTGCTCGATCCAATTTGCGCGCAGGTTGTTTCGTTCCGCATTGACCCGCGCCGCCGCCAGACTCTCCGCGTTTTCTTCCACGCCGGTCACTTCCGCGGCCCCGGCTCTTGCGCTCGTTAGGGCAAATCCGCCCTGACTGGTGAAGCAATCGAGCACACGGCGCTCCTTCGCGAAATCGGCCACCATGCGGTAATGCGGGAGTTGATCGAGGTAGAAGCCGGTTTTTTGCGCGTGCAGCAAGTTGACCGCAAAACGCACGCCCGCGATTTCGAATTCAGTCTCGTTAGGCGGATCGCCGAACAAAACGCCGGTGTGCAAATCCATTCCTTCCGCGCGACGCACTGGTGCGTCGTTGCGTTCGATGAGAGAAGGCGCGATCCCCTTCAGCGCCTCGACGATCAACTCTTTCCGTTGATCCATCGCCAGCGTGAGAGTTTGCAAAACCAGCGTGTCGCCATAGCGATCGACAATCACCCCGGGCAAACCATCGCTCTCGCTCCAAATTAACCGACACAATTGCGGATCGACTCCGCGTCGCGCGCGATACTCAATCGCCTGCGCGATTCGCCGCTGGAAAAAATCGAGATCGAGATCTTGCTTTCGGCGCGAAAAACGCCGGGCCACGATTTGCGATTTGCTGTTGTAAATCGCGCTGCCAATCGGGTGATCGCGGCCGTCCTTCAGCGAAATGATATCGCCGTCCGCCGGCTTCCCGAAAACCTTCAAGACTTCGCCGGAAAAAACCCAATCATGTCCGTGCAGAATACGAGCGCGAGGTTTGACGACGAGACCGGCCACAGTCACTTATCAGCATTCACACCTCACCTGTGCAAGCCGCGCCGCTTACTTCGCTCGATCTGCCAGTGCCAAAACTGCGCAGCGGAAAAGTGCGCGAGGTCTTCGATCTCGGCGACAATCTGCTCTTCGTCGCGACCGATCGTCTCTCCGCGTTCGATTGCATCCTGCCCGATCCCATTCCCGACAAGGGTGCGGTGCTCAATCAGCTATCGGCCTTTTGGTTTCAGCGTTTCGATTTCGTGCCCAATCACATGATCGCGCTGCAATTCGAGTTGCCTAACGAGTTGTTGCCGTTTCGTGAACAGCTGGCGCGACGATCGATGATTGTGAAAAAAACGCAGCCGCTCCCGGTTGAATGCGTCGTGCGCGGCTATTTGGCGGGATCGGGTTGGAACGATTATCAGGCGACCAGCTCGGTTTGTGGGCACAAACTCCCACCGGGCTTGGAGCAAGCCGCGCAATTGCCCGAGCCGATCTTTACCCCTTCAACCAAGAGCGAGGCGGGACATGATTTGAATATTGATTGGAAAGAATGCTGTCGCCTGCTCGGCGAAGAAACCGCGCGGAAGGCGCGCGATTTAAGTCTGCAAATTTACGCCGCCGGCCGAGAGCACGCCGCTAGTCGCGGCATTATCGTTGCTGATACGAAGTTCGAATTCGGCAAGTTCGACGGCGATCTTCTCCTGATCGACGAATGTCTCACGCCAGATTCCTCGCGCTTCTGGCCGGCTGATCGTTACGCGGTCGGGCAAAGTCCCCCGAGCTATGACAAACAATTTGTGCGCGATTATCTGGAGACGCTCGATTGGGACAAAACGCCGCCGGCGCCTTCCCTCCCCGCGGAAGTGATCGCGAAAACTTCCGCCAAATATCGCGAAGCTTTCTCGCGTTTAACCGGCACAGAATTGGCCTAACGAGTGTACCGCGACAAAAAAATTGTCGTCGTTATGCCGGCCTACAACGCGGCCCGCACTCTGCGTCAAACCTACGACGAAGTGATGGCGCAGGGCGTGGTTGATGAAGTGATCGTCGTTGATGACGCGAGTTCCGACGAAACCGTGCGACTCGCTCGCCAGTTGCCGCACACCACCGTGCTCACGCACGAAAAAAATCTCGGTTACGGCGCGAATCAGAAGACGTGTTACCGCGCCGCGCTCGCTGCCGGCGCTGACATTGTCGTCATGGTGCACCCGGATTATCAATACACGCCGCTGCTCATTCCCGCGATGGTCTCGATGATCGGCAACGGACTTTACCCATGCGTGCTGGGCAGCCGCATTTTGGGCAACTCCGCACGGCAGGGCGGCATGCCCTGGTGGAAATACATTTCGAATCGTCTGCTCACACTCACGGAAAATATTTTATTCGGCTCGAAACTTTCGGAATTTCACACCGGCTACCGGGCTTTTTCGAGCCAACTCCTGCAAACGCTGCCGTTGCAGGAAAATTCCGACGACTTCGTCTTCGATAATCAAATGCTCGCGCAAATTTTGTGGCGCGGCGATGTCGTGGCCGAAGTCAGTTGCCCAACGAAATATTTTCCGGAAGCATCGTCGATTAATTTCCGGCGAAGCGTGCGCTACGGACTTTGCTGCCTCGCGACCGCGCTGGAATTTCGCCTCGCGCGGATGAGTCTGATTCGTTCGCGCCGATTCACGATGTAGGCCGCGTCTCCCGACGCGGCGCCGTGCGAGCGTCAACTCGACAAAAGCTGTCTAACGAGCCCTTGCTCTTCCACCAATTCCGCGACCGACGCATCGACCTTCGCGCGGCTGAAATCGTTCAACGGCACGTCTTGCACGATTTCCCATTTGTTACCGCGGCTGCGAATTGGAAACGACGAGATCAGCCCTTCCGGCACGTTGTAGCTGCCATCTGAACAAACCGCGACGCTGTTCCAATCGTCGCCTTGTGTATCACTCGTTAGGCTCTGCACGGTATTGATTGCGGCGTTGGCCGCGGAAGCTGCGGAAGACAGCCCGCGTGCTTTGATGACCGCCGCGCCGCGCTGTTGCACGGCAGGAATGAAGGTTTCCTTCAGCCATTTTTCGTCGCCAATCACATCGGCCGCGGATTTTCCCTTGATCTTCGCGTTGTAAAAATCCGGATACTGCGTCGCGGAATGATTTCCCCAGATGGTCATGTTCGTCACTTCGGACACTTCCACCTTCGCCTTTTGCGCGAGCTGCGCCTTGGCTCTGTTCTCGTCGAGTCGCGTCATGGCAAACCAACGATCGCGCGGGATAGATTTCGCATTATTCATCGCGATCATGCAATTCGTGTTACACGGATTGCCCACAACCAGAATGCGCACATCCGAGGCGGCGTTTTTTTCAATCGCCTGGCCCTGGCCGACGAAAATTTTGCCGTTAATGCCTAACAAGTCACCACGCTCCATCCCCGCTTTGCGCGGTACGCTGCCGACCAGGAGCGCCCAATTCACATCCTTGAATCCTTCGTTCAAATCAGCGGTCGCGACGACATTTTTCAGAAGAGGAAACGCGCAATCGTCGAGCTCCATCACGACACCTCTCAGCGCATCCAGCGCGGGCGGAATTTCGATCAAGTGCAGCGCGACCGGTTGCTCGGGACCGAAGACCGCGCCGGAGGCGACGCGAAACAAAAGTGAGTAACCGATTTGGCCGGCGGCGCCGGTAATCGCGATTTTGATCGGAGAATTCATCCTAATTACTTAGCGCGGATGGCGCGGGATGAAACCCGGATTTATAGACGCCCGCTTTTTTCCAGAAGCGCGTGAATCAGCTTCATTCGCTTCCATACTGGTCGGCTGGCGGCGAGTCGCGCGACTGTCATTTGTAATCGCCGGCTCCAGTTTGATGAAGCCGATGTTCCTGGAACGTTGAAGCGATCTTTGCGCGCGAGCAGATCTGTGATCATGACGATCGCGATCCAGGCGTTGCTGCGGAAGAGCGCTTCCATCGCCGGCGAATACAAATCGCGATCGAAATCCGGCTCCTCGCCTAACGAGTGGATATCCGCAAATTTCGCGATTTTCTCCAGGTCGCCGCGCGCCTGTTCGCGCACTTCGCCCGCGCCTTTGAAAGCGTCGTCCCACATTGCGCGGATCGGTTTGTGATCATGCGTGGCGTAAGTCGTCACGGAAAGACGCTCGTATTCGCCACCGGAAGTAACACGGCCGTCGGGTGCAACTTCCCATTGCGGAATCTTGAAGCCCGCAATGCCTAACGAGTGCAAGCTGGGTCGCACATACGGGGGAACGATGCCAAGATCTTCGCCGACCAAACGCGTGTCGCCGGCTGCGTCGAGAACGACACGCAGATATTCTTCCCCTTCCAGTCGATTGGCCTCGCAGTTTTCCCAATTCGAATCGTCGCGCGGCATAAAATGCGGCTCGCAACCATTCGTTAGGCGAAGCATTTCCTCTTGCGACAACGGCAGAAATTCCTGATTGCGCTGCGGCCGCCACGGAAAGGCATAGATGCGGTAGAACCCGAGAACATGATCGACTCGAAAGACATGAAAAATTTGGCCTACCCCGCGGATGCGCTGCCGCCACCAATCGAAATCGTCCGTCCGCATCACGCCCCAGCGATAAAGCGGGATGCCCCAGTTTTGTCCCCATTTTTGGGTGAACTCGTCGTCCTTGAAATATGGTTCCGGTGGTGCGCCGCCTAACCAATCCAGATCGAACTGCTCGCGGCGCAAAAAAACATCCGCGCTGTAGTAGCTGACGCCGAATGGAATATCGCCCATGAGCGCGACACCGCGCTCTTCCGCATAGGCTTTGACTGCAATCCATTGCGAATAGGCGACCCATTGCACGTAGCGGAAAAATTCTTCGCGCTCGGCGAAACGTTCCAGGACGTCGCGCCGTTTTTTCTTCAGCCATTCTCGCGCACCGGAAAGCGTTTGCTGTTCCTGCGGCCAATGATCCCACGCTTCGCGCCCACCGTTTTTCTCCATGAGCGCGCGAAAGAAAACATAATCGGCCAGCCACGATTTTTCTTTGCCACAAAAAATCTCGAACTGTTCGCGGCCTTCCGTGCGCGACCTGAACCGCGCAAACGCTTTCTCGAGCAACGCGCGCTTTAGCTGCCGCGCTTTTTTGTACTTCACGTTACCTGAACGCAGACGCTTGAGATCGACGTTTGCCATGACTTCATCGAAATCTTCCTGCGTCAGATCCTCCGGCGAGCCGGGCGCGAGATGCAGCGTCATGGGCTCGAGCGCCATCGCGCTGATCGCATTATAAGGGCCGTTGTCGGCGCCGGTTTCGTTGATCGGCAACAACTGCACAAGCTTGAATCCGATTTCCACCGCCCAATCAACGAACTGCCGCAACCCGTCCAAATCGCCGATTCCCAAATCATCCTCCGTGCGCAAGGCAAAGAGCGGCACAAGCACGCCGGCGATACGTTGGTCAGGTGAGAGATTCATCCGCACTTTCGGCCTAACGAGTGCTCAACGCCGGCTGATTTGCCAGTCTTCCACCAGAGTGTTGGGAATTTCTTTCAGGAAACGCGACGGACGCTGAAACATGTCGCCATAGCCGGCGTTCAAACGCATCTGCGGATAGGTCAGGTAAAGTTCGTCGCGCGCGCGCGTGATCGCGACATAGAACAAGCGGCGTTCTTCCTCGATCGCGTCGCGCGTTTCGAGCGAGCGCGCGCTCGGAAACATTCCATCGGTCAACCAGATGACGAAGACGGTGTGATACTCGAGACCTTTCGCCTGGTGAACCGACGAAAGGTTCACTGCTTCCGTATCGCCACTGGCATTCGGCGCTGCTTCCGCATCGACGTTGCTGATCAGCGCCAGTTGCGAGAGAAATTCATCCGCGCTTTTGAATTGCCGTGCGAAAGCCGCGAGCTGATTTAAATCTTCTTTGCGCAGTTCGTAGTTCGTGAAATTGGCCTTGGCGTAATCGTCGTAGATCGCTTCCACGACCGACGTGATCATCTCCGAGGGTGGGTTGGGCACTCCGCCGGGCGCCATTTCCTCGAGCGTGTGCGCGAGTTGCTCCCAGGATTTTTTTGATTTGGCCCCGACTTGTAGTTCGGTCAGTCGCGTCAGCCACGAAGCGATTTCGCCATTGGTTTCGAGAGACGCGGTCCACGCATTCCAAAGATTATCGGCGCTCTTGTTGCCGATACCGGGGAGCAATTTGATCATGCGCTTGAAGGCGACTTCATCGCGCGGATTGGCGACGAAGCGAATGAACGACGCCACGTCTTTGATGTGCGCCTGTTCGAAGAAACGCACGCCGCTGGTGATCTGATAGGGAATGCCGCGGCGCGAAAGTTCGAGCTGCAATTCGACCGCGTGATAATGCGCGCGATATAAAACCGCGATCTCATCGAGTTCGACACCTTCATCGCGCAGCTCGAGAATTCTTTGCGCGATGAAACGCGCCTGCTCGCCCCCATCATTCAGCGCCACCACCGCCGGTCGAAAGTCCTTGGTCTCACGCGTCGCGCTCAGTTGTTTGCGAAACTGCTGCACGTTGGCGGCGATGGCCGCATTGGCCACGCGCAAGATCTCCGGCACGCTGCGATAGTTCAGCTCAATCTTGAAGACCTGCGCGTCGGGATAGCGCTTCGGAAACTCTAGAATGTTTTGGAAGTTCGCACCGCGCCAGGAGTAGATCGACTGCGCATCGTCGCCCACGACCATGAGGTTGCGATGTTCGCTCGCGAGCGTGTCGATAAAGTCGGCCTGGATCTTGTTCGTGTCCTGATACTCGTCGACGAGGATGAATTGGAATTGCCGCCGGTAAAAGCCAGCGATCTCTTCGTGTTCTTTCAGCATGCGCAGCGTTTTCTCGAGCAAATCGTCGAAGTCTAACGAGTTGGTCGCTTTCTTCTTTCGCTCGTAGCGCCCATGCACGTCTTTGATCTGTTCGATCAGGGGCAGAAAATACGGGAATTTTTCCGCGAGCAATTCCTCCATGGAACGCTCGGTGTTGACGGTGAAACTAAAAATATCCGCGAGCACATCGCCTTTCGGAAAACGAATTTCTTTCGGATCAATTCCGGCGCTCGCCACGACGGTGTTGATCAAATCCTTCTGATCTTCGCGATCAAGAATCGTGAAACCGCTCGAGTAACCAAGGGCGCTCCCATGCCGGCGCAGCATGCGATTACCAATGGAATGAAACGTCCCGCCCCAAAGTCCGCTGGCATCGACCGGCAACAAATTCGCCACCCGATCGAGCATCTGCCGGGCTGCTTTATTGGTGAACGTAAGCAGCAAAATATTTCGTGGATCGACGCCATTCTCCAACAAGTAAGCGACGCGATAGGTCAGCGTGCGCGTCTTGCCCGAGCCCGCGCCCGCAATGACCAACAATGGTCCGGGCGTTGCCGTCACCGCCGCGAGTTGCTGCGCATTCAACTCCCTCGCGTAATCGATGTGAATGCCGGCGGACGGAGCGCGTTCGAGAATGTATGGCCGCGACATGAACCGCTACGCTCCCGTCAGCGCGTGCTCCCTTCAATGAAAATCTAGACCGCTTCTTCCGATCAGGCGGAACGATCGCGCTTCTTTTCCGTCAACTCCTCGAGCAACTCGATCTGGATCTGCTGAATCTCGAAGAGCCGCTGATATTGCCTTCGCAGGAGGTGATCCACTTTTTCGTGCAGATGACGAATCTCGAGCTCGGCCTTCAAGTTCACCTTGTAATCATTCTCCGCGCGCAAACGGTCGCGCGCCTCCGAGCGATTCTGGCTCATCATGATGACCGGTGCCTGCAAGGCCGCAATGCAGGAGAGGATCAAGTTCAGCAAAATGAAGGGATATGGATCGAAGCCTCGATCCGCGAGGAGTGCCGCATTCAGAACGATCCAAACGAACAGAACCGCTCCGAAAAAGATGATGAATTTCCAGCTGCCACCGAACTCCGCGATTTTGTCGGACAAGCGTTCGCCGAAAGTCAGCTTGCGTTCAAATTGATGCTCGATGTTCTCCGAGAGAAGCTCGTGCTGTTGTAAGCTGTCGACGACCTCTTGATCGAGGACGGAGAGTTCGCCCAGCTCTTCCTGCAAGGTGCGTTTAACGTATTCCTTGCGGAACCGACCTAGGTCTTCGTAGCAGATAAACTGATGCGGATCCCAATTGGGACGCTGTCCTCGAATGAACTCAGCGAGCGACGGGCGAATGTTATCGCCAATCGTTCCGCAATCCGGCGCCATGCGTTCTCGGCAGATTTGGCAGACGTCTTCGTGCGTTTCGCTCACTTGATTCGACAGCAGGATAACTCGCGCCAGTCGCGTGTCGATTCAGTGTTGAACGGAACGGTGCGAACCTTACCGTCAGCCGCATGGAAGAAGCCGAAGTCCCGCTGGAGCATTTGCACGAACATACTCATCACGCTGCCGAACACGGCGGGGCGTCCTGGATTTCGTGGGTCGCGCTGAGCACCGCCATTCTCGCGGTGCTGGCCGCGATCGCGGGCTTGCTCTCCGGCGCGCGGGTCAACGAAGCGATGATGAGTCAAATCGAAGCCGCCGATAGCTGGTCGCATTATCAGGCCAAAGGAATCAAAGCTTCCGTCCTCGATGCGAAGATGACCCTGGGCAGTGCGCCTACCGAGCAAGACCGCGAGAAAGCAGCGCGCTACGCCGAGGAACAAACGGAAATCCAAAAGGAAGCTGAGAAGAAACAAACGGAAGCGAAACACAATTTTCACCAACACGAAGTCTTTGCGCGTGCTGTCACCATGTTCCAAATCGCCATTGCCATCGCGGCGATTTCCGCTCTGACGAAACGTCAACGTTACTGGTTCGTTAGTCTGGCGCTCGGCGCGGTCGGTTGTGTCTTTCTCGCGCTCGGTTTTCTCGCGCACTGAAATCTTGAAGCGCTGGTGGGCGAACCTAAGCTGGATCGATGCGCGTTCTCGCCATTGATTGTTCGCTCCGCCGTAGCGGTGTCGCAATCGTGGAAACGAATGGCCGTGCGCAGCGGGCACTTTATTTCGGCCTGATCCAAAACAAACGCGAGTTGCCGCCGTCGTCATGCCTGGTCGCGATTCATGATCGCCTCGCGGAATTGATTCACGAACACGAACCGGATTGTTGTGCGCTGGAATCAGTCATCTATGTGCAGAGTTACAAAACTGCCATCGCGCTCGGTGCGGCGCGCGGTGCGGCCATTCTCGCGGCGGCGCAACGCGGTCTGCCGATTTTTGAATACGCGCCGAAACGCATCAAACAATCGACGGTCGGTCGCGGCAGTGCCGATAAAGGTCAGGTCGCATTCATGGTGCGGGCTTTACTCGGTCTAACCGAAACGCCATCCGAGGACGCTGCCGACGCGCTCGCGATCGGTTTGACGCATCTGCGCGCACAGGAAAGCGCGCGGCTCGGCGTGCCGACCGGAGCACAGATATGATTGCGCGCTGGATTGGACGCATCGGTTATGGCGAAGCCCTGGCCATGCAGGACGAGTTAGTCGCACGCAAATACGTTGACCACTCGTTAGGCGACGAATTGCTTTTGCTCGAACACGAACCGGTTTACACCATCGGTCGCAGGCCCGACCAATCGAGTTTGCGCGATGCCGCACAGTTGCCGCATCCGCTTTTTCCGATCAATCGCGGAGGGCAAGCGACCTATCATGGTCCCGGACAGCTGGTCGGTTATCCGATCATCGATCTACACCGATGCGGCCAGGACCTGCACCGTTATCTGCGCTGGATCGAAGAAGGGTTAATCGACCTCTTGCACTCGTTAGGCATAACTGCGCAAACGCGCACTGGTCTGACCGGCGTTTGGGTCGAGGATCGCAAAATCGCCTCCATTGGTGTCGGCGTTCGACATTGGATCACGATGCATGGATTTGCTCTGAATGTGGGCGGCGATCTTTCCGCGTTCGATCACATCGTGCCTTGCGGCATCGCGAATGTCGTCATGACTTCGATCGACAAAGAATCCCACGAGAACTGGTCGGTGGAGGAAATTGCGAATCGCGCTGCGAAAATTTTCCCAGACCGAATGAGTCTGCTACGCACTGAAGAAATGGTCGCGACATGAAACAAATCCCCCTCGAAGACAATTTCACGGACGTGATCGGCAAAGCGCAACGCGGTCTCGGCATTTCCGATAGTCAATTGGCGGAAGAGGCACGCATCAGCTCAAACGATGTGCGCAAGCTTCGCGGCGGTGAAGTTGATGAGATCGCTCTCTATCGTGTCGCGCCGGTCTTGGGTCTGGCCGGTCGCGCGCTTTTCGATCTGGCCAGCGGAAACTGGGCACCGCCAGATATCAAAGCGATCGAAGGTTTCGCGGGCTTCACTACGCACTTCGGTGACATGAGTGTGAATGCGTTTCTCGCGTGGGATCCTAAGACAAAACGCGGGTTCGCTTTCGACACGGGAGCCGATGCCACCGAAATGCTGGCCCGGATCAAAGAAGAGAAATTACACATCGGTGCCATCCTTCTCACGCATTCGCACCCCGATCACATCGCGGCGCTGAGTGGACTGCGAAAGGCGACGGGCGCACCGGTTTATCTCGGCGAACGCGAATCGGTTCCCGATGCGGAACCAATTCCAGAAGGACGAAATTTTTCCGCCGATTCACTGGAAATCGAAACACTCCTGACCTGGGGACATTCGCAAGGTGGCGTGACCTATTTCGTTCGCGGCCTCGAGCGGCCGCTCGCCATCGCGGGTGATTCCATTTTCGCCGGCTCGATGGGCGGCGGAAGTGTTTCCTATCAAGACGCTCTGCAAAATAACCGCGAAAAGATTCTCAATTTGCCTAACGAGACAATAATTTGTCCCGGCCACGGGCCACTGACCACGGTGGAAAAGGAAAAGAACGACAATCCATTTTTCGCGGGAAAGATAAGCGAATGAATATCGGTTTCGTGGGAGTCGGACGAATGGGCGTGAACATGGCGCGTCGCCTGAAGGATCGCGGGTTTCATGTTATGACGCTGTTTGATCGCAACCGTGCCCATGCGACGGAATTGGCGAGCGAAATCGGTGCAACTGCTTGTCCGACGCTCGGGGAGGTCACGGCCGGCGCGGATGTGATTTTCACCGTCGTCTCGGACGATGCAGCGATGCGTCAGATTTTCAGCGGCGATGACAATCTGCTCGCGAACGCGCGCGGCAAATTGTTCATCAACTGCGCCACCATTTCGCCGAAAGTTCATGTCGAAGTCGAAGAGCTCGCGCGCAAAGCCGGCGCGGAAACTCTCGAAGCGTGCATGGCCTCCAGCATCACGCAGGCGCGCGAAGGATCTCTCTATCTGATGTGCGGAGGGAGCGAGGAAAAATTCCGTCGCGCCGAACCAATCTTGAAGGAACTCAGCGCCTCGATGCGTTTTGTCGGCAAAACCGGCGAAGCCGCGAAAGTGAAGGCGCTCGTGAACATGGTGATGAACATCAACACTGCAGGGCTCGCCGAAGGTCTGGGCCTGGGCGACGCGCTCGGTCTCGATCTCACGATGTTGCGCGAAGTTTTCTCGCAAACCGGCGCGGCATCGCGCGTTTTGCAGACGGATGGCGAAGACATGCAGAATCGCGATCACTCCTGTTTCTTCTCCGCCGCGCACGCGGCCAAAGACAGCGGCATCGCGCTCGATCTCGCGGAAGAACTCGGACTCGATTTGCCGCTGGCGCGCGCGACCAAGGCGCAATACGACGAGATGACTGCGGAAGGTCTGGGCGACTTGGATAAATCCGGATTAGCGGAGCTGACATTCAAAGGACGCTACAAACATTCCGGCGATCGCGTGTGATCGGCGTTTGCGTCAGGAGACGCGGCCTGCACCGGCATAAATATTCATCGTCTCGCCGCGGACGAAACCGACCAGCGTCTGATTACTCTCTCCCGCGAATTCTACCGCGAGGCTAGTCGGCGCCGAGATCGCCGCTACGATTGGAATTCCGGCGGCGAGTGCTTTTTGCATCATCTCAAACGAAACGCGGCCGCTGAGAACCAACACGCGCTCGCGCAGCGGCAATTCTCGATCGAAGAGTGCGCGACCAATCAGTTTATCGAGCGCGTTATGACGGCCGACATCTTCGCGCAACGACTGCAATTCTCCCCCCAAATTAAAAAGCGCGCAGGCATGCAATCCGCCGGTGCGTTCAAACGTTTCCTGTTTTTCACGCAACCGCTTCGGCAACTCGAGCAAGGTCTTGGCGGCGATCGAGGCGTTGTCTTCGATTCTCGGAAAGGATTGCCGGACCGCGTCGATCGTCGCCTTGCTGCAAACGCCGCAGCTGGATGAACTGAAAACGTTGCGTGTCAATCTTGCCGGGTCGAACGAAGCCGGATCTCGCAACGTGACGTTGATCGCATGATCGGCCTTCGATTTTCCGCACTGCGTGATGTCGAAAATGTCGTTAGGCGAACGAACAAGATTTTCCGTGAGCAAAAATCCGGCGGCTAGTTCGCGATCGTGCCCGGGCGTCCGCATGACGACAGCGACGCTGCGCCCTTCGATTCGTATTTCGAGCGGTTCTTCCGCAGCAACATCGTCGGGACGATCCGTGCCAAATCCATTCTCGTATCGCAAAATAGAAGTCTCGCGAAAACTACTCATGGCGCGTCAGGGCAAGCAGATCATCCGGCGTGTTTACATTCGCGAACAAACGTTCGTTGCCCGCTTCGATCTTCACCGCCCTGACAAGCCCTCTTGCGACACATTCCGCGGCAAAGTTCTGCAGAGAATACTCGCCCGATCGCAGACAGTCTTCCGCGATCGGTAAGGAAGACGTTGGATAAAGAGCTGCGAGCGGTTCGAATCTGTCCGAGCGCGGGATAGCGCCGCCGATCTCGGAGCAGAAATCCAAGAGCTCGCGCAGATAGCCGCTGGTCATCTGCGGCAAATCAACGGCCAGCGCGAGAAGATGCGAAGTGGAGGACCGTCGCAAAGCGCTGATTAACCCTGCGAGCGGTCCAACTTCTGATTGCGCATCTGGAATAATAAGATGATCTCGCCATTCCTCGCGCGCTGGCGCGGCAATGAAAATTTCTCGGGGTTGAAGTTCCTCCAAAATAGAAAGCTGACGTTTCCATAAGGGTTGTCCGTCGATCTCGAGCAGCGCCTTGTCTCGTCCCATGCGAGTGGATTTACCGCCGGCGAGCAGGACGGCGCTGAAGGATGGGCTCACTTCACGATCAGTTCGGCAAGACCAGTCGTTAGGCAACCATTCGTTAGGATTTGCGCGCGCAAACCGCCGTTACCGGCGAGCGCCTTCTCCGCGCCCGGCGCGAAGGCGGTGTCGAGCCAATAACAGGGTTTGCAATGGGCAGTCCCAAAGAAGCGAATGCCTTGCAACGAAAATTCCTTGCCGATCAGTTTCGGCAGATCCACGTCGGAAACGATGACGTTCCGCCGCAGGACGCCGGGTGATTTTTCTACGTGCGGAAATTGTACGCGCAAAGAATCGAAAACTTCCTGCGAGAAAAAAGTGATCTGACCTTTGTAATCGTCTTTGTAGTCGAAGAAGCGATCACCGCGGATACCGTGGCCGGCGACGCATTCGATGCGATCCGTCTCCTGCAATGGATAATGATCCGGCGCCCGGCCGTGATGCCCGAAATAATTGTGACCGGGCGAAATGAAAATCTGACGGATAAGCATGCGGCGAAAACTTTAGTCTTCGTCACGGGCAACGCAAAGCGTGCCGCCTTGCGCTGGGTTCGCACGACGTGGAACTTATCGCGCAACCATGGGAACAGTCTGGCGAGTTTTCACTTATGTGCGGCGTTACCCAATGCTGGCGCTTTCGACGTTGGCCTGCGCAATCCTCGGGACGCTAATGGTGGTCGTTCCGCCCGCGGTGACGAAGGTGTTCATCGATCAGGTGTTGAATCAGCATCGGCCGGAGCGCCTCGCGCCCTTGCTCGGGATCGCGGCCGCCGCCTACGTGCTCCAACAAGCACTGAATTCACTCCGCCTGATTCTGAACAATACCTTCGAACAAAAGGTGATCTTCGATCTGCGGAGCGATCTTTATTCGCACATTCAATTGCTCCCGCTGCGTTGGTTCGACAATCGTGCCACGGGCGATCTGATGACGCGCATCCTGGAAGATGTGAACTCGGTTGAGCGCGTCTTGATCGATGGAATCGAGCAAGGAGTCGTGGCCGCATTGCAACTAATCATAGTCATCGGAGGAATGTTTTACCTAAGTCCGAGGCTGGCCTGGTTTAGTCTGGCGGCCTTTCCGCTTCTGGCGGGTGGCGCCCTTTGGTACACGCTCACAGCGCACCGCCGCTACCGTCTGCAACGCCGCGCATCCTCGGCCATGAATTCGCTTTTGCACGATAATCTCGCGGGCATTCGGCAGATCAAAAGTTTCGTCCGCGAACGCGAAGAGCACGCGCGCTTCAACTCCGTGAGCAACCAATTACGCCACGCTACTCTTGTGGTCATGAAGGTGTGGGCGATTTACAACCCGGCCATGGTTCTGATCGGCGCATTAGGCGTGATGCTGGTGGTCTGGATGGGGGCCCGCGCGGTCCTGGATGGGACGATGCAGCTCGGCGACATGATCGCGTTTCTCATGCTCACCGCATTTCTTTACGAACCGATCGGCAAACTGCATCAGCTCAATCAACTACTCCAGGCTGGGCGCGCGGCGGGCGAGCGCGTCTTTGAAATCATCGACGAACCGATCGAGCCGGGATGGAGCGCGAGCACGGTCGATTCGGAAATCATCGGCGACGTGCGCTACGAAGACGTCGGGTTCAGTTATGCCGAGGGAAGTTTACCAGCGTTGCAGCACATCAGTTTTCACGCGCGCCCGGGCGAGACGATCGCGCTTGTCGGCACCACCGGCGCGGGGAAATCGACGCTGGTAAATTTGCTGCCGCGCTTCTACGAATTCGATTCCGGTGAAATTTTGATCGATGGAACGCCGATCCGCGATTTCGGTATTCGGCGGTTGCGCGAAATGATCGGCGTAGTCACACAAGAAAGTTTCCTTTTCAACGGCACCATTCGCGAAAATCTGCTGATGGGAAATCCGAACGCGAGCGACGAAGATGTTTTGCGCGCGGCCGAGGCAGCGAACGCACGGCCGTTCATCGATCGCTTGCCGGAAGGTTTGGGCAGTGTGGTCGGCGAGCGCGGAGTAAAGTTAAGTGTCGGCGAAAAGCAGCGGCTCTCGATCGCGCGTGCGCTGCTCAAGGATCCGCCGATTTTGGTTCTCGATGAAGCGACCGCGAGTGTCGATACGACGACGGAGCGCCTAATCCAGGAAGCGCTCGAACATTTGATGGCGCATCGAACATGTTTCGTTATCGCGCATCGTCTCTCGACGATTTTGCGCGCGGACCAGATTTTGGTTTTGGAACGCGGGCGAATCATTGAACGCGGAACGCATTCGGAATTAGTCGAGCTCGGCGGCAAATACGCGCGACTTTGGGAACAGAGTTTTCTCGAAACTGATCGCGACCAGGACGTCGAAGAGCTAGCCGCGAAAGTTTAGCGCTTCGAGGATGCGGCGGCGTTGATCAACTCGTTGTGCTTCGTCTCCAACGCCCGATAACGTTCTTCCGATTCCGCTAGAGCGCGCCGCTCTTCTTGAAGCGCTTGTTCGAGTTCGCGAATGCGATCCTGCACTGCGATCGACATTCCCGTCGCCGCCGGACCGGCGAAGTCTTCTTTGGTCGGCGCTTCAATCTCCTCGGGTAACGCCTGCAGAAGCGGAGCGATGTCGCGAACCTGCTGACGTGTCGCGTGACAAGAATCGATCACCGAAGTGTCATCCTCGATTTCGCCGAGGCGAAGAAATTCACGGATGGAACCAAGCGTGGTTGGACCGTAAAACCGTTCGCTCGTCACTTCTACAATCCAATCCATGCCTAGCTCGGGCAGCATGGGCGCCTTCATCCAATTCGCTTGATCAGTCGAAATAGAATCGTGCGGAGCGACTTGCGCTGTGGAAGCCCAGCGCGCCAGTTGATCGAAACTAAGCGGACCAAAAATCGTGCCGTCTTCGTGTTTTCGCAGAAACCACTGCTGTTCGGCGGAGACTGGCATCACTCGTTAGGCGAAGCGGAAGGAGAATTCGTCGCCGCCGGCGGAATCATGATCGTTTGTCCGATTTGCAGCGCGCGATCGTTCTCGATGTGATTATACTTCTGCAAATCCTGCACGCTGACGCGGTTCGCCTTCGCGATGGCAGTAAGCGTTTCGCCGCGCGTCACTACATGGGCGTTACCGGCCTGCGTCGCGGGGGTGGCCGCGGGCGCCGCGGACATGTTGCTGCTCGGCGGTGGCGTTGATTCGCCGATCATGACGCCGGGCCGAACGGAGGAAAGTTGTTGTTCCAATTTCAGAATCTGCTGGGAAAGCGCATCGATTTTCGTGTTTTGTTCGTCGATTTTTTTGGTGAGCGCTTCCAGCTGCGCGTTTGTCTTGTCGCTCGCAGCGGGAGCAAGAGTCTGCGCGGAAGCGGGCTGCACCCAAGCGGCAACCGTAATTAAAAGAGAAAGGCTAAACGCGAGCGGCTTCATTGCGGGGATGTTGGCATTGAGCGTGAAGAGAGGCAAGCGAGCTTCAGTTGCGTTTTGCGGAAATTGTTTAAGCTTTTTTATATGCCAGAGCGCTTAGAGAAGCCGACGGTGCCGTGGGGTCCGAAACAAGGCGGGGACGGTGGCGGCCCCAAAGCCCCCGACGTTTCTCGTCCCGACACGCAGGATCTGCTGAAGAAAATGCGCAAAGTCGATCCGAACCAGTCGAAGCGCTATCGGCAGCGCACCGGCCAATGATGGATTCGCCCATGGTGGCGGATTCATCGGATGATTTTGCGGCGATCTTGCGGCGCGACGGTCTTCTGTCTCCGGCCGCAACTTCATTCATGCCAAATGGCCTAACGAGTGCTGTTCCGCAGACGCAATCGACCACGATTCTCGCTTTCAAATTCTCCGGGGGCGTCCTGGTCGCGGGTGATCGGCGCGCCACTTCGGGACACACCGTCGTTTTCGATCGCGCCGATAAAGTTTTGGAAATAGATCGGCACTCGATCATGGCCATTGCCGGCGTGCCCGCGACGGCGTGGGAAATGGCGCGTGTGCTCGAGCATTCGTTTCAATTTTTTCGCCGCACACAATTGCAGGAAATGAGTGTGGACGGAAAAGTGCGCGCCCTCTCAAAACTACTGCGGGACAATTTCGGCTTCGTCATGCAAGGCGTCGGCATGGTGGTGCCAATTTTCGCGACCTACGACGCAGGCGCCGTTCCGGCGGCGCGCCTTTATTTTTACGATGCGATGGGCGCGAATTTTGAAGTAACCGATTACGCCGCGACCGGTTCGGGTTCCCCCGCAGTGCGCGGCGTTCTGTATTACGAAAACAGTTGGGGCAAAAAGCCGCTGTCGAAATTGAACGAAGACGAAGCGATCACACTGGCGTTGCGCGCGCTCGACACCGCGGCGGAATCCGATACCGCGACCGGCGGGGTGGATCGAAATGCGAAGATTTTTCCGGTGATGAAAGTCGTTTCGCGTGCTGGAATCGCCACTCTGCCCGATAAACAAATCGCCGCGTTGTTCAAGCGCGGCGTAGCTACTCGATGATTGAGGAACCGTATCGTTGGGTCGAAGCGGTCACGAATCGTCGTGATTACATCGAGACCCAGCTCGCTTCCGGCAGTCCGATTGTGGCGCTCAGTTTTCGCGATGGGGTTTTGTTTCTCACCGTCGGACGAACGCGTCAGAAACTTTTTGAGATTTACGATCGCATCGCGATGGGCGCGATTGGGCATCCCGGCGATATCGAGCGCCTGCGGATGACCGCAATCGAACTTGCGAGCACGGAAGGATTCACACGCTCGGCCGCGGACGTTTCACTTCGGCGACTGGCTTACTACTCGTTAAGCCCCATGTTAAAATCGGCCTTCGAACAAATTTTCGGCGCGCCCTTGCTGGCCCGGATGTTATTTGCCGAGATCGGCGAAAAACCGGAAAGCGATTTGTTTTTGCGAATCGAATACGATGGCGCGATCGCCACGAACGGTGCGCCACTGGCGGAAGCTCGTCAGGATTTCGCCGCCCTGAGCGGAACGCGCGTTTCGAGCGAATTGATGGAAACGCATCTGAAGAATGAGCACGAAGCGAGCGCAACTTTGCCGCGCGCGATGAAGACGGCGTTGCAGGCCTGGGCGACGGGACGGATGGCGCTGGGCGAGGATGGCGTACGCGAGCTGCCGACAAAAGACGCGCTGACACAGGAGGTGCAAAAGCAATTGCGGGCCGGCGTAGTGGAAGCGGCGATTCTGGAGCGTAACGACAAGGTAGCGATCCGCTATCGTCCAGTGACCGAAGAAGAGATCAAAGCGGCGACTGCCTAACGAGTCGTCGGAGAAGCAATGTTTTCACGCAGCACGATCGCGTGGCTTGGTCTTGTGCTGATGATGGCCAGTCTTATCTGGTTTGAACTTCTACCGCCGCTCCCGCGCCTAACGAGAGCAAGGGTGCCAACGGCAAAATCAGGGCCGCTTTCCCTGGTGATCATCGACGCCGGCCATGGCGGTGACGATTCCGGGACGATGCGGGATGGGGTGATGGAAAAAGATCTCACGCTCGATGTGGCGCGGCGGGTGGAACGACTCGCCCAAGGGCAGGGTCTTTCCACGATAATGACGCGCGATGGTGATGCGCGCAAAACGCTCCCGGAGCGGGCAACGCTCGCGAACAAGCAAAATGACGCCATTTTTGTCAGCATCCATTTCGACGAAGGAGCGCGCGCCGAAGCGACTGGGGTGCAAACCTTCTACGCAGTGCATCAAATGCCGAAGAATATTTTTCCCTCCTGGCTTCCGTTTCTTCAACCGGTTGGCGCCACGCCGGAAAATCTGGCGAGCCAGAGCCTGGCCGGATTTGTGCAGCAAGCACTCATTAGGCGGACGCGCGCCTTCGATCGTGGAACACGCGCGGAACAATTCTACGTCGTGGCAAACGTGCGACACCCGGCCGTTTTGGTAGAAGGCGGCTTCCTGACCAACAACGATGACCTGACTAAAATTGCCACGGATGAATACCGCGAGCAATTGGCCGCGGCGATCACCGACGGCCTGGTGCATTACCGTGAGATCGCGAATCAGCAAAAGACACTGGCGTTGAGTGCGCCCGCGCCTGAATAGTGGATGGGCGATGGCGTCCAACTTTAAACCTTATGAGGACAACAATTCTGGTTCTCGCGATTCTCTGCGCGGTTAATTTCGCGCGCGCGCAGTCCGATCCAGCGATCGCATCGACGCAGCAGATCTTGAAAGATCAGGGATTTTACTACGGCGAGATCACGGGCAAGAAGGATGCGGATACGATCGCAGCTTTGCGCCGTTACCAAATTCGCAATGGCCTGCAAGTGACGGGCGAGTTAAATGCTGAGACGCAAAAGGCCCTGGGAGTGAAAGGAACGACGGCGCCGGCTCCAGTTCCAGTTCCGCGCGCGACACCTCCACCCCTCAAAATTACGAGCACGCCACCGCCAGAAAATTCGAATCTGCAAGAACGTCCGGCCGATGAAGGTGATTATTACGAGGCTCCTCAAGCCACGGCGCCGAGTGAGGCGTTGCTTGGAACACCGTATCAAGATGCTTCGCCGGACGTACAACGGCGCATCATCACGACCGCGCAGAATCTTCTGGCGCGGCGCGGTTATTTGCGAAGCGCCATCGACGGTGAAGTCGGGCCCGATACGCAATTTGCCCTGCGCGCGTTTCAAACGCGCTTCCATATAACATCGAGCGGGCAGCTTGATCGCGAAACCTTAGCCGCGATGGGTTTGATGCCGGGACAGCGAGCACCGGGAGTAACGGCGAATGTGGCTGCGCCGCGCCCGCGAGTTTACCGCCGCACACCGCAAACGACGACTCCTGACGGCGAGCCGATTTACGAAGGTCGGTAGGCATCGCCTAACGAGTGGTTCACGGTTTGGGGTGGTCGAACTGCACCGACTGTAGGTCGGCAGAAACCGTCCCAATAGAGATTTGCGCTTCGATGCGCAGGATTAACCGATCGTTATCGTTCGAAAGCCAGACGGTGGCGCGTTTGAATTTCTTGTGGGCCTTAAGCCCGCGGTTCTTGTCGATCTTGGTGAGTTGTAAATCGAGTTTGATCGCATCGTAACTGCCCGCGGGAACGGTGAGCCGTTCGTGGCCCCGCACATTTACCGTGCAAAGATAAGCGGTGGTGGCCGGATAAACGACGATGCGCTCGACAGTGCCGTCGGTGAGCGCCTGGCTCCGCAAATAAAGCAGCGCGGAACTCATGCTCATTAAATGCGGAAAAGCGAACTCGCGCGTTTTTGATTTAACGGCCGCGCCGCGACGTTCCTCGCGGCGACTGCTCACGCCGGTCGCCGTAAAATTTATTTCCGTTTCCGAGGTTTTATTCCGTGCGATCTCGGTCTCGTGCACTTCGATCGGCAGCAAGGTGCGCGCATCAGTTACAGCGGTTTGTTTTCCGTCGAACTTCCACAGTGCGCGCGCCGCGCCGGTGGTCGCACCGCTGCCTTCTAAACGATAATGCCCATTCTGCTGGGTGATATGAAGATCCAAGCTGGCGGCGATGACGCTGCCCCAGCCGAAACTATATTGCAGATGGACGGGCTTGAGCTCGGGAAACGGACCGGGCGCATAAGGCGTAACGGTCGCTTCCCAGTCTTGCGCGAATATTGCCGAAACCGCGGCGAAGAAGATGACAAGCGTGACGCGCATTTAAACAAAAACACACGCGGTGTTCGCCGCGTGTGTTCCGTTTCGAAGTTGTTAAAGAGGTCTTAGGGCTTTTTCGGCGAAGAAGCCGCCGTGGCAGCCGGAGCAGCAGCGGCCGGCGCAGCAGAAGCGGCAGCGGCCGGCGCGGCAGAATCCGTGACACGACCTGGCTTGTTCAAGACCGCGATGATGTCGTTGGTAAACTCCGCGTTATCGCGAGAGAACAACAGAATCGGCACGCCGTTCAAGCTCATGCCTGATTTGTCGAAGACCAGATCGTAACTGTTGGTCTTAACCTTATCCATGACCACGTCGGTGATTTCTTTGACGATTCCTTCACGCATGCGCAAAGCCTGCTCCTGCAACTGGCGCTCGCGGGTCTGGCGGAATTCGTTGATCTCGCGCTCCATGTTTTTGATGTTCGCGATTTTTTCGTCACGCTCCTTGGCGGTCGAGGTCTTCTTGTCCGCACTCAAAGCCGGCGACTCGAGCTGTTGATTGAGTTTGTTAATCTCATCGAGTGCTTTTTTGTAGGAGTCTGCGCGATCGTCATATTCCTTTTTCGCGGCATCCTTGGCTTGGTTGATCTTGGCCTCGGCGTCTTTGGTTTTGTTGTATTCTTTAAAGGCGCGATTCATATCGATCGTCCCGATTTTCAAGGGGCCTTGGGCGAAGGCAGCGCCGGGCAGTGCGAGAGAGGCCAGCAAGGCGAGAGAGAGAAACTTTTTCATAAACAGATATTCCAGGAGCGAATGGAGAGGTAATAGACCCCACCGGCAACTATTCGTTCAAAATTGATAACCGACGTTGAAGTTGAATTTCCCGCTGTTGCTGTTGTTGCCGCCAGTCTGAATCGGGAAGCCGTAATCAATACGGATTGGGCCAATCGGCAAGTCCAATCTGAGGCCAATGCCGACATCGGAAGCGAGCCGTCCTCCGAGATCAAATGCCTTCGGGTCGATCATGCCGGCGTCGGTGAAGACCGCTCCGCGCACTTTCTCGATGATTGGGAAAGTCATTTCCACCGTCCATCGAACCAGAGTTCTTCCACCGAGCGGCTCGCCGTTTGGATCCTTCGGACCGACATCGCGGAAATCGAAACCGCGCAGGTTATTCGAGCCGCCGAGGAAGAGTCGGTCGAAAATTGGAACTCCCTCCCCATAGACGCCTGACTGCTTGCCCCGGCCCCACGTATTAACCGCTGCGAATTCGCCGTTCACTAACAGGATAAGATCGGCCGGGAGATGGAAATATTGCGACGCTTCGATGTCGCCTCCAAAAGTTTGCACGTCGCCGCCGAGAAATCCGCCGGCCACGTAAGGGGTAAAGACGATTCGCTGACCCTTACGGCTAATGAACGGATTATCGCGCGTATCGAAAATCAAACTGGGCGTGATCTGACTCTTGGTATGCGCGCCTTTGTCAATCGAGATCAGGTTGGAGACAGCCGAGCTCACATTGAAAATGTCGATTTCCTCCAGGCGGTACTCGAGACTCATGGAAAGAAACCGCGTGATGGGCTTACGTGCGATAATCGAGATGCCGTAGTTACGCTGATCGTAGACAGAGCTGAGGAAGTTTGCTTCGTGATAGAAAAGTTCGCTCCCGAGCGAGAGCGGGCGGTCAAGAAACCAAGGCTCCGTGAGACCGAGGACGAAATCTTTTCGCTGCTGGCCACCTTGAAGACGTAGGCGAAATTTTTGTCCGGCCCCGGTGAAGTTAGGCCAGTTCATAATGTCAAAATTTCCCTGAGTCAGTTCAACGAAACCGACGAAACTATCAACCGTGCTGAAGCCGGCCCCGAAGTTCAGTGAGCCGGTGCGCTTTTCTTCCACCTCGACGGTCAGATCTTTGCGACCCGGCACGTTGGTGTCGTCGGGGTAGGTTTCGACGTGCGAGAAATACCCTAGATTTTCCAAGCGCTTCTTACTCGTTTCCACGCGCGTCGTGCTGTAGACGTCGCCCGGCGTGACCAGCACTTCGCGCCGGATCACTTTATCTTTCGTGCGCGCGTTGCCTACGATGTTCACCCGCTGCACGAACGCGCGATTGCCTTCCTCGATCGAGAACAGCACGTCGATCCTCCCCGGCCCGGAAGGCGTGCCCGCGGGCTGCACTACTAGATCTACATAACCACCACCGCCATAGGCGTCGGCGATTTTCTTGGCGTCATCGCGAATTTCTTTCGGCGAATAAACGGCTCCTTCCTTTGTCTTGATGACCATCCGAACCTTCTCGGCTGAGGTCGCTTTGGTGCCTTTGACGCTGACTTTGCCGACGTGGTACTTGGTCCCTTCCACCACCGGAATAACGAGCGTCATGCGCCCGCCGGAACGCTCACGCCGCACGTCCTTTATTTCGACATCGACGTAGCCTTGGTTCTGGTAGTATTCACGAACTGAATCGAGGTCCTGATTCAGTTGCGCTTCTTCCAGCCGGCCTGACTTATCCAAAAACGAAATGATCGTTTTCGTTTTCGTCTTCATCTGCTTGCGCAGCTTGTAATCACTAATGTGCGCATTCCCCTCGAAATGGATGCGGCTGACCGCTCCCTTGACGCCTTCGTTAATGGTGAACACCGCGCGCGAAGTACCGTGTTCCTGATCGGTCTGCACTTCATACCGGACATCGATGTCGTTGAAGCCCTTCCCGCGATAAGCATCGATGATGTCCTGCCGCGCCGTGCCGAGCGCTTCCTCGCTGAGCGGCCCGTTCATCTTCACCTTAATCATTTTGCGCAAGGCTTTGGCAGACATGCGCGTGGCGCCATTGATTTCGATGCCGCGAACCATGGCGCGCGTTTGCACAGCCACGATCACGTTCACTTCGTCGCCAGCCGGTTCGCCGTAAATGCGGACATTTTGCAATTGTCCGGTGGCGTAGAGATTCCGAATATCCTGTTCGACGATCGTGTCGGAATACGCCTGGCCGACTTTCGTCCGCATCTGCGCCAGGATTTTTTCGCGGCTGATTGTTTCCGGACCGGTGTAGCGAACTTCGACCGAATGAATCTTAACCCCGCCGCTCTGCTGCTGCGCATGTTGCGCCCGGACCGCCGGCGCAGCCACGCAGACACAGAGCAGCGCAAGACAAACCGACGAAGCGGCGCGGCGAACCAAACCCAGAAGATATTTCATACAAAAAAAAGACTGCCGGCGGATCGCCCAGCCCGTTGCAGGGGGATATTAGTTCTTGGGAAGGCGCAAATCGTCAAGGGGTAATTGGCTTTTTCGGACGAGCGTTGCCATTGCGCGGAGCGCACGGTTAGACCAGGCACCGGCGCGTTAGTTCAATAATTGGTACCAATTATTTCGCCGGTGCGGCTCGTAACCGGCGTCGCGGATTAGCTTCTCAATCTGCGCGGCATCGAGGCGAAAGGTCGTCCCGGCACTGCTCACCACATTCTCTTCCATCATGACTGAGCCGAAATCGTTCGCGCCATATTTGAGCGCGACCTGGCCGATGTCCGGCCCTTGCGTAACCCATGAGCTCTGCACGTTCGGGAAGTTATCGAGAAAGATCCGCGACAACGCCTGCATGCGCAGATATTCCGCCACACCGGTGCGATGTTTAATCTTCAGCACCGTGTTCTCCGGCTGAAACGTCCAGCAGATAAAGGCCGTGAATCCCCCGCTCTTGTCCTGTTGATCGCGCAAGCGCTGTAAATGTTCGATGCGATCCTCGATTGTCTCGACGTGTCCGAACATCATCGTCGCGCTCGAGTTCAATCCTTCTTCATGAGCGACCTGCATCACTTCGAGCCATTGATCGGAATTGCATTTCAGCGGCGAGATCCGCTGCCGCACGCGGTCGACCAGAATTTCCCCGCCGCCCCCAGGAAGCGATCCGAGCCCGGCCGCTTTGAACGCCCGAATAATTTCACGCAGCGGCATCTTGAACACCTCGGCAAAATGTTGGAACTCGGGCGGACTAAATCCGTGGATATTGATATGCGGAAATTTCCCCCGGATGTGATGCAGCAAATCGATATACCATTCGAACCCGAGCTTGGGATGATGCCCGCCTTGCATCAGAATTTGAACCCCGCCCGCGGCTGAGAGTTCCTCCAGCTTCTGATCGAGCTGCTCGAAGCTCAGGACGTAATGATCGTCATCTTTCTCCGTGCGATAAAACGCGCAGAACTTGCAGTAAACATTGCAGACGTTGGTGTAGTTGATGTTGCGATCGACAATGTAAGTGACGATCTCCCTGCCGCGGTCGTCGTAATTTTTCCGCTTCGCCAAGTTCCGGCGCGCATCCGCCAACGCGCCTAGTTCCTCCAACGGCCAACGATAAATCTCCAACGCTTCGGCGCTGGAAATGCGTTCACGGGAGAGAATTCTCTCCGTCAGAGGTTCAGTCGCTAAAGCAACCATCGCGCTACCTTAACCGACCGCTCGCCGCATGTCATCCTGAGCCGCGCAGACGGCGACAACGCGCGGAGCAAACGCGCTGATCGTTAGGCCAAGCGTGAGATCCTTCGGCGCGCTTCGCCAGCCTCAGGATGACAGCTTGTTCTTCTTTACGAATTCCCGCACCGCCCGATTGAACTCGTTAGGCTTATCCAGCATGATGAAATGCGATACGCCCGTCCACATTCGGTAATCCAGTTTCGGAATGAGGGAGCGCGCGAATTGTTCATATTCCGGCGTCCAGGCTGGTTGCTTCGCCAGAATCATCAGCACCGGCACGTCGATTTTATCCTCCTGCCACAGCGCCGGATCGAGCAACCCCTCCATCTCACTCACCGCTACGTGTTGCGTTGCACTTAACATCATCCCTCGCGCTTTCTCCCGCGCCGCCGCGTCTTTCATCGGCGCCGTCATCCCGCTCACGAAACGCCTCGTCGTCTCCTCATAATCACGACCGCGCAAAGGTGCGATAAACTTTTCCATGAAAGCGGCGTCGCCAAAGGGCCGCAGCGCGCCATCGACAATCACCAGTCCACGTACTTTCCCGGGATAATGCCGGTAGAATTGCCGAACTACCGGCGTGCCATTGCTGTGTCCGACCAGCACCGCCGCCCTCACGCGCGCGTCCTGCAACACGGCATCGATCGCTTTTGCATGCAGATCCATCGTGTAGGCAATTTCCGGCTTAGCGCTTTGCCCGTGACCCGGAAGATCGATCGTAATCACGCGCACTTTTTGCGCGAGCGCCTGGGCCTGTTTTCTCCAAACCGTTTCATCGCAATTCCAGCCGTGCACAAAAACGAGCGCGACATCTCCCTTGCCGTAGTCGGTGTAATGCGTGCGAATGTCATCGACGTTGACGAAATGCGCGGAACCAGCAGGCGATTTAGCGCGCGCCGTACAAAGCAAAAGACCACTGCCTAACGAGAATAAAAGTGTTCGATACATGGAGCTGACAGTTATATGACGCGCCCTCATCTTGCACGAAGATGATTGTATGCCGGAGCGAGTCGCCATCATTGGAGCCGGTGTTTCCGGATTGACCTGCGGCGTCCTTTTCGCCGAGGGCCGCTATGACGCGAAAATTTTCGCGGAAGAAATCGGAGGGCACACTACTTCGGGCGCGGCCGCGGCGATTTGGTATCCCTACGACGCCGGGCCGGCCGACAAGGTGATCGAGTGGTCGCTGCAAACATTCTATGTCCTCCGGGACCTATGCCGCGACGCGCAAAGCGGCGTTTCCATGATTGAACTGCGAAACTTTTCTCGCACCGGCCAACTGGAGATTCCGGATTGGGCGCACTCGTTAGGTGCACGCCCCTCTGAAGATGGATTCGCTCTCGATGTTCCGCTAACTGACACGACCATTTATCTCGATTATCTCGCGCTGCGCTTTCGAAAAGCCGGCGGCGAAATTTCTGCCGGTCTGCATTTCGATCGAATCGAAGATGTTGGTTGCAACTACTCCTTCATCATCAACTGCACCGGGGTAGGCGCGCAAACGCTCGTTCCCGATCCGGAAGTCGAACCGCATCGCGGCCAGGTCGTGCTCGTCGAAAAATTAGTGCTTAATCATGCCGTGGTTTGCGACGATCCGCCGCTAATGTATGCGATCCCGCGCGCGAACGACTGCGTCTTTGGCGGTTCAAATGAAATCAGTTCCGATCGCCACCCGAATCCTGGCCTAACGAGCAGTATCGTGGCCGAGTGCAGCCGCGTCTTGAACATTTCGCCACCGAAAATCGTCGGCGAACGCGTTGGGCTGCGACCATTCCGCCGCTCCGGCATCTGTTTGCGTAAAGACGGTCGCGTCATTCACAATTATGGCCACGGCGGTTCCGGCTTCACTCTTTCGTGGGGTTGCGCGCAAGCCGTCCTTGCGCTCGCATCTGCTGGTTGATGTCACCGCTTGATCCATCGCGCGAAGAAATCCTTCGCTGGGGAAACGACGCCGTCGCCTGGATGGCTGATTATCTCAGTACAATTCGCGAACAGCCGGTCTACCCGCAGACCACTTCGCAGGAAATTCGCGCGCGGCTCGATTCCGCTTTGCCTGAAGAAGGCGTCCCCTTCGAAAATCTCCTCGCCACTTTTCGCGACGACATCATTCCGCTCAGCCGACAAAATGGTCATCCACGTATGTTCGGTTACGTGCAGGCACCCGGGATGGCCATCGCCGCTTTCGCTGACCTCTTAGCTTCAACTCTGAACGCAAATCTAACCGCATGGCGTTCCGCGCCCGCACCAGTCGAAGTCGAACGGCTGACTATCGATTGGATCAAGCAAATCCTCGGCTACCCCCAAACAGCTAGCGGACTCTTCGTTAGCGGTGGTTCCATGGCTAATTTCTGCGCGCTTGCCTCCGCCCGCAGGGCAAAAGTACCTAACGAGTCCAGGAAAATCCCACGCCTTTATGCTTCGGAAGAAACGCATCACTCCGTTTTCAAAGCTGCCACCTTACTCGGAATAGGTCGCGAGAATTGCCGACTCATAGCTACCGACGATGACTACCGCATTCGACTGAACGACTTAGTCTCGAAAATCGAAGAAGACTTGCGTGACGGTTACCAACCTTTCTTCGTTGCTGGCAATGCGGGTACGGTCGCAACAGGAGCAATCGATTCTCTGGCGCAGCTCGCGGAAGTAGCAACTCGCTTCAATCTCTGGTTTCACATAGATGCTTGTTACGGTGGCTTCGCCGCACTCGCGCCGATGGCGCGACACTTATTCCGCGCTTTTCCCGAAGCAGATTCCATCGCGCTTGATCCTCATAAGTGGCTCTACCTTCCGGCTGATTGCGGATGCATTCTCTACCGGGATCCTGAGACTGCGCGCGCCACCTTCGCCCACGACGCCGAATACACTCGCATCATGGAGCAAGAGCCTAACGAGTCGTTTGCCTTCTGGGATTATGGACCTGAGCTATCCCGGCGTTTCCGCGCGCTAAAAGTCTGGATGCTACTAAAAGGCGTCGGCTTGCGCGCCATTCGCGATGCGGTCGAAAAGGATCTGGCCTGCGCGCGTCATTTCGAAGCACTCGTTAGGCAGAGTAACGATTTCGAGATGCTGGCTCCGGTAGAACTATCCATCTTCTGCTTTCGCTATCGCCCTCCAGGCATACGAAACGATGAAGAACAACTCAATGCCTTCAACAAACGCCTTCTTATAGAGCTACAACGCGACGGCAGCTCCTATTTATCGAACGCGAGCCTGCGCGGTCGCTTCGCTCTGCGTGGCTGCGTCTTGAACTACCGCACCACGCCACGCGACATGGAAATCTTAATCGAAGACCTGCGGCGTCTCGCGATCCACCTATCCGATACCTAACGCGTCCTAGCCTGTTAGTTGGATAGCCTGGAAGGAGCTGACCACATCGTCCGGCCCCTTGTCTTTGAAGAAGCATTCGTAGAACCCGGGACCGAGGTCCCAGTGATCGCCTTTATAGTATTCGTCGCGGTAAAAGCGCCACACGCCGCTGACGATGATGACGCAACTGATTCGGTCGTTCCAAAAATCGCCGAGATAAAGCCAGCTGAGGTTAGTGCGGGCGCGTGCGCCTTTGAAGCCGACATGATCGTAAATCACGATCTCGGGCATGGGAGCGTTGTGCACCACCGCTTCGCCGCCCACTTCCTGCGCGCAGGAGTGGTAACTCAGCGGACCGACTTTCCATTTGGTATCGACAACACCGCCATTCTCTGGCGACAGCTCGGTTTTATTTACTTCTTTCATAAGCGATTTTTCTAAACGGATTCCAACAGACCTTTTCCACGATGTCGAGGATAGGATTTCACGGCTCTTGGAAAATTAAATTCCGTGTTCGCGGCTGTCGGAACGCAGGCGAATGGTCTTGTTTTGCAGATCGTGCGAGGCGCGGATGAAGCGGACGGTTTTGCTTTTCGCGCGCATCAAGATCGAATGCGTAATGGTCGCTGGTCCTTGCGTCTTTACGCCGGGGAGCAACGCACTGTCGCTGATGCCGGTCGCGCAAAAGATGATGTTTTTTCCATTCGCCAGATCGTCGGCAAAGAAAACTCGCTCGAGATCTTTTTCGTGACCGTCGGCGATTAACTGCGCGCGTTCTTTCTCATCACGTGGCCACATCATGCATTGCATGTCGCCCCCGAGACATTTGAGCGCGGCCGCGGCCAGCACCGCCTCCGGCGCCCCGCCGATCCCCAGATAGAGATCGATGCCGCTGTTTTGAATCGCTGGGCCGATGGCCGCGGCGATGTCGCCATCGCTGATCATACGCAAGGACGCGCCGATCCGCCGAATCTCCGCGACCATTTCCTTATGGCGCGGCCGATCGAGCATCATGATCACGACATCTTGCACGCGCTTGTTCAGCGCCTGCGCCACGACCTGCAAAGTCTCTTCGATTGGGCTTTCGATTTTTAAAGTGTCGATGCCTTTGATCTGCATGGCGCGCGTCACAGCCGGCCCGTAGGCCAGCTTCATCATGTAAAAAGAGGGAATGTCGCGGAGCGCCACTTTCACACCGGCTTCCGGACTGGCCGCCGCGATGCAGGTGATCGAATTCGGCATGCCTTTGGAAATGTTGGTCGTGCCGTCGATCGGATCGAGCGCGATGTCGAATGGCGGCGAACCGGGCATCCAGGTCCCGAGCTGTTCGCCTTTGAAAATACCGGGCGCGTCGTCCTTGATCCCTTCGCCGATGACCACTTCGCCGCAGATGTTCATGAGATCGAACATGCCGCGAATGGCATCACAGGCGGCGGCATCCGCTTTTTCTTTTTCGCCGCGGCCTAGCCACTGCAAGGAATTGAGCGCGGCCGCCTCCGTCGCGCGCACGAAATCAAATTCGATGATGCGCTCGATGTCCTGATAACTTTGGCGAGGAATGCGTGGCATGCGCGGGCTGCATTCTTATCGCGGCAGGTAGACCTGACAAGCATCCACGCGTGCCCATCCAAAATTTGCAGCGGACGCGTGAACTGATTTAGTCGCTTGCCGCATGAAATCGCGCCAGGCCGCCATCATCTTCGTTCTCGTCACGGTCACCCTCGACATGCTGACAGTCGGCCTGATCAGCCCGGTCCTGCCGAAATTGATTCTCGATTTTCTCCACGGCAACATGTCGACCGCCGCGAACTGGAACGGCTGGTTCGGTCTGGTCTTCGCGCTCATGCAATTTTTCTTCTCGCCCATCCTCGGCGTTTTATCGGATCGCTTCGGACGGCGGCCGGTAATTCTTTTGTCTAATCTCGGACTCGGTCTCGATTACATCGTCATGGCGTTGGCGCCATCGCTGGGCTGGTTGTTCCTCGGTCGCATCATTTCAGGAATCACCACTTCGAGCGTGCCGGCGGCGATGGCTTATATCGCGGATGTCACGCCGAAAGAAAAACGGGCCGGGGCTTTCGGCATGATTGGCGTTGCGTTTGGTGTTGGCTTCGTTCTCGGCCCGGCCGTCGGCGGAATGCTGGGCGATTTTCATCCGCGTCTGCCTTTCTGGGCCGCGGCCGGATTCAGCCTGGCGAACTTTCTCTGGGGTTACTTCGCGGTGCCGGAATCATTGGCGCCGGAACATCGGAAGGAATTTACTTTGCGCCGCGCCAATCCGGTCGGCTCGCTCGTTTTGCTGCGTTCGCATCACGAACTCTGGCGGCTCGCTACGATCCAGTTCCTCGCTTACCTCGCGCACAACGTCTTTTCCATCTGGACGCTCTACGCCATTTATCGCTACGCTTGGACGCCGGGATACGTGGGCCGTTCGCTCGCGGTTGTCGGCATTTGTACCGGCATCATCTCCGGTGGATTGACTTCGCGAATGGTCAAACGTTTTGGCGAACGCCGCACTCTATATATAGGACAGTTCTTCGGCGCCACCGGCATGTTCGTCGCCGGCCTGGCGCGAGTCGGTGGAATGTTTCTCGCGGCCATCCCGATCATTTCCATGTGGAATATTTCCATGCCGGCCGCGCAAGGAATGATGACCCGCCGAGTAAGTGAGCGTGAACAAGGCGAACTGCAAGGCGCGCTCGGCAGTCTCCGTTCCATCACTTTTATCATTGGCCCGGTCTTGTTTTCGGGCGTCTTCGGATGGTTTATCGACCCAAAATATTCCTTTCAGGTCCCGGGCGCGCCCTTCTATCTCGCCGCCGCTCTTCTCTTCACCGCCATGCTGATGTCCTTCCGTCTGGAAAAGGCGCGGCCGCAAGAAGCCAAGGCGGTTTCTCCTAACGAGTCCTCGGATGCGATCATGGCCGCGAGCGATTTACCCACAACAACGCCGCCGGAATAAACGGAGATCAAACTCGCCACCGTCTCCTTTGCCGGAATACACTCCGCCCATGGCTGACGTGACTATCGACATCATCAAGAACGGACCGCTCATCGTGAAAGGCGCGGTGGAATTGAAAGACAGCGAGGGCAACTCCTTCCCGACCGAGCCGCGCATGGCGCTGTGCCGATGCGGCGCGTCGACTGAGAAACCTTTCTGCGACGGAACGCATTCGAAGATTGGCTTTCAGGCAGCGGAGCGCGCCGTGCCGGAATCGAAAGAGACCTAGCCTAACGAGAGGTTGCGCTATGCCTGCCAAAAAGAAACCGGTAGTAAAGAAACCGTTGATTAAAACCAAACTGGTCTTTGGTCCAAACGGTGGCGTGAAGCTCACGCTCGACAAACGGATCCTTGTTCTCGAAACGCCCGGCGGTCGCACCATTAAGATGAACGACCAGACGGCCTCGGTCGAGATCGACGATGGCAACGGCAACATTATTAAACTCGCGCCCACAGGAATCACCATCCAAGCCGCATCGAAAGTCCGAATCGATGCCAGCGAGATCCAGTTAAATGCCGGGACGACGAAGTTCAGCGGCACCGTGCAATGCGATGCTCTTGTCAGTAATTCCGTTATCAGCGCATCCTACAGCCCGGGCGTCGGCAATATTTGGTAGCTTAGCCTAACGAGTGCTTCTTCGAACCGCAGTTTTCGCCCTGCTCGTCGCTTCCTCTTCGTTCGCTGCGGAAGGATGGAAAGAAGAATCAAACGCTAAAGGCGTTGTCATCCAGAGCCGTCTTCGGCCGGGTTCAGCGCTGAAAGAATTTCGGGCCCTCGGCGCCATCGAAGCCACGCCGGATCACGTTTTCTCGGTCATCGACGATGCCGAATCCTATGAACGCTTCATGCCATACGTCGCCGAAGCGCGCGTCTTGAAACGCGAAAAGAATTCCGCAGTTCTCTATCAACGTCTGTCACTCCCACTCGTGAGCGATCGCGATTACACCATTGTCTCGAAACACGAAATATCGCCCGGCCCCGATGGCCAAATCCACCGTGTGCACTGGGAGGCGGCAAATAATCTTGGCCCCGTCCCGAAGTCGGGCGTGGTCCGGGTGAATCTCTGCGAAGGCGGCTGGCTCCTCGAACCGAACGGCGCTAACTCTACCCGCGCCACTTATTCAATTTACACCGATAGCGGCGGCGTCATTCCGGCGTTTATAGCTAACAACGGAAGTCGCGTGGCCATTCGAAAGCTTTTCGAAGCGGTGCGCAAACAGGTGAAGGATCCGAAATATGCGGCGACAAAAAACTGACTATCTTCTTTCGATGAAATTTCTCCGATGCCTCGCGCTTCCGTTCATTCTTTGCCTAACGAGTGCAAGAGCCGAAAAGATCGCACTGATCAACGGCACGGCGATTAATCCTGCCGATGCCAAGATTATCTCCAACGCGGTTGTCGTAATTGAAGGCGATCAGATTGTTTCTGTCAGTGTTCCGCCTATCCCGGCGGACGCCCGGAAAATCGATTGCACCGGTAAGTTCATTCTACCCGGTTATATCGACACGCATGTCCATTTTTTCCAGTCAGGCGACATCTACACGCGCCCGGATGCGGTTGACCTAACGAGTGTTCGTTCCTACGCCGACGAGCATTCCTGGATCGAGCGCACCTTACCGGACACGTTCGCGCGCTACCTGCGTTGCGGAATCACCAGCGTTGTCGATGTCGGTGGTCCATTTTGGAATTTTGAAGTGCGCAAAAAAGCGAATGCCATCGCCAAGGCGCCGCGCGTCGCCGTAGCTGGTCCGCTTATTTCCAGTGTGGCCCGGCCTCAACTCGACCTGAACAACGATCCGCCGATTGTGAAAATTGACACGCCGGAACAAGGCGTGCAGCTCGTGGCGAAACTGGCCGAGCAAAAGCCGGACTACGTCAAAATCTGGTACATTGTGAACGCCGACAATCCCGTCGAAAAATTTCGACCGGTGGTGCACGCCGTCATCGAGGAAAGTCACCGGCGGAAATTGCGCGTGGCGGTGCACGCCACGGAACTGGAAGCAGCCCGCGCCGCGGTCGAAGAAGGCGCCGATCTTCTCGTGCACAGCGTGACTGATAAGCCGGTCGACGAAGCATTCGTTAGGCTATTAAAGGAACACGGCACCATTCTCACACCTACTCTGGTCGTCTTCGAACGTTATGGCCGCACCTTTGCCGACAAACTCGAACTGACGCCGGAAGAAAAACGCTGGGGCAATCCGGAAGTGATTGCTTCTCTCGATGTCACCAAAATTCCGTCCGATAAAGTGCCGGACCGAATCAAGACCGCCTTAGCCGATCCCGACAAAGTCCTCGCCGGTATCCAAAAAACCTACGACGTCGCGCTGAAGAATTTGAAAACGCTGGAAGCTGCCGGCATCACCATCGCCGCGGGCACCGACGCAGGAAACATCGGCACCATTCACGGACCGGCGCTCTTTCGTGAATTCCAACTGATGAAAGAAGCCGGACTGACCAGCATGCAGATCTTGCAAAGCACGACCGTGAACGCGGCGAAAACTTTTGGCGGCGACGTTGGTCTAAAGATCGGCGAGATCGCGCCCGGAAAATTTGCCGACCTCGTCCTGCTAAATTCCAATCCGCTCGACGACATCGCGCACGCTTCCGACATCGATACCGTGATAAAGAACGGTGTCTTTTATCCGGCGGATTCTCTGCTTCGCTAAAGGACTGAACGATGCAACCGACGACGCGCGGACTTCTTTTCATCGTCGGAATCACCCTGCCTGTTTCGTCACTTTTTGCCCAAACCCCAACCGTGTCGCCAACGATCAATGCCCTCGCCGAACGCTATGTGCGATTAGCGCTGGCGCTGGGTCAACACGATCCCGATTACGTTGACTCCTACTACGGGCCGGCGGAATGGAAAACCCAAGCGACTGTGGAAAAGAAGTCGTTAGGCGAAATTCGGCAGACTGCGCATGAGCTAGCTGCCGCAGTTACCCAGACTGCGAGACCTACCTCCGAGATTGATCGACTCCGCTTCGATTTCTTTCAGGGCCAGCTTATTGCCATGGAGGCACGGACGCGCTTTGTGCAAGGCGAGAAAAAAAGTTTCGATGAAGAAGCGCGTGCACTCTATGACGCAGCTCCGCCTACCCTGAGCCAAGCGCATTTCGAAGAGATCCTTGCTAGCCTGGAAAAGAAAATCCCCGGCGAAGGTCCGCTTTCTCAGCGTTACGAAGAATGGCGCAAGCCTTTCATTATTCCGAAGGACAAACTCGACACTGTCTTCCAGCTTGCGATCAAGGAATGCCGCGCCCGCACACTCGCCCACATCAAGCTTCCGACTAACGAGGGGTTCAAAGTCGAATACGTCACCGATAAACCTTGGGGCGGTTACAATTGGTATAAAGGCGATTACCAAAGCGTTATCCAGGTCAACACTGACGTACCGGCTTACATCGATCGCGCCATCGATCTAGCCGCGCACGAAGGTTATCCCGGCCATCACGTTTACAACGCGCTCCTGGAAAAGAATCTTGTGCGCGAACATAAGTTTGTTGAGTTCTCGGTTATGCCGCTCTTCTCGCCTCTCGCGCTCATCTCGGAAGGCTCGGCCAATTACGGACGCGAAGTTGTTTTCAACAAAACTGAGCGGATGCAGTTCGAGAAGAACGTGCTTTGGCCCGCCGCCGGCCTCGACCCAAAACGCGCCGAAGAATACTTCGCCGTGCAGGACATGACTAAAGACCTGAGCTACGCCGTCAACGAAGCTGCGCGCCGGCTAGTCAACGGTGAGATCGATAGCAAAGCCGCTGCTGCCTGGTTGCAAAAATACGGCCTAATGGATGAAGTCCGCGCGCGGCAACGAGTAAGGTTCATCGAGCGTTACCGGAGCTACGTCATCAACTACAATCTAGGCGAAGACATCGTGCGCAGTTACATCGAGAAGAAAGGCGGCACCTCCGACCAACCTGAGAAGCGCTGGCACGAGTTCGAACTCCTACTTTCCGCCCCGCATCTGCCATCAGAATTGCAGGGCACGAAGAACAAGTAGCCTTCGGTTTGTTCGAAAGGTGTTATCGGCGACAAAACGGATGAGGCTATTAGCTACTACGAGGGGCCGCCTACAAGGAGGCCGCCTCAGTTCGCGCGCGCCTTCGCCAGTTACTATCCTTATTTAAGCGTGGCTCTTAACTGGATTACGTTGGCCTCGAGGACGCAGAAGTCGCTCCCGGTCCGGCGAAAACAATTCTCGTCTTGATCATTTTCAGACAAGATCGCAGGTCATGAGATGGCTCTTCGTTTTCCTGACTCTCGTTCTACTTGGCGCAGCTGATTCGAGCGCCGCCAGGCGAACTCGACTTCCCGCCGCCGCACCCACTGCAACGCAAATTCCAACGCCATTGCCCGTGGCGACGCCCTTTCCCACGGCAACGCCGCCGCCAATTGTTCAAGTAGCGACACCGAACCCAGTCTTGGAATTTCAGAAATCGCTCGCGGAGCAATCGAAGGATTATCAGGAATTTCTCCGTAGTGAGACCGATCGACAGCAGTCTTTTCTCAAGACGGTTTTCGCGCTGATCGTCTCCGCGTTTGGCCTCGGCTTTTTTGCCTTTCTCGGCTTGCTCTGGAAAGCATTCCACGAGGCGAGCAAACAAATTGAAGGTCAATTCAAAGCCAAAGGAGAAACATTATTCGCCGCCAAGACCGCGGAGTTGGAGGGCGAAATAGCCGCCTTTCGCAAGCGAGTTGATGAGCAATTGCAGGCAGTGGCGACGCGCGCCACGCAGAATCTAAATTTGAATATCGAAATTTCCGCCAAGATCGGCCAGGTCGCGGCGCTCCTCGGCGCCGAAGGAACAAATGATCCCGCGAAGCTGCGAGATTTGATGCTGGGCTCGGCCATCGCTGACATGCAGGAGTTGCAAAGAAAAATTCCGAACAATCGCACCGTCGCCATTTTTACCGGCCGCGTTTATCGCTTCAAAGGCCAGCTCACGGAGGCGGTGCAAGCTCTGCAGCGTTGCATCGAGCATCGCGAAAAGGACGGGCTTGATTACGGAGCCGATCAGGCCGCCTTGTACTACAACAAGGCTTGCTATCTTAGTTTGCGCGCACGCACTGCGAAAAATCCCGCGGAGCAGGAAGGTCTGCGCCGGGAAGCATGGGAAGCGCTGGAGAAAGACGTTGCGCTCGATCCGTCCGATCTGGCGGAAGCGCAATTGGATCCCGATCTAACCGACCTCGTGCAACCTCCGAAGCGGACCTGGGAGACCTTGAAAAGGAAAAGCCCGGCCGATTCGCATCAGCCGGGCTCGCAAAAATTATCGTAACTATTTAGCCCTTTTTATCTCTCATCGACTTCATCTTAATCCTCCCGCTTGGAATTGCCAAGACGGAGTTTTTCGTAAATCCGCGAGACAATCTTCGTCTGAATGATGGTAGCAGACCACGCGCCGTTTGAAAAGGTTATGACCCCTACGACTCTCATCAACGTTTCCAATCGCCTGCCGGTTACCGTCGGACCAAAGCAGATCAGGAAATCTGCTGGGGGCCTGGTGGCCGCCCTGAGCGGACTTTCGCCTAACGAGTACAACTTGAAATGGCTCGGTTGGCCCGGGGCCGATATCCAGGAGGCGAAGCGTCGCTCCGAAGTCGAGCAACTCCTCGAGCGTGAACACGGTTGTGTTGCGATTTTTCTCTCCACCGAAGAAGTAGCCGGCCATTACGAAGGTTTCGCTAACTCGAGTATCTGGCCGCTCCTGCATTACATGCCGAATCTCATGCGCTACGACCCGGCCTGGTGGGATGCCTATCAAACGGTCAACGAGCGTTTCGCCGACAAAGTGCTGACGGTGACGCGGCCTAACGACCTCGTCTGGGTACATGATTATCAGTTGATGCTTTTACCCGCGCTCTTGCACGCGCGCATGCCGGAGTTGCGAATCGGATTTTTTCTACACACGCCGTTTCCTTCATTTGAAATTTTCCGCTGCCATCCGAAACGGCGCGAGCTGGTCGCCGGAATGCTTGGCGCCGATCTGGTCGGCTTTCACACCTTTGGTTACATGCGCCATTTCCGCAGCACGGTGCTGCGTTTGCTTGGATTGGAATCGGAGATCACGCGCATTCGAAACGAAGATGGACATGTCACTTCCATGGGCGTCTTTCCGATCGGCATCAACGCGGCGCGCTTCGAGAAGACGCTCGATTCAACTGCGTTCGCAAAACGACGCGAGGAATTTTTGCGATCTGACGCGGGTAAGCAAATCGTGCTCTCCGTCGAGCGAATGGATTACACCAAGGGCATCCTGCATCGGCTGGATGCCATCGAATATTTTCTCTCCGAACTCGAGCCGGCCAAACGCGACGCGATCAAATTCATTTTCGTGAGCGTGCCGTCGCGCGAAGGCGTGGAAGAATATCAGGACTTGCGCGCCGAAACGGAGGCTCGCGTGGGCCGGCTCAATGGCAAATACGCCACGCTCAGCAGCAGTCCGATTCGTTTCATTCACGGCTCGGTTAGTTTCACCGATCTCTGCGCGCTCTACGCCACGGCTGATGTCGCGATCGTCACGCCGTTGATCGACGGCATGAATCTGGTGGCGAAAGAATACATCGCCTGCCAGCGCGATCACGATGGTGTTTTGATTCTGAGCGAATTCGCCGGCGCGGCGGAAGAATTAGGTAACGCCATTCTGGTGAATCCGTACGACACGCGAACCGTTGCCGAAAAATTGGGCGAAGCGCTCGCCATGTCGGCGGACGAAAAACGCGCGGGCAATCAGCCGATGCGCGCGCGGGTCATGCAGTTCGATGCGCAACATTGGGCGCGTCTTTTTATCCAACAGCTCTCAGTCACGGAACACGCGCCGACGGCGGCGACCGAAGATCCGCGCCAGGCGGGCTTGTTGTTGCGAGAAGTTCTCGCAAGCGGAAAACGTATCGCACTTTTCCTCGATTACGATGGAACCTTGCGCGAAATCGAGCGCGAGCCGCGCCACGCCACACCGACAACACAGATTCGCACATTGCTCGAAGCACTCGTTAGGCAAAAAAATCTCGATGTCTTTCTGATCAGCGGACGCAGCCATCAGGATTTGGAATTCTTCTTTCCGCAGCCGGTTTTCGCCTGCGTGGCGGAACATGGCGCAGCTATTCGTCGTCCCGGAGAACAAACGTGGGAACGGTGGGACCGCGACGTCAGCTATGCGTGGAAAGATGAAATTCGTGAAATCCTGCATCTCTACGAACTGTCAACGCCCGGCAGTTGGATTGAAGAAAAACAGACTTCGCTAGTCTGGCATCACCGCAAGACCGATCCAGAATTCGGGACTTGGAAAGCAAATCAGCTAACGCACGAGCTCGGCGCGATGATGGCGAACGAGCCGGTCAAAATTCGGCAGGGTCGCAAGATTGTAGAGATCACTTCCTCGGAGGTTTCGAAAGGTGTGGCGATTCGCCGCCTGCTCCACGAACACAACTATGGGGCGGTCTTGTGCGCGGGCGACGATCAGACCGACGAAAATATGTTCGAGGTCGATGCGCCGAATTTCGTGGCGATCAAAGTCGGCCTCGAACCTTCGCGCGCCAAATATCGACTCGCCGATCCGGCGGCTTTCCGAAAATTTCTGGGCGAAACTTTCGCCTAACGAGTCTTCTTTACGTCCGCCACCGTCTCGCGCATTTCCCACGTGCGATAGGCGTACGCAAGATTATCGGCGTTATGCGCCAGGCCAATCCGACCCTGGCGATCGAGCACGATGCAACCCGCTTCGCCGCCGACGCGTCGCGCCATCACGGCAATCGCTTCTTCCGCCGCGCGATCGGCGTCTTCGCCATCGCACATCGCGCTCACGATACGATGCGCCAACGCGAGACGCATGATCGATTCGCCGGTGCCGGTTAACGAACAAGCGCCCGCCATGTTATCGGCATACAATCCAAGACCAATTAGGGGCGAATCGCCGATGCGGCCCGGCATCTTATGCATTGTACCGCCAGTCGAAGTGCCAGCGGCGAAGTTTCCGAAAATATCCAGCGCCACCGCGCCCACCGTATCCGAGCCGCTCAGGTTCTTGCTCGCTTTCCACTCCGCGCGCATGGCGTCGTGAATCATTTCTTCCGCAGCACAAAGTTCACAGCCGCGTTCTTTGGCAAAATTCCGCGCGCCTTCGCCGCTAAGCAGCGCATGCGGTGTGTCCATCACTTGTCGCGCGACGGAAATCGGATGACGCACACCGCGAATCGACGCGACCGCGCCGGCGTGCAGCTCGCTCCCTTCCATGATGGCGGCGTCCATTTCCACTTCGCCTAACGAGTTCAACATCGAACCGAAACCGGCATTAAAAATCGGATCGTCTTCCAGGATTCGAATCGCCGTTTCCACCGCATCGAGACAAGTGCCGCGATCCGCCAGCAATTTCGCCGCCGCATCGACCGCGCGCGCACAACCGACTTTGTGCGGCTCGATCTTGTCCTTGCTGATGGTGTGCGCGCCGCCGTGAACAATGATCGCCCAAGCCATGTGACTCAAATCAACGTTGCGTAGCTGAGCTGTCCATCGCCGATTTGCGCCGCAGAAATGCCCAGCGCTACGGATTATGCGGCGGCGTTGCGGGCGTGATGTTCTTCAGTACGCGACCGAGATCGCTGTTGGTGGAGAGAACCGCAGTTGTTCCTTTTTCGAAAGAAAGGCGCGCGACGTCCAGGCTGCGCTGGAACAAATACAAATCCTGCGCGTCCGGCGTTCCGTAGACCGCGGCGTAAATCCGCGCGGCTTCGGCGTCGGCTTCACCTTCGATTTTCAAGGCGCCGCGATTCGCGCCCGAATTAATCGACGCCACTTCGCTTTCCTTTTGTCCACTGATGTTCGCTGCTTCGCCGCGGCCTTCGGAACGGAATTTAGCCGCGATCTGATGTCGTTCGCTCGACATGCGTTCGATGATTTTTTGCGCGACCGCCGGATTGTATTTGCTGCGTTTGAACCGTTCGTCGAGCAACTCGATTCCAAAATCGGCGATCTTTTGCCGCGCGCGATCGGTGATTTGTTTTTCGATGTGACCGCGACCGAGTTCGATGTCGGGAATGCTGCTCGGCAAAATCGTGCCGCTTTTTTCCAGCTCTTCGTCGCGCACCGGCTGGCGGCCTTTGGTGACGCGGACAATTTCGACGAGGTCGTTGGTCGCGACGGCGCTGCGGGTTTCGCTTCCGAGAATATCGTCGAGGCGGGAGAGCGCGCTGCGCTCGTCACTGAGTCTATTATAGAAGAGGAGCGGATCGCTGATGCGCCAGCGCGCGAAGCAATCGACGATCAGATACAATTTGTCTTTCGTCGGACACTCCGTGGGCGGGCCGTCCCAGGAAAGAATGCGATTATCAAAGCGATTCAGGACATCGAAAAACGGCAGCTTCATTTTTAATCCCGGCGTGGTCTCGGTCCGGATCGCCCTGCCGAAACGCGTGACGATGACCGTTTCGTATTGATTGACGACGAAAAGTAACGCGCCCCATTTCAGCGCGGTGAAAATGAAAACGAGCCCGACCAACGCCATGAAGCGGCTCTGCAAGAATTGCAACGGGCCGGTCGGCAGACTGAGAGGGCGCGAGACGTTGTCCATTATTTCGTGCGCGGGTTTTCGAGCAGCGGGAGTGTTTGCAAAACGCCCTTCACGCTGTCGTCAATGATCACTTTCTTTTCGAGCGCGGGAAAAATTGATTCCATCGCTTCGAGATACAAACGTTGCCGGGTTGCGCCGGGCGCTTTGCGATATTCGGTCAGGAGGAGGTTGAATTTTTCCGTGTCGCCCTTGGCCTGATTGACGCGGCTCACAGCGTAGGCTTCTGCTTGTTTCTCGCGCGCTTTCGCCTGGCCGCGCGCATTCGGCACCGCATCATTATAAATAGCCCAGGCTTGATTGATCGCGGTTTGTTTTTCCTGCTGCGCTTGATTCACATCGTTGAAAGCCGCTTGCACCACTGGCGGCGGACGCACGGTGGCGAGCTGCACTTGTTGAATCTGCAAACCGAGTTCGTATTCCGAAGATAATTCCGCGAGGCGCTTGAGCGCGGAGGTTTCGATATCGTGTCGTCCGATGGTCAGCACTTCGTCGACCGTGCGATCGCCGATCACTTCGCGCATCACACTTTCGGAAAGATCGCGCAAGGTCTGCTCCGGTTCGCGTGCGCCGTAAAGATAAACCCGCGGATCGGTGATGCGATATTGCACGACCCACGGCACGAGCGCGGTGTTGAGATCGCCGGTGATCATGGTCTCAGTGTCCTCCGCCTCGCGATCATGCTGATACGGATTGGTCGCGCCCGCGGTGATGAAACCGAATTCGAGTTTCAGGAGCCGTTGCGTCGGAACGACGAGAATCTCGTCGACGTAGGGGATGGCGTAGGAAAGGCCGGGATTCTGGATGGATTGAAACGCGCCGAAACGAATTTTCACGCCGACGGAATTGGTCGGAATGGAAACGAACCCGAAGAAGAGATGGAAAATCGTAACGATAAAACCGATCGCCCCGATCGCGCCCAGCGCGAGACGCAGCGGTTTGACGACGACCGCGTTGGGCGACGCGCCGCTCGAACTCTTGACGATCTGCACTTGGAAGTCGTTACCGATTTGCCTTTGCCAAAGCAATGCGCAAACTCCCTGATAAGGAGCGGACCAATGAAAAAAATATTATTATCTCTTTGTTTACTCGCGGCCGTGGGCGCATTCGCGGAAGAAAATGTTGTGATGCCGAAGGAGACTGCGGCCGCGCCCGATTTTAGCCTAACGAGTGGTGATGGCAGCGCGGTCAGCTTGAAGGATTATCGCGGGAAATGGGTTGTCCTTTATTTTTACCCGAAAGATTTCACCAGCGGTTGCACGCTCGAGGCGCAAAACTTCCAGCGCGATCTGCCAAAATATCAGAACGCGGGCGCGGTCATTTTGGGAGTGAGCGTGGACAACGCCCAATCGCACAAAGATTTTTGCGCGAAGGAAGGATTGAATTTCAAATTACTCGCCGATACCGACGCGAAAGTCTCGACGCAATATGGATCGGTCATGGACTACAAAGGCGCGAAGATGGCGGCGCGGAATACTTTTCTGATTAATCCGAAAGGCGAAGTAGCCAAAGTTTTCACCAGCGTGAAACCGGCCGAGCACAGCGAAGAAGTGCTCAAGGCCCTGGCGGAAATGCCGAAAGGTTAGCCGATCTTTTTGCGGAAGCGCAGCGAGCAGACGCAGAAGAGCAGCACCGCCATTCCGCTCATGATGGCGAGCGATTGCCAGTATTCGAAGAAGGTCGCGCCTCGCAGAATGATCGCGCGCATGAGCGCGATGAAGTAGGTCGTGGGCAGAATGGCGCCAAGCCAGTAGAAAATTTCCGGCATGGTTTCGCGCGGAAAAATGAAGCCGGAAAAAAAGACGCTCGGCAGAATGAAGGCCATCGACATTTGCAGCGCTTGCATCTGGTTTTCCGCTTTCGTCGCGACCAGCAAACCGAGACTCAAAAGCGCGAAAACATAAACGAACGTCGCGGCAACCATGGCGATGACGTTGCCGGCAATCGGAACGGCGAAGACGAAACGCATGATGCCGAAAAGCAGCAACGCCATGGTCATTCCGAGACAGAGATAGGGAATCAGTTTGCCGAGCATAAGGCCCCAGCTGCTCAATGGACTAACGAGTAGTTGCTCGAGCGTGCCGCGCTCGCGTTCCCGCACCACCGCCATGGCTGTGGCGAAGGTCGTGCCGATTTGCAGGACAACGCCGATCACACCCGGCACGTAAAAGTTCGGACTGCGCATGGTCGGGTTGTAGAGCATCTGCGGGCGTACCTCGATCGGGACATGCGTGCTGCCGATGTCTTTCATCATGCGCTGGACCGATTGCGATAAGGTGAGTGAGACGGCGGTGTTAAGCGCTTGCAGTGCCGTGGTGGAATTCGAGCCGTCGATTAACATTTGCACGCGCGCGGGATTGCCGGTGCGAACATCGCGCGTGAAATGCGGCGGGATTTGCAGACCGACGTAGGCGTTGCCTTTGCGAATTTCGCTCGAGAGCTGTTCGATGTTTTGCACTTCGCCGACCACGCGGAACGATTCCGTATTTACGAATTGGTCGATGAATTGCCGGCTCTCCACCGTGCGATCTTCATTCAAGATGACCATGGCCATGTGTTTGACGTCGTTATCGAGCGCGTAACCGAAGGCGATCATTTCCACCAGTGGCGGAAAGAGCATGAAGAACAAGGTGAGCGGATCGCGCAGCACGCTGATGAATTCCTTGAAGAGGATGGCGTTCAGTCCGCGAAACATTTTCATTACTCGTTAGGCAGCCTTGGCTGGTTTGTCCTGGGCGTGTTTGTTCGTGAGCGCGACGAAGACATCTTCGAGCGACGGACCGATTTCGTGGATCTCGGGTTTGGCGATGCCGACACTATGCAAACGCTCTTCGAGCTGCGCGGAACTAACATTTTCGTTCACCAGCAAGTGCATCGATTGACCGAAAACCGTTGCGCTCAGAACGCCGGACATTTGCCGCACGGTTTGCAGCGCGACCGTGACGTGATCGCAAAAAACATCGAGACGGCGTGTGCCGGGCGGACTGACCTCCGGCATACTTTTGAGCTCGTCGGGCTCGCCGCTCACAATCAGCCGCGCCATATATATATAGCCGACGTGATCGCAGCGTTCGGCTTCGTCCATGTAATGCGTCGTGACGAAAAGCGTCATGCCTTGCCCCGCGAATTCAAAAAGCAAATCCCACAACTCACGGCGCGCTACGGGATCAATGCCTGCGGTTGGTTCGTCGAGAAAGAGAACGGTCGGCTTGTGCATCAACGCGCAAGCCATGGCGAGACGTTGCCTCCAGCCTCCGGATAATAACGCGGCGCGCCGATCGAGATACGGTTCGAGGTGCGTGGTCGCGACCAGTTCGTCCCGTCGCTGTTTCAACGCGCTTCCGTTGAGCCCATAAAGTTTCCCGGAAAAAATCAGGTTCTCATTCACTGTCAGCTCATCGTAGAGCGAAAATTTTTGCGACATGTAACCGATCATCGATTTGATGGCGTCGCTTTCCTGCGCCACGTCGCGCCCGCCGATGAGCGCACGGCCTTCGGTCGGCTCGAGAATTCCGCAGAGCATCCGAATAACGGTCGATTTCCCGGAACCATTTGGTCCGAGAAAGCCGAAGATGGAACCTTTCGCGACTTTGAAGCTGACGTGATCGACGGCGGTGAAGGCACCGAAACGTTTCGTTAGGCCATCGGCCTCGATCATTACTTCGGGCATGATCTAACCGATCATTTCGGCACGTTCGGGAAAATGACATCAGCCGACATGCCGGCTCGCAATTTATCGTCGCGATTTTCCAGGCGAACTTTGACGCCGAAGACCTGGCGGATGCGATCTTCCACCGTCTGCACATTGCGCGGCGTGAATTCCGCCTGGCGATTAATCTGTTCGACCACGCCGCGAAAATCTTCGCTGCGAAATGAATCGACGTGGATGCGAACTTCTTCGCCGATCTTGATCAAACCGAGCCACGGTTCCGGCACGTAAACGCGCACCCACAAGTAGCTCGGGATGATCAAGGTCGCGACCTCGCGGTTCGGCCCGAGCACGTCGCCGACTTTCACACTCAAGATTTCCAGAACGGTGTCGCCGGGCGAGACCACTTTCATTTCATCTAACTGTGTTTGGATACTGGCTAGATTTGCTTTGGCCTGCGCAACACGCATCTGCGTGGATTCGATCGTTTTATCTTGCGCGTTCGCCGCACTGGCGGCGCGTTCCGCTTCACTCGATGAAACAGTGTGATTGCGCAGCAGGTCTTGTTGCCGCCTAGCATCCGCGCGCAGGAATTGCAGCTGCGCCTGTTGCGACTCGACATCGCGACTCGCGGCATCGACTTGCGCCTGCGCCAGGTTGCGTTGTGCCGGCAACTCCGCGGCGTCGAGTTGCACAATCGGATCGCCCGCTTTCAAGGTATCGCCTTCATGCGCGAAAATATTTTCCACGCGACCGGCCATGCGCGACGCGACATGCACTTCGTCCACTTCAATTGTGCCGGAAACGGAGTTATCCCGCCGCTGACACGACGCCAGACCAAGAATGAGCAGGACGAAAAAGTGCTTAACTTTCAAGGCGACGGAACCTTATCAATGTCGGACAGGAAGTCGAAAGATATGGCCGGATATTCAGTTACACCGCTCGCGCGCAAACTCGGCCTTCGGCCTAACGAGAGGTTGATTGCGCTGAACGCGCCCGCGCATTACGCCAGCCTGCTGGAGGGTTTGCCGGAGGGTGTGAAGATCACCAATCGCATTTCGGCGGATGCCAGCTTCGTTCATCTCTTCGTTAGGCAACGAAGTGAACTGGAAAAGCGCCTGCGCGAATTGCGCACGAAGTTAGACGACGCGGGAATTCTCTGGATCTCCTGGCCGAAGAAAGCATCGAAGGTCGCAACCGATATGACGGAGGATACGATCCGCGCCGTGGCTTTGCCGCTCGGTTTTGTCGACGTGAAAGTTTGCGCGGTGGATGAAATCTGGTCAGGATTAAAGTTGATGGTGCGACGCGAGAATAGAAAATGAAAACACGCTTTTTTGATCACATCGATTTGCGAGTGAAGGACCGAGAACGGGCGGAGCGTTTTTACAAACAGGTCTTGCCGGCCATCGGTTTCACGCGGGAAAGAAGCGAGCAAGAGTGGTCGAGCTTTTACGCGGAAGGCGAGGACAAGCTTCCGTTTTTCGCTTTCGAGGAGGATCCGAATCATCAGCCGAACGGGACGCGCATTTCATTTTGGGCGGACACCCACGAGGAAGTGGATCGCGTCGCACAAGTCGTTAAGCAAGCCGGGGGGAAAGTGCTGGAGGGACCCGAGATGTGCCACGATTACACACCAGATTATTACGCTTTCTTCTTCGAGGATCCGGATGGCAACAAGCTGGAGATTTGTTGCCGCACGATTCCGAAATAATCCCGCAGGGCGAGTAGGGTTTCATCCATCGGAAGGCCGATAACGTTGGTGTAGGAACCGCTAATGGCGCGGATAATTTCCGCGCCATCACCTTGCGCGCCATAACCGCCGGCTTTGTCGAGCGGACCGATGCGCGCGATGTAATCCCGAATCTGTTTTCTGCCTAACGAGTGGAAGCGGACATGCGAGAGAACGCTGAAGTTTATGCGCCTCTTGGCCGAACAAAGATAGACGCTCGTGCAGACCTGATGTTCGCGGCCGGAAAGCCGGCGTAACATTTTCGCGGCTTCATCGAGATCGCGCGGTTTGCCGATCACTTCACCGTCGAGGCCAACTAACGTGTCCGCGCCCAGCACAACTGCGTCGGGCCGCGTTCGCGCAACCACCTTTGCCTTGCGGGTCGCGTTTAGCGTCGTCAGCTCGCGCATCGAAAGCGCCGCGGCGGAGCTTTCTGCGACCGAGGGCGAAACAATTTCGAATTCCAATCCGGCCTCGGTCAGCAAATCGCGCCGCCGCGGCGAACCGGAAGCTAGAATGAGATGCGTCGGTGCAAGACGCTTGGTCATTGCCTAACAAGTCATGGCGCGCCAGGCGGTTTGGTTTTCGCGCCCGGCGTTTTGCCGCCCATGAGCGACTGCATGTCCGGCATTTTGATTTCCTGATAATCTTTCGGAACGACAAATTCGTCATCGCCTAACGAGTCCTGTTTCGCCGAGACGAGCGTGCTGGTGATTTCTTTGCCGTTCATGGTCACAACCGAACGCAGAGGCAGGCCGGGAAAATCGCGCATGTCGGGCATATGTTTGGCGGCCGATTTCCAGACATTCCTGCTGACCGCTTGCAGTTGCTGCGTGATCTCTTTCGCGCCGGGATAGGTAGTGGAAATCCAATAGCTCGCTTTGAAGGAGGGCGTTTCGGAAACGTATTCCTGCGCTTCGTAACCGAGGATGGTTTCTTTGCGGCCAGTAGCTTTGAGTGACGGTTTCTCGGAAGCGGCGTCGTCTTTTCCGGCGCCAGTTGCGAGATCGGCCACGGCGCTGATTTGGGCAGAAGAAATGCGCATGAATTTTTTCTGCTCGTTCATCAGGTTCAACATCTCGCCAGTCTTATTGTCGATGATCATGGTCATCTTGGCATTGGGTTCGACGCGCGCTTTATCGCCTTTGATTTTCATAACCATGGTGTCGACTGGTCCGGCGCCTTCGATTTTTTGAGTGATGGTCAGGTCGCCGCGCGCAGCACTCGTTAGGCAAAAAATGAGAAGGAGGAAAATGGCGCGAGAGATTTTCATAACAGTAGCTAGCAGTGCGCGCGCTCCTGGCAACTCGGCCAAAAAAAACTTGGCAGCTCGGAAAGCTCACGCCAGCTTAGCCCGCGCGCGGGTGTAGCTTAATGGTAAAGCTGTAGCCTTCCAAGCTACTGACGAGGGTTCGATTCCCTTCACCCGCTATTCACGCATTGACCAGAAAACTTGTTGACCAACCTAAGTAAACGGCATAACAAAAGCTTCATCTCATTCCAACCCGCGAATAAGGGTCACTTCTCTATGAAAAAAATGTTTATGGTTTCAAAGGCGACGTTGGTTTTGCTGATCGGGCTAGCACTCGGGACAGCTTTCTGGGTCGCGAGTACGTCCACCGTTCAGGCGCAGGGCATGTCGCCCACCAAAATGATCGAATCGCAATTGCCGCAGGGAAAAACCACGGCGAACGCGAGCAAAGCCGATTATCTGGCGGCCGTATGCGAAGCGGTGAAGAAATTTAAGTCGGCTGCGCGCGCCATTGTGCAGGCGGCGGTCTCGGCCAAACCGCAATGGAAGAATGATATCCTGCGCAGTGCGTTCAGTTGCGCCGGAGACGATTGCCGTTTGCTCGGCCGAATCCTACGCGGGGCGATTGATGCAAGCCCTGGAGATGCCAGTGCGCTGACCGATTTGGCCACACAACTTGCGCCGAGTTGCGCCAGCTCTTTTGGCGGCGGCGGTCACGGGGGAGAAGACGAAGGCGTCTTCGGAGTTGCGCCGGGCACTAATTTGAATCCTCCGCCGGGATCGATCGGCGGCGGCGGTGGCCAGGGAAATATCGTGGCCGTCTGTCTGAATGGACAAACGATCTTCGTCACACCGGAACGTGCGCAAGAGCTCATTAATCAAGGCGCAACGTTGGGTGCCTGTCAGGTAACTCCATCGGTCAATCGATAGACTTTCGTTCGGACTTTTGCGAAGAGCCGTTGCGTAATGCAACGGCTCTTCTTTTTTTTGCCGTAACGGAGTGCGTCGCGTAGAGGCTTGGTCGCTTTTTGGCACATGGAAAAAACGGCGCGCTTTTTTGAAGGTATTTCCTTTGGTCTGTTAATTGTCGCGTTCGTCGCCATCGAAGTCCTGATCGGCGGGACGCGGATGGCTTTTAGTTTGCCGGCCTACGCGCTTGTCGGCGTGGTTGGTGTGCTGGCAATTTTTTCGGTCCGCCGCATGGGACCCGCGCCGGGCACTTGGTGTCTGAGCATCGCGACCATATTTTTCGCTTACATTCTGGTGCGCGCCTACCTCTCGCCGATGCCGTATATCGCGCGGAGCGATCTCTACTCAGTTCTGGCAGGACTGGTCGTTTATTTCTACACGGCTTGCATCCTCACGACCGCGCGGCAACGCATGATCTTTCTCGCGTGCCTGCTTGCGCTCGCCATCGGGCACACGCTGGTGGGCGCGATTCAATTTCGTGACGGAAAGAACTTCATGCCGATCCCGTGGCTGCAACGCTACGATTACGAGTCGCGCGCGAGCGGTTTTTATATTTGCCCGAACCATCTGGCAGGCTTGATGGAAGCGATCGGCGTTCTCGGCTTGAGTATCGTCTGTTGGAGCCGCATCAAGACTTGGAAAAAGCTCTTGGTTGGTTATGCCGTGGCGGTTTGCTACGTAGCGGTGGTTCTCACGGGAAGCCGTGGCGGTTATCTCAGCGCGACGTTTAGTCTTCTTGTTTTCGCTTTCTTGAGCGCGCTCGTTCTCCGACGCGTGCGTGGCCATCTATTTTGGTCATTAGGTGGGTTGAGTATTCTGGCCGCCGGTTTGCTCGCGCTCGGTGTGACGGCGGCGGTGAAGAAAAGTTCCTACCTAACGAGTCGTGCCGAAAATACTTTTGAGCTGACTAATATGCGCGTTCATCTCTGGCACAGCGCGCTGCAGCAATGGCAGGTCGAGCCGGTTTTCGGAACGGGTAGCGGGACGTTTCTGTACTACGGCCGCCTGTTGCGCGACGAGCGGGTGCAGGAAGATCCGATCTATACGCACAACGATTATCTGAATTTATTGGCGGAGTACGGCGCGGTCGGCGCGGCGGGGCTGGTGATTTTTCTTTGGATACATCTCTTTTGTGGCTTCCGCAGTTTTAGGAGCCTCGGTCCCAGACGCGTCGCCGCGTCGCAAAGGCTCCCCAGTAACGGTCTCGCGCTGAACATCGGCGCGCTCTCGGCTGTCGCCAGTTATCTGGCGCACTCGGTGGTCGATTTCAATTTGCACATTCCCGCTAATCTCCTGCTCATGGCCTTCGTTTTCGGTTTGCTGGCGAACGATGGCATGCTACGCGAAAACGAAATCAACGCGACTGGGCCTAACAAGTGGTGGTGGCGCCTCTTCCTGCCTATTCTCGGCGGCGCCTTGCTCGCGCAATCGGTGCGTCTATTTCCCGGCGAATATTTTTCCGAGAGAGCCCGCACGTCGGTGCGAGACGGGCAAGGTGCTCTCGGCATCAGGTTCGCACTGGAAGGCTTGGAGTACGATCCGGAAAACCCAGATCTCTATCTGCGTCTCGGCATGGCGCGAAATCTTCTCGGTCAACAGATGGAAAACGTCGAAGCGCGCGATTCGTTTTTTGCGCAAGCAATCGTCGCACTGCAACGGGCGCGCGAGCTCGCACCGCGGGATGAAGTCTATGCGCTCGAATTAGCCTGGGAACTCGATCAGTCCAAACGCTTCGATGAAGCGGAAAAAGTTTATAATGAAGCCATCAGCCTTGACCCCAATTCCCACAGCATCCGGCGTTATTACGAAACCCATGTGGACCGCTGGCAGCGGTCGGTGAAACCGGAAAAGGACACTCCCGCCGAAAATTCGTAGGGGCACTAGACCGGAAATTGCTGAGTGGTGGAATTACGTGAAAGACCTTAAAAAAAGATTGCTGACTAAAATACCCACGGCTACCCTGCGACCGCGTATGTGTTTCCATGGGGAATGCGCGTAGCCTTAACCACGGATTTTTAACGGGTACTATGAGAAGCTTTAACCTCTCCACGCTCGCCCTTGCGGCATTCTGCACCTCCTTGCTCTGCCTTCCACCGCACCCGGTGCGAGCGGGTGGCGAGGGATTTAGCAAAGACGATTTGGGCGGCAAGGAAACGATCGACACAAAGTCCTACGACAATGTCGATTTGGGCAAATTCAAGGCCAACCCGTTTCACATTTCGGTCTCGGTTCGCGGCGGTTATGACGACAATCCGAACCTGAATAGTTTCGACGAACATGGTTCCGCTTTCGTGAATGTCGCGGGCGAACTGATCTATGCCTTCGGCAGCCCTCGCACTCAGCTGCGCCTCGACACCGGCGGTGGTTTCACTTATTATACCGACCGCCAAAATACGGGCGATAACAACAACGACTACGACGTAAACGCTTTCCTCTCCTTTGCCGTTACGCACAAGGCGAGCGCGCGTTTGACTCTCGGCGCTAACGTTTACGCCAGCTACCAAAGCCAGCCCAACTTTGACACCTTCAATAATGGCGGCATCGGCTTCAATCGGGACAATCAGAATTTCTTTTACTCGCTCAGCAAATTTTCGGTGCAGTATCTGTGGACGCCTCGCTTCGCCACGCTCACGAGTTACACTTTGGGAGTTGTTAATTACGATAGCAACACTCTCAGCGCATTCGAGGATCGCTTTGAACACACCTTCGGTAACGAGTTCCGCTTCCTTCTAACGCCCACCACTACCCTGGTGGCCGAGTACCGTTTCGGCTTCGTCGATTACACCGACTCTAACAATCGCGACTCGATGTCGCATTTCTTCCTCGCCGGCTTCGATCACAGCTTCAGCCCACGCTTCAATATTTCAGCTCGCGGCGGCGTGGAATTCCGTCAGTTCGATGATGACGCATTGCAGTCCGATCGCACCGATCCGTACGCGGAGATGACGCTCAACTACGCCCTGGCCAAGAGCACAACAATCACTTGGTTTAACCGTTATTCCCTGGAACAACCGGATGTGCCTGACTCTTTCTCGCGACTTACTTACCGCACGTCTCTAGCCGTTCGTCACGCTTTCACCAGCCGCATTAGCGCGGCGGTCAATGTCGCCTATGAGCACGATGTCAATCAGGGCGCGTTTGGTTTGTCGGATTTCAATGAAGACGACTTCGATATCGGTTTAACGCTTCGTTATGCGATCAATCGCAATTGGGCGCTCGACGCGGGCTACGAACACACGGAAGTCGTCTCGGACGATGCCTTCCGCGGGTTCTCCCGTAATCGCTACTGGGGTGGGATCACCTTCACCTGGTAAAATTTAGCCGCGTTCGCGGATTGGCTTAGCTGGATTTTTAGGGTAGCCTGTCTGCCCCAATCTGGGGTTTTGTATGGCACACACCGAAGAAACTAAACTTCACTTTCTCGATTACTGGCGCGTCATTCGGGTGCGCTGGGTGTTGATCCTACTGGCCTTTTTTCTCGTTCTCCTCACTGCGGCTATCGTCACGTATTTTCAGCCGCGCGAATATCAGTCCTCCGTTTTCGTCGAGGTAAAATCAACCGCGCAAAATGTTCGGATTTTCGATACGAGCAATCCGAACCTGCCCATGCACGATCCGCAACTGGCGCCGACGGTTTTTCAAGTCATCCAACGAACCGGTGTACTGTATCCGGTAATCGAAGAGCTGAAGCTACAAGACAAGTGGAACAAGAACGGCATCCGCCCCACCCGCGAACAAGCGTATCAACATCTCCGCAACAAGCTTCAGGTCGATGAAGTTCGTAACACCGATCTACTCCAGATCAGCGTCTTTAGCACGGACCCGCAGGAAGCAGCCGACATCGCGAATAAGATCGTCGCCGTTTATCAAAGCACCCGCGTCGATGAAGAAAAAGACATCATGAATCGCGCGGTCACGAGTATGAACGAGGAGGTCGAAAAGCAGAAAAAGAAGGTCGATGACTCCGCCGCGGAAGTCGCGCGTATTCGCGATCAGGAAGGCATTGTCGATTTGAATCCGGAAGGCACAGAGGACACCCAAACACCACTCAACACAATCGTCCTCAAACAGGAAACAGAAGTGAACGAAGCGGAAACGAAAGCCTCCAGTCTTTCCACCCAGCTGGATCAGATCAAGAACGTGAAGGGCGACGACCTCATGCGCATGATGCCGACGCTGAACATTCAGGATCCGACTATTTTGAAACTTCTTCCTCTCTATCAGGAAGCGGTCGCGCAGGAAGCACTTCTGCTCAATTCGGGCCTCGGCGAAAATCATCCGAAAGTAAAATCGCTCCGGGCGCAGAGAGACGTTTACACCAAGCAACTCGAAGGACAGGTCATGAGCATTCGCTCCGCCTTGGAAAAAAACCTCAATACCGCGCAGACCACTGTCACGGAATCGCGCAGGCGCTTAGGGGAGATCAACCAGAAGCAGCTTAACCAAAAGAATCTCAGCGCCACTTACACGCGCGCCAAGAATTCCTACATCAAGGAAAAAACATTGCTCGATAGCGTTCGCACCCGGGCGCAAAGCCAGACGATGGAGCTCGCCATGCCGCGCATGGCCGTCAGCGTGAAACAGATCGCGGAGCCACCGAGTTTCGCGGCCCGTCCGCGCGTCGGGTTGAATCTTGCCTTGGGAGCCTTGGTCGGTTTGATCGTCGGACTCGGTCTCGCCTTCTTCGTTGAGTATCTCGACACCAGCGTGAAGACGATGGAAGACGTCGAGAGTCTGCTTGGTGTGCCGGTGCTCGCGATCGTTCCGAAGAACATCAAACTTCTGCACAAAGAACCGGGTGACACGCCAGACGCGGAGGCTTACCGAATTTTGCGCACGAACATTGAGTTCAACCGCAAGAACCCGGAAGCGAATGCTATCTCGATGGTCAGCGGCGGACCCGGCGAAGGCAAATCTACTACCCTGGCCAATCTGGCCTTCACCTCCGCGCAAGGCGGCTACACCACACTGATCGTGGACGCGGATCTTCGCCGGCCGGTGCAACATTCGATTTTCGATCTGAGCAACAAGATCGGCCTAACGAATTATCTGACGACGGACATGCGGCTCGAAGATGTCATCCTGCCGACTACGGTGGAAAATCTTTCCGTCCTCCCCAGCGGCATCCTGCCGTCCGATGCGGTCGGCATTCTCAATTCTCAACGCATGTCGGACATGATCGCGGAACTAAAAACGCGGTATGATATCGTCTTTTTCGATTCGCCGCCCATGCTCGGCGTGAGCGACGCCTCCGTCCTCGCGAGCGAAGTCGATCAAACAATTATCGTGGTGCAACACCGCCGTTTCCCACGCGCGATGTTGACCCGCGTGAAACAAGCCGTCCTGGGTGTCGGCGGAACTGTGCTCGGTGTTGTCCTCAACAACGTCGATCTCAAGCACGATCAGAACTACTACTACTACACGAACTACTACGGCTACTACACGCCTCGCGACAAAGAAGCGCGCCGCGAATCTCGTCGGAGCACCGCTTCTACTACGGCCGCGAGTAACGGCTACTCGAACGACTCGGAAGAGTACTAAGATGCAAAAGGTTTTCGCTGTTTTCGTTGTTCTCTTCGCTGCGGCTCTTTCCGCGAAAGCACAAGCGACCTTGCGTGTCGGTGACCCGATCGAAATGAAGCTTTCTGGCGTTCCGAACGACGAGCAAATTCAGTTCAACAATACCTACACCGTCGACGCTACCGGGGCCGTCAATCTTCCCTACATCAACAAAGTGAGAGCAGATGGGCTAACGCCTGCGCAGTTGGCCTCTGCGATTGAAGGCGCCTATCGCGCAAACAAGGTCTACACCAACCCCACCATCACTATCATGATGGCTGCGACTTCGCGCTTCGTTAACGTCGGCGGCGCGGTCCGCAATGCTTCACGCGTGCCTTTCACCGAAGACATGACTTTGCTGGCCGCGATTAACGCCGCCGGCGGTTTCAACGACTTCGCTGATCAACGCAAAGTGCGCGTGTTACGCGGTAGCACTGTGAAAATCTACGACATCCGCGAAGCACGGCGCGACCCATCAAAAGACATCAAGCTGCAGCCAGGCGATCGCGTAGAAGTTCCGCAGAGCTTCTTCTAGCTATCACTCGTTAGGCACGGGACTTTGCTCCGTGCTGAGAATGGCGCGATGGCGCCACGCATAGCCAAGCCCGGAATAAAGCGTCAGGGCCACGGTGATAAAAACCAGGGCTCGCCCGCCGTCCTTCCAGGCGCGCAGCCACCACACTGTTTCGTCGTTTACGTAACGGAGTTCCTGCGCGGCAAGCAGCACGAGAAAAAACAGCACCGTCACGATTTGCCAGGAAGTCTTGTGTTTACCGAGCGTCTCGGCTGGCAAGATATGTCCTTGCGCACTGGCCAGTAAACGCAACCCGGTGATCAGAAAATCGCGCGCGACGAAAATCGTCGCCGCCCAAGCCGGAATCGCTCTTAGCGGCACCAGAGAAATAAACGCCGCCGCCATCATGATTTTGTCGACTAGCGGATCCATTAACTTACCGAAGTTAGTCACGAACCGATAACGGCGCGCAATTTCCCCATCAAAGAAATCGGTGATGCCCGCGACGATGAACAAAACGAGCGCGAGCGTTCGGCCAAATTGCCACCTCGAATTGAGCGCGAAGACAAAACAGATCGTGAGCCCGAGACGGCTGAGCGTAAGACGATTCGCCCAGTTCATACCGATGCCAGGACGAGTCGGGGGTGTTTCCAAATCGGCGCGCGTTTTTTTAGTTCATCCACCAGCCACTGCGCCGCACGAAACGCTTCCGCGCGATGACGACTACCCACGCGAACAAAGAGCGAGGGTTCGCCGACCGGAACAAATCCGATCCGATGATGAACAATGATCTGCATTAATTCGAAACGCGTGGCGCCTTCTTCAGCTATCGCACGCAACTGATGTTCCGCCATGGCGCGATGCGCCTCGTAATCGATGCCGCTGATTTCCGCGTCGCCTTCGGTGGCGCGGACCACGCCCCAGAAATCCACCACTCCACCAGTCTCACCCGCACCATATCCATCTGGCGCGACGAGCGCGTTTTCCGTAAGCAAAACTTCACAGACGGGATGAGCCATGCGTGCTAGATACCAATACCCAAAGTGAATTCGAAGCAATGTGATATTGGCCTCATCGGTCTCGCCGTCATGGGCGAGAATCTTGTTCTCAACATCGAATCGAAGGGATTCTCTGTTGCTGTCTTCAATCGCACCACCGAGGTGACGGAGAAATTCGCCGCGACCAAAGCGAAAGGAAAAAACATCGTCCCGACAAAGACGATGGAGGAATTTGTGGCCGCGCTCGCGCGTCCACGCAAAGCCATGATCATGGTAAAGGCCGGTGCACCGGTCGACGCCGTCATTAGCCAACTGACCCCACTTCTCGAAAAAGGAGACGTCATTATTGACGGCGGCAATTCGCTTTTTACCGACACACAACGGCGCTGCAAGGATTTGGAAGCGCGCGGATTCCACTTCATCGGCTCCGGCGTTTCCGGCGGCGAAGAAGGCGCGCTCAAGGGCCCTTCCCTTATGCCGGGCGGCACGCGCGAAGGTTGGGAGTTAATCAAACCGATTTTCCTAAAGATCGCCGCGCAAGTGAATGGCGAACCTTGCTGCCGCTACATGGGCCCGGACGGCGCTGGCCATTACGTCAAGATGGTGCACAACGGCATCGAGTACGGCGACATGCAGTTGATCTGCGAATCGTACGCCATTCTGAAAGACGCGCTCGACCTTACGACTGATGAACTGGCGGAAATTTTCGGAGAGTGGAATCGCGGTGCGCTGGAAAGTTATCTGATCGAAATCACCGCGGAAATTTTTCGCAAGAAAGATCCCGAGACCGGTAAACCGCTCGTTGATGTGATTCTCGACAAGGCAGGCCAAAAGGGCACTGGCCTTTGGACGCTGCAATCCGCTCTGGAACGGTCGGTTGTCATTTCCACCATCAACGCCGCGGTGGAAGCGCGCGTTATTTCCTCCCGCAAGGACGAACGCGTGGCCGCCTCGAAAATTCTTCCACAACCCGAACCAAAGAAATTCAGCGGCGATCGCAAGCAACTCATTCAGGCGGTGCATGACGCGCTTTACGCTTCGAAAATTGTTTCCTACGCCCAAGGCATGGAGTTGTTAGGCGCCGCCAGCGCTACTTACAATTGGAGTCTTAATTTCGGCGACATCGCCACCATCTGGCGCGGCGGTTGCATCATTCGCGCGAAGTTTTTAGACCGCATCGTCGAGGCCTACGCGCGCGATTCGAAACTGCACAATCTCCTGCTCGATTCCTACTTCCGCGACATCATCGCCAAGACGCAACAGAACTGGCGCGTTGCAGTTTCCGCCGCTATCGAGCACGCCGTCGCCGCACCAGCGTTCAGCGCATCACTCGCCTACTTCGACAGCTATCGCTCGGCGCGATTGCCCTCGAATTTGTTGCAAGCGCAACGCGATTTCTTCGGTGCCCACACTTACGAGCGCGTCGACAAGCCCGGTGTTTTCCACACCGAGTGGCTGGAATCAGATCACCAATCGACCGAAAAAACTGCGACGCCTAAGAAGCCGTCACGCGCTGGAGAATAAGAGGGGCCTCAATGAAAATCGTGCGACTCGCTTCCGCCGATTTGTGCGTGCTCGAGCGGTTTGATATTTCGCGTTTTGATTAACACCACGTTCTCGGTGTTTTGCACTTCGCCCTCAATGAGCAGAAACGGCTCTTCCGTAATCAGCAATCGCAGTTTCTCGAACAGGTCCGGTTCCACGATCGCGTTCGAAACACCGGTCTCATCTTCCAGACTGATAAAGACAAAACCCTTCGCCGTCCCGGGACGCTGACGACAAATCACATTACCGGCGATCTGCACGATTGATCCGTGCCGAGCCTTCGGCAGATCGATCGCGCGCCACGCCTCCGGCAATTCCGCGCGCAACAATTTCATCGGATGCGGACCAGTCGTTAGGCTCATCGTTTCGTAATCAGCCTCCACTCGCTCCGGCATCGTCATGCGCGCGAGTGGCGATTTTTGTTGCGCGGCCCGCGGTTGGCCCGCCGTCGTCAATAAATCGTCGCAGCGCATCTCTTCCACTTCCCAGAGCGCATTGCGTCGATGTTCGCTGAAAGAATTGAAGGCACCCAATAACGCAAGCGTCCGCAATTCTTCTTTCGTCAACGGCACGCGTTTTCGGAAATCATCCAGGGAAGAGAACGATTGCGCCTTCCGTTGCCTAACGAGTTCTTCACCGTGCTCACGCCGCAATCCGTTCACCACACAAAAGCCGAGGCGAATGGTGTCGTCGGAAATGACGGTGCAATTCCATTCCGATTGCGCCACGCAGATCGGCAAAGTTTTCACATCGTGCCGGCTCGCGTCTTTCACCAACGTAGCCGAGCTGTAAAAACCCATCGGCTGATTGTTCAGCAGGCTGGCGAAAAACTCCGGGGCGCGATGCACTTTCAAATACGCGCTGCCGTAGGCGAGAATGGCAAAACTGATCGCGTGCGATTCCGGAAATCCGTAGAGCGCGAACGACGTGATCGATTGCATGATCTTGTCGATTACTTCCGGCGGCACATTTTTTCGCGTCATGGCGGCGCGTAATTTTACGCTCACCTTATTCATCCGCTCCTCCGAGCGATGAAAGCTGAGGGCACGTCGCAGTTCTTCCGCTTCCGTGCCGGAAAAATCTGCCGCGACCATGGCGATCTTCAGCATCTGCTCCTGAAACAGTGGGACGCCCAGGGTTCGTTTTAAAATTGGCTCCAGTTCCGGCAGAAAATACGTCACCGCCTCGCGACCGGCGCGGCGATTGAGATACGGATGAACCATGTCGCCTTGAATCGGCCCCGGCCGAATGATCGCCACTTCGATGACGATGTCGTAGAAACATTCCGGCTTCAGCCGCGGCAGGGTCGCCATCTGCGCGCGGCTCTCGATTTGAAAAACCCCGATGGTATCCGCCTTTTGCATCATGGCGAAAGTCGCCAGGTCATCTTTTGGAAGATGCGCCAGATCGAGCGGCCGCCCGCGTTCGCGACAAAGTTCAAACGTATCTTGCATAACCGACATCATGCCCAGGCCTAACAAGTCCACTTTCACGATCCCGAGATCTTCACAATCATCCTTGTCCCATTGCGCGACGACACGGCCTGGCATGGATGCGTTTTCCAGAGGCACGAATGAGCTGAGTCGGTCGCGGCAAATAATCATCCCACCGGAATGCTGCCCCAGATGCCGCGGCAATCCGTAGATGCTTTCGTAAAGCCTAACGAATGCTGGCATGCGCGGATGTTCTTTCGGCAAGCCGGCCTGTTGGATCTGCGCTTCCAGATCCATCGTGTGTGGAAAATCGCCGTTAGCGAAAAGATGCGAGAAGCGATCGAGGATGTGCGGAGAAAAATTTAGCGCCTTGCCGATCTCGCGCGCCGCGCTCCGGCCACGATAAGTGATGACGTTCGCCGTCATGGCCGCGCCATGTTTGCCGTAACGACGATAAATTTCCTGGATGACACTTTCGCGCCGATCGCCGCTCGGCAGATCGAGATCGATATCGGGCCAGCCTTTGCGGCTTTCGCTCAGAAACCGCTCGAAGACGAGATTGTTGCTCACCGGATCGACCGGTGTGATTCCGAGACAAAAACAAACCGCGCTGTTCGCTGCGCTCCCACGCCCCTGCACCATGACGTTGTGCTCGCGACAGAAATTTACGATGTCCCAAACGATGAGGAAGTAACCGGAAAAACCTAGGCGAGTGATGAGCGACAATTCTTCTTCCAGTTGTCGCCGCACTTTCACGCTGATCGCTGCGTAACGTTGCTGCGCGCCGAACCAAGTGATGGTACGCAAAAAAGAATCCATCGAATGACCGTCCGGGACGGAAAAATCCGGAAAGGCATAACCGATATTTTCCAGCGAAAACTCAAGCCGATCGGCCAGACGCTCCGTGTTTGTGATTGCCTCCGGCAGATCGCGAAAGAGTTCCCGCATTTCGGCGTCGCTCTTCAAATGCCGCTCGGCATTTTGCGTGAGCAATTTGCCCGCAGCATCCAGATGCGTGTGTTCGCGAATGCAGGTGAAAACATCCAAAACTTCGCGTTCGCGTCGCGTGGCGTAGTGCACGCCGTTCGTCGCGATGATTGGCAGGCAAAGTTGCCCTGCCAGATCAATCAGTTGGCGATTCGTTTTTTCTTCACCACGAACGAAGTGTCGCTGAATTTCGACGTAGACGTTTTTACCTTCGAAAGCACTCGTTAGGCGCGCCGAATGCGACATGCAGGCGTTCCCCAGAAGAGCAACCAGTCCTTCCCTGAACCGTGGCAGTTCATTCCACTGCACGGCGCATTGGCCTTTAACTTTGCTGCGTAGGTGCGCTTCGGTCAGAAGCGAACAGAGGTTGGCGTAACCATTTTTCGTGGCGACGAGAACCGGCAGAACACTGCCGTCTTCCATGGTCAGCTCACAACCGACGATTGGCCGCACGCAGCACTCGCGTGCTTTGACGGAAAATCGCTGCGCACCGTAAACGCCGTTGCGATCGAGCAACGCGACCGCCGGTAATTTCAATTCGCCGGCGACTTCCGCGATCTGCTCGGGAAAAGATCCGCCGCGAAGAAAACTAAACGCGCTGCCGGCATGAAGTTCGACGTAAGCCATGGCGCGCTCATCTCAGTCGTAAATGCCGTCGAGCTGCCACGACTCGTTAGACTCGTGACAACGGCAGATGGTACCGTTCTCCAATTCGACATCCCACTCCGCGCGCGACCACGATTTTTTATCCCACCAATTTCCCGAAAGGAAATACGGCCCGTCGTGCTGCACAACTTCGTCATTGGCTTCGCTAGTGCGCAGATGGCGCGGCTTGTTTTCTTCGAGTAAGACCGTCGCCGAGGAAGCAGGGCGAAAACGTCGCAGCGCCACGCAGGGCGGCGGCGTGATATTTAACGACTCGTTAGGCAATTCCCACCCGAACGGCTCCATGCGAAATGTGTCCGACCGATAGGTGTCTTCTAAAAACGGCGTGCCGACACGATCGGCGCCGAGCAAGCCAACCAACTGCGCCAGCGTTTCCGAAAGTTGCGCCGGATCACGCAGCGCCGTTTCAAACAAGCTGAATTGCTGCCGCGTAGGTTTAGTTGGGAGGGCTTCGAGCGAGACAGCCACGATCGGCGCGGTCGAAGTGAAATTTTCCAGATGCGTATGCAGCATCCGAAAGAGCGTTCCGATGTTATTGCTCGGCTGCGGAATTTTGAAAACGCGTTCGTAGGAATTCTTATCGCTGAAGGCGATGTGCAGCTTCAGTTCCTGCGCGACCAGATAGTGCGCGTCGAAGCGCACGGCGAATTGCTCGAGAAAACGACGCAGCATGAAGAGGAGTGGCTCACTCGTCTCGACTTCGTTTTCGAATTCGAACGATTCGACGAATAATTCCGGCGGCTCGACCAACTTCAACAGTCGCGTCGCTTTTCCATTGGCGCGTTCCCACATCCGCACCGCTTCGGTCCCGAGACGACGGGCCACCTCTTCTTTTTCCAGCGCAGCAAATTGGCCTAACGAGTGGATGCCCCACTTATGCAGGATCGCGATGATGCGTGAAATTTCTACGGCCTGAGTGGCGGCTTTCGTCTTCGAAACACTCATACCTTCTCAACGTGTCATCCTGAGCGCAGCGAAGGATCTCGCACTGGCAGCTGCGGCTCGGCATTTAAGAAAACATTGTCTGTTAATGTGAGATCCTTCGCTGCGCTCAGGATGACACGCCCGGGAGCTCATCGCCGTTGCGGGAGGAGCCGGGCTTTCACGTCATCGGAAAGCGATGAATTTGCGATCCAGGCGGAAGCGCGATTGGCATCCGTTTTCAACCACGCGCTCGCGATCGATTCCATCTGGCTATTGCGCGTGCCTTCATTCGCGATCGTCTCCGCCCATTGCGCCGCGGTTTGCGGATCGGTCGTAACGACGCGCCGCGTGTAAGCTGCGACTGCCGCATCGCGCGATGCGCCGGCGGGCAAAGTCCCAAGCCAGGCGCCGGCAGCGTAAGGATCGTTTTGCGACCAGCGATTGATCAAACTATCGAAAGCGCGCTCGCGATTTTTTCCCTCGGAAAAATTTGAGGCCCAGGCGCTGGCGGCTTTCGGATCTTCGCCGGCCCATTGCCAGGCGATGGCGGCAGCGGCGCTGCTTTGCGATTCGCCGGGCGACATCTGCGTGATAATACGGGCTGCTTCGCGCGGATCGGATTCCGCCACAACCGCGACAATTCCCGGTAAAACGACATCGCGTCCGCTCTTCTCCGACAAACTGTTCGCCCAACGCAAGGCCGCCTGCGGATCGTTCCGCGCCCATTGCCGCGAAACATTTTCCAGCAAAGTTTTTCGTCCGTCGGCTTCACTTGCGCGTGCGGCAAAATCGGCCGCCGCTTGCGGATCGGCGTCACTCCATTGCGAAATAATATTATTGAAAGCGTTTTGTCTGGCCTGGCCGCTGGGGAGTTTTTGCGCCCACGTCACTGCGCTTTGGATATCGCTGCTGGCTAATTGGACCGCGACCGCGCTCGTCACGTCTTCCTGGATTTTGCCGGGCGGCAGCGTCGCGACGTATTCGGCCGCGGCGGCCGGCTCTGATTGCACCCAACTCGTTAGGGCAAATCGCACCGCATTGCGTTGCCCATCGCCTTCGGGTAATTGCTGCGCCCAATTGAGCGCGGCGCGCGGATCGGTCAGCGCCCATTGCCGCGCAATATTTCCGACTGATTGATCGCGGACCGATCCTTGCGGTAATTCATTGATAATAGTGGCGACACGCGGTGCATCTTTGTTCGCCCAACTGGTGAGGATATTTTGCAGCGCATTGTTGCGACCCTGGCCTGCCGGTAAATTATTCGCCCAGGCAAAAGCAGCTTCCGGATCCTGGCTGGCCCAATTCGATCCGATCACTTGAATGGCCGCATCGCGATTCGAGCCCGGTGGAAGTTGTGTGGCCCGCTCGGCGGCGGTCACGGGATCGGACGCGGTCCATTTGCTGAAGATCGGCCAGTAAAGACTTTGGCGCTGACGACCGGCGGGAAGTGTTTGCAAAAAATTCAGCGCAGCCTGCGGATCTTTGTCGGCTAAAGCCGAGACAATGGTTTGCATGGCCTGGTCGCGTTGCGGACCGAGCGGAAGTTGTTGCGCCCAGGCGGTCGCGGCGCCGGTGTCGCGTTCCGCCCAACCAGCGACTGCACTCGTGGTCGCCCAATTGCGCGATTGGCCCACGGGCAATGCCTGGGCGTAGGCGATCGCACCTTGCGGATCGAATTCCGACCAACGCCCGACGACTAAGGAAAGCAACATGCTTTTTTCCTGCGGTTTCTGCAGCGTCTCCACAAAACCCAAAACTTCGCGCACATTTTTCTGGTCGATCGCGTCGGCCAGCTTGCTAAAGGTCGCGTAAGTTTTGCGACCGGTCGGACGCCCGAGCTCAGCTTTCATTCGGCTGATGATGTCGCCGGAATTATCCGACGTTTGGGTTTCGGCCGTTTCTGTTTGGACGATTGCACCTGGAGTTTGTTTTGGAATCGGCGTGTGGACGACGATCGGAGTCGATGAAGGAAGCGCAGCGGTTGCCGATAACGACAACGCTCTGGAAGTTTGTCCTTTCAATACAGTTTGGCGGCCAATGGCGATGCCGGTGAAAAGCGCGACGACCGTCAGACAGATCGGAAGAAGAAATCGCTTCATTTCATTCATATAAGCTCAAGACTGGTTTATGTTCAAGTGATCGTATCTCTGTATGAACGCGATTCTAAATAATTTTCACCGGACAACTCGGCAACGCTCGCAAAAACGCGCGCCCGTACGGTTTGGTCACGATGCGGTTGTCGAGAATGACGACGATGCCTTTGTCGCTTTTGGTTCGGATCAAACGCCCGACGCCTTGGCGGAATTTCAGGATTGCTTCCGGTAATGAATATTCGGTGAAGGCATCGCCGCCGCGCGCTTCGATCAATTCCAATTTCGCTTCGATCAGCGGATGATCCGGCACCGCGAAAGGCAGCCGCGTGATGATGACATTGGAAAGCGCGTCGCCCGGCACATCGACGCCCATCCAAAAACTGTCGGTGCCGAAAAGCACACTTCGCTCGGTCGACTTAAATTGCTCGAGAAGTTTCCCGCGCGGGACGCTCTGACCTTGCACGAGCAAATTCATTCCGTTTTTTTCGAAGAACGATTGCATTTCGCCGGCGAGTTGCTGCATCCCGCGATAGCTGGTGAAGAGGACGAAGGCGCGGCCGTCTGTTTCCTCGACAAAATGTCCGATCCATTGCGCGAGCGCTTCGTGATAGCGAGCGTCGCGCGGGTCGGGCATTTTTTGCACGACGAAGAGCTGCATCTGTTTCTGGAAATCAAACGGACTGCCAAGTTGCAATGGCTCCGCCCCATCCGCACCGATGCGCTGACGAAAATAGGCCAGATCTTTTTGGCCAACGGCCAGCGTTGCACTCGTTAGGCAGGAACAACAATCTTCTCTAAAAATCATCCGCCGGAGAACAGGCGCGATGTCGATCGGCGCCGCCTTCAAGGTGAGTAGCTGCGCGGCTTTCCCGGTGCGCTCGACCCAATAGACATGACCGTCGGCGCTTTGTTGCAAGAAAATCACCAGCGCATTCCGCGCGTCGCGAATGCGCCGCCCGAGTTCCTGCATCTCGGTTTTAACGAATTCGTCATCCGTTCGTTTCACCACTTCCGCGATGCGCGCCTGCAGCGCGATCAATCGCGCGCTAATCGTATCCGGCACTAACTCCGGCTGGCGCACGCGAACCTCGCGACCTTTTTTGAATTCGGTCCGCTCGCCGATGGCGTCGAAAAATTTGTCAACGTCATCAACCAAATCTGCCGCCAGGGTCACCCCCTGCGCGTCGCGCGTAATCGTGAAAAGACCTTTGCGGGTGCGGGCGTTGTAAAGTCTTTGAATCGTGGCGCGCAGTCCGTATTGCGAAACTGAGAGACCGATCTGTCGTGAGGCGGTCTGCTCGATGGTGTGCGCTTCGTCGAAAATGATGAAGTCATTCGGGAATAAGTAACCGCTCTCCCGCTCTTCCTGTTCCTCCAATCCACCGAGCAACATGAAGAGCAGCGTGTGATTGATGACAATGACATCGGCGGCGATGAGACGTTTACGGGACTGCTGGAAAAAACAATTACTCGTTAGGCCGCAGGTTTTGGTCGTGCAGATGTGCGCTTCGCTACAAACCTGCGCCCAAACTTTATTGTCCGGCTCAAAGCCAAGATCGCTCAGCGAGCCATCGGTCGTTTTGGTGGCCCATTCCGCCAGCCGGACCAGCTCCGCTTGTTCGGAGGTGGTGAAAAGTTCGCCGGCCTGCTCCATCGCGCGCTGCAATCGCCGCGGACACAGGTAATTTTGCCGACCCTTCATGAGCGCGGCCGCAAACTCGACGGGCAGAATTTTTTTCAGTATCGGAACGTCTTTATAGAGAAGCTGCTCCTGCAGGTTGATCGTGTGAGTGGAGACGATGGCTTTTTTCTTTTGCTCCAACGCAAAGAGAATTGCCGGCACGAGATAGGCGATCGATTTGCCGACACCCGTGCCCGCTTCAACTACGAGATGCCGCTCTTCTTCCAAGGCACGCGCCACCGCCACCGCCATTTCCTGTTGTTGCGGGCGAAATTCGAAGTTCTTCGCCTTCGCCAGTAATCCAGTTTCCGAAAAAATCGCGCCGACCCGCTCGACGAAATCGCTCCCGAGTGTTTCTTTGAGCGCAATCATCCGTCTGTCACTTTGAGACTTCTCGATCGCTACGTCCTGCGGAATTTTCTCCAGGCTTATCTTTATTGCTCCGCCGCCTTTTTCTCCATCTGGCTCGTCTTCGATATCAGCGATAAAATTTCCACCTTCCTCGACGAGAAAGTCGCGCTCTCGACCGTCGCCGCCTATTACTTCACGCAATTTCCGGAGATCATCGTCGTCGTCCTGCCGATCGCGCTCTTGCTCGCGTTGCTCTTTTGCCTGAGCAAGATGTCGCGCACGAACGAGATCGTTTCCATGCTGGCGAATGGCGTGAGCGTTCCGCGGCTGCTACTTCCACTTTTCCTCATGGGACTGCTGACTGCGGCGGTCAGTGCCGCGCTCAATTACTCGCTCGCGCCGCACGCGGAACAAGCGCGTAAAGCATATTTCGAGGACATGCGGGCCGACGCGCGCGATCCGAGCTTGCTCGGTCAAATTTTTCGCAATCGTTCCGACAACCGCACCTGGTTCATCCAACGTTTTCGGCCGGATAGAAACGAGTTCACCACCGTGCAGGTGCTGCAGCAGGACGCGAACGATAACATCGTGATCAACTACCTCGCGGCCAGCGGGTCGTATCTCGAACATGCGCACGAATGGGAACTCAAACAGGTGAAAGTCGTGAAATACGACGACGCTGGGAATATCACCGACGAGCAAAACTTCGACTGGCTTCGGATGCCGCAATGGAGCGAAACCCCGTTTCGTCTCGCGAGTTCAAATATGAAAGCGGAACTGCTCAGTTTCCCGGAGCTGCGCGAGTATCTCCATTTCAATTCCGATTTCCCGCAAGCGCTCCTCGCACCGTTCGCGACGCATTTTCAATATCGCCTCGCGCTGCCATGGACCTGTCTGGTCATCGTCTTTCTGGCCGCGCCGCTGGCGATCGGTTATTCTCGCACTGGCGTGCTTTCGAATGTCGCCTTCGCCATCGCCCTCGTGTTCTCCTTGAATTTTCTCACCCATCTTTTTCTGGCATTAGGCGAAGGCGACCGCATCCCGCCCTGGCCCGCAGCCTGGGCACCGAATATTCTTTTCGCGGTCTTCGGATTGATTCTGCTTTATTTGCGCGCGACTAACCGCGACGTCCGCAGCCTGAATCCTTTCGCCAGTCGTCCCCCCGTTGCCGCACGATGAACCCGCTGGCGAATGATTGGCCGATCAAACATCGCGCAGAGGTGTGCGCGGCCACGAATCGTCCATTCGAAGCGGGGGAAGAACTTTACACTTTGCTCTATCGCGAAGGCACCGGTTTTCGCCGTGAAGACCTGAGCGAAGAAGCGTGGGCCAAGCGCAACGAAAACATTCAGCCGTTTTCGTTTTGGAAAACGCGCTACGAACCGCCGCCGCCGATCCCACCAGAACCGCTGGCCAAGGAAAATGCCGAGGAACTTTTGCGGCGTTTGCTGGCGGAAAATCACCAACCGAATGCCTGTTACGTGCTCGCGGTGATGCTGGAACGGAAGCGCGTCTTGAAACAAGTGAAGGCGGAAGCGACTGAGAACGGTCGCGTGCTCATTTACGAACACGCCAAGAACGGCGACGTTTTCATCGTGCCCGATGTGCAAATGCGTCTCGATGAATTGGAATCCGTGCAAAACGAAGTCGCGCATTTGTTGAAAGGTGCCGCGTGAGCGCGACAAATCTTCCTTGGTTCGCTGGCGAGAATTTCCCGCTCTACCTCGCGCCGATGGCCGGTGTATCGGATAAGATTTTTCGCCAGCTTTGCAAGGAGCGCGGCGCCGATGTCCTGGTGACGGAATTCGTTTCGTCAGAAGGTGTGTTTCGTCGTAACGATCGCACGCGCGAATATCTCGATTTCGACGAATGCGAGCGGCCACTCGGCGTTCAACTTTTCGGGGGCCACGCCGAGCACATGGCGGACGCCGCGCGCCAGGTGATCGATTGGGTACAACCCGATTTTATCGACCTGAATTTTGGTTGTCCGGTGAACAAAGTGGTCGCGAAAAATGGCGGCTCCGCCCTGCTCAAGGATTGTCGCACCCTCGCCGCGGTCGCCGAAGCAGTCGTTAAAGCCGCGGATCCTGTTCCAGTAACGGCAAAGATTCGCATTGGCTGGGATGAAGCGTCGATCAATGCGCCAAAAGTCGCGCAAATCTTGGAGTCGTTAGGCATCGCGGCCATCGCGGTTCACGGCCGCACCCGTGCCCAGGGATATTCCGGCGCAGCCGACTGGAAAGTAATCGGTCAAGTGGTCGAGGCCGTTCGCATTCCTGTTATCGGCAATGGCGACATCACGGGTGCGGCAGATGTCGTTAGGCGACGCGCCGAAACGGGAATTGCTGGCGTCATGATCGGTCGCGCGGCCATGAGTTCGCCCTGGATTTTCCGGCAGATCAAACACGAGCTTTCGACCGGAGAATTATTGCCGCCACCCGATTTTTCCGAACGCTGGGCACTCATTCAGCGGCATTGCGAACTCGCGGTTCAGGAATGGAAAAACGAAGATCAAGCCATTCGCTCAATGCGCGCGCGCTTGATGGCTTATTCAAGAGGATTTCCGAGCAGCAAAGCCTTGCGCGAGAAATTTCAGCGGGTTGAGGCGTTGGCTGACATCGAGGAAATCGCGGCCGAACATCTCGCCTCGTTGGCCGAGGACGCTGTCGTGCTGTAAAGTGGCTTCGTGTCTGCAACCGAAACCTCGCCCGCGGCGATCAATTACAAGATTGGCAATGAACGGCTGATCAAGGTCACGGACAACGCCTCGCGCAAACTCACGGGGCTGTTGCAAAAACAAGGCCGCCCGGGTGGCGCCCTGCGCGTGGCGGTGATCGGAGGCGGTTGCTCGGGGTTGCAATACAAAATGGATTTGGTCGATGGACCAGCCAACCGCGACATCATGGTGGAGTCATGCAGTGTGCGCGTGGTGGTCGATCCGAAGAGCGCACTTTTCGTGAGCGGTTCGCTGCTCGATTTTAGCGAGGACCTGCAAAAGGGTGGATTCAAAGTAACGAATCCAAACGCAGTCGCGCATTGTTCCTGTGGCGAAAGTTTCGCCGCATGACGGATTACTTCGCGCTCTTCGATCAACCGCGGCAAGCCTGGCTGGATCCGGAAAAGCTCAAAGAAATTTACCACGCGAAAGCGCGGACATCGTCGCCCAATGCGCAGCTCAATGAGGCATACCAGGTCTTGCGCGATTCCAAGCGACGCTTGCATCACCTGCTTGCGCTTCGCGGCGACACTCCTTCGCGGGAGAACGCAAGTGTCCCGCGCGAGATTGAAGATCTTTTTCCTGCGGTTGCCGGTCTAACGAGAGAAGCAGTGCTCCTTTTGCATAAACTTTCGCAGGCCACAAACGCTTTGAGCCGATCACTGCTGAAGAACGAAATAACTGCCGTGCAGAACAAAATCGCCGAGATGCTGGCGAGAATCTCCGAATTGAAAAATACAGCACTCGTTAGGCTGCAGGCCGTCCAGGAAAACGATTCCGCACAACTGCACGCTCTTTATCTTCAATTCTCTTATCTCAATCGCTGGATCGAACAGCTGGAAGAACGACAACTCCAACTCAGCCTCTAGCCTTCGTGTTCATTTGAACTTGCAACCCTTCTCTCGTTAGGCGAAAGGTTTTTGCGTGCTAACCGAGCGACAGGAAAGCGTCCTCCAGTTCATCCAGAACGAGCAACGCGAAAAAGGCATCACGCCCAGTACGCGTGAAATCCAAAAGCATTTTGGTTTCGCCAGTCAGACTTCCGTCATGCAGTACCTCGATGCCTTGGAGCGGAAAGGTTTTCTCGACCGGCATGCCCGGAAAGCGCGTGCGCTTATCACTCCGGTGCAGAAAGTGCGGATCACCGATATCCCGATTTACGGGCAAATTCCGGCGGGCATGGCTTCGTTCACCGAACAAACGGTGGAGGGGCATGTTTCGCTCGATAGCCAGACGGCGAATATTTCAAAAAATGCGCGCACATTTGCGCTGCGGGTGCGCGGTGATTCGATGATCAATGCGCACATTCTCGATGGCGATCTCGTAGTCATGGAAGACAAGGAAGTTCAGAGCGGCGATGTCGTGGCGGCATTGATCGACGGCGAAACATCCTTAAAGCGTTTCGTGACCGATCATGGCCGGCCGTATTTGAAAGCGGAGAATCCGATGTTTCCTGATCTGATCCCGGCGAGGGAGTTACTGGTGCAAGGAGTGATGGTGGCACTGCTCCGTAAACAAACCGCGGCGCCGCGGCGGAAACGCGGTTAACTCCGAACGCTTTCGTTGTTGTTAATGTTCTATTGAACATATCAACGCTCGCTGTCATGCTGAAGATGTGGCGGCCAAGAGAAAGCTTATCGATCTGCGAAATCTCTTAGCAGAACGTTATCCGCAACTTCAGACTACGCCGGCAGCTCATCTTCCCAGTGGTTTGCCGGCGTTGGATCGAATAACCGGTGGTGGTTTTCCCAAGGGCGCGATTACGGAACTGAGCAGTGCATGCTTGAGTGCGGGCAGTGCTCTTTTGATTTGTCGATTGCTGCAAAGCGCGCATGAGCAACGAACTTTTTTGGTCCTGGTGGATGGCCGCGATTCATTCGACCCGCAACCACTGGGCAATCTCATTTTGCGCAATCTCTTTTGGATTCGCTGCCGGAAAACGATCGAGGCGGTGAAAGCCGCCGATTTGCTTTTGCGCGACGGGAATTTCCCGCTCGTCGTCCTCGATCTTGTCCTGAACGCACCGGCCGAGTTGCGCAAGATTCCGCAGACGACCTGGTATCGTTTGCAGCGACTGGTGGAACCGAGTGCGACGGCCCTGCTCGTCCTTACACGGCGGAGCATGATCAGTAGCGCGCAACTTAAACTCGAACTCGAGAACCGTTGGCGCTTGCCGCATTTGCAGGCGGAAGAAAATTTCGCGCGACTGCAGTTCCAAGTGCAACGCAGGCACGGTGGACGGCAAGTCGCAGTGGGAGACAGGTAATGTTCGCCACGATTTATCTGCCGAATTTTTATCTGCAGGCCGCGCTGCGTCATCAACCTGAGCTGAGGACGCAACCAGTGGGTTTGATCGATGGTGAAGAAGCGAAAGCGAGTATCATTCAACTGAACCAGACGGCGGAAAATGTCGGCGTGCGTCGCGGCATGACGCCAAGCCAGGGCCTGGCGCGTTGCCTGCAGTTAGTGATAAAAACCCGGCTGCGTGCGCAGGAAAAATTGCTCGACGATCTGCTGCTGCAATTTGCTTTCAGCCTCGCGCCGTTTGTCGAAGCGACCGCGCCCGGAGTTTGTACCGTCCAATTTACCGACAACCGAAATGTCCTGCGAAATGTCGAACACGTGGTTGGGCAATTTCACGACTCGCAAATCGAGGCGCAAGCTGGCATTGCTCCGACACCGGATGCGAGTCTGCTCGCGGCACATCTGGCCAAACCAGTCCTGCAAGTGGACGACACGAAAGATTTTCTCGCGCCGCTTCCGCTCGAAACGCTCGCGATCGGTTAGTAGGTCAACTGCGCGCGAACTCCGGATATTTTTCGCGCAGTTGTTGCGTGGCGTGATCGGCTTCGATTTTCTTGCCCGCCTTCTCGTAAGCGCCCGCAGCTTTCTGCAGAGCGCGCGGCGTGATCGACGAATCATCGTAGAGCAAAGCCACACCCATGTAGGCCCTGCCCGCTTCATCGAAATGGCCGCGTTCCATTTGCACATCGCCGGAGAGTAAGCGTGCTTCCGCATTCACTTTCCCTTCCGGTTGCAGACTCATGATCTGCTCGGCAATTTTTTGCGCGTCGTCCGCTTTGTGCGCAGCAATCTTGGTCGCACCGAGCGCGAGCAATGCTTTTACTTTTGCCGCTGGATCTGTCGCAGTCTGCAGGAACCTTTCGTAGGACGCTTCCGCGCCGCTGAATTTTCCGAGCTTGGACTGCGCATCCGCCAGATAAAACGCGAAGTCCGGATTGGGATTCGCCTGATCGCTCTTCGCCAGCAGACCGAGATATTTCTCCGCCGCGGCGTAATTCTTCTCGTTGTAAAACTCGATGCCTAACGACTGCAGGATCTCGGCGGGAATTTTCGCGTCCGAGGCGGTCGCGAGAAACTTATCGATTTCACTCGTCAGGGCGGCGCGGTTCTTCTGATAAAAATACGCGGAGATAATTCGGACCGTCGCGGGCGTGTAGTACTGCTCCTTATTCAATTTCCGCGCAGCCTCGAGCGCGGGCACGGCGGCCTTGTAATCCTTCGCCTCGAAGGCCGCCTTCCCGATGTAGTAATGCGCCTGGGCCGCAACCGGACTCTTCGGAAAATCCTTGAGCAATTGCTGGAACGCTTCGGTCATTCCTTTGCTGTTCTCCTGCTGCCCCATCAGTAATGCCTTCTGCTGCAAGGCCGCTTCGCGTTCTTTCGCGGTGGCGTAATTCGCGATCAACGAATTCAAGTCGGCGATCGCGCCGTCGTAATTTTTTTGCTCCTGATAAGCGAGAGCGCGTTGCATGAGGGCGGAAGCAGCCTGGGCGTTATCGGGAAATGCTTTGAGGAAATAAGTGAAGGCATCGACGATGCGCGACGTTTCCTTTTCCTGCACGTAGCACCAACCGAGTTTATAGGCGCACTCCGCGCGCAGCTTCGGGGAAAGTTGAGAAGCGCGTAGTGTTTCATAAAGGGGCGCTGCTTCCGCAAATTTTCCCTGTTTGTAAAACGCTTCCGCTTCCAAGAGCCGTGCCTGATCGGCGCGCTCGCCCGTGGGATTGCTCGCGAGAAATTCATCGACCGCCGTCAGGAGCGCGGTCGGGTTCGCGTTGTAAATGTTGATCAAGCGTTGATAGCGCGCGTCTTTCGCTTCCTCGCGATTCGGATATTTCGCGACAATCTGCGCGTAGATCGTTTCCGCTTCTTTGTCGTGACCCAGCTGCCGTTCGCTGTTCGCGACCAAGAGCAACATCTCCGCGCGCGCATCTTCCGGGATTTCTTCCTGCACCTTTTTGTGTTCGCTGGGCACCTGCGCGTACTGACCGGAGTTGTAGAGCAGGCGCAGCAGACCAGTGGTGGCGATGCTGCGCCATTTTCCGCCTTCTGGCAAGGTGCGTCCCTTCTGCAAAAGCGTTGTCGCTTTATCGAGCAGCGTCTTGTCCGGTTTTCCTTTTTCACCTTGCGACAAATCGCTCGCCACCATTCCGGCGCGCACCGTCGCTTCCGCCTTCAGCGCCGCCTTGCTCGTCTCTCCGGCGAGTGCTTCGTATTGCTTGAGCGCTTCCGATTTTCGTCCGCGATTCAAGAGGATCGTACCGGCCGCGAGATGTGCATCCTCGCGATAAGGATTCGGATTCTTCGCCTCAACAACTTGCAGGTAAAGGTTCGCGGCCTCTTCCTTACGATCCAGATTTTCCAGGCAACGCGCTTCAAAATATCGGGCGGAGAGAGTGAGGGCCGACTCTTTCGCTTTCGCCGACGAGCGATGAAACAAGCCGGCTGCGCTGGTATAGTCCTTTTGGTTAAAGAGAATTTCGCCGACGCCGTAGGCGGCTGCTCCGGCAAAATCGCTCTCGCCGTAATCATCGAGCACATTCTGAAACGCGGTTCGAGCGGCCGCTGTTTTGCCTAACGAGCGGTAGCATTCTGCCAGGTAAAAGAATGCGCTAGCCCGGCCGGATGCGGAGGGAAATTGACCAATAAACTTTTCGTATTCCGGGATCGCCAGGTCGTAAAGCTTTCGTCCGAAGAGAGCGTTGGCGTAGTCGAGTTGACGTTTCTCGGGCGCTTCAGTTTCTGCCGGCGGGGGCTCGGCAGAGGTTAACGCATCTGTGGCTTCGGTTGTGACCGAGCGGGGCGTGGCCGATTTTCGCGGAGTCGGCGAGGGCGCGGACTCAGCCGGTAAGGCCCGCGGAACCGGACTCTCGTCCGCCGGTTGTGCGCGACGCACTTCCGTCGAGCGCTGCGCTCGGGCCAACGGCGCACTGATGGCAACCAGGAACAAAACCAGAACGCTCGTCGCGCTCTGCCGCGCCTTCATTTTGCGGTCGCGAAGGCGACGTTCGTCACTCCAGCTTGGCTACAAATGTTCAAGACCTCAACGATGTTCTTATACTGACCAACTTCATCGCCACGAATCACGACCGCCTGATTGGAATCCAATTGCACCAGACCGCGCAGCATCTCACTCAACTCGGCCCCACTCAAAGTCCGACGATTCACAATGACGTTTCCGTCCGCCTTCACATTGACAACAACGTCACCGATCGGCGCACTTTTCTCTTTTGCTTCCGAGGCTTTGGGAACTTTTACGTCGAGCTCGTTCTCGTTGCGGGCCGCGTTCCAAGTGAGCAGAAAGAAAATAAGCAGCAGCATGAGCACGTCGACCAGCGGTGCGAGCTGAATCCCCGGATGATGCAGAACGGCGTGCTTTCGCAAATTCATGCGACGAGCAGAAGGCTAAAATTCATCCTCAAGCAAAGCGGGCATGCGTTGCGCCTGCTTGTTGTAGGACAGTGAAAGTAAGGCCAGAACATGGGTGACGGCGGATTCTAGTTCTGAGATCAGCCGCTGGGCGCGACCGCGGAAAAAAGCGTAGAAAATCATCGCCGGAATCCCGATTGCCAGACCGGCCGACGTGTTAATGAGCGCTTCACTCACGCCGTTCGACAACTGCACGTAACGCGCCGAGCCAATGTCCGCGCCGAGTGCGCCGAACGAACGAATGATGCCGATGACCGTGCCTAGCAATCCGAGCAACGGCGCGATCATTCCAATATCGGCCAGATAAATTACGCGATTGTTCAGTGCGGAAGCGACGCGACTTCCTTCCGTTTCCGCGATATCGTGCACCTGCGCAAAATCCGCGCCCGGATTTTTGGTCGTGAACTCTAGCATTTTTTGCACGACGCGTGCGATTGCTTCACCGTGACGATTTGAAACCGCCAGCAGACCGAGATAATCGCGTTTGCGCAGGAGCGCATCCGCCGTTGCCATATAGCCGGATGAGACAATCGCGCCTTTGCGAATGCTCAGAAAATATCCTATCACGAGCATGATGGAAAAAATAGAAAGGGCGACCAGCGGGATCATCACCGGGCCCGCGTTGATCAAGGCGTCGAGAAGAGTGCGCGTGCGCGGCAAATCCGGCGTAATCGCGGGAGCGGGCGTTTGCGCGAGGACAGAAGTGGCGCTACCAGCCAGCGTGACGAGCAGCGGAAGGATTTTTTTCATTCCGTGAAATTGCGAATACCATAGGTGGCGCGCTTCCTCGGCGCAACATCACCCCGAGCACTGACAGCGCACCTGCCATGGTCGTTCAGACGAAAGTCGGAAAAGCTTTCTTCGAAATTTCCTACGCGAATTTCTCGCCGCTGACCCAGCGCCGCACGCGGAAGATGTGCGCGGGACGAGTATGGGGATCGAGTTCGACGTAGTTGCGGCTGCCGCGCCAGATGTAACGTTCGTCGGTGAGAAGGTCCTGCACCTGATAAGCGTCGGAATCCATAGCGCCGAATTCGCCGACTGGGACGTGGACGTAGGAATTGCGCGTGAGGAACGGATCAAGATTCAAGACCACGAGAATGATGTTGTCCTTCGCCGGCGTCATCTTCCCGTAAAATAAAATGGAATCGCTGTCTGAAGGGTAGAAACGCAGGTTGTCATAGAAATGCAGCGCCCGGTTTTCTTGACGGATACGATTTAAGCGCGTGATCAAATCCTTGATGTTGCCTTCCCCGTTCCAATCGCGCTCCTTCCACTGATACTTTTCGGAATCGAGATACTCTTCGCGATTGGACAACGCTGCGTTTTCACACAACTCGAACCCGCTGTAGATCCCGTAAACACTTGAGAGCGTCGCGGCCAGCAGAGCACGAATCATGAAGGCCGGCCGACCGCCTTCCTGCAAATGAAACGGCAGAATGTCGGGCGTGTTGGGCCAGAGATTGCCGAGAAAATATTCGCGCATCTCGGTTTGCGTCAGCTCACTGAAGTATTCGGTAAATTCCTGCTTCGTGTTTCGCCAGGTGAAGTAGGTATAGCTCTGTTGAAAACCCGCTTTTGCGAGAGCCTTCATCATTTTCGGTTTGGTGAACGCTTCAGAGAGAAACACGGTGTCGGGAAATCGAGCGCGAACATGCCAGATCAAATATTCCCAAAACGGCACCGGTTTGGTATGCGGATTATCCACGCGGAAAATACGCACCCCGCGCTCAGCCCAGAAAAGAATGACGCTGACCATTTCATCCCAGAGCTCTTGCCAGTTCGGACTACGAAAATTTAGCGGATAAATATCTTCGTATTTTTTCGGCGGATTTTCCGCGTATTTAATGGTGCCGTCCGGCCGTTTGTAGAACCACTCCGGATGCTGGGCCACGTAGGGATGATCCGGCGAACAATTGATCGCAAAATCGAGCGCGATCTCCATTCCGCGATTGCGGATTTCCTGTTGCAACCAATCAAAATCGTTCAGCGTGCCTAACGAGGGCTCGACGTCCTTGTGTCCACCCCCATTCGGTAAGCCGAGATGCCGATTGCCAATTGCGTAAGGCACGCCCGGTTCGCCCGGCTCGCTCATAACGGAATTGTTGCGGCCTTTGCGGTTGGCGAAACCGATTGGGTGAATCGGTGGAAAATAGATGACGTTAAAACCCATCGCCTTCGCATCGTCCACGCGCGGCAGGCAATCGCGGAAGGTCGAGCCGTGATCACCGCGACCTTCCGCTGAGCGCGGAAAGAATTCGTACCACGCCGAAGTCCGGCCGCCGACGCGATCAACCGTCACACGCGGCGGCGGCGCATACTGCGTGGCGGATGTTCGATCGGGATAAGTCGCCATCAAAACTCCCAGCTCGCCGGAATGCGCGATGGTATCGATCTGCGCGTTTTCGCTCGTTCGGAGCAGGTCTGAGATTTCTCGAAGCCGATGACCATCCTCGGAAGTTCCCGCCCGGCGCGCCGCCTCTTCAATTAAAGCCGCGCCTTCGAGCGTTTCACTGGTCAGGTTTTCGATTCCGGCTTTGAACTTCGCGGAAAATTCGTGCTGCCAACCGGCGAAGCTATCGGCCCACGCTTCAACCGTATATTCGTAGGTGGTATTGTCGTAGAGCGAACAGACGCCGCGCCAACGATCATTTCCGATGTGAACCATCGCCGTGTCGTGCCAGATTTTCTCGCCGAGAATGCGCCATTTTAACCGCGCCGCGACGACGTCGTGTCCATCTTTGAAGACATCGGCCTCGACGACCAAATCTTCGCCAACGACGCGCTTGATCGGATAGCGACCGCCATCGACGAGCGGTTGCAAATTCTCGATGACGGCGGTCGGAAAAGCCCGGGACATGGGCCTTCAATCAAGCGAAGTTACTCCGCTGCGAAAGCGAAATCTCGGCGCGCTAGCGCAATCAAAAAACAGCCGCTACAGCGCGAAATAAAGCGCGCACTCGTAGAGACCGGAGGTGCGCGTCTCTTCCCGGCGGACGGAAGTGCCCAGCACTGCTTCGAACATATCCTGCTCCAGCCGTCCGACGATCGGGTAGAGGTCGAGCAAATTCATGATCGGCGAGTGACATTCAAGAATCTGCGTGCCGCCTTCTGACTCCTCGGTGATAACTTGCGACATGTAACCTTCCGCTTCGCGTTGCTTGACCAGCCATTTCGCGCGCTCAGCCACCGTCTCGCCTTTCACCTTCGCTTTCAGGGCCGCCGTTTTTTTCTCGAAGATATTGTAGAGCAACTTTTCCGGCGCATTCGTTCCGTAAATCTCCTTACTCGAGTTCAGTAATTGCAGGGTCAGCTCATTGCTGTCGCTCGGAAAAAGATCGTGCGTCCGGCGCGTCAGCCGATAAACCATCTCCGGCCGGCCCATTTTTTGTGGACGCCGCCAGGTGTCGAGATACCCGTCGCGTTCGAGCGTAAGGCAATGTTGCTTGATGCCCATGTAGCTCATCTTCATCCGTGAGACGAGTTCGTTCACGGACAGACCCTTCGTCCGTTTAAGTGTGTTTAATATCTCCAACCGCTGCGTGCGGCCGATTTCGGCTAGTAATTGTTGATTCAAAGGGGGCCTCCTTGGCTTGGGCGGACATTACCCGCAATTCTCTTTGTATAACAACACCAAAAAATCCGCAACCGCCAGCACGGAAACGAATTACGGTTCCACGATACGCAGCTTGGAAATCGGGTCGAAAAGATGCGCCTTTTTCAAATTAAGCTCGAACTGCATGCGATGCCCCGCTTCGCGATGATCGAGCGAGCTTTGACTGCGACAGACCACGGTGTGCGCGCCGGTTTGCAGGTAGAGATTAGTCTCCGCACCCATCGGTTCGACGATGTCGACCACGGCCGGGAAACTGGCGGCTGATTCCTCGCCTTTCTCGAACTGCGCTATTTCCACATCCTCGGGCCGAATTCCAAGTAAGAGCGGTTTGCCGACAAACTCCCGCGCGGCCGAGCGCTCCGCCAACGCTAGGCGGACTTCTATCGTGCCACCTTCGATCTCGCGAAAGAGAAGCGACTCGCGTTCCTCCTTCAAAGTGCCATTAATGAAATTCATCGGCGGACTGCCGAGAAAGCCAGCAACGAATAGATTGACCGGCTCGTTGTAAAGTTTCAGCGGCGTGTCGTTTTGCTGCACCACGCCGGCATTCATCACCACAATCCGATCTCCCATCGTCATCGCTTCGATTTGATCGTGCGTGACGTAGATCATCGTCGCCTGCAACCGCTGATGCAGCTTGGTAATTTCCGTCCGCATCTGGACGCGCATCTTGGCATCGAGATTGGACAGCGGTTCATCGAAAAGAAAAACCTTCGGCTGCCGAACGATCGCGCGACCGACCGCGACCCGTTGACGTTGACCGCCGGAAAGCGCTTTCGGTTTACGCTCGAGTAATTCTTCGATGCCCAGAATCGCCGCCGCGTCCTGGACCCGTTTCTTGATCTCGGGTTTCGGAAACTTCCGCAGCTTTAAGCCGAAAGCCATGTTGTCGTAGACCGACATGTGCGGATAAAGCGCGTAGTTCTGGAAGACCATCGCGATATCGCGATCTTTCGGCGGAACGTCATTCACGCGCCGATCGCCAATGAAAATGTCGCCGCGCGAGATCTCCTCGAGCCCGGCAATCATCCGTAACGTGGTCGATTTTCCACAACCGGACGGACCGACCAGCACAACGAATTCACGATCGGCGATTTCGAGACTGACATCGCTCACAGCGGTCACATCCCCGCCTTTTTCGCCCGGGTAAATTTTGTAAACGTTCTTAACGCTGACCTTGGCCATGAGCGCGGTGAAAAGTACGGCGCGACGCTCGCGGGGGTCAATCACCAACTCCGGTGAAAGGCAGCGGCGCAACTTTCACTTTGATCGCGCCAGCCTCCAGTTCGTTTCCAATTTTGTTGAAGCCACGCTTCACAAACCCGAGCGCGATATTTTTCTCCAACCGCGCACTCCAGATTGCACTCGTTATCCAGCCGACATCCTTTCCGTCGCTGCTCGCTAGGCGCTGGCCCGCGCTGAGCAGTGCGTCGGAAACCAACCCGCACAATCGTTTGTTTGTTTGGCCGGACATTCGCATTCGCGAAATGACTTCCTGCCCGATGTAACAGCCTTTTTCGTAATCGATCGTCTCGGCTTCCAGGTTGGCTTCAGTCGGAATAATTTCTTCCGATAATTCGCGCGCCCATCGAGGAATTCCCCGCTCGATGCGAAGCGTCTCCGCGCAGGCGTCGTCGCAGAACAAAAAGCGGGTCGTGAGTTGAGAGAGGATCTTTTCGCTTTGATCGCGCGGCGCCCAAATATCAGAACCATCTTCCCCAAATCGTCGCGATCGCGCACCGGACGGTTCGTCGCCGATGACATGAAAAAGCGCGAATTGTTCTGTCACATCTTCGACCTGCACATCATCCGCAATAATGTAGCGCTCCATACGCGCCGGGAGCGTTTCGCGAACTTCCGCGCCGGCATCTACCAGGAATGCTTCGCCTTCCGACCGAAAAAATCCGTCCGCATTTATCTTTCCCTTCGCATTCAAGACACAGGCATGAAGCGCGATATCGTCGCTCGCCTTGCGAATATCATTGCTGACTTGTCCGTTGAGGTAGCGAAGTCGATCCGCGCCCGTGATTCGAAATTTTGCGCGATCCGAAAGATTGAAAAACATACCGCGCTCCGGCCTAACGATTACCGACATCTGCGCTACTGATCCCTAGGAATCGGCCTTCCCGAAAAGTCGACTGAGGAAACTCCGGCGAACTTCCGGCTCTTCTTCTTTCTCGGCTTTCGCGACTTCTTTGACGGCGACGGCGGTTTCTGAAACAACCGATTGGAGCGGTTCCGTCTCCGTTTTAGCAAAGACTTCTTCGCGTTCTGTTTCCTTGGGCTCTTCTATCTTCGCGACAATCGCTTTCTCTTTCTTTGCTTCGACCGGTTCCTCGCGATCCGCCTCGACCTTTTCCTCGCGTTTTTCTTCGCTCGGCTTTTCTATTTTTTCCGGCTTCGGGTCTTCGACCTTATCCTCGATCAGTTCGATACGCTTCTCTTCGACTTTTTCCTCGCGCTTTTCCTCCTCGCCCACCTTGGCAACGATTTCTTCGTCGTGTTTGTCAGGCCTCGGCTCCTCAATCTTCTCAGCGCTTGCTTCCTCGGGTTTCTTCTCCTCCGGTTCATCGCTCTTCGCGACGATCGGCTCTTCCGCTTTTTTTTCCTCGATGACTTCTTCGCGTTTTTCCGTCGGAGGCTCTTCGATTTTTTTATCTTCGAAATCCTGGCGAGGCGCCTCCGCCGCACCATTTCCGTTCCGTGCGACGGCCTCCTTCGCTACCTCAACCTCAGCCCGCTCCGGCGGCGCCTGAGACGAAGCGCGCTCATCTAATCCGGTCAAAACACTTTGCTCCTCTTCCTCTGATTGCTTCGCCTTGGTTTTTCCGGGCGGGCCATCAGGGAAAAATACCCGCGCGACAGATGAGTAATCATCGTCGTTGCGGCCATTGCGCGCTTCGTCCAACAAACCGTCACGCGCTGCCTCCGTCGCCGGCAAAGCCAGGCCATACGAGCGCGCCATGCGCGATGCGATTTCCACATCCTTCAGCATGTGCTTCACCGAAAAGTGCGGCTCGAAATCTCCCGCCATCATTTTCGGCAACTTCATTTTCAGGGTTCCTGAGTTGCTGCCATTTCCCTGCATTGCCTCCGCAAATTTCTCCAGCGCCAAACCGGAGCTGTGCACGAGAGCCATCGCTTCCGCCGTCACCTGCACCGTAGCGGCCGTAACCATGTTGGTGGCGATTTTAATCGTCGTAGCTTGACCAATCTCGCCGATCTCGATGATCTCTTTGCTGCTGGCTTCGAGCACCGGGCGCGCGCGCCGATAAGCTGCATCGTCGCCCCCAATGTAATAAACGAGCTCGCCCTTTTCCGCCGCGAGCTTGCTCCCGGTAAATGGCGCATCGAGCAATTGCGCCCCGCGTCGCTGCACCATTTCCGCCGCCGCGCGCGTGGTCGCCGGCGACACCGTGCTGTGCGCGAGAATAATGTGATGCGAGCCTAACGACTGCTTCATGCGCTGCACCACCTGCAAGAGCGCTTCGTCGTCGGAGACGAAGATTTGGATGAAGTCGCATAGTTCCGCGATCTCCGCCGGCGAACCGACAAAATTTGGAAACGGTCGCGGTGTGCGATTCCAGACAAAAGTGGAAAATCCGGCGCGCCGAACACAATCGGCCACGCGGCGGCCGATTATTCCAAGCCCAATAACACCAACATTTTTCTGTGTGCGACGCGGCATTATGTCCTTTGGTCTAACAAATCCTTCCCAGACAAATCGCGGGAAACGCCCCCGCGTGCAAGCTCACTGTGCAGTGAGCCGCTCGCTCAGCTGCGCGACCGCGGCCGCGCGCTTTTGGCTAGTGAGGGTTGATGCCATTTCACCTCGCGCTTTATCGAAGCTCAGTTGCTCAGGATTTTTTATCTCAGTGACCAGCACGATATGAAATCCAAGATGCGAACGAATCGGCGCACTGATTTCGCCGATGTGCAATTTCTCAAGTTCCGTCATGAACTCCGGTGGCATCCGGAGGGCCGAAAAGTAGCCGAGATCACCGCCATTCATTTTTGTCGCCTCATCTTCCGACGCCTCCGTGACGAGGTCGGGAAATTTTTCGCCCGCCAAGATTCGCACGGACAAACCTTGAATCGCGCTTCTTTTCGCGGCGATGACCTCGTCCGGATATCCATCCGGTGCGGCGAGAAAAATATGACTGACGCGATAGCGTTGCGGCAAGAGAAAGGGAGAAGCATTGGCAGAGAAAAACTGTTGTGTTTCGGACGAGGTCACAGCCAGCTCCGATACAATTTGATCTTCGATCCAACGGCGCGCGCGTAGATGATTGCGCACAAACGCGCGCAGCGATTCTGGCGTAAAACCTGAGAACTTCAGCGCCTGAGCAAAGATTTTTTCGTCGCCGAATTGGTTACGAAGCAACTCTATCTCACGTTCGATCTCTTCGTTGGTAACGTTCTCCTCGCGAGCGGCGCGCCCCAAATTGTCTTGCCTAACGAGTTCATTTGTAATCGACGTGTCCTTTAAGAATCCGACCTGCGTGGCTAACGTTGCCCACAATTTTCGAACGGAAGTCGGTCGGTAAAGTCCCTCGCCCGCAAGTAATCCAGGGGCTATGGCCGCCGCGACGAGCAGCGCTAACCAAAGAGGGCGCTTCACTTTAAGGCCGTTTCTGCGAGGTATCGCGCCGCCACTGTCCCGACAACTCCGAGACTTTCCGCACTGATTTTATCCATCGTATCTTCCGGCGTATGCCAGGCGGCGAAGTCAAAATCGATCAGGTCTATCGTGGGAATGCCAATCTGGTTCAGCGGCGCGTGATCATCCAAAATCGTTCCGGCGGCGTAGGTAAAATATTTTCGCGCGTTCAGCTTTTCGGCTGCGGCGAAGATATCATTCGTTAGGCTCGGAGGAGAATCGGTCGAGAGCGTAATGCCTAACGACTTGTCGCCGCACATGTCGAAAAGAATGCCGCCGCGAAATTGTTTCGCCTTGTCTTCAAACGCGAGCCGGCGCGCGAAATACCTGCTGCCGTAAAGTCCGTCAGCACTGGTGAAACTCACGTAGGCTTCTTCGCCATCGAAGAAAACCAACTCGACTTTCTCCGCCAGCGCAGGGGCTTGTGCGAAGACGCGGGCCATTTCGATCAAAAGACCGTTGCTGGAACCGCCATCGTTGGCGCCAACAAAACGAGCCGTCTCGAAAAGTTTTGTGTCGTAATGCGAGCACAGAAGAAATGAGGGCGCGTTCTTCGCGTTTCCTTTAGAGGGAAAGGTGGCGATGAGATTAACGAAGTTCATCTCGCCGCGCGGCGTCTGATCGGTGAAGGCCTGTTTCGTTACTTTCCAGCCAGAATTTTCCAACTGCGCAATGATATACTTTCGCGCGCATTCGATCTCTGGGGTTCCCGGCGGTCGCGCTCCGCAGTCGACCAGCACCTGCACATGTCGCAACGCATTATCGCCGGAAAAATTCTTCCAAATCTCGATCGGTGCGTCGTCTTTCGCACACGTGCTGAGAGCCAGCGCGATAAACAGACAAACGCCCCGCATTAGCTCTCGTTAGGCAAACCGAGCGCGTTGAGCACGCGCTGCAGATCGTCGTTACCGTAATATTCGATCTCAATGCGGCCACGCTTTTCGCCGTGATGTAGCGTAACGCGGGTTCCGAGATGTTGTTGCAGTCGATTCTGCAGATCATCCAGAGCGGCATTCGAAGGCGCGGTCACGGTTTTTTTCCGGCGTCGGACAGCGCCGAGTTGCCGCGAGACTAGTCGCTCCGCATCCCGAACGGGAGAGCTGCGGCGCAGGATTGTCTCCGCCACCGCGAGTTGTTCGTCGTGCGCTTTCAGGCCTAACAAAACCTTGGCATGGCCGACGGAAAGCAAACCCTGCATGACCCATGTCTGTATCTGCTGATGCAGATCGAGCAGTCGCATTGAATTAGTGACAGCGGCGCGGCTGCGTCCCACCTTTTGCGCGATATCTTCCTGCCGCATCCCAAATTCGCCAGCCAGCCGCGCGTAAGCTTGCGCCTCTTCAATCGGATTCAGATCGGCGCGCTGTAAATTTTCGATCAGCGATAGCTCGAGGACTTCCAGATCGGTAGCGCCGCGCGTGATCACCGGCACTTCGGTTAGACCCAGGCTTTGCGCCGCGCGCCAACGCCGTTCGCCCGCGATCAACTCGAAACGTCCATCAACCGCACGCACAATGAGCGGCTGAATAATTCCGTGCTGGCGAATAGAATCCATCAACTCCTGCAAAGCTTCCGCTTCGAATTCCTTGCGCGGTTGCAACGGACTCGGCGCAATCTCTCTCACCGCAACCTGGTGAACTCTTTCGCCGGGTAGCGGCTCGGCTCGGAGATCAACCGCGGGCGTGGGTCGGGAGCCGATCAGCGCACCGAGACCTTTGCCGAGAGCAGACTTCGCCATGCGCGGCAGGTTATCGGAACGCATTTGGTTAGGCAAACGGGTTCGCTTACAGTCGCGATCATGTCGCAAGTTTTCACCCTCGGACATTCCCCCGACCCGGATGATGCCTTCATGTTTTACGCGATGGCCGAAAACAAGATCGACCTGCGCGGCTACCACTTCGAGCATCGCTTGGAAGACATACAGACCTTGAACGAACGCGCCATGCGCGGGGAGCTGCACATCTCCGCCATTTCGATTCACGCCTACGCTTACGTGAGTGAGCGTTATGCTCTGCTGCCGTGCGGCGCGAGCATGGGTGATGGCTACGGACCAATGATCGTGGCGCCTAACGAGTGCAAGATTGACGACTTGTTAGGCAAGACCATCGCCATTCCCGGAAAGATGACGAGCGCATTTCTCGCGCTACAATTATTCCTCGGCCCAAAGTTGGATTACGTGGTGGTGCCCTTCGATCAAATCTTCGATGCGGTGAGGAGCGGTCGCGCGGATTGTGGACTGATCATTCACGAAGGCCAACTGACTTACGCGAATGCGGGGTTCAGCAAAATCGTCGATCTCGGCGAATGGTGGAAACGGGAAACCTCGCTGCCTTTACCCTTGGGTGGGAATGTTCTGCGCAAAGATATTCCGCGCGCCGTGCAACACGATCTGCTCGAGATCATGCGGGAAAGTATCGACTACGCTCTGCAACATCGCGCCGCGGCAGTCCAGCACTCGATGCCTTATGCGCGCGATATGGACAGCGAGTTGGCGGGAAAATTCATCGGCATGTATGTGAACGATTACACGCGGGATTATGGCGACAAAGGTCGCACCGCGATCCGTGAGTTTCTCGGACGCGCGGAAGCTCGTGGGTTACTTGATCGAAAAGTGCAGCTCGAGTTTGTCGAGTAATTATTTCTTGGCCTTGTCGTCTTTCTTGCCCGGCTTGGCCGATTGCATAACGTAGGTCTTTACCTTGCCGAATTCGGTTTTGAAACCGTTGCTGAAATCGCTCGTGCCATACTCGAAGAGCACGACGAAGCAAAAGGCGAAGAAGACAAAAAGGACGAGCCAAAAGAGCCCGCGAAGAAGAGACATGGCCGGGATGCTAACTGAGCGGCCTGCGCCGGTCAACGAGTCTAACGAAGTTCGGATTTGAAGGAAAATTCGATGCTGCCATGCTTGCGCACCATGCGGGTGCCTTTGCTCGATCTCAGCGAACAATACCGCTCGTTAGGCAAGGAATTGCGGAAAGAAATCGACGCGGTGCTGCAAAGCCAGGCGTTTATTCTTGGCCCAAAGGTAACGGAGTTCGAACGCGCGATGGCAGATTACTGCGACGCGCCGCATGCCATCGGCGTTTCTTCTGGAACCGACGCGCTGCTCGCTATTTTTATGGCGCTGGATATCGGTCCGGGCGACGCGGTTCTTACTACCTCCTACACTTTTTTCGCCACGGCTGGATGCGTTACGCGTGTCGGCGCCACGCCAGTTTTCGTCGATATCGAGCCGGTGACCTACAATATCTCGCCGGCGGCAATCGAGACTTATCTAAAGGAAAGATGTCGCCGCGATAGCAGCGGGAAGTTAGTGACCGAACAGGGACATGTTCTGCGGGCGATCGTCCCTGTCCATTTGTTCGGTCTGTGCTGCGAGATGGAAGCGATCACTCGCGTAGCCCAGGAGTTCGATTTGGTGGTGGTGGAAGATGCGGCGCAGGCGATCGGAGCTCAATATCAATTTGAGGGACAAACCCGAAAAGCTGGAACCATGGGAGAAGCTGGTTCGTTCAGTTTTTATCCGTCGAAAAATCTCGGAGCGGCTGGCGACGCCGGAATGATAACTTGTCGCGACGATGCTCTTGCGCAAAAGCTGCGCGTCTGTCGCCAACACGGGATGGAGCCGCGATATTTCCATCACTTTGTTGGCGGCAATTTCCGACTGGACGAAATCCAGGCGGCAATTCTGAAGGTAAAGTTGCCGCACCTCGATAAGTGGTCAGCCGCGCGCCGTGACGCAGCAGATTTTTACCGAAAAGAATTCAAAGAACGCGGCCTAACGAGTCGTGTGCAGTTACCGACGGAACCGTATCGTGAAGTCGGCCTAACGAATCATCACATCTATCATCAATTCGTTATTCGCAGCGCGCGCCGCGATGAACTTCAGACGCACCTGGCGAAAAAAGAGATCGGCACCGCCATCTATTATCCGCTCGGTCTGCACGAGCAGAAATGCTTCGCGCAGCTCGGTTATCGTCGGGGCGATTTACCGGAAACGGAACGCGCCACGCGTGAGACATTGGCGCTGCCAATTTTTCCCGAGATCACTCGGGAACAGCAGCGTTACGTTGTCGAAGAGATCGCGGAGTTTTTCAGGTAAATCGCAACTTGCGACGCCGAACGCGCGAGCCTATATGAACGCTCGCGCCGAACCGGGTAGGTACCGAAGTGGCCAAACGGGGCGGACTGTAAATCCGCTGGCTTACGCCTTCAGTGGTTCGAATCCACTCCTGCCCATTTTCGCCTAACGGCGACGCTTACCTGCGCCGCGTTTAGCTGATTTGCGAGCACTCTTGCGGGATCCGGACGACTTCTTGCCGCTTGTTTTCCTGCGTGCAGCTTTCTTGGTCGCTTTCCGACCTGATTTCTTGGCCGAACGAGTCGCGCCACGAGCTGATTTTTTCGAACGTGAGGATTTCTTCGCGCCTCGAGATTTTTTCCTCGACGATTTCTTTCCGCTCGCTTTCTTAACAGCCTTCTTGACCGATTTCTTCGCGGCTTTCTCCACCTTCTTCGCGGCGGATTTCACGACCTTTTTCCCAGTCTTTACCGCGGCGGGTTGCGACGCCGCCGGAGCAGCAGCTCGCTTTCCGGCCATCGAACCTATAACGCCCCCGACCACCATGCCCACGGGGCCTGCGATACTACCGAGCACCGCGCCGGTCGCGGCACCCACCGCCTCTTTCGAAATGGAAGGAAGTGGAACGTTCTCACTTGATTGGGAGTTTTCGGATGAAGCTCCGCTATTTTCTTGATCGGCCATATACTTGGATCCTGAGGTTGAGGTTATTCCTGTCTTCCTTGTATCGTAACTCGCGCACGAAATGCGTCTCCGGAACTTTGCGTCTCCCTGACCGCAATGCGCAACAAAAAAGCGCCTGAAGATTCCTCCAGACGCTTTTCGTAAAAATTAAGTTGCGATTACCGGCCGCGGCGTTGTCCACCACCGCCGCCGCCTTCGCGACGTCCGCCGCCTCCGCCACCACCGTAGCCTCCGCCACCGCCGCCGTAGCCGCCACCGCCACCGCCGTAGCCGCCGCCGCCACCACCGCTGCGGCCGCCACCACCGTAGCCGCCTCCGCCACCTGGGGGACGAGCCTCACGGGGGCGTGCTTCATTCACCGTCAACGGCCGGCCTTCGACTGTCTTGCCATTGAACTCGGTGATTGCCTTCTGCGCATCGGCTTCCGCTGTCATTGTGACAAAGGCGAAGCCGCGCGATTTACCGGTGAACTTGTCCTGCATGAGCGTGACTTCCTGCACGGGTCCCGCTTGCGCGAAAAGATCCTGAAGATCGGTCTCGGTCGTGTTGAAGGAAAGATTTCCTACGTATAATTTAGTACCCATCTGAGTTTATTGTGGAAAACGCAACGCGGTCACTGTTCCCGATCATCGGATTTCAAATCGCCACTGATAAACTCAACTGACAATCCACCAACTTCCCGAGCTACCGTTTTCTTAGGCGTGATCGTTAGTCCTTTCCACCCCCGAACGCAAGCGGAATTCGGGGCCTCAAACTCCGAAAATGCCTGAGCCACAGACACCAGAAAGACACGCCCGGCGGGTGGCCATTGTTGGGGCCGGCGTCGTCAGTCCTCTCGGTCCCGGGTGGGTCGAAACCGCGGAAGCACTGCGCTCCGGTCGGGATTGCATCAGCGAGATCACAGCGTTCTCTGTGGAGGACTGTCGCTGCAAAACCGCCGGCCAGGTTCCTGATGAATGGCTGAACGGCGAGTCCGGCCCGCGCGCCCGACGTTTGCATCGCGTGTCGCGGATGATGATCGCCGCTTTACGCGAAGCTTTGGCCCAAGCGCCGGATTTCAAACCTGAACTGACGGTAGTCGGGACGACCAGTGGTGGAATGAGCTTTGGTGAAGAATATTACCGTGCGCTGCAACGCGGCGGTTCGCTCCGCCATTCGCCTTCGCTCATCGCCAACTACACTCCGCAAAAGGCGGTGATGGACGCGCAAGACGCACTCGGAATTTCCGCGCCGTGCCAGGTGATCGCCAACGCCTGTGCTTCGGGCACCAACGCTATCGGACACGCATTCCATTGCGTTCGCTCCGGGAAATACCGACGCGTTCTGACTGGCGGCTACGACGCGATCTCGGAGCTGGTTTTCGTCGGCTTCGATTCTCTGCGGGCATCGACCCCGGAGAAATGCCGACCATTCGATCGCAGTCGGAGCGGAATGGTTCTGGGCGAGGGCGCAGCGGTCCTAGCTTTGGAAAATCTCACCGACGCAGAAGCGCGCGGCGCAAACATTCTCGGCGAAATTGTCGGCTACGGAATCTCCACCGATAACCATCATCTCACTCAACCGGACCCCTCCGGCAGCGGGGCGCGTCGAGCGATGGAGGCCGCCCTGACGAGTGCGAAAATCTCCGCGGATGAAATCGACTACATCAACGCCCACGGCACCGCTACGCCTTTCAACGACGCGGCCGAGGGAAAAGCGATCGCCGAACTTTTCCTACGCACACCGATCAGCTCAACCAAAGCGATGATGGGTCACTCGTTAGGCGCTGCCGGCGCGATTGAAGCGGTCATCAGTCTGATCGCTTTGCGCGAAGAATTTCTCCCGCCCAACATTAATTTTCGCGAGAGTGATGCGGAGTTGGATTTGAACATCGTCGCCAATCAATCGCGGCCTGAGAAAATTCGCACCATCCTTTCAAACTCCTTCGGCTTCGGCGGGACGAACGCATCGATCATTTTGCGCGCGTTCGAAACATGAATGCGCGCATCGGCGGGATGGGCTGGGTCACCCCACTCGGCTGCGGTATTTCCGAAGTCTGGCAAAAATTACTCGCCGGCGAAAAAGCAACGCTACAATCCATCACCGGTCCGCAACCGGAACAAAGCTTCGCAATTTTTCGCGTACCTGCGGAGGCAACAAAATCCGCACCAGCTCATCCGCGCTTACGCCGATCCAGCGCAATTTCGCGTTTCGCCGCGGTCGCTGGACTCGATGCGCTGGCCGATGCCGGAATTCAGCTAGACGCGGCCTCAGCAAAACGAACCGCAATCATCTTCGCGATTTCGAATGGCGGCGTGATTTACACGAAACGCTTTTATCACGACATCGTCGCGAGCGGTGCGCAAGCGGCCAGTCCACTTCTTTTTCCCGAGACAGTTTTCAACGCCCCGGCTAGTCATCTCGCTGCGATCTTGGGTATCACGGGCGCGAGCTACACTTTGGTCGGCGACGGCGCGGTTGGGTTGCTGGCGATGAAAATGGCGGAAGATCTACTACTCGATCCGGCGCTCGATCGCTGCCTGGTCGTCGCCGCGGAAGAAGCGGACGGTTTGCTCTGCGATGCTTACCTACGGTGGCGCCTGCCTATCACTTTAAGCGAAGGCGCCGGTGCCGTTCTGCTTGATCGCACTGGCTCGATTTCGATCGACGCGATTGATGCCGGCGGCAATTTCTCGCATCAAAGTCGTGCCGCCCATTGCATTAGGACAATTTTTCTGCGCTTGGAAGCAAGCTCCGACGACCTTTTCATCACCAGCGCCAACGGTAGTTTCATCGATCGCGCGGAAGCTGCCTCCATCTCCGCGTTTGCTCCGCGAGCGCACACCTATCCTATCAAATCGGCACTGGGAGAAAGCGTCGGCGCCTCGGCGCTTTGGCAGGTAATTTGCGCGGTGCAGGCTTTGAAGACGCGGCGGCTGCCGGGTACGCAAGAGTTCCGCGCCCGGCGCGCCGTTGTCTTAGCTTGTGGGTTAAATCAGCAAGCGGCCGGTCTAGCCCTGGCTCGCTAAGCCAGCCACCGAACCCGTTTAATCTTTGCAACTTCCACCCTGCGCAGTACCTTCGCCATCCCCGATGCGAAAGCTGGTATTTCTAGGTGTTATGCTGCTTTCGCCGGCGCTTTTCGCGCAGGGCGTCGCGGATAAATCTCTCGGCGGTCAGCCCATGGAAATCACCGCCACCGGCGGAACGCATTATGACAATGGCATCGCGACCGCGCACGAAAATGTCGCTATTCACATCGGCGACACAGACATCTACGGCGACGAGGCTGACTACAATACGGAAACCAAAGAGATGCACATCCGCGGCCATGTGCGCATCTACCGCGGCACCCCGAAGGGCACAGAGTTTTACGTGGGCGATACCGCCTCCTACAACACGCGCACGAAAAAAATCGCAACCGATGAGATGAGCTCCATGCAGTTGCCGTTCTTTCTGCATGGCGCCCAAATGACTACGCTCGAGGACGGCGGCCGATTGGTGACGGATGGAAGTTTCACTACGCACGACTCGCCCAATCCTGATTTCCGCATGCACGCGCGTCGGATGCGATTCTACGAAGGCGATCGTATCGTCATGCGGGATGTCACTTTCTACGTGGGAAAGATTCCGATCTTTTATTGGCCGTATATCTACCAGTCATTAGACGATTCCTTTAACTTCCTGGTTTCGCCTTCCTTCATCAGCTCGTGGGGACCCTCCCTGCTCAGTCACGTTAGTTTTCCGCTTAGCGATCACGTCAAGGAAACGATTCGGCTGGATCTGCGCGGGCGACGCGGCATCGCGGTCGGAGCCGACACCGATTTTAAATATGGCGTGCGTGAGTCCAGTTTCGCCAACCTGCGCACTTATTTTCTCGAAGACCAAAATCCGCTGATTAATCGCACCTCGCTCCCGCGTGGCTCAGTGCCCGAATCACGTTATCGGTTCAGCATCGAGGATCGTACAAACTTCAGCACCGATACCTACGGCATCGCCAATATCACCAAGCTGAGCGACCAGTATGTCCTACAGGATTTTTTCCAATCGGAATTTCGAGTCAATCCGCAGCCGGATAACTTCCTCGCCGTCACAAAAGCTGCGCCCGGCTACGCCCTCACTGCCTGGACGAGATTTCAGGCGAATAATTTTTTCGAAACGACGGAGCGGTTACCCGAAATTGATTTCGATGTTGTGCGCCAACCGATTTTCGGAAGTCCTATTTTTTACGAGAGCGATACCGACCTCGCTTATCTAAGCCGCAATTTTGCGCCAAGCGAAATCGGTTTCGACGGCTCGAAGTTGCAGGATTATCACGCTTACCGCTTCGATACTTTCCACCAATTCACGGCGCCGCAGACTTTGTTCGGCTGGCTCTCCGTCGTGCCGCGGGTCGGCTTTCGCGCAACTTATTACAGCGAGATCCGCGATATCGAGAATCTGGTGTTCACTCCGTCCGACAATCCGCTCATTCCAGATTTCCTAATTCCCCTGCCGACGAAAAATCAGCCACTCTCGCCGGGAGGCGATCGCTTGCGGACGATCGTGAATACCGGCTTCGAAGCGTCATTCAAGATCACGCGCACTTGGGAAGATGCGCAAAGCCGCACGTTTGGTCTTGATGGCCTGCGGCACGTCGTCCAGCCATTCGTGAATTTTTCCTGGGTCGGCGGCAATGACGCAAATCCGGCGGAGACTTTGCAGTTCGATCGTTATCAACCTTCCACCCAACTTCGCCCGATCGATTTCCCGCAGTTCACTTCCATCGATTCGATTGCGAATTGGAGTATCGCGCGAGTCGGCGTGCGTAATCGTCTGCAAACACGGCGCGACGATACCACGATCAATTGGCTGGAACTTGAGACTTACTTCGATGTCAATTTCGACAATCCGTACGATCGCCGCGATTACTCGAACCTCTACAATCGACTCCGTTTCTCGCCCTTACCGTGGGCCTCACTCGGGATCGCGGCGCAAACGCCGACGCTCGCTTCGGGCTTCACCGAAGTCGATAGTACTTTGCATTTTCAACCAATCTCGAAACTGCAATTCGACGTCGGTCACCGTTTCTTGAACGAGAATCCGTTTTTCGCCGACAGCAGTCTCTACAGTGCAAGCGTTTACTATCGGATCGACGATAACTGGGGTTTTGGCGCCTACGGTCGCTACGAAGCGGTGACCCACATCATCGAAGAACAACGCTATTCGGTTTATCGCGATCTCACGAGTTGGGTTGCATCGCTCGGCGCGATCATTCGCGACAACGGGGGCGTGAAAGAATATGGCGTTCTTCTTACCTTCACACTAAAGGCATTGCCGAAATTCAGTTTCGATCTGAATTTCGATCCCGGCTCGCAGGGCGCGACGCAGAACGGCGTCGTCAATCCGTAAGAGCCAGGCAGCCTTATGGATCTATCGATCGTCGGTTCCGGTTATGTCGGTCTTGTGACCGGCGCGTGTTTTGCAGATGTCGGACACAACGTCATCTGCGTCGATAACGACGCACGCAAAGTCGAATCGCTGCGCGCGGGGAAAGTTCCGATCTATGAGCCGGGACTCGAAGATGTCATTCATCGCAACGTCGCCGCGCATCGTCTGCGTTTCACCGGCAGCATCAAAGAGGGCGTCGATAATTCGCAAGTGGTCTTCATCGCCGTGCCGACCCCCCAAGGCGCCGATGGTCAGGTCGATCTCAGTTTTATCGAAAAAGTCGCGCGCGAGATCGCCGGTGTCCTGACTGATTATCGCGTGATTGTCGACAAGAGCACGGTGCCGGTGAAGACCGGCGAAAAAGTTGCCGAATCAATCAAACGCTACAACCGGCACGGCGCGGAATTCGACGTCGTGAGTAACCCGGAATTTCTCCGCGAAGGCTGCGCCGTGGCGGATTTGATGAAACCCGATCGCATCGTCATCGGCGCGCAAAGCGAACGCGCCATCGATTTGATGAAGAAAATTTACGAGCCGTTCATGGCTCCGATTCTCGTGACAGATATCAACAGCGCCGAGTTGATTAAACACGCCGCAAACTCATTTCTCGCGCTTAAAATTTCCTACATCAACGCCGTCTCCGCCATTTGCGAAGCGAGTGGCGCAGATGTCGAAAAAGTTGCCGACGGCATTGGAATGGATCGGCGCATCGGCCGAAATTTTCTCAACGCCGGCATTGGCTACGGCGGTTCCTGTTTCCCGAAAGACATCGCGGCTTTCATCAAAATCAGCGAGCAACTCGGCGTTCCATTTAATCTGCTGAAGGAAGTTCAGCGCATTAACGCCGGGCAGAAAGATCGCTTCCTCTCCGCCATTCGCGAAGCGCTTTGGGTGCTGCGAGAAAAAAAAATTGCGGTCTGGGGTCTTACCTTCAAACCCGATACCGACGACCTTCGCTCATCTGTGGCGGTCGACCTGATCGCGGGCATGCTCCGAGAGGGCGCACACGTTTCGGTTTACGATCCGAAAGGAATGGAAAAAGCGCGCGAGATAAAAGAGTTGTCCGCCGCAACCTTCGCTTCATCTCCGCTGGAAACAGTCGATGACGCCGAAGCTCTCGTCATCGCCACCGAGTGGTCGGAGTTCGCCAACGTCGATCTCGAAGCAGTGAAGAAAAAAATGAAAACGCCGATGGTTTTCGACGGCCGCAATCTTTTTAATCCGGAAACCATGGCGACCCTCGGCTTTCATTATTACTCGATCGGGCGCCATCGCGTCGCCCCGAAGTAATCGCCGATGAACGCGCGGGCCGTTGCCTTGACCGCGCTTCGCGAATGGCGACGCGGCCGACAATTCGCCGATGCCATCATTAAAGGGTTGCTGGCTGAGAGCCCGTTACAGGGGTCGGACCGCGGCTTCGCTACCGAACTTTTTTACGGAGCGCTGCGCAATCTCAGCCTCCTCGATTTTTGGATCGATCTTCTTCGATCAGGTCCGCTCGATCACGCGTCGCGCGACCTTTTACGTCTTGGCTTCTACCAGATCTTCCTGCTGCAAACGCCGCAACACGCAGCCGTTTTTGAAACTGTCGAACTAGGCGGACGTCGCAATCGTGGTTTGATCAACGGCGTGCTGCGCGCGGCCTTGCGGCGTCAGACGGAATTGCGCGCCGCGGCGGAATGCGCGCCGCTCACCACCCGCTTCTCACATCCAGATTTCCTCATCGAACGCTGGAGGAATAATTTTGGCACGGACAACGCAACGCTGCTCTGCCAATGGAATAACCAGCCCGCGCCGATCTACGCCCGCATTAACCGTCTGCGCAATGCGAGGACCGAAAAGTTTCTGCAACTGGATGAAATTTCAACCGATGCCATCGCGCGCGGTGAATACTACATTCAAGACCCGAGCACCGCTGTCGCATGCGAGCTGCTCCATCCGCAGCCTAACGAGACCATTCTCGACGCCTGCGCCGCCCCCGGCGGCAAGAGTGCCTACATCGCGGAATTGATGGCCAACAGCGGAACGCTTTTCGCCTGTGATCGCGATTCGCCTCGCATAAATTTGCTGAAAGAAAATCTAAAACAGCTCGGAGTGGTAAACACGAGGGTCGTTAGACAGGATTGGAACGAAGGCGCAATCGCGCTCGAACTGCGCGATCGAAAATTCGATCGCATCCTGGTGGATGCGCCGTGCACTAATACCGGCGTGATGCGTCGCCGTGTCGATGTCAGATGGCGTCTGCGAGCAGACGACTTCACCCGCATGCCAGAACAACAGCTCGTTATCCTGCGCGCCGTTCTTCCGCGTTTAAAGCCGGGCGGCGCGTTGGTTTACAGCACCTGCAGCATCGAAGAGGAAGAAAACGAACAAGTCGTTAGGCGTCTGCTGGCGGAATTTCCCGGCCTTCGCCTGCAGGAAGAGCGATCGATTCTTCCGTGGCGCGATCATCTCGACGGCGCGTTCGCGGCGAAGTTTTTGCATTCGTAAGACGCGGTGGAATCGTTAGACAATTATGCAAGATCCGCGTTTTGATAAACTCGCTCAGGTTCTGGTTGGATATTCCACAAGACTGAAACGCAATGAGACCGTCCTGATCGAGTCGTTCGATGTGCCAGATGAAATGACGGTGGCTTTGTTGCGGGCCGCGCGAAAAGTCGGCGCGATTCCGTTCACGCAAATCCAGCACGGACGCATCACGCGCGAGTTGGCCTTAAGCGCGACCGAGCGTCAGTTGAATCTGACCGCGATTCATGAACTGGCTCGGATGAAGCGCATGGATGCTTACATCGCGGTGCGCGGGAGCAATAACATCACCGAAATGTCCGACGTGCCCCCGGAGCAAATGAAATTGGTCGCGAAAAAAATGCGGCCCGTGATCGATCAGCGCGTAAAGAAAACGAAGTGGGTCGTGCTGCGGTGGCCGTCGCCATCGATGGCCCAACTCGCCGGCATGAGCACGGAAGCGTTTGAAGATTTTTATTTCCAAGTATGCACGCTCGATTACCGCCGCCTCCAGTCGGGGATGAGGGCGCTCAAGAACCTGATGGACAAAACTGACCGCGTGGAAATAAAAGGGCCGGGCACGGACCTGCGTTTCAGTATCAAAGACATCGGCGCGATCATTTGCGGCGGCGATCGCAATATTCCGGACGGTGAGGTTTTCAGTTGTCCGGTGAAAGATTCGGTCGAAGGACACGTCAGCTTTAATGCGCCAACGATTTATCAGGGAATCGGTTTCGACGGGATTCGACTCGATTTTCGCGAAGGAAAAATCGTCGAGGCGACGGCGAACCAACCGAAGAAACTGAACAAGATTCTCGATTCCGATTCGGGCGCGCGTTACATCGGCGAGTTCTCGTTAGGCTTCAACCCTTACGTGATGCATCCGATGCGCGATATCCTTTTCGACGAGAAGATCGCCGGCTCTTTTCATTTCACGCCGGGCCAGGCTTACGAAGAAGCCGATAACGGAAATCGCAGCCAGGTCCATTGGGACATGGTGAATATTCAGCGTCCGGAATACGGCGGCGGCGAAGTTTATTTCGACGGGAAATTGATTCGTCGCGACGGAGATTTTGTGCCGAAGGAATTGCGTTCGCTTAATCGCGGCAATTTCGTGAAGCGCGCTAAGTAAGCGCGCTAAACAAAACGGCCCGCGTGTTGCACGCGGGCCGTTTGTGAAAGATCTCGTTAGGCGATCATGCGCGAGGGGCGGCCGCTGGGCCACCGCCTTGCGGATGCAAGGACATCATGGCGAGTTCGCCGCTGCCGCCGAGCTGCACGCTGGTGATCTCGAAGGTCGGCGCACCTTCAATCGCGCCCGCGCCCGCGCCTGGCAATTGCACCTGTACGTTCTTGGATGACGAATTGAGGACGATCGACGCGATGTCGAAAGACGGTGAAAATTCCACCGTCGAAATCTGAAAGGCCGCAGTCACGAGCACTGACGCTTGACCTTGCTGCGACGGAGTCAATTGCACCGGCGCGGCGCCTTCGCCGCTGACCAATTGCAAGCCGGCGATGTTGAACGACGGCGAGCTGATAATGTTCGGGCGTTGTTGCTGGGACGGCGTGAGACGCACCATGCCGAGCGCGTTGCCCGCGAGTTGCATCGTCGCGATTTCGAAGGTGACCTGCAGATTCATCGCCGGCTGCGGATGCTGCGACGGCGAGAGGCGCATGGAAACAATTTTCGAGGTCGGCTTGAGCGAGATCGCGCCCATCTTGAAGGATGGCGTCAGCTGCAAGGATGCGATCTCGAAGGAGAAGGTGAGTTGGACAGACGTGTGCATGCCGCCGGCCGTGGGGCTCGCTTGCGGCGCACCGCCAGCCATGGGCGAGGTCGGGCCAGTTCGGATTACAGGAGATGGTGTGGGTGTCGGTTGGGGCATGGTTACTACTGGTGTGGTTGGCTGTTGTGCCGCCGGTTCGGAGGAAACGACGGACGAAGGTGCCGGTGAAGTTTCGACAGAATGGCGCAGTGCGCCGATTCCTGCAAGTGCGGCGGTCGCGGCTTTGGCGCGGGCAAAAATCGAGAGCGGTTTTTCGGTTTCGACCACGGGCTCGGCCGCAGCTTCAACCGGCGCGAGGAACGGAATTGGCGCACCTTGACCGATCGGCTCGGAAATTTCCTCCACCGCGGCGACTGGTTCTTCGAACGGTTCCGGTTCGACCACGGGCTCGGGCGCGGCGGCTTCGAAATCCGTTTCTGTTTCCGCGACCACAGGCTCCGGCGCTTGAAATTCTTCCACGGCGCTTTCGGCAACAACCGCGGCCGGTTCCATTTCAGAAGTGGCGAACACTGGTTCAGCTGGAGTCTCCGCGAAGACAGGTTCCGGTTCGGAAACAAACGCAGGTTCTGGCGTGAATGCGGTCGGCACGACGAATTCTTCCGTTGGCGTTGGGGCAAAAGCGACAGCCGGTTCGGCTTCGATCGGCTGTGGTTCGCCCACACCTTCGAACATTGGTTCGACTACCGCCGGCGTGATCACATCCGGCTGCACAAAATTTTCGACCGGCGCGACGATCGGCGCAGCGGCCAACCCATGGCCATTGCCGTTTCCTTGCCCATTGCCAAATGTGCGACCGCTCTTGCCGAGCGGCATAACGGCGCGCCGCAAAGCCGGCTCAGACGCGCGAAGTTGTAATGAGACTTGTGGCGGACCGCCGGCCAGACGGGTCGGAGTTACATATTCTTCTACACCAGAGACGGCTTCGGCAGTTCGAAACTTTGGTCCAGATGCCGGTGACGAAACTGCGCGGCGCGGCGGGGCCTTTTGCGAACGGAGAAACGAAGGAAGCACAGCCATTCCGAAAAGCAGGATCGCGGCCAGAACGAGCGCGCCGATGAGCATGGTGCGCCCATCGAGGCGGTCCGACCAACTCGGCTCCGACCATTCACGCACTTTCGCCGGGGCGAGCAACGTCGCCGGACTCGAAGTCGCTGCCGTCGCGACAGGAGCTGTCGTTGTTTTCGCCACGCTCGGCGCAGGCTTTGTGACAGCTTCTTCAACCACCGGCGATGATTCAGGTTCTGTCGAGTTCGCGACGACTGCTTTGGCCGCAGCGGGCGAAGCAGTCGATGCCACCGGCGTTTCGACGCTCGGCGACGCGCTGGCAGAAAGCATGCTTGAGGCTGGGGGCGATCCACCGGCTTTCGACGTGGTTGCTTCCATGCCGGGGACGATCGGAATCGATTGCGCCGCCTGCGTTAACGGATCGTTTAATTTCGTCTGATTGTTCTGCGCGAGTTTGATCGATGGAATTGGCGTCGGCTCAATCGACGGCGCAGTTTCAGTCGTCGACGCCTCAGCTACCGCAGTCGCCGCTGACGCCGCCGGACTTTGCAGCCAGCCGAGATCGAAAAACGCATCGGAGAAAACACCGTTAAGCGCAGGCGAATAAATCTTGCGCGCCGACGTAACCCAATCGTTCGCCTTGCTGGCGTTGTCGTGTTTAAACTCCCAGGCGGCTTGCGCGTAATAGAGCGCCGGCGTGTCGCCGGTAAATTGGAATTGCTCCATCATTTTCTGCGCGCGGGCATCTTTGCCTTCGAGCAGATAAGTCAGGTAAACCTTGTATTTGATTAGTTGCGCCGCGCGATCTTTGTCGGCGCCAGTCGTAGAACTGAAGAGCGATTCAAAACGCTCGCGCGCTTTGGTGTAATCCTTTTTCTTGAACGGAATGAGCGCGAGATTGTACTGCGCGTCGCGATATTTCGGATCGACCCGCGCCGCTTTCTTAAATTCATTTTCCGCTCCGTCGTAATCCTTCTGCTCGAGCAAAATCTCGCCGCGCAGATTTAAGACCGGTGCCTGATTCGGATCGGACGTATCAGCTTCGTCGATCAGTCGACGTGCCGCTGTCAGATCATGTTGCTGTAACGCCTGTTCGGCTTCGTCGAATTTTTCCTTTGCGAATACCTTCGTCTTCGCCGCTTTTTCCACGGCCGAATTCAACTCGAGCGCAGCGCGTGTTTGACCCGCCGGTTTTTCCAACCAGCCGACTTCATACAAAGATTCGGCGAAGAGTTTGTTTAACTGCGGCGAGAAAGTTTTCTCAGCAGTGGCGAGCGCGTCTTTCGCCGCCTTGTCATCCTTCTTATTCAAAGCCACCGCCGCATTGGCGTAATGAACCGCCGGCGTATCGGGCGAGAGTTCGAACTTGTTGATCGTGGCTTCGACCATGTTCTCCTTACCTTCCAAGAGATAAGTGAGAAGAATTTTGTATTGGATCAGCTGCGTTGCTTCGCCTTGCAGCTCAGAGGCATTGCTGGTCAGCAATTCTTGAAAACGTTTGCGCGCTTCCGCCCAATTTTTTTGCAGGAACGGAATCTCCGACAGATTGAAACGCGCATTCCAAAATTTCGGATCGGCCGCGAGCGCTTTTTGCAGCGCCTTCTCCGCATTCGGATAATCCTTCTGCCGCATTTGGATGACGCCACGCAGATTGGCCGATTCAGCCAAGTCCGGCTGGCGCGCGTCGATCGCATCGAGATCCTTCAGCGCGGCATCGTAATTATTCGCGTCAAATGCCTTGAACGCTTTGTCATACATCGACTCCAGTTCGGTCTTGGACGGGGCCACGTTATTGGCCGCGAAAGAGCTGAGAACTAAGAGGGAAATCGTCGCGAATTTACGAATCTTCATGCCTGGGAACATGGAACCGCTGTCATGCCGCGATGACAAGCAATTTTTCCGCCAGACCGATACCTTCGCTAAATATTCAAATTCGCGATGATTCTGAGGCCTTCCAAGGTCAGCCCGGGGCGGACCGCCTCGATTTCCGGCATCCTGCGGGCGATCAACTGCGCATAGCCGCCTGTGGCAACAACGCGCACCTTTTTTCGCGTGGAGAATTCCGCGCAAATGGAGCGGAGGATTTCCCTGACCAGGCCTCGATATCCATAGATCGCGCCGGCCAGCATCGCATCGCGCGTTGTTTTTCCGATGGCGGCGCGCGGTTCGCGCAAGCTCAACTTCGGCAGCAAGGCGGTGCGTTGATATAAGAAATTGGTCATCGATTCCAAACCCGGAGCGATCACACCACCGACGTAATCGCAATTTTCCGAAACGACATCGAACGTCACGGCCGTCCCAAAATCCACCACCACCGCCGGACTGCCGTAAAGCTTTGCCACCGCTACGGCATTGGCCAGACGATCCGCGCCGATCGTCTCCGGCTTCGGATATTTCACCCCCACACCGAGGCGCGATTTCGCGTTCAGAAAAAATACGCGCGTTTTCCCAGCAGCTTGCCTAACGAGTGCATTTCGCGCCGGAACAACCGATGAAACAACGATCGTCCCGATCTTGTGCGTAGAAAAAATTCGCCGCAGCGCAGATTGCGTCAGTTTCGGAGTCGGAATTTGGGAAGGACGTCCGACACGCTTCGTGGTCGACGAAGCGAACTTCGTAAACGAATTGCTGATGTCGATGAGTAAGTAATCGACTTTCACCCTCGTTCAGCGGCTACACGGCGCGCTCGACGGCGTCAAGCCGCGCGCGTAGTTTCGGCCCGTGAGAAAACTGGTCCATCGTCCGCGGCGGCTGCGCAATTCCGCGGGCGTGCGCAATCTTGTGCGCGAGACAAAACTCAGCGTGCACGACTTCGTTCTGCCGCTCTTCATCAGCGAAAGGCTCTCAGTAAAACGCGAGATTGCGAGCATGCCGGGCGTTTTCCAGCACTCGTTAGGCGACGCGGTCCAGGAAGCGCTGCAAGCCTTCGAACTCGGACTCCAAGCCGTGCTGCTTTTTGGAATTCCTTCCGAAAAAGACGAACAAGCATCGGGAGCTTTCGCCGAAAAAGGAATCGTGCAGGAAACAGTTCGTGCGATCAAAAAGGCGTGCCCCGATCTCGTCGTTATTACGGATGTTTGTCTGTGCGAATACATGAGCCACGGGCACTGCGGCGTGACCCAACGCGACGGTGAACATTTCCATGTCTTGAACGATGAGAGTGTCGAATTGCTGGTGAAATCTGCGGTTTCGCATGCAAAAGCCGGCGCGGATTTTGTGGCGCCGAGCGACATGATGGACGGGCGCATCGGCGCCATTCGCGAAGCTCTCGATGCCGAAGGTTTCACCGAGACCGGCATCATTAGTTACGCGGTCAAATTTGCTTCCTCATTCTACGGTCCGTTCCGCGAGGCCGCGGAAAGTCCACCGCAATTTGGCGATCGCCGTTCGTATCAAATGGATCCGGCTAACGGCGCGGAAGCGATGCGCGAAGCCGCGCTCGATGTCGAAGAAGGCGCGGATGTTCTCATGATAAAACCAGCCTTGCCTTATCTCGATATTCTTTGGCGCGTGCGCGAACGATTCGGAAAACCGACCGCGGTTTATCACGTGAGTGGCGAGTTCGCCATGGTCAAAGCCGGCGCGGCCAAAGGATGTTTCGAAGAACGCGCCGCCGTGCTCGAAATCATGACCTCGCTCAAACGCGCCGGGGCCGACATGATCGTGACTTACTGGGCGAAAGAATTAGCGGAATGGACGCGAGCCTAACGAATAGTAAGCGCGGCGAAACCGAAGCGCATCGGCGTTTGAAACGGCTCGCGGCGTTGTGGGCCCAGGCGCAGGGATACAGCGCGTGTGCGGTGGAAGTGAGCCTGCCCCAATGCCGTTATCGCGCGGACGTTGCTGCTTATCGGCCAATGGGCAGCGAACCCGGAACCACCGCAATTTTCGAATGCAAACAAGTGCTGAGCGACCTGCGTCGCGACAATTGCTGCAGCACTTCTGCGCGAGTCCGACTCGAAACGGTGAACAAGCGACGTCAGGTCCTGGAGAAACATTTGCGGGTGCATTACCCGACCTTGAGAGGAGGCGAATCGCTCTTTGCCGAATTCGATTCGCACGATTTCACCGCGATCGAACATCACAATTATGGACGGGTAATCCGCGAGATCGGCGCGCTGCAAAACAAAATTCGCGGCGCGACGAAATTTGAATGCCTGACCCGGTATCGTTGCGCAAATTTGTTCTATCTGGTTTTGCCTAACGAGTTATTTCGTGAACCGGAATTGCCCCTGGGCTGGGGCGCGCTGGTCGAAAACGGCGAGACGTTGGCCTTGCAACAAAAACCAATCTGGCACGACAACACCGTAGAAAGCCGGCTGCGTTTTCTGCACCGCATCGCGCAGGCCGGCACACGAAACCTAAACAAGCAGCTCGAGATCGATTTCGAGCAAGTGCACGCGCTGGCGCGGGTCGTCAGAATCTAACGAGTAGATTGTGTCCCGTCATTTCCGCTGGTTGTTTCAAACCGAGCAGGAAAAGAAGAGTCGGCGCCACATCAGCCAGAATTCCATCTTCGACGCGAAACTTCTGAGCGTCGTCTGCGACATAGATGAGGTGAACAAGGTTCGTGGTGTGCGCGGTATTCGGCGAACCATCCGGATTGCGCATCAATTCGCAATTTCCGTGGTCGGCGGTGATCAGGCACTTCCCGCCTAACGAAAGCAAGGCCGGCACAATTTTCCCAACACATTCGTCGATCGTTTCGACGGCCTTGATCCCCGCTTCCACAACGCCGGTGTGGCCAACCATGTCGGGATTCGCGAAATTCAAAATGATCAGATCGTACTGCGACATCGTCTCCAAAACCGTCGCGGTCACTTCGCGCGCGCTCATTTCCGGCTGCAAATCGTAGGTCGCAACTTTCGGCGATGGAATGATCTTGCGGTCCTCGCCCTCATACGCCTTCTCCACACCGCCGTTAAAAAAGTAGGTGACGTGCGGATATTTTTCCGTCTCGGCGATGCGCAGTTGTCTTTTGCCTGCTGCGCGCGCGACTTCGCCTAAAATTTGCGCCAATTTTTCCGGCGCGAAAACGTAGGGCGAATTGTAGGTCGCATCGTACTCCGTCAGGGTGACGTAGTGAACCCGCGGTTGAACGCGACGATCGAAGCCTTGGAAGTCCTCATCGAGAAAGGCCTGAGAAAGTTGACGCGCGCGGTCGGCGCGGAAATTGAAGAAGAAAACGACGTCGCCATCACGAAGACGCTGTTCGTTAGGGTGCGAAAAAATCAGCGCGGGCATGAATTCATCCGTGATGCCCTGCTTGTATTCTTCGCGCACAGCGGCAGCCGGTGTGGTGTCGCGAACTCCGCCTTCACCAAAAACGATTGCGTTCCATGCGCGCTTGGTGCGATCCCAGCGCCGATCGCGATCCATCGCATAATAACGACCGACAACAGTCGCGATCCGTGCGCCAGCCGATTTCAAAGCGGCTTCACATTTGTCGAGAAAATCGCCGCCGCCAGTTGGTGAGGTGTCACGACCATCGGTAAAAGCGTGCACCATGATGTCGGTTACGCCGGCTGCTTTCGCCGCTTGCGCCAAAGCAATGAGATGCTCGTAGTGGCTGTGCACGCCGCCATCAGAAACCAATCCGAGAAAATGAAGGCGCGTGTTTTTCGCCTTGAGAAACGTCTCTTGCAGGACGTGATTTTTTTTTAGCTCGCCTTCCGCGATCGCTTTATTGATGCGGGTCAGGTCCTGATAAACGACGCGCCCCGCGCCCAAGTTCAGATGACCTACTTCAGAATTTCCCATTTGCCCTTCGGGAAGGCCAACATCCAAACCGCTCGCACTTAACGTTCCGCCGGGATACTTCCGATAAATTTCGTCGTGAACCGGAGTCCGCGCGAGCAAAGTGGCATCGCCGTTTTTTTCGCGCGCGGCTCGGCCGCCGGGATTAATCCCCCAGCCATCGCGAATCAGGAGCATGACCGGTTTGCTCATGCGAGCGACTGTGCCGACGCGACGCGCTGGCACAAGCGGGTTCTTTCGTTGACAGCAAAGAAGACGCGCCGCTACATCGCTTGGTGAAATGGCGGAACCAGCTCCTGGCGCTTTTCTGCCTCGTCGTCTTCCTCGGGCTCGGTGTTCTCTATTTTCAACACTGGGTGGTGCAGAAACCGTTCGGAATTATTCTCTTCATCGGCGAAGGACTCGACGCGGCGCGCCTGCCGATGACGAGGATCTACGCGGGCGGCGCGAACACACCGCTAACGGTGGATGCGCTGACGAATTCGGCCTTGCTGCGTAACTACTCGTTAGACTCCGCCATTCCTGATCAAGCAGCCGCCGCGACCGCGTTCGCGACGGGTGTGAAAGTGAAGAACGGCACGCTCGGAATCGATGCCGAAGGGAAAAGCCTACAAAATCTTTTCGAGATCGCGCGCGAAAGCGGGCGCGTGACCGGCCTGGTGACAAATGCGCTCGTGACCGATCCGACCTCGGCTGCTTTCTATGCGCACACAAATAAGATCGACGAACGCGAAGAACTCGCGCGCAGTCTCGCGCAAGAAGCAGCAATCGATGTGGTCCTCGGTGGCGGCGCGGCCGATTTTCTTCCGATCGGCAAAGGCGGCCGACGCGGCGACGATCTCGATCTGATCCAGGAAATGCGCGATCGCGGTTATGAAGTGTCGCAAAACCTTGAGGACCTTGATGCCGTTCCGCGGTGGCGAAGGGCGAAAGTTTTCGGACTCTTCGCTCAGGCAGAGCTCGCTTTTTCCGATGAGGTCGGACGCGGCGGCGACCAGCCGAGCTTGTCCGACATGGTGCGCCGTGCCATCGAACTTCTGCAATTTAACAGCGGCGGTTATGTACTGGTGGTGGACGCGGCGCTCATGGGGCGAGCGGCGCGAGAAAATAAGAGCGAACGCACGTTAGCGGAGACGGTCGAGTTGGATCGCGCGATCGCGGTGGCGCAACGCTACGCTGGTACCAAGTCGATGATCATTGTTTGCGGCGATGTGGGAATCGGCGGTTCAACCTTAAGTGGTTCGCCGCCGCTGGAACACGAGAAAGGCGAAAACGAAGAGGTGCTGCCTAACGAGTCCAAGTTTACCTGGGCCACCGGGCCGAATGGGCCGCACGAAATGCCAACTCCAGCCGTGGAAGAAAATGGAGATGATCCGATCACGCCGAGGGTGCCCCCCGCGAATTCCGCATTGGAGCAACCCGCTGCGGTTTACCTGCCGGCAGCACAGAATAGTGCCGGGGATGTTGTAGCGTTTGGAGTTGGATTGGGCACCGATCCCTTGCAGGGAAGCTTGGACAGTACTGCGATTTTTGAGCTGATCAGAGATAGCTTTTGACGCGCGCCTCACGTCTCGTCCGCCAAATAAAACCGCCGGTCGGCGTGAACCGACCGGCGGAGAAAAGAGCTACGAAAAGTTAACGACTGATCGGAACCAGCACCGGCACGAAAGTGAAAGGCGGTGGCTGCGGCAATGACGGCGGGGGACCTTCGGCCGGAGGCGCCGCTTCCGCAGGACTCTGCGGCATATCTTTCGCTTCGAGCATTGTCTTGCCGTCCAGCGAGGTCTTGCCATCACCTTCGTAACCGCCACCGGCATTCTCATTCGCTGCCAGGAGCGTATTCACTTTGCCGCTTCCGAAAGCAGCTACTTCAGCAACTGCAAAGGCCGAGTCCGACTGCGTTGATGGCGTCCAACGCATCATGACGTAACGCCCGGTGGTGGCCGGAAAATCAAGTGACGCTCGTCCGCGAGTTCCATCATCAGTAACGGAACCGACCGATTTCAGCGAAGCGAAGGCGACGTCATTGAGTTCGATGTTCTCGGGCGCCGTAGCGGACGGGCCAGTGCTGCGCGGCAACGATTGAAGAACATAAAAATCGACCTTGCCAGCGCGCGGAGAATAAACCGCAGAAATGCGGCGCACCGTCGAGGGTTTTCCCAAATCGAAAACGGCCGTCGGCGAAGCGTCTTCCGCCGCGAAATTATAAGCCGTCGCTGGTTGATCATCGATCATGTTGTTCGCCTGGCGGGGCTCATTGCCGGAACTGACATAGAGCGCGCGACTCTTTGCATGAATATCGGCCAGGCTGTACGAGATTAGCGCGAAACTGTCGGACTTATCTTGCACCGAAAGCTTGCGAGCGCGCGGCGCGGTAAAGTCTGAAATCTGGCCAGTGGAATAAACCCCGAAACCGGCGAGACGTCCCGGTTGGTTCACATTGAAAGTGAGACGAATATATTTTGCATCGGTCGGCCCCAAAGATGTCTGGAGACCGTCGGATTTAAGCGGCTCCTCTACGACCGTATGCCACTGCGGACTGCTCATCGGCAATTTCGCACTCGAAGTTGCGATCGCGATCTCGCCCGTTGTGCCCTGATTCGAAAACGAAATCCGGCCGACATTTTCGATCTTAGGAAGCGAGACCAGAACGGTAGTGACGCCAGCCGGCAAGGCGTAGCCGACTGTAGGATCATCACAGAGCAACGCAGCTTCCGCAGCGTTTCTGTCTTCAGAATTGCTGCTCAATTGCAAATTAGCAATCGGACGACTCTGCGGCGCAGCTTCGACTTGTGCGCCAAGATGATAACGAGCCAGATTCTCTGGATAGCCCGCAGTCTGCTCGACGGCGAGCGGCGGAACTTTTTGGAGCCTGACATCGGAGCAAAAAACACTCGAGATGGCGGCTGATGTAATAAGGCTGCTGGTGAGCGAAGTTTTTATAATTCCCATAACCACAACAAAGATAATATTTGGATCGACGGAGTCGGCAATGTGAATCTTCGCTCAAAACGAAGTTATTCGTCAACCATTAACATCGGCCGTGGCATCCACCGTGGTTTGGGTAGATTCGCATTAAGGCGAAACACCGGCGCGGTCCTTGTAAGAAGCGAATCACCAGCTTACGCGATGATTACGACAATCGCCTAACGAGTGCTGAATGCTGGAGAAAACTTCTGGGAAGGACCGCTCAGTTCGTAGCGTAGAGTTGGCTCGTTGCTGCCCGAAACTTCCTTCCTCCGCTGTACGCGTAAAGCGGGACATACGAATTTTCATCTAACTCTTCCGCGCGAGACGCCATGAAATTGAAAGTTGGATCGAGCACATAGTTGCCGTGCTTTGTTTCCCAGATGAGCCAAGCGTGCGTTACACGACTGGTCGGGGCGCGCAGGCCGATGACTAGCCGCAAATTTTTCGCGCCACGAGCTTGCATTCGCCGATAAAGCGCGAGTGCCTTGCCTTTGCAATCCGCCGGCGCACCGGTCTCCACTTCCGCGGGTGTCCGCCATTCAATGTGATAGCCGTAAGGAATTTCGCGGAGATTGCCCATCCATTGATTGACGAGAGAAAGTGAAACATCGCCGTCCGCGTCGACTGATCGCGAAACGAGAATCGGACGTATGCGACTCATTTGACGATCGTAGGGTGTGGAATCGACGGAAAGGAAAATAGCCGACGCAAAGCTGGAAGCAGTGGAAAGACAGATAATAGCGGCGGCGAGAGCGAAAATCTTTCTCGGCGCAAAAGGCTGGAGGCTTATTAGAATCATGGACGTTATAGCCCATAAAAGCAGCAGCTATGCCAACGCCAGCGCAGTCCAGCGTCAGGATTGAATTCGACTCCCAACGCCCGGCGTTCTCGCGGGCGTGCCGAGAACAAATCGACGCAAGAAAGAAGTTCGGGGCTAGTGACCCGAAATCGTTATCGAGGGGTCAATGGAAAGCGCTCCAGCGACGGTCTGCCGACCGGTGCTGTCCAATTCGGCTTTCGTGTAGATGCGAAGATTATACGGCGTGGTGGTACCGATTGATTTGAGCACCAATTTTTGAGGGATGTGCGAACCGGTGATGTAAACATACCGCTCGGGCCCGTCTTGCTGCAAAATTCTTGAACCCGATCGGTGTTTAACGGGATCCGCTTGGGCACTTGTGACGCCAAGCCCCACGAGGAAAGTTACGGCCACCGCAATACTCCCCAAAGTTTTCATGAGGAAAACATCGATTTATTTTCGGGCGATTGCAAATGGAACGTAGAATCAACCGCGCTCGCGCCTAACGAGTTATCGGCTGATGAGCGGAAATTCTCTTTTCTATCCCGAAGACCTCAGCGCCTTGCGAGAGATTCCGCGAAATCAAGATTCTCTTTCGCCGGACGGAAATCGGGATTAATGCGCAAGGCTTCCCGGTAGTGAGGCAGAGCAGTTTCATATTCCCCCACTTCGACCATGAGGTCGGCTAGTTCTTTGTGGGCAATATCGAGATTATTTTCGAGAGAGAGAGCGTGTTCGTAATGTCGACGCGCCTCGTCTCTCTGTCCCCTTTGGCGTAAGAGGACGGCGAAATTAACCTCGGTTTTCACATTGTTCGGATCGAGGGTGAGGGCTTTTTCATAATGCTCGAATGCCCTATTGAAATCGCCGCGGTCACTCCAGGCCAGCCCGGAATAGAATTCCGCTGCCGCTAAAGACGGATCGCGCGCCAAAGCCGATTCATAGTGCGCTTGTGCTTCCTCAATTCGACCTGCGTCGTGCAAAGCCTTGCCGTAGTTCAGCTGCGCCTTCGCGTCGGTCGGAAGTAGCTCAGCCACTTTTTCGTAGCGTTCGAGGGGAGGCACTACGCGGCCCATCAGTTGCGCCGCGCACAACCCGCCGACCGGAATTATTAGCGCAGCCCAACGGAGAGCGTGTGCCGTCCAGATGGGAAATCGACGCTGTTCCCTGGCGCCGGAGACGCCGGAGGAATCTATCCCAAGCATGCTCCGCGTCTGGGACTCCCGGACCTTCCAAATAAAACCGTCGTAATAAAAATGCAGAAGGGCGGACGCCGTTACCACGCCCATTAAGCAGTTGCGAATTGCTTCGATTGAGAGTCCCTGACTAACAAGAGCGATCGCACCATAAGCCAGGACGAGCCCGATATAGACGCCCAGCAACGAGCCGCTCTGCCTGAAAACAAATCGCATGAACCCGCGGATACTCTCATCGCGTTCGACCCGGGCTCGATTGTAAATCCACACGATGGAGAGATACTGGACGTCGTGAAAGACTTCGAAGAGAGCGATGCCAACTAGAATATTCTGGACCCCGTTATTGCAATACCACCAGAAGCTGATGCTGCTCGTGAGGAGCAATAACTTTACGGGACTAACCCCGCGGCCCGCGCGCCAATCAAGCCACTGCCGCAAGCTAAACTGCGCGAAAGCGAGAACTAGCAAACCTATCATGGCGCTCCGGATTGCCGCGATCACCCAAGTGGGTATTACGGGGCCTCCACTTTCGTAATAGAGTTCAAAACAGGTTCGGAAGCGAAGAGGCGATAGCAAAACGGCTGCGGTAAACGCCGTGGCACAGAGTGCAAAATCCGCTCGCGCTCTAGAGGCGGCGGCCGCTGATGCCTTAGCATCGTAGATTCGACAGAAGCCATAGGTCTGCATGAGGCCGTGCCAGATTCCCCAAACCAAAGCAACCAGCTGAATAACTTGGATGTTATAGAAGGAAGACCAGGCGCAAACGGCGAGAAGCGCTAGTGGCGCGACGATGAAGCGCGTGCGAAAGCGCTGAAACAAACTCCGGTCCCCGTAGGCGCGAATCATTCCCGGCAGATGATGGCCCATTGCGCCAAAGGCGCCGACGAAGAGGAAGATATCCTGTGCGCTCCATCGGGCTTGCGCCGCGATGAAGATCGGGATCAATACGGCCGGTGTACCGACAAACAACAAGAGATCCAACCAACGTCCTAATATCCAAGGCGATTTCTTCGTTGGAACCACGAGAGGGGTAGAGCTGAGCGGAGCGCTAGCCAGGCGCGCGACACTCGTTGCTGTCTCGCCGTTGCGTGACTGATACCTCTTGCCAGATTTTGACCGCGCTACTGTAGACATTCTAGAAAAGCAAAAGGCGGGCGACATTACTGCCGCCCGCCTAAAGTTTAATGCCCCTTTATCGGGCTACAACCGAGATTTTATTAGAACTTCTTACTCAGGCTCACGTACCAGTATCGGTTACGGATGGAGTAGTTTGAGGTATCGTAGTTGTCGTTAAATGCGCCAAGCGCAGTTGGAGGATAGCGGTCAAACGCATTGTTGACGCCCACGGTAACCTTGGTGTTCCAAAGCATACGTTGCCAGATGCTGCTGCTTTCTACGCCAGCGACGTCCTTGCCCATGCTTTTCGCGTCCTTCGCATCTTTCGAGTAACCCGCCGCCGCCGCCATTTCCGGTTTCAGGAATTCATAGCTCAACTGCATGTCCAGCGTCTCGTAATCCGAAATACGGTGATGGAATACGAAGTTCGGGTTCGTGAACGTTCCTGGATTGTTAGGATCGATGAAGTTCCCGAGAATAAATGCCGGATCATCTTCGTAGTCTCCGATGTAATTACCAGTTGCCACGAAGTCGAATCCCTTCAGCCACCCGGCCGGTCCTTGCCACTCAAAACGCAGAAATCCCTTGTTGAAGGGCACTGCACCGGGAGCGAGCGGTAACGTGCTGTTGTTGTAATTGCCCAGGAAGTTCGTTGTTCCTTTGACGAACTGCGGAGCTCCCTCAGCCTTATAGGTGAAGAAGTGGTTCCACCCGAGCGAGAGGGTAAACGTTCCGAAGTTCTGCGTCGGAACCTCGTAAACAGCGGTCGTGTCTATACCTTGGACGAGGCGCTTACCGCCATTGCCGGCCGTGATGCCGTCAATTGAAATGACATTGCCGGCGCCATCACGACTGACAAAGTTCGTGAAGACCGGTATCACGGTGGGATCAAGGGCATTTTGCTGGAGGCTGATCCCGTTGGCAAACAAGACGATGGTCGCTGAATCGGATACGCTCAGAATCAGGTTCTTGGTGTAGAGCTGGTAGAAGTCGGCCGTAACTGTGAAACCAGGTAGCCACTTCGGCGTATAAACCAATCCGGCAGAATAGGTATCGGTGAGCTCCGGCGTAACATTGGGGCTTCCCGAGCCATTCACGCCGCCCGGCGGCTGTAGAGTCACCTTAACGAAGGGGTCAAACAGCTGCGGGAAGTTCTGGAACGTCGGCGTGAAGAGGAACGACGGATCAGGCGAACGGAACGACTGGTTGAAGTTGCCGCGCAGCGTCAGGTCCGCGATCGGCTGATACCGAATCGAGACCCTCGGGCTGCCACCAAAATTTTCGTCCTCGTTCTTGTTCTCGAATGAGCTCGTGAGCTTGGTGAAGTTGTCCTTGTCGTTAAACTTCTCATAGCGCCACGCGACCGAGAATTCCAACGAGCGGACGAACGGCACGTTCATCGTCGAGGTCACGATCGGGACGTTCAACTCCGTGAAGACGGAGTTGACTTCCTGCAGGAAGAAGCTGTTGGGCGCCTGATTGAAGCCGAGTTGATCCCCCGCGGCCTGGGTATTATCCGGGATTGAGTGATCTGAGCGCTCGCGATGTTCATATCCGAGCGCGAAATCGATGCCACCATTCCATAGGTTCGGAAAAAGATGAGCATTGATCTTCGCGTCGGCCAGCCAATCGCGCTCACGGAAGAGCGAATTAGCGATGAAAGCGGCTCCGGTAGTCTCGCCTCCAGCTGCGGCACCACCGGCTCCATTTGGAAGGGCAACCGTATCCGTAAACAGAACCCCCGCTGGGCGGTTGTCGTAAGGAGCCATACCGATCGGAACGCCCGTGCGGAACTGAGGCGCTAGTGGATTAGTGTTGTTATAGGTTGGAGCAGTGCCAAAGACGGGTGCACTCTGGCCGATAAACGGATCGAAGATATTTGCGCCAATCAAGCGGCGAATCTGGGCCCGTTGGGCGTCACCGCTATCCGTGCGCCGCTCGTCAAAACGCTCATAGACGATGCCGGTATCATAACCAAAGTGGCTGATAAAAGCGTTGCCTTTGAAGTTGAAATCACCCTTCAAACCGGCCTCGTAACGATAGTAGTCATGATCGAAGAACGATCGGCGGTTGCTGAGTTCATTAACCAGGCGGTAACGCGTCTGGTTGAGGTTGTTTCCGAAAGGATTGAAGATCGACGCCCGCGCTTCGGTCCGGCCGTTGGTGCTACTGAGCGTGAACGGAGAGGGGGCAAGACCGTTATCCTGCTTAGTCTTGGCGTACATAATGTCGCCGTATATCTGCAGACCTTCGCCGAAGATCTTGTAGCTACCCGTGACATAGTATAACGCTTTCTCGACACCCGGGATGGCGGGCGTGAAGGCGCGGAAGTTAAAGCGTGTCGGGTCAGCTCCGGGCAGAGTGTCGCCGGGCTGGGTGTTTTGTCCGGGGATCTGCGCAGGCGTGACCTCAAACCGACGATAGCTCGACGGTGTAACCTGATTATTGCTGAGGTCGGTAAGCACCAAATTCCCGTTAAGCACACGAGCGCCAACTGGAATCGGCTGTCCAGTAAAAGGAACAAAAGTGCCGTTTGCCAGTAACAGGAGTGGATTGCTGAGGCTAACGCGGCCAGCAAACGTCGGACTGTTGTTATTTAATCCCCCACGGCCCAGAGGCCCAGTCCCGACTGGATTGAGGCCTAATTCTCCATCGATCGAAGTGGCTCGGAGATCGCCGGAACCTGCCAACTGGGCGCGATCGCGCGAGTACAGGTTTGCACGGGAGTAATATTCACCGGCCGCGGCAATCGCCACTTTGTCGGTCTTGACGCCACCTCGGAGATAAACCTGACGCACGTGCGCATCGGACTCAGTGGTGTTGCCATAAAGCGCATAGATTTCCGCACCTTCGTACGGCGCTTCACCAGGGCCGTTGAGCAGAATGAAGTTAACCACGCCGGCGACTGCATCTGAACCATAAATGGCCGAGGCACCGTCCTTCAACACTTCACTTCTAGCGAGAGCGCCAATTGGAATTGCGTTGATATCCGCCTGCGCGTTGAGGCCTGTGCCCAAGAAAGCGCGACGTCCGTTGATAAGGACGAGCGCGTTCTGCTGACCGATATCACGTAGGTTGATACCAGCCTGGCCGTTACCACCATTCGAGTCGTTCTCAGTGGCCGCATTACCGACGAAGGAGGGTAATTGCCGTAGACCTTCTACTGGCGTGTTGGCGCCCTGCTTCTGCAGGACTTCCGCGGTGTAAACGGTAACGGGTAAAGCCGACTCAGTTTCAGCAGTCGGGATATACGAACCAGTTACAACGACGCGTTCCGTGGTTGCTTCACCGCCGGCGGGGGCCTGGGCAAAAGCGTTAACGGCTAAAAAGAAAGGAACTCCGACACTGACTGCGAGAGCCGAGCGACGGAACCCTAACGTATTGAGCACTTGTCTTATCATTAGTTTCTCCATTGGGTTTGGTTAGGTTTGGCGCTGAGGAATAAAGCGGCCTGTGAGGCGTGACAAGGTTTTTTTTCATTTTTTTCAAAAAACTTTGAACGGGGTCGCTCGGAGGGATGTCACCCGTTGTTTCGTTGATTGCGTATTAAGGGTTTAGCGGGTCGTCTCGGTTTCTGTCGGACGTCGTCTCGCGGCCGATTTTCTTCCTCGATCAGAGGTCGCATTTCGCTAGGTTTGGCCTAACGAGTACAAGAATTTTATTTCCTGTTTCATTCTACCGACTGTTTATTTCATTTTCTCATTATCTTTCTATTAGGCGTTGCGCTTTTCGTGGCGCGCTGATTGACTGACGTCTTCATGTTTAGTGGAATTATAGAGGAAGTTGGCCGCGTTTGTTGGATCCGTGCGACCGAGCGCGGAACTCAATTACAAATCGCCGCGCCACAGATCTCGGAAAATATTTCTCGCGGGGAAAGCGTTGCGGTGAATGGATGTTGCCTAACGATTGCTGGACGCAGAGAAGATCAGCTTACCTTCGATCTTTTACAGGAAACGCTCGACCACACAAATCTCCGTGGGCTTCGCCGCGATAGTTCCGTTAATCTCGAGCGGGCCTTGCTCGCGACTGCTCGCTTGGGCGGACATTTTGTGCAGGGCCATGTAGATTGCTCGGCCCGTGTTCTCGCATTTGGACAGAAAGACGCCGACTATCGCTTGGAAATCGAACTCCCTTCAGAGTTCGCCCGCTACATTATTCAGAAGGGCTCCGTAGCCGTGAACGGCATTAGCCTGACGGTGGCAGAAATGTCGCCGCGAAGTTTTACTGTCTGGATTATTCCACACACGAAACGTCACACCAACCTCGACAAAATCGAGATGGGCGATGCCCTCAATCTCGAGTTCGATCTGCTGGCGAAATACGTTGAGCGAATGGTCGCGCCCTTAGCCCCGAAAATCTAAGCCGACTTATTTCGCCCCCAAGCCGAACATAACCGCCGGCAAGGTGCGGGCCAGGATCTTAAAATCCAAGCCTAACGACCACTGGTCAATGTATTCGAGGTCGAGTTTTACCCAGTCGCGGAAATCCTTCACTTCGTTCCGTCCGCGGATTTGCCAGAGACAGGTTAGGCCCGGCCTGACACTCAAGCGCCGACGTTGCGCCGTATCCTCGAATTTCTCTACTTCGTAGAGCGGCAGGGGCCGCGGTCCAACCAGACTCATATCGCCGAACAAGACGTTGAGCAGCTGTGGCGTTTCGTCCATGCTCGTCCGCCGGAGCCAACGACCGAAACGCGTGATGCGCGGATCGTCTTCGATTTTGAAAACCGGCCCGCTCATCTGATTAAACGGCAGGAGGTCGGCGTGACGCTGCTCGGCATCGTTCGACATCGAACGGAATTTATACATGGTAAACGGCTTCCCGTGCTTGCCGGCACGTTGCTGCCGGAAAATGGCCGAGCCGCGCGAGGTCAGGCGGATAATCAGCGCCACCAACAACATCGGAAGAGCGAGAATGATCAGCGCCAGAGCGGCGCCGATGCGGTCGATCGTTCCTTTGATTAAAAGGGCCCACGAAACTTCCGGCGTTGAACGAAAGACGAGCATTGGCCTTCCACCGAAGGCGTCGAAGTCCGGCTTCGCGATGGAAGTCTGAATAAAATCCGCTACCAGCCAGGCTGGCACGCCTTCGACCTCGCAGGCACCGATCGCCTGCTCCACTCGATTCAACTGCGTGTGACCCGCCGCGAAAATTGCACGGGTCACCGAATGTTTGTGCAGTGCTTCCACCAGATCGGAAATCGGCTGGTGCTCGATATCGATTCTCTCCGCAATGACCATCAGGAGCTTCTGCTCGGAGGTGAAGGATTCTTCCAAAACCGCGATGTCGCGCGGCGTCCCTGCCAGAAGAATGCGCTCGCGCAATTCGCCCCGCCGCGCGCGCCGGCGCACGCTCGCGACGATGATTCGCTCTTTAATTAGAAGGACGAGCGTCGCGAAAATAATAAAGAGCAACGCGAGCGAACGGCTGATTAGCGGCAGTCGCAAGAAAATGACGCAGCCGCTCACCACGATGCTCAGATAAACCATGGCCTGCACGATTTGCCGAAATGACTTCCACTTTGTCTTTGTTAACGGCGACTGATAGAACCCTTGTAAGTCGAGCAAAATTGGACCGAAGGCCATCACCACCACGATCAACCAATGATAATTGGAAAAGGGATCGACACCTTCATCGAGGTTGAACCACCGCGTGCTGTAGAGCCGCAGGGTATGGGTGCCGAACAAGGTCAGGGCGAGCAGAAACGAATCGCAGATCTGCTGGAGCTGCGTGTTGATTTCCTGTCGGCGCGTAATCATCGGGATGCGTCAGGGTCGCATTCTAGCAAAACACCGCCACTATAGCATGACTGCGGTCCGCAGGACGAAAAACCGCCGCCGCAATCAGCTGGTCGCAGTCATTTTTTCTCCGGCGGATCTGCATCGGGCCAGCACCCTCCGACAACCGCCTGATCTTTTCGAGCTACGCCTCGACGCACTCAGTCACGTGCTGCCGGAAACGGAAAAATTTATCCGCAAGCTCTCCGCGCCTTTCATCATCACCGCACGTCACTCCGCGGAAGGCGGCTTAAACAGTCTTTCCCCCGCCCGCCGCCGCGATCTTTTGCTGCGCTATTTGCCGCAGGCGCGCTATGTCGACGTCGAACTGCGCGCCGCCGCTGAATTGCGCCCAGTCCTGGAAATGGCCGCGGCCCACCGCGTTCGCCGGATCATTTCCGTGCATGATTTTTACCGCACGCCTAACGAGTCAGAATTAAAAACGCTTTTCAAATCCGCGAAGGCCTTGCATCCCGACATTTTCAAAATCGTCACTCGCACTGATCAAGAAGAAGATGCCGCGCGCCTCCTTCGTTTTTTCGAGGCGAACAAAAAACGTTTGCCTATTAGCGCCATGGGCACCGGGGCGATTGGACGCGAGATCAGGATCACACTTGCGCGGCGTGGCTCCGTCCTGAATTACGCCCACCTCGGCACTCATCAGGTAGACGGGCAACTTTCGCTCGCGGAACTGCGGCGCATCGTCCGCTGATTTTGCAGCGTATATTGCATTGGAGTTAGATCACCAATGCAATGAGCGAACCCATTTCTTTGCCCCAGACCGTGCCGGTCATGCCGTTGCCAGGCGCGGTGCTTTTTCCTCACGCGCTCCTGCCACTTTACATTTTCGAACCGCGCTATCGCGAAATGCTCGGCCATGCCCTCGCGCACGATCGAATGTTTTGCGTCGCGCTCCTCAAAAGCAAACGAACCGATTGGCGATCGCCCGAAGATTTCAATCACATCGCGACCGCTGGATTGGTGCGCGCTTGCGTCGACCGCGGCGACGGGACTTCCAATCTTATTTTGCAGGGACTGCAACGAGTCCGCTTCGTTGGTTTCGATCAGGAAAAACCTTTCCCCATCGCGGAAGTCGAACCGCTTGAATCCGACGACGGTTCATCGGTGCAAATTCAGGCGCTCGGCGAAAGGGTGCTCGAACTCTATCGAAAACTGCGGAACGACGGCCGGAGGTTGCCCGCGAAAGTCGATAGTTACCTTTCGGAGTTGAGCGATCCGGAAATGTTGGCCGATTTGATGGCAGCAACGTTCATCACCGACCCGTTACGTCGCCAGGAGTTGCTCGAGGAGTTGGCGATCGATCGCCGATTGCGCCTGGTGATCGAATATCTGCGCGACGAAACAGGACACGCCGCGGCTTAACGAGACCTGGCGCGTTTCGATACGTTTCTTTTTCACGATGCTGAAATGCGCGCGTGCTCTTCCAGCAAATAGCGATCGGTCATGCCAGCGATGTAATCACACACTGTCCGATGCAAACCTTCGCCTTCGATTCGTCGTGTGGCCGCATCGCCTAACAAGTCCGGCGATTGCACGTAAGCTTGAAAGACGGTGCGCAACATTTCGCAGGCGCGCTGGTTCACCTCCGCCACGCGCGGATGGTAATAGACGTTCTTATACAAGAAGCGCCGCAATTCGTTATTCGCCCGTGCACGATCATCGCTGTAGCGGATCAGCTTGCGTTGCTGCTGCCGCACTTCATCCGCGCTTGAAACTCCCGCGGCCGCGATCGTCGCCGCGCTGCAACTCACGACATCGCGCACCTGCACATCGATGATGTCGCGAATGATCAGCTTGTGCAGTTCCGGCTCGCGCGCATCGCCATAACGCTGCGAAACATTGGCATGGCTCTGCCGCCAGACTTCGACTTCGTCCAATTGACCAACCGAGAGAATTGCAAAATCGAGCGCGTCATCCAGATCATGGCTGTAATAAGTAATCTCGTCCGCGATGTCCGCGATCTGCGCTTCCAAAGTCGGACGCGTCTCCAGCTTGCGATGTTTCTGCAAACCTTCCCGCACGTCGAAAGTTAAATTCAGCCCGGGAAATTCTGGATAAACTTCCTCGAGCAATTCCACTACCCGCAGACTTTGTTCGTTATGCTCAAACCCGCCGTGACCTTGCATGCACTCGGCCAACATCTCTTCCCCGGAATGCCCGAAAGGCGAATGGCCGAGGTCGTGTGCGAGCGCGATCGCTTCCGCCAAATCCTCATTCAAGGAAAGCGCGCGCGCGATCGTGCGGCTTATCGACGCCACTTCAATCGTGTGGGTCAAACGCGTCCGCAAATGATCGCCCGTCCCGTTTAAGAAAACTTGCGTCTTGTATTCCAGTCGGCGAAAAGCGCGAGCGTGAATGATCCGGGCCCGATCGCGTTGAAACTCCGTCCGATAGGCGTGCGACGTCTGCGCATATTTTCGGCCGCGCGATTCGCCCGACTTCTGCGCGAACGGCGCCAGCACGCGCGCTTCATCCGCTTCCATTTGTTCACGCGTCTTCCAGCCTGCGCGTGAAGTCGTTGCCACAAGAAAAAGTATCCGCGTCTGCGTCGCGTTGGCCAGTTTTCATTACTGCCAGCATCTGCTTTCGGTGATCGCGCTCGTCTGTTTGTTTTCGGACAATCGCTCGGCTTCGACTTCGTTAGGCTACTTTAATTGCTCGCGTAAGACTTTCTCCGCCGCGCGGTTTTGCGCGCGCAGCGTGAGCAGATCAAAAAGCGCGAGCAACAACGCCAGGATGGTCAGCCATCCGCACGCCATCCAAAACAAGATGAAACGAAGCAGATGGTGATTTGGATTCAGCACTTCCCGCAAAAAAGTCGCCCCGCCCAACACCATCAGGAGCGCTAGAAGCACAACGGCCAGCATGACGCGCCGCCGCGTTTTTTGATCGCGCACCATTCCGCGCGCCGCATGCGCGGCGAACGAGACCGGCCGGAGTTCTTTTTCCTGCGGCCGATGTTCCATGGCCTAACGAGTGCTAGATCAGCAGCAGCGTCGGATTTTCCAGGAGGCGGCGCAACTCTTTCAGATAATCCGCGCCGAGCGCGCCATCGATCACTCGATGATCGCAGCTCATGCAGATGGCCATGCGATGACCAGCGACGATTTGATCGCAATCGTCGATCACCGCGCGTTTGGAAACGGCGCCGATCGCAAGAATAAATCCCTGCGGGGGATTGATGATGGCGGAAAATGAGTCGATGCCGTAACCGCCGAGGTTCGAGACAGTAAATGTACCGCCTTGAAATTCTTCCGGCTTCATCCGCTTGTGGCGCGCGCGATGCGCCAGGTCCTTCACTGCTTCGCTAATTTCGCGCAGTGATTTCTTCTGCGCCGCCCTAACGACTGGTGTGACGAGGCCGTCTTCAATCGCCACCGCGATTGCGAGATCGACATCTTGATATTGAACGATCGCGTCGTCATCGAACGAAGCGTTCACCTTCGGAACTTTCACCGCGGCATCGACTGATGCTTTCAGAATGAAATCGTTCACGGTGATTTTCGCCGTGTCGCTGCCTTCGCCACCCGCTTTTAATTCGGCGCGCGCGGTCATGAGCGGGCCCGCATCGATTTCGATGTTCAAATAGAAATGCGGAACCGGACCTTTGCTTTCGACTAAACGTTGGGCAATAACCTTGCGCATTCCGCTCAATTGAATGCGTGCGCCTTCGCCTGGTCTCACACTTGGCGCGAGCGATTTTTTCTGTGGCGCTTTCGATTGCGATTTTATCACTGCGTGCACATCGGTGCTCGTGATTCGCCCCTCATCTCCAGTGCCTTTGACCTGCGAAACATCGAGGCCTGCTTGTGCAGCCAAACGGCGCGCGAGGGGCGAGGCCTTCACTCGCACTTCGTCGCCTTCAGCTCTTTGCGGCGGCGGTGCTTTGGCTTCTTTTTTTGCCGCAGGTTTCTTTTCCGTTTCCGGCGGAGCGGTTTCTTTTTTCTGCTCCTTTGCCGGATCAGGTTTTTCTGTTTCCGCTTTCGGTTTATCTTTCGGCGCTTCTTCTTTCTTTTCTTCCGTTACTGGCGCGGCTTCGCCTTCCTCGCCGATGAACGCGATCTTCTGTCCGACTTCTACCTTGCCGCCTTCGTCGATATAAATTTCCGTCAGTACGCCGTCCTCCGGCGATTCCCATTCCATGGTCGCTTTGTCAGTTTCGATTTCGGCGATGACTTCCCCCGTCGTGACTTTGTCGCCCTTCTTCTTCTTCCACGCGACGAGCGTCCCCTCCGTCATCGTGTCGCTCAGCTTCGGCATTTGGATTTCGGGCATGGCGAATTACTCGTTAGGCGCCACAGACTTTCTTCACCGCGGCGATAATTTTCTCCGTGCTCGGCAGGACAGCTTTTTCCAAGCGTTCGTTATATGGCATCGGAACATCTTCCTGTGATACGCGAGCGATCGGAGCGTCCAGCTCATCGAAGATTTCGTTTTGGATGCGATAGCAAATCTCCGCGCCGATTCCGCAATATGGCCGGTCTTGTTCGGCGATCACGACGCGATGCGTTTTCGCGATTGAGTTGAAAATCGCCTTCTCGTCGAGCGGCTTGATCGAACGCAGATCGAGCACTTCCGCATTGATCTCTTCCTTGGCGAGCGCTTCCGCGGCGGCCAGCGCCATGGGCACAGTTTGCGCGTAGCAAATGATGGTGACGTCGTCGCCTTCGCGTTTCACCTCTGCCTCTCCTAACGGGATCAGCAATTCTGTCTCCGCCGGCTCGATCATTCCCTTCGAGCTATAAAGCATCTCGCACTCTAGTACTAGAACTGGATTGTTGTCGCGCACGGCGGTCTTCAACAAACCCTTCGCATCGCGCGGCGTGGCCGGTGTGCAAATTTTCAGGCCGGGGAAATTTGCGTACAAACATTCCGTCGCGTGCGAGTGCGTCGCGCCGAGTTGGTGCGCCGGTCCGTTCGGTCCGCGGAAGGTGATCGGGATATTGAATTGTCCACCCGACATCGTGAGCATGTTGGGCGCGTTGTTCACCACCTGATCGAACGCGACTAACGAGAAGCTGAAGGTCATGAATTCGACGATCGGCCGCAAGCCCACCATGGCGGCGCCGACACCCATGCCGGCGAAACCATTTTCGCTGATCGGCGTATCGATGATTCGTTTCGCACCGAAGCGGTCGAGCAAGCCCTGGCTCACTTTGTAAGCTCCGTTGTATTGCGCGACTTCTTCGCCCATTAGGAACACATTCGGATCGCGTTCCAATTCTTCCGTGAGCGCTTCGTTCAGCGCCTGCCGGTAAGTGATCTCGCGCATCTCGCTCATGCCACGTAAGTGTAATCGTAGAGCCGTTCGAGCGGCGGCTCCGGACTTTCTTCGGCGAATTTTACGCTCAGGAGAGCGGTTTCTTTCGCTTTCTTATCCATGACGTCGAACTGCTCGTGCGTCAGTTTTTCCTCGCGGGTAAGCTGCGCCCGCAATCGCGTGATCGGATCGTCCATGCGATATTTTTCCAGCTGTTCTTTCGTTCGATAACTCGCCGGATCGGACATGGAGTGACCTCGATAACGATAGGTGTGGATTTCGACAAAGGCTGGATGCGGATCTTTGCGAATCGACTCAACGATCTCACTGAGTTTGTCGCGCACTTCGCGAAAGTTCATCCCGTCAAGGACCGTCCCGGGAATATCGTAACCCTCCGCGCGTTCGACGATTTCCTTGAGTGAAGTGGAACGCTCAACCGACGTCCCCATGGCGAAAAGGTTGTTCTCGCAGATGAAAATGACAGGAAGTTTGTAGAGCCCGGCGAGATTGAGCGCTTCGTGAAAGGCGCCCTGGTTAATCGCACCGTCGCCGAAGAAACAAAGTGTGACGCGATCCTCTTCGCGATATTTGCAGGCGAAGGCGAGACCGCAGGCGAGCGGTACGTGTGCGCCAACAATGGCGTGCCCGCCGTACATGTGATGTTCCTTGTCGAAGTAATGCATCGAACCACCAAGACCGCGCGAGCAGCCGGTGGCTTTTCCGAACAACTCCGCCATGCAAGCGTCGGCCGTCGTTCCGCGGGCGAGCGCATGGGCGTGATCGCGATAAGCCGTGATCAAGTAGTCGTTAGGCCGAGTGGCCGCCACGGCGCCGACCACGACCGCCTCTTGTCCAATGTAAAGGTGACAAAAGCCGCCGATCTTCTGCGCTTGATACTGTTGACTGGCGCGTTCTTCGAAACGCCGAATCAACAGCATGAGCGAGAGCATCTCGACTTCGTCGCGTTGCTCCGGCGGCTGCATGGCCGGTTTATGCAGGGCGAGGCAGAGCCGCGGCGGAGCGGGAAGGTTGCGGGCTTCGTTCGAAACTCATGCAAACAACGAAGACGGCGGTGAAGAAAAGATCACTCAGGAGCGAATTACGGAAGAACATCCAGGTCGGCGTTGCGCTGTATTGCGGCAAACCAGTCGTTAGACTTTGGATCAAGCCGGCAAAGTTTTTCAGGTAACCGGGATCGCTCAGCCACGAAAAAATATTCGTGACGACGTAGAAAATTAGCGAAGCCGCAATCGAAGCAGGAAGCATTGTGGCCACGCGTGGCCGATCTTGCAGGAGCAAGCCAAGACAACCGACGAGCGCAAAGCCGAAGTAGTGCGACAAAACCTCGGGAGTGAAAAACGAGAAGTGATAATGCGCGTTAAGGACTATGTCCGAGATGAGAAGCGCGATCATCGGCACGGCGAATTTGTATTTCCGCGGGAAGTAAGCGGCGGCGCAAAGTGCAATCGCGGCCAGCGGCGCGAAATTAAGCAAGCCGATAGAGGTGGAATGGCCGTAGAGCCCGATGACAATTCGGTACCCGATGGCGGAAAGAATAAGAAAAAGCGCAGCGATCATCCGAGTGACTTTAGCGCGACTGCGCGATATGCAAAGCACATCTCGCGCGTCCGAAAAAGGCTGTCGTTAGGCCGCCTTGCGCGCCTTGTTTAGACGCGCTTTGCGGCGACGGGCCGCGTTCGGATGAATGATTCCGCGCTTGGCCGCTTTATCGACGGCGGAAATTAAATCATTGATGCTATTCTGATCCGAGCCACCGGCTGCGACTTTCTTGTGCATACCGCGCAGACGGGTGAGGACGCTGCGATTGCGAAGAGTGCGGACAGCCGATTGGCGAGCGCGTTTGCCGGCAGATTTTGTGTTGGCCATGATGAAAATTTTTCGGGCGTGAAGGGTCACGGACAGCCGACACTTTGTCAACCGCGCGAAGCTGTCGCGCGAAACTCAGGCCTTCTTCGCCAAACGCGCCGTCTTGGATTCGGCGCTCTTGTCGTTAGGCGGATTAGGTGACTTGGCGACCGGCTCGGACGGTCGGTTCTTTTCCACTGGCGCCTCGGGCACCGGGACCTGGTAAATCACGCGGGCCTTCGGAACCTTCGGCAACTTGTCTTGGACAACTTGGACGAGAGCGCCAATCGGTAGTTGGCTGTAGAGCGCGGCGACGTCTTGCGATTTCATGCGAATGCAGCCGTAACTGGCCGGCCGGCCGATGCGCCGCTCTTCCGGTGTACCGTGAATGTAAATGCAGCGGCTGAACGCGCGCGAAGTCGACGCTTCCAATCCACGTAACCAAATGATGCGCGTGATCACTGGGTCGCGGCCCGGGGCGTTCGGTTTCAGAATTTCGCCAGTGAACCGGCGATTATGGAAAACCGCGCCGATCGGTGCGTGATCCCCGATCTTTTGCGCGACCGCCATCGCGCCGACTGGCGTCGTCATTGTTCCGGAGCCGTCGCCGATTCCGAATTTCGAAGTGGAAACCGGATAGATCGCGATGCGCGCGTCGTTTTGCAGAAGCATAAGCTTCTGTTGTCGGACGCTGACGATGACGTGATTTTTTACTTCGGGCGTGTTCTGCGCGCGAAGGAATTCGCCTAACGAAAGGAAGGCTAACGAAAAAATCGCGAACCGCATTCCGATACAGTTACTCCTTTGTTACGCCGTCACGGTTACTTCCTGCCGCGACGCACCGAATGTAAACTTCGGCCACCATTGTGAAAGTGAGCTTACTGAAACATACAAAAAGCCAATTTGGAACATGACCAGGAAAGGCACGGAAAGGAACTGGCCATGCCGAATCGCGAACCAGACGAAGTAACCAAAGTAGATGGCGAACCCCATTTCGACGATTGGCAGGAGGGACTTGAGCGGCGTGTATTTGCAGGAACGCCATGCTTTTTTCTTGCGCTCGATCCCGTACTTCGGCGTGCGGGCAAAATCCGATTCGTGATTGAAAACCGCTTCCAGAACGGCCCGTGCATTATTAATAGAGAGACCGATACCCAGCGCGAGTAGTGCGGGAAGGAGCAAAATCTCTTTCATCCAGGTGCGCGGATGCAATTCTCGCTGCGCACAAATATAGAAAACAGCGACGGAAAGCGACGCCGTCAGAAAAATCGGCACATCGACCAGAAGCACGCGCAGCCAGCCTTGTTGCGGCCCGCCAATGGAGGGATGGAGCAGCACGCATAAACAAGCTAGCAGGAGGTATGCGAAGTTTGAGGTCAGATGCGCAGTCGCTTCGATCTTTAGCGGCAGCGGCAATTTGCTCCGCCAGATCGTTGGCAGCAATTTCTTGCAAGTCTGGACTGAGCCTTTCGTCCAGCGATGTTGCTGCGACTTAAAGCCGTTCATATCGACCGGCAATTCGGCCGGGGTAATGACATCCGCGAGAAACATGAATTTCCAACCGGCTAGCTGCGCGCGATAACTCAAATCCAAATCTTCCGTGAGCGTATCGTGTTGCCAGCCGCCGGCCTCTTCGATGCACGTGCGACGCCAGAGACCAGCTGTGCCGTTGAAGTTAAAGAACCGTCCGCTCCGACTGCGGGCGGTTTGTTCTAATAAGAGATGGCCATCCAGGAACATCGCCTGGACGCGTGTGAGCAAAGAATAGGTGCGATTGAGATGACCCCAGCGCGTTTGAATCATCCCGACGTTGGGATCGGTAAAGAAATGAATTGTTCGCTGCAGCAAATCGGTCTGCGGAACGAAATCGGCATCGAGGATGCAAACAAACTCTCCTTCCGCCGTGGCCAGGCCAGCTTCGAGCGCGCCGGCTTTGAAACCTACCCGATCGACGCGATGAATCAGTTCGACATTGAGTCCGCGGTCCTGCAACTCCGCCACACAGCGCGTGGTTAGCTCGCGCGTGTCATCGGTCGAATCGTCGAGCACCTGGATCTGTAAAAGCTCGCGCGGGTAGTCGATTTCGCTGACCGACTTCAACAAACGTTCGACGACGTAGACCTCGTTGAAGACAGGTAACTGCATCGTGACCTTGGGCAGTTGCGCGAAATGTGCCACCGGCTGCGGGTGGCGTTTCCGATGCTTCAAGAAGAGATAAATGATGAAGTAGCGATGAATGCCGTACGCGGAAAGACCCAGCAAAACGCTCAGGTAACAAATAGTCCAAATGAGATATCCGACGCTTCCGTGCATAACCGTTGAGAAGTGCCGGCTACTTGCCCCGGCGAGGGCGACATGATGCCGCATGAGAGGCTTCCGTCAAATCAAAAATGCCACTTTTCCCTCGGAAAACGGGCGTAATCTCCATGCGTATCTCACTCACCTGGCGGCTTCATTCAGCCCTTGCCGCGATCCGGACGACGGTCGAATCTAAACGTTCAATGGCCCGACGCGAACTCACTGGCTTGCGACCTGTTTCGGAGCGCTCGGACCGCGATCGATTCGAGCGCTTTAACATCGTCATCGCCATTTTGCTGGCCGGCTGGGTGCCCTCGATTTTGATGCTGATCGTCGCTTACACCATCCTGCCTCATTCCCTGGAATCGAAGATTCTGCGCGATCGGCAGACCTTCACGCAATTAATCGCGCATCTCGTGGGTGACGACCTCGACCGCACTGGAGCCATAATCGACTACTATCAGTCGCAACCCAATATCCAGCGTCTGCTGGCCGGGGCCGATCCGGGGAATGCGACCCAACAGTGGGTAAATGAAAACTTTTACTCGCATCCGCGCACTGATGGAATGTTCATCGCGAACGCGGACGGAAAGTTAGTCGCCTCGCTGCCGTTTGTCCCGCCGCAGAGCAGCGCGGAGTTTTTTCCGAAGGAATCTCAAGAGCAGGCGGCCGGCCCGTCGGTTTATCTGTCGCCGGTTCACATGCGGCCGTCGGATAACCGGCTCATTGCCGATCTCATCGGTGCCGTGCGCACGCCGGAAGGAAACGTCGTCGGTTACCTCGGCATTTCTGTAGTGATCGATCGTATCGGGCGCCGTCTTTCCGAAATCCAATTTGCCGACCAATCAGCCTGTCAGGTGATTGATCAGAATGGCAAAATGCTTTTCCCGAATGGATTGGCTGATGACTCGTCTCAACCTTTTCCAGCCGTACCGGTCCAGAAAATCAGGGAGAAGCCTAACGACAACTTTGAGGAAAACGGAAATCTTTACGCCTATTGCCAGATTCAAAGAAGCGGCTGGGTCGCAGTCATGGAGCAACCGAAAGCGGCAGCCTACAAACCGGTTAAGGATCTTCTCGCGAAGATTACTTTTCCGGCCGCTTGGCTGATCATCCTGACCGCGATCGGCGCGTGGCTGGCGGGCAAATTCACACGCCGGCAAACTGAAGCCGCCCGTCGCATCGAACGCGAAGTTATTTTCAATGAAAAGATCCTGGCCAACATGCCCAGCGGCATTGCCCTCATCGATCCGAACTCCCGTAGCTTTTTGCAGGCAAACGACGCCTTCGCCACTATGGCAAAAGACTTCGGCGAACTCGATCCGGATAAGAACATCTACGATGCGACCTTCGACGAAGTGAAAATCGCACCGCTCGATGCGATTGAGAAAACGCTCACTTTCGGAGCGCCGTTTCAGATCGTCGAGCAGCCGTATAACGATCGCAACGGCGTGACGCATTTCGTGAACGTGAACCTGTTACGTCTCCAGGGTGCGGATCAGCGCATTCAAGGCGTTTTGTATTTGATCGAAGACAAAACGCGTGACGTCACTTTGCGTCAGGAATTGATCGCGGCCAATGCGGCCAAAGATCAATTCCTCGCGCTTCTCTCGCACGAGTTGCGCAATCCGCTTTCGCCCGTCATCGCGATGGTCGGTGAACTGGAAGCGAGCGCGTCGAAATCACCCGAGGTCCGCCGCGCTTTGGAAGTGATTAAACGCAACGTCGAGCTGGAGGCGCGTTTGATCGACGATCTGCTCGACATCACGCGCATCGCCAAAGGCAAACTGCAATTGACCCTCGAGACGGTGAACGTGCACGAGATCATTCAGCGCGCCTATGAGATCTGCCGCGAAGAAATTCTCGGGAAAAATCTCGGGATTGAATTTCGCCTGCGGGCCCAGCGCCCGCACGTCGAGGCCGACCCAGCGCGTCTGCAGCAGGTTTTTTGGAACCTGATCAAGAACAGCGTCAAATTTACCCCACCAGATGGACGGATCATCATCGAGACTCTCAACTCGTCCGAAGAGACGATCGAAGTCCGCATCACTGATACCGGCATCGGGATCGAGCACGAAAAAATCGGCAAGGTTTTCAACGCGTTCGAGCAAGGACAGATGTCAATTACACGGCGCTTCGGCGGGCTGGGTCTCGGTCTGGCGATTTCGAAAGCAATGGTGGGAGCGCACGGCGGGACGATTCAGGTGGAAAGCGAAGGAAAAAATCGGGGCGCTATCTTCACCGTAACTTTGCACACCGTGGCGAGCCCGCGCGCCGATGAGACGAAACACCGCCCTGTCCAACTAAATGACGGCGCGAAAACGCGTTCCAGCGCACGGGCGACGCGCCTCCTCATCGTCGATGATCATATCGACACTTGCACCGGCATGCGCTTGATGCTGGAGCGGCGCGGTTATCAGGTCACTTGCGCTTACACGGCCGATGAAGCCGTCGAGAAAGCAAAGGGCCAGGAATTCGATTTGCTCATCAGCGACATTGGCCTCCCCGATCGTTCCGGTTACGAATTGATGCAGGAACTGCGTTCAACAAAGAGTCTGCGCGGAATCGCCTTAAGCGGCTTCGGAATGGAGAACGATGTCAGCCGCGCCCGCGCCGCCGGATTTTCTGAGCATCTGACCAAGCCGATAAATATCGAGCGTCTGGAAGAAGCGATTCACGATTTGCTCGAAACGGAAGCGGCTGCGCCGACGCGCGGCGATTAACCGCATGCTGGCCAACAATTCGAGAACTACACCGCTCCACGGGCCGCGCTCTGCTCTAACGCTTCCTTTTTCTCGGACGCGTCTTTGAGCTCGCGCGATAACTTTTCCACGCGCTGCCGCATCACTTTGCCGGCCTTGAACTTTACCGTCGCGCGCGACGGAATGGTGAAGCTGCTGCCGGGCTGGTTGGGATTTCGTCCCACACGCGGCTTGGTCAGGCGGGGTTGAAAGACGCCAAAGTTGCGCAGCTCCACCGCAACATTTTTGGCCAGGCTATCGGTAATGTGGTCGAGCGTTCGCTGGACGACCTCAAAGACCTCGTGCTGGACCATTCCGGTTTGGTTGCTAATGGCGACGACGATGTCTCGTTTCGTGAGCTTAGCCATATAACCTATTCGGTAAACACTCCCGCTTTACGTGGGAGAAATCCGAGATTTTCCGGACGCCCGCACGCCCGGCGCGCGAATGTCGTTCGATCTCAGCTACTTAAGAGCTCACCGCAGTTCCCCGAAAAAGTCTAGCGAAATGATAAGAAAGGGCCGTATGACCGGCCAAAAACTTCCGGCGAGACTTCAATTGGCCCTGCATTACCCCCAACTTGGTAAAGACGCCGTTCCAATCCGTTTCCAGCCGGCGAATCTCTTCATTCGGTAAATCGCGCACCCCGCGCATCGAAACCCCGCGCTGCAAGACATTCATCGCCCGGCCGGAAAGTTCTGCCAGCACACCGAGTTCGCGGAAGGCGTGCTCGGTTTCCTGCAAAAGATTCGCGCGAATCTCTGTGAATTGGCGTTCCTGTTCCGCGGAAATGATCGGCTTCGCTTTGTCCAACCCGTAGGTGATCAAGTCGTGCAGCTTCTTCCAGTTATCCAACTGCAGCGTGAGCAAACGCAGTCGGGTTTCGAGGGTTCGGTCTCTCATGGTTGGCTGCTCGAAGAAAGCTCCAGTGTTTCATCGAGTTTTTGCAAATTATCGATGAGCAAATGCGCCCACGGCCGATCGACCGTTTGCATTTGGCTGATGATTCCTTCTTCGAAATAAAATCTTCCCTGGCGCCAGCGGAAAATTTCCGCGATCGCTTGTTCGCCTTCCAGCGTTCCGAAAACCGCATGCCGCAGGGACCCGTGCTGCAGATAAATTTCGCTGTTGCCCCGGCTCGACTTGAAAGTGAATCGGCCGCTCCGTTGACCCAGACAACTCATCTGCAAGATCTCCGCGGCGGAAAATTGATTCAAATTTCCAATGAGCGAGTGGCAAGGGTCAATTCCCTCGGACGCCTCTGCCGAACTATTGGCGAGCGAATCCACAAAAGATCGCAAACGCATCCGTAAACGCTCCGTGCTCCAGCCCGGCGTGATACGGGTGATTTTCTGCAATTCTGCCGAGTGGGCGAAAGCTGTTTCCCTCGGTCGTCGCGCGAGGCAGGCTATTTGCAGCGAAGGAAAATGTTGCCGTGCATTCGTCGCCTGTTCCAAGGCAACCACCGGTTCACCTTCGACGATCAACCCATCAAAATGCTCCGCCAAGAGAACGGAAATCGCCTCCGACATTGTGCGCACAATGCGCGTCTCGACCTCCGACATCTCATCTATAAGACCAATCGCGCGGTCTTGGAAAACAGGGTCGGTATTGAGAATGAGAAGGCGCGTTTCCACTGGTGCAGGTAAAGCCTCGTCGTAACAAGCAAGAACCTTGCCCGCGACCAGTTGCGCGGCCTATCGCCGCCACGCCTCGCGCGGAGGCGGCGCGGCATAAGCATCCGGGGCGATTTCGTGCGCCGTGCGGAAATGGACTTTTCCGATTTCGCGCAAGACCTCGGCTCCGTGCTCTTTCACCAGCATCTTCGCACTTTCTTTAACAGCAGCCGACACGCCGCGGCCCAACTTTTGACCCAGCACTTTTCCTTTTTGATCAAGCCAATCGATAAACGCTTCCCGGGCAATGATCGAAGCTGCCGCTACCGCTGGATCCGATTCAGCTTTTGTCCGTTGTTCAACCACGATCGTCTTGCCGTGTTGCTGAAGTGCGCGCTCAATCACGCGTACATCGGCGAATTTGTCCGAGAGTGCCCGCGGGCAGTTGGGTTTGCGCACGACAAGATTTTCGATCACGCGCGCATGTCCCCAACCGAGCAGACTGTTTAGGTTTCCAAACTTCTCGTAGAGCTCGTTATACTTCGCCGGCCCGATGGTCACCGTCTCGATCAAGGCGCCTTGTGTTTTTCGAATCGCCTCCGCCAGTGTGCGAATGCGCGCATCGGACCCAATGCGTTTGCTGTCCTGCACACCCGCTTCCATGAATTTCCGCGCAATCCCGCGATCGACATAAACGCCCGCAATCACCAGCGGCCCGAAAAAATCGCCTTTGCCACTTTCATCCACACCGAAATGCGGCTCGAACATTTCCGGTGAATGCACTTCTTCGTAGCCCAGCTTCGCCTCGCCCAAAATTTTCGGCTCGAGCTGAAATTGCACGAATTCCTCGATGCCCTTTCCTTGGAGCAAGATTTTTGGACCCTTCTCGTAAACCGCGACGCTCAGCTTTTCCTTTTGCGCAAAAAAAATCGTATACGGCCGCGAGGCGAACTCGAAGCCCAACTCGTCGAGCAACGCGCGCAGCTGCATCGCCTGTTCGTTTGAAAGCGGATGTGTATAAGAATTCATTCGCTTCGTGATGTTAGCTTCATCTGCCGCCTTTCGTAGAGCGTTACTCGCCTGGTATGGCAAGCACGGACGCGATCTGCCGTGGCGGCACACCCGCGATCCTTACGCGATTCTGGTTTCGGAAATAATGCTGCAGCAAACGCAGGTCGCGACCGTCATCCCTTACTATAATAGATGGCTGCAGCGCTTCCCCGACTTTCGCACCCTCGCCGCCGCCGCCGAATCGGATGTGCTGCACGCGTGGCAAGGATTGGGTTACTACGCACGGGCGCGAAACTTCCACGCTCTCGCAAAAGCGGTGACGAATTTCCCGACCGTGGTCGAAGAAATGCGCCGGTTGCCGGGAATCGGCCGTTATACCGCCAACGCTGTTGCGACCTTTGCTTTCGATAAATCCGTGCCCGTAGTCGAAGCGAACATCGCTCGTCTTCTCGCCCGCCTAACGAATCTCCAGGCGCCAATCGATTCAGCCATCGGATGCGAGAGCCTTTGGAACTGCGCTGCCGCGCTCGTGCCAAAACGAAACGCGCGCCAATTCAATTCCGCGTTAATGGATCTAGGCGCAACCATCTGCGCGGCGCGCCAACCAAAGTGCCAAATTTGTCCGGTGCGAAAATTCTGTTCGGCCGTTGACCCAAGCACCCTCCCGCGAAAACGCGCGCGACCTTCGCTGCGAACAATGATTGAACGTCACTCCTTTGCGCAAAGAGGCGGGCGCGTTCTGCTCGAGCAATCGACCGGTCGCTGGCGCGGGATGTGGATTCTGCCGCATTTGCCTAACGAGTCCAAACCCGCGCGCGCCTTGCACCGTTCTGTGTTTCCCTTCACGCATCATCGCATCACGCTCTGTGTGCATCGCGGCTTGAGTCCATCCACCCGCACGCGCTGGTTCTCCGTCTCTTCGTTAGACTCGATCCCGATGCCCTCGCCGCATCGGCGAGCCTTGGTGCATTTGCTCGCGCGCCGCCAGTCCGCTAACTAACTTCCTGCGATGCGTTCGATGACCGGATATGGCCGTGGCGAAGTCGATTACGACGGCGTGAAATTCAGCGTGGAATTGAATTCCGTAAATCGGAAGCAGAGCGAGATCATGATCAACGCACCGCGCGAGTTCGCCGAGCTCGAGCCGCGCATTCGCCAAACGATCAACGAAAAATTATCCCGCGGCCGCACTACGGTTCTGATCGCTTCGCAAGTCGGCGGGAATGGCGCGGGCCGTCTCGCGCTCGATACCGCTCTCGCGCGTTCCTACCGCGATGCCATGCACGCGCTGCAGAAAGAATTGAATGCGCCGGGCGAGATCACTATTGGTGCGATCCTGCAAGCGCCAGGCGTGATGCGTTTCTCGGAGAACAATCTCGACGGTAAGGAAATCTGGCCGGTCCTGGAGCATGCACTCGATGATGCGCTCTTGGAGTTGATCAAGATGCGAGAACGCGAAGGGAAACATCTCGCGAAAGATTTGATTCATCGACTGAAAGTCATCCGTCACGAAGTGAAAAGCGTGCGTGGTCTCTTTCCCGAAGTAGTAAAAAAATATCGGACCGCCTTGCTCGAGCGCATTCAAAAAGCGGGACTGAACCTCTCGTTAGACGACGAACGTTTGTTGAAAGAGGTTTCCATCTTCGCTGATCGTTCCGACGTTTCCGAGGAACTTACCCGACTCGAAAGTCATCTGGCGCAGTTCGCGCATCACTTGCGCAAGAATGAACCCGTCGGCCGCACGCTTGAGTTCATTACTCAGGAAATTGCGCGCGAACTAAACACGCTCGGCGCGAAAGCGAACGATGCTGTGATCTCGCAACACGTCGTCGCGAGTAAAGCGGAGCTGGAAAAAATCCGCGAGCAAATCCAAAACCTTGAGTAATCAATTCACGCGCAGCGGAATCTTGTTTGTCGTCTCCGCTCCGTCGGGTGCGGGCAAGACGACGCTATGCGATGCGCTCCGGCAAACGCCGGACTTCGTTTATTCTGTTTCCTGCACCACACGACCGCCGCGCGCAGGCGAACTCGAAGGCGAAGATTATCGCTTCATCAGCGAAGCTGACTTTGAGGAACGCATCGCCCGGAGGGAATTTCTCGAACATGCAAAAGTGCACGAGCATTCCTACGGAACGTTGCGCGAGCCGATTCTGAATAACTTAAAAAGTGGCGTCGATGTTTTGATCGACATCGATACGCAAGGCGCGGCCTCTATTCGCAATTACGACGATCCATTCATCCGCCAAAGTTTGTGCGACGTTTTTATTATGCCGCCTGATCTCGACGAACTACGCCGTCGCCTGGGGAAACGCGGCACCGAAACGAACGAGCAAATCGATTTGCGCCTGGTGAACGCCGCGCGCGAAATGGAACTTTGGCGCGACTATCGTTACACCATCATCAGTAAATCGATGGAGGAAGACTTGCAGAAGTTTCGTAACATCATGGGCGCGGAACGTTATCTCAGCCGACGATTGGTTCTGGCGTGAAATCAGAAACGAAAAAATGCGTGGTGCTCGGAGTGACCGGCTCGATCGCCGCTTACAAATCGGCGGAGCTCGCGAGCCTTCTCTATAAACAAGGTCACGACATTTTCGTTGTCATGACCAACGACGCGACGGAATTCATCACTCCGCTCACGTTGCAGACGCTGTCGAAAAATCCGGTGACGACCAGCTTCTACGACGAGAAAGAAAACTGGCGACCTGGTCACATTCATCTGGCCGATCGCGCGAATCTTCTGCTCATCGCCCCCGCGACAGCGAACGTGATTGCGGAACTCGCGCATGGTCTCGCTAGTCATCCGCTTCCCGCCATCGCACTCGCGACGCGCGCGCCAATTCTCATCGCGCCGGCCATGAATGGAAAAATGTGGGAGCACGCCGCAACGCAGGAAAATGTCGCGACATTAAAATCGCGTGGGGTGGAATTCATCGGTCCGGAAGAAGGAATGCTCGCCTGCGGTTACGAAGGCATCGGTCGTCTGTGGAAAGTGGATGACATCGCCTTTCGCGCAGAATCCCTTTTGCGCAGTCAGGATAATTTAATCGCGTGAAGTTCGTCGTCACCGCGGGACCAACGCGCGAGCCGATCGATCCCGTTCGTTTCATCAGCAACCGTTCTTCGGGAAAAATGGGTTACGCGATTGCCGAGGCCGCGCTCGAAGCCGGACACGAAGCGACGTTAATCAGCGGACCCACTGCGCTGGCCGCGCCGACAAATGCGCGCGTCACCAAGATCACAACTGCTGATGAACTCTTCGAGGCGGTGCATAGAGAGACCGCGAATTGCGATGTGCTCGTCATGTGCGCCGCCGTCTCCGACTGCAAACCTGTCGAGGTATTTGCGCAAAAAATGCCGAAACAGCGCGGCGAATTTTCTCTGCGCTTAACTTCGACGCGCGACATTCTCGCGTCACTGCCGCACGAGCGTTCGTATCTTGTCATCGGTTTCGCCGCCGAGACGCACGACATCGAAACGAGTGCACAAAAAAAACTGCGAGAAAAAAATTGCGATGCGATCGTCGCGAATGATGTGAGCGCGAGCGATGTCGGAATGGAAAGCGATGAAAATGCGGTCGAGATTTTTTTTCAAAACGGCGAACGAAAAAAAATTTCGCGCGCAAAAAAACTTTCCGTCGCACGCGAACTGATAAAAATAATTTTCGAGATGCGCGAAAAACGTTTGACAAAAAAAACGTGATGACTACTCAACTCGTGTAGTGAAGTTATTCACTGTTGTTCACATCCACCGCGATTGCGGACCGAAAGGGGGGATAAAGCACCATGGCAGCTAAGAAAAAGGCTAAAAAAGCCGCGAAGAAAAAATCAGCATCCAAGAAAAAGAAACATTAGGGCGCTGATCCCTGTTCACGGAAGAACCCCTTTCTCGTTCTTCCCAACGCAACTTAACCCGGGAGGAAAATTCATTTTTTTCTCCCGGTTTTTTTGCGCCTTTGCGTTGCGCGCGAGCGCCTGTAGTTCTCTCGCGTGACCGAGTTTCTCGAGTTGGCGATCAACGCCGCGCGCGCCGCGGGCGATCTGTTGCGAGAAAATTATCGGCAGCCGCTGCGCGTGAATTCGTCCGAAGCGCACGACATCAAGCTCGCCATCGATGTCGAGTCGCAAGATCTGATCACGAGAATTTTGCTCGAAAAATTTCCGTCGCACGCGCTTTACGGAGAGGAAGGAATCGTCGGCGACCAGAGTGCGGAATATCAATGGGTGGTCGATCCGATCGATGGGACGGTAAATTATTATTACGGCATTCCGCACTTCTGCATCTCGATTGCCTTGCGGCGAAATGAAGAAATTATCGTCGGCGTCATCTACGATCCGATGCGCGATGAAATGTGGTCGGTCCAAAAAGGCGAATCGCCAACACTGAACGGCCGTGCCTTTCGCGTCAGTCAACGTACGAACCTTTCCGAAGCCGTCTTGTCTGTCGGCCTATCGAAAACGAGCGCAACGATCGACGCTGGTCTTCCGCTTTTGCTCGAAATGGTTCATCGCGTGCGCAAGTGCCGCTTGATGGGCAGCGCGGCGCTCGACATGGCTTACGTCGCCTGCGGACGATTCGATGCTTACATCGAACAGGGAATCAGTTTGTGGGACATTGCCGCCGGAGTTCTGCTTGTTGAAGCGGCCGGGGGAAAAATCGAGATGCGGCCGCGACCGGATATGAAAGACAAATACAGCATGGTTGCTTCCAACGGCGTGATCGACCTAGGGTTGTGATCCTATGATTCGTTGTGGAATTGGCTACGATGCGCATCGCTTAGTGGAAGGGCGCAAACTCATTCTCGGCGGCGTGGAAATTCCATTCGAGCGCGGACTCGACGGACATTCGGATGCGGATGTTTTGTTGCACGCGATCGCGGATGCATTGCTCGGCGCGATGGGCCAAGGCGATATCGGAAAACATTTTCCGAACGATGATGAAGCGATTCGCGGGATCAGCAGCCTGGAAATTCTGAGCCAAGTGCGAACGCTGCTCGCGGGGAAAAACGCGCGCACTATTAACATTGACGCCACGGTAGTGGCGGAAGCGCCCAAACTGCAGCCCTACATTGATGAGATGCGCGCGAAAATCGCGAAGGTGATCACTTGTGAAGTTGATCGCATCAACATCAAAGCGACGACGAACGAAGGGCTCGGCGCGCTCGGCCGTGGCGAAGGGATGATCGCGCTCGCGACCGCCATGGTCGAAGACGTTTAGTGGCGCGAATGGCGCCGCGTTTTTTCAACACCTACTCGCGCGAGCTGGAGGAATTCCATCCGCTCGATGAAAGCGGGCGCACGGTGAAGATGTACACCTGCGGCCCGACGGTTTACAGTTTCGCGCACATCGGAAATTTTCGCGCGTATCTCTTCGAAGACTTGCTGCAACGCCATCTGGAATTGCGCGGATACAAGGTCGAGCGCGTGATGAATCTGACGGACGTCGACGACAAGACGATTCGCGGTTCGCGTGAAGCGAATGTGCCCTTGGCGAAGTTCACGCAACTATTCAAAGACGCATTCTTTGGCGATCTGGAAACGCTGCGAATCAAACGCGCTGATAATTATCCCGCTGCGACCGAGCAACGTCACATTGCCGCGATGATCGCGATGATCAAAACCTTGATCGAGCGCGACCTCGCCTATCAAGCGGAAGACAAATCCGTTTACTACCGCATTAAGAATTTTCCGAAGTATGGGTGCCTGGCGCATTTCAATCTCGACGAGCTGCAATCAACGGGCCGGGTGAAGAACGACGAATACGACAAGGAACACGTCGGTGATTTCGCACTTTGGAAAGCATGGGACGAAGTGGACGGCGATGTGAAATGGGATTCGCCGTGGGGCGCGGGACGGCCGGGTTGGCACATCGAGTGCAGCGCGATGGCCACGCAGCTGTTAGGCGAGCAGCTCGATATTCATTGCGGCGGCGTCGATAATATTTTTCCGCATCACGAAGCGGAGATCGCACAGACGGAAGGCGTGACCGGAAAAAAATTCGTGAAGTACTGGATGCATTGCGCGCATCTGCTGGTCGACGGGCAGAAGATGTCGAAGTCGTCAGGCAACTTTTACACGCTGCGTGACGTAATCGAGAAAGGTTATAGCGGCCGCGAAGTGCGTTACGCGCTTCTCCGCGTGCATTACCGTGCGCAACTCAACTTCACCTGGGAAGGAATGAACGAAGCGCGAGTCTCGTTAGGCCGCATTGATGATTGGCTGGAGCGATTACAGAAAATTGCGGCGGATAAAGGTGAAGCCAGAGTTGCCGAAGGATTCGAAGAAAGTTTGGATGACGATCTCAACGTCTCCGCTGCGCTCGCATTTTTGTTCGACAAGATTCGCGAAACAAATCGTGCGCTCGATCAAGAAAAACTGACGCCAGCGGAAGCGCGCGGCTGGCTCGATTGGTGGAAGCGAATCGAGAGCGTGCTCGCGCTCACCGGCGGCGGAAGCGACATTCCGGCGGAGGTAAATCAACTAAGCGAAGGGCGCGCGCAGGCGAGGCTTGCCAAGGATTGGAAGAAAAGTGATGAATTGCGCGACCAAATCGCGGCGCTCGGGTGGGAAGTGCGGGACGGCAAGGACGGACAGAAACTCACGCGACGCGGCGGAACCTAACGAATGTTTGCGCCCAACGAGTTCCTCGCCCTCGAACACACGGCGCATTCGAAACTGTTCGAGAATCAGCAATACGTTTGGGACGCACTCAAACAAATCGCGAGCTATCTCCAATTTCGGCTAAAACCGCAAGTCCTCGGACAGTTGGTCGGGAAACCGTTTATCAGCAACGCCGTTTTTATCGGAGCCGGCACGGTGATCGAACAAGGCGCGGTCCTGAAAGGGCCGGCCTGGATTGGCGAGAATTGCCAGATTCGCAGCGGTTGTTACGTGCGCGAAAACGTCATCGCGGGCGACGGCGTAGTCATGGGAAATTCCTGCGAGTTTAAGAACTGTATTCTCTTCGATGAAGCGCAGGTGCCTCATTTCAATTACGTGGGCGATTCCATTCTCGGTTACCGCGCGCATCTCGGCGCGGGTGTGATTTTATCGAACGTGAAACTCGATCATCGCGAGATTCACGTGAACGCGGCGGACGGCGACATCGCCACGGGTTTGAAAAAATTCGGCGCGATCATCGGCGATCGCACGGAGATCGGTTGCAACGCCGTTATCAATCCTGGTGCCGTGCTCGGCCGCGATTGCATTATTTATCCCGGCGCAAATTTTCGCGGTGTGCTGCCGGCCGCGAGCATTGTGAAGCTGCGGCAGAATCTGCAGACGTTAACCCGGCGCGATGCGGCCCAAGCCTAACGAGTAGTCACTACTCGGAGATTGGCGGCGGCTTCGATTTCAACCAGCCGAAATCGTAGAGGTGTCGTTCGAACCAATCGGTTGATCTACCGGCGAAGAGATCGCGGGCGCGCTTCATCCAATCGTTGCCGTCGCGTTTGGAGCCATGTGCGAAAGCCCACGCTGCCTGCGCGTAATAATAGGTCGCGCTCTCGGTCGGAAAGGTAATAAGGTCGAGCGCCTGGCGAGCGTGTTCCTCATTTTTTAAACCTAGATTGGCGATGAAAACTCCGAAGCGCAGCCGCTCATTCGTCGCGAGGATGTCGGTCTCCTTCAATCCCGCTTGGTAGGCTGCGCGGGCGTCTTCCCACTGTCCCTGCCGCGCCAGCACATCGCCGATATGCAACCGATTATAAGTTAATCTATCCTGGGCCTTCGCGGCTTCAAAGGCCTTGATAGCGTCGCCGAATTTGCCCTGCTCGAGAAAAATGTAGCCGCGGAGTTCGGTTAATTTACCACTCGTTAGGCCACGTTTTTCTGCGCCATCCAGCGTAGCCAGGGCGGCCTCACTCTTTCCTTCGAGGAAATCGCGCCGCGCGCTCGCGACCGAATCGACGCCAGTGGTTTGCGCGATAATGGAAATCGGAAGAAAGAGCGCGGCGAAAATCAGCCAGCGCAAAAAAAAGTTCATGGATAAAATTGACGAATCAGTACTCGTTAGGCGAAAAAAAGTGGCGGATGGGCGGGGATTCGAACCCCGGGTGCCTTTTACAGCACACACGCTTTCCAGGCGTGCACAATAGACCGCTCTGTCACCCATCCTCTTTGAGGATCTCAAAGCTGCAATCGGCGGAAGAGTTCGTCGAGCGGTAGTTGTAGACCGATATAAAATTCGCCGAAGTCGGAATAATCAGCGCTAACCGGGTCGAAGCGCATTTGATAAACGATCGCTTTGATCTGGAAGGTGTCGCGCGCGAAAAGCGTCACACCCCATTCGGCGTCATCGAGGCCGGTCGAACCGGTGATGAGCTGCTTTACTTTGCCGGCGTATTGCCGGCCGACCGCACCATGACCGAGCATTAATTTGCGCCGCTCTTCGAAGGGCAACGAATACCAGTTACGCGTTTCGCCGCGGCGTTTGCTCATGTTGTAAAAGCAAACGACCGGCCAGTCGGGCAACGTCGGATAAACGCGCTCGTGCCGGTAGTGTTTCATACGCTCGTCGAATGCAGCCATCGACTTATCGAATTCTTCGGAGCCGCGGTCGATTTTTTGTTCGTGCTCGAGGATGTGCGCGTACTCTTCAGCGCTGGTGCGGTATTCGCTCTCTTCGGTTAACGAGAGATAACTGTAGACGGGCGTTAGAACGTCCGCGCCTAACGAGAGGTTGATTTGTTTCTCGATACGATTGGCTTGATGCAGATCCGGCGTGATCAGCATGAAAGCGAGATCGGCTTTCGGCGTCACGATGCTGAGCGTGAGCAATTGCGTGTTCTCAAACGCGCGCACTTCCTGCACGAGCGCCGCGAGACGCGTTTTCGCTTCACGCTGTTCTTCTGCTGAGAGCAGTTGCCACTGACCGAATTCGATTCGGTAAAACAAATGCAGGCAATGCCAGCCCCGTTCGGGAATGAGCGCGTCCATATCCTTGTCCGCCATCGCCGGCCAGTGTCGGCAGCGAGCGGAAAGCGGTCAAGCGCCTAACGAGTAGTAGCGGAGACGACGCTGGGAAGATGTTCCATGCAATATTCTTCCCCGTCGCGCGAGACGCGGAATTCCAGATCAGGATCGCTCAACTCGGTTCGCCCACAGGTTTTGCAACGATGCAGTGATTCCGCGTCTGGTCGCGTCTGCACTTCGAAACGTTTCCGGCGCGTGGAAACTCCCTGGCGGTGGCGGACTTGGTGAAAAATTTCCGGCCCGAAGAAAATGAAGAAGTTAGCAAAAGCCGCGATCATCGCTGCTTTTTCCGAAAGCGGACCGCTGACAAAGCCGAGTAGAAGAAAGGCCGCGCCGACCCAGGCAAGCCATTTGATCTTCATCGGCAAAATGAAAAAGACGTAGATGACTTCGTCCGGATAAAACCAGGCGAAGGCGAAAAAGAGCGAGGCGGCCAGCATGGTGTTGGAGAATTGCGCGCCGAAAAGAAAGGCGGCGATGGTCGTGCCGATCATGCCCACGAAAAAATAGAGTGTGGTGCGAAATGCGCCCCAGGCGCGGGCGAGCCCTTCGCCGACAAACCAAAGAAACCAGAGTGCGAGAACAACCCAGAGTGGTTGCATCGGACCGGGCTGACCAATTCCCCGCGGAATAAAAATGTAAGTGATAAGCCGCCAGACCTCGCCGTGCCGAATGCGCGCGGGATTCAATTCCAGAATCGAAAAGATATCCGGATTCAAAAAGGTCAGGACATAAACCAGCGCGGTGAAAGCGACGACGATGCGAATTAACCCCGGAATCGCGATGAAGCCGATGCGCCGTTCGAGTTTATCCAGCAAAGTCACTTTCTTAGGTTCGTAAATGCACGAAGCAATGGTGGTCTATGACCGCTTTCATGTCGTGCGCGTTCATTGACGTTACGAAACGCGCCGCCTAGCTTCACGCGCGTGAGCGAGGGCGATTCCAAATCTACTCCTCTTTACGAAGAGCATCGGCGTCTGGCCGCGAAAATCATTCCCTTCGGCGGCTGGCTCATGCCGGTGCAGTACACCAGCATTTCCGACGAACATCAGGCGGTGCGGAACAACGTCGGCGTGTTCGATATTTCGCACATGGGTCAATTGAATGCGTCGGGCGCGAACGCCGGCGGTTGGTTGAATCGCATGCTGACCAACAACATCGACAAGCTCGAAGTTGGCACCGGGCAATACACTTTCTTGTTGAACGAACGCGGCGGAATTATCGACGACCTGATTGTTTATCGTACGGGCGATACCGAATTCTTGTTGGTGGTGAATGCATCGCGCACCGATGAAGATTTCGCGTGGCTGGAGAAACATATTGGTAAAGATGTCAGCTTAACCAGACTGCCGGATCGCGCCGGGCTCGCGGTGCAAGGCCCGAAAGTCGCGCTATTATTTCAAAAACTTCTCAGTGCTGATAAAGCGCTACCGGCGCGAAATGAAATCAAGGAATTTGATTACGACGGTGGGAAGTTGACCATTGCGCGGACCGGTTACACCGGCGAAGACGGCGTGGAAGTTTTCTTCGCGGCGAAAGACGCGGCGAAAATTTGGAATGACCTGCTGAAGGCGGGCGACTCGTTAGGCATCAAACCTTGTGGGCTCGGTGCACGCGACACGTTGCGCTTGGAAATGTGTTATCCGCTAAACGGTTCCGATTTAAGTCCTGAGCACAATCCAATCGAAGCGGGGCTTGGATTTTTCGTTGATCTGAACAAAGAAGATTTCATCGGCCGCGATGTTTTGAAAGAAGTGAAAGAGAAAGGCGCGGCGCGCCGCCTCGTTCCCTTCAAGATGAAAGGCAAAGGTCCGCCGCCGCGCCCGCATTACCCGGTGTGGCAAAGCGGCGAAAAAATCGGCGAGGTAAACAGCGGCACTCTTTCGCCGAGTTTGAGTCAGGGCATTGGCATGACTTACGTCCCGACCGCGAATGCAAAGATCGGCACCGAATTGGAAATCGAAATTCGCGGACAAAAATTTCCTGCTATCATCGAAAAGAAACCACTCTACAAAAAGACATGAGCAACGTTCCCGAGGATCTTCGTTACACTGAATCGCACGAATGGGTGCGCGTGGAAGGCGACAAAGCGCGCGTCGGCATTACCGATCACGCGCAGGCCGAGCTGACCGATGTCGTTTACGTCGAGCTGCCGAAAGTCGGGACGCAAGTAGAAGCGCGTGGACAAATCGCGGTGGTCGAATCAGTGAAGGCGGCCAGCGACATTTATGCGCCGATCAAAGGCGAAGTGGTGGAAGCGAACGAAGCGCTTTCGAATAATCCGGCGTTGGTTAATACCGATCCGTTCGGCGAAGGCTGGATCTTCGTTTTGAAAATGGCGGCGCCCGACGATGTGAAGCAGCTCAAAGATGCCGGCGCCTACAAACAGGCGATCGGTTAACCTTTGCTCACACGATAGCCGGCGCCGATTACCTCGGCCGGGGCTTTGAACAGTTCCGCGACGTAGCGGACAAAATCTTCGATTCGAATCGGGTTCGCGAAGAAGCTGTAACCGCTCAGGATCCCCGCCGAAACGGCGGTTTCGGTGGAGGGATTAACGCCGAGAAAAACGACCGGCGTGTCTTTGAATTCAGGATCGGTCTGCAACTCGCGCGCGGCTGCGTTCGCTCGAGGATGATTCATCGCGATGTCGAACAGGACCAAATCCGGTTGGAAAAATCGGGCGGTCTGGACTGCGCACCGGCAATCGCGTTCTTCCTTAATCAGATACTTGCCAGTCGCTTCGAGCGCGCGCCTAACGAGTGCTGTCACTCGTGGCTCATAATCCACCAGCAGGATTTTTTTTACGAAGGTCATCGCGCTGCTCTTCTTTAAGCAACGCGTATGCCATGACTTCAAACGAGTGAGGTCACAGTGCTGACCGCCAGTGCAAGAATGAGCGTGTTGAAGGCGAAGGACAAAATTCCGTGCAGCAAAACAAGCTGGCGGATGCCGCGCGCGGTGACTTGCACGTCGGAGACCTGAAAGGTCATGCCGATGACGAAAGAGAAATACGCGAAATCGAGATAGCCCGGATTCTTTTCGCCGGGAAAATCCAAACCGCCTGCGCGTGTTTTCGCATCTTCGCTATCGCCGTAATAGGTGTGAGCATAATGCAAACCGAAGACGGTATGCACGAGGCCCCACGACGAGATCACGGCCATTAAAGTAAGTATTACGTGTAAGGCGAGATGCGGCTGCGCGCCGTTCTTGTCGTGTCGCAAAAGAAAAATGACCGCGAGCAGCGCGGCGCAGGAAGCAAGGATGACGAAGACCGTGATTAATGGGCCGGCCACGTCCTGCCGTTGCACCTTTTTTCTGATTTCCTGATGCGCTGTGTTGAGAATGCTGATCCACGCCAGGCTCAACGCGGAAAGCGCGTATGCATCCCAGGTCGCGATCATGTGCGTGGTCAACTGCATGCGACCGCTCAAGGCGAACCAAACGACGATGGCGAACAAGAGCGAAATCGCGACGCGCCAGTTCGCGCTCATGCCCGCAATGGTTTCGCGAAGACCCCTCACCGCGGCCAGTTAACGAGCGCAAGCGCGCGCCGCAAGCAATTGCTTACGCGAAGAATCCGAGATCGGGATGGGCGAAGTGTCCGATGTTCGGCAAGACCGTCGGCATATCGGATGCGCTTACACCGAACCAGGTGGCGAGCGTACTGGAAAATTCATCGACCGCTGTCGTCGGAATCCAGCGGCCCTGGCCGGTGTCGTCGGGACCATTAACTGCGAGCGTCGGGAAAGTCCCGAACAGGCGGCCGCCCTTGACCGCCCCGCCCAGAACAAATTGATGACTGCCCCAGCCGTGATCGGAACCGGAACCGTTCGTCGGATAAGTGCGGCCGAAATCGGAAGCGGTAAATGTTGTCACCGAATCCGCCACACCGAGCTCGTTCGTGGCGGAATAAAATGCATTCAAGGCCTGACTTAATTCCGTAAGCAATCCTGCCTGACCCGCGAGTTGATCGCCGTGCGTGTCGTAACCGCCAACGGAACAGAAAAATATTTGGCGGCGCATGCTGAGATTGTTTCTCGCCGAAATTAATTTCGCGATCATGCTCAACTGACCGCCGAGACCAGTGGCCGGGAATTGGGTGGTCAATGCCGGAACGCCAGCGAGCGCGGAAGTGAGCAGATCGTTATCGGCAATCCCGCGTGAGACCGTATCGGCGTACGCCTGTTGGAAGAGATTGTTTTGCGGCTGCGCCAGTAGATCCTTGAACGCTTGCAGACGTATGTTCGCATTCGCACTGCCATCGAAACCGCTCAGACCGATGCTCCCGGTCGGCGAAACCGTGAAGGGCAAAACCAGATTGCCGACTTCAAAAGTGTTGGTGCCCGCAATCGAAATGGAGAGGGAAATTTTCGAGCCGCTGTTGAGCGACTGCAAAAGATCGGCCATCCGCCCGCCCCAACCGGTGCGCGAAATTTGATCCGAGACGGAAGTTTGCCACTGCACCGACTGATCAGCGTGCGAGAAAAGTTGATTCGGCACGGCCGCGCCGCCGGAAAGATATTGCGCGCGCGTGATCGGCGCGACGAGCGTGCCGACATTCGCCACCATCGCGAGATGGCCAGCGTTGAAAAGCTGCTGCAACTCCGGCAGATTCGGATGAAACGCAAAATCGCGCCCGTCGCCGCCTTGCAAGGTGAGCGGGAGCAAACTGCTTTGTGGAAGCGCCAGGATGCCGCGCGCGGCTGCGTAGTTAGTGTAGCCGGCATTATCGTGCGGAATGAGAACGTTGTTGGCGTCGTTGCCACCGAAAAGGAAAAGACAAATTAACGCTTTGTAATCCGTGCCCGAGATCGTCGCGGCACTTAGCCGGCGTAAATCGAGAATGGTGTTTAGGATTCCAGTCGTGCCCAGCGCGGCGCAGGCGGCCTGCCGAATGAAAGTGCGACGAGTCGGTGCGTACATGGTTACCTTTCGATCGCGAACTCGGGCGAATTGATCACGAGATAAATGGCGGTCCGCGCGCGCTCGGTTGGATTGTTCGCCGGGATTTGTCCGATGGCGTTGATCAATGTGTTGCGCATCGCGCTTGACATGCTGCCTTCGAGCAAAACTGAATTGAGGTGATCGACCAGGTTCGTCGGATTCGCAGCGAGCGAAATCTCGGTCGAAAGATTGAGAGTGATCTTGTCGGTACTCGGACCAAGAGAAGTGTAAATGGCGTTACGCAAATAATTCGCAGTCGCGACGGTGGTCGTTTCGGTGGTGATTTCAAATTCCGGACTGCGCAGACCAGCCGCCGCGATCGCACCCGGCGATTCGTAATCGGGCTCGAAGAAATTGAAAACGGTCGGCGAGTAGTAGGCCGCTTCGTCGAAGGAATTGTAAGCGTTGCGGACGGAAAAGTGTCTGGATGGCGAAGTGGCGTTGAAGGCGCGCAGAAGAGTCGTTAGGCGAATGACCGGCTCCCGTTGTTTTCCCGCGCCTTGTTCGACGCGGACGTTCCCGCGCGCGTCGTAATCCATCAGGACGGCGCGGACCACTGCTTTCAAATCCCCCCGCACACCGCTGCCGTTGTTGTTAAAAACGGAAGCGACCCGATAGACGTAGCCCGGGCCCGGATTACTCGTGACCAAACGCTGGATCAATTGCCGCGCGATGAATGGCCCAACGTTCGGATGATTGAAAATCGTATCGAGCGTTTGCTTCAAGTCTTGCCCCGCGGTTTGGCCGGCTGGGAGAACCACGCCGTTTAAAATCGTTTTCGCATTCAAGTCGTGATGCGTTGCGATGTTGATCATCGGATCGCGCCAATCCTGTTTGGCCGGTCCCGGTTTGAAAATTGGCGTGCCGGTTTGGAAAAAAGTCCAGCCGGTCAACGCGGCGGCGGTACCTAAGATTGCGTCCTGACTATAAGTGGGAATTGGAAAGGCGTTCGAGCCGAGGGTGAGACTAGCGTCGAGATTCAAATCGTAGAGCCCGATGGAAAAGAGCTGCATGATTTCGCGCGCGTAGTTCTCGTTAGGCAAAGTGCCCGCTTGCGCGTTGCCTTTGTCATTTTCCAACATGTTCAAATAGGCGCCCATCGCCGGATTGAGCGTGATGTCTTCCAGCAGTTGCCGGTAATTTCCGAACGCGTCTTTCACCAGGACGTCGTAGTAAGCGGGTAAGGCGAATGGCTTGTTACCGAGGCCGGCGCTGTTCAGCGAGACGACTAGAATTTCGCTAAGCGCGAACGCCACCCGCTGGCGCAATTGATCGGACGCGGAGACGGCGTAGGTCCACCAGGCATCGTTCGCCATGGTTTGCGTCGGCTGGTTCGGTGTCGCGCTGGGCGATGGCGACGGACTGGGCAGCGCCGCGAAGGCTGCATCGACAAACGCGAGGTGCGAAGAAGTCGCGGTCGCGAATTGGTCGTTCAGAAATTTATCGAATCCATCCGTTTGCACCTTCGTGATCAGTGCGCTGGTCGCGCCGAAAGTTGATTGCGAAAGGAAACGCGCTGCGTCCGTGGGCGATGGAGTCCCGCCGGCCAGCGGCGGAGCGGGCGTCGGCACAGGCGCGGTTTGCGCTCCGTTCGCGAGGGTGAAGAAACCCTTGATTTCACCGCTCGGATAATTCGAGGTGTGAATATTAAGGTAGGTGCCGCCGGCTTTAATCGCGGCCACGATGTCAGCGACCGTGGTCGCGCCGACCGGCGTGAAAACCCAGATGTAACTGCCATCCGGTTGCGGCGTCGCGGCGTCGATGTCGAACCAGATCGTGCCGTTCGTCCCGTGGATGTGCATGCCAGTGACCGGCGAAGAAAGATTGCTGAAGTTAAAAGATAGGACGGCGGATTTTTCGTCGTCCGACAAACGCAGGACGGCGGTGCCGGAGCCCATCGAAGTTGTGCCGCTCTGCGCGCGCATCTCGGTCACGAAGAGGGTTGATCCATCGGCCTGCGGCGGCTGATCAAGATCATACATCTCGAGCAAAGCGACGCCGGTGGTACGGTTCGCGCCGTGGACGATGGCGGTATAAACCCCTGGAGTGAAAGTATAGATGAGCGCCGGCTCCCGATCGTCATTAGGCGCGAGTGTGCTGGCCTGGATTTCAGTTTGCTGATTGCTCCGCCAGTTGTCGTTCGACCCGATGATCGCGCCAGTCGAGTCGTGCAGTTCCAGAGTCGGATCGGAGATGCTTCCGGGAATGGGAACGCCGTTGAGATAAAGCGACGGCCCGAGCACGCGCATGATCATTTTTTTCGGCACGCTTCCACTCACGATAAAGCCGCCGATCATGACGTTGTCGTCCGTGAGGACCTTGCCCCGCGTGGAAAGATTGGCCAGACGCGAAGGAGAGTCAGGCGGATCGAGATCATAAACTTCCAAGAGGGCCACGCCGCTCGTGTTATTCACGCCTTGGGCAATGACGGTGTAGAGACCAGGCGGGAGCGTTGCGATGAGCGCGGACTCCGAATCGTTGGACGGAGCTTTATTGGTGGCGAGAATCTCGGCCTGCTGCGTGGTCTGCCAATTATCGTTCGAGCCGATCAAAGCGCCGGAAGCGTCATGCAATTCCAGCCTCGGATCGCTCAATGTTCCAGGCAGCGGCAGCGACGGACCGAGCGCGCGCAGGAGAAGTTTTTTCGGCGCGCTGCCATTAATAATGAAGCCGCTGATTAAAACATTGTCGCCCGTCTGCACCACCATGCGGGTGGAGAGATTGGTTACGGTCGAGACAGATTGCGCGGATGTTAGATTGCCTAACGACCCTAGGAGAAAGGCGCTGCCTAACAAGAGGAAAAACTGCCTAACAAGTGGTCGATTTCCGAGGTGCAACGATGATCTAACCGCAGCGTTTTGAAAAAGTCGCGGATTGTTCTCACGAATCGCTGTGCTTAGTTTCCCGTTCATGTCTGCGACCGCGGCGAAGAAGCCCAACGAATTAAATTTTGAAGCGGCCATGGATCGGCTGGAAGCGATTGTCGATGAGATGGAGTCGGGCAAAATGCAGCTGGAAGATTTAATTGTGCGCTACGAAGAAGGGATGAAGTTGGTCAAGACCTGCCAGGAGCGTCTGGCCAGCGCGGAGCAACGTATAGAGATCATCACACGCAATCACGCCGGCAAGCCAGTGGTGAAACCTTTTGAAGCAACTTCAGAGCCGCCGCGGCCTTCGATTTCGGCGGAAAAAAAACAAAATGACGACGTCAGACTCTTCTAGCAACGGCAGCGGCGCGCATCTCTTGAAAGGGATTCACGGGCCCGCCGATATCAAGGCGCTCAACGAAGCCGACCTGCCGCAGCTCGCGCAGGAAGTGCGCGAGGAATTGATCGACGTGCTTTCGAAAACCGGCGGACATCTCGGTCCGAATCTTGGCGTGGTTGAGTTGACTATTGCGCTCCATCGCGTGTTTGAAACGCCGAAGGACAAATTTGTCTTCGACGTGAGCCATCAAGGCTACGTCCACAAAATGTTTACCGGCCGACTCGATCGCATCCACACCATGCGGCAGTACGAAGGGCTTAACGGATTTCTGCTGCGTACGGAAAGCGAACACGACTCTTATGGCGCCGGGCATGCCGGGACGGCGTTGTCGGCCGGCCTGGGAATGGCGGTCGGTCGCGATTTGCGTGGGAGCGATGAACACGTCGTCGTGGTCGCGGGCGACGCGGCCTTTACCTGTGGTATCAGTTACGAGGCGCTTAATAATGCGCGTTCGCAGACGAAGCGTTTCATCGTTGTCCTAAATGATAACGAATGGTCGATCGCTAAAAATGTCGGCGCGATTGCGAATTATCTAAACAACATCGTCGCGAGTCCGACTTACGCCGGATTGCACGATAAGGCGCGCCGTTTCGTGGAATATATCGGCGGCAAAACCGCGGTGCATCTCGCCCACAAATTCGAAGAGGGCGTAAAGAACTTGTTAGTCCCGAGCGTGATCTTCGAAGAACTCGGGATGCGTTACTACGGCCCGATCGATGGGCACGACATTCCGTTGCTCACGCGCACGTTCGAATTTTTGAAGACGCAGGATGAGCCGGTGCTGCTGCACATCCTGACGAAAAAAGGCAAAGGCTACGAACCGGCGATCGCGAAGCCGGATAAGTTTCACGGGCTGGGTAAATACAAAATCGATAGCGGCGAAACTGCGGCCAGTCCCACGCCAACGTATTCGGAATACATCGGCAAGACGCTCGCGAAATTCGCCGACACCAATCAAAAGATCGTCGCCATCACCGCGGCCATGCCCAGTGGCACCGGGCTTGGATTATTCCAGGCGCAACATCCGACGCGTTATTTCGATGTCGGCATCGCGGAAGAACACGCCGCGCTTTTCGCCTGCGGCATGGCGACGCAGGGACTCAAGCCGTTCCTCACGATTTACTCAACCTTCATGCAGCGCGCTTACGACATGATCATCCACGACATTGCGCTGCAAAATCTCAACGTCGCGCTTTGCATGGATCGCGCGGGACTCAGCGGCGACGACGGTCCGACGCATCATGGCTTATTCGACATCGGCTATCTTCGCCACATCCCAAACATCGTGCACATGCAACCGAAGGACGAAGACGAATTCGTCGACATGCTTTGGACGATGGCTAATTACAACTCCGGCCCGATCGCGATTCGTTACCCGCGGGGCGCTGGCACTGGCGCCCAACCAAAACCTGAGCCGAAGTTACTCGAGATCGGCAAGGCCGAAGTTGTGCAACACGGCCGCGACGCCGCCATCTTCGGACTGGGTAATATGTTCGAAGTCGGGCAAGAGGCCGCGAAGAAATTGGAAGCGCAAGGCTACTCCGTCGCGCTGGTCAATCCGCGCTGGATCAAGCCGCTGGACACGGGCACGCTCGAGTTTTTCGCGCGCAGTGTGCAGGTCGTGGCCACGCTCGAAGATCACGTCTTGCACAACGGATTCGGTTGCGCCGTCATGGAGCATTTGCACTCGCAGATGATCAACACGCCCGTCGTGCGCATCGGCTGGCCCGATCAATTCATCGAGCACGGCACGATTCCGATCTTGCGGCAGAAACATGGCCTAACGAGTGATGCGCTCGTCGAAAAAATTTTGCCGCTCCTGGAAAAAACGAAGCGCACGGTTCTACAGCCGAGCGTTGCCTAACGAGTCGCATTCATCACGTCATCCTGAGCTTGGCGATGCGCCGAAGGATCTCGCAGTCGTATTGTTGAATCACGCGCGTGCGCGTTCGTTGCGCGCACACTGTTGGTAAAAGTGTCTTCGAAAAACGCCTCACGCGCAGTTGTTCTGCGACTAGCTTTTAATTCCTGTAGCAAAAACTGTCTGGAAATGCGGACTTTCCTTCTCGCGTGAGACGACGGTGACTTCGATTTTCTTGAAGCCGGGTTCTTCGAGCCACTGATGAAGCTGCACTTCGCTAAAGCCTAACCAGTGGTCGGCATAAAGTTCGCGCGCGCGCTCGAAACGATGGCTGAGCAAATCGAGGATTACGAGCCGCCCTCCTTTTTTCAAGATGCGATGCGCACTTTCGACGGCGCGTTCGGGATGAAGCGCGTGATGCAAGGCCTGGCTCAAGATCGCGAGATCCATCGATCCTTTTTCAATCGGCGGATCTTCGATGTCGCCTAATCGATACTCGAGATTTTTGAAGCCATGGTCGGCCGCGAGTTTCGAGCCGAACTCGACCATCTTGGGTGAGTTGTCGATCGCGATGACCTTCTTCGCCGTCTTCGCGAGCAGCTGCGACAAGGTTCCTTCGCCTGCGCCAAGATCGGCCACGGTTTGTGCTGGTAACAATGTGATCAGCGTGTGCGCGAGGGCCTGCCAGGAACGACCGGGCACATAACTGCGCCCGAATTTTCCCGCGAGCTCGTCGAAGTAGAACCGCGCTTTGTCCTGTCTTTTCCGCAAAGCGACTTTGAGCGCGGTGCGATCGCGGGTCGTTTCCGGAAGTTCGCGCGCCAAAGTCCGCGTGAGCTCGGTCACTTTCGCATGCGTGGCGTTTTGTCCGTTCGCCTGGTTGAGCGCGTAATAAACATTCTTTCCCGCGCGCCGATCGGCCACTACCCCGGCGCGTTTCAATTGCGCGAGATGACTCGAAATGCGCGATTGGCCCATGCCCATGATGTCCTGCAACTCGGCCACGGAAAGTTCCTCCTGCTCAAGCAAAAGGATCAGTCGCAGGCGTGTGGGATCGGCGACGAGACGGAGAAAATTTAGGGTTGACGACATCAGCGGATGGCGTGACCATACATCTACGCATCATGATTGGTCAATATGATCAGTTCTGATGCGTTCCGCGTCTCTCAACTTCAACCATCAATCTTTCGCCATGGCTCGCCGTTTCATTTTTTCCTCGGAATCCGTCGGAGAAGGTCACCCGGACAAAGTTTGCGACACGATTTCCGACGCCGTGCTTGATGCCTGTCTGAAACTCGATCCGACCAGCCGCGTTGCCTGCGAAACCTACGCCAAGAGCAATATCGTGATCGTCGGCGGTGAAATCACCGTGCCGATTTTGAAGAAAGAGCGCCGCTCGCTCACTTCCGTTTTGAACATCGATTCGATCGTGCGCAGCGCGATCGAGGAGATCGGCTATGTGAACGAGGACGATGTCTTCCACGCCAACAAAGTTTTCATCAGCAACATCATTACCGATCAATCATCCGACATTTCGCAGGGCGTCGATCAGAAGGAAGCCGCAGGCAAAGGCCATGCCGAGCAAGGCGCGGGCGATCAAGGATTGATGTTCGGTTTTGCTTGCGACGAAACGCCAGAACTTATGCCCGCACCGATCATGTTTGCGCATCGGCTTGGGCGCGAGCTTACCCGTATTCGCAAAAACGGCGACTGTCCGTGGCTGCGGCCGGATGCGAAGTCGCAGGTCTCCGTCGTTTACGAAGACAACAAACCGGTCGGTATTTCCAATGTTGTCATTTCTACGCAACACGCCGCCGACGTCTCGCATGACGAGATCGAGAAATTTTGCGTCGAGAAAGTGATTCGCAAAGTTTTGCCTGGCGAGATGTTGAATGGCAGCACTCAGTTTTTGATTAATCCGACCGGCCGTTTTGTCATCGGGGGACCGCAAGGCGACACCGGATTAACCGGTCGCAAAATCATCGTTGATAGCTACGGCGGCATGGGTCGCCACGGCGGTGGCGCATTTTCCGGAAAAGATCCGAGCAAAGTCGATCGCAGCGCCGCCTACATGGGTCGCTGGGTGGCGAAGAATGTTGTCGCGGCGGGACTGGCGCGACGTTGCGAAATTCAATTCGCCTACGCGATCGGTCATCCGCAGCCGGTCAGCATTCACATCAATACTTTCCTGACCAACACCGTCGACGAAGAGAAAATCGAGAACGCGGTCAAACGTGTTTTCAGTTTCAAACCGGCCGACATCATCCAGCAGCTTGATCTGCTCCGCCCGATTTACAGCAAGACCACCAACTACGGCCACTTCGGCAAAGACGATCCCGATCTCACCTGGGAAAAAACCGACAAAGCCGACGAACTCAAAAAAGCCGCCCACTAATTTCTCCTTACAAAAATATGAGCACTACCGTCACCGCACCGAAGAAGACTAACGACTACAAGGTCGCCGACCTTTCACTGGCTGATTTCGGCCGGCGCGAGATCGATATCGCAGAGCAGGAAATGCCGGGGCTGATGTCGATTCGCAAAAAATATTCCGCGGCGAAACCGCTCAAGGATGTGCGCGTGACTGGTTCGTTGCACATGACCATTCAGACCGCGGTCTTGATTGAAACGCTGGTCGATCTTGGCGCCGATGTGCGCTGGTGTTCGTGCAACATTTTCTCGACGCAAGATCACGCCGCGGCCGCGATTGCGAAAGCCGGCGTGCCGGTCTTCGCGTGGAAGGGCGAATCGCTCGAGGAATATTGGTGGTGCACCAATCAGGCGATTTCGTTCGCTGATGGCAAAGGCCCGCAGATGGTTGTCGACGACGGTGGCGACGTGACGCTGTTCATCCACAAAGGTTACGAACTCGAAGAAGGCAGCGATTGGATCGAGAGCGAATCGACAAGCCACGAAGAGAAAGTGATCAAGGATTCGCTGCGCGAAATCAAAGCGGAGAACCCATATCGCTGGCACGAGCTGGTGAAGGAATGGCGCGGTGTTTCCGAAGAGACGACGACCGGCGTGCATCGCCTCTATCAAATGCTGCAAGCAGGCAAACTGCTCGTTCCCGCCATCAACGTGAACGACACCGCGACGAAATCGAAATTCGATAATCTCTACGGCTGCCGCCACTCGTTAGTCGACGGTTTGAATCGTGCGCTCGACGTCATGATTTCCGGCAAGGTCGCGGTTGTTTGCGGCTACGGAGATGTCGGTAAAGGGTGCGCGCAATCACTCCGCGGGCAAGGCGCGCGTGTTGTCATCACCGAGATCGATCCGATCAACGCGTTGCAAGCGGCGATGGAAGGCTACGAAGTCACGACCATCGAAGACACGCTGGGACGCGGCGATATTTACGTAACCACCACCGGCAACGTCGACATCATCACCTTCGATCACATGGCGAAGATGAAGAATCAGGCGGTCGTCTGCAATATCGGCCACTTCGACAACGAGATTCAGGTCGAGCGCTTGAACACCGCTAAAGGCGTGAAGCGCACCAACATTAAACCGCAGGTCGATAAGTACACCTTCGAAGACGGCCACGAAATTTTCATGCTCGCTGAAGGCCGACTCGTGAATCTGGGATGCGCCACTGGCCATCCTTCGTTCGTTATGTCGAACTCGTTTTCGAACCAAGTCCTAGCGCAGCTCGATCTCTGGGCGAACAAGGACAAGAACAAGCCCGGCGTTTACATCCTGCCGAAAAAACTCGACGAAGAAGTCGCGCGTCTGCACTTGGAAAAAATCGGCGTGAAGCTCACCAAGCTCTCGCAGAAACAGGCCGACTATCTCGGCGTGCCCGTCGATGGGCCTTACAAGTCCGAGCATTACCGCTACTAATTCCCCGCTCGGGTAATCGAGCTTTGCAGAAAGCGTCGCCGGAGAGATCTGGCGACGCTTTTCTTTTACAACGGGCTACCTGATCTTCGATTAGCATTCAGCCGTGCCGATTATTCTTCTCGCCCTCGTCGCATTTGTTCTGTTCGCGTTTGGCGGGCTCTTCTTCCTCTCGTTCGCGCTGCGGTATCGCGCGGGGACGGCGCGTCGACAGGCTCGGCGGTGGGCTGCTACAATGAATGTTTGGGCTACCAGTCTGTCCGCCGTACTTTATTTCTTCATCACTTACCTGATCTCATTCTGGCTCGGTCCTTCCCTAAGATATGCCCTGGCCGGCCTCGTCTTCGGCGGGCTCCTAGGCCTACTCGGCTACGCTCTCACCCGCTGGGAGGTGAGACCTGAGGGTTTATTCTACACTCCTAGCCGCTGGTTGGCTCTGATCACAACCTTCGTTGTGATCGCGCGTCTAGCCTATGGCTGGTGGCGTTCTTCCCACCCTGTGATCTCCACTAACTACCATTGGCTTGTCAACGCTACCGCTACCCAATTCTCGGTCGCCGTCGGTGCAGGTATGATAAGTTACTACCTCGTCTACGCCATAGGTGTGCGGTCTCGTATTTCGCGACATGAACGTACCCATAAGGTTGTGCGGTAGTTAACGCTACTTGTTCGCGTCCTTAGTCCGTGCCTGCCCTTCAGCCGCATCGACATTCCCGTCGCAGCCCTCTTCGCTGCCATCGCCTACAGTGTCTACCTAAGCTATAAGCGATTCATTCAATTAGCCGTTTAACTCAGCTTCTGCTCGGCCGAGTAAGTCAGCGGATCCTGTTGGAAGAAGCGAGAAAACTCGGCGTATAGCTCTGGCTGCTTCGCCCGCAGCGCGCGCGGCCGCTCGAAGAATGCCTCCGTCGCCACCGCGAAGAACTCCGCAGGATTCGTCGCGCCGTAGGTATCGAGTACGCTCGACGTTCCTGTCGCATCGGCCTGGCGCAAGACTTCGTATTCGCGCTGCATCACCCGCGCCCAGGCGAGGTATTCCGCGCGCGTGGCCAGCGCCGGCGCCCCGTCCGTGCGCGAGTCTTCGAAGTCGAGCTGGTGCGCGAACTCATGCAGGACAAGGTTTTTGCCATCGGCCGGATCGGCCGCGCCGTGTTTCGCTTCATCCCACGCCAGCACGAGCGATCCCATCTGGCGCCCCGTGTGACCCAGCCGGTTATCCTCACCTTGCTCCCAGATATTACCGCCCACATGAAGATCCTCCTGCATCGCGTAGGCGGACGGATAAACCAGGATGCTGGTCAGCTCAGGATAGTAATCCGTCTCGCGATGAAGCAGGAGGAGGCAAGCTTGGGCCGCGATCGTGACCCGGATCTCGTCCGTCAATTCCAGACCCGCGCAGCCTTCGAAACGCTTCTCGGCCAGAAACACCTGCACGTCACCGAGCAACTCCGCCCGATCGTATGACGGCAGTCGGGCGAAGATCGGAAGATTGCGCAGGACGATGCTTTCCCACTCCGGCGGAAACGGCATCGCCCGCAGCCGCTCACGCCGGCGTCGTTTGCGTGAATCGAAAATCATCTTCTTCGGACGACTGCGCGCGCCGAGATTACTTCAGGGGATGCACCACGAAAACTCGTCGGAACTGTTACGCAGCCGCTAGTTCGGCTCGGCGCACCGCAGGGTCCTTCGGAGTCGGCATCTCGTCGTAGGTCCTACCCCGTAGTTCACGTCCAGTGAGATCTTTTCGCACCCCTCCCCATTGCTTGAAGAAAAAGGCCGTGTCTGAAGTGCGGCATTGCCGAAATATGGATCGCACCCACTCGGGCTTCATCTCTCTAGATCGGGGACCACTCTCCCCGCCCACGATCGCCCAATCGATTCCGTCTAGCGGCAGGTTCTCGATAGGGCCAATCAGAGGTTCTAAGGATAAGAAGCGCACCGCCGCGGGAACAAGATGTAAGTCGCGCACGCGGTGCACAACCCGACTGTCCTCGACACTGACGCCCATCCAGATATTCGGCGCCCAATCTAAACGCGGTGCTAGCTGCAGCATCCGTGCGCTTCGCTTTGTGAGGATTTGGAAGGTATGTTGCGGGCACTCCCGCATCGTCGCGAAGACCCGCTCGATGAAGCTTAGCGGAACGTCTTCGTGAAACAGGTCGCTCATCGAATTCACGAAAACGACACGAGGCGCTTTCCAAGACCTCGGAGCATCGATGAGATCATCATGAGTCGTGCTCCTGAATCCGTTTTCATATCGGGCAATTCCCATCGCGTGTAACCGTTTTGCCATTCGCTCGGCATAACAGTTGAGGCAACCCGCACTCACCTTCGAGCAGCCTGTGACTGGATTCCATGTGGTCTCGGTCCACTCGATTTTCGACGGGCTCGGCATGACCGTTACATCCACTTCTTGGGAAGCTCACGCAAGATGTGGCTCGCGATCCGTTCACCAGTTTGATTTTGCGAAGCGAAAAAGAGGTAATAGATCGTAGCACCAGTACTATTCAGCATTGGCGCGGGTTTCGACACGAACTTGAAGCCTGCCACTTTCCGCAGTCGATCGCGGAAAGCTTCCGCCAGCTGCTCGTTCGTCGCTTTGTCTTTTAGGTCATCAAACAACATTTCCTTACTTGAGAATGCAGCATCCCTCCACGTTTCGTCGCCCCAGAAGGCTGTCATCCGCGCCGCTTGATCCGGCCTCGTCTTCGACTGGTCGCGACGCAACACATTGCGGTTCATATCGGCGATCGGAAAATTAAGAAATATTTCCGTCGTCCTAGATTCTCCCGCCATTTGAATGACTTCCCAGTTCAAATGAAGCCCGTAAGGATCAAGGAAACAGACGCCACGCCAGTGCCCTTCATACGAGAGCTTTGGCAGGATCTTCAGGAGAGCCTGATTGCAGTCCTCCGAGTAGACCGAGACGTCTGGGCGTGATCCGACAAGCCTTTGCAGCTGTTCGGTCTTTTGTCCATCTGTGTCGATGAAGTGGTAGTGGTGGAAAGGAGGCTGAACCTCGAGCGCGAGCAAAGGACTTCCCTGGACGAGTTCACCGCTCTCTTTTGAAATTGCCACACCGGCTCCGCAGAATGCGTCGACATATACCGGCTTGAGCGACGGAAATTTCGCGAGAATTTTTGCATACTCGACCATGTAGTCGCGCAGGATCGCGTGCTTACAGCGTGACCAGCGGCCGATTTCATCTAGCGCGACTGTCAGGTTCTGATCATTTGTCATAGGGCCGGCATCCGGCGCAGAGAAGGGAGTCGAAAACGCTCTCGCTATATCTCAGAACGCTCATGCGACTCGCCTTGCGCGCTCCGTCAGAATGCGCAGATGTTGTCTCGACTGCCAATCCTATCCGCTTCGCGTTACACTGATTTTGCAGGAAGACGGCGAAAGAAGCTAAGAGTCTTCTTCAGCCAAACGAAGTTAGTATTCCAATAAGCCCCATCAACCGAGCCCGTCGGTCGGTCTGTCTTAACGCCGAAGAAACTGCAGATGGAATAGCAGCGCGATTCTTCGAGCACCGTCTCCGCCGCGAAGAAGGCTATCGCGAGAAAGCGGATTACATCATGCTCAATCCGGTTCGCGCCGGCTTAGTCGAAAATGTCGAGAGCTGGCCGTTTCTCTTCATCGCCGACCCGCAAGCACCGCGCTCGTGATGGTAGGGACGGCGCGCTGCGCCGTCCAACCCGCGTAGCAAGCTCACTGACAAAGGCACAACAGCCGCGCGGGGTTCACGCTCGGACGCCGCAGCGCGGCGTCCCTACCTAAGGCGCGACTACGCGATAGAAGCGCCTCGTTCCTGGATCAGGGTCTTCGTATTGAAGCGCGCCGCTCGAGCCGGTCGATACGGACGCGACCGTGGTGAAAGAGTTCGGCGCCAAATCCGATGAAGCTTCCACCCGGTTGACCGCGTTCGGCACGCCGATGCCTTGCACAAGCAAATGGCCGTTGCCGAGCCGCGTTAACGCCCGGAGGCTCGGTCCACTCGCCGCGGTCACCGGGCCGGACGCCGTGGTCGCGTTTCCGATAACCAGTCGCGCGGAAAAGGACTGCCCCGGATCGTGCGCAGTCAGGTCGAGCTGAAAGTCGAGATCGATCGCGCCGTTTCCGCCGGCGCCGGCAGCTATGGCGCCCAGGTCTAACGAGTGGTCCTGGAAGAAGATCAAGGCATCGGCAACCGTCGTGAAGGTCTGCGTCAGGATTGCGTTGTTCGAGCCAGCAGGCCTAATAATGCTGAAGGTGAGTGAGTCGAAACCATTTCCGGTGTACTGCGCGTCAAGGAATCCCACGAGCAACTTTTGCTGCGCTGGCAGTTTCGCGATATCGACCTCAATCGTCGCGTCCGCACGGTAGGTCTCGCTCAGACTACCGACGCTGCAGTAGCCCGCGCCGAGGACGGCCAGAGCCAGGACATCGCTCTTCGGTCCCACACCTTCGCTGGCATCGCCGCTGAGATTGAAGTCACGGCGCACCGTTGGATGACCAGCCAAGGCCGAGGCCGAATTGGGTGCCGGCGGGGTCGCATTCAGAAATGCGGCGCCCTGCAATTCCAAAGCACCGGAGAAATTCGCAGACGCTTGTCCAATCGTGGCGCGGGATTGCACGTGGCTGGTCGCGCTGACCGCACCGCTGATTGGCGCGATCCCGAAGCTATTCGCGCGCGGCACGAGGTTCTGCCCAAAACTCGGAGCGCTCGTGCTCGCACTCGCGGTCGCATTTCCACTCGATCCGCCGATCGCAGTGGCATCTGCCTGCGCCACGCCGAACAGCTGCTCGCCTTTGCCGTTGCTGCCCCCGGCCGCGGCGCTGACATTGACGAAGGTAATTCTAAATCCATCATTCGTTAGGCTGCCGCGCGCGGTGGCATCACCGCCGTGTCCGCCGAGTCCGTTAACCGAGTCGCCGCCGAAACCGCCCGCGGCACCGACTGTCAGGCGATAATCGTTGTTTCCGCTGGCGGTGCCTGACATGCTGGCGGAAGCAAAACCATTCCCGCCAGGCCCGCCACTGCTGGTGCCCGTGCCAAAGCCGCCGCGGCCGGCGGTCGCGCCGATGGTGGCCTGCAAGCCACTACTTGTTAGGCCGCTCTGATTAAATACAGAACTGGCGCTGCCACCGGCGCCGGCCGTTCCGCCCGCGCTATCGCCGCCATTCCCACCGAGCGCGCTTTGCGTCAGGCCGAGAAAGCCGCTAGTCGAGCCAGCGACAGCATTCGTTAGGCTGGACGAAAAACCGGTCCCGCCATCGGCGCCGTTGAGACCTACGCCACCATTTCCGCCCAGTCCGCCGCCGTCGCTCCCGCGCAACGCGCTCACTTGCACCGCGCCGCCATTGGTCGAAACCGCGCTGACCTGGCCGAGCGTCGCGCCGCCTCCATCGCCGCCCTTCTTGCCCGCGCCCGAACCCGCCCCTCCGTTTCCTGGAATCGAGTTCACGAGGACCTGCATTCCGCCGGCACCCGAGTTGGTCGCGGCCGCAAAAGCATTCCCGCCATTCGACCCATTGCCCTGTGCCCCGGCGGAAAAGAAATTGCCGCCGTTTCCGCCAGTCGCGCTCGTAGAAACGCGGTTGTGATGAGTGGTAAGCGAAGTCCCGCTGATCACCTCCGATCGATCGGCGACCGACAAGCTGGAGCTGGCGTCGCCCGCGAGACCGGCCAGGCCTGTGACACTGTCGCCGCCGCGACCGCCGCGACTGTTTTGCGTTAGGCTAACGAATGGTCCGCCGCCGCGAATCGCATCCGTCACGAAAGCGTTCGCTCCAATTCCGCCATCCGCACCAGCGAGGCCGATTCCCCCATTGCCGCCAAACAAACTAGCAGACACGCTCACGGGTTGAGCAGGAGAACTGGCGTTGAAAATTCCGGCCGCAAGCGTGCCGAAGATAGCGCTATTGCCATCACCGCCGTGGTGCCCCGCCCCGGCGCCTTGCCCGCCAGTCCCGCCGGTCGCCATCATCGTGGTCGCGACAGCATGATTGTCGTTGATGATAGGATCTGTGTTGCGCGCCGTCGCCAGAGAGTTCGCCGCGCCACCGTCGCCGCCATCGCCACTGCCGCTGATCACGCTGCCGCCCTGGCCGCCTTCAGTGGTGTCGGACACGGCGACGCTACCCCCTTCGCCATCCGCGTTCGTGGTCCCGATCGCGCTCCCTCCTGGAGCTGCGTTCGCACTTGCGGTATTCCCACCCGTGCCGCCGAGCGGAGCTCCAGTCGCGGTGACATTCAATCCACCTGTGCCATGACCGATGTTGTTAATGTGTGCGTTAGCCGAAGTGGTCGCGGACCCTCCGACACCTGCGGAACCACCGGACATTCCGCTGCCACCCGCACCACCCGTCGCTTTGGAGATCGCATTCGGTGGACCCACCGCCGGATTCGTAACCGGGGTATCGGTAATCGCAGAGGCGTTGCCGCCCGCGCCACCTGAACTTCCATTTCCGCCCTGACCGCCGGTCGCGGTCGCGCTGTTCGAACGATTTCCGGAGGTCGCACTCGCGTTCGCATTGCCGCCCGCGCCACCGGGAACTCCCGGGCCGCCGTTAATTCCGGGCGCGCCGGTTTGCGTATCGGAGCCGTCAGTGGGAGGCGGATTTGCACTTTGAGCGAATGGCAGCGCGCTCGCGCAGAAGATAAGCGCCAGCGCTGCTCTGATAAATGGAGATTTTCTTTTCATAGACACGCCCTGGCAGGTTCCGTTTTCGCCTCTGCGCGCCCCTTTCGCGAACGCCGAATAGTTACGCTGTTGTTACCTGGCCAGGCGTACGCGGAAAAAACTTCGCTTGTCGCGGCGCTTGCTAATAATCAGCGGCGGGTGAAGAAGCTGATCGTCCAAATAACCTGCTACAACGAAGAGGAAGCGCTCCCGATCGCGCTTCGCGCTCTACCGAGACAGGTCGATGGTTTCGAGAAGGTCGAATGGCTTATCGTCGATGATGGAAGCACCGATCGCACAGTAGAAATCGCGCGCGCGAACGGTGTCGATCACATCGTTGAACTTGGAACACATCAGGGATTGGCCCGCGGTTTCATGGCGGGAATCGACGCCAGCTTGCGCGCCGGCGCAGACGTGATCGTCAACACCGACGCCGATAACCAATATTACGCGGCCGATATTCCGAAACTTCTAGCGCCGATCATGCACGGCGAAGCGCAGATTGTCATTGGTGCGCGACCCATCGGCGCGACGGAACATTTTTCTCCGTTGAAGAAGATGTTACAGCGCGTGGGGTCGCGGGTGGTTCGTGCGGCGAGCCGGACAAGCGTGGCTGACGCGCCGAGCGGATTCCGCGCCATGACGCGCGATGCCGCAATGCAACTCAATGTTTTTAGTCCGTATTCCTACACGCTCGAAACCATCATCCAGGCCGGACAAAAAAATATTCCCATCACCTCGGTGCCGATTCGGACCAATCCTGATTTGCGACCATCGCGTCTCGTCACCTCCACGCGCTCGTACGTGCAACGCTCGGTCATCACCATCCTGCGAATTTTCATTACGTATAAACCGCTGCGTTTTTTTCTCTTGATGGGCGCGATCCCGTTCACGCTCGGTTTTCTCATCGGCGTGCGCTGGCTCATCCTCTTCAACCAGGAACCGACGCGCAGTCGCACACCGAGTCTGATCCTCGCCGCGATCCTGATTCTGATTGGCGTGCAATTGTGGTCGTTAGGCGCGGTCGCGGATGTGATCGCCGTGAATCGCAAGCTGCTCGAGGACGTGCAACAGCGTCTGAAGAAGATCGAATACCAGTGAGTCGCGACGTGTTCGCTCGCGAGGCGCTCGCGCAGATTCCGAAAATCCTGACGCTGCAGGACCGCAACCCGCATTCACCGACCTACGGCTGCTTCGATCGCAATTTCTGGCACTACAAGATCATCGATTTCCCGAGCGGGATGGCGCAGGAATTCGTCTGGCCGCTCGCGCTCGTCCACTCTTTAGACCTGTCGGACAATTCTTATTTCCAACAGTCGTCGATCAGGGAATGGGCGGAAGCGGGAATGCTTTTCGCAGCACGCAACGCACACCGCGATGGATCGTGTGACGATTATTTTCCGTTCGAAAAAGCGAGTGGCGCGGCGGCGTTTTCACTGCTGGCCGCGATCGAAAGTTACGCGTTGCTGAAATTGGAGCGGTTGGAGTTGCTCGAGTTTTTTTCGCGACGCGTTGATTCGCTGGCGACTTACGAAGAAAGCGGACGCCTGGCGAATCATGAGGCGTTGATTGCACTTTGCCTGGAAAAGCTTGGACGCAAGGAAGCCGCCGCGCGCCGTTTGCAGCGCGTGCTTGAATGGCAAGACAAAGAAGGATGGTTCGCCGAATACGAAGGCTGCGATCCGGGTTATCAAACACTGACGATCGGGCTGCTCGCGCAGTTCTATGAACTTTCGCCTAACCAATCGTTAAAGAGTGCCTTGGTGAGGGCGATTCAATTTGCAGAACATTTCGTTCATCCGGACGGCTCATTCGGCGGCGAGTATGGCAGCCGGAATACTTACAATTTTTTCCCACACGGCTTTGAACTGGCCGGCCAGTGGTTGCCCGAAGCGCTCGCTATCAACGATCGTTTTCTAATTGGCCTAACGAATGGTCTCGCGTCGTGTTATGCGGACGATCATATCATCGGACATCACACTTGGAGTTACCTCCTCGCCTGGCAGTATTGGATTTCTCAACGGCCGCCGCGCAGACCAACAATTAGTGGTCGAACGCATTTCCTACGCGCCGGTATTTTGATCGACCGTCGCACAGGCGCGACGCTTTATCTCGCGCTCAACAAAGGGGGCGTTTTCAAATTCTTCTCCGGCGAACGACTCGTCGTGTCGGACACGCAGTTGTCCGTCGTCGTGGGTCGAGGCAACGCCGTCGCACATTTGATCGATAACTACGCGGTCCGACTGGACGATGACACAATCACGATCGCAGGACATCTCGGTTGGGCGAAGGAAAACCGTATGAGTACGATGAAGCTTCTGTTCCTGCGGATTTTCATGCTCACGATCGGTCGCTTCTTCCCTGATCTGGTGCGCAGAGTTTTGCAGGGCATTCTCATCACCGGAAAACAACCGGCGCCGATTGATTTCACGCGAACACTGACGTGGCGCGAAAGTCGGTTGCATGTTGTCGATGAATTAACCGCTCCAAATTGGGAAAACGTGCGCGCCGTTGGAATCGGTCCGGCGCAAACTTCAATCTACGTCGCCATGAGTCGCACCTGGCAGGCCGGACAACTTCAACCGTGGCTCGATCTCACTCCAGATATTCGAAAACTGAAGGCGGGTGAACCGTTGCGAGTTGAGCGCACCTTCTGAAAAAGATCGCCTCACTACTCGTTAGTCTCGGGCTGCTCGCGCTCATTTATTGGCAGCTCAGTCGGCGCGGGCAAATGCACGAACTCGCGCGCGTTTTCCGCGATTGCGATCGCGTCTGGATGACGCTCAGCCTGGGCATGGTCGTGCCGTTGACACTGCTGACGTCGCGACGCTTGCAACAACTCATGCCGCGACGCGTTCAACTCAGCTTCGGCGAAGCGAACAAACTCATTCTCGCCGCCAGCACCTTGAACCTGATTCTGCCTTCGAAAATGGGCGACATCGCCAAGGCGTGGTTCATGAGGGAGCGCGGTCATCGCGTCAGCTCGCTCGCCTTTGCCCTGGTCGTTTTCGAAAAAACCTGCGACATGCTTTCACTGCTTTTGTGGTGCGTCCTGGGTCTGCTTTTTTATCCGGCGAAGGACGCACTCTTTTGGATGATGACGGCGACGATCAGCGCGGCATTTATTATCGGCTTGCTCTTGTTAGACCAACCGCGTTTCGCCGTATTTATTTTCCGCAGCGCACGCCTGACACAATTGAGCGAGGCCTGGCAGGAAATGCATGATTATTTTTGGTCGAGCAAAACACGCCTAACGAGTGTCGCTTTCACTTCGCTCTTTATTTGGTTTCTGCATCTGCTGCAAATATGGATGTTCATCCGCGCGCTCAACGCTTCGACACCGTTCCTCGCCAGTCTGGCGCTTTCGCCATTGGCGATTCTGGCGGGACTGCTGCCGTTAACCTTCGCCGGCGTCGGCACTCGCGATGCCGCCCTCGTTTTCTTTTATCAACCCTACTTCGCTGCTCCGACCGCAGCGGCGCTCGGTCTGCTTTGCACGGCCCGCTATATATTGCCGGCGCTGGGCGGGCTGCCGTTCGTTTCTAGGGCGCGGGCGACTCTTCCATCACCGCGCGAAAGCGACTGAACTCGACACGCTGCGTTTTTTCCCCGAAGCGCAGTTGGATTTCGCAGGCCGTCCTCGCGGCGGGAATAGCGAGCGCAAAAAAATCCCGGCCTGGCTGACGCGTCAGATATGGCCGCAGCACGAGCGCCTTTTTCTTATCATGCGGACCGGAAACAAAACGGAGCCGAAGATCGAACGCGTCCACTTGATCGGACGCGGCTTCCACCTCCAGCCTAACGAGTCGTCCGCGGCATTGCTCAGGAATTTGCCAAATTGTTTTCAGGCGCGGACGCGCGTGTTCGCGTTCCCAAGTGGCTGGGAGCGTCGGCATCACGTCAACCGTGACCGTCGAGGCAGCAGATCCCTCGCGACGTTTGCGATAAAAGACGAGTTCCGGCGAATCGTTTTTCACCAGCGCTTGCTTCAGTTCCCAATTCGTTTCGGGTTGGAGAAAATAGGATGCGAGCTGCGGTCGCGACGCCTCGGGATTATGGTTGAGCCGTTGCGTGACACGAAGCCACGTCAGTTTGTGCGCATACCAAAGTTCATCGGCACTGGCCGCTTCGGCCTCCAGCGCGGGATCGCGTTCGAGGATTTCGCCGTGCGTGAGGAAGCGAAAACGCGCGGCATCGCGCGGCGAAACCAGACGCGCCAAATCGCGCATGGAAGCGTGGGTGAAAACGGTCGCCCCATCTGGCACCGATGCGAGATAACGTCGCATTTCCGGAACGAATCCCGAGTGGAAAAAATTCCGTTCTGTCGTTAGGCAAAAAAATACCAGCAAGCTTGAACCGAAAAAAATTGGCGTGAACCGACGCGGAAAAGTGCGGGCGAAAAATGGCCGCATTTGCAGCCGTTGTTTCAATTCGCGCAAGGCGAAGACTGCTAGCAACGACATTGGAATAGCGACGCTCGCGAGGAAGCGCGGCGCATCGCGCACGAGTGGACGAAGGGGATGGAAACTTTGCGGCGCGCAGGAATATTCGAGCAAGAGCAGGACAGACCAGAGCGTGAGAACACGCGGAAAGATCTCGCGCCGACGCCAGGCCAGCCACATTCCCGCGAGCGCGCATAAGGAGTAGAGGCGCGCGAGCGGATCGTGCCAAAAACTATCGAGGAAGCGAAACGGCAGCAGCCATGGATTCTCGAATTCCGTACCTTTGGCCGCGCGATTAAGAGTGTTGGCCGTTAGATCGTGCAGCCAATCGCCGAAGAGACGGTGGTAGAAAAAACATTCCGCCAAATAGAAAAGAAGCGCGACCAGACCGCCGACGAGCAACCAGTGAAAACGCGCGCGGAAATAAAGCGCAGTGCAGATCACCAATACCGGCACAAGAAAAAGACCGGTCACGCGATTCGATTCGAGAACGAAGACGAAGAGGCCAGTGGCGCTCGCCCATAACCACGCACGTCGAACATCGGGCGCATGCATAGTTTCCCACCAGGCCAGCATGGCCGCGGCGCCCCAGACTGCTTCCGATAAATCCGGCATGGGCGCGAAACAAACCGGATCGAGAAACGGATGGAAAATAAACGCGAGCGCGGCGCAGAACGCGAAAGCGAAACCGCTTGTTAGGCGTCGGCTTAATAAAGAAGTCAGCACCCCGCCCGCCGCTAAATAAATTATCGGCTCGCCCCAGAAGGATAAAAGGCCGGCGAGTCCGAGTGTTTGCAGCAACCAGCACACGGCCCAGACCGGCCAGCGCAGATCGTAAAAGCTCAGCGGGTTCCAGGCGCCGAAACCTTTCTCGTGCACAGCGAGCGCGGTGCTCCAATAAGTCACGTCGTCGCCCAGGAGCGGCTCGTTCAAAAAACAGAAGCCGAGCGCTGCACCCAGTGCGCCGAAAAAAACCAAATGAATTCCGAATCGTTCTTGCATCGATTTGGCGGGCAAGGTCAGGATGAAGTCCGCGAGCGAGCTACTCGTGGTAAATTTCGACGACGGCTTTTCCGTCGGGCCCTATATGCCCGCGATACATGCCGGAGGTATTGAAGGGCGCCGCGAAACTTCCGTCGCGTCCGAGCACAATGACCCCGCCTTTGCCGCCCAGCTTGTTCGCTTTGGCGAGGGCGCTCTCGGCAGCCTCTGCGACCGACAAGCCTTTATAGCCGATCAACGCGGAAATCTCGTGCGCAACGCTCGCGCGAATAAAGTATTCGCCATCACCAGTCCCGGAGACGGCGCAGGTTTGATTATCGGCATAAGTTCCGGCACCGATAATTGGCGAATCTCCGATGCGTCCGACGCGTTTGTTCGTCATTCCGCCGGTTGAAGTTCCGGCCGCGAGGTTGCCGGCCATATCCAAGGCCACCGCGCCAACTGTTCCCCGCTTGCCATCTTCTCCGGGCGGCTTTTTCTCCGCTTTTTCTTTATCGCGTTGCAACTCCTGCCAGCGGCGCTCAGTTCGGAAATACTCCTCCGGCATCATCTCGACGCCCTGCTCTTTCGCGAAGGCCTCTGCACCGTCGCCGACTAGCAGCACGTGTTTCGATTTTTCCATTATCATGCGCGCGAGGCTGATCGGGTTCTTAATGCGCTTCACCCCGGCGACAGCTCCCGCCGCGAGCGTGCGGCCATCCATGATCGACGAATCAAGTTCGATCGTCCCCGCGCTGGTGAAGACTGCGCCTTTACCGGCATTGAAGAGCGGCGAATCTTCCATCAGGTGGATCGCACCTTCGACGGCATCGAGTCCGCTGCCATTCGCATTCAAGATTCGGTAACCGGTCTCGAGTGCTTCAGTCAGCTTGGCCCGATATTCCTTCTCCAAGTCCGGCGGCATTTCCTCTCGACTGATTGCACCTGCGCCGCCGTGAATTACAAACATGAACTGGGGGCGCTCGCTAGGCTTACCCGTTTCGCTCTGGTCTGCTGCCATACTTAGAAGAGGTATCGAGAAAAAGAGTAAGGATAGGAAATGAGTAGTTATGTCCATGGTGCGATCCACCGGCCGAGATAACATAGCCGAGAGCGCGATCAAGCCAGTAGATCGTCATTTGCTCGCAGGTATGTGTGCGCGGAAGGTTTAACCATGAACGAGAAGCCATGGGTCGATATTTGCCCGGGAATTAAGCGCCGCACGATCGCGGCCGGACCGAACATGTATCAAATGCTGGCGAAGCTCGACCCAGGTTGCCGCATGCCGGAACACAAACATGCACAGGAACAAATCGCGCACGTCGTTAGCGGCATGTTGCGCCTGATCGTCTCCGGAGTTCCCCATGAAATAAAAGCGGGCGAATCGTTTTATCTCGCGAGCAATGAACCGCACGGCGCGGAAGCCGACGAGGAAACGCTCGTCATCGACACCTTCAGTCCGCCGCGAGAAGATTTGCTTGCGCTCGACAAGCAGGCCGGCGCCTAACGAATGCTTTCTTTCGTCGTTCCGGCTCATAACGAGGAGCTCGAGTTGCCCGCGACATTGCAGGCAATTCGCACTGCGGCCAGCGCGTCCAAGCATAACTACGAAATCATCGTGGTCGATGATGCCTCGACTGATGCCACCGCGGAGATAGCGCGCCAGTTCAATGCGCGAGTCGTGCCGGTTAATCTTCGGCAAATCGCAGCGGTCCGAAACGCCGGGGCGCGCGTGGCCCGCGGGGACATATTGTTTTTCATCGATGCCGATACACAGATCGCCCCCGTGCATGTGACGGCGGCGCTCGAGTGCCTAACGAGTGGTTACGTCGGCGGTAGTGCGCGGATCGCAGTGGATCGCGAAATGCCTGCCTGGGCGCGCATTTTCATTAAGAGTTTCTGCACCCTGTACTTCGCGGCCAAACTCGGCGCGGGCGCTTTCATTTTCACTCGGCGTGAATCGTTCGAAGCCGTCGGCGGTTTCGACGAACAATTTTTTGCCGGCGAGGAAGTTTACTTCAGTATGGCACTCAAGAGACTGGGCCCATTTGAAATCCTGCCCGACCCAGTGGTGACCTCGGCGCGCAAGATTCGCATGCACAAGCCGCATTTCGTCCTCGCGCAGTCGCTCTTGATTATCTTCGGCGGGCAATGGGCGCTGCGGAAACGCGAGAGGCTCGCGCTCTGGTATGATGGTCGGCGGGAGAGCCATTCAGCCTAGGCGGGAGCGGCACTTGCGAAGGCCGATTCTTCATCTAGAATACGCCCTTCGTTATGGCAGAAAGTAGTGACACGATGGACGTGAGGCAGTTTCAACTGCACGAAAAGGACACAGGCAGCGCCGATGTACAAGTCGCGCTCCTGACACGCCGGATCGCGCAATTGACCGACCACCTCAAGAGTCACGCGAAAGATCATTCGTCGCGCCGCGGCCTCCTCAAGATGGTGGCGATGCGCCGGAGCTTGCTCGATTACTTGAGCAAGTCGAGCTCCGACAGGTATAAAAACCTGCTCGAGAAGCTCAACCTGCGTAAGTAAAACGCAGCTGAATCTTGTTCGCGGCTCGTCTTTCGTCCGCGCTTTTGGCCTAACGAGTCGTTAACCAGAAAGTACAACCCGGCCTTCCGGGCCGCTGTTCCACCTCTGATTAGAGGTTTCAGTTTCGAAGAACACTCGGAGTTGAAACCTACAATCAAGGGTGACCGGCCTGGGATTCGCCTATCCCAAAATAGTTATGTCAAACAAGGTCACGGCCCAGATCGGGTCCTCGCAGATCTCCATTGAGACCGGCAAAATCGCAAAATTGGCGGACGGTTCCGTCATCGTTTCATGTGGCGACACGATGGTGCTGACCAGCGCTGTCTCCGCCACGAAAATCAAGGAAGGGCAGGATTGGTTTCCGCTCACGGTCGATTACCGCGAGAAGGCGGCGGCGGTCGGGAAATTTCCCGGCGGTTATTTCAAACGCGAAGGTCGTCCGTCGGAAAAGGAAACGCTTACCTCACGCATGACGGATCGCCCGCTGCGTCCGTTGTTTCCGGCGGGATATCTTTACGACACCCAAATCATTTCCATGCTGCTCAGCGCGGATGGGCAGAATGATCCCGACATTCTCGCGATTAACGGCGCGTCCGCTGCGCTCACCGTTTCAGACATTCCGTTTGCCGGCCCAGTCGGCGCGGTTCGCGTTGGTCGAGTGAATGGCGAGTTCATTGCCAATCCAACTCACGAGCAGCGGGCCGAGAGCGATCTCGACCTCGTTTACGTCGGCACCGAAAACGACGTCATCATGATCGAAGGTTCCGCGCTCGAATTGCCGGAAACTGATTTCATTAAATCGCTCGAATTTGCGCACGGACACGCGAAGGAAATGATCCGCATTCAAAAGGAACTCGCGGCCCAAGTCGGAAAGCCGAAACGCGAAATGCCGTTAATGACGGTGAACCAGGAGATCCTTGAAGTCGCTTATCAAGTGGCCGGCGATCGGATCGAAGGCGCGCTCTATAACGAGAAGAAAGTTGATCGCAGCAAAGCCGTCAACGCGTTGAACGAAGAAGTGAAAACGAAGGTGCTCGAGAAGTTTCCCGAGGCCGACAAGTTCGCGATTTCGCAGGCGTTCGATTACGTACAGAAGAAGGCCTTTCGCATCAGCGTGCTCGACAAGCAGAAGCGCATGGATGGCCGCGGCTATCAAGATCTGCGTCCGATAACTTGCGAAGTCGGCGTTCTGCCACGCGCACATGGTTCCGCGATTTTCCAACGCGGGGAAACACAGGCGCTCGCGCTTGTCACTCTGGCGCCGATCGAAGAAGCACAGAACATCGATGCCTACGGGGGCGGCGAAACGTCGAAGAGCTTCCTGCTCCATTATAATTTCCCACCGTTCAGCGTCGGCGAAACTGGGCGCACCGGCGGCGCGAGCCGTCGCGAGATTGGTCACGGCGCCTTGGCCGAACGTTCCCTCGAACCCGTCGTTCCAGGTACCGATAGCTTCCGCTACGCGGTTCGCATTACGAGCGAGATCATGGAATCAAATGGCTCGAGCTCGATGGCGAGCGTCTGTGGCGGAATGCTCGCGCTGATGGATGCCGGCGTTCCGATTAAGACACCGGTCGCTGGAATCAGCGTCGGCCTCGTTACTGAAAACGACGACGCCGGACAGCTGAAACGTTACGAGCTGCTCACCGACATCATCGGTTCCGAAGATCATTTCGGAGACATGGATTACAAAGTGTGTGGCACCGAACAGGGCATCACCGGTTTCCAACTCGACCTCAAACTTCCCGGCGTGAGCCACAAGATCATGGCCGAAGCGACCATGCGCACAAAAGAAGCGCGTACCAAGATTCTCGGCATCATGGCGCAAGCGATCGACAAACCGCGCGCCGATCTGAGCAAATACGCGCCGCGCATCGAGACGCTAAAAATTAATCCCGAGAAAATCGGCGCACTCATCGGACCCGGCGGCAAAACGATCAAAGGCATCGTCGCTGAGACAGGCGCGGAGATTAACATCGAAGACGACGGCTCCGTACACATTTACGCGAACAATCCGGAATCGATGGCGCGCGCGAAGGAAATCATCGGCGGCATGTCGCGCGAAATCGAAGTCGGCCAGACCTATCACGGCAAGGTCGTCTCGATCAAAGAATTCGGCGCCTTCGTCGAAGTGTTCCCGGGTAAGGACGGCCTCGTCCACATTTCCGAGCTGGCAGATTTCCGGGTCAATCGCACTGAAGATGTCGCCAAGATCGGCGAAATGATCTGGGTGAAATGCATCGGCATCGACGACAAAGGCCGGGTGAAATTAAGCCGCAGAGCCGCGCTAAAAGAGCGGGCCGAAACGGACGGCGCCGGTAATCCAGAGAACGCATCCGCACCTGCCGAGCAGCAGCCTCGCCGCGGTGATCGCGAACGCGAACGCCAGCCGGGCCGCTAAGCAGACATTTCAATTGCTCCGGAGGGCGGGATCGCGTGGTCCCGCCCTCTCTGCGTACGGACGGCGCGCTGTTTGCCCCGGAATCGATTCTCCGGCCTTCGCGACCGTCTTATCTTTTCGAGATGCGCCGCGGTTCCCTGCTCGCGGTGTCGATGGGCGAGGCTGAGCTGATCGTCACGGTCTCGATGTTGACCCGGGCATGGGCGCTCGTAACGACGAGCCCGTCTCTGGTTGGCGAACGCCTGCTCTTTGAAGTTCGAGACGCCCGTCGAGGTCGGGCAAGGTCAGCCGTCCTACGGGTAACGCAGCCGATAAAACCGCATCGTTAGGCCGGATTGTCCGAGGTCTTGATATTCCCATTCGCCCTGCGCATTGGCGAAAATGCTGTAGGTGGCTGGCATCGCTGTGCCGCTCAGGTTGGAGAAAATCTCGACTGTTTGCGTCTGATTAGGCACACCAATGCCGCGGAGGAGCATTTGGCCGCCCGGGAGTCGCTGCACTGATTGAATGCGGAGCGGGGTCACTTGCACGCAGGCGGAGAATTCCGAGGTGTTGCCAGAAGCGTCGGTCGCGGTGGACGTGATGGAGCTGCCGGTGCCGACCACCGATGGTAACTTAAAGGTCAGAGACGCTGCACCCGCAGGACTAGTCGCAACGCTGGTCGTGCCGAGGAAGCGGGTGCCTTCGCCATAGCCGGATGAATCGCAGGCGGCGTTGCTGAAGAACTCGACCGTGAAAGTGGTGCTGGCGGTAGAGTTGAGCGTAGCGGTGACTTCGTCGGCACCGGGCGATGCGGTGAGGACGGGATAGTTTTGCAAATTATTCGGGCCGGAGTCCGCGTCGCCGATGTCGTTAGGCGTCACGCCATTACCGCCGAGATCGATTCCAAGTCCGCCATTCGAGTAGATCGAATTTCCACGAATGGCGTTGCCGGTGCCGTCGTAGAAAACAATCCCCCCTTCTGCATTGAAAGCGATGGTGTTGCCCGCGCCGGCGGTCGTTCCGCCAACCGTCGTATTGGAGGCGTCAATCTCCATCGCGGCATAAGCGTTGCCCAGGTTTGCGCCCGCGGGGTTGGTGCCGATGTAATTATTTTGAACCACATTGCCTGTGCCGCAATAAACGCCAAGGCCGACGTAACCATTGGCCGAGAGAATATTGCCTGCGCCGGGCGTTGTTCCGCCGATGCGGTTGTTATTTCCGCAGAGGGCTATGCCTTCACCGCCATTGCCCATGGTTAAGGTTCCGGTGATATCCGTGCCGATGTAACAGTTTTCGATCACGTTATTGTGGCTTTCCAAGTCTATTCCTCCGAAGTAGAAGCGAATAATAACCAGCCCTCGCACGGTGCAATTGCTGGCGAGAATCTTCAGTCCATAACGGTTCGCGTTAATGTTACCGCCATCGAGCACGACGCGATCACCGCCGTTCCTGTTGATCCCGTTGACCGTGACCGAGTTAGTAATGGAGGGCAATGGAGCAGCCGGACTGATCGTCGCCGGGCCAGTGATGTTGAAACCAATCGTAGTCGGTTGCCCACAGGCGTTTGAGTCGAGTATGGCCTGTCTGAGCGAGCCAGGACCGCTGTCATTCGTGTTGACCACGATGCTGTTGAGATTGTCGCAGGCAGGCGTTGGTGAGGGTGTTGGCGTGGGCGTCGGGGTTGGGGTTGGGGTTGGGGTTGGGGTTGGCGGAGAGGCCAAGGCCCAGGGTGAGAATTGCGTCACCCCCACATACTCGACCCAGTTGTCAGTTGCATCTCGAGCGGTCGCTCCCTGCGCATTCCAGCTTGTGCCGTCGTTTCGGTAAAGTTGCAGAGACGACTCGGTGTTACCGTTCAGTTCCATATCAAGATAGTGCAGCCGCAGCGTCGCCGAGTAGCCGCTTCCGCCGATCGGCGTGATGGAATAATTACGGAGCACGGCTCCGGTCAGACCGGCGGGCGGAGTCAGGCTGGCGGAAATGATCACCTCGTTAGGTGGCGTGCCGGAATTGAACTGCAAGCTGGTGAAGAGATTGCCGAACTGAATCGCGCCGCCACAAGACCCGATCCCCGTGCGCCGCACGGTGCCGATGATCTCGCCGTTAATATATTGGGGCGAACTCGGATCAAACGTCGTGCTGCATGGCATGGTGAGAGTGAACGCCCCCGTCTGAATGGTGCTGCCTCCGTAAATGCTGAGCTCGGTCCAGTTCAGGGTCATGTCGTTCGCGAGCGCGAGGTTGGTCGCCGCGTTCGGGAAACCCACCCGAACCAGGCGCGCCCCCGGCCAGGCGCCAGTGCCCGCGATTGTCTGGTTCCTTGGGACGGCGTCGTAGCGGTAATTGAAATCGAACTTGTCGCCCGAGACAGATCCGTTGTTGGTGAAAGTCGCGCCGCTAAACGATAAGGTGGAGCCGAGAGGAGTTCCCGGCGTTTTGCTCAAGGTGCCGTCGATCGTCGCGTCGCCTGTGAGGCGCAAGGTGCCGGTGTTGATGTTGAACGTTGCGCCTTGAGCGACGGTGAAAGCGCCGCCCACCGTCATGCCCATCCGGCCATCGACGGTGCCGGAAAGAAGATGGAATGACGGCTGGCAGGTATCGAGAAACGCCTCGAGAAAGATGTTTCCATCACGGCTCAGGTTGACGGCGCCGTTACCGACAAAGCCCGGGGGACCGAGACCTGGTGATCGATAGGAGCCGCTCGTTTCGCCGAGCTTGATGGAAGGGCTGTTCAGATTGAGCGCGCCGGCCCCGACATCGATCTGGCCATAATTCCAGAGGCTGGAGGTGTTCAGGTAGAGCGCGTGGCCGTTCAGTTTGATCGTGGCCTGCGTGCTGATGACCATGGAATTATTCGCAAACGCCGGTAAACCGGTCACGTCGATGGTCACATCGCTCCCGAGCGAGGCGACCGCGTCGCCGCCAAATCGGGGATCGAAGCGATCCCCCACTGTGAAAGCTCCGAGCTTCCACTCGCCCGATCCTGAGAGCGTGTGCAGCCCCGGACTTCCGGAGCCATAAGAGAGGGCAAGTTCCCCCCGCACATCGAGGAAGCCCAGATTCGTCGCGTTCCCGTAAAGGAAGAGTGCCTCTTTCGCTGGGGACTGGGTGCTGGAACTAAGCACGTGGAGAGACCCGTTCGTTCCGATGACCAGGTTGCCCGTACACAGCACCCCCTCCGCGACGAAATAGCCTCCTTCGCCGATCGAAATGTTTTTCGCCTGGACGGGGTATTCGTCGCCGGAATAGAAACCCCAACTGGCCGAGGAGATAACGGTCCCGCCGTTGATGAGATCGCCGAGGGCCCGCAATTTTCCGGTGGAGATCGTACCCGCGTTGACCAGGTTATTCATCCGCAACTGGACTCCGCCGTTGATTACCCCGTAGTTGAAAACATTTCCGTTCGTGAACAATGAAGCCGTCGAGACGAAGTCGAGACGTCCATTGACGCGCAGGTTTTGCGGGCTGACCGAATTGCCCCGCACCAGGACCGGACAACTCACGACCGCATCGTCATTTGGACCAGGCACTGGAGCGTTGGGGCCGCCCCAGGTACACGGGCAGTCCCACCAGCCGGGCGTGCAGGTGTTGTTAGGGCACGTCGGCTGGTAACCACAGCTACCGGAGCCTCCGGGGCCGCCGCCGGACTGAAAAAAGCTCCGGCCATTGGTGACGTAGAACCCGCGGCCGTGCGTGGCGACGGTGAAGTAGCCTGCGGCCCAAAAAACTTCCTCGACCGAGACGTTCGCGGGGCCGCCTTGCGGCAACTGCCAGGTCGCGCCCGCGTCTTCGGAAGCGAAGAGACCGATCTCTGTGCCAACATAAATTTGATCCGGATTCGCGGGACTGTAAGCCAGCGTGTGGACGGGAACGTCGGGCAAGGCCGTCGCTCCGCTGCCGGTGAGGTCGCTCCAGGTCGCGCCCAGATCCTTGGTCACATAGACATTATCCGGCGAGAACCCGCCGAAGGTCGCGTAGATCCAGTTGGGCGACCTCGTCGTATCGATGACCAGGCGCGTGACAAATCGCGAGGGCAATGGCGCCGCGCTGATCCGACTCCAGGTTCGCGACGCCGCGGTGCCATTTGTCGTGATAAATATCTGGCCATCGTTGTGACCGACCACCACGAGATCGGAATTAGCCTGAGCCACCGCGATCGCACTGATGCGTGGGGTGGGATTCGGGTCGGCGCCTGGTGCGGGCGGCAAGGGATCAGCCGGTGGCTTGATCTCGGTCCACGTGGGGGCGGGAGCGGACTTCACATTATTGCTCCGCCACAAGCTGAGCGCGCCCGCCCACATCCGGTCGGCGTTGTTTGGGTCGAGAATGAAGGGCGCGACGAAGTTGGCCGACGAGGCGTCCGTGATCCCGGCATTAATGCGGCTGAAAGATACGCCCCCATTGCTGCTGCGGGCGATCAGCAGGCGCGGGTACTCGACATAGACGTAGGCCGGATCGGTAGGATCGGCCGCCACAAACCCTCCGTCGCCCTCGGCGCCGACCGGTGTGTCCCACGCCTGAGAATTGTAGAACGGCGTATAGCTGGCGTCGGGAGGGTTGCGGAGACTCCCATTGTCCTGCGTCCCACCGATAAGGACGAGATCGGGCGTGATCGTGCCACTGAAAAATTGCGTGATGCCGAGGTAATTGTTGAGGCTCACCCAGCCATTGGTTTGACCGACCCCGAGGACGTCGTCGGTGCGGAAAATGCCGCCGTCGTTGCCGAAATAAACGCGCCGGTTGGTCGTGTTGTTGAACCCGGGGGCTTGGACAATGATGTGGTGATCGGCATGGAGCGATTGGCCCTGACAAGGGCCATGTTGTCCGGATGCACATTGCCACCGGCTTATTTTTGCGAAGGTTGCTCCGGCGTTAGTGCTGCGCCACAAATCGATCCCGCCGACGATGACAGTATTCGCATCGAACGGATCGACCCAGAGGGCATTATCGTACCAGCCTTGATTCCCCGCACCCGGCGTCGCATCCCTAAAGAAATTCGTGCCAGTGTTGACGCGGGTATAGGTTTGGCCGCCGTTAACGCTCCGGTAAAGGTCCCCGTCGTTATTGTTCACCGCGGCAAACACGACCTGCTGATTTGTAATGCTCGCGTAAGCCAGCTCGACTCGTCCATTCGTGCTGTTGGTTCCGCCGTAGCTAATCTCTGGATCAAAGGTTGCCTTAGCCCAGTCTTGGCCACCGTTCGTGGTATAGAACGCCTGCCCCAATTGTCCCGCGACCGCTTGCGCGCTGTCGCCGGGGCGGAAATCCAGGTCCATCGTGCTCGAGATACCTTTCTGCACCCAGGTGGCGCCTCCATCCGTCGATCGAGCAACGCCTCCGTAGGTGGCTGCCAGGATCGTGCCGCCATCCGGCGAGATTGTCAGCCGATTGACGTAGAACCAAAAGTCCGGACAGGGCGTCGATCCCAGACCGCACCCGGGCGGGGGCGGAACAATCGCGGGGTTCGTGCTGGCCAGGAGGTTCCACGTCACACCGCTGTCTGTGGACTGGAATATGCCCATGCCACGGAGTCCGTCGGAACTGCTGTTAAAGCCCTCGCCAGTACCCGCGTACATGACGTTCGGATTCGCCGGGCTGATGACCATGGTTGCAACGGCGAGGTTCGCGAAAAAGTCGGTCACCGGCGCCCAAACGGCTCCCGCATTGCTCGAATACCAGATGCCGCCGCCCACACTTCCCACCCACATGCGGGCGGAGTCGATCGGATGAATGACGATCGAGCGGATGCGGCCACCGACATTGTCGGGACCGATCGGGACCCAATCGTTCGGCATGATCTTCGCCACCGCCAACCCCTTCCCCTCAGCCGCCCGGCGCACCAGCGCTTGCTTCATCACTTCCATCTGCGCCTTCCCCTTCAAGAGTCCGTCCGCTGGAATCTTTCCGTTCTCGTCCCGCAATTGGAGGTTTCGGAACCGCATTGCTTCGTCCGGTTGATCCGGCCGAAGCGCATCCCTGTCGTCGTCCTCGAATAGCGCGATGGCCGCTGGCTTCCCGGCTGGCGTATAAAAAATCGCAGCAGCGCCGAACAGCGTTCCGACAAAAATCAATAGTGCGGCGACGAACTTGATAAGAACTCCTCATACGATGAAAGCGACAAACCCGCCGCAAAGCGATCATCAAAGTTTCAACAAAAACACGGGCAATTATTGTTGTCGTCTCCCGTGATCGCCGTGTGGTTCAATCCTCTCGATGCGGGCCTCCTCGCCTTCTCCCCAGGAAGTCACTGACCTGCTGACCAAAACTGGCTATTGGCAGGGCGCCCAACTGAATGAAGTGGCGCCGCTGGTTTATGAGGAGCTGCGCCGGCTCGCCCATCGTTACATGCGGAGTGAACGATCGGACCACACCCTGCAAGCCACCGCGCTGGTGAACGAGGCGTATCTGCGTCTCGCGCACAAGACCACTCCGCACTGGCAGGATCGCACGCATTTTTTCGCCGGGGCCGCGCGCATGATGCGGCACATCCTGGTCGATCACGCGCGCGCTCGGCAACGGGCGAAACGCGGCTCGGGTGCGGTAAATGTAGAGTTAACGGAAACGGCCCTGCTCGTCGAAGCGCAGGCCGAGCAAGTGATCGATTTGAGTGAAGCGCTGGAAAAACTAGCCGAGCGCGATGGCCGCGCCAGCCAGGTGGTCGAGCTAAAGTATTTCGGCGGGATGAACTACGACGAAATCGCGGCGGTGCTGGACGTCTCGGCCATCACCGTGCGCCGCGACTGGGAATTTGCCAAGGCCTGGCTGCACAAGGAACTGACGACCCGTTGAGTTTCCTGCCCGCGAATCACGCGAATGGACGCGAATGAAAAACGGCAGGAGCGGCATGGTTAGGGCTTCAGTAATTGGCGGCCATTCGCGTGATCCGCGGGCCAAACTTCGGTTGCCGCAATCGTTGTGAAACCGAACGCCGAGACGCTGAAAGAAATCTTCCACGCCGCGCGCGAGCTGCGTGCGGAGGAGCGAAAGGCTTTCCTCGATCAGGCCTGCGGCAAGGTCGACGAGTTGCGGCGGGAAATTGACGCTCTCCTCGAGTCTGATCGCCAGGCGGATGGTTTCATCGCGGATCCGCCGGCGCACTTGGCCGCGGAACTTTTCGGTAGCTCGGAAGGCTCGGCCGATGTCGGACGGACCATCGGCCAATACAGAATTCTCGAAAGCATCGGCTCCGGCGGGATGGGGACAGTCTATCTCGCGGAGCGCGCGGACCAGCAATTCAAAATGCAGGTCGCGATCAAGCTGATCAAACGCGGAATGGACACCGACCAGGTCCTGCGGCGCTTCCAGCATGAGCGGCAAATTCTTGCTTCGCTCGAACACGCGAATATCGCGCGCCTTCTCGACGGCGGAACGACCGACGACGGGCTCCCATACTTCGTGATGGAGTATATCAAAGGCGAGCGGATCGATCATTACGCGGAAAAGCAACGTCTCTCGGTCACCGCGCGTCTCGAGTTATTCCGGCAGGTCTGCGGCGCGGTCTCTTACGCGCATCAAAATCTCGTGGTTCATCGCGATCTGAAGCCTTCGAACGTCCTCGTCACTCCGGAGGGCGTCCCAAAACTGCTCGATTTCGGCATCGCGAAAATCATCCAGGCCGGCGACGAAGCGGAGGTGCTTGCAACCATGACCGCGATGCCGGCGATGACACCGGAGTACGCCAGCCCCGAGCAAATCGACGGCGCGCACGCTACCACTCTCAGCGATGTCTACAGCCTCGGTGCAGTGCTCTTCGAATTGCTGAGCGGCAACCCACCTTACCGCCTGCAGAATCGTACCCCGCAGGAAATCGCGAAGGCGATTATTACCACACAACTTGAGAAACCGAGCGCGAGAGTGAACCGCGCAGAAGATGCACGGTGGCTGCGCGGCGATCTTGATAACATCGTGCTAATGGCGATGCGTCGAGATACCGCGCGTCGTTACCGCTCCGTCGAACAATTCTCGGAGGACATCCGCCGTCATCTTGCGGGCCGTCCGGTTATCGCGCGCGCGGACACGTTGTCGTATCGCGCCGGAAAATTTTGGCAGCGCAACAAACTCGCCGTTTCCGCCGCGGCGCTGCTCTTTCTCACGCTCGTAGGCGGAATCGTGTCTACGGCCTCGCAGGCCCACCGAGCCCGTACTGAACAAGCGCGAGCCGAGCGGCGCTTCAACGAAGTGCGCAAGCTGGCGCACTCCGTTCTCTTCGATTACCACGACGCGATCAAGGCACTCCCCGGCGCGACCAAAGTACGGGAACTACTGGTCAGAGATGCGCTCAATTACCTCGATAGCCTCGCGGGCGAGGCGCACGGCGAC
>JBBRYT010000002.1:0-427083 GCA_038237435.1 Chthoniobacterales bacterium
CAGCCTGGCCTGACGAAAGTGCTAAACAAGATCGCCGAGGCTTGGAAATCGGACCGCGAACACATCGTGGCCAGCTCGGATAAAATCGCGCGCGAACTGCAGAACGCGACCGAAGCGTCGGGTGGTGCAGAGAAAGTAGGCGAAGGAGTTCGCGACAAAGCTTACGAGCAATTTGCGTCAACGTTCGACGCGAAATTCGGCGGCTTCGGCGGTGCGCCGAAATTTCCGCGACCGGTTACGTTGAACTTTCTCTTCGATTTCTACGGGAGCGATCCGGATTCGAAAGAGGGCAAGCGGGCGCTGGAGATGTCGATCTTCACTTTGCGCAAAATGGCGGAAGGCGGCATCCACGATCACCTCGGCGGCGGTTTTCATCGCTACTCGACCGACCAATTCTGGCATGTGCCGCATTTCGAAAAAATGCTCTATGACCAGGCACAGCTGGCCATCGCTTATTTGACCGCGTTTCAAATCACGCGCGACCCGCTCTTCGAAAAAACCGCTCGCGACATTCTCGATTACGTCCGTCGTGACATGACCGATAAGGAGGGCGGATTTTATTCCGCCGAAGATGCCGACAGTTTGCTGGCGGCGGGGAAGCCGGAACATGCCGAGGGCGCGTTTTACGTTTGGTCGGAGGATGAAATCGACCGCTTGCTCGGGCCGGAACGCGCAAAGGTTTTTGATTACCACTTCGGGGTCGAGTCGAAAGGCAATGCGCCGGAAGATCCGCAGGGTGAATTCAAAAATAAAAACGTTCTCATCCAACGCCACGATGTCGCTGACACCGCGAAGAAGTTTGGCCTAACGAAGGAGAAAGCCGAACAACTGCTGGCGGAGAGCCGGAAACTGCTTTTCGACGCGCGCGCAAAACGTCCGCGCCCTACGCGTGATGACAAGATCGTGACAGCATGGAACGGGCTGATTATTTCGGCTTTTGCGCGCGCATCCGAAGTGCTCGATGAGCCGGCGTATTTGGAAGCGGCGACCAGGGCCGCGAATTTCATTCAACAAAAGCTCTACCGCGCGGACACGAGCACTTTGCGGCGCAGTTATCGCCAGGACGCCAGCGAGGTGAATGGTTTCGCGAGCGATTACGCCTTTCTCATTCAAGGTCTACTTGATCTTTACGAAGCTTCTTTCGATGTGAGCAAGATCGACATGGCGATGAAATTGCAGCTGCGCCAGGACGAATTGTTCCGCGATACGAAAGACGGCGGCTATTTCATGACAAGCGGCGGAAATGCCGATGTGCTTTTGCGAATGAAAGAAGCCGACGACATGGCCGAGCCATCACCGAATTCCATCAGCGCGCTAAACCTTTTGCGCATTGGCTACATGCTGGATCAAAGCGATGCGCGGCGCCGCGCCGAGCAAACCTTTGCCGCCTTCGCGAAACAACTCGAGGGCGCGCCATCATCAATGCCGCAGATGCTCCTGGCGCTGTCGTGGTCGAAATCAAAACCGAAACAAGTCGTCATCGCGGGTAAAACTGATGACACCGCAACCCAGGCCATGCTGCGCGAGGTGCATCGGCATTTCGTGCCGCACGAGCTTCTCATCCTGGCTGACGGCAGCGTAGGCCAACAGTTCTTCGCTGAGCGCGTCGAGTTCATGAAAAGCGTTACCAAAATCGACAACAAACCGACTGCCTACGTCTGCGAAAACTTCGTCTGCCAATTGCCGACTAACGATCTCCCTCAATTAGCGAAGCTGCTTACTGAGCGAAAGCGAAACGCGGTGCAGTAGCGTTCGACGATGAAGTTCCTCTTCGGGAATACCCCCTCATCGGCAACATCTTTTCGTATTGTTGGCCCGATAGGAAATATGTCGTCGAACCGATCTTCAACCGCGAAGCAATCATCATGGCCCACCTCGATCTGAAGGCCATCGATCGTGAAAAGATGCCTCTCGACGTCGCCGGTCATTACAGCCGCCCGGACATCTTTAGTTTCCAGATACCCAAAGGACGCCGCCCAAAATTACGACCGGGAATAAAGCCTGACCCGAAGCGTCTTAGTAAGTGAACGGGCGGTTCGCTTCCAGAATCCTGGAGGCGGATTCGACCCAACAACAGAAAGAAAAAAATAGATGAAACGTTACAACACCAAAGCACTCCTCGCGGGCGCAGCCTTGGCCGGCATCATGTCTGGCGGCGCTGTCTCCACCTTGAGCGCAGCCACCACCGGCCAGTCCGGCAAATCCAACATCAGCACCAGCCCGGGCACGATGGCGGACGAGAAGAAGGGCGAGACCCATGATTGCAAGGGTAAGAACTCTTGTAAGGGCAAGGGCGGTTGCAAGACCGGCGAGAACAGTTGCGCGGGCAAGAACTCCTGCAAAGGCAAGGGCGGCTGCGCAATGAAAGACGGCAAGCACGTCGAGCACGACGAAAAAGAAAAGAAGTAGTTGATCTACGCGTGCCGGGTTTCAGCTATTTTTACCAGGCTGAGGCTCGGCTACGCGGATGAAAGCAGTTTAGCCACGGATTAACACGGATAACTGAAACCCAGGACTCTTAATCCGTGTTTCATCCGTGTTAATCCGTGGCCGAAAAACTCCCCTGGTAACTAGATATGGCCTCATCGCGCTTTAACGCTTTCACCGATTACGGCATCGGGATCGGCCTGCGCATCCCGCATTACCAGCATATTCTGGAAAAGAAGCCAGTGGTAGACTGGTTCGAGATCATCTCGGAAAATTACATGGTCGATGCGGGTCGCCCGCTCCATGTGCTCGATCAAATTCTCGAGCAATACCGCGTCGTGCAGCACGGCGTTTCGATGTACTTCGGCAACGCCAGCCGGCCCAATCGCGAGCACTTGCGCAAACTGAAGAGGCTGGTCAAACGCACCGGCACGCCTTGGCTTTCCGATCATCTTTGCTGGGGCAGTGTCGATGGCCGCTACACGCACGATTTACTCCCGATGCCTTACACTTGGGAAGCGGTCGAGACGACGGCGGCAAACATTCGTGAGGTGCGCGATTTCGTCGAAGTGCCGATCGCGGTGGAAAACGTCAGTAGTTATGCCGAGTTCCACATGTCGGAGATGAGCGAGTGGGAATTTCTCAACGAAGTGGTCGAACGCGCCGACTGCGGAATTCTCCTCGACGTGAACAACATTTACGTCTCCTCAAAAAATCACGGATTCGATCCGCAAGTTTATGTCGATGCGGTGCCGGCGGATCGGGTCGCGCAAATCCACGTCGCCGGGCATTCGAAGTTCGAGAAATATATTTTGGATACGCACGATCACCCCGTGCTCGACCCGGTCTGGAAACTCTATGCCCACGCCATCGGACGCGCTGGCCGCACCGCCACGCTCCTTGAGTGGGACGATCGCATCCCTTCGTTCCAGGACGTGCACCGCGAAGCGCTCAAAGCCGCGCGCTTTCTGCCCAATGATCAAGCCGTCGCGGCCTAATCGGCTGACCGATCTGCAGGCGTTGATGGCCAAGGCCGTGATGCGTCCGCTCACTCGCGACGACGGCATGCAGCGCGGATGGAGCGACGGGAGCGCAACCTCGCAAATCGCAGAACAATTCATCAAGCCTAACGACCGGCTCGATTCGTTCGACCGGCTGCAAATTTACAACCAGCAATATTGGTGGCGCCTGCTCGGAAATTTCGCGGAAGATTTCCGCGGGCTGCGCGCGGTGCTCGGCGAGCGCAAGTTCGACAAACTGGCCGTGGCCTATCTCGATCATTGCGGTTCGCAATCGTGGACGTTGCGGAATCTCGGCAGCCGGCTGGAGGAATTTCTTCGCAACCGTCCCGAACTGACCGCGCCGCAGACCGCGCTCGCGCTCGACACGGTGCGCGTGGAATGGGCGCGCACCGTCGCTTTCGATGAAGCGGAAAACCCGCCGCTCCCGGCGGACAAGGTCCGCGATATTCCGCCGGAGTTGCTGCGGCTGGGCTTGCAACCTCATCTCATTCTGCTCGAGCTCCATTATCCGATCGATCACTTGTTAGGCAAACTGAAACGGCAATCGGAAATCGAAACCGGCACCTTGAGCAACGCCGTTTCCAGTGCGCGTCCGCGCGCGCGCCGCCGTCTGACTGTTCGTCCGAGTCGCAAACCAATTTACCTCGCCGTCCATCGGCACAAGTTTTCCGTGTATTACAAACGCCTCGATGCCGAAGCCTGGTGTCTGCTGCGCGCCTTGCGTGCAGGCAAGCCGCTCGATGCCGCCTGCGGTCTGGCATTCGCGGGTTCGACAGACTCGCCGGAAGTCATGGCGAAAAAAATCCAATCATGGTTTGCCGCCTGGATGAGTTTCGGCTGGCTCACCCGCCCCGGCGTCTTGTGACTCGCGGAATTTCGGGACGGCACGCGCTTTCCTTTTTTCCTGCGTTCCTGATTCATCTTCTCTTCGTCTGCGCAAACGCGAATGCGGAGGAGGCAGCGAAAATTGACTGGCAACCGTGGTCGAATTCCATCTTCGAAAAAGCGCAGCAGGAAAATCGTTTTGTCCTCCTCGATCTCGGCGCGGTCTGGTGTCACTGGTGCCACGTCATGGACGAGATCACGTATCAAGATCCGAAAGTGATCGCGCTGATCAACGCGCGCTACCTCGCGGTGCGAGTCGATCAAGATGCGCGTCCCGATCTTTCGCTGCGCTACGAAAACTACGGCTGGCCGGCGACGGTGGTGTTCAACACCGATGGCAGCGAAATCGCCAAACGTCAGGGCTACATCCCGCCGAAGCCGATGGCGTCGTTCCTCCAGGCGATCATCGACGATCCGTCTCCGGGCCCGTCGATTGTGGCGGAGCCGTCGCTCGAAGGGAGCAGCGCCGCCGCGTTATCAGACGTGCAGAAAGAAAAACTGCGCAAGATTTTGCGCGATAATTACGACGCGAAAAACAAGGGCTGGGGCACGGTCCAGAAGTTCCTCGATTGGGACATCGTCGAATATTGCATGGGCGAAGCAATGCGCGGCGATCGCGAATGGGAACGCATGGCGCGCGAGACACTCGAGACGCAGCGGCAGCTAATTGATCCGGTCTGGGGCGGCGTTGATCAATACTCGACCGACGGCGATTGGAAGCATCCGCATTTCGAAAAAATCATGCAGATGCAGGCCGAAAATTTACGGATTTACGCCGCGGCATATTCGCTCTGGAAAAACCAGGCTGATCTCGAATCGGCGAAAAGAATCCATGGATATCTGCGAAATTTTCTCACCAGCCCTGACGGCGCGTTTTACACCAGCCAGGATGCCGATCTAAAACCAGGCGAACATTCCGCTGAGTATTTTGCACTCAACGACGCCGAGCGCCGGAAGCACGGGATCCCGCGGATCGATCAACATATTTATGCGCGCGAAAATGGCTGGGCGATCAACGCGCTCGCCATTTTTTACAGCGTGAACGGCGACGAAAACGCGCTGGCGGAGGCCGAGCGCGCGGCCGAATGGATTATCGCAAACCGCTCGTTAGCCGATGGCGGCTTTCGGCATGACGCACAGGACGCGGGCGGACCGTATCTCGGCGACACGATCTACATGGCGCGCGCATTTTTGGAACTGCATGCCGTGAGCGCAAATCGGAAATGGCTGGGGCTGGCGGAAGAGGCCGCGCAGTTCGCGGAGAAAAATTTCAAAAGCGAGATCGGTTACGTTCCTTTCGTCCAACCGCTCGCGGGGAAGCTGGCGCCGAAACCGCATGTGGATGAAAACGTCGTCGTCGCGCGCGTGACCAGCTTGCTGAATTATTACACCGGCAACGCCGCCTATCGCGAAATGGCGGAGCACGCCATGCGTTTCCTCGCGCTCCCGGCGGTGAACGAAAATCATGGCTTCGGGGTCGCCGGTTTTTTGCTCGCTAGCGAGAGCCTGAGCGCGCCGCCGTTGCATCTCACCGTCGTCGGAAAAAAAGATGATCCGGCCGCGCGCGCGCTTTTCGCCGCCGCGCGCGCGCAACCGGCGAACGACAAACGCGTCGAATGGTGGGACCGCACGCAGGGCGAGCTGCCGAATCCAGACGTGCCATATCCCGAGCTGGAAAAAGCCGCTGCCTTTGTTTGCACGGATCGAAGTTGCTCGGTGCCAATTTTTGATCCGGCAAAAATCTCAGCATTCGTTAGGCGAAAGAAATGAGGCGCGGCTTCGCGCTCGCGTTGGCGACGATCGGGCTGTCATTTCCATCACTCGCTCACGCCCAGGAGGTGGAAACGTTGCGGATCGGCGGAGGCAAAATAGAAGTCGCGTTTGGTTCTGCGCCGACGCCAACGCAACGGAAACTGGTGCTCGATTGGGTGAGCACCGCCGCGCGCGCGGTCACGGTTTATTACGAACAATTCCCGGTCGCGCACGTGCTCGTTCGCGTGAAATTTTTCGATGGGCGCGGCGTGCGTTCCGGTCAGACGTTTGGCTGGAACGGCGCGCTCATCACGATCGCGGCCGGCCAATCCAACACGGCCGACGACTTCGCGCGCGACTGGATGCTGCCGCACGAAATGGTGCATCTCGCTTTTCCGGACGTCGCCGAACGCCATCATTGGATCGAGGAAGGATTGGCGACCTATGGTGAATCGGTCGCGCGCGCGCGGGCGGGTGATTTGACGCCGGAAAAAGCGTGGGGCGATTTGGTCGATGGCCTTCCACAAGGTTTGCGGGAAAGTGGCGACCGCGGTCTGGATTTCACGCCCACCTGGGGCCGGACCTACTGGGGCGGCGCGTTGTTTTGTCTGCTCGCCGATGTCGAAATACGCCGGCGCACGGAGAATAAAAAAGGTCTCGAGCACGCCTTGCGCGCAATTCTGAAAGCGGGCGGCACGATCCAATCGGATTGGGAACTGACGCGCGCGCTCGAAATCGGTGATCGCGCTGTCGGCGCGCCAGTGTTGAGCGAACTCTATAACAAAATGAAATCCGCGCCGGCGCCGGTCGACCTCGGTGCGCTCTGGAAGCAACTAGGCATACGACGTCAGAACGGCAGGACCGGGTTTGACGAGGCCGCCGCGCTCGCTCCGATTCGCCGCGCGATTATGCAGTCGAATTGATAAATGACTCCACCAACGCGCGTCGCTTAATCGGTTTCAAAACAAACGCTGGGTGAACCAGAAGCTGCCCGCGAAGACGACGCCGAAAGCCGCGGCCGCGACGGCGCGCTCCGCCGCGGGAGCGCTCCTCCGATAAAGAAGCGCGAGCGCCGGCGCGACGGCGAGAACGATGCAGGCCTGGCCGATCTCCACGCCGACGTTGAATGAAAAGAGCGACCAGCCGAGTGCGGCTCGTGGCAGTGCCATTTCGCGCAGGACGTTGGCGAATCCGAACCCGTGCACGAATCCAAAGCAGAAGGCGAAGATCAGCCGCCAATCACGTTTGTCTTTCCCTTGGATGAGCGCATGCGCGCCGACGAAAATGATGCTGAGCGCGATCATCGGCTCGATCACGCGCGCGGGCGGGCTGAGAATGTCCAGCGTCGCGAGCACGAGCGTGACGCTGTGCGCGATGGTGAAGGCGGTCACGATCTTGAGGAGCTGGCCAAGCGTGCCGCCGAGCAGAAGGAGCCCGACAATGAAGAGGATATGATCGGGGCCGATGAAGATGTGGTGGACGCCTTCCCAGACGAATTGCCGCACAATTACGAGCGCGCTTTGACGAGTCCCGAAAGTGTAATCGAGCCGCGTTGTCTCCTGGTCGAAGATGCCCTGAAAGCGCAGCGCTTCGCCCTGGTAGATGTTAAGAAACGTTCGGTGCCGGCTGTCGAAAGAAAACAGATCGCAACTCACCTGCACGTTGGAGGTCGGTTGTTTTCCGATCAGTTGAAACCGAAGCCGCACGTCGCGGCGCGCAGCGAGCGGCTCGGCGGCGAGTAATTGCAAGCGAAGCGGTTCGCCATCCGCTGCGACTGCGAAACGCGAGGCCAGCACCGCGGAGAGTTGCTCCATGTTCGATGCCAGAGCGGATGGTTCGAGCAGGCTCTCTTCACTGACTCCGGAAAGTTCGCGCGCGAAATTTTTCGCGGACGCTTCGATCGTCGCCTCCGCGCCGCTGCGGTCAATGTGCACGTCGACGTAACTCAGAGGCAGATCGTGCCCGAAGGCCGCACTCGTCAGAAGGATGGCAGCGAGGGCTGCAAGAGTATTGCCCGTCCCGCGCTTCATCGCGTTAAGCCCTGCAATGCAGCCCGCGCGATCTTGCTTTGGAGCGGATCGAAATGGGGATGGAGTGCGTACGACTGCTTTAAAAACTCGAGGGCCGCCTCGTTTTCACCAGCCGCGCGCGCAATCATTCCGGCATGGTAAAAGAGGCGCGCGTCGCGCGTTCCGAATCGCAGCGCATCCTTCATCGCCGACTGCGCTTCGGCGATGCGGCCGGCTTTGAGCGCCGTCCACGCGAGCGCATCCGCGCCATAAACATCGTGTCGTCCGGCCGCGTACTCGCCTCGCGCGAGCGCGTAGGCTTCTTCGGCTTTCAAATCGTGGTCGGCATGGAAGAGCGCGAGGTTGCGATTGAAGGGAGGGTCGTGAACTTTTCGCGAATGCTCGCCGAGTTGCTCGACCAACTCGAACCGAACCGCAGCGTCGGCCGCATGTCCTGTCTGCGTGTAAAGATCACCGAGCGCCGCCATGGAATTCACGTCGGGTGCGATTCGGACGGCATGTTCATAGAGCGTGATCGCTGCGGGTAAATCTCCGCGTCCCGCACTTAACCGACCGAGCGCAGCGAGCGCGCGGAACGAGTTGGGCGAAGCGGCCAGCGCTTCGCGATAGAAGCGCTCGGCCTTCTCATCGTCGCTCACCGAAAATGCCACCTCACCCAATTGCCAGCGACACCACGCGACCGCTTCGCGCGGCGCATCAGGTTGGCCTAACAAGAGCTCGAGCGCTCTTGAGAGATGCGCGCTGGCTTCGTCCGTTTGTCCGCGCAGAAACGCGGCGCGCGCCAGCCGTGTGTGCGTCCCGGGATCATCCGGGCCCAGCCGTTCCATTTCCGCGAAAGCTTTCCTCGCGGCGTCGTAATCGCCGAGCTCGAGCTGCGCATCGCCCAAAATCGCGAATGGCTCGCTCTTGCCGGGATTAAGTGTGATCAGCGCGATGGCGTGATCGCGGGCCGCGGCGAAGTCGTGATTCGAAAACTCGCTGTGCGCGAGCGCGGTCAGCCCACCAACATTTCTTTCCGGCAGAACCGCCTCGACCGACGCGCGCGCTGTTGCCAGGGCGCGCGGCAGGTAATCTTCGTTCCCGCTTTCGCGCACTTCCTGGAGGTAGTATTCGGCGAGCGCGTTTTGAGAGCGTGTGTCCTCCGGATCGCGCTCGACCCGCGCGAGGTAAAAGCGGATCGCGGCTTGCGTCGCACCTTCGTCGGAAAGGGAAACCGCGGGCATCGCTCGCGGAGCCGAGACGATCGCGGGCGCGCGAGATCGCGTGGCTAAAGAAAGTAGAACGCCAAGAACAATCGCGCTGATCGTCAGGGCGATTCGAAATTTCAGAGGGCTGCCTTTTCCACGGGTTGTCCTCGTGGCCGCGGTGGATCGATTCACAGAAACAGAATCGACCCCACGCGCGCTGATGAAAGCTGACATGTTCGCCAAAAAACCGCGCCGGGCTCGAAGCCACGGCGCGGTCTCACACCACTATGAAAAATTACTGGCGGGTGTGATCGTCAGGGTTTTGCCCCGGCGGGAACGGCTGCGTCGGATCGGCCACAAACGGGAAGACATTTCGGAATGGAACTTCGTTCCCATTCACGAAATCAGTCAGAAGAACACCGTTGTTGATCAGGGTGAAGACTCCGTCCACGACGTCGTCCACCAGCCGGCGACCGCCCATGTTTGCGAAGCCACCGTTTGGATTATTTCCACCTTGCGGACCGAAATTCGGGACGCGCAAGTCGAGCCGCAGGATGTCGCCTTTGCGTTGGATGACACCGAGAATGGTGTTGATGTGCGAGGTGTCGGTCCCGAGATTGCGCAGGTTCTGGGTAATGTCGTTGACGAAACGGCCCCGCGCATCGTCTTCCGTCGTCGCGCCATTGTATTCGTTCTTTCGCGCAGCGGGGAGGAGCCCGTTGTTGACCAGCGGATTGCCCTGGCGGTCAACCGTGACGTATGGGCCCGAGCCGGTGACCGCGCCGCCGCGGTTCTTTTGGTTCTGCTGGCGCTGGGTGACGAAGTTAATTCCGATAACATTGGAAGATCCGCGCAGCAGTCGTGCGGGCACGCGCACTGCGGTGATCATAGTGTTAAAACCGGCATAGGTGTCCCGGCCTTGGCGGAAACCGAAGAGCGATCGGTCTGGATTGCCGGGATGGGCAATGGACGAGGCGACAAAACGATTCGCGCCCGTGTCGTCGAGGAAGAAGGGGTCATCCGCTGCGCCGCCGAAAAACTGCGCGCCGCTCGAGGGATCGGTAGTGACGACAGGCGCGGGCGCCGGAGCCGGCCGCGGTTCCTGATTCGCGATCGTGGTCAGCGCATTGAAGCGCAGAGAGCTTCGCCTGTCCTTGTCGTTATCCCGGTCTTTGTCGTTATCGTTATCGTTATCGCGATCACTCAAAGTAATCGTAGCGGTTTGCGCGGTGAGACGGCCGACGCCAGGCGAATAATTTACATCGAGGAACAGATCCGGTTTCGCATCGCCGGTGTTCTCGATTTCAAAACGATAGCGAATGTTCGAATCGAAAATGACCATGCCGAAATGTTCGCCGGAGACGATGAAGCCTTGCGTGCTGGCGACGAGGACGACCTGCGAGTTGTCATTCGGATCGAGAAACGCCCAAACGTCAGCGATGTCCGAGCCGCGATCCTGCGCGAGGGTGGGGGAGTCGATGTGATCGGAGGCCGGCAGGCGCGCAACACTGGCCAGGGCCAGGGTAACGGCGGCGAATAATGTTTTTCCAGAAGCTGACTTTTTCATGAGGTTCTTTCGTGTTGATTGAGGACGAGCGCTTTTGGCACGCGCGGAGTTACTCGCGGCGACTGGAGATTTTCTCCTGCGCTTCAGGAGTGCGAGCAGGGCGGCGCAACTTTATTCCTGGAATCCTTTACCGATGGAAAACGCGCGGTGAAATCGCGCGACGGCCAATTGAAAAGCGTTGCTGAGCGGTCGGCCCACCCCAGGCGAAAATCGCAAAACACTGCTGGCGGTGGGAGAAGAATGCTTGCTGATATGGCACCACAGCCATATCATTCAAACGTCATGACCAAGATGACCATGTTTATCGATGAGGCGCTCTTGGAGAGAGTGATCAAATTGACCGGGCTCAAGACGAAGACCGAGACGGTTGAATTTGCTCTCCGGGAGACCGAGAGAAAGAGCAAGCTCGGCAAACTTTTAGGAGGCAGGAAGCTCGCCGCCAGTGAATGGAAGGGCAGTCTCGACCCGGCTTACGATCTCATGACTTTGAGGTTGGCGGAGAAGCCGGGTAAGTATCGCAGCAAACGTGGTTCTGGTTGATTCGTCGGTTTACATTCACCTGTTGCGGACGGGGAGTGATCCGGTGGCGGAGTTGACCGGCCGTTTCGACGCCACGGAAATTGTGGGATGCGATCTGGTCCGCTGCGAGGTTCTGCGCGGGGTCGTCCGACCAAAGGCGAGAACTTATCTTGCGGATTTTTTTAATCTTCTCGTCCATGTAACGATGGACCGACGTGCCTGGGAGGAAATCGAGGAGCTTGCCTGGAAGTTGGATCGCACCGGGAAGATTTTGCCGTTGACCGATCTCATCATCGCAGTTTGCGCTTTGCGCGCGGACGCGGCGGTGCTGACGCGCGATCAACATTTTGAAATGATTCCCCGACTCCGGTTGGCGGAGTGGTAAGCAGGCCAGAGAATGGCTGGCGGCTAAACGATCGCGCTCTCTGGCAGCGGAATCTCGCCACCGCATCTGAGCCGCTCTTCGTAAAGCTCGCTCCAGCGGTTTTGATTCATCGCGCACATCGGGACGGCTTCCCAATCGCCGGTCGCGCGATTTTTCACCGCGCCTTGAAAGACGCAGGCGTCGAGGCGGCTCTTTGTCACCGGATCGTTTGCCGCGTTGGCCACGCGTTCCGCATCCATGAAGTTGTGCGTGCCGGTATTCAGGGTTTGCGCGCGGCCGGTCAGGAGCGCGCGCACAAACTCGAGCGGTAACTCGCCGCTCGTAACAAGCGCGAGCGCGCGCCTAACGAGTCGTAGAGCGAGCGAAGGTTGCCGGGCAAGAGCTCCGGCAACGCGGAACGGCAATGTTCCCGCGTCATCCGTCATGGTGGAGATGGCGCCGAAGGCTGCGAGCGCTTCGGCGAGGAGCGCGCGCGATTTTTCATCGCGCGGCAAAGCCGAGAGGATGCGACCGGAGGGCCGCGCGATCAAAAGAAACGCGCCGTTGTTGCAATCAGGGTGACCGAAGATGGCGGCATTGCGTTCCAGCTCTAGGCCCGCGCCTTCGCAAATTTTTTCCCAGACGCGTTCCGGCGTCACCGGATTTTCGGAAATGCGCGTGCGACCGGTATTCGCTTCCGGGAGGAAACTGATGTTGCGCCAGACGCGGGTGCGCTCGGGCGTGGCGAGGAACCAACGCAGAACTTCCGGGACATGCTCGAGGTTACGTTCGGTCACGGTGCAGTTGTGCGCGAACTCCAGCGGCATTCCAGTCCGCTTTCGTAAGTCGAGCGCGAGCCGGGTGAAAGCCTCGCGCACCGGATGGAGATCCGCTTCCGTGGCGACGCGCGCGATCGGAAATCCGTGCCGACCGGCTTGCGTCATATCGATATGGACCGCGACCTGGCGCAAGCCGCCCTCGACCATCAGCCGCTCGAGAAAATCGGGATGCTCGAGCAGGGTCTGTCCGTGTGTCATCAGCATCGGAACCAGACCGACGGTGACCGCGTAACGAACGATCTCGACCAATTCATCCTGCCGGCCGGTTTTGAAATACGCATCCGCAACATCGCCGCCGGTAATTTGCAAACCGCCGCCCGGACCTTGAAAGCGACGGTTCGCATCGATCTGTTCCTTCATCTGCGCGAGCGACGGCATCGGCACCTGGTTCGCGTTCTTCGGCAGGTAACAGTGCGTGCAATGAAACGAGCAATAGCTCGCGCCGGTGGTGAAACCACAATGGGTCAGATGCCGGCCGCTCACTTGGTTCGCCGTCTGCAATTCGTTAGGCAACGAAGCCCAGCGCGCGCGCAGAAGCGATTCCTTCTCCCGGTTCACCGGATGAATAAAAGCCTGCCAACGCGCCCGCCAGCGGGATGAAACTTCGGGTTCCAACATTTTGTGAGCTTTTTCCGCGGACGATTATTCCCAGAAACCACCGAACAATTCATCTCCCTGTTGGAATAAAAGCGAGACTACCGCCACTTATAGGTACGTGAGAAAATTGCTCCATCGTTTTGGCCTGATCGCGACTCTCCTCCTGGGCGCCGGTTCGGCCCTGGCGCAGGAAAACGCGGCGCCGGTGCTCGAAAAAGCGGTCTTCGCCGGCGGATGTTTCTGGTGCATGCAGCCGCCCTTCGATCACGCGCCCGGGGTGGTTTCAACTCTGGTCGGCTTTGCCGGTGGCCGGGAAGAAAATCCGACCTATCGCCAGGTGTCTTCAGGCGAGACCGGCCACCGTGAAGCGATCGAGGTGACCTTCGATCCGACGAAAATTTCCTACGACAAACTGCTCGAAATTTTCTGGCACAACATTAGCCCGATCCAAAAAGATGGGCAGTTCCATGACATCGGCGAGCAGTACACGAGCGCGATTTTCTTCGCGACCGAAGAACAGCGGCTCGCGGCCGAGCGATCGAAAGAGCAACTCGCGCAATCCGGAAAATTCCAGAAGCCGATCGCGACCGTCATCCTGCCGGCGACGAAGTTCTGGCCCGCGGAAGAGTATCACCAGAAATATTACCTCAAGAGCCCGATGGCTTACGGGATGTATCGCTTCGGCTCGGGGCGAAACGGGTATCTGAGTAAAACGTGGGGCACGGTGCATTAACGCGCCGCGGTGCCTCGCTTTTCTTTCCGCCGATGAAAAACTTTGAGCAGCCGATAGGAATTTACTACGAGCATCCGGATTGGTTCCGGCCGCTTTTCGCGGAATTGGACAAACGCGAGGTGCCTTTCACGCGGATCGACGCGTGTTCTCATTCGTATGATGTGTCCGAGCGCGTGAAATCTTACGCGCTCGTCTTCAACCGGATGAGCGCGTCGGCGTATCTGCGCGATCACGGCCAGGGAATTTTCTTTACGCGCGATTATCTCGCCTACCTCGAGTCCGTCGGGACGCGGGTGATCAACGGTCGCGAAGCTTTTGAGATCGAGATTTCCAAAGCACGGCAGCTAGCGCTCTTTCACTCGTTAGGCATCGCTGCACCGCGGTCGCGCATCATTAATTGCGCGGAGGAAGCGGTCCGGGTCGCGGCGGAGATTGGGTTTCCGCTGATCATCAAACCAAACATCGGCGGACGAGGCGCGGGAATCGTGCGGATCAATTCGTTAGGCGAATTGCGCGACGCCCTGGCCGCAAAACAGATCGAGCTCGGAATCGATCAGACCGCGCTCGTGCAGGAATTTGTCCCGGCGCGCGGCGGCCACATCACCCGGGTGGAGACGCTCGGTGGAAAGTTTCTTTACGCGATGAATGTCTTCACCACCGGCGAGAATTTTAATCTTTGTCCGGCGGAAATTTGTCAGACGGAGAGCGCCGCCATGTGTCTGGCCGATGGTCCGAAGGCGGGATTGAAAATCGAACCAGTCGAGCCGCCCGCGGAAATCATCGACGCGGTCGAACGTATCGTCGCGGCGGCGAAGATCGATGTCGGCGGTGTCGAGTACCTCATCGACGATCGCGACGGCCGCGTCCTGTTCTACGACATCAACGCGCTTTCAAATTTTGTGGCCGATGCGCCGCGCATTCTTGGTTTCGATCCGCACGCGCGGCTGGTCGATTACCTCATTCAGGAAAGGGACAAATGAAATACGGATATTGGCTGCCGGTCTTCGGCGGATGGCTGCGGAATGTGGACGACGAAAAGATGGAGGCGAGCTGGGATTACTCGCGGCGCCTAGCGCAACGAAGCGAGAAAATAGGCTTCGATCTCACCCTCATCGCCGAGCTGAGCCTCAACGACATCAAAGGCGCGGGCGCGCCAACTTTGGATGCATGGTCGACCGCGGCCGCGCTCGCCGCGGTCACGAAGCGGCTTGAGCTGATGGTCGCGGTCCGTCCCACATTCCACAATCCGGCCTTGCTCGCGAAGCAGGCCGCGAACATCGACGCGATCGCCGGCTCGGGCCGACTGTCGCTCAATGTCGTCTCATCCTGGTGGGCCGACGAAGCGAAGAAGTGCGGGCTGCATTTCGACACGCACGATGATCGTTATGCCCGCACCGCCGAGTGGCTCCAGGTGGTCGATGGTATTTGGAAGGAGGACCACTTTTCCTTCACAGGAAAATATTATCGAATCGAGGACTCGGTCATGCAGCCCAAGCCAATCACGCAACCACGGCCGGTGATTTATGCGGGCGGTGAATCCGAGGCGGCGAAGGAATTAATCGCGGAACGCTGCGACGCCTACGTCATGCATGGCGACCCGCCGGCGCGCATTCGCGAGAAGATTGCCGACATGTCCGAGCGACGGGAACGAAAAGGTTTGCCGAAGATGCAATTCGGCGTCGCTGCATTTTCGATCGTGCGCGACACCGAGCGCGAAGCGAAACACGAGCTGGACCGCATCATCGACGTGAAACAATCAGCGGCCGGTTACGACAATTACCAGCAGTGGATTGCCGGCACGAATCTCGACCGCAAAGTCTCGCTGGAAGATTACTCCGTGACCAACCGCGGCCTTGCCTCGGGCTTAGTCGGGACGCCCGCGCAAGTGCAGGAACGCGTGGCCGAATTCGAAGACGCCGGCGCGGATCTGCTGCTCTTGCAATGCAGCCCGCAACTTGAAGAGATGGAACGCTTCGGCGCGGAAGTGATCCGTGACCGCGCTCCGCGCGAGAACCGGTAGGCGCAGGCTAACGAGCTAGAAACAACTCGTTAGACTCTCGCCGTTGTGCGGTTGGCGGCGCGGAGGGCCTCACCCGCCGTCCAGAGCGCCGCGCCAAGAAAAATCAAATCTTTGGCGATGAATTGTCCGGGCATCGGCGACAAAAAAGGGAAGCCGTAATCGGGTTGCCACACGCCGGGCGTGCTTAGAAGAAAGGTCATCGTGAGCAGGAACATGATGGCGGCGCCGATGCTTCCGAAAGCGGAGAGCTTCGGAGCCACGCAACGCAGGGCAATCAAAAGACCGAGCGTGATCTCAATCACCCCCAACACCGCTGCAAAACTGCGCACACTCATCACTCCATAGGCCCAGGAGAAGAGCGGCGAATTGGCGACCAATCCCTGGATGCCTTCCGCTTCGTAGGCGGTGAATTTCAGCAGTCCCACCCAGAGCAAGACCGCGACCAGGCCATAGCGAATGACGTCCGCGCCAACTTTTTCCAGACTGTTTCCGGGCCCGCCCGCCATCTCGGTTTCCATCGTTCGTGTTTCCATATTTTCTTTCTGGTTGGCGGCAGGCCGCGGGCTATTTCGTCTGCGCGTTCATTTTCTTGGCGAGCGCGCGGATCATTTCCAAGTGATGCTGGAGAGTCGGAAGTGTGGCGGCGGCGAAAGTTTTCACGTCCGCATCGGTCGCGTTTTTGGCAACGCCTGCGAAAGCAGCCACATCCTTCTCGTGCACCTGCACCATCGCTTTCACATATTCGCGGTCGAAATTTTCACCCGTCAGTTTCGCTAATTTTTCCCTGGTCTGCTTCGCCTGCGGAAGAATACCCGGGGGAAGTTTCACTTTCTTGAGCTGGGCCAGTTGCTCGAGCTTCTTCCCCGCCATCGAGTGATCCTCGATCATTTGCTGCGCGAATTGTTTTACCTGTGGGCTGGTCGCGCGTTCGGCCGCGAGCCGGCCAAGCTCCACTTCGGCCAAGCCGCCGGGAGCGGCATCGTTCATGAAAGCGAGATCGCCACCAGTGACGACGCGATCGCCTTTATCGCTAGGCGGCTGCACGGCGCTGCTGAGAGCAATCGAGCAGGCCAAACCCACACCGGCCAGCCACGTGGCGTGGAATCCGGGGCGTGCGATTTTGTTTGGTTGTTTTTTCATACTCAATTAGGCCGCGGTTCGATCTGCAAAATATTGGAGTCCGGGCGCGTTGGTTTATTCCAGGCCGGCCCGGTATTCTGGCTGTGCTCGCCCGGAGCCGGAATAAAGTTCTCCCGCGCCCGCTCGCATAGCGAATGAATTCCGCAGATCTAGAGCCGACGATCTCGATCATCATTCCCACCCTGGATGAGGCAGACTCGTTAGGCACAACCATCGCCGCGGCACGCTCCGACAATATTTCCTGCGAGATTCTGGTGGTCGACGCCGGCAGCTCCGATACGAGCGTCGCGATCGCCACGGCCGCGGGGGCGCGCGTGCTCAAGAGCCGGCGGCGGCAGCGCGCTCATCAACTGAATCTCGGCGCGATGCATGCGCGCGGCGCCGTCCTTCTTTTTCTCCACGCCGACACGCTTCTGCCGCGAGATGCTTTGCCGCTCATCGTTCGCGCGCTGGAAAATCGCGAGTGCGCTGGTGGTGCTTTCGCCCGGCGTTACGCTTCGGCCTCGCGGCTTCTGCGCGTGACCTGTTTTCTCGCGCTTTGCCGTAATCAATTGATCGGCTGGCATCTTGGGGATCAAGCCATGTTTGTCCGGCGCACCTCTTTTTTTCAGCTCGGGGGATTTCGCGAAGTCGATCGCTTCGAGGATCTCGATTTCTCGCGCCGCCTGCGAAGGTTTGGACGGAGTGTCACCTTGCGGCCGGCAGTCACTTCCTCTTCACGACGGTTCGCCCGCTCCGGCCCGGCGAGCCGAACTTTTCTCGATTTCCTGCTCACGCTGCGTTACCTCGCACGCGGACTCCCGAGCACCGAGCCGGCCCGCCATCCACGCGATGTCCTGATATGAAAACCGCGAAAGGGTCGGGCATCTATAACGCGGTTGTCATCGGCGCGGGCACAGCCGGGCTCGTGACCGCAGCCGGCACCGTCTCGTTAGGCGGACGCGTCGCCTTGATTGAGCGAAACAAAATGGGCGGCGATTGTTTGAACTTCGGCTGTGTCCCGAGCAAGGCGCTCATTTCCTCCGCGCGACTCGCGCAGCAAATGCGGGAAGCGTCGAAGTGGGGACTGCGGAATCAGGAACCGAACTTCGAGTTTGGCGAAGTGATGGAGCGAATGCGCGCGCGCCGCGCGAAGATCGCGCCTAACGATTCGCAGGAGCGCTTCGAGTCGTTAGGCGTAGATGTCTTTCGCGGGCAGGCCAGCTTCGTTTCCCCTCAGGAAGTCGAAGTCGATGGACAACGGCTGCGCGCACGTCACTTCGTAATCGCCACCGGCAGCCGCGCCATGATTCCCGAAATCGAAGGACTGGACGCTGTGCCGTTTTTCACCAACGAAACCATCTTCGACGAACTGAATGATCAGCCGGAGAGCATGATCGTGCTCGGCGGCGGACCGATCGGCTGCGAGCTCGGCCAGGCCTTCAGCCGGCTCGGAGTCAAAATCACGCTCGTGCAGAACCGCGATCAGCTCATGCCGCCGGAAGATCGCGACGTGGCCGAATTCATGACGGAGCGCTTCAAAGCGGAAGGCATCGACGTGCGCTTGAACGCGAAGACAACGCGCGCGCGCTTCGAGAATGGCAAAGTGATTCTGGGTACGAATTCGGGCGCGATCACCGCCGATGCTTTGCTGATCGCGGCCGGTCGCACGCCTAATCTCGAGCAACTAAATCTCAAGGCCGCAGGCGTGAAGTATAACAAGCACGGCGTGGAAGTGAACGACTTCATGCAGACTTCGCAGGCGCACATCTACGCGGCGGGCGATTGCGCGAATCGCCTCAAGTTCACGCACACGGCGGACTTCACCGCGCGCGCGGTGGTGCGAAATATTCTCATGCCGCTGCAACTTCTGCGGCAGAAAATTGATTGCGCCATCGTGCCGTGGTGCACCTACACCGAACCGGAAGTGGCGCATGTCGGCCTCGGCGAAAAAGAAGCCGGTAAGCGCGGTGTTCCTTACGATCTTTTCGTGGTCAAGATGGAAGAGGTCGATCGCGCCGTGGTGGAAAGCGAAGAAGACGGCTTCGCCAAAATTCTCATCGCGAAAGGCTCCGATAAAATTCTTGGCGCCACCATCGTTGCGCCGCACGCCGGTGATTTGCTGCACGAGTTTGTCCTGGCCATGAACGCCGGCGTCGGTCTCGGCAAAATCGCCAACATGATCCACGCCTACCCAACTTTCGCTGAGCTCGCGCGCAAAGCCGGCGACAAATACAACAAGACGCGGCTAACGCCCTTCGCGAAGAAGCTCTTCGCCTGGCTCTATCGACGCGCACGCTAAAACCCTATGAAGTTCCTGACAAAATATTGGAAATGGATCGCCCTCGGGGTCGCCCTGATCGCGCTCTCCAGCGCGACCGTTTTTCTGCCGGTGAAGGATTGGGTCAAAGCCTTTAGCGATTGGGTGCAAACGCTCGGCGCACTCGGTGTCGTCTTATTCATTCTGGCCTATGCTCTGGCTACAGTCTTCTTTCTGCCGGGCTGGATTTTTACCGTCGCGGCGGGGTTAGTCTATGGCGTGATCGGTGGAACCGCCGTCGCACTAGCCGGCGCAATCCTTGGCTCGAGTCTGGCCTTTCTCTGCGGTCGCTATCTGGTGCGAAAGCGCGTGCACGCCGCCACCAAAGGTAACAAAAAATTCGTCGCCATCGACAAAGCCATCGGCGAACAAGGTTGGAAAATAGTTGGACTCTTACGGCTTAGTCCCCTCATTCCATTTAACCTAAGTAACTATTTCTACGGAGTAACCGCCGTCGGCTTCTGGCCCTACTTCGTCGCCTCCGCCGTCGGCATGCTGCCCGGCACCTTGCTCTACGCCTATCTGGGCGGGGCCGGCAAGGCCGGCCTAAGTGGTGGTGGCGGCAGCTCACCTCTTAAGTATGTCTTATTAGGCGTAGGTCTGCTCGCCACCATCGCCGTTACTATCTTTATCAGCCGGCTGGCTAAGAAAGCCCTGGGCCAAACCGGCGCCGCGAAAACGAAATAGCTAACTCATCCCTAACATATGAATCTGCGACTAACCGCGTAGCCGGGTACGTCAACTTTGTCAGCAAACAACCTTACTTTGATAGCTATCACGGGGACACGTTTTTTACCATTGGCTAATACGACCAATACCGCTGGGGCTTGGACGGTGGGTGGGCCGCTTACTTCCGACCACAAGACCGCCTTTCGCTTTGGTTACCAGGGTGAAGAGTCGGGCAGCTACTACGACTTTGTCGATTATAGAACAGAGGGCTAGCGTGCCGTAATTGGTCCCGACGCCGACGGGATTGCCGCGCAACGTCCGATGATCATGCACTTCGATTTCGGTATAAAGCAATCCATGTCGAGATAAATGATTGGCGCGCGGTTTTGCTCCTCCCTCGACGCGGAAAAATCGTTCTAGGCTCCGTTGGTGTCCGATCAGTCGCCGGCGCCACCGTCGTCCGTCCTGAACTTAAAGATGTAAAGCAGCTACTGAACAAAGATTACCCGATATTCGCGGTAGTTCCACCTATGAATGCTATCAGCACGCCATCGTCGAGATGGAAATCTGGACAAAACCGGTGAAGTGTCCAAGCGCATCTATTAAGCCTATTAGGCCATGCGTTATTTACGATGGAGCCGGCTATCCGGCTTGAACCGCTGACCTGCTGATTACAAATCAATAGGCTTGAGTCTGTTTTCCGAATCGCCGACCCAATCGAAAGTCAAAACGCCTTGAAATCTGTTGTCATTTAGAATGCGTTTTCGTGCTATTTGGTGCGTTTCAGTGCACATCTGCGCTTTTCCATTTTGGCGGCGTAACCCATTCCTGTGCCTCAACTTCGAGGGAAATAAGGACGTGGGTTGGGCGGGACTCGAACCCGCAACCAACGCCTTAAAAGGGCGCTGCTCTACCATTGAGCTACCAACCCGTGCGGAGAGTCATCGTTTTAGTCTAGTTCACAAACGGGCGCAAGCGGCTACAGGACCTCGAGAAGATCGCGCAGCGAATTCCGCGGCCGCTCCAGTTTGAAAACGCGCAGGCCGCTTGCTTCCGCTCCTTGCCAATCGTTCACCGGATCGTCGCCCACATGCAACGACTCGTTAGGCAAAACGTCCGCTAGTTCGAGAGCTCGGCGAAAAATCAGCGGGTCGGGTTTGTCGGCGCCGACTTCACTTGAGATGATGACCTCGGAAAAATATTTCGAGATGCCGAGCTGTTCCAGGATCATGCGCAACCGGCCGTCGAAATTGGAAACGACGCCAAGTCGAAATCGTCCGTGGAGTCGCTCGAGAACCGCCACCACCTCCGGATAGAGGGCCCACACGCCCGCTTCCGCAAAATGTTCGTAGGCCACTTCGAAAAAAATATCGCGATCCAGTTCCTGCGTTGCTGGGGCAACCTGCTCGAAAACGCGATCGACTAATTCTCGCCACCAATCTTTGTCGTCGTCTTCGCGCGGTTGACCAGTCGTTAGGCGCGGCGGCATTTCTTTCCAGACGCGGGCGAAAGCACGATCAAGCGCGGAGGCGTCGAGTTCCAATCCGACCCCCTTCCCTACGAGCTCATAATGGTAACCAACGCTTTGGGGAAGATGAAAAAGCGTCCCCGCGCCGTCGAACAGGATCAGCTTCACCGATGCGGCCACGTTGGACATTCGACTCAGGGCCGCTCTTATTAAAGCCCGCATGCTCCCCGTCGAACACAACGATCCGGTGAACGAAAAAATTCTCGCGATTTCCGAGGACAAAATTGACGGCTTTGTCCGTGAACCATTCGAAGAAATCGCGCGCCGTTGCGGCCTAACGAGCGACATAGTCATGGCACGCATTGCCGCCATGTTGCGTGCCGGCACCGTACGGCGCGTTCGCCAGACGCTGCTCGCGACTAATTTAGCCGATGGCGCGCTCGTCGCCTGGAAAGTCGCGCCGGAAAAAATCGACGACGCGTTCGATTACATGTTTCAACAAGATCCGTTTTCCGGTCACGTCGTTTTGCGTTCGACCGACAGCGTGACCGCGGGCTCGGAGTACAAACTGTGGACGACGCTAAAAGTGCCGCACGGATTTTCGCTGCAACATCATGGCGAAATCCTCGCGCAAAAGGTCGGTGCGGAAACTTTTCGTCTCATGCCGGCCAAAGGGATTTTTACTCTCGGCGTTGGACACGTGCGTCGAAAATCCATCGAACCGGGAAGCAAAGCCAACGAGCCCGCGCACATGAACGAAGTGCACGTCGCAAAATTGAATGAGCAGGAATGGAATGTCCTGCTCGCGCTAAAGCGCGAATTTGCCGCGGAAGAGATTCAAGCGACGCCGTGGCGCGCGCGCGCGGCGGAGGCGGGCGTTCCGCTCGAGGAATTTTATCGCATCGCCGAATCGCTCAATGGTCGCAAAGTCATCGGGCGTTTCTCCACTTTTCTCGAGCACGTCAAGCCTTCGGCGGGCGGGGTGCGGGTGACGCGTTTCAACGCGCTTTTTCATTGGGCCGTTCCGCCAGGCCGTGAAGTCGAGGCCGGCGGTGAAGTCGGACGACATCACATTTTGACCCACTGCTATTGGCGTGAGGCCGGTCCCGAATTCAAAAACGTCAATATCATGGCGGTCGCGCACGGGACCGATAAAGCGCTGCTTCTCGAACACAAAAGTGCGATCGATCAGCATCTCATTGCCTGCGGAATTCCCGTTTCCTACACCAACGTTTTCTGGGGCGGTCGCAGCGAAATCAAACCTTCGGAGATTTCGCCGCAAATTTATCGGACATGGCTGGCCGACATGACCGCGCGCGCCGCCTAACGAATGAAAGCGTTGATCGAAAAGCTCAAGCTCGAGATGGATCTGAACGCGAAGGATGTGGCGGTCGCTATGACGCTCCTGCTTTCGGAAACTTCTGACGCGCAGGAGAAGGCAGAATTTCTTCGACTGCTGCACAAGAAAGGTGAGACGGCCGAAGAGATTGCCGCCTTTGTGGATCAATTGGTCGATCGCGCAATCGATCCCCAAATTGATCCGGCAACTCTTTCCGGGCCGATGATCGATGTCTGCGGCACCGGGGGTTCCGGTCAAAACCTGTTCAATATTTCCACTACGATCATGTTTATCCTCGCAGCCGGCGGCGCGGTGGTGGTCAAACATGGCAACCGCAATGTCACCTCGTGCTGTGGCAGTGCCGATGTGCTCGAAGCGCTCGGGGTTCGTTTGATTTGGGAACCGACGGACTTGAAAGAATGCGTGCAACGTCACGGGATCGGTTTCATTTTTGCGCGACACTATCATCCGGCTTTTCGCGCACTCGCGGAAATGCGCGCGCAATTGGCCCGCACCAAAGTGCGGACGATTTTTAATCTGCTCGGGCCGCTCCTGAATCCGGCGCGGCCCGCGCGGCAATTGATTGGCGTTTATGCGCCTCGCCTAACGAGTGTTTTTGGTGAAGTTTTGCGACGACTCAAGAGCGAGCGTGCCTGGATCGTGCACGGCACGACCGACAACGGCGGGGTGGATGACATCTCCACCGGCGGTTCAACTACTCTGACGGAATTGCGGGATGGACGTGTCTCATCTGCCATCGTCGATTGCCGTTGGTTGGGTGTGGCGCAATCTTCGGTGGACGATTTGCGCGGCGGAGATGCAGCCGCCAATGCGAAAACGCTGCAGGAAATTTTGAGCGGCGAACAAGGCGCGAAGCGCGATCTGGCGGTTGTTAATGCCGCGGGCGGATTTGTCGTTTCCGGGCTGGCGCGAGATTTGTCTGAAGGAATTTCGCTCGCCAAAGAACAAATCGACAGCGGCCGAGCCTTAAAAAAACTGCGCGCTCTGCAAGATTACGGCGCGTAAGTTTCGTCGAGCCGAGATAACAAAGCGACGGCGAGCGCCTGCCGATCGATTTGTCCGCCCGCTAATATCGCGATTGACGTGGCCTTCGCCCGCAGGCCGCTCGGAAAATCTTCCGCACTTTGGTTGACGTTGATCCCAAGACCCAGAATTCCAAGGTGAGAATTTGGCACGGCACGCATTTCCAACAAAACGCCGGCAACTTTTTGTCCTTCGACATAGACGTCGTTCGGCGACTTTACTTTGGCGCCTAACGAGTAGTTCGCGCGCAGAGTCTGCGCGACGCTCTCGGCAGCCCAGCTAGTGAGGCGCGGTGATTGTTCCGGCGTTAGCTGCGGTTGCAATAGAATGGAAAACCATAAACCCTTTTCGGGGGCCGATTCCCAGCGATTGCCGTGTTGCCCGCGTCCAGCGGTTTGTCGTTCCGCGAAAACCACCAGGCCGTCCGCGCTTTCCGCCGACATTTGCCAGACGACGTCATTCGTCGAAGTCGCCTCTTCCAGAACGATAATCCGATTACCAATGAGTCGATTTCCCAACGCCGCGCGCAGCGCTTCAGCCTGCAGCATGGTTCAGGTCTAACGAGAGGTCGATCGCGCGGGCAGAGTGGGTCAGCGCGCCGACGGAAACATAATCGACACCGCTGCCCGCGACTTGCCGGATATTTTTCAACGTCACGCCGCCACTGGCTTCAAATTTCACGCCTTTCTTTTTGCCCAGCGCGACCGCTTCGCGCATTTCCGCCGGCGGCATGTTGTCGAGCAAGATGACGTCGATGCCTTCCATCTCTAAAAACGTACGCACCTGTTCCAGACGATCTGCTTCCACTTCGATGCGCATTCCAGGATGTGTCTGCCGCACTTTTTGGATCGCCGCCGCCAGTCCGTTAAATCCATTCGCGGTGGTGAGATGATTGTCCTTCACCAACACCATGTCATAGAGGCCAAAGCGATGATTGACTCCACCGCCGGCTACGACCGCGCCTTTTTCCAGCGCGCGTAAACCCGGGGTTGTCTTGCGCGTATCGAGAATTTTCGCTTTTGAGCGAACGCCCATCCCCTCAACGAACTGGCGCGTGAGCGTAGCGATGCCGCAGAGACGTTGCAGGAAATTTAGCGCCACGCGTTCGGCGGTCAGAATCGAGCGAGCCGAGCCGTCGATTTCCATGATGGTCTCGCCGCCGCTCAGCGAGGTGCCGTCCGGCTGCGTAATCTTGATCTGCAACTGCGGATCAACTCGCCGAAAAACTTCCGCGGCGGTTTCCGTTCCAGCCACGATCGCGCGTTCATACGCGACGATTCGCCCGCAAGCCTGAAGGTCCGCCGGAACGAAATGTTCGGAGGTAATGTCGCCCGTGCCGATGTCTTCAGACAAAGCGAGGCCGATTGGGTCTAACGAGTGGTTCTCCATGATTAATTCTGTCCCGGCGCGCGGTAAACGGATCGGCCGCGCACAAAAGTTTCTCGGGTAGCGTGCGGCCCACCACGATACACGCAAAGCGCTACCACATCTTCCTTAGATAGATCGCCCACGCGCTGCCGTTGTTTTCCGTACGGAAGAAGCTGGTGCAAATCGATCACCACTAGGTCGGCTTCCTTACCCGCATCTAAAGTTCCGACCGTCTCTGATTTTCCGAGGGCTTTCGCGCCGCCAGCCGTCGCCAGATAAAAAGCTTCGCTCAAACGCAACGGCGGGACATGCGGCTCATAAAAACTGCGAGCGCGTTGCACTTCCGCCGCCGCACGCATCACTTGCCACATATTGAGTTCCGGACCCGCCGCGACATCGGAGCCGAGCCCGATGGCGATTCCCGCTTCGCGCAGTTTATCCATTTTCATCACGCCGCTCCCAAGAAAAAGATTTGAGGTGGGACAGTGCGCGACGGTGGAACGCGCATCCGCGATGGCCGCGATCTCGCGCCCCTGCAAATGAATGCAATGACCGAGCACCGTCTTCGGGGTGAGCAAGCCAGCTTTCTCATACACATCTGTGTAATCGCGCGCCGTCATGTAAAGGTGATGCACCTTTTCGATCTCCTCGCGATTTTCCGAGAGATGCGTCTGAATGTAGGCGCCGAATTGTTTCGCCAGTTCAGCCGCACTGCGCAGCAGTTTCTCCGAGCAGGTCACAGCAAAGCGCGGGCTGAACGCGTATTCGAGCCGACCATCGGCGGCGCCGTGCCACTTGCGGCAAAGCCGCTCGCTTTCGAGGAGAGAGACGGAAAGAATCTTCTTCGGCTGCAACGTTCCGTAGGAGCCGAGGTCCATCATCATTTTGCCAAGGATGATGCGCAGGCCGCTTTTCTCCGCGGCTTCGAAACCGGCGTCGCAGCTCTCCTCGTAGATCGCCGAGTAAACCATCGCGGTGGTCGTGCCGTGACGCGCCAGTTCGTGGAAAAATTGCGGCGCTTCCTCGCGCGCTTTTGGTCCGCTGAATTCCCGTTCGACTGGAAAAATATTTTCGCGCAACCACGGCAACAGCTCACTTTGACCGCGCGCCACCGCGGGATATTGCGGCAGGTGAGTGTGGCAATCGATCAGGCCGGGGAAAATCGCTGCGCCGTCGGAGTCATTCCATTTTGCCTTCGCACCGAAATCGGTTCGTCGTAATTCCTCAAAATCACCGACTGCCGCGATCCGTCGATCTTTCACCAGGACCGCGCCATCACGCCGGCCACGCAGAGTCCCGAACTCCGGCGCGTCGATTACGTAGCCGCGAAGGCCAAAAATGTTTTCATCCATGAACAGCTGCCAAGCAGGACAGCAAACGCCTCGGGCAGTGACAATCCCGGATTACAATCGTTTGGCCCGTACGTAGATCCGGGCAGCGCACGTTGGAGAAACAACAAATACGAAAACCGTGCCGCCGCCCGAATCGCCTTAACCTGTCTATTTGACAGCGCGTCTGATGGGACGTTCAACAAATTTTCTAGAAAATAGCGCTAAAGCGAGAATTCTGCCTGCCGCACCGTGCCCGTTTTAGTCTGTTCGTCGCGAATTTCCTGGAGAAGAGATTTGAATTCGCACTTTTCCATCGCTGCGATCAGGGCCGGGTAATTTGGCTTGATCGGCAGCTCGTCGATGGGAATCGGCAATTCGGTCGCGCAATCGAGCTCGACCATTTTGCGGTTCTGCAAGATCTGCTCTCGCGCCGCGGCCAGTTTCTCGCGGTTCCGCGTGCTCTTCACTTTGTCGATGTTACTCAGGAGCGCGTCGAGCCCGCGGTGTTCTTTGATCAGACCGGCGGCAGTTTTTCGGCCGATGCCTGCGCCCGGAATGTTATCCACGGAATCGCCGGCGATGGCCAACACATCGCCGATCAAATTCGGTGGCACATTCCATTTCGCCGTCACTTCCTCTTCGCCTAACAAAGCGAAAGCGTCTTTCGGGGAAACCAGGTCTGCTTTTGCGGTCGTGTAAATTTTGCAGGTCGGACTAACGAGTTGGAACAAGTCTTTGTCGTTCGTGGCGAGGACAACTTCGATCCCACGTTTGGCCGCCGCCATGGCATAGCAGCCCATCAGGTCGTCAGCTTCGGTATTGGGCAACGAGATGTTTTTAAAGCCGAGCAATTCGGTCAGCGTGTTTTGAATAAAATCGAGCTGGGGCACCATCGGCTGCGGCATTTCTTTGCGTGTCTCTTTGTAGGCTGGCTGCAATTGCACGCGGCGTTCCGGCAAACCTTCGTCCCACACAACGGCGCCGAGTTCCGGTTGCAGATGTTTTATCATCAGGCGCAACGTCTTGGTGAAACCGAAAATGGCGTTGGTCGGTTCGCCGCGGGAATTGGAGAGATTCATGATCGCGAAAAACGACCGGTAAACGTAATAGTGGCCGTCGATCAGGAGCAGTTTCATGGCAGCGTGAAAGGATTTGCTGGATTGTCCGGAGGAGAAGCGGAACGTGCAACCCGCTTCCATCGACAAAACCTGTGAACGAAATTGAAAACAATTCCCCCGCGGCGTGGTTCCTTCGCGTCGAAGGAAAAGAATACGGCCCGGTCGATCTGGATACCCTGCACGAATGGCGCGCGGAAGGCCGCGTCGTTCCGCAAAATTATCTGCGCCGGGAGGGAGAAACTGCCTGGGTGCTGGCTTCTACTTTGCCAGAACTTTTTCCAGGCAACGCCCGTCCGCCTGCTTTGCCTAACGAGTTGTTTCGCCGCCGTTCGCTCGCGGAGATTTTTGGCGAAACGTTCCGGATTTACCGCAAGGGATTTTGGCCATTCCTTATTCTTTCGTTGCTCGTCGGCGTGCCGTCGTTCGGTTTCCAACTCAGCTGGTCCTTCGTTCATTTTCCGGAAACGGGAGCTACGTCGAACGCCACGCGCATCGCCGCCGTTATCGCCATGGTCTCGCTCGCGGCACTTCTGGTGGCGTGGCCGATTTTTCTCGGCGGCCTCCAGTTCGGGGTGAAAGAAATTGCGGAAGGCCGCACTCTGCGCATCGGCCCACTGCTGCGGCGTGCGATCAACTATTGGCCACGCCTCGCGCGGCTGTGCGCGTTTGTTTACGGCAGTTTTCTTTTTTGGACGGGTCTGCCATTACTCTTCATCCTCAGTCTACTGGCAACGCCGACACTGATTTCGATTCTCATCGCGCTCCTCGCACTTTGCTTTCAGGTCTACATGTTCAGCCGTCTCTTCATCAATTTTCTCTTCTGGCAGCAATCATGCACCATCGGTGATCTCGATGGCGCCGAGGCCCTGCGCGAGAGCAAGGAACTGGCGCGCAGCCGCACAGCGGAACCGCTCCTGCAGCGCCCGCTTTACCGTGGGGCACTTATCGTTTCGCTCTGGGTCCTATTGTTAATCGCCGTTGCGGTCCTGGTAGAACTGCCGTTCACCATCGCGCGCTTTCGAGGTGTGACGAACTTCGAAGATGCCTACGCACTAATGCAAAAGATAATCAATGCGCCGGTGCCCGACACGTTAAGGATAGTGACCGATGCTTTGAGTAGCCTGGCACACGCCTTCTTGCGGCCAATTCTCGGTATCGCCTTTGTTTTCCTCTACTTTGACGCGAAAAGCACTCGTTAGGGAGACTTAGCCTAACGAGAGGTAGGGCATCAGCCCGTGCAAACCGCCTTCGCGTCCGAAGCCGCTTTCTTTGAATCCGCCGAACGGGCTGGTCGGATCGAATTTGTTGAAGGTGTTCGCCCAGACCACGCCTGCGCGCAGTTTGCTCACGATCTTGAAAATTTTGCTGCCCTTATCGGTCCAAACGCCCGCGCTTAATCCGTAAGCGGTATTGTTCGCGCGCTCGATCGCTTCATCCGGCGTGCGAAATGTCATCACGCTCAGGACCGGCCCGAAGATTTCTTCCTGCGCGATGCGATGTGATGCGGTCACGCCAGTGAAAAAACTCGGTGGATACCAATAGCCTTTGTCGGGTAAACGACAGCGCGATTGCACCAGCTCCGCGCCTTGTTGCAATCCGCTATCGACCAGCTCGTGAATTTTCTCGAGCTGCATGCGTGAATTGATCGCGCCAATATCGGTGTTTTTGTCGAGCGGATTTCCTACCCGCAAAGTCGCGATGCGATCGCGCAGCTTACGAATGACCTGCGGAAAAATTCCCTCCTGCACCAGCAAACGCGAGCCCGCGCAGCACACGTGGCCCTGATTAAAGTAAATTCCGGCGATGATGCCTTCGATTGCCTGATCGATCGGCGCGTCTTCGAAAACGATGTTGGCCGCCTTGCCGCCGAGCTCGAGCGTGAGCTTCTTTTTCGTGCCAGCGACTGCGCGCGTTAGCATTTTGCCGACGGCGGTCGAACCAGTGAAAGCGAGCTTGTCGACATCATCGTGATCGACCAGCGCCTGACCCGTGGCGCGCGCACCGGTCACAATATTCACCACGCCGTCCGGCAACTCCGCTTGCTGCAAAATCTCCGCCAGATGCATCGCGCTGATGCTGGTAGTCTCGGCCGGCTTGAGCACACAGGTGTTCCCGCACGCGAGTGCCGGCGCGAGCTTCCAGGCCGCCATCAACAGCGGAAAATTCCAGGGGATGATTTGTCCCGCGACGCCTAACGGCTTGGGAGTGCGACCCGGGAATGCATACTGCAACTTGTCCGCCCAACCCGCGTAGTAGAAAAAATGCGCGGCCACGAGCGGCAAATCGATGTCGCGGCTTTCCTTAATTGTTTTGCCACCGTCCATCGTTTCCAGCACGGCCAGCTCACGCGATTTTTCCTGAATCAAACGCGCGATGCGGTAGAGATATTTTCCACGCTCGCGCCCCGGCATCTTGCTCCAGACGTTGCTGTAAGCACGTCGCGCCGCCTTTACTGCGCGATCGATATCATGCGCGTCGCCTTCCGCGATCTCGGCCAATTTTTCCTCCGTCGCGGGATTGATCGACGGAAAATATTTCCCGGAATGCGGCGCGACAAATCTGCCGCCAATAAAAAGCGAATAACGCTTCTTTAGCTGAATGTAGCTATTCGTCTCCGGCGCCGGCGCATAATTCCAGCGATCGCCGAAACTGAGCTTTCTCTCGTTAGGCGGGAGCACGACGCGGTGGTCGCCATTTATCTCGCGCACCACCATCGCTTTTGTGACTTTAGAACTCTTGCGCGGCACGATTGCTTTTAGCTCACCGCCCGCAAGCCTGCACGCGAAAATCTAGAATGAATTTCGATTACGACACAGTTGTCGTTGGTTCCGGCCCGATGATGAAATCAGATCGGCCGCTTCTCGGCAAAGCCGCGATCTTGATAATGGTGAAATCCCGAGGCAATCCTGCCGCTTTCAACCTCGGCACGAAGGCCAGGATTGCGACTGAGATACCGTTCTTCCGGGAAGGGACAATCCGGCGTGAATCTCTCCGGCGCCGTATAGACCTGCGGCGGCAAGCGGTTAAGCCAAAGCGCGCCGTTTAATTCTTCCAGCTGCCAAGACTGCTCCTTTCGACAGTCTTGCTCCGTAAAATAATGGCAGACGAGTGAACGACGTGTCTTGGTCAGATCTGCGATTTCACTGCCGCCGTGCACCAAATCCGAGTGCCAGATGAACAAGTCACCTTTGCGAGCAAGAAATGTTTCAGCAATAATCCCGCGAGTTTCCATCTCCCGTTCGATGTAGGCCGTCCATCGCTCCATCTCTTCCTCCCGTGCGTGATGGGTCCCGTCCTCGAATCGGTATAAGGGAATCTTGTGGCTGCCCGGGTAGTAAACCAAAGGTCCTGCGTCTGGACTCACATCCTCGAGGGCGATCCAAGTGGCGAGAAGGTGCGCCGGCGTTTTCGGCGTCATGTAGAGGGAGTCGATGTGCTTCGGCTGCGCGCTGCCTTTCACGAAGTTGAGGCTGTAGCAGAGCACGGGCTGCCGACCGCCTAACAGTGCTTTCAGGAGATTGCTTAGCTGAGGGGCAAGCGCAAGCGAGCGCAATTCCTCTAAGAATAGGTAGAGATCGTTGAACTTAAACCAGCCGTTCGCGCGGTCACGAGCGGTCGCGAGCAAAATTCGCTCGCGGTGAACGAGATCATCCACCACGATTTCTGCTGCCCGGCTCCTCAGCGCCTCTTCCGTCGCAGCGGTCGCGCGATCTATTTCGTCAGCGGAAAAATAATTTCTGAGAGCGAGATAGCCGTCGCGCTCAAACTGCTCTGCCCACACTGGGATGTAATCAGCGCTGGTTTGCGTCGCCGGTCGCACACTTCCTCATCGCACAGCGTTGCGAACTGACAACCGTCCGCGGGGCAATGACGGTTTCACTCGCATCTCCATCCGGGCCAAGCGCGCGCGGAAAACGAACGATGGTCAGCCGCCGAATATTGGCTCTTATGACTTGAGCATTCTTGTGCGGCACGATTGCTTTCGGCCCACCCGCGAGCCTGCACACGAAAATCTCCAATGAATTTCGACTACGACGCGGTTGTCGTTGGTTCCGGCCCGAACGGACTGGCGGCTGCCATCACGCTCGCGCAGGCCGGCTGTTCCGTCCTGGTGGTGGAAGCCAACCACTCGTTAGGCGGAAGCGCTCGTTCCGACGAATTAACGCTGCCTGGCTTCCTGCATGACACCTGCTCGGCGGTTCATCCGCTCGCAGCGGGTTCGCCGTTTTTCAAGACGCTCCCGCTGCAGCGCTGCGGCTTGGACTGGATTCAACCGGAAATCCCGCTGGCGCATCCGCTCGAAGAGGGCGTCGCCTATTTGCGTCGCGATGTGCAGGAAACTGCTGACTCGTTAGGCGAAAATTCCTACGCCGCGGTCATGCGACCATTCGTGCGCGATTGGGAAAAACTTTCGAGCGAGCTTTTGCAACCGATGCTGCATTTCCCGGAACACCCAATTGTCCTTGCGCGCTTCGGTTTGAAGGCAGTTCGTCCCGCGACGAAATTTTTCCGGGGCGAGTTGGCGCGCGCTCTCTTTGCGGGCATGGCCGCGCATTCATTTCTCCCACTCGAAGCTACCGCGTCGGCGGCGTTTGCATTTGTTCTTGGCATGGCCGGTCATGCGGTTGGCTGGCCGATTCCGCGGAATGGCTCGCAATCGATCGCGAATGCCCTGGCAAATTATCTGCGGGAACTCGGCGGTAAAATTGAAACGGGTCGCCGCGTGGAGAATCTCGCTGAACTACCGAAGGCCCGTGCTGTTTTGTTCGACACTTCGGCCTGGGACTTCGCGCGCATCGCCGCCAATGAACTTCCGGCCGGTTACCGCAACAGGCTCGCGCGGTTCCGTCGCGGCCCCGGCGTTTTCAAAATCGATTACGCGCTCAGTTCACCGATTCCCTGGCGCGCACCTGAATGTCGGCGCGCCGGGACCGTGCATGTCGGCGGAACGATGGACGAGATCGCCGCTGGGGAACGCGCAGTCGCGAATGGCGAACATCCCGAGTGTCCTTTCGTCCTGGTCGCGCAACAAAGTCTTTTCGATGAAACGCGCGCGCCGCGTGGTCAGCACACTCTCTGGGCCTATTGCCACGTGCCTAACGAGTCCACGGTCGACATGTCCGATCGTATCGAGCGACAAATCGAGCGGTTCGCGCCGGGTTTTCGCGATTGCATTCTCGCGCGGCACAGTAGCAACACCGCCGCGCTGGAAAAATCGAACGCGAATTTATCCGGCGGCGATATCAACGGCGGTGCCGCGAATCTCGCGCAACTGATCGCGCGCCCAATCCTCAGTCCGACGCCGTATCGCACACCATTGCGTGGTATTTATCTCTGTTCAGCTTCCACTCCTCCCGGGGGCGGAGTGCACGGCATGTGCGGTCATCACGCCGCTCGTGCCGCGCTGCGCGACATCTTTAATCAGCGTCACTGATTGCTCTTGAATATTCGATAGAGGAAAAACAACGAGGGGAAGAGAAGGGCGCCGCCAAGACACAGCGCGATCAGGAGAAGGCGCAGGGTTATGGCTGGAGCCGCGGCGGCATGAATGGTGATGTCCGGCACAACCAGATAGGGAAATTGGGCCGCGCTCCAGCCGATCAAGACGAGCGAAGCGGTGGCAATGGAGGTTGCGCGCGCGGCGACAAATTTTCGAAACCACAGACTGACGAGCGCAACGACGGCGCAACCACTCGTTAGGCCGATCAATGGTATGGCCCACCAATTCGTGAGGCCGTGAAAGATTTCGGGCGCGCCGTTCTTCGCGAAAAGAAATGCGGCGGCCGCGATCGGCGCCAGGGCAATCCCGGAACAAAGAGCGCGGAAACGAAAATCATTTTCCAGCTCGCGGTCTTTGGTATCGATCGTCAGGTAAACAGCCGCGAGGAATGCGCAGAGAGCGAGCGCAAAGAAGCCGCACGCGAAAGCGAACGGAGTCAGCCAGCCGGCGAGAAATCCAGTCGCGACCCGTCCCTCCGAAACTCGGATCTGACCGGTAGCAAGCGCGCCGAGTATCATTCCTTGCACAAAGGGTGTGAAGAAACTCGCCGCACCGAAGAGCGTGCTCCACCTGCCCTGTACTTCTTTCGCCGGTGAATCGTACTTGCGAAAAATGAAGGCCGAGCCGCGAAAGATCACGCCGATGAGCATGAGCGAGAACGGAATGAAGAGCGCCGTCATTGTAACTGCGAACGCGCTAGGGAAGGCGGTAAACAACAAAACGACGATGAGGATGAGCCAGACGTGATTGGCTTCCCAAATCGGACCGATGGCGCGCGCGATGGCGTTGCGTTGTTCATCGCGACGCGGACCGCTCGCGAGCAGGTCCCACATTCCGCCACCAGAATCTGCCCCGCCCGTGACCGCGTAAAAGATCAGAGAGAGCAAAAGTGCAGCGGCGATGAGAAGCTCAAGCACGAGTGGAGGCGGTGGTGGTTTGTCGTTCGCCGGGAGCGGGCGCGCGAAAAAACTCGCGCCGCAAAAGATAAGCGACCATGAAGGCGAGGAAGAGATAGACGCAGGTGAAGATGATGAACGGAACCGCAAGGCCAGGCATCGGTGTGACCGCTTCGTTCGTCCGCATGATTCCGTAGATGATCCAAGGCTGACGACCGAGTTCGGTTACCATCCAGCCGGCTTCCATGGCGATGAATCCGAGCGGGCCGGCTGCGACTAACACGCGGAGCAGCCAGCGATCATCCGGAAGGCTGCGGCGTTTCCAGGCGAGGAGAGCGACCGTGAGCGAAAGAAAAAACAGGGCGAAGCCTGAGGACGCCATGACATCGAACGACCAGTGAACCAGGCGAACATTTGGCCAATCGCTGCGCGGAACTTGATCGAGCCCGGCGATGGTTGCGTTGGGATCGCGTTTGGCAAGCAGACTTAGGAAACGCGGAAGTGTGATCGCATATTTAATTGTCTGCGCGTCATCGTTTGGAATTCCGCCGACCACGAGTGGCGCACCGTTTTGCGTGCGGTAGGCCGCTTCCATCGCGGCCAGCTTGGCCGGTTGCAGGCGCCCGACTTCGCGCCCGCTCAGATCGCCACTCCAAATCTGCAAGGGCACACAAACGCAGCCGACGACCAACGCAATGCCTAGTGCCGCGCGATGAAAGGCGTCGTCTTTCTTGCGCAAAAGGAAAAACGCATGCACCGCCGCGACGGCGAAACCGGTGGCGATAAAGGCCGAGAGCACCATGTGTATGACCTGATGAAAGCTGGCCTGGTTCAACATCGCCGCGATCGGATCGATGTCGGTAATCTTGCCGTCGACGATTTTGAATCCAGCGGGCGCGTTCATCCACGCGTTCGCGGTCACGACGAAAATCGCCGACGAAACTCCGCCGATCACAACGAGCACACCGCTCAACCAATGCACGAACGGCGAAAGCAATTTCCAGCCGGAAAGATAAACGCCGAGGAAAATCGCTTCCGCGAAAAAGGCAAAGCCTTCCAATGAAAACGGCATCCCGATAATTGCCCCCGCCTTTTCCATGAAGGTCGGCCAGAGAAGTCCCAGTTCGAACGAAAGCACCGTGCCCGAGACCGCCCCGACCGCGAAAAGGATCGCGCTTCCCCGACTCCAGCGTCGGGCGAGTTCCAAATAGATGGGTTTGCCGGTGCGAAGATAAACGCCTTCCGCGGTCACCATCAAAAGAGGTAGCGCGACGCCGATGGCGGCAAAGATGATATGAAAGGCCAGCGACATTCCCATCAACGAACGGGCAAAAAGAAAATCGCTCATGATGAATCGCGAACCGATGATGAGGCTTCGCGCAACGGGGTCAATGACGAGGCACGGAAGCCTAACGAGAAGTAGCGGCCTGCGCCTCGCTTAATTCAGGCGGAAAAATTTCGGCTGCGATCTCGACTGTTTTCTTTTGAGTTCGTTCGAACTGATCGGCAGCGCGATTTTCCAGCTGCACGAAATCGAAATCACTTAAGCACGGTTCTGATTCGGCGATCGCTCCGAGCACCTGCCAAAGAGAGCGTTTACCGGTAATGCCTAACGAGAGGCTTTCCAGTGATTGCAGCAAAGCGAGGTTCGATTTCCCCGCATCGCCGAAGCCGAGTTTGGCGCGAGAAAATTTTTCGGCGACCCAAGCGCCGGCCTTACGCAGGCTGCTTTCGTCGATAGATAGTTGCTTCATCAATCGCCGTAACTCGCGCTGATCCGCCTCGATCTCCTCCCGCAATTTTTTTAGGAATTGCTCGAGCGGTTTATTTTCTTGCGCCTCGATCACTTCGTCGAGCAGCTCCAAGGCACCGATCGAACCCGCGAGGTGATCGTTCAAGTAAGTATAAAGTTCCTTCATTGCGGCGGTAGTTTAAAAAATATGGGAAGGAATTATGGCCAGGCCACTGATTTCAGTTAAGTTCTTGTTTGTGGTTAGGCGGAAATTTCATTCAGGCTCTCGCGATGTGCCAGCCGCCAGCGTGAATTAGGACGCTATGGCGGACAAACCTCAGGACCGGCAAATCCAGCAACGGCTGGCTCGGATCGAGGAGTTGATCAAGGCCGTCGAAACAATCGCGAACGAGAAAGATCGCACGCAAGCGCGTGAACTGGTCGAGGCCTTGCTGGAAATGCAAGGCTCTGCGGTTGAGCGCGTGATGGAAATCATCTACGAATCCGGACCGACTGGCCAAGAGGTGATCGATGCGCTCGGTCGCGATGAATTAGTGTCGAGTTTATTGCTGGTGCACGGACTGCATCCGCTCGATCTCGAATCGCGCGTGCGCGGCGCCATCGAGAAAGTTGGTCCTCGTCTCGCGCAGCATGGCGGCAGTGTCGAGTTCCTCAGCGTTTCACGCGATGGAGCGCTTCGGCTTCGGCTCGCGGGAAATTGTCATGGCTGTCCCTCTTCGATCTTGACGCTGAAATTTTCCATCGAGGAAGCGATCTATGCTGCCGCGCCCGACGTAACTTCTTTGGAAGTAGAAGGCGCAACTCCTTTGGAGCCGCTAGAAGCTAATGGAACCAACGGCACCACGCCGGCCGCGCCGAAATTTACCGAATGCCCTACCGTCGATGCAGGGCGCAACTGAAAATGAAGGAGACAAAATGACTAACGAAGAAAAAGATCGCAGCGAACGGACTCATCAACCGGAACCGAATCACGTCGCGGGCACGAACAAAGGCGAAGAGCAGGCGCTAACGACTAAGGAAGCGGGTCGCGAAGCCGGGCGAAAAAATTATCAGGACGCGCGTGATGCCACGGGCATAAATGCGGATGCGAGGCAGCCGATACATCCGTCGATGCCGAATATTCCGCCGGCCTAGGCGGACGTTTGTTACTAAAGTTGTAGGTCGCGGAGGTACGCACGGTCCGGGTCCAGCTGGATGAACGCGGCGCTCCACGCCTTACGAAGTGTTGCAGTTGCGCCTTAGTTTCAGGCCCGTGAGCGCCACCCGGCAAACGATTCGTCGATATGGATAAAGAAAACAAAGAACAGGCGAATCTAGACGCGCAGGCCGAAGAGAGCACCGCCTCGGGTGCCCCGCGCCCTTCTGGAAACGCCAGCCAAAAATTCGCTACGAAACCCGCTCCCGAAAACGCGGAGAATTCTGCTCGGCCGGGCCAGTTACCCGATCCGAATACGGAAATGGTCGGCAATCCGAGTTCTCCGGGACGGCGTCCCGAATCAAGTCCGGAACAGCAAAGAGACTCGCAAGCGAAGGTCTGAGACGGAGCATTCCAGCGATTTCCAGGCAGCGTTGGCCTACGACCACGCGTCAACCGCGTGGCCGGTTTAACCCATGCGTTCGGTGGTGAGCGCAGCGGCGCGTTTTCGCATTAGTACTAACGAGATTACCAAGGCTACGATCAATACCGTTAAGACCACGAGCTCGGCGATGAAGTGTTGGAACACTTCGTTGGATTTCTGCTGAACCTGCGCCATCTCCGCGGTGAGAAGCAGCACGCGCCGGATCGCCGCGATCAAGCCGATGAGAAGAAATGGTTCGGGCACGAGCCCGTGCTCGCGGAATGAAACTTGGACTGTGTAAAGCAGCTCGATGACGAGGAGAATTAAGAGAGCACGATCCAGCAGCGAAACGACGTTCGTGGTCAACGAGCCGGCGATGAGATTTTCACCGAAGCTAATCAAACCGCTGACTAACAAAGTGAGCGAGATACCCGCGAGAAACAGTCCGAGCCCGAGGTAAACGATATCCTCAACCGCGGTGAAACCGCGAGCAATCCATTCGCGTTTCGGCTCTTCTTTTTTCATTGGCTGTTTTCCCGCGAACTGGAGTCTAGGCGTGACGCGCCGGAAATCTTGAAGAATATTGGGGTGACCGCGGCCCGTCCGTCGTCGCGCAACATCAACCTTTGAACTCTTCCGCGTTTTCCACACTCCGCAGCCTGGCCAAGGCTCCGCAGCAGCCGGTGCTGGAGCGCTGCGAGCTTTGCAATCTCGTCCTGCCGCCGAAGCATCGGCATCTGCTGGAGATGACGACGCGGCAGGTCGCATGTTCCTGCGATCCTTGCGCGCTTCTTTTTCAGAACGCGGTGGGCGCGAAGTTCAAATTGATTCCGCGCGATGCGCGGGCGCTGCCTGAATTCAAGATGACGGATGCGGAATGGGAGAACCTGGCGTTGCCGATTGACCTCGCGTTCTTCTTTTACAGCACGGCCGCAGGAAAAATGGCCGCGATGTATCCAAGTCCGGCCGGGCCGACCGAATCGCTTCTGCCCTTAACTTCGTGGGAAGAACTCGTTAGGCAAAATCCGGCATTGCAGACGATGGAGGCTGATGTCGAAGCTCTGCTGCTCAATCGCGCCCAAGGCGCGCGGGAATATTTCATCGCGCCGATGGATGCCTGCTACGAGCTGGTCGGCACGATCCGCATGCATTGGCGCGGACTCTCGGGCGGCGACGCGGTCTGGGCCGCGATCGAAGAGTTCTTCGCGAAGCTGCGCGCGCAATCGCCTGTCTGGAAAGAGTCATCACCGGAGCGCAACGGTGCCTGATCTCGATTTTTCCGTCATCGGCGTCGAGCACGCCGCGCATGGCCTGACGCCGCTCCTGCATTTCAAACTCGGCGTCACGAACAAGCCCGCCGATGAAACGATCCAAAGCGTAATCCTGCAGGCACAGATTCAGATTCAGGCGCCGGGTCGCTCATATAATGAGAATGAGAAGCCGAAGTTGATCGATCTCTTCGGGACGCCGGATCAGTGGGGAACGACGCTACGCGCGCGGCTCTGGACATTATCGAACACGACCGTGCGCACCTTCGCCGGCAGCACAGAAGCAATCCTGCCGGTGCCGTGTAGTTTTGATCTGAACGTCGCCGGTACGAAATATTTTTACGCGCTCGAGGGCGGCGAAGTTCCTCTGCTCTTCTTGTTTAGCGGGACAATCTTCTACGCCGCGCCCAATGGTCAGCTTCAGGTTCAGCAGATCTCCTGGAACAAAGAGTGCACCTACAAGATGCCGTTGAGCGTCTGGACGAAGATGATGGACGCGCACTATCCGAACACCGCGTTCCTGACACTCGAGCGCGAAACCTTCGATCGGCTGCATGAGTACAAGCAAAGCGCCGGCGTTTCGAGCTGGGAACAAGCGATCGACAAGTTACTCGCAGAAAAAAAAGAGACCGAGCCGGCAATCGCGCCGCTATGAATTCCGAACGGCTCGAGAAGATTGTGAACGCGGTTCTCTACGAGGGCTACATTCTTTATCCCTATCGCGCGTCGTCGAAAAAGAACCGGCAGCGTTTCACCTTTGGCCGCGTTTATCCGGAGGAATACAGCGTCGCGCAAAAAGGAATCGAGCCGTGCTCGATGCAGACCGAAGTGTTGGTCCGCGCGCAATCGCCGGAATGTGCGCTCAATGTTAGCGTGCGTTTTTTACATCCGATGGCGCGAGAAGTCGGAATGCTCGACGAGCCAGTCGCGGATCTTCCGGCCTCGAGCGAGCCGAAGTTTCAGTTGGTTAACGAGCAGTTGATCGGAGAAAAACTTTATCAGACATGGCAGGAAAGCGTCGAGCGTGCGGTCGAGCTTCCAACCGTCGTCTTGCGCGGCGCAACAACAGGCGCAACTGAGTTTCGTTTCGACGCTTCGCGCAAACTTGAGCCGATTCGCGATGAAGAAAAAGTTGCCGCGGTTTTTCTACGCAGGCAGGAAGCGCTTTTGGGATCAGTCGAAACGTCGGTGACGCAAATCGATGACCAGGTGTCGCGAGTCACGATTCGCATTTGGAACAAGACTCATGTTCCCACTGCCGAACTCGACAATCAGGATACAATCGTGATGCGAACGTTCGCGTCCACGCACACGGTCGTTCATGTCAGTGGCGGCGAATTCATTTCGCTGCTGGAACCGCCCGCCGATTACGAAGAGGCCGCGAAAGCTTGTAAGAACATCAACACCTGGCCCGTGCTTGTGGGCGACGCGAGCAAGCATGAGCGCGATACGGTGCTCTCGTCACCCATCATCTTATATGATTACCCGCAGATAGCGCCGGAAAGCGCGGGCGATCTTTTCGACGGCGCGGAGATCGACGAAATCCTGACGCTTCGCATCATGACCATGACCGACGAAGAGAAGCGCGAGATGCGCGGCGTCGACGATCACGCGCGCCGCATTCTCGAGCGGACCGAGATGTTGCCGCACGATCATCTCTTAAAGATGCACGGCGCGATGCGCGGTGTTCCTCCAACGGCTCCGCAGCAGTCTAACGAGGACTTCTTCAATCCGAAGAAGAAGGTGGAAAGCGCAATCGTGGATGGTGTCGAACTGAAAGCGGGCGACAAGGTTCGCATCTGGCCCAGGAAGCGCGCCGATATCATGGACATGGCGCTCGAGGGCAAAGTCGCGACGATCGAAGCGCTTGAGCATGACCTCGAGAATCAGGTGCACTTCGCGCTCGTGATCGATGACGATCCCGGTCGCGACATGGGGATGCTGCGTCAGTCGGGTCACCGTTTTTTCTATTCAGCCGATGAAGTGGAGCCGGTGAAGAAAAGTTGATCGCATGAAGAACATTCTCATCGCCGGCATAGGCAATATTTTCTTCGGCGACGATGCGTTCGGTTGCGAGGTCGCGGCGCAGTTAATGAAGCGTACGCTTCCGGACGGAGTGCACGTGTTTGACTTCGGAATTCGCAGTTACGATCTCGCCTACGCGATGATGAATGGACCCGATATCACCATTTTTCTCGATGCCACTCCGCGCGGTTTGCCGCCGGGATCGGTTTCACTAATTGAGCCGGATTTAAATTTTCTAGACAACAACTCGAACGAGGTCGTTAATGCTCACAGCATGAATCCTCTCCGGGTTTTGCAGCTTCTCCGCTCGCTTGGTGGGCAGCCCGGAAAATTATTCCTCGTCGGATGCGAACCCTCCGTGCTCGAAACGGATGACGGTTCGATGGGCTTGAGCGCGCCAGTGCAAGCCGCGATTCCGCAAGCTTTGGAAATGATCGACGAACTTTTGCGCGATCTTCTTTCTGAAACGCCAATTACTGCGTCTGCGGGCGCGGTTTCAATCTAGCAACACGGAGGACATCTATGAACCCCTGGCTGATCGCACTCGCAGTAGTGGGATTAATTATCCTCATCATCATCATCACGATGATCCCCGAAATGCGACGCTACCTGCGCATGCGAAGGATGTAGGACTTGTTAGGCAATAAACCAAAGCTCAAATCTGAATTTCACTTCGGTATGTAGGGAAAAATTAAACTAATGCGGTCATCGGGCAGTGGATTGGCCGCTAGGGAGAGGAGTCAGCGTCGTCATGGTCATGGAAAATCGAATGAAGGCCCCTGAGATGATCGTTATGGATCGTCCGCCGGCGGTGAAGGAAATCCACGTCATCTGGATGACGACCGGTCTCTCTTGCGACGGAGATTCCGTTTCGATCACCGCCGCTTCGCAGCCGAGCATTGAAGATCTGGTCATGGGCAACATTCCCGGTTTGCCCAAGGTGGTCGTCCACAATCCGGTCATCGCTTATGAGACCGGCGATGATTTCATGAAGTGGTGGTTCGATGCCGCGGCGGGCAAGCTCGACCCGTTCGTGCTCGTGATGGAAGGCTCCATCCCGAACGAAAAAATCAAAAACGAAGGTTATTGGGCCGCGATGGGAACTGATCCCGATACCGGCCAGCCGATCACGACTAACGAGTGGATCGATCGCCTCGCACCTAAGTGTCTGGGCATCGTGGCCTGCGGAACTTGCGCGACCTACGGCGGGATTCACGCCATGGAAGGCAATCCCACTGGCGCGATGGGACTTTGTGATTATCTCGGTTGGGACTGGCGTTCAAAAGCCGGTCTGCCAGTGGTGAATGTTCCCGGTTGCCCGGTACAACCCGACAACATGATGGAGACGCTCCTCTATCTATTGTACCAAGTCGCCGGACTCGCGCCGCTCATCCCCCTGGATGATCAACTGCGCCCGACGTGGCTTTTCGGCAAAACCGTCCATGAAGGTTGCGATCGCGCCGGTTATTATGAGCAGGGCGATTTCGCGAAGGAATACGGCTCGCCGAAATGCCTGGTGAAGATCGGGTGCTGGGGACCAGTTGTTAACTGCAACGTGACCAAGCGCGGATGGATGGCCGGCATTGGCGGTTGTCCGAATGTGGGCGGCATTTGCATCGGCTGCACCATGCCGGGCTTCCCGGACAAATTCATGCCGTTCATGGATGCGCCGCCGGGATCTGCGCTCTCGACTAAAGTGGTCGGAATCTGGGGCGCGGCTCTGCGCGGTCTGCGGGCGATGACAAATACCACCGTCAACAAAGAACCGAAATGGCGACACCCGCGTGCCGAGTTAACCACCGGTTACAAACCAAAGCATTACGCAACTAACACCCGCAATTAATCCGGAGGAACACATATGCCTGATGTATTAACAGCTCCCAGCAGAGGAACCTCCGCACCCCAGGGCAATCTCGTCGAGATGTCGTGGGATCCGATCACCCGCATCGTCGGCAGCCTCGGAATTTATACCAAGATCGACTTCGATGCGAAGAAGGTGGTCGAGTGTTACAGCACTTCGTCCATCTTCCGCGGCTACTCGATCTTCATGCGGAACAAAGATCCGCGAGATGCGCATTTCATCACCAGTCGTATCTGCGGAATCTGCGGCGATAACCACGCCACCTGCTCGATCTACGCGCAGAACATGGCTTACGGAATCAAACCACCGCCGCTCGGTGAAATGATCATCAATCTCGGCGAAGCCGCCGAATACATGTTCGATCACAACATTTTCCAGGACAATCTGGTTGGGGTCGACTTCTGCGAGATGATGGTGAAGGAAACAAACCCGAGCGTGTGGGCGAAGGCGCAACAAACGCTCGCGCCGCATTCGAACGATCACGGCTACCGCACCATCGCGGACATCATGCACGCCTTGAATCCATTCGAAGGCGAGTTCTATCGCGAGACGTTGCAGGTCAGTCGTTATACCCGCGAGATGTTCTGCCTGATGGAAGGACGTCACGTCCACCCGTCAACCTTGTATCCCGGCGGCGTCGGCACAGTTCCATCAATCCAGATCTTCACTGACTATCAGGTGCGCCTGATGCGTTACGTGGATTTCATGAAGCGCTGCGTGCCGCTCCACGATGATCTCTTCGATTTCTTCTACGAAGCGCTCCCTGGCTACGAGCAGGTCGGCAATCGCCGCATCCAACTCGGCTGCTGGGGTTCATTCCAGGATCCGGACGTTTGCGACTACGATTACAAGAACATGGATCGCTGGGGCAAAGCGATGTACGTCACGCCCGGCGTCGTCGTTGATGGCCAGCTCGTCACGACCAACCTGGTCGACATCAACACTCAAATCCGCATCCTGCTCGGCTCTTCTTATTATGAGGACTGGGCCGATGAGCAGGGTAACGGCGAGTATTTCGTCAAAGAAGATCCGCTCGGCAATAAGATCGACATCCGCCATCCGTGGAATCAGCGCACAATTCCCAAACCGCAAAAGCGTGACTTCGCCGGAAACTACACCTGGGTCATGTCGCCGCGTTGGCTGGATAAACGCACTGGCGATCATCTCGCGCTCGACACGGGTGGTGGCCCGCTCGCGCGTCTCTGGACGACTGCGTTGGCCAATATGGTCGACATCGGTTACGTCCAGGCCACCGGTCACAGCGTGAAAATCCGCCTGCCCAAGACAGGATTGAAACCGGAAGCAGAGTTCGAATGGAAAGTTCCGAAGTGGGCGAACACGATCGAGCGCGATCGCGCGCGCACTTATTTCCAAGCCTACGCCGCGGGCTGCGCACTTTACTTCCTCGAGAACGCGATGAAAGAAGTTTGGGCCGGCCGCACCGCAACCTTCACGCCGTTCAAAGTGCCGGACGAAGCGATCGGCTGCGGTTTTCACGAAGCCGTCCGCGGAGTTCTTTCGCATCACCTTGTGATCAAGAATGGCAAGATCGCGAACTACCATCCGTACCCGCCGACACCGTGGAACGCGAACCCACGCGACGTCTACGGAACACCCGGGCCATATGAAGATGCGGTGCAAGGTTGCCCGCTCTTCGAAGAGAACGGACCGGAGAACTTCAAGGGCATCGACATCATGCGCACAGTGCGCAGCTTCGATCCTTGTCTGCCTTGCGGCGTGCACATGTATATGGGCAACGGCAAGGTGGTGAAGCAGCAACATACTCCGACCGCGTTTGCCGGTCTGGCCCACTAAGCCGTGGCTAACGAAGTTGCGGCGCAGGTGATGCTCGAAGCATCACCAGACGAAATTTACGACATCGAGCTGGAGCACAGCCTGCTCGAAGCGAATGCGAAGCTCGCGGTCGACAACCGCGCCTTGCTCGACAAACACGGAATCACCGCGATCGATTTCATGGGCGCGATCGGTTCCGGAAAGACAACACTGATCACAAAAATGGTCGAGCGTTTGAAGAATCGACTCGGCGTCGCCGTCTTCAACGGCGACGCCACCACGAGCAGCGACGCCGATGCAATCTCCGCGCAAAATGTTCCGGTGGTCCAGATCGCCACCATCAACGGCTGTCACCTCGACGCCAACGTAGTCGGAAAAGGTCTGAAGCGGATCGAGCTCGAGAAGCTGAAACTCATCTTCATCGAGAACATCGGGAATCTGATCTGTCCGGCGGAATTTCCGCTCGGCTCCAAAGCGCGCGTCGTCGTCGTCAGCGTCACGGAAGGTCCATGGATGGTGCGCAAACATCCGCACATGTTCCTCGGTGCCGAGATTGTCGTGATTAACAAGATCGATCTCGCACAAGTGATGGAGGTGAGCGTCGAAGAACTGGTCAACGACGTGCATAAGCTCAAACCCGACATCAAAGTCATCCCGACCAGCACCAAGACCGGTGCCGGTCTCGATGATTTCGAGAAAGCCCTCCTCGCGGTCTAACGAGTGCTCCGATGCATGAGCTTTCGATCGCATCGGGCCTGGTCGAAAAGCTCCTCGATTTCGCGGAGAAGAATCCCGACAAGAGGATCGTCGAGGTTAATCTCGCCGTCGGCGAACTCAGTCACATCGAGCACGCGCAACTGCGTTTCTGCTATGAAGCGATCACCGTGGAAACTCCGCTCGCAGGCTCCAAACTCGAGATCGAAAAAATCGACGCCATGGTGAAATGCCCCAACTGTTCGTATCGCGGCCGCCCGAAATATTGGGACGGCGCCTTGTCCGGCATTCCCGTCGCGACTTTGGAATGTCCCTCTTGTTGCAAGACTACGGAAGCGACCGACGGACAAGAATGCGCGATCAAATCACTCCGCTGCACGGAACCGACTTCCATCGCATCGTGATCACTCTCGTTTCCATTCTCTTCCTCGGCTTCTCGTTAGGCATGCGGCATGCGACCGACTCCGATCACGTCATTGCCGTCACCACAATCGTCAGCCGCCAACGAACGATTGGAAGTGCCGCGCTCACCGGCGTGTTTTGGGGAATCGGACATAGCCTCACGCTTCTCGTCGTCGGCGGAGCGATCATCTTCTTCGGAATCGTCATCCCGCAACGAGTTGGGTTGAGTCTGGAATTTGGAGTCGGGCTCATGCTCATTCTCCTCGGCACATTGAATCTTCGTGGGACGATTCGATTGCTGCGAAGCGGCGCGCAGGGAGCGGAAAATGATCCGGATACGACGCGCGAGCGGGATAGACCCTACGGCCGCGGAATGCGGCCTGCCCTCATTGGCGTGGTCCATGGACTGGCCGGTTCTGCCGCCGTCGCACTCCTCGTCGTCCCTCTTATCCAGCGCCCCATCTGGGCGCTCATCTATCTTCTGGTTTTCGGTCTCGGCACAATCGCCGGGATGATGCTCATGACCGCTACCATCGCGGTCCCAATCACCTACGGCTCGCGCTTCCAATTTTTCAATCGTCACTTCGGAGCGGCCGCCGGCCTGGCCAGCGTTGCCTTCGGACTCTTTCTTGTCTATCAAATCGGCTTTGTCGAAGGACTTTTCACTCGTTAGGCGCTTTCGTCGCTCTCCTCTCTTATGGCCCCGTGGTTCTGGTATGCAGTCGTAGCTGCCGTCCTTTATGGCGCACATCAAATCTTCACCCGTCTCGCCTCCGATCACATCGGCGACGGCCTTGGCGGCTTCGTCGTAGAAGCGACCGCGGCGCTCAGCATTCTTCTCTACCTTTGTTTTCTCTACTTCTCTGGCCGTTGGAACCAGAAGTTCAGCAGTGAAGGTTTCTGGTATTCCGCGCTTACGGGAGTCTGCGTCGGCGCGGGCACGATTGCCTTCTTCCTTCTCTTTCAACGCGGCGGTCCGCTCTCCTCGGTGCCCGTCATTCTGGCCGGCGGCGCTGCGATTATGGCGATCGCCGGGATCTTCTTCTTTCATGAGCCTGCATCGATCACGCGCATCGTCGGGATCCTGCTCGCGCTTGCCGGCCTCTTTCTGTTGCGATCGTAGGCCGATGCTTCACTTGAGGTGCGGAACCTGAGACGGGAGCGTCTCAAAGTCGTCGTGCGCGGCGCGGTGCAAGGAGTGGGATTTCGCCCGTTCGTTTATCGTCTCGCCACTGAGTTACAACTCGAAGGGTGGGTTTCGAACTCGATCCAAGGCGTACTCATCGAAGTCGAGGGCGCGGGTGACATTGTGCGGCGCTTTCTTCTTCGCTTGGACAAAGAGAGACCGCCGCGCGCGCTCATTCATAGCTCCGAATCTTCGTTTCTCGATCCGATCGGATACCGACAATTCGAAATTCGCGAAAGCGAGGAGCACGGTGAAAAGACGGCGCTCATCCTTCCGGACATCGCCACCTGCGACGATTGCGTGCGCGAAATCTTCGATCCCACCGACCGCCGCTTTGGTTATCCGTTCACCAACTGCACCAATTGCGGGCCGCGATTTTCGATCATCGAAGCGCTCCCCTACGATCGCGACAACACCTCGATGAAAACGTTCGCGATGTGCACCGATTGCGATCGCGAATACCACGATCCACTTGATCGACGTTTCCATGCCCAACCAAACGCCTGCTCGCGTTGCGGCCCGCAGCTCGAACTCTGGGATGCGGCCGGCGAGAGGATCGGCGGCGACTCAATCACGAACGCCGTCGAAGCCGTCCGTGCCGGAGAAATTCTCGCCCTGAAAGGTCTCGGCGGTTTCCAACTGATCGTTGATGCGACGAACGAAACCGCCGTCGTACGGCTGCGCGAACGAAAGCATCGCGAAGAAAAGCCATTCGCATTGATGGTCTCTTCGCTAGCTGCAGCGAAGGACCTCTCTGAAATCACGGATTTGGAAGAGCGACTCCTGCTGTCGCCCGAATCACCCATCGTCTTGTTGGTGCGAAAAGAGAACGCTGCACTCGCAGCCTCGGTCGCGCCGAATAATCCAAATTTCGGCGTCATGCTGCCGTGCACGCCTTTACATCATCTGCTCTTGCACTCGTTAGGCATTCCCGTCGTCGCCACGAGTGGAAATCTGAGCGATGAACCAATCTGCATCGACGAGGGCGAAGCAATTAAGCGATTGCACGGAATCGCTGACGTCTTCCTCGTCCACGATCGCCCGATCGTGCGCCACATGGACGACTCGATTGTGCGGATCATGGCCGGACGCCAACTGGTTCTGCGACGCGCGCGTGGTTACGCCCCGCTTCCGGTGCAGTTGCCGCAGGCAACAAAATCCATCCTCGCACTCGGCGCCCATTTGAAGAACACCGTCGCGCTTAGCGTCGGGAAAAATGTTTTCGTGAGTCAGCACATTGGGGATTTGGAAACGCAGCAAGCCCACGAAGCATTCGTTAGGTCCGCCGCCGATCTGCCTCGTCTGTATGATGCAACCCCGGAGATAATCGCGTGCGATCAACATCCCGATTACCTCTCGACCAAACACGCCGCGCAATTCTCCGTCCCAACCCATCCCGTCCAGCATCACTTCGCACATATTGCTTCCTGCATGGCGGAGAACGAACTCACTCCTCCACTTCTCGGCGTCGCGTGGGACGGAACAGGTTACGGCGCCGACGGCACCATTTGGGGCGGGGAATTTCTCGAAGTGAACGCGCGCGGTTTCAACCGCTTCGCGCATCTGCGACAGTTTCGTCTTCCCGGCGGCGAGGCCGCGGTCAAGGAGCCGCGTCGCAGCGCGCTGGGTTTGCTCTACGAAATCTTCGGCGACGAGCTTTGGCAAAAAAATGAACTGCTGACCGGATTCGCCAAAAACGAATTGAGTTTGCTCCGCCAGATTCTGGAAAAGAAGATCAATGCGACCCTAACGAGTAGTGCCGGCCGATTGTTCGATGCCGTCGCCGGATTAATCGGCTTACGGTCGCGCTCGAGTTTTGAAGGACAGGCCGCCATGGAACTGGAATTCGCGGTCGATCCAATGACCGCCGTGTCGTATCGATTTGAACTCCGAGGCGAACCACCCATCGTAATCGATTGGCAGCGGGCAGTGATCGAGATCATCAACGATCTGCAAACCGGCGAATCAACCGGAGTCATTTCATCGAAGTTTCACAACATGCTCGTCGATGTCATCATCGCGGTCGCACAAAAGGCGCGGCAGTCCAGAATCGTCTTGAGCGGAGGCTGCTTCCAGAATCGTTACCTGGCCGAGCGCGCCATCGAGCGGCTTTCCGCAAATGGATTTCGCGCTTACTGGCACCAACGCATGCCGCCAAACGATGGCGGAATCTCCCTCGGACAAATTTTCGCCACAAGCATGCAGGAATGAATCTGATCTATGGCGAGATCGTCGAAATCCTGCACGAAGACGGCATGCGCATGGGCCGAATCCGCGTCGGTGGTGCGCTCAAAAAAGTGTCGCTAGATTTACTGACGGATACGGAGTGCGGTGATATTGTTCTGCTGGCGCAAGGCGTCGCGATCAGCAAGGTGCGACCGGACGACGCCGAGGAGAAAAACGATGTGTCTGGCAATTCCCGGTAAGCTCATTGAAATCGGCAACGACGCGCAGGGCGTGTTGATGGGGAAAGCCAACTTCGGCGGAATCGTGAAGCAGGTTTGTCTCGAATACACGCCAGACGTTGCAATCGGCGACTACGTGCTCGTGCATGTTGGCTTCGCGTTGAGCAAAGTGGATGAAGAAGAAGCTGCGCGAACTTATGCGGCGCTCGAAGAATTGAAGCAACTTGGCGAGCTAGATGTTCCCGACGTGGACGATCCCAACGCCGATCCGTTTGCCGATTTGGGACCGCCGCGAGAACGCATTCGACCCGCGGCCTAACGACAATGAAATATCTCGACGAATATCGGAGCGAAGAGCTCGCGAACAAAATCGTCGGAGAGATTCACCGCACCGTGACGAAGCCGTGGGTCTTGATGGAAGTTTGCGGCGGGCAAACGCACAGCATCGTCAAATACGGCATCGATCGTTTGCTGCCGAAGAGCGTCGAGCTGGTGCACGGACCGGGCTGTCCGGTTTGTGTCACGTCGCTGGAGATGATCGACAAGGCGCACGCGATCGCGCGACGGCCTGATGTGATTTTTTGCTCGTTCGGCGACATGCTGCGCGTCCCGGGTTCCGATGGCGATTTGTTGGTGCTGAAATCGCGCGGGGCCGATATCCGCATTGTTTATTCACCGATCGATTGTTTGAAGATCTCGCGCGCCAACCCCGATAAGAAAGTCGTCTTCTTCGCGATCGGATTTGAGACGACCGCCCCGAGCAACGCCATGTCCGTCTTTCAGGCGAAGAAGCAGGGCGTGAAGAATTTTTCCGTGCTTGTCTCGCACGTGCTCGTGCCGCCGTCGATTGCGTCAATCCTGCAATCGCCCCAGAATCGCGTGCAAGGATTTCTCGGACCAGGCCACGTTTGCACCGTGATGGGCTATCGCGAGTACGAGCCGCTCGCGGAACGTTTCCGCGTTCCGATCGTCATCACCGGTTTCGAACCGATCGACATCTTGCAGGGCACGCTCATGACGCTGCGCCAGCTCGAAGCGGGTACGCACACGGTGGAGAATCAATATCCGCGGGTCGTGAACCGCGATGGCAACAAAGTCGCGCAGGATCTGGTGAACAATGTCTTCGAAGTCTGCGATCGGAAATGGCGCGGTGTGGGATCGATTCCGAAGAGTGGTTACAAATTGCGCTACGAATTTCGCGAGCACGATGCCGAGCGCATCTTCGACGTGAAAGAAATCGACACGCAGGAGCCGGCCAATTGCATCAGCGGTCTCGTTCTGCGCGGCGTCAAGAAACCTCACGATTGCGCCTGCTTCGGAAAAGAGTGTACGCCGGAGAATCCTTTAGGCGCGACCATGGTTTCCGCAGAAGGCGCCTGCGCGGCCTACTACGCTTACGGCCGGCATTTGGAAGCGAAGCCGCAACCTGCCGAAGTCGCTTGAGCATGGCCCCGCTCGCTTCGGCGGTGGATAAGTCTAACGAGTCGTTCCGCGACAAAATTCTGCGCAAGTGCGGTGAGAGCGTGGAGATGAAGGAGAAGTTTTTCTCCAGGTACGCCGAGCAAATTGAAGCGCTCAGCCGCGAGATGGCGCAACGGTTTCAACGCGGCGGCAAGCTTCTCACCATGGGAAACGGCGGCAGTTTGTGCGACGCGCTTCATTTCGCAGTCGAGTTCACGCATCCGATCATTGAGAAGCGCGCGGCATTTCCAGCGGTCTCACTTATGACTGATATCGCGACCATGACTGCGATCGGAAACGACGCCGATTACTCGCGCGTTTTTGTCGATCAACTGCGATTGCTCGGCCAGCCGGACGATGTCGCGCTCGTTGTCAGCACCAGCGGCAAGTCGCCCAATTTGATCTATGCCCTTGAAGAAGCGCGGTCGCGAAAAATGTTAACAGTCGCGTGGGCCGGAAAAGATGGCGGGCGTTTTCCTGCTCTCGCCGATTACTGTTTCATCGTGCCGTCGTATAGCATTCATCGCATTCAGGAAGTGCACGCGACCCTCGTGCATGTGCTCTGGGATTTGATTCACATCGCGCTCGGAGCCGAGGATGTCATCTGAGGTCGTGAGCGAAGCTGGACTGCTCGGCGCGAGCTGTCCGCTGCCGATCACGAATTACAAGGAGATCGTTCTCGCGCACGGCAGCGGCGGGAAGTTGAGTCATCAACTCGTCGAGAAATTGATCCTGCCGCAGTTCACCAATGACCTGCTCGCGCCATTGCATGACGGCGCCATCTTCTCGTTAGGCAGCGAACGGCTCGCCTTCAGTACGGATTCCTATGTCGTTAGTCCGATTTTTTTTCCGGGCGGCGACATCGGCAAACTCGCGGTTCACGGTACCGTTAATGACCTTTCGATGTGCGGCGCGCGGCCGCGTTTTCTTTCGGTCGGATTTATCTTGGAAGAAGGCCTGCCGATGGAGGATTTCTGGCGCGTGGTGCAATCGATGCACGAAGCGGCGGATGCGGCCGGCGTGAAGGTGGTCACCGGCGACACGAAAGTCGTCGATCGTGGCAAGGCCGACAAAATTTTCATCAACACTTCCGGCATCGGTGTGATTCCGGATGGAGTGAACATTCAATCGAACGGCGCACGCATCGGCGACAAAATCATTGTTAGCGGCGAAATCGCTGTGCACGGCATTGCCATCATGTCGGTGCGTGAAGGTTTGGAATTTGAAACGGAGATCGCGAGCGACACCGCGGCCTTGAATGGTTTGGTCGAAGACATTCTCGCGGTGACGAAAGAGGTTCATGTCCTGCGCGATCCAACGCGGGGCGGAGTTACGAGCGCGCTGACTGAAATCGCGCAGGCTTCTAAAGTCGGGATGCTTTTGCAGGAAGCTCAGATTCCGATCAGCGAAGAAGTGAAAGGTGCTTGCGAGATTCTCGGGCTCGATCCGCTTTATGTGGCGAATGAAGGCAAGTTGCTCGCGATTGTTTCGCCCAACGAAGCTGACAAGGTACTGACGACGATGCGCAACAACTCGTTAGGCAAACACGCCACCATTATCGGCGAAGTCACCGGCGCTCATCCCGGATTTGTCACGATGAAAACGCGCGTGGGCGGAACGCGGGTGGTTGACATGCTTTCGGGCGAACAGCTGCCACGTATTTGTTAGACGCGCGGCAGATGGATTGTCGCGATCATGCAACGCGCGCTGCCGCCGGCCAGTTCGATCGTCGGCAGGTCGAGTGGAATGAAGCGCGCATATTTTGCGATGCATTCTCGCTGCGCCTCCGTTAACGCCGCGAGGGCGCGCGTTGAGACGACGAGAAGTTTCTCCTGCTCGTTATGCAGCTCAATCGTGTTGCCGGCGAACTCCGCGATTTGTTTCGCGCTTAGCTCGATCACTTCTTTGCCGGTCGATTCGAGCAAATGCTGCACGGCCGTCCGCTCCGATTCGTCGGGAATCGTTTCCAAGCCGACGAGCGCAAATTTCGATCCGACGCACATCATGACGTTCGTGTGATAAATGGAACGCCCGTCGATACTCACGCTGCTAAAGGCGACCGGCTTGTAGTCAAAATCGTGGCAGAACTTTCGCAACACCTCCGCATGGGTGCGTTGCGAGAGCGCGGCATAGGCAATTTTATTTTCGTGATCGAGCACCAGACTGCCCGTGCCTTCCAGATAATGTTCGTCCTTTTCCTTCGCGGAATAATCGAGCACATCGGTGATGCGGTAATTTTTTCGCAAGGCCTCGATAACATCGTGTCGCCGCTCACGTCGGCGCGCGGCCGAATACATGGGATAGAGAACAACCCGCCCGTCGTCATGGGTGGAGAACCAGTTGTTCGGAAAAACGGCGTCCGGTTTTTCCGGCGTGGCAGTGTCGTCGAAGAGGTGAACCGTGACACCGCCCTCGCGTAGCGTCTCGACTGCATGATCGAATTCTTTCTGCGCCGCCGCTGATACGTTCGACACCTCGTTCGGCGAGATTGTCGTCTGAAAAGCGTTATCCGCCGCAGTCTCCGGATTCGGATAAAAGCAGTGCGGCCGAATCATCAACACCGCGTTGGCGCTTTGCACTTGTTAGACCGTGACGCCTTCCGCTGCGATCCGGGCGGGGGCGCGCTCAGTCGCCTTGCTGGCGCGATGTCGCCAAACGGCGAAGGCCACGAAGAGCAAATCCGCGATGACGAATGTCGCGACATAAGTTTCGCCGCCGATGCCAAAGCCGTAACTGTGCAGTCCCTTGCCGAGAACGAAGTTCACTCCATACCACGCCATGAGGACCGCGAGAAAACAGACAACGCTCGCGACGACCAAACCAAATTGCGTCCACCAGCCGGCTAGTCGTCCGTGCAAAGTGAGGATGTAACAAAGCAGTGCGATGAGTGCCCAAGTTTCTTTCGGATCCCAGCCCCAGAATCTCCCCCAGGAATAATTGGCCCAGACGCCGCCTAGAATTGTGCCCGCGGCGAGGAGCAACACGCCAAGTTGTAAAACGCGGTAGAGCCAGAAGTGCATTGATTGATCGGCGCGCGCAGCAGCGGGATGGCGCACATAACGCCAGAGCAGGATGTGACCGAATCCCATGGCGAGTGCGAAAGCGGCATAGCTGAGCGTGATCGTGAGCACATGAATCGTGAGCCAGAAATTATCGCGCAAAACCGGCACGAGCGGATCGATGCTGGACGGCATGGCGATTGGCATTTGATGGACGAGCAAGAGCGCGACTAAGGAGACGGGCAAGGCGGCGAGCAGATAAACTGTTGTGCGATAGCGTAAGAAAAAAATCATGCCGAAGAACAAAACCGCGAATGAAACCCAGATAATGGATTCATACATATTCGTCACGGGCGGCCGGCCGGCGATCAGGCAGCGCAGCGCAATTCCAGTTCCGTGGAAAAGCAGACCGGCGAGCGCCAAGGCCAGGCCGCTTAACTTTAAGAATCCGCTCTTGCTGCGCGCATACGCGATCGCGAGCAGAAGCAACGCGAATCCGTAACACAAGGCGGCGCGATAGAATCCATCGAAGTGATTGTAGAAGAACTCGAGACGCAGTTTTGATTCGGTCGGATAAATCACCGGACTGAGAGCGCGCAGATCGTCACGCAGTTCGTTGGCCGCGCGGCTGAAAGCGAACGAGTCAGCATGCATGTAGGCGCCGGCCATATTCTGCAATTGCGTCTGCACCGGCGCGAACTGCTCTTCCTTATAGTACTGATTGAAACCGGGCGGGACGACCCACGGATCGGTTTCTTTTTCCGGCGCGGGCACAAGCAGGAAGGCGCTTCCATCCATGATGCGCGAGAAAAGCCCTAGCCGATCGCCCACCGCCATCGCTTCGTTCTGTAAACGCGAGAGCGGTTTCTCCGCGGCCTTGGCCTTGTGCGCTTCGCCGACGAGCCGATTCAACTCCGGGAGCGCGCTTAGTTGCGTGAAAGAAAAACGGCGCTGCATTTTATCGAGGCTGAGCTGTTCGATGAGCTGGCCTAACGAGACCAAAATCATCGGCTCGTCCTGCCACTTGTGGGTGTCGAGCAACATCGAGAGAACAAAATCGTCTCCCTGCCAGATCTTCGCGCCGCTCTTATAAGTGGAGCGGCCAGTCAGCTTAATGAGCGACTCGCGCGCGAACGTGTCGATGGGCTTACGACGCCCGCCATCCTGAATTCCCAGGAGGCCAAATTGCTTGAAATCGAGCGAACTTGAATCCGCCGGCGGTATTTCCGGCGCCTGAGCAAAGAGATTCGCCGCCGCGAAAAAGCCGAAAAAAAATAGCCGCGCTTTCAATAGCCGCAATCTAAGGGAATGCCCTCGGCTCCACAACCATCGAGCGAGGGCAGATGCGATGTTTAGACGCGCGCCAGATGCGCGAGCCGCGACATTACCTTAGGTTCAACCAGCAACGTCGATGAAGTGTAGCTAACGCGCTCGAGAAAAAAATGAGGATCAACAGAAACACGTCCGCTTCGGCCCTCGTCGGCATGTGGACGATTCTTCTCAGCACTTTCGTCCTCTCTTTTCTCTACGTCGGTCGCGAAATCCTAATCCCGCTCGCGCTCGCCGCCATGATCACATTTTTGCTCTCGCCGCTCGTGGCGCGGATCGAGCGCTGGATCGGCCGGATCGCCGCGGTCCTGCTCGTAGTGATGATGTTATTCGGAATAATCGGCGGCAGCGGCTGGTTGCTCACGCGACAACTCATCGATCTCGCGGCCAAGCTTCCCGATTACCAGAGCAACATCGAGACGAAGTTGCGCGCGATCCGATTACCCACCGGTGGCGCGCTCGGCCGCTTCACCCACAGCGTCGATGAATTGCAAAAGCAGTTGCCGACCGGGGCTGAACCGCCGCCCGGTTCGACAGAAATTGCGCCGGAGACGAAACGTGCGCCGCGCGCCGGGCCCACGCCGATGCCGGTGCGCGTGGTCGAATCTCCAAGCCGTCTGCCGCAATTCGCGCAGTCGCTCGTTTCTGGAGTTGTCGGACCGCTGGGCACAGCCGGGCTTGTCCTCTTGCTGGTCGTCTTCATGCTTTTTAAGCGCGAAGATTTGCGCGGCCGTCTCATTCGTTTGATCGGGCAAGGCCGAATCGGTGCAACGACCCGCGCACTCGACGATGCGGGAAAACGCGTGGCCCGTTATCTGAGCATGCAATTTCTTGTGAACGTCAGCTTCGGCAGCTGCATCGCACTCGGACTTTATTTTATCGGCGTGCCGAACGCGATGTTGTGGGGCGCGTTCGCCGCTCTCATGCGTTTCATTCCGTACGTCGGCGCGTGGATCGCTGCCGCCATCCCGCTGCTCCTGGCCTTCGCGGTTTCAACGAGTTGGGTCGCACCAATTCTTGTTCTCGCAATGTTCGTTAGTCTGGAGTTGGTCAATGCCAATTTCCTCGAGCCGTGGCTTTATGGTGCGAGCACCGGCGTATCTTCTCTCGCACTCATCATCGCGGCGATTTTCTGGACGTGGCTATGGGGTCCGGTCGGTTTGCTTCTCTCCACGCCTCTGACCGTTTGCGTTGCCGTCATGGGTCGGCATGTCCCGCGTCTGCAGTTTCTCAGTGTCCTCCTCAGCGAAGACGAAGCGCTCGCGCCGCACGAAGAAATTTACTACCGCCTCCTCCGTCTCGGTCTCGATGACGGAACGCATCTCGCGGAAACTTTCGTGAAAGCCAATTCGCTGACCGCGCTTTACGACGCCGTATTGATTCCGGCGATCACGCTCGGCGAAACAGATGCGCTGCGGCAACAACTCGACGCCGAACAGCGCGCCGCTTTCCAACAGCATGTCCACGACATGGTAGAAGATCTCGGGTCAATCCCCGCGACCGAACCGCCCCCCGCGGAAAAGTCCGCCGAGGCGCCGGAGCCGGTGGCCGCGCCTACTTGCAGCGTTCTGACTTTGCCCGCTCGCGCTTATCGCGACGAGCTGGCCGGCACCATGCTAACCCAGCTTCTACAGCAACAAGGTTTCCCGGCAGAGAACGCCCGGGCGGCTTTGAGCACGGACGAATTGATCGAACTGACGAAGAAAAACGAATGGGAAGCTATTTGTATTTCGGTGGTCGCACCATCCACTCACACGCATGCGCGGTTTATTTGCACGCGGGTCCGCGCGGCCCGGCCGCACGCGAAGATCGTCGTCGGACTCTGGGGCGGAACAGAAAATCAGGAAACAACCGAGCGTTTGCGCGCGTCCGGCGCGGACGAAGTCGTGATCTCTTTAGCCCAGGCGGTCGCGCAACTGGCGAACTTCTGCGTCGTGATTGACGACGAAATGATTCCGGCGCCGATTCCGGCAAACGAAGAAGAACGCCTAACGACGCTCCGGACGCTTGCCTTTCTCAACACCATGCCCGAGGAAAAATTCGATCGCATGACCGACAAGGTGGCCCGCATTTTCGACGTTCCGATCGCCCTCATCACGATCATTGACCGCGACCAGCAACTGATCAAGGCGGGCGCCGGTCTGCCGGAAGACATAGCGAAACGCCGCACCATTCCGCGAGCGGAATCGATTTGCGGACACATCATCGCGAGCGATCAAGCGCTCACCGTGGAAGACATCGCCCGCGATCGACGTTTCGCGAACAACGCAATGCTGCGCGATCGCGGTCTGCGCTTTTACGCGGGCGTGCCGCTGCGCGTCAATGAGCATGCCATCGGTTCGCTCTGCATTCTCGACATCAAACCGCGCCGCCTGTCCGACCGCGAGCAACGTTTACTCGAAATCATGGCGGACGATGTCGTGGAAGAAATAAAGCGCCGCGCCGATGGAACGCCAGTCGCGGCGGCGGCGGCCTAACCTCTCGTTAGGCACACGGGCTTGTGAATCGCCCTCCGAATCGGATCGCGGAGTTTTTCGGACTCAAACGCAATCTCGTTATTCTCCTCATCGCCACCTTCCTCATTGGTTCGGGCGAAGAACTCTGGATGCGTTTCGTGCCGAAATATCTCCAGGCACTTGGCGCGACGGTTTTCATCATTGGACTTTTCGATGCACTGCGCACTTTGCTCGGCGCCGTCTACGCCTATCCCGGCGGCGTGCTGGTCGATCGCTGGGGACATCGCGGCGCCTTCATCGTTTTCAACGTCTTCTCGATAATCGGCTACTCGCTCGTCCTGCTCATTCCGCATTGGGCCGCGGTCATTGCGGGCATGTTTTTGTTCCTGTCGTGGACGTGCTTTTCTTTGCCCGCGTCGTTCTCGCTCATCGGCGCGTCGCTTGCGGCGAATCGTCACGCCACTGGCATCGCGACCAACGCGGTCATCAAACGCATTCCCATCATGTTCGCGCCATTCTGCGGCGGAATTCTGATCGATCGCTTCGGTTTGATCAACGGGGTGCGCATCGCACTGGCGGTCTCGATCTTGCTCTCGTTAGGCGCAATTCTCGTGCAAATGCGGTTACGCGAAGAGCACCACGATTCGTTGGGCAAAACCGAGCGCTGGAATTTCTGGCGCAGCCTGCGCGAATTCAATTCACCGATGCGCCGCCTGCTTCTTAGCGACATTCTTGTGCGTTTCTGCGAACGCATTCCCTTCGCCTGGGTGGTGATTTACGCGATGGACAATCTCGGCCTGAGTGCAGCGCAATTCGGAATCTTAACTACCGTGGAAGTGGTCGCGGCCAGTCTTTGCATCGTGCCCGCGTCCCATTTCGCCGATAAATACGGACGCGAACCATTCGTGATCGCGACCTTCATTTTCTTCACTGCTTTTCCCGCGCTCCTCCTCATCTCCGCCAGTTTCCCGATGCTGCTTCTCGCTTTCGCAGTGCGCGGGTTGAAAGAATTTGGCGAAGGTGCGCGTAAGGCGCTGATCATCGGCTGCTGTGATGCGCGGCGGCGCGGGCAAATGGTGGGCGCGTATTATCTGGTGCGCGATTTGATTGTGGCGAGCGGCGCCTTTCTCGGCGCGGCGCTTTGGAAGTTCGGACCGCAGATTAATTTCGCCGGCGCCACCGCACTCGGCGTGCTCGGAACGATCTTCTATGTGATAACGTTACCCAGAAAGAATGCAGTCATTCTTGTTTGATCTTCGCTAACGTGAGCGCAGTCGAACGGACGCGTGTCGTCCTTCTCAATAACCGCGAAATCGCGCGCGGTGGCTACGTCCTTTATTGGATGCAGCAATCGCAGCGCGCGGTTTTTAATCACGCGCTCGAATACGCGGTTTCGCGGTCTAACGAGTGCAAACAACCGCTGCTGGTCTGCTTTGGGCTGACCGATGGTTACCCGGAAGCGAATCTTCGTCATTACACCTTCATGCTAGAAGGACTGCGCGATGTTGGCGTTGCTTTAAAAAAACGTGGTGTTGGCTTCGTCTTGCAAAACGGCGATCCGGCCGAGGTCGCGCTTCGGCTCGGTCAACATGCCTCGCTCATCATTTGCGACCGCGGTTATCTTGCCGTGCAGAAGCAATGGCGCGCACGCGTCGCGCAAGAAGCCCCTTGCGCCGTGATCCAAGTCGAAAGCGACGTGGTTGTGCCGGTAGATGTCGCTTCCGATAAACGGGAATTCGCCGCCCGCACTTTGCGTCCGAAGCTCACCAGACTCTGGCCCAAATATCTACGCCAGGTTCGCGATGTTCCGTTGCAAGAGAAATGGCGGGGGAAATTGCCGCGCGGATTGAGTTGGGGAAATCCCGATATGCTCGCGCGCGGTTTGAAGATTGATCATTCGGTCTTAGCCGTAACCCAACACTTCCGCGGTGGAACGCGCCAGGCCGAAAATATCTTTCGGCATTTCTGCCGCGGTTTGTTGCACGATTACAAAGAGAACCGCAACCAGCCGCAAACCGATGACGTTTCGCAGATGAGCAAGTATCTGCATTTCGGCCAGATCTCGCCGGTGTGGCTCGCGCTAAAGATCCGTCGTCACCCACGCGCCGGAAAAGAGAACATTGAGAGTTTTCTCGATGAACTACTCGTTAGGCGAGAGCTTTCCATGAACTGGGTCGAGAATACGAAAGATTACGATCGCTATGAGTCATTGCCGGAGTGGTCGCGCAAAACTCTCGCGCAGCATACGCGCGACCGGCGGCCGATAACCTACACCCGCTCGGAGTTGGAAGACGCGCGGACGCACGACCGCTATTGGAACGCGGCCATGAACGAGATGCGTTTTACCGGCTACATGCACAATCACATGCGCATGTATTGGGGGAAGAAAATCCTCGAATGGGGCCCGACTCCGCAGCAAGCGCACGCCACCGCGCTCGCGCTCAACAACAAATATTTTCTCGATGGCCGCGACGCCAACTCCTTCGCCAATGTCGCCTGGATTTTCGGACAACACGATCGTCCATGGGGCGAACGACCGATCTTCGGCACGGTCCGTTACATGAACGCCGCCGGCCTCGAGCGGAAATGCGACATCGAGGCTTACGTGGAAAAAGTCAACGCACTCGCCGCGCGGATGAACGCTACTTCGATTCGGTCGGCGGAGTGAGATCCCAATCTTTCGGGATCGAATCAATTTCGAGACGGCCGGCTGATTCCGTTTTGGCGAATTCCGCGGCGCGGGCCAAGCCAACGATGACGATGAAAGTCACGATTAAGCCGAGAAGAAAAATACAAATGAGGTAGTCCATGACGCGTCAATCCTTTCGGCGGGTTGAAATTGTTCCGGCGAGGAGGACGACGCGGACGCCGACCCAAAGCGCGAGAATGCTCGGCACCCACAGACCGACGAAGACGCCGTAGTCGCGATTGACGAGGAACCAAAGCGCGACGCTCGCGATGAAGCTCGCGAAAGTTGCGATGAGAAATGGATAATCAATTCTGGTGAACATAAGTGAGGTGGATCTGCCGGTTGCGGTCGAGCGCGCGATGCGAGCTCATTTTATTTTCTTTTGAAATTCAGGTTGCCTCGATCCGCGAATACGCGCGGCCCCGCCAAACCGCGGGGCGAAAACGAAGTCGGCCAAGGAACGCGGTCCATTGAATGGAGAGGAGAAGCGCGATAGCGATTGGATGCAGCAGCGCGCCGAGAAATGATTGGCGGAAACGGATAATCGCGAGGACGCGCGGAAGAAGAGCCAAAAGAACAGCGACGAAAACGAGAGGCGATGGGGCTAGCGCGAGTAGAAGAAACGGCAGGACTTGTCCGCCGAAAAGAATGAGCGTGGCGGGAATGATCAGCTTCGCTGAGCCCAGTCCTTCGTGCGCGTTTTTTGCGAAGCCGTTCCAGACTTCGGAAGCGCTTGAATACATGCGGCATTGAAAAGTGTCGGTGCCGTCAAACAGATCTGTCTTGAAACCGTGTGCGCGAAAATTGCGCGTGAGCGCCACTGCATCATGGATTCGATCGCGAATCGCCTCATGACTACCGGCGTTTTCGTAAGCTTCGCGGCGGACCGCCAGAATCTGGCCGCAAGCCGCGGCGAAACGCGGATCGGTTCCGCCTCGCATGCGTTGCAACGGAAGAAAGCCGAGCAGAACGAAATGGATCAGCGGAATAATTAGCTTCTCCAGGAAGCTGCGCGTTTCTTCGTGTGGCACGCCGCTGACCAGTGCGGCGCCGCTACGTTCGACAAATTCCGCGAGACGCGCGAGCGAGTCGGCGCGGGAAATGCGCACGTCCGCGTCCATGAAAATCAGCAGCGGATGGCGCGCGAGCAACGCGAGTTGATGACAGGCTAAATTTTTTCCGCACCAGCCAGTAGGCAATGCCGGCGCAGTGTCGAGTCGCACTCGTGCATCCGCGGCGCTAAATTCACGAACGATTTCCGCGGTGCGATCGCTCGAATCATCATCGAGCACCACGACTTCGAAATCGACCTCGGTGCTTTGCAAAACGGAATGCAAGGCGGCCGCGATATTCGCTTCTTCGTCGCGCGCGGGAATGAGCACCGAACATCGCGCGCGCTCAATTCCCGCCTGTGGCAGACGCGTGTAGAGCGTGAGATTTTTCAGGAAGACAAGCGCGGGAACGAGAGCAAGGAAGCAGCTCGTCGCAGTCAGCCAGAAAATCATGACTGCGCCTCCGCGTGATGTTCGGGCGCGAATTTTTCACCGCGCAGTTGCGATTTAAATCGACGCCACGCGTCGTAAATCGCATGCACCCCGGATTTCCCGCGGTTCAAGGTCAACCACGCGCTCGCGTCGCGGCGGCAGGATTGTTCCGCGAGTTCGTCCTGTAAATTTTCCAGCGTGTCGCTGAGAATTTCCAACCGATCATTTGCGTCGCTGAGCAAGATCGGCTGACCGAACGCGACCAAAATTTCGGGACGCGGTTCCGTCCAAAACGAATACTCAATCGCTAGCGGAATGACGGCCGCATTCGACACGCGTTTCGTCAGCGCGCTTAATCCGTTCTGCAATCGCAGCGGACGTGCGCGCACATCTGTAAAGCGACCCTGCGGCGTTAGCCAAAGCGCATTGCCCGACGAAGCGAGAATCGCTTGTGCGGTGCGCAAAAAATCTCGCGCACCGGCCGCGGTCTTTTGTTTGACCCCGAAAAATCCGAGCCGCCGAAGGAACGAATATCGCTCGAGCATGGCAGCATCGATGGGCGCGTAGGAATTGCGCTGCGGGAAAAATTGGCGCGCGAGCAGCAAGCTAACGAGCGGGTCCCACCACGCGGCGTGATTGAGATAAATCACGAGCGGCTGCGCACAATCGAACGGCATCTTGTTTTTCAGAATGCGCACGGCGTGAAAATGACGGCGCACATAGTGCCGGCTGTAGCCGGCAAAGATTTTCAAGAGCCGGGCAGAAATGCGAGGTTGTTGCAGACGGATAGAATTTTTCATCGCGCCATTTCCACTTCACGCGGAGACGCGGCGCCCAACACGTCCCGATCGAGCGCATCGGCAGCGATCCAGCCGGACATCAAGACCATCGGCATGCCCGGGCCGGGATGCGCGGCGCCGCCCGCGAGATAAAATCCGCGCAGATCCGGGCTGCGATTGCCCGGCTTAAATGCGCCCAGAAATTTTCCGTGACTCGCCAGGCCGTAAATCGCGCCGTTGAGCACGTGATAACGCTCGTGAATGTCCTGCGGCGTGAGTGCGCGCTCGAAAACGATGCGCGATTCGATGTCCGGCATCTGCCCGGTGCGCTTCAGTTTCTCCAGAATGACACGCCGATATTCCGGCAGCATTTTTTTCCAATCGTGATGCGGCCGGAGAAACGGTGCGTGCACGAGAACGTATAACGCTTCGCCGCCAGACGGCGCGGTCCCCGGTTCGGTGCAGGAAGTGGCGGCGAGATAACAGGTCGGGTCAGGCGCGGGTTCGCCTTTTTTGTAAATCCAATCGAATTCCTCCTGCGGATCGCTACTGAAAATAAAATCGTGATGCGCGAGATGTTCGTAACGTTTGTTCAAGCCGAGGTAGAGCACCACGCCGGAACAAGCCGGCTCATACTTGCGGCGACGTTGGAAGCGCGCTCGCACTGCGCCGTTAATCAACTCGCGATGCGTGCGCACGGAATCACAATTTGAAACAACAGCGCTGAGCGCGATCACATCACCGGCATCGGTCAGCACGCCTTCAACTTCACCGCCGTGGGACAAGATTTTTTCGATCTTTGTCTCGGTGCGGAATTGCACTCCCAGTTCGGTCGCCAGCCGAACGAGTGCTTCGGGCACCGCGCGCCTTCCGCCCATCGGATACCAGACGCCTTCGCCGGTTTGCATGTGCGCGATACCGCAAAGCACCGCCGGCGAACCGTAAGGCGACGAGCCGACATATTGCGTGAAGTGATCGATCATTTGCGCGACGCGCGGATCGGGGGTGAAGGCGCGGACCGTCGATGCGACCGAGCGGCCCATGCGCATGGCGAAAACGTCGCCGAGCATTTTTGGATCGAACGAGGCCTTAAATTCAAACATGTCGCGCAAACCGCCGATCGGCTTGTAAAAAAAGTGGCGTTGCGAAATTCCTTCGAGGCGCGCGCTGTAATTGATAAACTCGCGGTAACGCGCGCCCGAGTTTGTTTCGGGAGCGAAGGCATCCAGCGTTTTCGCCATCGCCGCGGGATCCTGCGCCAGATCGAGCGACGAACCGTCTTCGAAAAAACAGCGCCACTGCGGATCGAGCCGCACCAGCTCCAAATAATCTTCCATGCGCGCGCCGGCTTCACTGAAGATGCGCCGCAAAACCGAAGGAACCGTCACGATGGTCGGTCCCATGTCGAAACGAAACCCGTCACCGCGCAGTTGCGCAGCTTTGCCGCCGAGCCAGGCGTTGCGCTCGAAAAGAATGACTCGATGTCCGCGCGCTGCCAGAACACACGCCGCGGAAAGTCCGCCGAGCCCGCCGCCGATAATGCCGATCGGTTTCATGATTTTCTCGCGCCTATTTTTTTGCGAAGCGCGACGAAAAATTCGCGCCACGCGCCGAAGCGATCGCGCCCGTGCGCCGCGCGAATGTAGCTCGCGAAAAAATCGGCGTCGTCGGCAGCTGGTTCGTCGAAATGCGGATGCATATGGCCCCGCCGAACAGCGACCACATGCGGAAAAGTCATTTCGAGCAGACCTTCGTCGCCGCGCGTGCTGCCGAATCCGCTCGCCTTCGCCCCGCCGAAAGGCATGCGCGGATCCGCCGTCGGAACGATCAGATCATTGATGAGGACGAAGCCGGTCTTGAGACGCGCGGCTATGTCGCGTGCTTTCGCGATATCGCGGGAAAAAATGGCGGCGCCGAGTCCGAATTCGGAAGCATTCACGCAGGCGATGGCGGCCTCTTCACTCGAGACGCGCTCGATCGAAATATCTTCGTGCAGGCATCGCCGCAGATCGTCGGCGACAGATTCGATGACGATCAATCGCTGCGGCGCGATGCAGGTTTCTCCGCCGTTCAGTCGCAGACCAAAGCGCACCGCGCGAACAACAAGCTCAAGATCGGCGTCGGCAAGGACGAGCACCGCATCTTCGCCGGAAAGTTCCATCACCGCCGGAGTGTTTGTTTCCGCGAGTGCGGCGAGCAAATCGCGGCCATTCTCCGACGAACCAGTGAAGACCACTTTGTCCACACCGGCCGCGATCGCGTCCTGCGCCGATTCGATTCGCTCGGGAAGAACCGTGAATAAATCGGAATCGAGCCCGGCATCAAATGCCAGTTGCGCGAACGCGAGCGCGACGGCCCGCGTGCCCGGCGCGGGTTTGAGCAGGACCGCATTTCCTGCAACGAGCGCATGCAAGGTGTGAACGGCGGGAAGAAAGAGCGGATAGTTTCCCGGACCGATGACGAGAACGCAGCCAAGTGGTTGCCTTTGCACTTCGAAAGAATGGCCGCGCAGCCAGAGCGGCCGTCCCCGTTTTCCGTGACGTCGCGCAGCGAGCACCCGGGCCGCATTTCGTTCCAGCCATCGACAAGCATCCGCCAGCGGCAAAACTTCGGAGACCAACTTCTCCGCAATCGGCCGGCGATTCACGGCCGCCGCGGCGTCGGCGAGCACGTCCGAATTTTTCGCGATGAGATGACGGAGTTTGCGAACGATGCGCCTCCGATCATGCATCGGTGTGAGCGCCCATTTTTTTTGAGCTGCGCGCATTTGCGAGTGCGGAATCACGCTTGGTGCAATCGACAATTCGATGATCGCACTCATCACGCCGCCTCCAGATTTAGCGCGAGTGGCGAAACGTGTGACGCCTCCGCTGTTTTCACTCCGAACTCTTCGAGGAGAAGTCGCGTGCTGATTCGCGCCGATTCAAAGATCACCGGCAACCCGCTGCCTGGATGCGTGCCGCCGCCGACCAGATAAATTCCGTCGACATCTTCGAAACGATTGTGCGGACGCAGGTGCAACATTTGATCGAGCGTGTGCGCGAGATTGAAGGTCGCACCCTGATGAATCTCGTATTTCGTGTCCCAATCGTCCGGCGTGATGATGCGTTCGAAACGAATGCGGGGCGCGACATCGCCGAAGCCCGCCTTGGCAATTTGCTTCAGCATCAAGGCGCGAAAACGTTCGCGCTCGCGCGACCAATCAACATTCGGATGTTGATGGGTGACCGGCGCGAGAACATAAAGCGCGCTGCTGCCGCGCGGCGCCAGCGTCGGATCGGTCGCGCAGGCGTTTTGCACATAGAACGACGGATCGTCGGAGAGCACATGCTGGTTCTCAATCTCGTCGAGGTTGCGCGCGTAATCGGCGGCGATGTGAATGTTGTGATGGGGCAGATCAAACGTGCCTTCCACGCCGAGATACATCATGAAAGTCGAACAGGAGAATTTCTTGCGCGCGATTTTACGATTGCTCCAGCGGCGACGTAGCCGATCCGGCACCAGGCGTTGCATGGCGCGCGCGAAGTCCGCGTTCATGACAATCGCGCCGGCTTTTTCCACACCGGAGGCAGTCCGCACGGCGACCGCACGGCGGCCTTCAAAAAGAATTTCTTTTACCGGCGAATCCGTGCAGATCTCGACTCCCAGTCGCGTGGCAACGCGCGCCATGGCCGCGGTCACTGACGCGCAACCGCCGATGGGATGAAAGACGCCGTATTCGTATTCGAGAAAAGAGAGAATCGAAAACAAACTCGGACAACGGAACGGCGACATGCCGAGATATTTGGATTGAAATGAAAACGCGAGGCGGATGCGTGGATCGCGAAAGAAGCGGCTGAGATATTTGTCGATCGATTGGTGCGGGCGCAGCATCGGCAGCATCTTTAGCAGGCGCAGATTGATCAGATCCTGCCAACCGAGGAAGGGCATCTCCAGACACGGTTCCATGAGCTGAAGCTTGGTGCGGTTCTCGTTCAAAAAGCGGCTGAAGCCCGCGGCATCATCTGGCGCAATGGCAGCGATCTGCTCTTCCATGCGGCGAACATCCGGAGTCGCGTGCAATTCGCCGCCGTTGCCAAAGATGATCCGATACTGCGGATCGAGCCGGACCATTTCCACCTCCGCACGGAGCGACGTACCGGCAGCGGCGAAGATTTCCTCGAGCACGCGCGGGTAAAGAAAAAACGTTGGACCGAGATCGAATTTAAAACCGTCCGCCTCGATGGATGAAGTGCGGCCGCCGACTATCGGGAGGCGTTCGAGAATTTTCACTTTCACTCCCGCGGCGGCGAGAAGAATGGCGGAGGCCAGGCCGCCCGGTCCCGCACCGATGATGATAACGTTCTTGTTCACGACGAGCGTTTAGAGCCGCGTGCGAATGCCGCAGGCGCGGGCCGCGCACCAACCACGCGCCGCCTCAAAAAACAGGAAGAGCGCGGCCAAGACGCAGATCATTGCCGCAAGTCTGGATTGCGGCTGCAGCGCCGCGCTCGAGCAAAGGAAGATCAAGCCACCGATCGCGCGCAAGACCCGGCCTCGATATTCGATGTTTCGTCGAAAGATTTTCATTGTTGTCTAATCTCTGTCTAAGCGATGAATAATCACCTGTCAATGTTCTGTCTAATCTAAGTTTTAATGGGTTGATAGTGGAGATACAGCTAAACTTGTTGTGGATGTTGGCGTTTTGTGTCTAAGTATTGTTTAATGTCCGATCGACCGATTCATCCGATCCAAATCGCGGCTGCTCGCAGCGGATTGAGTCCGCATGTCATTCGCGTGTGGGAGCGGCGTTATGGTGCGATCAAGCCGAAGCGCGGTCCCTCGCAGCGTCGGCTTTATTCCGACAAGGAAATCGAACGGCTCGCGCTTTTGAGTGAAGCGACGCGCGCCGGACATCCGATTAGTTCCATCGCTAATTTGAATGCGTCGGAGTTGCAGCGACTGCTCAACAAATCCAAAGGCGCGAGGCAGGCTGCGATTGTTCGGGTCACCGATGAGGGCGCGGTTTTTCGCGGCGAATGTTTACAGGCAGTAAGGCGACTGGATGCAAAGGCGCTCGAGCAATCACTCCAGGGCGCGCTGGTCACGCTCGGACATCAGGGATTTCTGCAGGTAGTGCTCGCACCGCTGTCGGAAGAAATTGGTACGCGTTGGCGCGAGGGGACGATCACTGCGGCGCATGAGCATTTTTTCAGCGCCGCTGCAAAAGTCTTCCTCGGCCGCGTCAGCAAACAATTCGCGGCTGAAAGCGGCGCGCCCAATCTTATTTCCTGCACGCCGCTGGGCCAACTGCATGAACTCGGCGCGTTCATGGTTGGCGCGGCCGCGACCAATCTCGGCTGGCGCGTCGCTTATCTGGGCGCGGCGCTACCCGCAGCGGAGATCGCCGGCGCCGCGTTGCAGAACCAAGCCGCGGTGGTCGCGCTTAGCATTATTTATCCGGAAGACGATCCGGATTTGCCGGAGGAATTACTGCGCCTGCGACACGCTTTGCCTAACGAGACCAGCATCATTGTCGGCGGCCGCGCCGCGCCCGCTTACGCAAACAGCCTCAAACGTATTCGTGCCTTAATGGTTACTTCGCTAGCTGATTGTTGCGATGTGCTCGATCGGCTGCGTCGCGAACACCGGCGCCAAGCGGGCGCTAAACCCCGAGCATAAGAATTTTGAATCCATGACGCGCGTCCGCCGCATCTCATCCGCGAACCACGCGCGCTTATGGAAAAACTTCTGCAGGATGTTCGTTTCGGCTTCCGCCAACTTCTAAAAAAACCGGGCTTCGCTGCTCTTGCCATTATCTCGATGGCGCTGGGCATCGGAGCGAATACCTCCATCTTCAGTCTGGTCGATACCGTTTTGTTGCGGCCGCTCGCGGTGAAGGACGGATCGCAGCTCGTCGAGCTCTACGGCACGATGCACAACGGCGCGGAGTGGACGCTGCAGTCGTATCCGAATTACAAAGATTACCGCGATCGGAACAGCGTCTTCTCCGGTCTCTTCATTTATCGCGTCGTCGTCAGCAGTCTCACGGTCAACAACTCGAGCCAACGCGTGTGGGGTTATTTGGTTTCGGGAAACTATTTCGATGTACTCGGGGTCAAGCCGGCACTCGGTCGCGCATTTTTGGCTGAAGAAGATCAGACGCCGGATTCACATCCGGTCGCAGTTCTGAGTTACAACTGCTGGCAGCGACGTTTCGATGGTGATCCCTCGATCATTGGCAAGACCTTCGAGTTGAACAGCCATCCCTTCACCATTATCGGCGTCGCGCCGAAAGGATTCATCGGCACGGAAGTCGCCTATGCCCCGGAAATGTTCATCCCGGTGATGATGGCGAAGACGATCGAGCCCGGCAGTCATTACCTCGAGAAGCGCGACTCGAACAACATGTTCACCGTCGGCCGGCTGAAACCGGGAGTAAATTTCGCGCAGGCGAAAGCCTCGCTGGAAAATCTGACGGCGCAGTTGGCGCAGGATTATCCGGAGAACGTCGGGCGCGGAATTCGTCTCGCGAAACCGGGTTTGTTCATCCCCGACATCGCAAATTCTGTTTTCGCTTTTACCGGTGTGCTCGCAGCCGTGGGCGCGCTTGTCCTTTTGCTCGCGTGCGTGAATCTGGCCAGCCTGCTCCTTGCGCGCGCAACCGAGCGACGACGTGAGATCGCCGTGCGACTCGCGATTGGCGCGAGCCGGGCACGACTCGTTAGGCAATTGCTCACCGAAAGCATTTTGATTTCAATGACCGGGGGTGCGGCCGGCGTTCTGTTGGCTGCGGTGATCAATAGCGCGGTGCGTAGCATTCAATTGCCGAGTGATGTGGCGTTGCTCTTCGATCTACGGACCGATTGGCGCGTGCTCATCTTTACCCTCGCCCTTTCGATCGCGACCGGCATTCTTTTCAGTCTCATCCCCGCGCTGCAATCGTCGAAGCCACCGCTCGTGCCAGCCTTGAAAGACGAATCGTCCATGGCGGGGTTCCGTCGTTCGCGTTTGCGTAACGCGCTCGTTGTCGCACAAGTCAGTCTTTCATTAGTCCTACTGATCAGCGCCGGATTAATCGTGCGCAGCCTCCAAGCGGCGCAGAAGATGCGGCCCGGTTTCAATCCGGAAAACGCCGTCGCGATTTCCTTCGACGTCAGTTTGCAAGGTTACGACGAGGAGCGCGGTCGCGCCTTCCAGCAGCAGGTGCTTGAACGCGCGCGCACCTTGCCGGAAATCGAAATTGCGGCGCTGACCGATTACCTGCCGCTCGGCCTCAACTACAACGACAACACTATATATATAGAAGGCACCGAGTTCACCGGTGCGAGCAATCTGCCGATCGCGATTCCGCTCGAAGGCAGCCCCGGCTACTTCGATGTCATGGGCATTCCGCTACGCGGCCGCGATTTTCGCGAAGACGAAAAGACAAAAGAGCAACGCGTCGCGATCGTGAACGAAACCTTCGCGAAGAAATTCTTCCACGGCGAGGATCCGATCGGTCGGCGCTTCAACTGGCACGGGCCGAACGACCCCTTCTTCGAAATCGTCGGCGTCGTGCCGGAAGGAAAATACAACTCGTTAGGCGAAGATCCGAAACCGGCGCTCTACACGCCGCTCTATCGCGACTACAGCGGCTCGGTCACTTTGGTGGCGCGCACAAATGGCGATCCGCACCAAGTCTTGCAGGCTCTCCGCGCTGAAGTGCAAAAACTCGATCCATCGATTTCAGTTTACGCGGCTAAGACGCTCAAGGAACACATGGGTACATCGCTTTTCCCCGCGCGCATGGCCGCGATCGCGCTCGGTAGTTTTGGTGTTCTCGCTCTCATCCTGGCCGCGGTTGGAATCTACGGCGTGATGTCGCATGTGGTCGCGGGACGCACGCGTGAGATTGGGTTACGCATGGCTCTCGGCGCGCAGTTGTCCGATGTGCAGGGGTTGATTCTGAAACAAGGAATGTTGCTGGCCGCTATTGGCGCGGGGGTAGGATTGATCGTCGCCCTCGGCGGCGCGCGCATGATGAAGAGCCTGCTCTATGGCGTAAGCGCGTTCGATCCGATTACGTTTACCTTTGTCGGCTTCCTCTTGTTAGGCATCGCGCTCCTCGCCTGTTGGATCCCCGCGCGTCGCTCCAGCCGGGTCGAACCGATGATCGCGTTGCGCGCCGAGTAGGCTACCTAACGAAACAAGTTATATTTCACGATCGCGTAAAGGACGAGAAAGCCGTCGCGCCATCCGATCTTTTTTCCTTCTTCGTAAGTGCGGCCGTGATAGGAGATGCCCACTTCATAGACGACGCACTTTAACTTCGCGACCTTGGCGGTGATCTCCGCATCAAACCCGAAACGATTCTCTTCTAACTGGATGCGTTGCAGAATTTCCCGCCGGAACATTTTGTAACCGGCTTCCATGTCGGTCAGGTTCAGATTAGTGCACATGTTGGAAATGAGCGTGAGCAGGCGATTCGCAACCATGTGCCAGAAGTAGACAACGCGATGCGCTTCGCCGCCGACAAAGCGCGAACCAAAAACAACATCCGCGCCGCGATTTACGAGCGGCTCGAGGAGTTTCGCGTAATCCTCCGGATCGTATTCCATGTCCGCGTCCTGGATGACGACAAACTCACCTGTCGCCTCGGCGATCCCGGTGCGCACCGCCGCGCCTTTCCCACGGTTCTGTTCGTGGAGCAGAAGTTTGTCGGCTAAAGAACAAACCTCGGTTTCCAAAAGCGCACGCGTCCCGTCGGTCGAGGCATCATCGACAATGATGATCTGAAGATCTTGCACCAAACTGGCGCGCACCGCTTTGACTAACGAAACGATGGTCGCCTTCTCGTTGTAGCAGGGAATGACAACCGAGAGTTTCACGAGCGCGGCAATATCATAGAGTGAGCAGAGTGACAACGCGCCCGCACCATCCGTGGTACCGCATTCTTTATGTGCAGGTGTTGATCGCCGTCTTTCTCGGCGTTGTCATCGGACATTTCTTTCCCGAGTTCGGCAAATCGCTCAAACCGCTCGGCGACGGTTTCATCAAGCTGGTCAAGATGATCATCGCCCCGATCATCTTCTGCACCGTCGTGCACGGCATCGCCTCGATGAGGGATCTGAAAAAGCTCGGCCGTATCGGAGGCAAGACGCTGCTTTATTTCGAAGTCGTTTCAACCTTCGCGCTCGCGATCGGGTTACTCGTCGTCAATCTGCTCAAACCCGGCGTGGGATTTAACATCGATCCCGCCACGCTCGATCCGAACATCGGTAAAAGTTACGCGCAGGCTGCGCACGGGCAGTCGCTCGTCGAGTTTCTGCTCAACATCATTCCGTCATCGTTCTTCGGCGCGTTCGCCACGGGCGATCTCTTGCAAATTTTGCTGGTCTCGATCCTGACCGCGTTTGCCATTTCGATGATGGGCAAAAGCCGGGAACCGATTATGCATGCCATCGAAACGGGCGCGCAGATTTTTTTTGGCATCATGCGGCTGATCGTGAAAGTCGCGCCGCTGGCCGCGCTCGGCGCCATGGGATTTACCGTCGGCAGTTACGGTCTGGGCGCGTTGAATCGTCTGCTCGAGTTGATACTTGGTTTCTATTTGTGCGCAGGAATTTTCGTTGTGCTCGTGCTCGGCGCGATTGGATGGCTCGCCGGTTTTTCCATTTTTCGTCTGCTCAATTACATCAAAGAAGAAATCCTGCTTGTGCTCGGAACCAGTTCATCGGAAACGGCGTTGCCCGGCATGCTGGAAAAAATGCGCCGTCTCGGGTGCGCCGAATCCACCGTCGGCCTCGTCATCCCGACCGGTTACAGTTTCAATCTCGACGGCACCAACATCTACATGACGATGGCCGCGGTTTTTCTGGCGCAGGCTACGAACACGCCGCTCGACCTGCGACATCAACTCGCTCTGCTCTTCGTCGCCATGATTTCGTCCAAAGGCGCGAGCGGAGTGACCGGCGCGGGCTTCGTCACTCTCGCCGCCACGCTCTCGGCTGTTCCGGCCGTGCCGATCGAATCTGTTGCGTTGTTAGTCGGCATCGATCGCTTTATGAGCGAATGCCGCGCGGTCACAAATCTGATCGGCAACGGCGTGGCGACGATTGTGATCAGTCGATGGGAGGGTGAAGTCACGCCCGCGCAGTTACGCGAAAAAATGCGCGCGCCGCAAAGTATTATCGATTTGGCGCCGCGGCCTGCCTAACGAGTGCTGGATGGAAAATCATCCAGACACCGGCGATAACGAAGGCCGCACCGACTAACGACCAGAGGGAAAATTTTTCACCCCCGAGCAGCCAGCCTAATGCGACCGCGCCCGGCGGAGTGACGAGCGAAATGGTTTGTAGTTTGTTCACCGGCAATCGCGGCAAGAGCCAATAGAGAAGAAGAAAAGTGAGGGAGGAGCCGATGATGGCGAGATAGAGCAGACAGAAAATGGCCATGCCGCTCCAATGAAAGCGCAGTGGATTGCCTTCGAGAAAAATGCCTAACGAGAGCAAGGGAATCATGCCGAAGAACATTTGCCAGGCTGCGAGCATGGCCGGGGCTAGTTGGAGCGCGCGGCGTTTCAAGAGGACATTCGAAAAGGCCGCACCGGCGCCACCTAGCGAAATTCCTAGCCCGCCCCAAAAGGCCAGAATTCCGCTGTGACCAAAGAGCCGGCTGCAAATGATGGCGACGCCGCCGATCGCCAGGGCAGCGCCGCCGAGCTGTTGCCAGCGCAATGGTTCATCGGGCAAAAGCCAATGCGCGAAGAACATTCCGAAAACCGGAATGGTCGCCTGCAAGACGGCGGCCAATCCCGACGAGACATGCAGTTCGCCCCAAAAGAGCAGCCCGTAGTTGATCGCGAACATGATCACCCCCGTGACCGCGAGCAGCCACCAATCAGCGCGCGATTTCGGCAGGAGCGGAACGCGGCCTAACGAGACCAAGACCAGGACAAGAAATGCGATGAGGAACCGGATACCGGCAAAGGAAATCGGCGGAAGATCAGCCAGTCCGACTTTGATCGCCAGCCAGGTCGAGCTCCAGACAAGGCAGAGCGTGAGGTAAGCGGCGATAATTTTCCAACGTGCACTCATTTTTCTGAATCCGGTGCGCACGCTAGTCGCATCTCATAGGAAAGCCATGATCCAGGATTTCAAGTTCGCTCTCCGGCAGCTCATCAAATCGCCCGGATTCACTGCCATTGCAGTCATCACGCTCGCCCTCGCCATCGGCGTTAACTCCGCCATTTTCGCGATCATCAACGGCGCGGTCTTGCGACCGATGGTGCCGGTGAAACCGCAGGAAGTGGTCAACCTTTTCACCGCGCGGCAGAACGCCAGCCACGATTACCGGCAGTTTTCCTACAATGAATTTCGCGAGCTGCGCGAAAGCGGCAGCGAAGTTTTCTCCGACGTGGCCGCTTATGAGTTCGCGTTGGCCGGCATCGGACGCGACGAAGGTATGAAACGCAGCTTCGCCTTTCTGACGTCGGATAATTTTTTCACGATGATGGGTGTGAAGCCGGCGCTCGGCCGATTTTATAACGCGGAAGAATCGCGCCCGAATGCGGAAATCCCGGTGCTCGTCGTGAGTTACTCGTATTGGAAACGAATGGGCGGCCGCGCAGATTTTGTCGGCAGCACTTTGCAGATTAACGGCCAGCCTTACACCGTCATCGGCGTCACACCGAATGGATTCAGCGGGGTGAGCGCGTTGGTCGCGCCCGACATCTGGTTACCGCTCGGTCTGCATTCGCATCTCGGTTCTGCCTTCGCCGATTCCGATGATTTGCACGATTTAGCGCTGCCAAAAAATTATGCGCTCAACGTTGTGGCACGCATGCGGCCGGGCATGACGATAGAGCAGGCGAAATCGCGTTTGCCGGTTTTGGCGCAACGTCTCACCGCCATTCAGCCGCCCGATTCCGAAGGCGCGCGCGAATTGCAAATCCAGAAGCCGTCGCGCTTCAGTCTCAGCACGAGCCCGGAAGATGACGGACCGGTCACGCTCATCGGCACATTGTTAATGGCCATGGCCGGCGCCGTTTTGCTGATCGCTAGTTTGAATCTGGCGAACATGCTGCTCGCACGCGGCACTGCGCGCGCCAAAGAAATCGCGCTGCGTTTGGCACTCGGCGCTTCGCGTTGGCGCATTGTGCGGCAACTGCTTTGTGAAGGTTTGCTCCTCGCCATTGTCGGCGGCGTGGCGGGTCTGCTCGTCAGCGTTTGGTGCAACAACTTGCTCCTTCATTCCATGGCCGCGCTCCTTGGCTCAATGAATTTTTCTTTCGTGATTGATCTGCATCCGAACACCGTGGTGCTTGCGGTCACCTTCCTCTTTTGTGTGCTCGCGACGTTGCTTTTCAGTCTCGGCCCGGCTTTGAAAGCGACCCGCGCCGATCTCGTAAACGATCTCAAGCAGCAAGTGGGAGAACCTGCCGCGGCTGGCCGTCTCGGCCGATTTTTCGCGCCGCGCAACATCTCGATCATGGCGCAGATCGCGCTCTCGCTCATGCTCCTTTTCAGCGCGGGCCTGTTCTTTCGCGGTGCGATTGAGGCGGGTGGACTTAATCCTGGTTTCGATCCGAGCGGCGATCTCGTAACTGAAATCGACTTTTCGTTAGTCAAAAAAGCTCCGACCGAAGCGCGCCGCACGATCTTCGCGGCCATCCAACGACTGCGCGAATTGCCTGGTGTCCGCGCCGTCGCGCTCGGGACGATGTTACCCTACGGCAACTTCACCAACACGCGCCGCATCATGTCGACGCGTGAATCGATGCCGACCGATCCGAAAGCGCCGGATCCAGGCGCGAGTGGATTATTCACCGCGATCACGCCGGGTTACTTCGAGGCGATCGGCGTGCGAATTTTACGCGGCCGCGATTTCACTCAAGCCGAAGCGGAAAACAAAGATGCGCCGCGTGTCGTCATCATCGACGAAGAGATGGCTAAGAAAATTTTTCCGAACGCGGATGCTCTCGGGCAACACGTTCGCTACACGCAACCGCCGCGCGACGGCTCGCCGAACGACTTCGAAGTTGTCGGGATTGTCAATGCGCATCGCCACGATGTGCAAAACGATACGACCCTGCGGCGGCTATTCGTTCCGTTCGTGCAGAGCTACAGCGGGCAGATTTACCTGCACACTCGCCTAACGAATACTGATCGCCGCGCCGTCGCTGGAATTATTTCCACGGTGCGGCAAACCCTGCGCAACATCGATCCCGATCTGCCCATCCTCGGCATGACGCCGTTCGTTGATGAGATGGAAAAGAGTGTCGGCCTTTGGATCGTGCGGCTCGGCGCAGTTATGTTCGGCGTCTTCGGTGGAATCGCGTTACTGCTCGCGGTCGTTGGCGTTTACGGCGTGAAAGCTTATTCGGTCGCGCGACGCACGCGGGAAATCGGTATCCGCATGGCGCTAGGCGCGCATCGCGGCGATGTCTTCAAGTTGATCATGAAGCAAGGCGCGCTACAGACCGCGGTGGCGCTGGCGCTGGGTTTGTTGCTCTCGTTAGGCGCGGGCCGCGTCCTCGCTCAGATGCTCTACAAAGTCAGCCCGGCTGATCCAGTGTCGTTAATGACCGCGTCCATCATGCTCGGCAGCGCGGCCTTGCTGGCGTGCTTTTTCCCGGCGCGAAAAGCGACACGCGTGACGCCGATGACGGCGCTACGGATGGAGTAGGAACGTCCTATCCTTTCTTGCGCTGAATGTAGGCGTTGACCTGTTGCTCGAGAATTTCAAGCGGCAACGCCCCGTCCTTCAAGACGACATCGTGGAACTCGCGCTCGTCCCATTTGTCGCCGAGTTCACGTTGCGTTTTCGCGCGCAATTCCTGCAACTTCAGCATCCCAACTTTGTAAGCACACGCTTGTCCCGGCGCGACGATATAGCGCTCGATTTCGGATGTGACTTCTTTTTCGCCCATGCCGGTTTTCTCCAGCATGTAGGCGATGGCTTTTTCGCGCGGCCAACGTTGCGCATGAATGCCAGTATCGACCACCAAGCGAACCGCGCGGAATAATTCCGCCTGCAAACGTCCGAGATCACCGAACGGATCGTTCTCGTACCAGCCGGCTTGTTTCGCCAGCCACTCCGTGTAAAGCGCCCAGCCTTCCACGTAAGCGGTAAACGGAATCATCTTGCGAAACTGCGGCACGCCTTTGAGTTCCTGCGCGGTGGAAATTTGAAAATGATGGCCGGGCACGCCTTCGTGATACGACAGCGTCGGCATGCTCCATTTCGGAATTTCATTCATCGCGCGCAGGTTGGCGTAGAAAACTCCCGGGCGCGTTCCATCAAGCGCCGGTCCCTCGTAGTATGCTCCCGGCGCAGTCTGTTCTTTGAACTCCGGCACGCGCCGCACTTCGATTTTCGCTTTCGGAATAGTGACGAAAAGCTTCGCCGAACGTTCCAGAGCCTGATCGATCAGACGCTTATATTCCGTCAGCGCTGCATTGCGTCCGTTGTCGTCATTCGGAAAAAGAAAACGCGGATCGTCGGACATCGCTTTCATGGCCGCACCGATCGGCTGGCCGGCGTAGCCATTGGCATCGAGCAGAGTGCGCATCTCGGCTTCAATGCGCGCGACCTCGGCCACGCCTAACGAATGGATGTCGGCAGGATTCAGTTGCGTCGTGGTATTCTGGCGCAATTGATGGGCGTAAAACGCTTCGCCATCGGCAAATTTCCAGACGCCATCGTCCGTTGTCGTTCGCGGTAGAAGTGCGGTGAAATAATCGATTAGTTTTTTGTAGCCTGGATAAACGCTCGCCGTGATCGCGTTTTCCACCCGGCCTTGAAACTCGTTCCGCTGCTGCTCCTTCAACTTCTCGATCTTGGCCGCCTGCGTTTTGAAAGAGGTCGCCAGAATATTTTCCGCCGCCGGTTTAGCGACGAATTCATTCATCTCTTTCAAGACTTCCTCGACGACGAAACGCGGCGGAATCACGCCTTTGGTTTCGCGCATCTTCACCCCTTCGAGTACCTGATCGAATTTCGCCGGCAAGGCCTCGAGGCGTTTGATGTAGTACTCGCAATCACGCGGCGCGAGCAGGCGATGCGCGTTGGCCATGAAGGACGGGAATTGGTTCTGCGCGCCGAAGAGCTGATTGACCGGATAATTGTCCCACTGAAATTTTTCGCCTTCAGCCTGCACGGTGAGAAACCAATCGAGCACGCTGGTGGAGAGCCGCTGCGAGGCGTTTTGTTTTTCCAGCGAATAGGAATGCAGCTGATCCAGATCGCGGTGCAGCCGATCGAAACCAGCTTGCTGATGCGCGGGCGATTCGTCGTTCAGCTTCGCGTTGTGACCGGTGATGCCGAATTGCTCGACCAACCCGATCTGGGTGAGCAGTTCCGGTTCATCAAAAACGAACTGAATAAAAACTTTGTCGTAAAAAACATTGAGGAACCAAGGCCGAAAATAAATCGCGTTAAGCGCCAGGATCGCGACGAGGAGGAGTAGGAGCGCAATGATGCCGCCGAACCATTTCAGGATGCGCTTGAACATGGCCGAGAAGAATCCGCCGCTGCCTAACAAGTCAATGCAATCCGTCGGCGCGCTTCCACGAGATATTGTTCATCAATTTCGAAACCAATAAACTTGCGCACGCGCTGTTCTTTCGCGGCCACCGCTGCGTTTCCGATTCCGAGAAACGGATCGAGCATCGTTTTCACCTGCGCCGCGCCGTGCAATTTGATGCAGTTCACAACCAGCTCGACCGGAAACGTCGCCGGATGCGGTCGCTCTTTGTCACGGCTCTTGATCGTCTCATACGGCACAAACCAGGTGTTGCCGCGGCAACGAAGATCGCCTCCGCCCGTGTGCTGCCAGCGCGTGATGTTGCTCTTGTCCTGATAAGGCACGCCGAGCGCGAGACGGTCGATCGGCGTTTTCCCTTCGCCTGTCAGATGAAAAACGTATTCGTGACAATCGTTTAAGAAACGCGGCGAGCTGATCGGTTTGAAATGGCCGTGCGTTCGTTCTTCGATCGCGATTGATTTGACCCAGTGAATCGTGTTTTGCAGCACGAAAAAGTCGCGCAGCGCAAAAACGATTTCGTGCGGCAACATCGGATTCGATGGCGCTGAACCGACATTGAGGAAAAACGAACCGCGCGGCTTGAGAACGCGGCGAATTCGCGCAGCCCATTCCGTGCACCAAGTGAGATACGATTCTCGATCCTGTCGGTCGGAAAATTTTCCGTAGCGAATGCCTAGATTGTAAGGCGGCGATGTAACGACGAGATCGATCGACTCGTTAGGCAAGTCCGCCATCCCGGCGACGCAATCCCCGAGCCGGAGGTCGATTTGAGTCACGTGAAGAAATTGGCCGACCAGATTCGATTCGTACAGTGAATTCGTCTATCGTTCCGCAATGTCCGACAAGCCTGCCAAACTCAAGATCGCCGATCGCGAATTCGCGTCACGCCTCCTCGTTGGCACCGGAAAGTTTTCGTCCAATGAATCGATGCGTGATGCGCTGGAAGCGAGCGGGGCAGAAATCGTTACCGTCGCGCTGCGCCGCGCGGATCTTTCCGGCAAAGGCGATCCGTTCGCGAATATTCTCGATTTCATCGACCCGAAACGCTTCCTGCTTTTGCCAAACACGAGCGGCGCGCGAAACGCGACTGAAGCCGTCCGGCTCGCGCGCATCGCGGTCACAGCGGGGCTTCCGAATTGGGTGAAGCTCGAGATTCATCCCGACCCGCGTTACTTGCTGCCCGACGGAGTCGAGACGCTCGCCGCGGCGGAAATTTTGGTGAAGGAAGGTTTCGTCGTCCTGCCTTACATCAACGCTGATCCTGTTCTCGCGAAGCGTTTGCAGGATGTTGGCACGGCGACGGTAATGCCGCTCGGATCGCCCATCGGAAGCAATCGCGGAATCGAAACGCGCGCGCAGATCGAAATCATCATCGAACAGGCCATTGTGCCGGTGGTCGTCGATGCCGGCTTGGGCGCGCCCAGTCAGGCTGCAGAAGCACTCGAGATGGGAGCCGATGCGGTTCTGGTTAACACCGCGATCGCGATCGCCTCCGACCCGACGCGCATGGCTCAAGCGTTTCGCAAAGCCGTCGAAGCCGGCCGTGAAGCCTACGAAATCGGCCTGGCCGAAAAACGCTCGACCGCCCACGCCACCAGTCCGCTGACCAGCTTCTTCACGGAAGGGGGCAAAACTACTCGTTAGGCAATTTTTACTCGACGGTTTCGGTATTTCGCATCCGCGCGTAGGTGTCGTTGTAAAATTGATATTGTCGCCCGCCAACTCGGGTGATCACCCGCCAGCCGTTTGTCTGCGCAAATTCCTTCAACGCATGCGGCGTGAGTTCATGCAGCACACGCACCTCTCTCGGATGCGTGACGAAATATTCCGGCCGGCGCGATAACTCGTTGGAAATTTTTGCCGCAATCGCGAGGAGATCCTCGGCCACGCGCGAGGTCACGCTGGGTTCCTCCATAAACAAAAAACGGATTCCGCTGCCGTTTTGGACTTGTTAGGCGGGGAGAATTGGCGCGGCTTTCGTGCTTGGGTTAGACTCGTCAGATGTCTGCCGAAACGGTCGAACTACGCGGCCACATCATCGACTCGCTCATTTTGCCGAAGGTGCTTGATGAGATTTTGACGCGCGGGGCCACCTTCAAAATCGCCGAGATCAAAATCGGACAGAACCGCGTCGATCAAAGTTACGCGCGCATCGATGTCTCCGCGCCCTCGGCCGAAAAACTGAACGACATTCTTCTGCGGCTCCGCCAGCACGGCGCAGAAGTGATCAAGCGCAAGGATGTGCAACTCGCGCCGGCACCGGCGGACGGCGTTTTCCCGGACGACTTTTATGTGACGACGAATCAACAAACTTTCGTGCAACTCGGTGGCCGCGAGTTCCCAGTCGAGTCACCGATGATGGACAGCGGCATCGCCGTCGATCGTCAAAAGCTGAGCGCGCGGACAGTCAAATTCTCGGAGATCCGGAAAGGCGAGCTCATCGTCACCGGTCATGAAGGGATTCGCGTGCAACCGGTGGAGCGCGACACTGCGCACACCAGCGTTTTCTACTTCAACGCCAACGTTTCTGCGGAGACGCCGAAATCGGCCATCATCCGCGAAGTCGCGCGTGAACTGCAACGAACACACGACGAGAAAGGCAATATCCTGGTTGTGGCCGGTCCATCGCTGGTGCACACCGGCGCGGGCGAGCATCTCGAGAAATTGATCACGCGCGGATATGTGCAGCGGCTCTTCAGCGGCAATGGGCTTGCCGTTTACGATGTCGAGAGCTCGCTCTATGGAACGTCGTTAGGCGTTAGTCTCGAAGGCGGAGGCTTGGTTGATGAAGGTCACGAAAATCATATGCGTGCGATTAACTCTATTCGTCGCGCCGGCGGAATCGCGGCCGCAGTTCAGAAAAAAATCCTCACGAAAGGAATCATGCACGCGTGCGTGCAGCACGATGTGGATATTGTTCTCGCCGGCTCCATTCGCGATGACGGACCGATTCCCGGAGTTATTACCGATATGATCGAAGCACAACGCATCATGCGCGAGAAACTGCGCGACGTTTCGCTCGTGTTGATGATGGGATCGATGCTGCATTCGATCGCGGTCGCCAACATGGTGCCGGTCACGACGAAGATGGTGTGCGTGGACATCGATCCGCGCGTAGTTGCGCGCCTAACAAGTCAGCAAACTTTCCAGGCGGTCGGTTTGGTCACCGATGTCGAGCCGTTCCTGCGTGAGCTGACGGAAGCCATTGAGAATCTTTCCGCCGCTTAGTTTCGTTCAGTATGCGCGAGTTGCTTCTTTGTCCGCCGGATCACTACGGCATCGAGTACGAGATCAACCCATGGATGAGCCGTGACCGCGGAGCGGATACGCCAAAGGTGCAGGCGCAATGGCGGGGCTTGCACGCGACGCTGTCGAAATTCGACACGAAAGTTCATCTCATCACTCCGCAACCAAAGTTGCCGGACATGGTTTTCACCGCCAACGCCGGTCTAACGATCGGGCGTAGATTTATCCCCAGTAATTTTCGCCATCAGGAACGCGCGAGCGAGGCGCCTTTTTTCGCGCTCTGGATGCAGGAGCAGGATTACGAAGTCGTCTGGCTGCCGAAGGATTTGTATTTCGAAGGTGAAGGCGATGCACTCTTCGCCGGCGACGCGCTTTTTTGCGGCTACAAATTCCGCACCGACATCAACTCCCATCGCGCTATCGCCGACTTGTTAGGGTGCCTGGTCATTTCCGTTGAGTTGGTCGATCCGCGTTTTTATCACATCGACACTTGTTTCTGTCCGCTGACCGCTGGCGGCGCGATGTGGTTTCCGGCCGCGTTTGATGAATACGGGCAACGCACCATTCGCGATCACATTCCGGATTTGATCGACGTGAGTGAAGAAGAAGCGGCGGTGTTTTGCTGCAACGCTGTCGTGCTCGATCGCGACATTGTTCTGCCGGTAGGCGCGCCTGACCTCGTGGCGAAACTAACGGAGCGCGGCTTTGTCTGCCATCCGCAACAGATGTCGGAATTCCTCAAGGCCGGCGGCGCCTGTAAGTGTCTGACGATGTTTATGCCGCAGCGCGAAAGCTGTCGTTAGGCAGGTTGTCGCTTCTTCAGAATCATTGGCATGCCGTTGCGCGAGCGGAGCGTGATCTGTCCTTGCAATTCAACACGCAGGCCCGGCTGAACTTTCATTTCACAGCGGTTCGCAAGAATGCTGATAGCGAAGACAGCCTGCATCCAGGCGAAACCTTCGCCGATGCATTGCATGCCACCGCCGCCGAAGGGGAAGTAGGAAAACTTCGGGCGCGCTGCTGCCGCTTCTTGCGTCCAGCGCTCCGGATCGAATCGTTCCGGCTCGGGAAAAAATCGCGCGTCGCGATGCATCAAGTACTGGCTGACGTGGACGTACGATCCGCTCGGAATCACGCAGCCGTTTAATTTCACTTCAGCGAGCGCGCGCCGTCCCATGATCCAAACTGGCGGATACAACCGCATGGATTCCGAGAAGACCATCCGCGTATAAGGTAGCCGTTCCATGTCGTCGACAGTTGGTCGGCGATCGCCGAGAACGGAATCCACTTCGGCCCGCAGCTTCGCCGCCGCCTCACGATTCTTCGCCAGCAAATACCAGGTCCACATCAGGCCGCTCGCGATCGTTTCGTGACCGCCGATGAAAAATGTGAGGATTTGATCCCGAATTTTCTGATCGGTTAGGCCTTTGCGCGATTGTTCGTGCAAGCGCACCAGAACGGAAAGCAGGTCGGGATCATCCCGCGAGTTTTCCCGTCGCTCCGCGATCATCTCGCGGATCATTTCATCTAGTTTCTTGGCATCGCGCGCGAAGCGACGATGCACGGGCAGTCCGAGCTTCTCGAAATGTTTGCTGGCCACGAGCAAATTGTTGAAGCGTGTCGCTTTCAAAATCGTCGTTAACACGCGGCGCAGTTCCGGCGCCTTCGTTTCGAAATCGACGTTGAAGAGCGTCTTGCCCGCGATCGACATGGCGAGGTTCGTCATTTCATCGCCCATGTCCACGGTTGCGCCGTCGCGCCAGCGATCGCTCCAGCGCGCGATCTCTTCCACCATCACACCACCAAGCGCGGCGATTTTTTGCCGATGAAAAATCGGCTGCAACATTGCGCGCTGCATTTTGTGTTTCGGTTCTTTTGCGGTCAGCAAGCCCTGGCCCAGCACCCGCTGCAGCGGACGATGGACGGAGCGACGGAAGTTTTCCGTATCTAGCAAAACCGCGCGCACATAATCGGGATGGTTGAGCAAGAAATCATGCCGCTTGCCCAACTGCATGTGCACGATGTCGCCATACGTTTTATTCGCGGCGACGAGATAACCAAGAGGATCGCGAAATAATTCCGCGTAGGCCAGAAGCGCCGACTTCGGTCCGGGCAATCTCTTTTTGTCAGGCATGGGCGCGTTTCTTCGATGACTCGCGCTCGATCTTTCCCAGCGGCAGGCAATTCACAACATCTTCTTTGGTCAGCCAACCTTTGCGCGCGGCGCCTATGCCGAACCAAAGTTCCTGCAAGCGATCGACCGCGTGTGCGTCGGGATTGATCACGCACTTTACTCCTTTTTCTTTAGCGAGCGGCCACCAACGCCAATCGAGATCCAATCTTTTCGGCGCGGCGTTGAGTTCAATCCAAGTGCCGGTCGCTGCCGCAGCTTCTAGGATGGCGGGAATATCGATCGCGTACGGGTCACGTTTCAAAAGCAACCGACCGGTCGGATGCGCCAGCATCGTGACATGTTGATTGCTGATCGCGCGAATGACGCGTTTCGTCATCTCCGCTTCACCGAGCGTAAAAGCGGAATGGATCGACGCGACGACGAAATCGAGTTGCGCCAGAATCTCATCCGGAAAGTCGAGCGAGCCATCGCGCAAGATGTCGCACTCAATCCCGCTGAAAATACGAAAGTCTTTTCGTTCGGAATCTAGTTTTTTGATCTGCGCCATCTGCACGCGCAAGCGCGCTTCATCGAGACCGCGCGCCTGGATCGAACTGCGGCTGTGATCGGCGATGCCGATGTATTGCAAGCCGAGTTCTTCGGCGGCGTTTACCATTTCCTCGAGCGAACTCCGTCCATCACTCGCGGTGGTGTGGCAATGAAACGTGCCGCGCAGATTCTCCTTTTCGATCAAGCGCGGCAATCGATGCTCCGATGCGGCTTCAAATTCGCCGCAATTCTCACGCAGTTCCGGCGGAATATAATCCAGGCCTAACGAGTGATAGATATCCTCTTCCTCAGAAATTTTCGGAATCGGTTGGGTTTCTCGTTTTCTCTTCGCCGCCCGGTCGGGTGGCGATAGTGCGAGGCGATATTCATTCAAGGTCCAGCCGCGTTGCAGGGCGCGATTTCGCACCACGATGTTGTGCTCCTTGCTGCCGGTAAAATAATTGAGCGCGAATGGATACTCGTCAGGCGCAACCACGCGCAGGTCGCACTGAATGCCCGAATGGAGGCGCACGCTCATCTTGGTCGAGCCTTGCGCGATGATCGTTTCGACCAGTGGATGCTCGAGGAAAAATTTCGAAACCATTTCCGGTTTCTTCGTTGCGACAATGAAATCGAGATCGCGCACGATTTCTTTTCGCCGCCGATAACTTCCGGCAATGCAAACATGCAGCGCATCGTCGAGCGCGCGCAGATCGTCCTGCAACGTCTCGGCCTCGACCGCTATTTGTCCGAGCTGAAATGAACCGGAATGCTTCACGCGATCGGCAATAGCGCGGCAAAGCTTTTCCTGCGTCGTCTTGCCGAAGCCAGGCAACTCGGCCACGCGATCGGTTTCGCAGGCTTCCTTCAACTGCGCGATGGAGCTGATCTTCAGTTGCTCGTAGAGCGCCTTGACCTTTTTCGCGCCCAATCCCGGAAGCGAAAATAATTCGAGAATATCCGCCGGATATTCCGCGCGGAGCGCTTCGAAATATTCCGAACGCCCACTGATGGCTAGCTCGATCACAACGGCGGCGATCGCTTTCCCGACCCCGGGAATCTTCGCGAGCGTTTCGGGATTTTGCAGATCGGAAATATTTCCGCCAAAGGTTTCGATGGAGCGTGCGCCATTTTGATATGCGCGAATTTTGAAGACGTTCTCGTTCTTCAATTCAAGGAGCGTCGCGATTTTCTCGAGCGTGTTCGCGATCGCCGCTTTATCCATTCGACACCGTCAGCGAAGAATCTGCGCGCGTCGATTCTTCGGCCGATCGTGCTACGTTTCTCACGTGAAAAAATGGCGGGTTGCTGTTGCGCTTTTCCTCACGCTCTCGAGCGCGCGGGCCGTCATTCTCTATCGCACGGATGGAGCGAGCGAAAATACCACACCACCCGACCTGGCCTTCCCTCATGATGGTTGGGACTACGAGGGAGCTTACGGCGGTTTCCTCGGCACGCCGATCGCACCCCGTTTTTTCGTCACCGCGACACATGTCTCGGGCGGAGTCGGATCGGTTCTTACTTTCCAGGGAGTGAACTACTCAGCGATCCGCGACTATCGTGATCCGACGAGCGACCTCGATATCCTTGAGGTGACCGGGCCGTTTCCGTATTTCGCCCCGCTTTACGCGAAGCCGGATGAAGCCGGCCAACGCATCGTTGACATTGGTCGCGGCACGGAGCGCGGGGATCCAATTTATTACAACAACGACCCGATGCAGCTACGCGGCTGGTCGCATGGCGTTTCTTTGCACACGCAACGCTGGGGAGAAAATATTGTGGCAGGGGCGTTCACGTATCTGCCCGATTGGGACCTGCTCCAGGCTGACTTCGATAAAGATGGCCTGCTTAACGAATGCCATCTTTCTTCGGGCGATTCCGGCGGCGCCGCTTTCATCAAGGACGGCGGCGTTTGGAAACTCGCCGGAATTAACTACGCGATCGATAGCGGATTCTACATGCAGCCGGATGCAGCGACCGTCTTTAACGGAGCACTTTTCGACCTCCGCGGTTTTTACATTCAGAGCGGCGGCGGATTCATGCAGATCGACCTGAACGGTCCGCCGGTCCCGACTTCATTTTATCCCACACGCATTTCGACCAAACTCTCCTGGATCTACCGCGTGATCGACCCCGCAGGCGACTACGACGGTGATGGGAGGCCAAATCTTCTCCAATACGCCGAGCAAATAAACGAGCCCCTAACGGGGGCATGGAGTTCGCCGACGGTTGCGATCCCGAGCGGGTACGTCTCGCTCACTTATCGCAAGATTTTCGGAGCGCCACTTCAGTATCAGCTCGATCAATCATCGGACCTGGTTGCGTGGACTCCCGTGACACCGAACGAAGTCGTGCTTGGAACGACCGAGGAGGTTCAAACGATCGAAGCAAGAGTGCCCACGGGATCGAGTTCGCTTTTCCTGCGCCTCAGAATCACGCAGTAACGCGCCATCACATTCTGCCGCGGCGTTTGTAGAAATCAAAACGCGCCATGATGGAATCGACGTACTTGCGTGTGCCGGGAAAATCGATTCTGTTGCGGAATTCGTCAGGGGAGACGACTGCGTCATTATTTCCACCCGCCCAGCGCAGGGCGCGACTCGCGCCCGCATTGTATTCCGCAAGCGCAAAGGGCACCGGATCGACTTGATTCTTCCAATGCTGCATGGCGCGCGCGAGGTACCAGGTGCCGGCTTCGAGATTTACTTTCGGATCGAATAATTCTTCCACGCGAAAATTATCGACGCGATTCTCCCGGGCCCATTCGCCGGCGGCGCGCTCGCTCACCTGCATGAGACCGCGCTCACCGGCGCTGCCGAATTTCTGCGGATCGAATTTGCTCTCCCGCCAGACGATCGCCTTCACCAACATCGGATCGACCTGGTGATGCGCCGCGACCGTGCGGATCAAAGCATCCTGTTGCTGAAAACGCGCGGGACTAATTAGCTCGTGCAAGGTGTAGACTGTGTCGCCCGAGCGCAGGGCCAGGAACGCAGTGCCGGCCGCGAGCGCGAGCAGACCACAGATGATGATTTTGAGAATGAAACGCATCGCTGCGCGATCAATCTACATACCCGCGCCGTGAAACCAAAATATGCTCGCGTCGTAATCGATCGCGCTATTCATCGCGAGCTTGATTATCTGATTCCGGAAAATTTCGCAGATAAAATAAACATCGGCTGGCGCGTGCGCGTTCCGTTTCGCGAGCACGCCGCGCTCGCCACCGTGGTCGCGGTTCTGGATGAAAGCGACGCGAGCGGCATTCGAGCGATCGAAGCGATTGTCGGCGAAGGTCCGGCGCTCAGCGCGAAACTGCTCGAGCTGGCGCGCTGGATGAGTGCCTATTATTGCTGCCCGATCGAAGGGGTGATGCGGAGCATTTTGCCGCAGGTCATTCGGCGCGCGCAGGTCGGCTGGAAGAAACAACTCTTCGTGTATGCCGCGCGACCGATCGTCGCGGACGACATCGAGAAATTGCAGAAACGCGCACCGCGCCAGGCGGAATTGCTCGCAGCCGTCGGCAAACTGACGGCACCGATTTCCGCAGCGGCGTTGTTGAAACAAACTTCGTTGGATAATCAAACCCTACGCGGGTTGGCGAAACGAGGATTCATCGAACTGCGCGAAGAAGCGGTGCAACGTGATCCGCACGCCGAGGATGAATTCATCGCGACTTCGAGTTTGACGCTAAATGAAGAACAGCGCGTTGCCTTGGCTGCGATTGAAAATGCCCTAACGAGTCCTGAAACCGCCCGTCCGATCTTGCTTCATGGGGTAACCGGAAGCGGCAAGACGGAAATTTATCTGCAAGCGATCCGGTCCACGATGGCGCGAGGAAAAACTGCGATCGTCCTTGTGCCGGAAATTTCGCTCACGCCGCAGACGGTCGAACGTTTCAAGAGTCGCTTCTCCGACGCGCCGGACACGGTCGCCGTTCTGCACAGCCGTCTCTCGGAAGGCGAACGACATGACGAATGGCACAAGATTCAAAGCGGCCGCGCCAAGATTGTGATCGGCGCGCGCAGTGCGATTTTCGCGCCACTGGAAAACATCGGGCTCATCGTCGTCGATGAAGAACACGAGACGACCTACAAGCAGGAAGAAGCGCCCCGATATCAAGCGCGCGATGTCGCGGTCGTGCGCGGCAAAATGGAAAATGCGGTCGTACTTCTCGGCACTGCGACGCCGTCGTTGGAAAGTTATTTCAACGCCGCGCGCGATAAGTATCAGCTCCTCATGCTCACGCTGCGGGTCGACGACAATCAAATGCCGCTAATCCGCGTGGTTGATCTGCGGCAGGAAGCACGGAAAGCAAAATCGCTCACGATTCTGAGCGAGAAATTACACACAGCGATCATCGCTCGGCTGGAAAAACGCGAGCAAACGATCTTGTTCTTAAATCGGCGCGGATTTTCGACCTCACTGCTTTGCAGCGCGTGCGGCGAAGCGCGGACTTGTCCTAACTGCAGTGTCGCGCTCACCTTTCATCGCACCGCTGCGCGACTCAGTTGTCATCTGTGCGGACACACCGCGGCCGTTCCAAAAAAATGCCCCGCTTGCGGTCAGGATGCGCTCATCTATTCCGGATTCGGGACGGAAAAAGTGGAGGCGCACGTGCAGCAGGTGTTCCCCAAAGCAGTCGTTAGGCGAATGGACGCTGACTCGATGACGCGCAAAGACGCTTACCGGGAAACGCTGCGCGCTTTTCGCTCGGGCAAGATCGATATTCTCGTCGGCACGCAGATGATCGCGAAAGGTCTGCACTTTCCGAACGTCACGCTCGTCGGCATCATCAATGCCGATCTCGCGCTACACCTGCCGGATTTCCGCGCGGGCGAGCGGACATTTCAGTTACTCACCCAGGTCGCCGGTCGGGCCGGTCGCGGCGAAACTGCCGGGGAAGTTTTTGTGCAAACTTTCACGCCCTTTAGTCCTTCCATTCAGTTCGCGCGACATCACGATTTCGCCGGATACTTCGAACAGGAATTAGAATTCCGTGAGCGTTGCGATTTTCCGCCGTTCAAACACGCGGTCCTGATCACCGTTCGCTCCGAGCATGAGGCGCGTGGAAAATTTTCCGCCGAAACACTTGCGCGCCGTCTGCGCGAAGGTTTGCCTGACGAGTTCATTCTCGGCGAACCTACTCCCGCGCCGCTGGAAAAACTCCAAGGACAATATCGCTTCCACATTCTTATTCGCGGCGAAGCAATCGTGCGTCTGAGCCGCTTGCTTCGCGAAATTCTCGACAAACTCCCGTTTCCCGAGGATGTGATGGTCGCCGTAGACGTCGATCCATATCAGCTCCTTTAGTTCAAGCTCATGTCGCCCACGGAATTTTCTGTCGAACGGACCTCGGCGCTATCGCAAAAACAGAAGCGCGGGCCGGCGTGGTTCCGCAATCCCGACTCGCGATTTTTTCAAGTCGTTAGGCCGATCGGAATGCTCGCCATATTCTTCACCCTTTGGGGCGTGGCTGTACGGCTAGCGCACAGCGATTTGTTCCCGACGCCGATCAATGTGGCGACCGGCATCATGGAGCTGATCGAAAAGGGTTTGCTCTTGAAATACATCGTCGCCTCGCTTTTTCGTGTCACCTGCGGGTTCGCGCTTGCCGTTCTTCTCGGCGTGCCGAGCGGGCTCTTCCTCGGCTGGTATTCGCGTGCCTTTCAAGCATTCAATCCGCTTATCCAGATCCTGCGCCCGATCTCGCCCATCGCCTGGATTCCTGTCGCAATTCTTTGGTTCGGTGTAAGTGACGCCGCACCGATTTTTCTGATTTTTCTCGCGAGTGTTTTTCCAATCACAGTCTCGGCGATGGCGGCGGTGCAAAATATGCAGCCAGTCTATTTGCGCGCGGCGCAAAATTTCGGACTCACTCGGCGCGAGCTTTTCTGGCAGGTAATCTTGCGTGCGAGTCTGCCGCAAATCATCACCGGCATTCGCATTGCGCTTGGCGTGGCCTGGCTCGTTGTCGTCGCAGCCGAGATGATCGCGGTCAACAGCGGCCTCGGTTATCTGATCATCGATGCCCGCAACGCCGGCAAACGATACGACCTGGTTGTGGCCGGCATGGTCATGATCGGACTAATCGGGCTAGTGCTTGATCTACTCGTTAGGCAGCTGGAAAAATTCGACGAGGTGCGTTGGGGTTACGCCAATCGATGAGCGCACCGATCATTTCCATTCGCGATGTTTCGGTTTCGTTCCCGGGGAAGCGACCTGGCGAAAGCATCAACGTGCTCGACAAGATCAGCGCCGATGTCGCGCGCGGCGAGTTTGTGTGCCTGGTCGGCCCGAGCGGCTGCGGCAAATCGACCTTGTTGAGTGTTGTCGGCGGTTTCATTCATGCCAGCTCCGGCGAAGCACTAATCGATGGCGAACCCGTTCGAGGTCCAGATCCGCGACGTATTTTCGTTTTTCAGGAGAACGGCGTTTTTCCGTGGCTAACCGTGCGCGAGAATATCGGCTTCGGTTTACGCGGACGAAGCCAGGCTGATGGCGCCAAGATCATCGCCCATTACACCACGATGGTTGGCCTGACCGGGTTCGAAAACGCTTATCCGCGCGAACTCTCGGGCGGCATGCGACAACGCGTCGAGATTGCGCGCGCCCTCGCGGCCAGTCCGCAAATCATCTACATGGATGAACCTTTCGGCGCGCTCGACTTTCTAACGCGCTTGAAGATGCGAACTGACCTGGTGCGCATCTGGCAGGCAGAGAAGAAGACGATTCTCTTCGTCACGCACGATATCGAAGAAGCAGTGCAGTTAGCCGACCGCGTCCTGGTAATGAGTCAGCGCCCGGCGACGATCCAGGAAGTGGTCGAGATCGATTTACCGCGGCCACGTGATCTTGATTCGCCGGGCTACTTAAAAAAACGCGACCACATTTTCCACGTTATGGGGCATGAGTCTGCGCGTCGGCGAAAAACTCGCGGTCTAGTACTCGTTAGGCAGAATCGTTAATCTTCCTGCTAGACCTGTGCACTGGCGTTTGTTAGAAGGCGCTGTGAGCCTTCTTGGTCGATGAACCCGCCGGGCGAAACCTCTCCGCCAGTAATGGCGGCGACAACAAAGGAAGCGGCCACGGCCGCCGGCCAGGCTTTAGCTGCATCCGGACCACTGACTAAACTAGTCATCGCTGTTCACGGCATCGGCGATCAATACCGTTTTGCCACCATTCGTTCGGTGGTGACGCGATTCGGGCGCTACTTCGATTTTCCAGCGGCCGTGCCGTTGGGTAGTTTTCACGCCCCGGCGGGGAGCTTGCAGGCTTTTCACTTTCGGTCGCCTCCATCTATTCCGAGCGACCTGGAAGACATTGGATTCGCCGAAGCTTATTGGGCTGACATTCCGCGAGCTATCCAGACGGCAGGTTACACCCTGGAAGAATCGAAAGCCTGGGCCCGCACGGTGGTCGAGCGAGTGCGCGCCCGCTACGGACATTATAACTGGAAAGGAACAGACCCACTTAACTTGCAGACCAAGGACTTTCGCGACGCCGCCTTTGTTTTGCAGGAGATGATTGAGACCATCCATCTCATCGGCAACCTGCTCTTTCTGGCCGAAAAGGCTGGCTTACCTAAGTTCAACCTGGATGACATGCTGACTGCTTATCTCGGCGACGTGCAATTAGTAGCTGATTTTGAAGGCGAACGTTTCAAGATTCTCGCGCAGCTTCGCGAAGTAATCGATTCCTTGTGGACGCAATTAAGCGCGCAACAGAGTAAACCCGAAATCTATCTCGTGGCCCATAGTGAGGGAACTGTTGTTGCCTTCATGTGTCTCCTACAAGCCATGAGCTTACCCACAAGGGGGGAAGTAGCTCCGCCGGCGCGCCCGGAGTGGATTGATTATGTGCGCGGTTTCATGACCATTGGTTCTCCCATCGATAAGCATCTTATTCTTTGGCCGGATATCTGGCGGGCCTTTTCCACACCGGGCAAGTTACCTAAGCCGATTAAGTGGCGTAACTATTACGACTATGGCGATCCCGTAGGCTTCGATCTCGATACCGCGCGCGATTGGATGAGTGAGTCGGACCATCGCTGGTCTCCAGCCTTTGAATTCCAGCCCGAACACGACTTCGGCTTTAGTCGATACGTCCTGCCGGGCGAAGCGCACAATGAGTATTGGAACGATGGCGGCGTATTCGGCCACTTTATCCAAACCGTCATGGGCATACCTGCTGTGGGAGGTCGCAACTTCGCTCCGCCGCCTCCAAGCCACTGGTGGGCCAGGGTCGGTAGCTACTTCATCCCTTATATCTTCGGCTTTATCCTCCTCTACACTGGCACCTACTTTCTCTACAAGTCACTGCACGGTTATGTTGCTGCACCGTCGGTTACTCAAGCGGCCGGTTCTTCTTCTTCCGTATCCGACCAAGATAACGCCTATCTTATCCGCTGGTGGCACCAATATAAAAGGGCGTCTAACAAATGATTTCACTGGCGCGGCTGATTTCGAATGTTCTCGGTATTACCTGCCTGCTTGCGGGGACGACGGTCGCCGCGCGCATTCCGCGACTTACCCGTCTTCTTAGATGGCGCGTTATTGCTATCGTTCTCTTTGTCGTTTTTGTGACGCTGTATGTACTTCTAGTTGACGCACCGACGCGCTGCTGGCTGGGATTTCATCCCGGGGTTACCGGTGCGACCTTAGAAGAAGCAGTCATACCTACGGCAGTAACTATTCTGATGGCGATGGGGCTCGTTCTGTTTTCCGCGTTGTCCTGGTATCTGCGACACCTTCCCGACTGGCTGGCGCCGTTACTACGCGGTGCTCGTCCGCTCACTGTTCCAGGCAGTATCATTGTTGTCTGCCTGATTCTCTATCGCGTCTTTCTCGGGCGTAATTCCGACGATAATATCTGGCCGCTCGTCTTAAGTAGTGCCATCTTCCTTTACCTTTGGTGGCTGACGGTGCGCCTGTTCGACCTCATTTTTGCCTGGCATCGTTATACCCGGCATGCGGTCTTCCAGCGCTACCTATCGCAGATGAGACGGGAACAAAAAAAGACAGAAACGCAGAACGGATCTCAATCTTCTGTTGCAACCAAATCCGCTGATCTTCATGCGCGTTCTTGATCCTTCAACACTACCGCGCTGCCAGATGGACCGAATCATCTGTCATTGGTCGGAAGGTAACCATCGCGCCAACGACACTGACCTGCGGGCCTACCATATCTTGATCGAAGGCGATGGTAAGATTCGTTTCGGTGTTTTCCGCATCGACGACAATACCAGCACAGCCGACGGTCGTTACGCCGCGCACACCCTTGGCTGTAACACGCGTTCAATCGGCGTCTCTTGTTGTTCCATGGTCGGCTGTGAGGAAAGTCCGTTCCAGCCCGGCTCGCAGTCGATGAATCAGACTCAGTGGCAGACCATGACTAAGGTCGTGGCCGATCTCTGTGATTTCTACCGCATATCCGTAACGCCGACTACCGTGCTTGGTCACGGTGAGGTGCAGGATAACTTGGGTATAACTCAGCGCGGAAAATGGGATCCGTTGGTTCTACCCTGGGATAGCTCTACTTTCGACGTGAGCAAGACGCGGCATGTTGTCGGTAACCTTTTGCGGGCACAGGTAACGGCGCAGCTAGGCGGTAATCCCGCCGCCATAAGAGCACAACGCGTTGCAGCAAAACCTGTCGCGATCGTTAGCATAGCTACTCCGTCGTTACACTCTTCACTTTTCGCTCGTAACACCGATCTGGAGGCGGTCGCAGCTGGCCATCGCGTTCTGCGCATGAGTGCGCAGAGCTATCCCGGCGTCGGTCTGCTCCAGGATGCCTTGAACAAGCTGGCTGATACCACGGGCGGCGATTATCGGATCGATCTCGGAGCCGGCCGGAGTTTTCGCGGTTCATTCGGTCAAAATACCGAGCGGGCCGTGCTGGCTTTCCAACACGACCAGCGCTTGCGCGAAGATGGCATGGTCGGTCAATCGACTCTTCGTGCGCTCGATGCTGAGCTGCTGCGCGCGGAAAAGACGGCGGTCTCCGTCTCGGTGGCGCCTTCCGCGATAGCCGCACCCGGCTTAGCTGCTATCCCTGTTGCCGGGACAGTTACTCCATCCGGTTATGCGCCGCCGCAAAGTTCGGCCACCCTTTTCCGCGGAGTAGATTTTTCCACGGTAAATGAAGAGCGCGGCCGGACGTTGCTGGAAGCGTTCGCCGCTGCCGATCGTGGCAAGGCCTGCGGCGACCCTAGTAACTGCAAGGCTCTTCTCTGTTTCCCCGATGGCACCGTTTACTACGATGCGAAAATGGCCATTTGCGCGGATGGTTCACCCCGCGCTCTGGAGATCGATTTTCCGGATGGCCAGACCCAGACGGCCTTTACCTTCCCACCCAATGGCGCCGGCGCTTTCTTCAACGCAGAGGAAGTGCCTTACGTCGTCTTACCGGGGCGAAGTAGAGACGGATCGGTCAACTTCGTCGGCACGTTTGGGATCGGTAGCTATGACCTGGCCGTGGTGATTCGGCGAGGCAAGATTACTCCCGCTTTCTATGGCGAAGTAGGACCTACGTTTCGACTCGGTGAGGCATCGATCAAGGTACACGAAAACCTACCTGTGCCATTCCCATGGACTTCCCCACGCAAGGACCGCATTCTGAACTCCAGCGTGGAGAGCGACGTCCTGTACTGCGTCTTTCCCGGAAGCGCTGTCGCTCGCACGAACAAGATGACTGACGCCGATTGGCTGGATGAGACCTTGCAGGCCGCCATTGTTCGCTTCGAACAGTTTGCTCGCGGTAGTTAAAAAAGCGAATGGACGCAGAGGTAAACTTTCAGTTACTAAGCGGTTACGTTACCCTGGTGACAGTGGTTGTGCTGGGCGGGTTCCTTCTTCTCATTGCCTATCGCATTCTTATCGGTGAAATAAACACCAAAGGATTGCTGAATGATAAGGCCGAGGGAGGCCCAAGTCCCGCAAGACTCCAGCTATGCTTACTGAGTCTTGGCGGAGCGTTCTACTACCTAATGATGGTCGTCAATATGGTGCAGGCCCATGCCAGCCTGACGACCAGTCCTCTTAACTTGCCGGAACCTCCTAAAGAACTTCTTGCTCTCGTCCTGGGTAGTAACACCTTTTATGTAGCCGCCAAAGCAAACTCCACTGCACGCAGGCTATCCGGTATTTTGTCTTTCTTCCGTTAGCTCCGAACTATGAAAACCCAAAAACTACTGCTCCTATTTCTGGCCTTCGCCACCTTCCTCTTCTCCGCCGCTAACTCCCTGGCGCAAACTGCCTTGTCCTCGCCAGCTACTCAGCCAGCCGGACAAAGCCTGTCCGTCACAGCTAGCACGAGTCCGGGAGAGACCGCGAGTGGTTCAATTACCGGTTCTTTGCACGGCCAGAAGTTGACTTACTTCGGCATCCTAACCCTGGTCGTCGGATACCTGGCTACTACGCTCATTGGAATGTTTGGATTCGTCATTCTTTGGCGAATCCTTTTTGGCAAGATCGACATTAATGGACTTATTTCCGAACCCAACGGCAGCGCGAGCCTCTCCCGTTTTCAATTTCTCATCTTTACCTTTGTTATCTCGCTAAGTCTGCTTCTGGTGATCCTCGGAGCTAAGGCCGGACCACAGTTTCCCGAAACTATTCCGGTTGGTATCTATGTCTTGCTCGGCATTAGTGCTGCCTCTTATGTCGTCTCCAAAGGCATCCAGAAGGACATCACCCTCAAAGAGCTTGATAACAAAGGCGCAGGCCAGGACTATTGTGTGCCGCCGAACGATCCAAACGCGGGCTAAGTCTATTAGAGCTTTGGCTTAAACATCGCTGCGTCGATAATCGACCAGAGATGGACGAGCCAGCCCAAAAGAAAGAACCACAAAACGCCCGCCAGACAGAAATGCAGCGCCGCCATTAGGATTCGACCTTGCAGTAGTTGTCCCAGACCGGGAATAAAGAAACTGCAGAGGGCCGCGATAACGTTACCAGTAGAACCTTGTCCTGCCATACGAAACGATTCCGTCTCTCGGGTCCTACGACAAGTTGTTTTCTCTGAATGGCTCTCGCAATCGATCGCTGCCCAGCCTGTGGTTCGCCTGATGCCCGAGAGACCGGGCCGGCGGCGGCGCCAATCACTGCAAAAGCAGCCGAAATAACTTTCGAGCAACCAACTTACCGCGTTCTGGAATGCGCGCGTTGTGGCCTCCTTTACCGCGACTGCACGCCCCCAGCCGCGGAGTTCGCACTCTATTACTCGTTAGTCCGGGCGAGTAAGTGGGAGATCACAGGTTACTATCCGACGGAACGGGCCGCGCTCGAATGCCTGAGAAAGCTTGCGCCCCAAAGCAAAATTTTGGATTTCGGCTGCAGCTCGGGACGCCTACTCGCCAGCCTTACCTCGGATTACGACTGCTACGGAATTGAAATTAACCCGGAGGCCGCAAACGCCGCGGCAAGAAAGGGGCTACGCATGGTCTCGTTAGGCGAGCTTTCTCAGAAAGACGCGCCGAAATTCGATGCCATCATCCTAGTCGACGTCTTCGAACACCTGTCCGCTCCTCTCGAGCTATTACGAAAGCTTGCTATCGCTCTTCAACCACGCGGTTCGTTCATCATTGTCACCGGGAACGGTGACGCGCCGGCTTGCCGGCGTGACCCGGCTGGTTTCTGGTATTTCCGCGAGATCGAACATGTTAGCATGCTGACGCGAAGGCATGCCGAATTTGTCGCCGCCGAACTAAGACTTCGCCCTGCAGGTTGGACGACCCTCTGCCACTACGATTTGACTCTGCGCGAAAAACTTGTGCAGCAAACGCAGAGTTTTGCGTATTGGCAATTCCGTAAACGCACCGCCTTAGCACGCGGTTTCCTTCGGTTTCTTCCTTTGTTTCATCGGCTCCGCCAAGGCGATGCGGCTCCGACTTATTCCTGCTCACGCGATCACGTGCTGGCAGTTTTTGAAAAGACTTAACGCAACCGGGAGCCGGCTATGGACCTTGAACCGGCTGAACAAATCAGCTGCTCTACGACGTGCGTCGCGGTGCGCTACCGGGGGTCTATCCCACGAGGGAACTCACTTCTCATAGGACAGGATTCATTGTCGAAGGACACCAAACGCGACCGCAACTAGCAAAGAACTTGGCGTTTGCAAGGGCGATCAAAGCGTGGTAACCGAAGGCTGCCATGATGCACGAGTTCCTCGCGGCCAGCCGAAGCGAGTTGATCGAGCGTTGCCGCGGGAAGGTATCGCAGCGACGTGCGCCCAAACCAACTGAGAACGAGGGGTTCTTTGGAATACCGTTCTTTCTCGATCAACTGATCGAAACGTTGCAGATGGAGCAGACTGGCGATATGACCGGGAGCCGCAGGGTGTCCGGCGCATCTGGCGGTTCGATGTCATCGCTCTCGGACATCGGCGATGCGGCGACAAAGCACGGGCGGGAGTTGTCCCAGCACGGCTTCACGGTGGATCAGGTCGTGCATGACTATGGAGATCTCTGTCAGGCGATCACTGAGTTGGCCTTCGAGCGTAAGGCTCCTTTCGAGACTAATGAGTTTCATACCCTGAACCGTTGCCTGGATAACGCGATCGCCGACGCCGTGACCGAATTCACCTATCAGCGAGATTTTACCGCCGCGGACAAACAAGCCGATGCCTTCAACCAGCGACTAGGAGCTTTCGCCCATGAGCTGCGAAACCTTCTCACTTCCGCAACGCTCGCGCTCTTTGCAATTAAGGGAGGCGGCGTGGGCTTGGGCGGAGCCACTGGCGCTGTCCTGGATCGGAGCCTGATCGGGATGCGCAAGCTCATCGATCGCTCTCTTTCCGACGTGCGGATGGAAGCGGGAATGCCTGCGCAGCGCCGGGTATTTTCCGTGGCTGCTTTCATCGAAGAAGTGAAACTCTCGTCTTCGCTCGAAGCGCAGCTTGAAGGATGCCCGTTGACCATTTCGCATGTCGAAGCCGACCTCGCTGTCGATGCGGATCGCGACCTTCTTTCGTCAGCCGTAGGGAACCTGTTACAGAATGCCTTTAAATTTACGGAACCGCACACAGGCGTGACGTTGAGAGCCTACGGGGCCGGCGACCGGGTCTTAATTGATGTGGAGGATCATTGTGGTGGTCTTCTCCCGAGCGAAGCGGAAACTATGTTTTTACCGTTTACTCAAAGCGGCCAAAACAAAACCGGCCTCGGGTTGGGACTCTCTATCTCGCGGCGCAGCGTGGAGCTTAATAAGGGAACTCTCAGTGTTCGCGATGTCCCCGGCTCAGGCTGTATCTTTACGATCAGCCTTCCGCGACACTCAATCGAAGAGCCAGCGGTTTGCTAGTGCGCCGATCCGCGCGCGTCGTTCGTGAGACCGCGGCAGCGAATAGAGGCGCCCCCGACATCGCGCGCACTTTCAATAAAATACTCCCTGGTGCTGACCGGTTGAGGTAATTGCCTCTCTTGCCTAGCGCACCTTGGCTTTCGGCTTCGGCAAGCGACAGTGGACGTGCGTTCCTCCCTCTTTGCGGCCTTTCACCGTTAGCTCTGCTCCAACTGCATGCGCTCGGTATTCCATATTCCGAAGTCCCATTCCGCGTTTGACCAACTTTTCCTCGAAGCCTTTCCCGTCATCAGTAACTACTAAGACTGTTTCGCGGCCGACTACATCTAGTTTCACGGTGATGTTTTTGGCGCCGGAGTGTTTGATCGCATTCCCAACTGCTTCTTCCGTAATCCGGTAAAGATGAAGAGCAACCGATGGCTCAAGGGCAATCTTTTTGCCAGTCGGCCATCGAAACTTTATGCCTCTCGGTATTCGATCAGCCAGTTCTTCCAACGCCGCGGGCAATCCTTTTGAATGGAGTGTTATGGGATGCAATCCTCGCGCGATATCGCGACAGCTTTCAATCGTCGCATTTATCAACTTTGGAATTTCTGCAAGTTCGCGGGCTGATTTTTTGTCTTTTGGCGCAATTCGCTTTGCCAAGATAGAGGTCATCATGGCCGTTGCGCCCAGTTGCTGGCATAGATCGTCGTGCAAATCCTGCCCGATGCGTTGTCGTTCGGCCTCCACCGCGGTCAGCAGCTCCGCCTCTAAGCTGCGCCGTTGTCGCACTTCGCTTTTTAGCGCGGCTACCGCACTCTCCAATTGCGCGTCGTTTGATAGGCTAATCGAATCCACCAACCCTTGGTAACGTTCTTCACAGGCGTGCAAATCAGCAACTACCTTTCGATAGCCCGGCGTCGATGGGATTTCCTCTATCATGGTAGAAGGGTATCGCTTCAAACGAGGAAAGCGGTCGCGGCGATCCGAGGTAATGCGAATACGACGGCTGATTTTCCCTTCGTCTTTGCGTCCGCCAAAAGAAACAACCCGAGCGCTACGAGTGGAGGATTGCCAAACGGCGCATGCACTCCGTTATACTTCGGGGGGTGAAGTATTGAGAAATAATCGCGGATGCCCTAACGAGTGCTGGTTGGTCGTGGGATATTGTTAGGAAAAACGATTCTAAAGGGTCAACGCGCGCAGGCGCGAGGATCGTCCATTCCGGGCCGCCTGCTCGTGAAAAATGGCCAGAAAAGTGACCAAGCATAGATTTCTCTGCGTCATCGAGTGGACTGTCTTACGAGTGGAGCCGGCTATCGGGCTTGAACCGATGACCTGCTGATTACAAATCAGCTGCTCTACCACTGAGCTAAGCCGGCAGGAAGAGGCGCAGTTTAACTCAGCAATTTCGGCGAAACAACTCGTTCGACCGGAGGGTCAACGATTCGAGGCCGTCAATGGCTCGGCGGTTTCGAGATTCTTGATCACCGTCGAAAGATAAACTAACTGCGGCGTGTAGGCCTTGTATTTCGTGATCTCGGCGCGATTCATCACGCGGAAGCCGTAACGCTCGAACATCCGCTCGCCGCGCCTGCTTTCGAAGGTGACGACCTGGCCGTAAACGCGTCGCTCGCCGCAACGATAAAGGTAAGTGAAATAGGCGCTGAGTAAGGCCCGCGTGGTCGAGATGCGGCGCGCATCCGGCAAAAGGTTGATGTGGAAATGCGGTGTGCGTCGGGGTGCGGCCGGCACCTCCCGCCAACCGTTCATCAAAATCCAGCGAATGAAACGGCGCGAACGTTCGTTGTAGCGCGGGAAACGCAGCAACGCGCGCAGAAACAAACAGACGTTCTGGTAAAAGGAATAAAGTTGATTGCGCAACGATTTGCGGCAGCCGAGCAAATAACCGCGCAATTCGCCGTCGATTTCGAGAACGAAGGAGGATTCGGGCTCGTGATCCGTGTAATAGGTCGTCAGGAAATCGGCGAAGAGTTCGTGGTCCTGATAAACCGGGTCGATCGCCTCGCCGAGAAAACCGGTCTGACAACAAAGCCGCCGCACGGCCGCACGATCGCGCGGTTCGTACGGACGAATCGTGAAGCCTTTGTCGGTTTTCAACACGCCCTCCTGTAGCTTGCAATGACTTCGCGGTAAACCGAAAACAGCCGCTCGAAAACCCGCGGCCAGGCGAACTGCTGCGCGACGTTTGCGGCAGCAATGTTACCTAGCGAACGCAGGTCGCCGGTCGTCATTCGTTCGATCGCTTCCGCCAGGGCCGTTGGCGTATTTGCATCCGCCCACGCGCTCTGATCATGCAAAATCACTTCGTCCATGTAGGTGCCGCGAATACCCACGACCGGAGTTCCACAGGCCTGACTCTCAAGCGCCACCAGGCCGAAAGTTTCTTCCACGCCCGGATGCACGAACAAATCTGCGGCGCGATAATACTGGGCGAGTTGTTCAGAATCGGAGCAATATCGAATCCAGGTAACGCTCTTGGTTTCATCTGCGAGCGATTGTAGTCGATCGCCCTGTTGACCGTCACCAATCACGAGAAGATGAAATTTCTTCGCGCGTTGCCTAACGAGTGAAGCAAATGCGTCGAAGAGTTTCTGCGTGTTTTTCTCCGGCGCTAAACGACCGACATAAAGCAAGACAACAGAATCCTCCGGCAATCCAAGAGCCGCGCGCTCGCCGCCTGGACGAAAGACCTCGCAATTTACGCCAAGTCCGACTTGGTCGGTATTGTTCACTCCCCACCGGGTTAACTCCGACACCAAACCCGCCGAAGGAACGAGCGTTCGTGCGAAGCGATTGTAAAAGTTCCGCACGTAAGCACGGGCCGGTTTCATGACCACTTCGGCGGCCATTTTGCCTAACGAGTGCTGGATCGGCGTCCACAAATAAGCTTTGGCAAAATGCGAATGATAAAAGGCGACAACCGGAATTCGTTGCAGTTGCCCGATCCGCAGCGCCTTCCACCCAACCTGATATGGGTCGCCGGATTCAATAATGTCCGGCCGCTCGCGCTCGATAATCTCGCGCAGCGCACGCAAATTCAGCAGCGCACGATATTGCGTCGCGCGTGAGATTAGTGGCGACGCAATGGTATAGGTACGCGATCGCCCGTTGGTAACGACTTCATTTTTCGCACCGGGAATGATGAAGACGTGTTCGTCCTGCGGCTGGGAATTTTCCATGAACGCGATCTTCTCGTGGACATAGCGTTTCACTCCACCGCTCAACGGTGAATAGAACTGCGTGAGGTCGCAGATTTTCAGGAATTCAGGTGGCTCAGATAGCGCTCGGCCTCGATGGCCGCGGCACAACCTGATCCGGCAGCGGTGATGGCTTGCCGATAAACACGATCAGCCACATCGCCGGCGATGAAAACGCCGGGATGTTTACTCTCGGCCAAATGCCTAACGAGCAGATACCCATCAGGATCTGTCTCCAGTTTACCTTTGAAGGCTCGCGTGTTCGGATCATGACCAATGGCCACAAAAACGCAGGCTACATCCAACAAACGTTCTTCGTGCGTGTTCACATCACGCAATTTCACCGCTGACACTTCGCCTTTTTCATCAGTTATGTATTGCGTGATGACCGTGTTCCAGATCGGCTCAATGAATTCGCACTTCAAAACGCGGTCGGCCATAATCTGCGACGCGCGCAATTTGTCGCGTCGATGGATTAGATAAACCTTGGACGCGAAGCGCGTAAGGAAAAGCGCTTCCTCCGCCGCGGAATCACCGCCACCCACAACACAAACTGGAACGTTGCGATAAAACGCGCCGTCGCATGTGGCACAACTCGTTAGGCCATGACCGATCAGCTTCTCTTCGTTCTCCAGTCCGAGGTAACGCGCCGACGCGCCGCTGGCGATGATTAACGCTTTTGTTTCCAGCCATTCGTCGTCCGCACGCACGCGAATGTAATCCTTGGCCAGCTCAAACTCCGAAACTTCCGAGTAGGAAAAACGCGCGCCGAATTTCTCCGCCTGCGTGTGCATGTTCATGATCAATTGCGGACCATCGACCCCATCTGGAAAGCCGGGAAAATTTTCCACCATGGTGGTGGTGGCGAGCTGGCCACCAGGATGGCTGCCCTCGAGGACAAGGGGATTAAGGTTGGCACGCGCGGCGTAAATAGCCGCGGTCAGCCCAGCGCAACCGCTTCCAACGATAATTACCTTCTCCATCGGGCGAGAAACTAGCATGCGCGTCAAAGCCGCGACACTATGGAGACGTGCCAGAACTCGCGGAGGTCGAATATTATCGCAGACAATGGGATGCCGGATTGCGCGGAAAAATTCTGGCGGTGCAGTTGCATGCGCGGAAAAGAATCTTCCGCGGAACCGACACGCGAGCACTCGTTAGGCAAATAACCGGCGCGCGTCTACTCGATTCCATCGCGCGCGGAAAGCAGATGCTCTTCCGATTTTCGGGTGACAATTTCCTCGGACTGCATCTTGGCATGAGCGGAACGATGCTAATCGAGGGAGCGAAGTTTCGCCCGGAGAAACACGATCATCTTCTTCTTCGGCAAAAAGACCGCGCGCTCGTCTTTCGTGATCCGCGGCAATTTGGACGCGTGCGTTTTCATCATGGCAAGGGCGATCCTCCCTGGTGGAGCACAACGCCGGAGATCAGTTCGCCAGGCTTTCACCAAAAATACGTCGCGGATTTTCTGCGGCGCCACGCCCGCGTTTCCATCAAAGGCGCATTGCTCATGCAAAGCGGTTTTTCTGGAATCGGGAACTGGATGGCCGACGAAATTCTTTGGCGCGCAAAGATTCTGCCCGCGAAACTTGCGGGAAAATTATCGACGAAAGAGCAAGCGGCTTTGCGTCGTGAGACCCGATTCGTTTCACGCCAAGCGCTGCGCATTATCGGACCAGACAATTCCGATCTGCCGGATTCGTGGCTGATTCATCAGCGCTGGAGCGCGAATGGCATTTGTCCGATCCATGGAATTCCATTAAAGCGCGCGACGATTGGCGGACGCACCACCGCGTGGTGTCCGCGATGTCAGCGTTAACCGATATAGACCGCGATCTTATGAAAGCCGGTTATGCCAGACTTGAACGAGCGATTCGAATCAAAGAACTGCAGTTGCCCATCGCCATTGGTGGCGCGCACGACTAACGAGTAGTTGCCGGCCGCAGCTGGTCGCCAATCGTAACTCCACAGAGCCCAAGTCAAACGCGTGCCGGGGTAATCGATGCGCGCCTCGGTCCAGTTGTTGCCGTCGTCGGAACTGATCTCGACCCGAGAAACTCCGTGATTTCCACCGAAGGCGACCCCGCGCACGTTAATTCCATTCGACGCTGTGGCGAGATCGACCCAGGCAAAGTTGTAGGGCACGTCAATGCGCGATCGCGTTGGGACAGTGAAGTCCGGTCCCCAACCCTGCGCCTCATAAAAACCTTTCGCGTTCTCGTCGGCCAGTTCGATGCGCGTGATCCACTTCACGTGTTTCTCGCCGAAATATCCGGGCACGATTGCGCGCGCGGGAAATCCGTGGCGTTGCGGCAACGGCGCTCCGTTCATTTCGTATACGACGAGCGTCGCCGGATCGAGCGCCTTCTCCATCGGGATGGTGTCGGTGTAATTATCGACGCCGTGTAAACGCACGCGAGAGACATCAACACGCGGGCCGGCCGTTTCGAGCAAGCTGCGCATGGTGACGCCCGTCCAAACCGCGTTGCTCATCAAGCCGGCGTCGAGCCCGTTGCTGATGCACATGATGGTCGTTTCTTGTTTGAGCGAGGGTAATTTTTTCAGGGCATCAAAATCGAAATGCTGTGGCCGATCGACCTGCCCGGTGACTTCGAGCCGCCAAACTGTTTCATCGACTACCGGATCGATCACGTTCTTGGTCACGGTGTAGAACTGCTCGTTAGGCGTGACTGCCTGCACGGTTTCGCCGAAGTACTGAGTGCCGTCGTAACTGAAGGTGGCAACACTATAAAGTTTGCGCAGGATCGCGGCACCACCACCGGCGACGAGCAAACCAAGACCGCCCAAAAGAAAAGCGCGCCGCGCCACCGGCGGGCTGTATTCAAAATTCGCCGGAACGGAATGCGGACGACTTGTTAGGCCTTCGTAACTCAGGACCAGTGTCCGTTCGAAAGCGAAGAAAGAGATCAGTAGTCCGAGAAGAGTCAGAACAGTCGCGATCGCGATGGGATAACCGCTGTAATGCGTCCCGAGCACCGACCAGAGGACCGCAGTGGCTACGACCAAGGGAAAGAGAACGAATACGCCGAGCGAAAATTTGCGACGACCGGCAAGCGACAGGCGCGGCGCTCTTGAGGCATAGACCGCGCCGCCGATCGCGCCGACCACGATCTGTCCGAACATGGCCGAGCCGACGCCAAGTTGTTTCATGTGGTTGTAGCCGCCGACGCGACCCATCAACCAAAAAAAAGTTTCGGGTGTGAAAAGGACCGAAAGACGATCGCCCAGAATTACAAGCGGCGTGGCGATGTTAAAAATCGACGCGAGAATGAGCATGACCACGGTCATGACCAGACCGGCGATCGCACCGGCGAGGAGACCTGCCCCAACGTGTTTCGTAGACGACATCTGTTTGCCTAACGAGTGGTTGTTTGCTTTTCCAAAGCGACGCGGAGAAGGGTGGCCAGAATGCGCGAGCCGGCCACGAATGTCCCGCGCAAAGTTCCAGAAACTTTGGATTCGCCACCGGTGCGGCAGCGATGATCGACGGGCACTTCGAGAATGCGAAGGCCCGCGCGCGCGGTGCGCATCTGCATCTCAAGATTCCACCCGTAAGTTTGTTCACGCATGCCTAACGAATCTAAAGCGCGGCGCTGGATGGCGCGGAACGGGCACATATCCGTGTAATGAACGCCGTAGAGCAAACCGAGGAGCAAACCGGCGATGCGTCCAGAAACGATTTGCGGCGCGTTCATACTGCCGCGCTCGCGTTTGCCGCGAGTCCGTGAACCGATAACAAAATCCTGCTGCCGATCGATGATTGGCCTAACGAGTCGTTCCATGAACTCCGGGCAATCGCTGCCGTCGCCGTCGAGAAAAACAACAATGTCGCAATCTGCTGGGAGCGCGGCCACTCCAGCGGCGCAGGCCCGACCATAGCCGCGGGGCGCCGTCACCACCCGCGCGCCAGCGGCACGGGCACGTTCGGCCGTCCGATCGGTGCTGCCGTTATCGACAACAATAACTTCGCGTGGAATTCCAGTGGCGAGAACGGCGCGCACAACGTCGCCGATTGGTTCTTCCTCATTTAGCGCCGGAATGACGACGCACACGAAATTCATCGGAGAACGAGAGCAGCGATGCCGAAGTAAAAAAGGAGCGCGAAGAAATCCGTGAATGCGAGCGTGACCGGACCGGCCGCGATTTTTGGATCGAGCTTCAGCCAATGCAGTAACGACGGGACGGACAGTCCGAAAAGCGCGGCGGTGACGAGTGAGAGCGCGATGCTTCCGCCAATCACCGCGGCGCCGATCACATCATGTCGCCAAAGATAAACGATGGCGCCCACGACCGCGCCGCAACCGAGGCCAAGCAAAAGTGCGCTGGCCAGTTCGCGGCGAAAGGTTTGCACAAACCAAGCTCTCGTTAGCCGAGTGGAACGCAGCGCCTGAATAGTAAGCGTCATGGATTGCATGCTGACGCTTTCGTTGAGACCGAGAACCATCGTGAGAAAGAATGCAATCACGAGACTGTTCTCGAGAGTCGCTGCAAAAAATCCCGCGAGGATCGCGCAAATAGTTCCACTGCAAACCGTGGCGAGGAGCCAGGGAAATCGATAACGGAAAACTCGCAGGGACGAGGCGTCGCGTACTTGCGACATCCGAAATCCCAGGGCTTCGAAAAAATCATCGCCCGGCGGCCTAACGAGTGAATGCTCGGCCTCTTTTTCCTCCGCTTCCAACATTTCCTGGCGAAATAAACTGACATCAACCACGCCCACGACATGGCGTTCCGCATCGATCACTGGAAAAGCGAAAAATTTGTAGAGAACGAAAAACTCGCACGCTTCCAGAACCGTAGCGGTAATGGGCAAAGCGACGACGCGGCGAATCATGCTTTCTTCGAGCCGCGTGTCGAGTGCAGCGGTCAAGAGTCGGCGGGTGGGGATTACTCCGGCGAGTCGCTGCTCTTCGTCGAGCGCATAGAAATAGATCACGCGCTCGCCCAAGCCCTCGCGACGAATCGTCTCGAGCGCCTCACTCACCCGCATCTCGGCGCGCAGGAGCGGCAAATCTTTGCGAGCGTGATTTGCGATCGGCTCGTTGAAATCCGGGATGACGGCCGGCTCGTTCATGTGCACCTGCGTCCTCGCTTGTGGCGCGCGCCGACGCAAGCCCGATGCATGCGTTACTTCGCGACGCGGTGCACGATGCCTTTACTGCGCAGAATGTCGGCGGCTTCGCTAAAGTAATCTTTCACGTCCGACTGCGCGCGAATCCAATCAAGGTAACGACTGATGCCCTGCGCGAGATTCACTTGTGGTTCGTAGCCGGCGGCGCATATCCTTTCGGTGTCACTGGTGAGGTGACGCATTTCGCCGGGACGAAATTCGCCGTTCGCCTCCGGTTCGATCTGAATGCCTAACGAGTCAGAAATTTGCGCGGCGATTTCACGAATCGGGACGCCGCGGCCACTGCCGACATTTACCGGTAGACCGTCGAGTTTGTCGATGGTGGCGGCGAGAAGATTGGCGCGCGCAATATCTTCAACGAAGGAGAAATCGCGAGTCTGTTCGCCGTCTTCGAACAAGACCGGCGGCAGGTTGTTGAGTAAACGCGTACAGAAAATCGCTATCACTCCGGTATAGGGATTAAAGATGGATTGGCGCGGCCCGTAAGTGCACGAGTAGCGCAACGCCACCGTGGGAACGCCGGCTTGTTTTCCCCAGAGTAGGACTAGTTTTTCCTGATCGACTTTGGTTAGACCGTAAACTGTTTCTCCGCCAACCGGCGCATTTTCGGGCGTCGGAGCTGACGTAGTCGCGGCATCGCAATGCGGACAATGGACTGACCAATCGCCGGCGCGGAGTTGCTCGACCGGTCGGACGTTTGGAAAGACCAGACCGTGTGTCGGACAATTCCCGGCGCCCTCGCTGTAAACAGCCTGCGACGAGGCGACGATGATTTTCTTGATCGGCAAATTTTCTTCGCGAATCACCTCCAGCATTTGCGCCGTGCCGAACGAATTCACGTGCACGTATTTTGCGATCTCCGGCATGTAACCGCCGTATGCCGCCTCGTGAAAAACGACATCGATATCCTTCAACGCTGCGACCATGACGGCGCGATCGCGCAAATCACCTTGGACGAACTCCGCTTCGGCGTTTATCCAATCGGGCCGACCGCGTTTGTGCGTATTCGGTTCGAGATTATCCAGAATGCGCACCTGCCAGCCGTCGCGGACTAACAAATCCACGATGTGCGAGCCGATTAATCCCGCGCCGCCGGTGACGAGCGCGCGTTTCTCGTGACGGTTCTTCATTCTATTACTTGTTAGGCCAAATGCGCTCACGCCCTTCGCGTTTGATTAACTGCTCAAGGAAATTCCTGGTGACCGGCGCGTGTTCGTCGCCAGCCAGTAAGCGGTCACACAATCGATGCAAGGTTTGGCGATCATCAACATCGAAGCAGGTGGGTAGCAATTCTACTTCGAGACCAATTAGGTGCGCGCGTTGCAACGTCTGTTCCGCCACACGTTCCGTGCTCCAATCAATTTCCTCGAACACTTGCTGGTGGAACTTCTTCAAGCCGATCAAATAATATCCGCCGTCCTCCGACGGACCAAAAACCATCCGCTCGCCAGGTCGCGAAAGAGCGCGGGCCGCTTGCGCGTAGACGTTGGCGGTTACAGTGGGGCTATCGGAATCAATTAGACAAAACGATTCGAAGCCAAGTGTCAGCAAATCCACCGCAGCAAAAATTAATCTCTCACCGAACCCATCGCCGCGTTGTGGAACTAGATCGAAATCGTGCGGCAAAATGTCTTTATAGGCGTCTTCTTCGCCGACGGGAGTGTAGATGGCGACACCTCGCGCACGCTCTTCTTTGCTCGCAAGTGCGATCGCATTTGTGGTGTCTCGCAGAAAACAAATATTTAAGGCGGCTGCTTCCTCCGGTGTGAGCGGAGGTGTGAGGCGCGTTTTTACTTTACCGGCACGCGGCGCCTTGGTCATGACACCGAGTGCGCAAAAGCCAGGCGGAACTTGTGAACCCTGGGTCGGGTCGAGAACGTGATGCCTCAACTCTTTTCGCAGAGCGCGTACTGATAACGACCGTCGCGCCAAACTTTCACGCGCCGCCACGGTTGCGAAAAGAAAGCTTTCTCAAATGAAACAAGATCGAGCACATTGGCCGTGCGTGGTTCACAAAAGCTGTGGCGCGCACCAGTAAGACGAGCCGCCAGCCACATGGTAAAAAGCGGAATTGAAGCCCAGAAAGCGTAGCGTGGTTCGGCGACGAGGCAGCGACCACCGCTTTTCAGGACACGATACATTTCAGCTATAGCTGTTTTAGGATCAGGTAAAATAGTAAAAAGCCGCGCTGAAATTACGACATCAAAACTCTCTTCCCGATGAGAAAGAGCGAGAACGTTGTCACTCTCAAAACGACAATTTACTAAGCGCAAATTTAGCGCCTTCTGGGTGGCGAAACGCAACTGCTGCGCGGCGCGATCGACACCAATGACCGAAACTTTTGGAAAGCGTTGGGCTATTCCACAGGAGTAGAATCCAGGCCCACATCCAAGCTCGAGCAGTTCAGTTCCTTCCGTGGGACGTCCGCTGGGCCACAATGCAGTTACAATTCTTTTGGTATCATCCCTAAATAACTTCTCTCGAAAAAAAACGTAAAGCCAGGCGAAGCGCTCGAAAAGGCTGTGGTGAGGCGGCCGTAGAAGATTGAGCGGCTGAGTCGCACTTGACTCTGACATACTCGGCGGCACGACCGATAACGCGCGTGGATCAAAGCGCGGTTGGGTTTCGATCGTTTGATTCATAAAGCAAAGGAATCAGACGTGTCTGAAGAGAGTTTCTTCACAATGCCTTTTAATAAAACTTATTTTGGAAAATCTCTTCTTAATCATAAGCGCGGTAATAAGTGCCATGCCGTGCTCGTTATTCCTTGTAGCGAAGGTGAATCAATCGTGTTGATAACACCTGACGCGGGGTCGAACAAGGTGGCGGTTGTTTGTCTGGACCATTGTCTGTTCGCAAGTATTAATCGTTATTGGTTTCTTACTAAGGGGAGAGATAAGACAATAAAAAGCCCACTTTCGGAGTGCGTTTTCATAAGATGTCTTTCGTCCGAAATCCTCCAGTGGTTGCTTTTGGAAACGCAGATGAAAGGATTCTCAATCGTATCCAAGAGAATAAAGCGCGTCGCTTTCCAAAATCCGAATGAGCAATACTGTTTGAATACTGCCATGCCGCATAACGGCCCTTTGTAATCGAAATGCGGCATGTTCCACTTCATAGTCTCCCCGACCTTGAGGCAGCCAGCGTGCACGATTTTGCGGATACGTTTTTAAAATTGGCCGCGCGAAAGGCGCAGCTTTCGCTATATAAGCATCGATACGCGGATCTTTGCGCGACATTGAGCGGAGACTAGAAAAAGGCTGATGGCGATTTTGCCTAACGAGAGCTAGATGCGAATTAGAAGGGCCGTCAATTTGCTAAGCGGCGCAGTTTGCACGCGGGCGGTGACGTGACGATTGTTCGGGATGGTGCAAGTCCGGCGCGCACTCCTTATTCAGGTAATCGGATTATTGCTGTGCGCGACGCTATTTTTCGGGCTGTCCCGCGTTTTCCCGCTGGCTGATTGGCTGGCTGTCATTCAACAGCGTGTCATGCATTGGGGAGTGTGGAGCGCGGTTTGTTACCCGCTGCTGTATGCGGCTTGTAATGTCCTGCTTCTTCCAGGCGGAGTGCTAAGTGTCGGCGGTGGTTTCTTTTTTGGACTGTGGTGGGGTTTTCTCATTGTCCTGCTCGGTAATATGGTCGGCGCGGCGATTTCTTTTTTCATCAGTCGGTGGATTGGGGAACGCTGGCTACACCGCCGGTTAATGCTCAACCCGAAGTTGAAAGCTCTCCAGCCTGCGGTCGAACGAGAAGGATGGAAAATTATTTTGCTCAGCCAATTGCATCCGCTTTTTCCAACGAGCCTGATGAACTATCTCTACGGTCTGACCAAGGTCCGGTTTCGCACCTGTATGCTATGGGTGGCGATCGGCCAAGCACCCGGATTATTCCTCTACGCCTACCTCGGAACTTTGGGACAACTGGGACTAAACCTTTTGCGCGGGAAAACGCATCCACGCAGCATCGAGTATGTAACTTGGTTTGGAGGGCTGGCATTTTCTGCGACCATCCTTTTTCTCTTAGGTCGAATTGCTTTGCGGGTCCTTCGCGAAGTAGACGCGCCTGCGAAAACCATACCAATTCCGAGTGTTAAGGGCGATTCTATCCCAGCCCTAAAAGAAGTTGTAGTTTATGCAGAACATTGATAGAGAAGCTATTAAAAATGCTGAATTGGCTCGCACTAGGGCCTACGCCCCGTATTCGAAATTCTCGGTCGGAGCTGCACTGGTAACCACAGACGGGGCTCATTTTTCCGGGTGTAATGTGGAGAACCGCTCCTATGGGCTAACAATGTGCGCTGAAAGAGTGGCCGTTGGGGCCGCCGTTTTAGAGGGAAAGACTCGCTTCGTGCTGCTAGCGTTGGTTAGCGATTCCGATCGCCCCGTCGTTCCATGCGGAGCATGTCGCCAGGTCTTGGCCGAATTTGCGCCCTCGCTGCGAATTGTTAGCCAGTCGAGCAAGGGAAAGGTGGAAGAATTCGCTTTAGATACACTCCTACCGCTACCCGCACAAGGCATCCTGGATTAGTTCCACGTGGAACATGAGCGTCACGGAAGAATGTCAGGTCCTGGTAATCGGAAGCGGCCATGCCGGTATTGAAGCATCTCTAGCGGCGAGTCGCCTCAATTGTTCGACGGTCGTCCTCACCCAGAATTTAGACACCGTTGGACAGATGTCGTGCAACCCGGCGATCGGCGGTATTGCCAAGGGAACGATCGTTCGCGAGATCGATGCGTTGGGTGGCTTCATGGGTCGAAACGCCGACGCCACCGCGATTCAATTTCGCCTCTTGAATCGAACTAAAGGCAAGGCTGTTCACTCTCCTCGCGCCCAGTGCGATAAGAAGGCCTACCAATTTAGCGCAAAAGCCTGTTTGGAAGGCTTGCCGAACCTAAAGTTGAAACAAGCTACGGCAACGAAATTTATTGTGAGGGGCGATCAGATCGTCGGTGTCGAAACAGATATCGGATTGAGAATTGAAGCGGCGAGCGTCATCATCACATCGGGGACATTCCTGGGAGGAACATTGCATGTCGGCAATCAGGTGAAGTCCGGCGGAAGGATGGCCGATACCGCTTCTAATCTCGGGCGTGAGATCGAATCCCTTGGTCTAGAGCGCGGGCGATTCAAGACGGGTACTCCGTGCCGAATCAATCGGCATTCGATTAATTTCTCTGCCTGCGAAACTCAGTTGGGCGACTTGTCGCCAACTTTCTTTAGCTTCCTGGGATTGCCCGCCTCGAATGGTTCCGAACAAATATTCACCTTGAATGTTCGGGATAAGCCGATTCGGCAAATGCCCTGTTGGATCACGCACACCAATCCCAAGTCTCATGCAATTATCCGGGCAAATATTCATCACTCCGCACTCTACTCGGGCCGCATCACAGGAAGGGGACCGCGCTACTGTCCTTCGATTGAAGACAAAGTCGTCAAGTTCTCAGATAAGGAATCCCATCAGTTGTTCTTGGAACCGGAAGGCCTCCACACCGACGAGTTTTATGTTAACGGCGTCTCGACTAGTTTGCCCTATCAAGTTCAATTGGAGTTCTTGCGTACCGTTCCCGGCCTCGAAAACGTCGAGATAATGCGCCCGGGATATGCGGTGGAATATGACTATTTCCCGCCGACTCAGCTCTATCACACCTTGGAAACGAAGAAGGTCTCCGGACTTTATCTCGCGGGTCAGGTTAATGGCACATCTGGTTACGAAGAGGCTGCAATTCAGGGACTTATAGCTGGAACAAACGCGGCGCTAAAAGTTCTCGGCCGATCACCGTTTCTTCTTTCGCGGTCGGTGGCTTACGCCGGTGTTCTCATTGACGATTTGGTGACGAAGGGAACCGACGAGCCCTATAGGATGTTCACAAGCCGGGCTGAAGATAGGCTTTCGCTTCGACACGACAACGCTGACCAAAGGCTAACCCCGCGCGGGCGAGAATGTGGGCTCGTCGATGACGAACGCTGGACCTGCTACCAAACGAAAATGGAGAGCATCCGCAAGCTGCGGGACTCGGTCGCAGGCACACGACTTAACGGCGAAACACTCGAACACCAGCTGCGGAAACCGGAATTTCGTTTGGAAAGTCTGCCTAACGAATTTCAAAACTTTGCGCCAAAGGAAATTTGGGATCTGGTCGAGGCCGATCTGAAGTACGAAGGCTACGTCCGTCGTCAGCGAAACCAAAATCGGCAGATGACGCTTGCGGGGCGGCAACGCATTCCGAACGATCTCGATTTGAATCAGATCCCCGGGCTGCGTCACGAAACGCGGCAAAAATTAAGCGCAGCGCGTCCGCAAGTTTTGGCGGATGCGGCAGCAATCCCCGGAATCACGCCGGCGGACCTTTCGATTATTTCCATTTTTCTCCAGAAGAAGGGCGCTTATAAGAGTGAGCACAGCACAGCGACGAATGGAGCTTAGCGCACCTGGCGATCACGACCGATGTTCGGCCTTTCTCTTGTCATTTCCGCGCTCGCCTATCTGAGCGGCTCATTTCCCAGCGGATATATCGCGGGGAAAATAGCGGGCGTTGACGTCCGGCAACATGGGAGCGGCAACATCGGCGCGACTAACGTCATGCGCGTGCTTGGAAAGAAATGGGGCTACTCCGTTTTTTTCCTCGACGCTTTTAAAGGCTTCGTTGCGGTCAGGCTCGCGCTTGCGTTGGCCGCGCGACATCCCGAGGCCGCCAATTACTTAGAATTCTTTGCCATCCTCGCGGCGGCGATGTGTGTGGTCGGACACTCGTTTCCAGTTTGGCTGGCCTTTAAAGGCGGAAAAGGCGTTGCCACGTCGGCTGGCTCGATTTTTGGGATCACACCACCGGCCGCGATCACAATCTTTCTGGTCTGGGTCATTTTGTTTCTGATCACGCGATATGTCTCGTTAGCATCAATCATCGCCGCGCTTGCTCTGCCGATTACTATCGCCGTCCTGATTCATTTTAATATGACCCACGGCGTGGTGCTCCTTTACTTCTCCCTGGTGATGACGGCGCTGGTGGTCTGGCGCCATCGCTCGAATATTGTGCGGTTGCTGAACGGCACTGAGCCGCGTTTCACCCGACAGTGAAAGCGATGCGGACAGCAGTGCTGGGTGCGGGTGGATGGGGAACGGCACTTGCCATCCTCTGGGCTAAGCGCGGAAACGACGTCACTCTGTGGGGACACAATCCCGAGCGGATCGAGCGTTTGCGGAGCACGCGAGAAAATGTCGACTATCTACCGGGGGTCACACTGCCCGAGTCGATTTGCCTAACGAGTAGTCTGGCGGACTGCGCCAGCGCAGACCTGATTGTCTTTGTCACGCCCTCCACCGCGCTGCGCTCCGTTGCTCAGGAAATAAAGAATAGCCTAACGAGTAGTAGCATTTTCCTCAGCTGCACCAAAGGCATCGAGCACGGAAGCGGTTTGCGCATGTCCGAGATTCTGGCGCAATTTTTCCCAGAGCACGCCGTCGCGGTTTTGTCCGGCCCGAATCTGGCGGCGGAAGTTTCTCGTGAACTGCCGACTGCGGCCGTGCTCGGTTGTCGCAACGCCGAGTGCGCGCAAGACCTCCAGCAATATCTCGGCACGCCGCGCTTCCGTATTTATTCCAGCGACGAAACGACCGGGATCGAGCTTGGTGGCGCACTGAAAAATGTCTTCGCGATCGCCGCTGGGATTGGTGACGGCTTTGGATTAGGCGACAACTCGAAAGCGGCCCTGGTCACGCGCGGTCTGGCCGAGCTGCTACGCCTCGGCACCGCCATGGGTGGACAGGCACGAACCTTTTATGGTTTGAGCGGAGCAGGCGATTTGGTCGCGACCTGCTTCAGTCCATTGAGTCGGAACCGGCGCGTCGGCGAAAAGCTCGGACAGGGCCACTCGTTAGATCAAATTATCTCTTCGACCAAGACGGTGGCCGAAGGAGTGCCAACCACCAAGAGCGCATTCGAATGCGCGCGCCAGCTCGACATCGAGACGCCGATCATCGACCAGATTTTCAGCATCCTTTACCAGAACAAAAAACCGGCCGAGGCCCTGGAAGAACTTCTGGCCCGCGACCAAAAATCCGAGCGTCTCTAGTTGGCCTAACGAGTCGTTATTCGCAGAACTGCGCGATCGCTTGCGGATAAAGTTCGTGTTCCGCGATTTGAATTCGGGCATGCAACGTTTCCGGCGTGTCGTTAGGCAAGATCGGCACTTCGCGTTGCGCGATAATTTCGCCGCTGTCGATGTCTGCCTCCACGTAATGCACGGTGCAACCGCTCACCCTTTCACCCGCGGCCAGCGCCTGCTTCCACGCTTCGAGCCCGGGAAATTTCGGCAGGAGCGACGGATGGATATTAATGATGCGATGCGAAAACGCGGAGAGTGTCGGCGCTTTCAGCACTCGCATGAATCCAGCCAGCACGACCAATTCCACAGCGGAATCCCGTAACATCTGGACCAGTGCGCTTTCCGCTTCCGGTTCCATCTTTGTCCGGAATTTTCCAGGCGGCACGAATGCGTTCGGCACGCCAAACTCTTGCGCGATTTGCAGAATGCCGGCGTTAAAAACATCCGCAATTACGACGCGCGCTTCGGCACATAAGGTCCCGTCGCGGATGCGCTCGAGAATCGCACGGCAATTACTTCCTTTGCCCGAACCAAGGATACCGATCCCGATGGCTGCCATCTTAGCTGCGATTTACGCGCTCAATTAATTGCGAAGTGGAGTAGCCGGCCGCGAATGGAATGATGCGCACGGTCGCGCCTATTTCTTCCAAGGCCGCGCGCTCCTCGGCGTTGAGCGTTTCCGGTTTGTAGTCGCCGCCCTTCACGTAGATCGCCGGTCGAACGCGTCGAAGAAAATCCGTCGCGCGCACTTCCGGAAAAATCGCCGCGTAATCCACCGCGCAGAGCGCGGCCAAAACTTCCGCGCGATCGTTTTCGTTGTTTAACGGTCGTCCTTCGCCTTTTAGAATTCGCACTGACTTGTCGCCGTTCACACCGACGGCAAGAGCGTCGCCTAACGAACGCGCTGCTTCCAGATAACGCACGTGCCCCGGATGCAGCAGATCAAAACATCCATTCGTCACCACCAGACGCTGGCCGCCTATGCGCAGTTGTTTCGAAACCTCAGCCAGCTCCTCGACGCTGAGAATATTGCTCTTCATTAATTGGTGCCGACCAAAACTTGCAGCGCACGTGGCAACACTTCAAAAACAGCCGGCTCGTTTCCCACCAATTCGCCATCGACGTTAAACCACATTCCCGGTTCCGATTTTATCGACATTTTGCGCGCACGCCGAAAGACAATGCTGTCGCTCCCGAGATGCCTGCCACACGCGATCTGCGCCACGAGCAACGCCAGTGCGGGCGCAGAATTTTTCGGAACTAGAATCACGTCGAGCAGTCCATCATCGATCTCCGCTTCCGGCGCGATCAAAGTTCCACCGGCGACATAACGGCCGTTCGCGACCACCGCATTATAAAGGTCCACTTCGATCCGCTCCCCGTCATCGAAAACGATTTCTGTGGCATACGAGCGCAGCTCGGGCAACGCTTCCGCCGCGCTACGCAAATAGGCCAGCGGTCCCCACGTTTGTTTTATTTCCGGCGTCAATTTTTCATTGACCGTCCCACTAAATCCGCCGGCGGAGACGTTCACGAAATACCGCACCTGATCGCTCGTCACGCGCACGAGATCGATCGCGCGGGTCCGGCCCGAGCGTAATGCCTCGATGCAATCATCGATCTTGTCTGGCAATGAAAGCATTCGGGCGAAATCATTACCGGTCCCGAGCGGAATCAGTCCCACCTGCAACCGGTCCGCAAGTTCGGCGATACCGTTGATCACTTCGTTAAAAGTTCCATCGCCGCCCGCCGCCAGGACTCGTTCGCAATTACCTTCTGCCGCGGCGCGCGCCATTCTCCTGGCATCGCCCTCTCCGCTGGTGAACTGAATTTCCGCCGACGGAAAACGCGCGAGCTGAGCGCGAATTTCTTCGCGATCATCCACGCTCCCCGCCCCAGGATTACAAATAATGCAGGTCCTCATGAATAGAATCGGGCGCGTGCAATTGTCATTTGGCGACGCTGCGAACCCGAGTAACATCCTGCGGCAAATCGCTGCGTCTATGGAATTCGATTCAAAAAAAAACGCAACACGGGAATCGTCCGGTTATCGCGTCTCGCCGCATCCGATCATCAGCTATGGAAAAAACGCGGGCATGACCGCTGAATCGCTGGGCTTGCCGCGCACCTACGGAACGCAAACCCTCACCCTCATGGCGCGCGATCCGCGAAACATCTTTGCCTATTGGGATATCGATTGGACGAGGGCCTTTCGTGAACAGGAACCTGAGGATCGCAAAGTCCATCTGCGCTTATTAAGCTCCGACGGTGCTGAAGAACTGGCCGTCGAAATTGAGCCGATGGCAGGCAGTTGTTACATCTCCGTTCCCGAAGCGAATATGACTTACAGTGGCGACATCGGTTTCTTCCAGCCGCCTGAAGTCTGGCACTCGTTAGCTACTTCGGAGTTAATCACCACTCCCCCTGAAACGGTCGCGGCGGACGGCGAAGCGGATTTCGCCACCGTGCCTTTCCATCTGGCCTTTCAGCACATGATAGATCTTCTCCGCGTCTCCAAGCAGGAAAATCAATCACTCACGTCCATGCTGGCCGACTTGCGTCAACGCGCCACCACTCCAGAAACTGGCCGGCAGTTGAATGAGGAACAGCGCGACCTCGCAGATATTTTGCGACGCGCTGAGGCGAGCCCGCGCTTACCGCGGCAGCCCATGGCCTGGACGCAACAGCGCTTGGAAAGAGTTCTCGGTTTCGGAAATACCAGCCCGAGCGGCGGTTTCGGCGGGAGCAGCAGGACTCGTTAGGCTAACTTTCGACGACGGTCGCTCGTCGTTCTGGCGCGATCACGTCCGTTGACGGCGCGCGACGCACGAGCGCAGTCGCAGTTAGAATTACGAAAGTGGCGGTGGAATAAAAATAGTGCAGCCAATGCAGCAAAATTGCGCCTAAGGAGAAGAAGAATCCGCCGCGACGAAGAAAAAGACGATAAAGTCCGCGGTTGCACGCAAACAAAATGGCCAATGGAATCATGGCCGCGGGTAGCAATTGATGATGCGTCGCGCCGACGATCAGTAATACCAAAAGACTGTAGACCGCGAGCGCGCTGACGCGATTCTCCAGCCGAAGGTTTAAGTCGTTAGGCAACGAATTTTCGCTCAAGAGTAATCGTGTCCACGGAACCGCCCGGCGGAAAATGTCGGTGTAGATAACTTCCCAAAGCGTCCAGCGTTTGCTGTGTGTAGCCTGGATATCGCGTCGGAGCAGCAGGCGATGGCCCGCTGTCGTTAGGCGCATACCTAATTCGATATCTTCGATGCTGGCCCAGCGATAGGTTTCGTCGAATCCATTCTCCCGCTGGAACGCCTCGCGGCGAATCGCCCCGCAGCCGGCCCAGAAAGCGGATGCCTCGCGACGACTCTGCTGGTGGACATAATGATGAAGCAAGTTTCGATAGCGAGAAACCAGGCCGGTCTCGGTCGGTTGATCATCGTAGGAACCAAAGACCCCGCACACTTTGGGATCGGCCAGGAATTGTTGCTCGATCAGGCCGAGCGTTTCCCGATGCACCGCCACGTCGCAATCGATGAAGACAATCACGTCGCCGGAACTGGCCTCCACTCCGCGATTGCGTGCGGTCGCCGGACCGAGCGGACCACTCGTTAGGCGCAGAACTTTCGCGCCGTACGCGCGCGCCATCGCCGCGGAATCGTCGTCCGATCCGTCATCGACTACGACGATCTCGTCCGGCTTCCGCTCGGATGCAGCTAACGCCTCCAGGCAGGTGGGCAAATGCGCGCGCCCATTCCAAACCGGAATGACCACGCTGAAAGTGAGTTGTTCCATGTAAGGCCCAGCTCCGTCATATCGTTGCGCGCGGGCAGCGTCAACAGACGAGGCGGAAGATTGAACTTTCATCCGTGGCGCAATGCTGCCTTCGTCAGAGCGGCATGGATCGCGCGAGACAGATTCTTTTCGTGACCTTCGATGTCATTGGGCCACGTCGCGGTGGCGCGGCTATTCGCGTTCTCGGTCTGGCAGGTGCCGTGGCGCGCTCTGGGTTTTCCGTCACCGTCGTTGCGCCGCGGGTGGATCATTTTGTTTCAGATGAGTTCGCGCTTCAGGAGTTCGACCTCGCACGTCCGCGGGAAACGCTTCGTCCACTTTTGCGCGAGACCGCTCTGACGGTATTGCCGCTGCATGCACTGGTGCGTCTGCCATTTCTGAGCCGCGCGAAAATCCCCCTCGTCTTCGACCTATACGACCCATTCCTCTTCGAATTGATGGCGGCAGGTGCCGATGAGAATGAGTTACAGGCGCACCTTGTCCTGCAGAATCAAGTCCTGCGGCGCGGCGATTTTTTCCTCTGCGCTTCGGAACGGCAGCGCAACTACTGGTTGGGCGAGCTCAGCACCAACGGCCGCACCGAGCCTAACGAGTTGATTGCGGTGGTGCCGTTTGGAATCGATCCGGCGCCGCCGCCAATTCACCGATCAAGCCGTGACGTTTTTTCCTCTATTCCGCTGACGGGAAGAATCATCATCTGGCCGGGCGGCATTTGGGATTGGACCGATCCGGAAACCTTGCTCAAGGCAATGCGTTTTCTGGAATCTTCGGGAATTCATCTGGTCTTCTTCGCCGGCAAACATCCTGGCGAAGATCACGAGGAAACCGCGGCTGCGTGTAAGGCGCGCTCGCTCGGGGGCGGCAATGTCCATTTTATCGATGACTACATTCCTTACGACCGCCGCGGAGATTATTTCGCGGAATGCGACGCAGCGGTGAGCACCCACCGCGCGAATCTCGAAAGTCGTTTCGCTTATCGCACGCGCTTTCTCGATTGCCTCTGGGCTGGTTTGCCGATCGTTTGCACTGAAGGCGACGTCTTCGCCGAACTAGTCGTTAGGCAGGAACTTGGACTGACAGTACCGCCCGAGAATCCGGAACTCCTGGCCCGGGCAATCGAAAGAATCGTACTCGACTCCGCATTCACGGAGCGGTGTCGCGCCAACGTCATCCGTCTTCGTCCGCAGTTTGACTGGAATGACGCGATAAAATCATTCGCACCTTTTTGTTCCCGACCGCGAGTCACTCACATCTCTTCGCCTTTGGCCGACGCGCGTGGGCAACTGAAGCGCGCCCAACACGTCTGGAGAACAAGGGGCGCGAAAGAAACGTTGCGGCGATTACGACTACATCTGCGCAATCGATGAGACGGAGTGGGCCGCGACTTCTCTTTCTGCACCACACGGGTTTGATCGGCGGCGCCGAGCTGCTGCTTCTCTCTGTCGCGCGCCATTTCCGCGAAACCTCCGAGGTCGTTCTTTTCGACGACGGGCCGTTCCGCGATTTGTTAGAAAAAAGTGGCGTGCGCGTGCGTGTCTTTAGGAGCGCATGGGCGAGGCACGGCGTGAGGCTTGGTGCGCCGAGTTTTAGGCCGCGCAATCTTGCGAGTGTCTTGCGGTTAGCCTGGCGAATTTCGCGCGCCGCCTCCTCCGCCGATGTCGTCCTGGCGAATTCGCCAAAAGCGCTTTTGGCCGGGAGCCTGGCACGACTCGTTAGGCCAAAGCCATTCGTGTGGAACTTACACGATCTCGTCACGCAGGAACATTTCCATCCGCACGCCATTCAACTCCTTGTGCGCACATGTAATCGGAGCGTGACGAGAGTGCTGGCGGATTCCAAAGCCGACGCCGACGCCTTCATATCCGCGGGCGGACGCGCGGACTTGGTGCGCGTCGTTCATGCCGGGGTGGCACCATTTTCTTTAATCGAACGAAAACGAAATGAGACTCCGACACTGGGCGTCTTTGGCCGAATCACTCCGTGGAAAGGTCACGACGTTCTCTTGCGCGCTCTCGCGCTTGTCCCGGAAGCCAATGCAATTTTTGTGGGCGCGGAAGAAGACGCCGCCTTTGCCCGGACTCTGCGTCAGCTCGTGGCCAATCTTGGCCTAACGGATCGTGTAAGCTTTCTTGGTTTTCGCAACGATGTCGCGCAACTGATGCAAAAGGTGGATTGCATTGTGCATGCTTCCACTGAGGCCGAACCGTTTGGACGCGTCATCGTGGAAGGAATGCTCGCGCAGAGGCCGGTTATCGCGACGCGTGGCGGCGGCGCCGCCGAAATCATTGAAGATGGCGAGAGCGGATTACTCGTTAGGCCGGGCGATGTCGCGGAACTGGTCTCGGCAATCAATCGAGTCTTGTCCGAGCCGGAAAAAGCGGCGCGAATGGCAATGAGAGGTTACGCGCGCGCGCGCACGCACTTCAGTGAAGAGCGAATGCTGTGCGAAACCGAGAAGTATTTCCACGAAATCGCGCGGAGATGAGAATCGCGATCGATCTTACCGCGCTCAACGCCAATCCAAGCGGGATCGATCGCTACCTGCTGGGGTTGGTGCGTTCTCTGGCGCGCCTCGAAAAAGGCGCGGCGTTTTTTCTCTTCATTAACGTCGAGGATCGTGCGCGATTTTCCGGAAAAAACCGGCTGCCGAATCACTGCCATGTTTGGCCGATTTGTTTTCGACCACGATTCTTCAGGCTTTTCTTTCAACAACTGCTGCTGCCTATTCTTCTTTATCTACTGCGCATCGACGTCCTGCATTCGCCGACGTTCATCATGCCGACATGGCGCAGTCGCGCGCGGCATATCCTGACGATTCACGACATGTCGTCATTTCTTCTGCCGCAAACTCATCCGGCAATTCGGCGCGGTCCGGTCTACGAACGCGTGGTGAGCGCGAGCATTCGGCAGGCAGACATGATTACGGTCCCGTCCGAATCGGTGAAGACGGATATCTTGCGCATTGTGAGCGGTGCGAGGCCGGAAAGAATTCGGGCAATTGCCTGCGGAATCGAAGAGGCGTTTCATCCACGCGAGGCAGCGGAAGCGCAGCCGGTTTTGCAACGCCTCGAAATTCCAACGCCTTATGTTTTCTTTCTGGGCACACTCGAGCCGCGCAAAAATCTCCCGCTGCTGATTGATGCTTTTGCCGAATTGATCAGGCAGGGCCGGGACGAGCACCTGGTGTTGGGCGGCGCACAGGGCTGGTCGCCTAACGAGTTGTTGTCTCGCCTTGCGCCAGGTGTGCGCGAGCGCATTCATCTCATGGGTTACATCGCCGAAGGCGACCTGCCCTTCGTCTACGCTGGCGCTACGCTTTTTGTTTATCCGTCGTTGTTGGAAGGTTTTGGGTTTCCGCCGCTGGAAGCGATGGCGAGCGGCGTGCCTGTGATCGCAGCGAATAATTCTTCGCTGCGCGAAAATCTTGGCGGCGCGGCCACGCTAGTTTCGTCGGATAACAAACACGAATTGGTGGAAGCGATGCAGTCACTCTTGCGCGATGAACGCGCCCGCGCCGAGGCACGTGAGACAGGACTCAAACACGTCGAGGCATTTCGCTGGGGACGTTTCGCAGAACAGACCTTCGCCTGTTATGAGGCGGTAAGTTGAAGGCGGTTCCTCAACGAATCGTCAGTTGGCTGGCCCGTTCCGCCTTGTTCGCCCGCGCGCGCAGGCTGGCGGAGAAAAATCGGGCTGACTGGAACCTCTCGCGCCGGCTAATTATTGCCGACGAGCCGAACGTCCTGTATTCCCTTCTCGGATATCGGATGGGTAAAATGGCGGGCACGCGCGAGCGCGGGATGAGCCGGCGAAAGATCATCCGTTGTCTTCGCCAGGCTGGCTATCGAGAGGTTCGCCCGATCAGTCCGAGACTGAACGACCGCCTGCATCCGCATTGGATTGCGGCGCGAAAATAAATCCGCGCCAATAATCTCGCCCGGCCGGCCCGAGACCGCGAATGGCCCGGCGAACGGGCCACCAATTATTAAAGGAAAGCTGCACGGCGCCGGTCGCGAGCAACATGCCCCAAAGTCCGAAGCGCGGCGTAAGAAAGAGACTGAGAATCACAATGCTCGCACCGGAAATAAGCGCTGGCCTAACGAATGGATTGACGTTCTCAGAATAAACCAGCTCTCCGTAAAGCCCGTGATGCATCTCCAAGAGTTGAACGATCAGGAGCAAGGCTAGCAGCGCGCGGGGCAACAAGAGCGTTTGTGCGTGCAAGTGCAGCAAGAGATTTTGGCCTAACGAGAGCAAGACAAGGGCGCCGACAAAAAACGTGACCAGGGCGAGCGAGATCCGTGACCGGAAAATGCGCGCGATCTGTCCGAGCGAACCTTGCGCGCGCAGATGATAGATAGCCGGCATTTTCGCGATGACCCAAATGCTGCTCAAGCCAACGAGCAGCGTAATGGCCTGCAGACTTAATCCATACGAAGCGGTGGTGCGAAGATCGAGAAAGGCGCTGCAGATGAGCGTGTTTGCCTGCAAAATCATGAAAGCGCCCAGGCCGACGGCCGCGCTGCGCCAGGCGTTTGGCCAGAGAACGGCGAGAAGAGAGAAATCAAATTTAGCGTGGCGCAGCGGCGCGAGCTGGCGAAAAACAATGCGGCCAATGATTCGTTCCGCGAGGTAAGCGAAGACTGCGCCGACGACCAGCGCCCAAAGTTTCCAGCCCAAGACGAGGCCGGCGGCGGTCAGGAAAAATTGTCCGAAGAGACAGGCAGCGGTGATTTGTTGCGCCTGGCGGACAGCGTTGATTCCAGACAGGAGCGACGGCCAAAGGTTGTGCGCGAAGCCTAACGAAAGGCCGAACGCATAAACAAGAAAAGCGGCGCGAATCGAATTTGGATTCGTTAGGCCAGCGCTCTTCTGCCAAACCCACGCGCCGCCGGCGCCGCTGAGGAGCAGGAATAAAACGCCAGCGAGCGTGAGGTAATAGACGCGCACGGACGCGACCAATTCGCCCAGCATTTGAAGGTTGGGCGGCCGATGTTTGTTCTCGATTTCCTCCGGACTAATTCCAAAGGGCAACAAGGTGCGCGAGCCGGCCCAGAGATAACCAGTGGCGCGGACAACATTGGGAGCGAATCCGAGATCGACCAGGAGCGCGAGTGCGCCTAACGACAGAAAGACATACCAAAGACCCAGTTCCTCGGGCGGGAGGCGCCGCAAAATTAGCGGCAATAGAAAAAGCGCGGAGCTAAAGCGCAACGCGATCGCGAATAAGCCCCAGCCGACGGCGGACTGCGAGGCGCGCTGAACTAGTTTTCGCATCGCCGGCCGGCCCCGCCCAGCAGAAGCGCGATGCTGGCGAAGGCAAAAATACAGGCCGGCAAAATTTGGCGCTCGGAATAAGGAGAGACGGCGAAAGTGCCGATCATAAGTAAAAGGGCGGTGAACAAAATCGCGCAAAGCGCGTGCAAGCGCCAGCGCGGCAAGCGTCGGCCAAGAGCGAGCAACGTCGCGAGGGCCGTGCTGCCGACCAGTAGGATGCCGCAGGGAATTTTGTTGGCGAGGCTCAGCCAATGACGATCGGCGAAAGCGGTGATACGGCCCGCCGCTTCCGCCGAACAACTCGTTAGGCCATTGGTCCGGGCGCGAAGACGCGGGCTTTCGCGAAAGACCTGAAGCGAGACGACGCCGATTTTCAGAAAAGCGGTGCTCACTTCATCGTCGGTTGCTTGCAATAAAGAATTGGCGATCGCCTTACGCGTGTTTTCGACCAGGAAGGGCGGCGCAGCGGAATAGAAAAGGCCCATGATTTTCGCCAAAGAGGCATCGGTCATTTTGCGCCGCTCCCGCGCGGGCATCGGCGGGTGGCGGGCTTCGATCAATCGCTCGATTTCCAGGAGCGAACGGCTCCAGTAACCTTTCGCTTCCAGAATAATCGGGATGGCGTCTTTGATCAGGGGATCATCGGCTTTGTCTTGCAACGTTCGGATGAAGGCGGCGCGCTCGGCCGGTGGAAGTTGATCGATTTCATCAAGACGATAGACCGCGGTACGGCTAACGATAGAGCGATAGGGCTCACGGAAAATGACGCACAAGAAGAACGTCGTCGCGTAGGAAAAACAAATGGCGAGGGCACCGATGGTGACGGCGCGCAAAAAATTTCGCCACAACAGTGCCGACGTTGTCTGGCCGACCGGTCGCAGAAACGCGCAAAGAAAACCAAGTGGTAGAATTGCCACGAAAACCGCGCTCACGTGACGCGTCATGATGTTGAGGAACAAACAAATTCCGAATAGCCCGAGGGTGGGCCAGTCGCTCTTCTCCTCGCGAAGAATGTGGAGCGCTAGAGCGAGCAGAAGAATCATCAGAATAACGCCGAGCGCTTCCGAAGAAATGAGCTGAGCGGAAAGAAATATGACCGGCGTCAGGAGAGCGACCAGAATGATGACGAGACGCCGCGCCCGGCCTGGCGCGACCGTGACGACAAAAAGTGCCAAGGCGAAAAGAAGGGCGAGATGTTGCGCAACAAGAAGCAGGTAAATGCCGCCGTCATTCAACAGAACATGGGCGTGCGCATCCACGTAGAGCGGGGTGTCGTGGAAAAGACTCGTTAGGGCGGAAGCCAAGAACAACGGCAATCGACTCAGGAACGGATAAAGCGCGGGAAATTGGAGGAGAATAAATTGTCCGGGCGGCGAGTTGAGTTGTCCGATACTATCGTTGTCGCGCCAGAGCGGCGGCAGCTGCGTAAAAACGAAAATCGATCCAGGCAAGAGCGCGAGGGCGCAGAGCAAAGTTTCTTTGGCCAGAAGTCGCCGCCAAACGCCGCGCCACATGCGAGAGGAAATTTTTCTTGAGTGCAACTGGTGAGCTACCCCGCATGGATTCGAACCATGAATAACGCCTCCAAAGGGCGCTGTGTTACCGTTACACCACGGGGTAAATCCGAGGACGGATTTCGGATGTTCGATTGCGGAAGGAAAATCCGCAAACGGCAATTCGCGAGGGCGAAATTCCGGCGGGCTAGCTGGCGGCCACCGTTTCCGGGTCGCCCTCCGCCAGAAGAGTGCGAATACTGGCCAGACATTCGCGCGGCCCGAGGGGCTTTTGCACGAAGGCGGAAAGACCGGCCGCGAGCAACTGATCGAGCCGTTCCTGTTGCACGTAGCCGGTGCAAAGCAGGATCGGCAAATCGGGCTGGAGCGCGCGTAGACGCTGGAAAGTTTCTTCGCCGTCCATGAGTGGCATATTTAAATCGAGTAGGACGAGATCGAATTGGCGGCCACTCAGGCGAAACTGATCGAGACATTCGAACCCGGATTGCGCGGTCACGACCTCGTATCCCTCCTCGCGTAAGATTTCGCTGGTCAGGATGAGCAACATCTTCTCGTCATCCACCACCATGATGCGCTTGCGTGCAATGTTCGACGGCGCGGTCAGCTTCCGCGCAAAATCAGGATGCAGCACGATCTTGCCGCTTAATCTACCGGAAAGCTCCACCAAGTCTGTCGTCACATCAGCCGCGCGGGCCACGCTTTCTCGCAACATGGAAAAATATTTCGCGGCGCCGGGTTTTCCTTCCCAGATATTTTCGATCAACTCGCTCGAGCCCGAGATGATTTGCAAAAGGTTATTTAGTTCGCTGGCAATCTCCGGCGTAGTCAGGCGGTTTGAAGCGACATTGGCGTATTCGTTCATCTATTAGAATAGCCATAAAAGCACGGGACGTGCCGCTGGCCCAACTCTGGCCAAACGCCGTTCGCAAAAGCGGCGAAATCGGTTAGGTTTCTATTCCGAAAAATGAACCAGCTAGTGATACAAGATTTACGCGCCTCGATCCCGGAGCAGGAAATCATCCGAGGTTTGAGCCTGGCTGTGCCGAAGGGCGAAGTGCACGCGATCATGGGCCCGAACGGATCCGGCAAGAGCACGCTCGCGAAAGTGCTCGCGGGCCATCCCGATTATCAGGTGACCGGCGGCTCCGTCACGATGGACGGCGAAGACATTCTGGCGCTGGCGCCGGATGAGCGCGCGCGCAAAGGACTCTTCATGGCGTTTCAATATCCAAATGAAATTCCGGGAGTAACCATCGCTAATTTTTTGCGCGCGGCGGTGCAGGCGCGTTTGCCGGAAGGCGAGGAACTGGAAGCGACAGATTATTACGCGAAGCTTTACGAGAAAATGGATTTGCTCGAAATGGATCGCTCTTTCACCTCGCGCTCCGTCAACGAAGGTTTTTCCGGCGGTGAAAAAAAGCGGAATGAGATTCTGCAGCTCGCCCTGCTAGAGCCGAAATATGCCGTGCTCGACGAAACCGACAGCGGTCTGGACATCGACGCTCTTAAGGTTGTTGCGAATGGTGTGAATTCGCTACGCGGACCGAAGATCGGCGTCTTGTTAATCACGCACTATCAGCGGCTGCTCGACTATATCGTTCCCGATCATGTGCACGTCATGGTGCAGGGTAGAATCGTGCGCAGCGGCGGGAAAGATTTGGCGTTGGAGTTGGAAGAAAAAGGTTATGACTGGGTGCGCGATCACGCGGAAGAGCCGGCCCTTGCCTAACGAGAGATAGCAATATGCCTAACGAACAAACTGTACTCGATATCGAAAGAAACAAAGGCGACTTCCGTTACGACGTTCCGGCTCTGCACGACGCCGGGGTCGGCCTGACCGAAGACACGATTCACTTTATTTCGAATGTGAAAGATGACCCGCAATGGGTGCGCGACTTTCGCCTGAATGCCTACAAGACATTCCTGAGCAAACCGATGCCGACGCATTGGGCGAGCAAGGATTTGGAAGCGATCGTTTTCGAAAACATTCGCTACTACTTGAGCGGCGGGACGCAGCCGAAACGGAATTGGGAAGATGTCCCCGAAGATGTGAAACGCACCTTCGAACGGCTCGGGATTCCGGAGCAAGAGCGAAGATTTCTCGCCGGCGTCGAAGCGCAGTTCGATAGCGAAGCGGTTTACTCCAACATCAAAAAGGCTGTCGGCGAACAAGGCGTCATCTTTGTTGGCTCTAGCGACGGTCTGAAGAATCATCCGGAAATTTTCCGGAAATGGTTCGGCAAAGTAATTCCGACTGCGGACAACAAATTCAGCGCGCTTAACTCCGCGGTCTTCAGCGGCGGTTCATTCATCTACGTCCCGCCCGGTGTGAAAGTGAAGCATCCGCTACAAGCTTACTTCCGCATCAACGCCGAAAACTTTGGGCAGTTCGAACGCACGCTCATCATCGTGGATGAAGGAGCCGAGCTGACCTACATGGAAGGCTGCACCGCGCCGAAGTTTAATACCGCAACATTGCACAGCGCGGTCGTCGAGCTGGTCGCGATGAAGGGCGCGAAGATTCAATACATCACCGTGCAGAATTGGTCGGCCAATGTTTTCAACTTGGTGACAAAGCGCGGACTCGCGCACGAAGAAGCCGAGATCAAATGGATCGACTGCAACATCGGTTCGCGCCTGACCATGAAGTATCCAGGCGTTGTCTTGAAAGGGCGCAAAGCGCGTGGCGAAGTTCTTTCGATCGCGCTCGCCAGCAATGGCCAGCATCAGGACACCGGCGCCAAAATGGTTCACGCCGCTGATGAAACGACGAGCAATATCATTTCGAAATCGATCAGCATCGGCACCGGCCGCGCCACTTATCGCGGTCTCGTGCACGTCCCGAAGCATCTGAAGAATTGCAGGAACAACACCGAGTGCGACGCGCTTTTGATCAACTCGAATAGCCGCACCGATACTTATCCGGCGATCACGGTCCGCGGCACCGGAAATTCCGTGCAGCACGAAGCCAGCGTCTCGCAGGTTTCGGCCGATCAAATCTTCTACATGCAACAGCGGGGTCTGACCGAAGCGCAGGCCATGAGCTTGAGCGTGAACGGATTCGTCAACGAACTCGTCCGTCAATTCCCGATGGAGTACAGCGTCGAGCTGAAGCGTCTGATCGAACTCGAGATGGAAGGTTCGGTCGGCTAAAGCGCCCGCGCGCTGCGATTGCCTTTCTGGAATCGACAATGAGCCACGAGACCGCTGTGCTGGACGAGATGACGGAGATCGAATTGCCGCAGGAAAACTCTGCGCGCGCGATTCTTTCCGGGCCGCCCGACGAGGCCGCCAACGATCTTCCGCAATGGTTTCAAGAGCGCCAGTTGGCAGCGTGGTCGCGCTTCAATTCGCTGCCGCTGCCAAACCGAAAAGATCAACCGTGGCGTTTCTCAAATGTGAACGCGCTCGACTTGGAGCCATTCATTTTTGGTCACGCCCCCGATGAAGACGAGCGCGCGGAAATTCTCGATCGTTCGCATTCATTAGATCAGGTCGCGGGGCGTTTGATTTTCGCGGACAACTCTTTGCTGCGACGCGATCCGCTTCCGGAAGCCTTGAGTAAGCGGGGCGTAATTTTGAAGCCGCTCGAGCGCGGTTTGATCGAACACGAAGATCTTTTTCGCAAACATTTCATTGCGCGGCCCACGCCGCTCGGCTCGGCCAAGTTTGCCGCGCTGCACGAAGCACTCGTTAGGGCGGGAACCTTTCTTTACGTCCCGCGCGGCGTGGAAGTGGAATTACCGATCGAAGTTTTTCACTGGCTCAACGCAGAGAACGCCTCGGTCTTTCCGCATACACTCTTGATCGCGGATGAAATGTCGAAGGTAACACTGGTTGAGCATTTTCGTTCGTCGGAAAAAGGACCTCGCGGTTTCTCCTGCGGCGTAAATGACCTTGTCGTCGGACGCGGCGCCAAAGTCACTTATGTCTGCGCGCAAAACTGGGACGAGAATGTCCTCTCGATTCAAATGAACGCGACCACGGTCGAGCGCGACGCTTCTGCGCTGAGCTTGAATCTCAATCTCGGCGGCGCCTATTCGCGTTTCGAAAGCTTTAGCCGACTAGCTGGCGAAGCTGGGCGAAGCGATCTACTCGCGGTCGCCGTCGCGGATGGCGCGCAGGAATTCGACGCCCGGACCTTGCAGGACCATGCTTCGCCGCACACCACGAGCGACCTGCTTTATAAGAACGCACTCAGCGACAAATCTCGCACAACTTTCGGCGGACTTATTCGCGTCGAGCCGCACGCACATTTTACCGACGCATACCAAACGGTAAGGAATCTCCTCCTCAGCGACGACGCGGAAGCGAACTCGATGCCGGGGCTTGAAATCCTGGCGGACAACGTGAAATGCAGCCACGGCGCGACTTCGGGACAGCTCAACGAAGAAGAGCTTTTCTATCTGCTCGCTCGCGGCATTCCGAAAAATGTGGCGCAGCATCTACTCGTGGCCGGCTTCCTCGACGAAGTGGTGCAGCGGCTTGGTCAGCCGAAGATCGCTGCGAAGCTGCACGATATGATAGAGGAGAAATTCTCGCGCAGCACTCGTTAGGCGTAAAGGCGCGCGACCGCGCGGACTTGATCGCGGACGCGTTCGACAAGTTGCTTCGGTTCGAGGACGCGGACGTGGCTGCCCCAACTGAGGACCCAACGCTCGATTTCTTCCAAGCCGCCGAGTTCAAGTTCGAGAATCGCCGAACCATCTTTCGCTGCACGAAAGTGCTGCGATTCATGCCAGGTTCGCTCGCTAACCAAACGAGCCGCAAAAGCATCGAATTGCAATTTGATGCGATGTTTTTGGCCGCCTTCAAAAACCCCAAAGCTTCCGCTCAAGACTTTACTGATCGAAAAATCGGCCGGTCGTTTAAATCTTGTACTCGTTAGGCCAACGTTGCGCATGCGCGGGAGCGCGAAGGTGCGCAGGTCCTTCCGTTCCAGATCTTCCGCGAAGACGTACCACTGATTCTCCAGACACGCGATGTGATACGGGCGGACGCGCCGCGCCTCGAATGCATGGCCCTGCAGTTTTCGATATTCAAACTCAAGCTCGACTGAGCGCAGGACGGCCCGACTGACTTTCTCGAAAAGATCGAGGTCGGCCAAGCTCGCGCCCGCGCTATGAAACGAAATAGTTTCTTCCATGTCGCTCCAGGAAAACGACACGCGTTCCTTCAAGCTGTCGGCAATTTTGCGGAAGGCCGATCGCAGCGGTCGCTCGAACGGCGTGCCGTGATACTGCGCCAGGGCCTTCTGCGCGACGAACAACGCCGCAACCTCTCCTTCCGACACTTCGATGCTCGGAAAACTCGCCACCTCTTCCGTGTAATGAAATCCAAAACGCAGTGGGTCGTACTCGATTGGCAAACCGAGCCGATCGCGCATGAAATCGATGTCGCGTTGGATCGTCTTCGTCGAAACTTCGATCTCTTCCGCGATCTTCCGGCAATTCGGATAATCGTCCGCTTTCAGTTGCGCATGGATGCGCATCATCCGCTCGAGCGGTGGTCGCGAAGATTTCTCAGCTAACTTTTCTTTAGATTTCCTTAGCATCGGACAACCAATGTCCTACCCGCGCCTGCAAGATGGCGCGCATGAAACATTATTCCAACCGTTACCGCCGTAGCACACTGCTTCCTGTTCCTTACTCCCTTCGGCCAGATCGACTCGAGCGTGGGATCAAAATTCTGCGCGCTCTGCGTCTTTCCCTCGCGGCGGAGGTGCCGCAGGTACGACCACAGCAATGCGAATTCAAGTTCGCGAAAGCCCGGTAGAGCGCCGAGAGAATCCTTGCGTGCGCGAAAGCGCGTGGGTTACGTTCGTTCCCCGCGCATGAACGTCACCGGCACGATCGACGCCATCCTCAGTCAAAAAAGCGGCGAAGTTTACTCGGTCGCGCCCGGCGCGACGGTTTACGATGCGGTGGCGAAGATGGCCGAGAAAAATTGTGGCGCGCTGGTCGTGATGGAAGGTGAAAAATTGGTCGGCATTATCTCCGAACGCGACTACACGCGCAAAGTGATGTTGCGCGGCAAGAAATCGCGTGAAACACCGGTGAGCGAAATCATGTCGACGCACCTCACCACCGTCGAACCAAAGGAGAGCGTCGATCATTGCCTAAAATTCATGACCGACAAACGTGTGCGGCATTTGCCAGTGGTAGAAAATGGGAAACTGTGCGGCGTGATTTCGATCGGTGACTTAGTCAAGCATGTCATCTCCGTGCAGAGCGCGACTTTGCAGCAGCTGGAGAGTTACATCTCCGGCGGCTACGGAAGTTAATTGGTTAGATTCCAGACCGTCTCGCCGCGCACGATCGTCCGCACCGCGCGGCCTTTCATTTTCCAGCCGTCGAAGGGTGAATTGCGTGACAAGCTCGCCGACTCCCCGGCTTGATAAGTCCATTCCAGATTCGGATCGATCAACGTCACGTCTGCACTTACGCCTAACGAGAGGTTGCCCGCGTCCAAATTCAACAGGCGCGCCGGATTCGCGGTGAACATTTCGATTAAGCGCGGCAGCTCGATCGTCTTCGTTTTGTGCACGAGTAAATCGAGGAAGAGGCCAAGCTCCGTTTCCAATCCGAGAATTCCAAACGGCGCCTGATCGAACTCCACTTCCTTCTCGAATTGCGCGTGCGGCGCGTGATCGCTCGCCAGAATGTCGAGAGTCCCATCCGCGATTCCACCGAGGAGCGCTTCGATGTCCTTCTGCGTTCGCAGAGGCGGATTCATTTTGTAATTCGTGTCGAAATTCTGAATCGACTCGTCCGTCAACGCGATGTGATGGGGACAAACTTCGCCGCTGATTTTCACTCCACGCGCCCGAGCTTCGCGCAGCAAACGGACGCTGCCGGCCGCGCTGATGTGCTGGCAATGAATATGATGATCGCAAAGTTCCGCGAGGAGAATGTTGCGCGCGACGATCGCCTCTTCGCCCGCGGCCGGCCAGCCAGGCAAACCAAGCAACGTGCTCCAATAACCTTCATGGACGACGCCGTTGCCGACCAAATTATAATCCTGGCAATGATCAAAAACCGGCAGGCCAACCATGCGCGCGTATTCGACCGCGCGGCGCATCAGCTCGTTGTTCTGCGCGCAATGTCCGTCGTCGGTGATTGCAACTACGCCGGCTTGCGCGAGCGAACTAATCGGCGCCAGTTCTTCACCCGCGAGGTTTTTTGAGATCGCGCCTGTTGGCAAAACATTCACGCAGGCCGTCTGCGCCGCGCGATCATTTATCCATGCGATCGTGCTCGGGCTGTCAGCAACCGGCGACGTGTTCGGCATGCAAACGACGGTGGTAAATCCTCCCGCTGCCGCACCACGCGCCCCCGATTCGATTGTTTCCTTCCAGGCGAATCCTGGTTCCCGGAAATGAACGTGAATATCGATCAATCCCGGCGCGACGATCAAGCCGGTCGCATCGATAACTTCGGCATCATCACCAAATTTGTTCGCGATTTTCCCTTCGGCGATGAACAAATCAGCGATCTCATCGCGCTTATTTGCCGGATCGATCATCCGGCCGTTTCGAATTATCATCGCACTCACGCGGCGATTCCTCCGCAGAGATAAAGAACGGCCATGCGTACCGCCAGGCCATTCGTGACCTGATCGAGGATAACGCTCTGGACGCCATCCGCCAAATCGCTGTCGATCTCGACACCGCGATTAATGGGACCCGGATGCATGATGAGGCAATCGGGTTTGAGCAACTTCGCGCGACCTTTCGTTAGGCCGAAAAGCCGGATGTATTCGCCCAGGCCAGGAAAATATTCTTTGCGCTGACGCTCGTGTTGAATACGCAGCAGGTTCACGACATCGACCGTCGGCAAGATTTCATCGATGCGATGCGAAACGGTCACGCCAAGTTTTTCGAACTCGCGCGGCACGAGCGTGCTCGGACCTACCAGCGTGACACGCGCGCCCAGTTTGAGTAACGCGAAAATATTCGAGCGCGCCACGCGACTGAAAAGAATGTCGCCGACGATCGCGACATGAAGTCCGGCGATGGAGCCGCGACGCTCGCGAATGGTGTAAAGATCGAGCAGCGCTTGCGTCGGATGTTCGTGCGCGCCATCGCCGGCGTTGATGACACTGGAGCGCAATCGTTCGGCGAGAAACTGCGGCGCGCCGGCGGAGCTGTGACGCAAGACAATAATATCCGCGTGGTATGCCTCCAGGATCTTCGCGGTGTCCTTGAGTGTTTCACCTTTCGTTAGGCTGGAGGTAGTCGCGGAGATATTGATCACATCTGCGCTTAATCGCGTGGCCGCGATCTCGAAAGACGTGCGAGTGCGCGTGCTTGGTTCGACGAAAAAATTGACCAGCGTTTTGCCGCGCAAAGCCGGAACTTTTTTCACCTCGCGCGTTCCGACTTGTTTAAAGGCGTCGGCGGTATCGAGAACGAAAGTAATTTCGTCGGCCGACAAACCACGAATGCCGACAAGGTCCTTGCGATGCCAGCGGCGCTCTGTGTTCATGATTCTTTAATCAGCCAAACGGCGTCCGGTTCGTTGTCGACATTCTCCAGGCGCAGACGCACACGTTCGCCGGCAGCTGTTGGCAAATTTTTGCCGACGTAATCAGCGCGAATCGGAAGTTCGCGATGACCTCGATCAATCAGTGTCGCGAGTTGAATCCGTGCCGGCCGGCCGAATGAACCAATCGCATCCATAGCCGCGCGCGTCGTGCGACCCGTATAGAAAACGTCATCGACAATAATGACCGTACGCTCCTCGAGCGGCAGTGGCAGTCGCGAGGCAGCAACAATCGGAAGTTCCGCGCGTTTGCCTACATCATCGCGATGCATCGAGACATCGATGACGCCGGTTTCGATTTTCGCTTTCGAAAATTCCTCGATGAAATTCGCCAGTCGTTTTGCGATCTCCACTCCGCGCGACGGAATGCCGACAAGAACGACGGAACTCAGTTGCGCATTCCGTTCGATGATTTCATGCGCGATGCGACGAAGCGCATTACGAATGGCGGCGGCGTCCATGACTGGAGCGCCTTCGATTTTAGCAGGTGTTGGTTTGGTCATTCAGCTTCCTTCGCGATCTCGCGGGATCGCATTAAAGGATGCGTGCAAAAATCAGGAGGGCGTCACCGGCCGGCCCTCTCTCATTCTTTTAGTTCGCCAGTTCGAGCGATACTTCAATATCCAATCGAGCAGCGCTTTTTCAAAGCCGATATCTGAGCCGGCTTTTTCGCTCTCGAGCCATTTGTGTTTCAAAATTTCTTCCCGCTCAGCGAGGAACTCTTTGTAGAGCACCGAGTTCTTGACGAACTGGGACTGCTCAGCTGTCGCAGCGACCATTTCGGAAGTGTCTTTCATGTCGGAGAAGCCGGTCAATGAAAACCGTTGTGCCGATATTAGACTTAGCATTGGGCGTACCTATTCAAGTCCGGTGTCATTGTACCGTTTCACTCCAGCATCTCGCGCAATCGTTTAGCGATCTTCTTGAATTCTGCCGCGACCGGTGAATCCGGCATTTCTGCGGTAATTGGCATGCCGCGATCGCCCGACTCGCGTGTGGCGATATCGATGGGAATTTGGCCTAACAAGTCAACGCGCAAACGTTTTGCTTCGCGTTCTCCGCCACCGCTGCCGAAAATGTCGTAGCGTTTTCCGCTCTCGGGCGAGATGAAGTAGCTCATGTTTTCGATCAGGCCGAGCACCGGCACATTTACTTTTTCAAACATGGTCGCGGCCTTGCGCGCGTCGATCAGCGCAACTTCCTGCGGTGTCGTCACAATGATCGCGCCGGCTAGTGCGACGGTTTGGACAATCGTGAGTTGGATGTCGCCCGTGCCCGGTGGCAGATCGAGCACGAGAAAGTCGAGCTCGCCCCATTCTACTTGTCGCAGGAATTGCTGCGTATACCGCGTCACCATTGGTCCGCGCAAAATCGCCGGCGAAGCATCATCGAGCAGAAATCCCATCGACATCAGCTTGAGATTGTATTGCTCGATAGGAATGATCTTGTTCTCTTCCGTCGCGGTCGGTCGTTCGCGTATGCCGAACATGAGCGAAATGCTCGGGCCGTAAATGTCGCAATCACACAAGCCGACGCGCGCATCGCTCTGCTGTAATGCGACCGCGAGATTCGCCGCGACAGTTGATTTACCGACGCCACCTTTTCCGCTGGCAATGGCGATGACGTGCTTGATTCCCTCGATGCGAGTCGCGCCTACACCCGCCGCTCCCGCACCGGCGGGTGGCGCGTGAATATCGATCAATACTTTAGCACTCGTAAGGCCGGCAATATTTTGCAGGACACTTTCGGCATCTGTTTTGATCGCACGCGGTATTGCCGGCTCATTCGTCGCCAGAGCGAGCTGCACCGTGACCGAGCTATTCTTGATCTCGATGCCTTTGACGAGACCGAACGAAACGATGTCGCGGCTGAAGCCGGGATACTTCACCGCGCGCAACGCCTCTTTAATCTGCTCTTCCGTGACCGCCATGAGTGGCGGTGAACTTACGCGCTGCGTCTTGCCGGTAAAGAAACGAACGCGTCAGCGCGCCATTGCATCATCGGCACTCGATCGGATGGATGATTCTGTCTTGCACGCGACCAGAACGCTCGCAACCACTGAACTCATGGCGATGAGAAAGATGCTGATTTCGAACATGCTATTCGTTGAGCAACGCCCGTACCCGGCGTCTTCCCTTGGGAGAGGGTAACGCCGCGCCGAATTTGCGTAAACAAGCGCAACACTTATGTCGCATTTCGCGACAGCGATCAGCGCGGCAGTGGCTGCTCAAGATTCGCCAAGGCGTAGGCGATCACGGTATTTAGCGCCGCGGTTTCCGCCAAATCTTTCGGCTTAATCTTGTCGAGAGTGTCGGCCGCAGTGTGGTGGAAATTAAAATAGAAGCGGTTGTCTTGAATCGGCGCAAAGCACGGGACGCCGGCTTTCGCGAGCGGGCCAATGTCGGCGCCGGAATGTTCGACCACGGCCAGGAGTTGCGCCCCGATCGGCGCGAGCAATTTCGCCGCCGGCAGGAGCATGTTCTTGATCTCTGCTTTGCCCTGGATGTTCATCCCCAGCGGATGATCGGCGCCGCCGTCCGTTTCGATCGCGGCAAATTGGTTAGCCATTTCAGATGCGTGATCCTTGGCATATCCGTCGCCACCGCGCAGTCCGTTTTCTTCATTCATCCAGGCGATGACTCGGATGGTGCGCTTCGGATGCAATTTTAGTTGCCTAACGAGTTGTGCGACTTGCATGGAAACAGCCACGCCCGCGCCGTCATCGATCGCGCCCGTCCCGAGGTCCCATGAATCGAGATGGCCCGAGACAATAATCACTTGTTCCGGATGCTCGCTGCCTTTGATGTCGCCAATGACATTGAAACTTTCCACGTCCGGCAGCGTTTGCGGCGTCAGCGTTAGTTTCATCTCCACCGGGCCTTGTGCGGTCAGGCCTGCAATCAAATCCGCATCTTCATACGTGACCGCGCCGGCGGGAATTTTCGCTACGCCGTCGGCGTATTTCGTCATGCCGGTGTGCGGCAGCCGAAAATCCGCGCCCCCGACTGAACGAATTAAGCACGCGACTGCACCCAGTCGCGCCGCGGCGCTGGGCGCATCGCTGCGGTAAGTGACCGCATCCCCATAAGCGTCCCCGGCGTGACCTTCCGCCGCCATCGCTTTGTCGAAGGCGTACGTAAAGAGAACAATTTTGCCCGTGACCTTCTCTTTGCCTAACGAGTTCAAGTCGTCGAAATCGCGCGCGGAAATTACCTCCGCAGTGATTCCTTCCGGCGGCGTAGCAACACTTCCACCGAGAGCGCAGAGGACAATTTTCTGTGTCGTGTTCGCCGCCATTCCAGACCATTCAATCAGCGCTGCCGTCTCTTCGCCGCGCACCCAATGCGGGACCATGACTTTTTCCAACTGCACGTCTGCGCCGATCGCTTTTAGTTCGGCCGCGACATACTCAACTGCTTTTTGGGCCTGCAACGATCCGCTCAGACGCGGCCCGATGTTGTTTGAGAGATGCGCGACTTGCCGCCAGGCGTAATCGCTGCTCATCGCCGCCTGCAGCAGTTGTTTCAGTTCATCGAGCGTTTGCGCGGAAAACGGCGTGGCGGTTGGTGAAGGTGTTGGCGAAGCTTCCTGTCCGTTCGCGTGGGCGATGAAAAATGCCGCTGCCATCATCGACGCGATGCGGTAAATGGTGCGCCTTCTAAGATCTGGCATGGCGCGACTGTCGCCGCGAATTGCTTCAGGTAAAACGGGTTCGTTGAAACCGGCGCGAGAACGCTGCGCAAAAATCAATCATGCCTGAGGTCGATGCGGTCTTTGTTCCCCGGAAGTTCGACTTCCATCGTGGAATAATTCCACCGGCCCGCCACCTTCGCCGCCACCACGTAAATAGTGCCGCTTCCTTTTGGTCCGGAAATTGGAATGGAAAGGTTGGCTTCACCGGAGGCGCCGTCGGCGTGCGTGTTTCCCGAAACGAAGAGGCCATCCTTAATCGGAGTGCCAAGCGCGGCTATCACTTCGGGATTCGCCTTGGCCCGGTGCAGCGCGGTTTTGTAAACGTCGGTCGATTTCATCACGCTGAAGACGAAAACGATGATGCAGGCAACGAAAACTGCGATGACTGCGATGAAAGAAAGGCAACCAACGGGAACAAACCATTTCCAGTTACGACTCCACCAACCGGGTCTCGGAACTAAAGGCGGCGGCGGTGGAGAGGCGGACGCGGTCTGATCCATTGCTCGAAACGTACGTGGCTGGTCGCCTAACGAGAACTAAAATTAATCGTGCGCGTATTTTTCCGCGCCCAAGAAATGGAGCGAAACATACGGCTCGTCGCCGACCACCCAACTGTCGTGGCCCGGCCCGATATAAAAGAGTTCGTCGGCGCGCATTTCAAAATAACGGCCGTCATCCATCTGACACGCCGCGCAACCGGAGACGACCATCCCGACGTGTTCGACCTGACATGATGTTGCGCCCGTCGCCGCGCCGACATGCACCGACCATTTCCAGCCGGCCTCATAACTGGCGCGGCCAATCGTCATTCCCCCGATCTTTACCACCTCAAACTTTCCTTTCTCGAACGTCCGCACCTCATCGGGTTCTGCGAAACGTTTGAGGAGGAAGTCGTTCATTTCAGACGGCCTTCATCATAATCGATCAAGTCGGGAATCGTGACGATGTCCTGACGATCTTCGATGCCCATTTCTTTTTTGCGCCTGGCCAGCGTGGGCGCAGCAAAATCATTCCAGCCCAGTTTGGCCGCGAAGTTGTTCCAAACGAAGAGGTCGCCGCCGTTCAAATGCCGGCCGTTTTCGAAACACCAATCCTGAATTTCTTCATCGCTCCCGCCTTGCAGCACTCGTTCGCGCAACTTCGCATAATCGACATGCATGAAGGCGCAGCAAACACCGTCGGCCGCCTTCGGATTGCCGAGATTCTGATGATAGTCCTCACCTAATTCGCCGCGAGCATGGATGCGAATCTTGTCGAGCATGCGTGGGAAATACATCAAGCCCCGCGTTTTTTCTTTCGGGCTTCTTGGATAGGTACTCATGGCCCCTCCCGGAAGAGCTACTCGTTAGACCAATCCCTGATCCATCATCGCGTTGGCGACTTTGAGGAAGCCAGCGATGTTGGCGCCGTTCACATAGTTGCCCGGCGTCCCGTATTTTTCCGCCGTGCGATAACAGGTTTCGTGGATCGTCTTCATGATGTTGAAGAGACGCGCGTCAACTTCTTCGCGCGTCCAGGAAATGCGCATGCTATTCTGAGCCATCTCTAATCCGGAGGTGGCGACGCCGCCGGCGTTGGCTGCTTTTCCGGGGCCAAAAAGAATTTTCGCATCCAGGAATTGATTCACCCCGTCGATGGTCGTGGGCATATTCGCGCCTTCGGAGACGACATAGACGCCGTTGCGCAAAAGATTCGCCGCGTCTTTGCCGTTGATCTCGTTTTGCGTCGCGCTCGGAAAAGCACACTGCGCTTCATGATTCCAGAGTGGATTGTGGTCTAACGAGTGATCGATCGCGGTGAAGACGGCACCTTTGAACTTATCGGCGTATTCGGAAATGCGGCCGCGCCGGTTATTCTTCAGATCCATGACGAAGGCGAGCTTTTCGCGATCGATTCCGGCTTCGTCAAAGATGTAGCCGCTCGAATCGGAGAACGTGACCGCTTTCGCGCCTAACGAGATCAATTTATCGACCGTATATTGCGCGACGTTGCCGCTGCCGGAAACGAGACAAGTCTTGCCTTTCAATTCTTCCTTGCGCGTTTTCAGCATCTCCGCTGCGAAATAGACCGCGCCGTACCCGGTCGCTTCCGGCCGGATAACCGAACCACCCCAAGTCAGACCTTTGCCGGTCATGACGCCGGTAAATTCATTCTTCAGTCGCTTAAACATGCCGAAGAGATAACCGATCTCGCGCGCGCCCACGCCGATGTCGCCCGCCGGCACGTCGGTGTCCGGTCCGATGTGGCGAAATAATTCGCACATGAAAGCCTGACAAAATCGCATGACTTCGCTGTCGCTTTTTCCTTTCGGATCGAAGTCGGCGCCGCCTTTGCCGCCGCCCATCGGAAGAGTCGTGAGCGCGTTTTTAAAAACCTGTTCGAAAGCGAGGAATTTGAGGATACCGAGATTAACCGAGGGATGAAAACGCAGGCCGCCTTTATACGGCCCGATCGCGCTGTTCATCTGGATGCGATAGCCGCGATTGACGTGCAGCTCGCCGGCGTCGTCCTGCCAGGGCACGCGAAACATGATCACGCGCTCCGGCTCGATGATGCGTTCGATGATTTTCGCTTTCCGATATTCCGGATGTTGCTCGAGGACGAGCGCGAGCGAATCGACCACTTCCTGAACCGCTTGATGAAATTCCGGCTCGGCCGGATTCTTGGCCTTCACCTCGGCGATCAGTGATGCAACATCGTAACTCACAATTATTTTTGAAGACGCGAAAGGGAGAGGGTATGTCCGAGGTGTGGGGAAAGCGGAAGCAAAATCTTCACGCTGGCCTAGTGCAAGTGCTCGAAGAGCGTCGCGATATAAAGGCCAAAAGCCGCGACCATGATCACGGCAGCGCTCTTGTGAAACCACTCGTTCTTGAGAAATGCCCCCAGCAAAGCGATGGCCATAAAGAAAAGATGAAAGGCGACGTTGGTCTGATTGGGTAGCGCGCCAGTGAGGACTAAATCCTTCGCCAGGCTGACAAGGACAGAGAGCCCAGCGATACCAAAGAACCAGTCGTGGTGGGCGAAATAATTTTCCCGCAAATCCACCGCGGTCTCGGCGGGAAAATCGGGCAGAACCAATCCCGCCAGCATATAAAGGACGATCGTTTGCAGGACGACGACCGCGAAACCGAGAAAGGTCCAGCCTTCGTGCGAACGCAGGCCAAACATAGCCCACCAAGTCTGCACGCAGATGATTAGCAGCAGCACAGCCCAGGTTAATGAAGGCCAATAAATCCGACTGCGCGCGCGCGATTGCAGTAAGCCGCGGAAACCCTGCAAAATTTGTGTCACGGCCAAGCCGATGATGATCGAGATGAGAACCGAGAGGTAACTGAATGCATCCATGCCGTGACAGCTTAGCTCAGTTTGCGCGCGAAAATGTGAGGGCGCCGGCTCGGATGCTCGACTTCTGGATACGGCTCGCGCTCGAGCAACGCGCGATCGAGCGGCTTATCCTTCAGCTCGTCGTAAACATTGCGGACGTATTCCGCCGCAATGGAATCGTAGCTTTTCTCGATCTCGTTAGAAGCATGCGCGAGTTACTCTTGCGCTCCTGTTCCGTTAGGCAATCTATCAGACTATGAAACGAAACCCGGCTCCGATTTCTGTTCGTGCCGGGCGGATTGAGTTTCTCAAAATCAACGCCGCGCGCTCGAATTGGCGCGACAGTTATCACTGGGTGCTGTCATTGAGCTGGCCGCGGTTCGCTCTCTTTCTCCTGGGCAGTTACACCTTCATCAATTTAATTTTCGCCACTCTTTACGTGTTCGGCGGCCCCTGCATTGGCGAGATGGAGCCGGGTTCTTTTCCGCAGGCATTTTTCTTTAGTGTGGAAACGCTCGCCACTGTCGGCTACGGCCATATGTATCCGGCGACTGTCTACGGTCACCTGGTGGTCACGATCGAAATCATGACCAGCATGGTCTTCATCGCCGTCCTGACCGGTTTGATCTTCGTGCGTTTTTCGCGGCCGACCGCGCGGATTCTGTTCAGTCAATCGATTCTCTTAGGCAACCACAATGGCAAACCGAGTGTAATGTTTCGCGTGGCCAATCTGCGCCACACCAGCATGGTCGAAGCGCGTTTTCGCCTGATTTTTTCGCGCGATGAACGCGTCTTGGAAGGCGAAGAAATCCGACGCTTCTACGATCTAAAAGTTTATCCGAAACACATGAGCAGCTTTCCCGCGGCGCTGGTGATACGACACACTATCGACGAGAAAAGTCCGCTGCACGGTGCGACTGTAGAAGACCTCGAAAAGAGCGACGCCTTCTTTGTCGCCTCCACCGTCTCGATCGAAACCGTCATGGCCGCTTCGGTGCAGAGCCAGCACGGTTATTCCTGGAGCGATATGCGCTGGGGCGAACGCTTCGTCGATGTCTACGAGGAATTGGCTGACGGCAAGCTAAGAGTCGATTACGGACGGCTTCACGAAACCGAACCGGTGCCGACGATCGCTAGCACTCGTTAGGTATCAAATTTTCCCGACGAAAAGCATCGGACCTTCCGCTTTCGGCACGCCGCCTTTGCGTTCAAGACTGATGGCGAAGGCCTGAACCTGCCGCGCCGAATCTTTCGGCTGGAAGCGGATCTCCGCCACCCCTTCACCGGTCAGGCGCAAAATGCCGGCATCGACCGGATCTTTGTGCGCGCCATCGACCGCCCATAATTGATAATCCTTGCCCGTAGCGGCCGCTGGAAGGTTTTTTAGTTTAATCATCCCGTTTTGTTTGTCGGGCTGCCACGCCACCATCACTTCCGCTTTGGCGGGCGCGGCTTCCATCGGCGCGAGGGTGACCAAGACCGGCGAAGCATTGCGTTCCTGAGCGAGACGTTGCTGCAATTTCACGCGATCGACGGCCAGCAAGCCGCAAAATAGCGCAAGCGCCGCAGCGATAGCCCACGGAATCCAATTACCGAAAGCACCCGCGCGCGTCGTAATCACATTCGACGGAACAGAGCTGCGCGATTCCGAAGCGATCTGCTGCATGACGCGATCCTTTAATCCCGCCGATGGCAATGCGCCTTGCGGCGCAGTCAACGCAACCGCACCAGCGGCATCGCGCAATTCGCGCACGAGCGTTTTCAATTCCGCATTCGCGGAAAGCTCGCGCTCGAAAGCCGCCGCTTCTTCCGCGCCCAACAAGTCGAGCGCGTAGAGCGAAGCCTGGTCTTGTTGTGTTTCCGAAATCATTTCAATCCATCCCGCAACCGCATCAGCCCGCGCCGTATTCGAGCTTTCACCGTGCCGAGCGGCTCGCCTTTTTGTTGCGCAATTTCCGCATGTGTCATGTCGGAAAAAAATGCCATCTCGATCGCTTCCATCTGTTCGTTAGGTAGCGCGCGTAACGCCGAACGCACCCGCGCCGCCTCATCATTCTTCACTGAGATATCCGCTGCGTCGTCCGCCTCAGACGCAAGCTCGGGCCCCTTCTCTTCATCTTCAATCGAACCGGCCACGACGCGTTGCCGCCGCCCGCGCGCACGCAAACGATCGATCGCTTTTGAGCGCGTCATCATCACCGCCCAGGTAAAGACGCTGCTCTTGTTTGCATCGTAATTGGCCGCGCGCCGCCAGAGCTGCAAACAAACCTCCTGCAAGGCGTCCTCCGCTTCCGAGCGATCGCCCAGCATCTGGAATGCGAGCGAAAAAAGCGGACCGCTCAGCCGATCATACAACGCGCTGAACGCCGTCTGATCGCCGGCCACGACGCGCGTCATGAGCTCCCGATAAGCGCTTTGTTGCGAAGGATCGATCATGCCCGCTTCTCGGGCATTAATTCAACTCATGCCGCCAGACAAGCATAACAGATTCGCCGGTAGCACGATCCGCGGTTGGGAAAAACTACTGGCGCGGCTCGAATTTGAGCGCCACACCGTTCATGCAATAACGCAAACCGGTTGGTTGCGGTCCGTCATCAAAGACGTGCCCGAGATGCGCTCCGCAACGCCCACAGAGAACTTCGTCGCGCTCGGTGAAGAAACTTTTGTCCTTCGCGGTCGCGACATTCTTGTCCACGAACGTCTTGAAGAAACTTGGCCAACCCGTGCCGGATTCGAATTTCGCATCGCTGGCAAAGAGCGGCGCATCACAGGCCACGCAGCGGAAAATTCCCGTGCGATGTTCGTGCAGGAGCGCGCTCGATCCCGGCCGCTCCGTCGCCTTCTGCCGCATGACGGCGAACTGCGCCGGGGAAAGCGACGCTTTCCATTCGTCATTCGATTTCTCGATTTTCGACAGCGGCGCCAGATCAGCGTCCGTCGCCATTACTGCCGCCGGCTTTTCCGCGCTCGCAGATTTATTCGACTGCGCGTGTCCGAGCAAAATCAACGCGGCGCTTGTCCCCGCGATGTAGAGCACCCGAATGTTTTTCATTATCATTTGATTTTGAATCAACGCGGTTCAGGCGCGAGCGGTTTCAACCAGGCCCGCTCGCGCCCGCCATCAACCACTCGTTAGGGCATTAAGACTGTGTCAATCACGTGAATGACGCCATTCGATTGCATCACATCCGCGATCGTGACTTTCGCCGTGCCACCCTTGGCATCGGTCAGGATAACGTCGTCGCCATCCATCTTTGCCATAAGCTTTTCACCATTGACCGTCTTCAAGGTCGCGGTGCCGTTGCCGGCTTTGATCTCCTTGCCGAGCTCTTCCGCGGTCATCTTGCCCGCCACCACGTGGTAGGTCAGGATACCGGTGAGCTTTTTCTTGTTCTCCGGTTTCACCAGCGTATCGACTGTTCCCGCGGGCAGTTTGCCGAAGGCTTCGTTCGTCGGCGCAAAAACCGTGAAAGGTCCTTTACCCGCGAGAGTATCGACCAAACCCGCCGCTTTCACGGCTGCCACCAGCGTGGTGTGATCTTTCGATTTGCTCGCGTTCTCGACGATATTCTTGTTCGCCATCATAGGCGCGCCGCCCACCATAGGATTCTCCGCGGCGAAAACTGCCGCCGCTCCTAAGGCAAGACTACACGCTGCCACTGTCAGATATTTCTTAATCATAGTGGCTGGTGATCCGCCACTGACTCGCCCCTGGATGCAAGAAACACCCCGCGCAGGCCTTATTCGACCACGATACTTTTCGGATCAAAGGTCGGAGGCGGATATTGCGGGTTCATCTTCTCCAACGTTCGCACGACCGTTTCCAAAATGATGAGATTACGCGCCCATTTCCGATTCGCCGGGATGATGTGCCACGAAGCTTCATCGGTTGAACACTTATTGATGACCGCTTCGTAGGCGCCCTGATAGGAGTCCCAGTTAGCACGCTCCTTTAAGTCGCCTGGATTGAACTTCCAAAGCTTCGTCGGATCTTTCAGGCGCGCTTCCAGCCGCTCCTTTTGCTCATCCTTCGAGATATGCAGGAAGAATTTTAGCAACGTCGCGCCGTTGCGATGCAGCAATCGTTCGAAGGCATTGATGTCTTCGCAGCGCTCGCGCCAGACCTCATCGCTGATCTGTTTATGCACACGTGGCACGAGCACATCTTCGTAATGCGAGCGGTTCCAAATTCCGATCGCACCTTTAGGCGGCGCGGCATGATGCACCCGCCAGAGAAAATCGTGGTCCCATTCTTCCGCCGACGGGTATTTGAAATTCGTCAGGTGCACGCCGTTCGGGTCCAGCCCGCTGAAAACTTTTTTGATCACACCGTCTTTACCGCCGGTATCCATTGCCTGAATGACAATAAGCAGGCTGCGCCGGTGTTCGGCATAAAGCACCTGCTGCAATTCCAGTAGACGTTCGCGCAACTTCTCCACCGCTCGGTCAGTGCTTCCTTTCTTAATGGAAGGACGACTATCGGGATCGATGTCAGCTAATCGAACCTTTTGGCCCGTGCGAACGACCACCGCCCCAGTGTCCCTGGCCTTGTGTCGCGGCACCGGCCGAAGTTTCGCTACTTTCGGCGGCGCGCCGTTATCCGATGACTCTGCCTTTTTATCGCTCAAAGCCTCCAACGATACGGAGGCGTTCGAAGCGCGGCAAATGAAACTAATGACTAGAGTTGGTGAACAGCGCCGGATCATTCGGCGGATTTACTTTGATTTCCCTTTCTGCTTCTCATCCCCGCGTGAGACTGCGGCCAGTCCGATTGCCCCCAGGACTGTGAACAACAAAAGTCTCTCCATCAGAGTTATACAAGGTCCTAACGCCGCTGACACTGTGCTTTGTCCAGGATGTCCGGTTTGATCGGTTATTAACCCTCGTCAGCCTCTTTACGTGAACTAGCCTCTTTTCATGAGCTGTAGGCTACTCGCGATCATCGGAGCTGTTTCTATAACCCTTTGTCTGGGATCGTTCGCGGCGAACTCGGGCGAAGTTAGCGTTCCAACCGCAGTAAGTCTCTTACAAGCCGGTGACGCTGACGAGGCGGAGAAGATGTTGCAAACTATTACCGCGCGTGAGCCAAAAAACGCCGCAGCCTGGAGATACCTTGGCAATGCCCGCAAAGCGAAGAAGGCGTGGGACGAAGCTATCACCGCTTATCGCCGAGCTATCGAGCTGGATCCGACTCTAATCAATCCCCTCTACAATTTGGCTGCTATCTCAGCCTTGAAAGGCGATACCGAAGGAGCCTTCCAGTGGTTAGGTAAAGCAAAAGCCACGCATAAGGCCGACCTAACGGGCCTCTCCCAGGATAACGATTTCGCCAACGTTAAAGCGGACCCACGTTTTGCCTCCTTCCTTCCGCAACCCGAAGATTTTAAAAATCCATTTGTCGAAGACGTTAAGATCATACACGAATTCGACGGCGAAGGAGCTAACGATCAGTTTGGTTGGATCGCGCGCAAGCTAGGCGACATCGATGGTGATGGCATAGCTGATTTTGTCACGTCGGCGCCTAACAATGCTGCCGGTGGTGAAAACGCCGGAGCCATCTACGTCTATTCCAGTCGCAGGGGTAAGCTACTTTGGCGCGCAAATGGCGAGAAGGAGGACCAACTAGGCCTGGGTGTGGAATGCGCCGGCGATACGAACGGCGATGGTATTCCGGATGTAGTAGCGAGCTCACCTATCCATGGGTTCGCGCACATCTATTCGGGCAAAGATGGCAGCACCCTCCTAACCGTGAAATCCGAGAGCGCTGAGCCGGAAGCCTTCGGTCAACACGTTGCCGGCGCCGGCGACGTCAATCACGATGGTTACTCAGATTTTATCATAGGTGCGCCGCCTCCGCCTAACTCCGCGCCTGGCAAAGGCATCGGTCATGCCTACGTCTACTCAGGCAAGGACGGCAAACTGCTGCTAACTCTAACGGGCGAAGGCGAAGGAGATGGATTCGGCAGCGCGGTGGCCGGGTATAGCGATGGCAAACAGATGTTCATGGTCGCAGGCGCTCCGAAAGCTGGGCCGGAACATAAAGGTCGCGTCTATATCTACGACGCACTTTCGAGTAAGCCTAAGTTCGTCATCGAAGGCGACGAAACCGCCGGCGCCCTCGGCGGAATGTTCCTTTCTATTATAGGAGACATGGATGGCGATGGCATTCCCGATATTTATGCCTCCGATTGGCAAAACTCTGCGAAAGGTCCTTCCACGGGCCGCATTTATGTCCATTCCGGCAAGAACGGGCATCGCCTTCTTATGCTAACCGGCGAAAGCGCCGGGGAAGGCTTCGGCACCTGCGCCGCGCTAGCTGGCGACGTCGATCACGACGGCCATGCGGACCTCATCGTCGGCGCATGGCAACAAGCCAGCGGCGCCACCTCAGCCGGCAAAGCTTCACTCTTCTCGGGCCAAGAGGGGAAGTTACTAAAGAGCTATACCTGTAAGACTGCCGGCGATACCTTCGGCTTCGATGCCGTAGGTATGGGAGATATTGATGGCGATGGCAGCGACGACTTACTAATAACGTCTGGCTGGAGCGGTATCCACGGCTTTCATTCCGGCCGCATATTCCTTATCTCGAGCGGCGTCACTAGAAACCAACAATAACGTCAATGCCAGCCGTGAATTGATCTTGATCGGATGAGTCGTTAAACGGGTGTGTGCCGTTCAAGGCGCGATCGAAACGCAGCTCGGGTCGAATCTGTAGGCTAGCTAGCGGCTTCGGCACGGGAGGTTTGATGCTAAGTCCAAAGGTCACTGCGCCATAGGTCGTCCTGCCTCCGCCGACTGTGCGCGCATCAAGAGTAACGTTGCCGCCGCGCAATCCATCCGGGGCATCGTCGTTTGCCGCGAAAGAGGCCACATAGAATCCGTCTGCGTCGCGCCAGACTTCGCCGCGCACGCCTATCGAAAAAACATCATTGATGGTGTAGACAAAATACTGCGCGATACCGTATCCGCTAGCATCCGCCGCGGCGTCGTAGATGTAATTCAAGTCGGTTATCGAAGTGAAGTTCTTCGTAAGCTTCGCTGTAATAATAAGATCGTTAAGATAACGGTTATCCCTGTTATCATCTACCGTTTCCTTACCAATATGTGTGGTAGCTAGCGCGGTTAGCTTTCCTTCGAGCAGATTCAGTCCTATCCCGCCGTGAAAGCCGAGCGAGCCGTTGTTGTCATCCACGCTTGTATTCACGCCTCTCGTTAGGCCGGCGTATAGGTCCAGCTTTGGCGTGGCATGCCAGATGGCAAGCGCGCCGGTGTGATTGAAGGGGATACCGAAATTAAAAATGTAACTATGAGAGTAGAAGGGGTTCGTGCGCGGGTCGATCGTCTCCGCGCCTTCCAGGGTAACGAACTTGCCCAGCTTCAAGTCGACACCGCCTGCGCTCAACACGGGCAGATGCCAGATCAGGAATGCTTCCACCAGATCGGGTTGGACGGTTTCATGCATGGTGTTGTCAAACAACCCCAGCGAATGAATGAATCGCGCATCCGAACCAAACATCGCTTGCAGCTTGAATCCCCATTGGATCCGATCCGTCGCGCTGGGCAGCGCGCGCTCGAAGGTAATGACGGCCTGGTTGAGCAGCAGTTCGTTTGCGCGGTCGTCGAAGAAGCGTCCGAAATTTTGGCGATCCTCAGGCTGAGCAGGATTGAATGTGACGCCTCCTTCAATCCATCCGTAAACCTTGAACGGCGGGGCCGGCGGACGCGAGACAGTTTCGAGCGGGCCCGCCGTCACGAGGCGGATGAGGGTTATCGCACTAAGGGCAAGAACAATCGGCTTCAATCCACTCGCTCGTCTCAAAGACGTCTCGTTAGGTACGTTTGTGCTCGCGACCACGCGATCAAAGCGGCTGTCCAGTTCGAACGACAGCAACGTCCCCTTCTAGGTAAGCTGTTTCGCCGTGGATGGCTTCGTCCAGGCCTTGTTCTTCAGAGGCATCGGCAACGCGCACCGGCGTGATGAGATTAATCAACCACAACATTCCCAAAGTGAAGACGAACGCCCAGACGGATGAAAAGAGTGCCGCGCCGAGCTGTTTCAGGAAAAAGCTCGAATCGCCTGCGAGCAATCCGTTCACACCGCCATTGGCTGCCGGATTCCAGGCCGTCGAGGCGAAGACACCTAGCAGAACGATACCTAGAAAACCTCCCACACCGTGCACGCCCCAGACATCGAGCGCGTCATCCCACTGGAGCTTGTTCTTCAACGCGCAGGCATAGTAACAAACCACGCCGGCCGCCAGACCTATAATAACAGCGGTGGCCGGAGATACATATCCGGCCGCGGGTGTAACTGTGGCGAGACCTGCGACTGCACCGGTTAGCAGGCCGAGGAACTTTGGTTTCTTCGAAACCCGCCAGTCCACACAGAGCCATGCGATAGCCGCGAAGGAAGCGGCCAGATCGGTATTGATGAAGGCGACCGCCGTGGTCGAATCCACGCGAAACTCCGAGCCGGCATTGAACCCATACCAACCAAACCAAAGTAAGCCCGTTCCGAGCGCGACCAGCGGAATACTGTGAGGCCCACGATCCACCACTTTGCGCTTACCAACAAAGAGGATGGAAGCGAGAGCGGCTATGCCAGCGATGTTATGCACGACGATGCCTCCGGCAAAATCCCTTACGCCCCATTCCGCGAGAATGCCACCGCCCCAAACCATGTGAACAAACGGGAAGTAAACAAAGATTAACCAGAACGTCAGAAAGAGCATGTAAGCCTTAAAGGTGATGCGGTTCGTGAAGGCACCGGTAATAAGCGCCGGCGTAATGATGGCGAACATCATTTGATAGGCACAAAAGACGAGCATCGGAATAGTGTCGTTAGGCGAAGGCGTGGCCAGGGTGATCCCCCGCAGGCCCGCCCAGTCAAAATTGCCGACCACGCCAAAGAAATCCGTGCCGCTCTTATGATCGCCGGAGAAACAAAGGGAAAAGCCAAAGGCCCACCACAAGACCGTCGTCCAGCCCATCGAGACAAAGCTTTGCATCATGATGGCCAGAACATTCTTTCGCCCGACCAACCCGCCATAAAAGAAAGCCAACCCCGGCGTCATCAACATCACTAAACTCGCGCACAAGAGTGTGAACGCGGTATTTCCAGTATCGAGGTGCAACATAGTCAGTTCCTCCAGTTGAGCCGCCGAGTGTTCTCCTTTCGAGCAGAGCAGTCAATACTGTTCGTTAGGCGAGCTGCCTTCCGAAAAAAAGCGAGCATCCCGCGGGTCTACCTAACGAACTGCCGTGATACGGCGTTCGAGGAAAGTGTAGCAACTGAGAATTAATCAGGCCGCTTCGCGCGAGTCGTTCCTGATTAACCGTTCTTCGCGGAGCAGATGAGACACAGACTCCATCAGGTCGACATCTTTGTCTGGTATGACGCGCGGCTCGAAATCGAAGTGACAGATACTACCGAACAAAGCGCCCTTCGTATCCAGCAAAGGCACGCCACAGTAAGCCAGCACCTTCTCCCGTTTCGGATGAGTGCGCACGCGCTCATCGCGCAACGCATCCGAGGTATGAAACAAAACGCCCGTCTCACGCAGAAAGACGCAGTAGGAAGCAGTCACCGGGATCTCTTCGATAGATTCGACCTCAGGATTTTCGCGATCGTAGAAATAAAGATTGCGCAGCGTCTCCTTCTCGAACTGGTAGATGGCGCTAAAACGGTGGTCGGTAAGTGCGTTCAGGAAAATCAAAGCCGGGCGCACCCCTTTTATCTTCAAAATCGCCTTTAACTCTCCGTATGCCTCCTCATTCGACATCCGCTCCATAATCTAGCCTGATCCGACGGCTCTTGTTTACAAGTGGGGTTAAACCCCGATGCACCCTAGGTAATTCACCTAGGTTCCCCGACGGTCGAAAACTATTTTCGCCTGATTGGAATTAAAAAGAGCCAGCGAGAGCGCAGGCGACGTTTCCACTGTGCCGGCCACGCGGTCGCGCACACAAACATGAAAAGAACCATACTATCCTTACTTTGCATTTCAGCCCTGACCGTCGCCGCTTACGCGGAAGACAAGGACGCAGCCGACCAGCCGGCAGTTGACAACACGGCCAAGAACGCGCGTGATAAATCCAACGAAACCCTAACTTCGGGCGACCAATCGAACAGCCCTGAGGATATCAAGATTACCGCCGCGATCCGTCGCGCGATTGTCGCCGACGCATCGCTCACCATGACGGCAAAGAACGTCAAGATCATTACCGCCGACGGCAAAGTAACTTTGCGCGGGCCGGTCAAAACAGACGCTGAGAAAATGAAGATCGCAGAGCTCGCCACGAAAGAAGCTGGCCAGACCACAATCGATAACCAGCTCGAAGTCAAAGAATCCAAGTAACTCAACCACCAAACGAAAGAAACCACTTAGTATTATGTCAAAAACATCAGTCTTCTGTATCGCCAAGTCACATTCGCAAGCCGAGCAAATCGTCGAGCGTCTCCAATCTTCCGGTTTTGCCGCGTCGGAAATTTCTGTCCTTTTGCCAGACACCGAAGGCAAGCATGACATCGGTCTGGTTAAAGCCACCAAGGCTCCGGAAGGTGCTACGACTGGCGCAACCACTGGCGGAGTAACTGGCGGCGTCCTCGGCCTGCTCGCAGGCATCGGAGCTCTAGCTATCCCAGGTGTCGGCCCGTTCATCGCGGCCGGTCCTATCATGGCAGCACTTAGCGGTGCCGCTATCGGTGCTACGGCAGGCGGAGTCGTCGGCGGCCTCATCGGAATGGGCATCCCAGAGTTCGAAGCGAAGCGTTACGAGGACAAGCTTAAGTCCGGTAGCTACCTCGTCGCCGTGCATGCGCACGATGGTGACGAAACCGATCGCGCCAAAGAGATCTTCAAGACTGCCGGCGCCGAAGACATCACGACCTCATCGATGCCCAAGGCTCCTGAAGCAGCTCGGGCCTAAACAGCGACTTACTGATTCAACTCAAACGCCCCGTGCTGAAAGGCGCGGGGCGTTTTTGTTAACTACACTTATAGCTGCTGCGCCACGGGCAGCGGATCATCAGTAATGACAGCTAGAAACGACGCGAAAACCTCTAAGGAGCGTGTCGGAATTGTCGCGGCCACATGAGTGAAATCATGCTCGTAGCGGACGTCTTGCACGGTGCCGTCTCGATGCAGGCGGGCGAGTAAGTCAGCACGCGCCGCGGGGATTCTCAAGTCTACCGTCATCGTTCCGCGCGCGACGAACTCCGAGATACGCTCGATCAGTTCGTCCATCCCTACACCGGTCTGCACAGAGATAAAGACCGCGTCAGGAAAATGACGGCGCAAAGCAGGCAGCGCATACTCGTTATCTACTTTATCTACCTTGTTAAACACGACCAGCATCTGCTTTGTGTCCGCCCCTAAGTCAGCTAACACGCGCATGGTGGTATTATAGAATTCCATTACCTCTAGCTGGGAGGCGTCGAGCACATGGATAAGGAAGTCTGACAAAGCGGCTTCTTCGAGAGTAGCATTGAATGCTTCTACTAGCTGATGCGGAAGGTTGCGCACGAAACCCACGGTGTCGGTAAGTAGCAGTGGTTGTTTGTTAGGTAATGCAATCTTGCGAGTAGTAGTATCAAGGGTAGCGAATAACTTGTTCTCCACGAATACATCGGCACCTGTCAGCCGTCGCAGGAGCGACGACTTGCCGACGTTAGTATAGCCGACAATAGCTGCATTCGGCACCGGCGCGCGTTTGCGATCCTTCCGCTGGGTAGCTCGCGCGCTGCGCACTTCCTCCAGCTCGCGCTTCAACCGGTCGATCTGTAACCGGATCTTACGCTTATCCTGCTCCAGCTGGCTTTCGCCTTCGCCTTTTGCGCCAATTCCGCCACCTTGCTGGCCCAGGTGACTCCAGGCTCTCGTTAGGCGCGGTAAGGAGTATTGCATGCGCGCGAGATCCACCTGGATGCGAGCTTCTCGCGTTTGCGCACGAGCGCCGAAGATGTCGAGAATGATTTCCTGCCGATCGGCTACCGTGATGCCAGCCAGTTCTTCCCAGTTCCGCTGCTGTGAAGGCGAAAGCTCGTTGTCGAAGATAAGCACATCGCATTCGTTCGCCTTCGCCAGGTCGACAATCTCCTGCGCCTTGCCCGATCCAATCAGGTAACGCGGGTGATTTTCGCGATGCGAGATGAGCTTCCGTTCGATGATCGGAATTCCGAGCGTATCGACCAATTCTTCGAGTTCCTCGAGCAGACTCTGCGCGTCGACCTTCTTTGCCGGATCGATGTAGGCGCCAATAAGGAGGGCGCGCTCGGTCATCTTCTCCTTTGGCTTTATCTCAAACATGCGGGAACAACATAGCAGAGTAATGATTATTCTCGCCCTCTCCTTGCGAGGTCTACCTATGGGCATTAGTGTTCGCGCCCGCCGAATCCGGCGCGGCTCGTTGTCATGCTCACTATTCGCGATCTCAGGAAAGCTATCGGCGGTCGAACTTTGTTCGAGAACGCCAGCCTGACCATTAACTATGGCGAACGCATCGCCTTGGTCGGCCCGAACGGCGCAGGAAAATCGACGCTCTTCAATCTCGTCCTGAAAAAAGACACGCCTGACGCTGGAACGATCGAGCGTGATGAGTGGACCATGGTTGGTTATCTGCCGCAGGAGAGCGAGCCGGTCGATGAAGAAACCGTTATGGATGTGGCCACCGGCCGTGCCGGCGAAATCGCGGGACTAGAAAAACAATTGCACGCGCTCGAAAAAACAGGCGACGTCAGTAGCGCCGAATACCTTGAAGCACACGCCAAGCACGAAGCGCTGAGCGATCCGCAAGTCGACGCCAAGGCGAAGAAGATGTTGCGGGGACTCGGCTATCGCGAATCCGACTTCAACCGCCAAGCGAAAGAGATGAGCGGCGGCTGGGTCATGCGCGCCCATCTGGCGCGGTTGTTAGTCATGGAGCCGGACCTTCTCTTGCTCGATGAACCTACTAACCATCTCGACTTACTCTCGCTCCTCTGGTTGCAGGATTACTTAAAGAACTACTCCGGCGCGCTGCTTCTCATTTCGCACGATCGCCAATTCATGGATGAAGTAGTCGAAGGCGTTTACGATATTGCAGAGCAGAAGCTTGTTGCTTACACCGGTAACTACACAGACTTCCTGCGCCAACGCGAAGCTAACTACGAGCAGCAGCTAGCCGCTTACAATAACCAGCAGAAGGAAATCGCGCGACTGCGCGAGTTCTACGATCGCTTCCGCCAGGTCGCTTCGAAGGCTTCGCAAGCGATGAGCAAGCTGAAGCAGATCGAGCGGATGGAGTTAATCGAGAAACCGCTCCCGCCGAAGAAGCCGTTTCGATTCAACATCCCGCAACCACCGCGTGGCGGACAACGCGCCATCTCACTCGAAGGAGTTCATCAGGCTTACGGCAAGCATAAGGTTTACCGCGGCCTCGACCTAACGATCGAGCGCGGCGAACGCACAGTGTTAGTTGGCCCGAATGGCGCCGGCAAATCCACCTTACTTAAGATACTAGCCGGCGTGATCGAGTTTCAAAAAGGCGAACGCAAGCTCGGGCACGCCGCGAAGATCGGTTACTTCTCACAACATCGCTCCGATACCCTCGACGCTGACAAGACCGTGCTTCAGGAAGTGATGGACGCCGCACCTACCCTCGCGGAGAACGAAGCCCGTGGCATCCTCGGTTCCTTTCTCTTCCGCAAAGACGACATCTACAAAAAGACCGGCATCCTAAGTGGCGGCGAGAAGAGCCGATTGAACCTGATTAAGTTCCTGGTTGACCCGCCGAACCTACTCCTGATGGACGAGCCGACCACGCACCTCGACATTCACGCCGTCGAGTCACTCATCCTCGCGCTCGGCGTCTACGAAGGGACGCTCGTCTTCATCTCGCACGACGTGCATTTCATCCGTAAGCTCGCGACCAAGGTCCTGCACGTAAACGCCGGCACCGTTACCCCTTACCCCGGTGGTTACGATTACTTCCTCGAGAAGAGCGGCGTCTCAGTCACAGACGAACGCGCGGCGTTGACCACGAGCTAGGTCTTCGCCCCTGAGAAAGACTCGAAGCCGACCTAACGAGTTGTTTCTCGCGGCAGCAGAAGATCGACTTTAGGTAAGTGCACCGATTTCAATCTAGCGCCAGCCGGTAAAGGCGGCGAGGCACGATCGGATCGTAAGGAATCGAGATGACCAGATCATTGCCGGTTCCTACTTGGGCCACGCCTGAATCCGGACCATTCTTTGCGCCTTTGTTTCGATAGTAAGCTCTAACCCCGATTCGCAACATTCCTCTCACCTCAACAGAGTCATCGGAAAACGCGCCTCCTGCTCACGCCGCAGAATTCGCCGCTGCCGCTGACGCAGCGCCGGGATCGGTTGCGCCGGATTCCAGCCTTTCGGATTCGGAAGCACCGCCGCCAGCATGGCCGATTGCTCCCTCGTTAGGCCGCGCGCGCTCACTCCGTAGTAATGCTGCGCCGCCGCTTCCACCCCATAGATCCCGCGTCCCATCTCGATCACGTTTGCATACAGCTCCAGAATGCGCCGCTTCGGCAGCAGCGCTTCCATCCAGAGCGTGTAGTAGGATTCCAGACCTTTCCGGATCCATGACCGCCCCTGCCAGAGAAAAATCGAGCGCGCACATTGATTCGTGATCGTCGATGCGCCCCGCACCGGCTTACCGGTTCGCTCCGCTTTCTTCATCGCCAGATCCATCTCCTTCCAGTCAAAGCCATCGTGCTGGAAGAACCGCTGATCCTCCGAAATCCAGAGATGCTTCAGGAACATCTCCGGCATCTGCTCCAGATCGATCCAGCGATACCGCAACGGCGCCTTCGGTCCGCTTGAGAACATCTGGCCGCCGTGTTCGAGTAACATCGGAAGCGTCCGCGGCGGGTTAACAAATCGCATCACCGCCACTTGTAGCGCCGGGAGCAGGAGCAGCGCCGCCAGGACCAGCAGCCCCCACTTCCAGCCCCGCGTTATTTTCCGTTTCTTCGCTCTCGGCGTTTTGGAGGCTTTGGCCATGAACCTCCACCTTGCCCGATTCTTCGCCGGAGGGAAGGATGCAGGGTCAGTCTGAGAATCGCGCTTTAACTTCGTTCGTGGCCATCGAAAGGAGCATCACTTGCGCTAAAGCAAGGAGCACAATTCTCGGGCTGACCCCTTACCACCGTATCACCTTCCAAATCATCTGGCGTTGAAGACGGACTAAACATGCTTGCTCGAAAAATCGCATCGTCGCCGCTGCCACGCATCCGTTATAACCGTCTCATGAACTTTTCGACTTGGGAAATTGTCGTGGCTGCGGTGGTCTTCATTATCCTCATCGGTCTCCGCATCACCCGGGAGTATGAGCGCGGAGTTATTTCCGGCTCGGGCGTTATGTCGGCTGACGCCGAACTGGAAGCATCGGTGAAGTTAAAGCAAGCATCGGAAAACATAGCTGGTAATCCCGCAGCCTTAGAGCTGCGCCGAATGCAGATGGTCACAGAGGTAGGCGCGGAAAATAACAGCACTACTGTCATCATGATCCCCTCCGATTTCGCCAATCTTGCCAAGAGTCTCAGCGATTACTTCCGCGAACAGCGAAGCCCGACGAGGTAGGAGAGCAACATCCGAAGAGTTGACGATTGCAAGTTCTGACTACTTTAAGCCCCCAAGAGAAGCAGTTATGCGGCTAATTGATGAACTAAAAGTTGCCTCGCGACGATCTGAAAGCCGAATCGAGTTCCTTCAAGGCGATCTATCGCAAATCCCACCCAAACACGAAGTGGACGTGCTCGTAGTCTCCGCATTTCCGAACGATTATCTTCCTACAGCCACTTCTTTGATTGGTGCCCTTCATCAAAAGGGCCTCTCTGTCTCTGACCTCGCTCTCTCTAAAGAGATCGACCTGCGGTCTACGTGTTCATGTTGGCTTTCGAGTGAAATTACTGAGTTTTACCCTGGCCTCCGGTTCAAACGCATCTTATGCTTTGAGCCGGCAGCGCGCGGCCGCCCCCCCGAAGTGGTTGGCGACATTTTTCGTGCGCTTACGCCTTGCGTGGCTGAAAAAGAAATTCGGAGCGTTGCAATCCCTCTTGTCGCGGCGGGCGATCAAACCTATCCGGTTTCGCTGATGCTACCCCCTCTAATTGAGGCTGCCCACCGTTGGCTCAGCGTTGGACTGCCGGTGGAAGTTATTAAGATTGTTTCGTTCAGTGATCGGAGTGCAGAGCTAGGGACTAAAGTGTTTGCCGCGATTAAGGCGCGACACAAATCGCTCACGGCCTCTACTTCGCACCAGTCATCCCTGAGCAACCACGCAGAGCACCAAGTTTTTCTGAGCTATTGCCACAAGGACAAGGTAGCCGCGGACACGATTCTGGCGGAACTACAAAAAAACAAGGTGACAGTGTTTTTCGATACTCTGTCGATTGACATTGGCGCGGCGTGGCAGCAAAAGATTTTCGACGCTCTCGATTCCTGCCGACGCCTTGTAGCTCTTTATTCTCCAGATTACGTCCACTCAAAGGTCTGTCAGGAGGAGTTCAATATCGCGTGGGCGAGAGGTCGCGACGAATCCGCCAATATTATTTTTCCTATCTACTGGGCATCTGCCAAGTTGCCGACCTATATGCGGATGCTGAACTATATCGATTGCCGCGAGTGCAATCAGCAGAATCTCCGAACCGCAACAAGCAAGCTCTTGGCAACAATTAGCCAGGTGGCCTGATTTTGTGTCAAAAGTGAGGACTGACCCCTTTGCCCTTTGCCTTTTGATTAAGTTCCTGGTCGATCCCCCGAACCTGCTCTTGATGGACGAGCCGACTACCCACCTCGACATCCACGCGGTCGAGTCACTTATCCTCGCGCTCGGCGTCTACGAAGCACGCTCGTCTTCATCTCGCACGACGTGCATTTCATCCGCAAACTCGCGACCAAGGTCCTGCACGTAAACGCCGGCACCGTTACCCCTTACCCCGGCGGCTACGATTACTTCCTCGAGAAAAGCGGAGTCTCCGTAACCGACGAGCGCGCGGCGCTAACCACGAGCTAGTAACCGAACTACGGGATGGCTAGCTTCGCGGTGAAAACTTCTTCCATTCCCAAATTCCGACTGCAGCCCGCGATAGGGTCGAGCTGGCGGCGGCTATCAGTCCAGATCGGGTAGGAGAAACCATTGAAGGAAACAACTCCTTCGTAATCGCCCTGCTGGTTTCCGTAGTTAATGCCGGTGCACGGATACACCCCGCCGCAATCATGTTCGTTCGAGCTCGCCGTGCTCACACGCGCGTCCGGCGCGGACCATGTTTGCCCGCCGTCTTTTGAGACCGCGAGATAAGTGTCTGTCATGTAGCGAAACCCAGTCCGGTCGTTTCGTGTGTCGTAGAACGAAACGGTCACGTTACCGTTTACCGGATCGACCGACATCCAATGGTTGAAACGGTCCACCTTGAACGACAGACGATCTGTTACCGGAGCAGGACGTGTCCACGTAGAGCCGCGATCGTCAGAGTAGGAAAGGAAGATGTCAGTCGTTCCCGACGAAGTGAGATCCATCCATGAAGCGTAGAGTCGGCCGCGGTGCGGGCCGGTAGAACGATCTACATCGAGCGCGGGATAAACCAGCGCGCCGCGAAACGATTCGGCCGGAACAGCGTAATCAAACGGGATGGTCTTCCCGGAGATAGTCAACGGCGTTTCAAAGGTCCCACCACCATCGAACGATCGATTAAAGACAATGGCGTTCGCAGCGTAATCGTTCCACGCCACATAGACTTCGCCATTAGGTCCCACACTTGGAGAGGCACCGATGCCATGGCCCGGGCCTTTCGGATCGTCGATGCGTATAGTAGTAAATGTTCCGCCACTGTCGGTCGATCGGGCAAGGCGCAAACCGCCGCCGAGGGAGCCACCCGACGCCGCGTCCCACGCGATGTAGAGGTTATCGCGATAAGGACTTGCTAGGTTCGTATCGGCCGTAATCATCGGCTTATCATTGAAGTGATTCGATCCGCCTTCGTAACTAAAGAAGGTGACGGACGGATAGGTCTTACCACCGTCCTTGGAACGCGCGACCGCCATCTCCGAGCCATTAACGCCCGAGCCGTTGCCGAAAAAGACGACGATATACCCGTAGAATACATTGCCACGAGTATCGAATGTTAGTGTTGGATCGGAACCGAAGTTGATGCTGTTAGTTCCCTGTGTCGGCGGCAGCGGCAAATCGACGCCACCCCAGTTCTGACCTCCGTTGTTCGAGTAGTAACCGCGCATCGGCAGTCTGAAAATCTCATTCGAACCGCCCGCCAGCATCTTTGAATTGCGAGTGTTTAGCGTGATGAAGGTCTCGCTCTGTGGGCCACACTCATTCGAGACATCGACGTTGGCGCCGTAAGTCGCAGACGTGGTGCTGATGCTGTCCGCCAGGGCACCATTCTTCGCCAGGTAAGTATACTTGTCCCACCAGGTGGGGTCGTTTCCGTTATTGACGGCCAGCGCTGTGATCGCTGCCGTCGCTGTAATCCCTGCAACGATGAAGAAAATGCGGTAGGAATATTTCATAGGATCAAAGTCTTTGCGTTACACAGCAGCAGGTCAGAAATCGGCAAATCTTTCCAGCCAAATTTTGAAAAGACTCGCAGCGGTAGATTGCGGGCTCGGAACGCGCGTCATTCGAGAGAAAGGCTAACGCCTGTTACCTTATTTGTGGCGGTGTCGGTGTTGGTGTTGGAGAAGGCTTGCCTTTAATACGACGCGGCGTGCTCCGGGGCGTGGGTCGCGGCCCTGGACCGTTGTCATTAGGGGAAAGCAAATTCGGACTGCCTGTAGGCGGAGTGAATCGCGGCCGCGGCGTTGGCTCTGGTCCGCGACAATGCCTAAGCGCCTCTTTTCTCGAACTGTAGCATTGGATGCCTCGCTCCTTTGCATCGGCCTCGGTCAACTGGATGACCCGTCCATCTACGCAGCCAAAGCAGATCTTTTCCTTGCAATGCCTGAGAGCTTCTTCTCTAGAACCGTAACACGGAATTTGCCGCTGCCGGGCTTGCGCCTCGGGGATCTGAGCTACTCTTCCATCAAGGCAGACCCAGCATAGTTTTCCTCCACAATGCTGTCGGGCTTCTTCCTCCGAGCGATAGGCCTGACCGCCTCTTTGGCGACACTCCGCTTCAATGGACTGAGTAACCCGCCCATCGACGCAGCACCACCAGCCTCCTCCTTCGCAATGCCTCAGTGCTTCTTCTCTGGAACCATAACATTGAACTTGTCGCGCCCGAGCCTCCTCCTCGGGGATCTGGATTACCCTTCCGTCGATACAGACCCAGCAAATTCTTTCGCCACAACGCCGCCGGGCTTCTTCCTCCGAGCGGTAAGCCTGGCCACCTCTTTGCCGACACTCTGCTTCAGTCGACTGGATAACGCGCCCATCGATGCAGCACCACCATGTCCCTTCGCATGACCTGAGAGCTTCTTCTCTGGAAGCGTAGCATTGAATCTCTTTCGCCTTAGCTTCCGCCTCGGGGATCTGGACTACCTTTCCACCAAGACAGACCCAACAGAACTTCTCGCCACAGTGACGCCGAGCTTCTTCCGCTGAAGGGTAGCACCTAACACCTTTCTCTCGGGCCTCTGCCTCAGTTAACTTAACAACTTGGCCATCGACGCAGTACCAGCAATCTCTCTGCCCACAGTTCCTCTTGGCTTCTTCCGGCGAACGATAACATTCCACACCTCTGGACCGCGCCTCTGCCTCGGAAACTTGCACGACTTTTCCGTCAAGACAGACCCAGCACGGAGGAGGAGGGTTGTGTCCGCATGGAGGCAACGGCCATCTCCAGCAATTCGGTGGATTAGGCGGACACGGCGGATGATCTCCCGGAGGACCATGCCAGTTATAACAACCGCAATTCGTTTCCCACCACCAACCGCCACCTTCTTGTATCCAGACCCACTGACAACAATTGTACGACCATGTGCCGCCATCGATCGGGAGCGGCTTGAGTAAGAAAGCGTGCGTCTCGCCTTTCGTCGTAATCCCCGCGCCGATAATAAGGCAGGAATCGGTAATAGAGGAGGCTGCCGTTAGAACCTTAAAGTCGCTCGTCGATAAATCGCACAGCGTGTTGAGATCATGCATCTGACCATTCGAGTAAAGGAAAGCACGCGGCGAGTTATCGCTCGCGGTCGAAGAGCCCACCACCATTCCGGCTGCGTTTTGGCCCGCTCCGGCAACCGCGCTGGCCGAGCTAGAAGTTCCACCAAGCGTGCCTAAATCGACAACGCTAAAACTCAGCTCAGCCTTAGCTTGAGCAAAAGCGAGGACGGAGACGAGAAGAGCAGCGACATTTGCTTTCATGGTGGACCTTCCGTTAAAGAAATTAACCGGCGGCTCCCGCTGTATCGGGATGCACTCTTCGTGACAAGCTAAATTCCCTCCCACTAATCGCAGAAGTGCGATGAAATCGAGACCGGAACTCGCTAAGCTGATCGTGTCACGGGTGGAATGCCGGAGTCGCTAGCTAAAGCGATTGAGTAGGTCTTCGTAGAGGAGATCGCAGCGCGTTTTGTAACGCGCTGCGAGTTGAAAGTTATGTCCAAGAAGCGAAGCTGACACCGTGAAAAAATCCAGGAAGACGAATCGGGATGTTGTTTCTCCATTTCGTAATAAACTTTGGGACTTGTTCCAAGAGCTAGCCAAGGGCATGGACGGCGGCGACGTTGTCGTCGCGCTTAAGCAGGCCGGCGAAGAAATTTGGGCGGTGGGTATCGACGAGACCTACAGCAGCATGAACCAGTCGGATCAGGATGAGGAGCCTCTCGGCAATGCGTTCGATATCACCTGGCTCACGGTTGTTTGCATCAAGCTCAAAGAAATGAAGCAGGGCAAGAAGCCGAAAGTCCGAATTCGTCCGTAATACGTCTGACGCCGCGACGAAGGTTTGGCGACGAATAGCTTGGCATCTAACAAAGCAGAACTAGCATCCACTCCGTGCCAAGAGAGGACGGAGCGCACATCAGCCGATACGAAACCATCATCGCTACGCTCGTAGGGGTTTCCGCGCTCTTCGTCTCCGGCTACACCGCCTATGTGCAGCGCCAGCAGGTTCGCGCCGCAGTCTGGCCAATCCTGCAATACGACTCCAGCAACGCGCCCTACATCAAACTTAACCTGGATAACAAGGGTGTCGGCCCTGCTATTATTCGTCACGTGGTAGTTAAGGTAGATGGCCACCCGGTGCGCAACTGGTCCGAGGCAATGCAGATGCTCCTGGGCCCGGGCAAACATAACTTTGCCCAAAGCACGATAAGCGGCCATATCGTTTCCGCGAACGAATCGATGGAAGTGTTCGTCCCGCACGATGAGGAAGGTAGTCTAATTACCGTGGAAAAATCCGGAGCGCTTGGCGCTCAGCTGAACAAGGACCGCTACCGCATCTCGGTCGAGATTTGTTACTGCTCCACCCTGGGCGAGTGCTGGACGTTACATAGCAGTGCCAACGACAACTCGACGACCGAGACTCATACTTGCCCTAATCAATCGGCGATTACTTTCCAACAATAGCTAGGCCATCCTTCGTAAACTTGGGCATCTTATCAAGCCAGCGTGCGGCAATCTTTGGCGAGGGGAGGCTACTCACAGCATTGGCATTGCACAGCAAAACAGCCGGACCCCTTTCGGAACCCCGGCTGTTGTTAAGTTTAGCTAACGAGTAGTTGGTCGGACTTAGTAGTCCATACCGCCCATTCTACGGCCTTTTTCGTTTCAGGGGTTTCGGTGATGACTGCTTCGGCGGTGAGCAAGAAGCCGGAGAAGAGGCGCTTTGTAACGCGCGCTCCGAGCTACCTCAGTCGGATCGACGACGCCGGCTTTTATCTTCGTAATTGTCGGCGACGTTGTAACCTTCGTTGCCTTTGCGCTTCTACGGTTTACTTACCGAGACGTGTAGAAGCTCTTTCGTGAGGGATGAAAGCGGATGCGTCGAGCGGACAGTAACTGTCTCGAGCGCTCCGGGACCTGGCACGACACTTTGCACAACGACGTCAGCACTCGACCACGAACCCGGGGTGAAGAGATCTGTCGTTCGCTCTGGGGGTGTAAGTAATGCCGGTGGCGGCATTCGCGCCGGTGGGACGCGCATAGGTGAGTCCGAGGTATTTAATTCCGGCGTCGGTAACAATTTGCGTCTGGGTCAGGGCACCGCTCTCGGCGGCGTTCGGATCGCGACCAAAGGCATACTCGGCCAGGTTCGATAAGCCATCGCCGTCTGGATCGGCCGTGGGCGTGGCATCGGCGCCGGAGAGATTGTGCGCGCTGGCCCAGGAATCAAAGGTAACCGAGCCACGTTGAAAATCGTTCAGACGCATAGCCTTCCCGTTATTAATTACCTGGACCGCAAACGATCCCTGGGTCCCAAAGACATAAAGGCGTCCGTTATTCAGATTGCCGAAGTACGGGGAGATCGTTCCCGTGACGGTAGTGAAGATGTCGAAAACATCCGCCGGCTGAATGCTATTTTGGAAATTGTTTAGGAATTTTACGCGGATCGCTCCGTAGAAGCTGACCGAACCTGCGACGGCGAGCCGATCGTAAGACGTCCCTGCAGTCACGCCTCCGATGTCGATGTTCAAAAAGCCCCCGGAGTCCAATGATCCCACGTGCAGGATGCCGGCATCTCCGGTAGCTGAGCTGGGCGCTATACTGTTGGGAGCGGAACCATTATAGAGTCCGTTATCGCGCAGCGCACCACTGATTCCGCCGCTTCCGTCAGTTGTTCCGCCGCCGAAAGTCGCGCCGACCTGAGAGGGGATAAAGACGATATTGGTCCCCGTGCCTGACCCGATCGCATTGTAAACCAGCAGACTGCCGCCGTTCACCGTTGTCCCGGCAGTTTGAGTATTGCTTCCACTTAGCATCTGGGTGCCTGCTCCTACCTTGACTAACACTACCTGCTGATTGCCCGAGGTATGATCCGTAATCACGCCGCCGTAGGATCCACTCGCCCCTCCATTCCCGACCGTTAGGACTCCGGTGTTAGAATTGGTGCTGTTATTTGCAATCGTTCCGCCAGTGCCGTTGAGGGCGCCAATAGTTTGGTCGGTTCCGGTCATATCGAAAGTTCCGCCATTGATCGTGAGCGGTGCCGTGGTGGAACCGATAGCGCTACCCGAGGACGCAAAGGTTATTGTCCCACCAGTCAGGACGGTGCCGCCATCATGAGAGCTAGGCCCGTTAAACTGCAATGTGCCGGGCCCGGTTTTCTCCAGCTGTCGCCCCGGGCCAGTAACATCGGTGTTGATAGTTATCGCGCCGGAACCGTTGACCTGAATCACATTATTGATTGGATTTCCTAGCGCCAGGCCAAGAGCTCCACCGGGGCCGCCCTGACCGAAGTCAAAGCGCTGCGCGCTATCGTTGGCCATAATGGTATTGTCGATTCCATTCACGGTCCGTCCGGTGAGGGTCATGGTCCCGAAAGCCGAAGTACTCTTGTAGATGCTTAAAATCTTATTCAAAGACGACTGAATCTGGATCGCGCCGAGAGTTATCGCGCCGTTGGCGCCGGTGTCATTGTTAATCCCAGTCTGGGCTGCGGGATCCATGTAGATGCCGATGGAACTGACACTGGCGGAGAGCCCACCGATTGAGACGAGATCATCGGTCGCGCCGTCTCCGGCCGAGATTGAGTTATTATCGACGCCGGGAAAGTGACCTGGGTTCCCGGCCCAATGAGACGAATTCATCCAGCTATTGGAAAGGTTCGCGGAATTCCATGTATAGGCTCCCGGCGGCACCACGCTACTGCTGTTTCCGGCGATATACATTCCGCGCCCATGTGTCGCTGCTACAATGTGACGCAGCCATTGGAAGATGGCCTCGACCGACACATTCGCGGGGCCACCCTGTGGAAGCTGCCAGGTGGTGCCGGCATCTTCGGAAGCAAACAGGCCGACCTCTGTGCCGACGTAAAGGAAATTAGGAATATTCTTATTAATCCACAGGCTGCGCACGGGCACGTCCGGGAGGCCAGTCGCTCCGGTACCGGTGATGTCCGTCCAGCTCGTGCCGAGGTCCTTGGTGACGTAAACATTGTCTGCGCTAAATCCGCCGAAGGTAACGTAGATCCAATTCGGAACCCGGGTGCCGTCGATCGCGAGGTGAGTAACAAAGCGCTTAGGTAATGACGCGGTGTCGATCTCACTCCAGGTTGGCGGCGCAGCAGTTCCATTACTGCTTAGGAAAATCTGGCCGCCATTATGTCCTACGACCACCAAGTCGGGGTTATTCGGTGCGACCCCGATCGCGCTGATCGGCACCGGCTGCGGCGTCGGTTGGGCATCGAGTATCTGCGGTTTGATCGCGGCCCAGGTAGGGACCTGTGCAGTCTTCACGTCTTTCGCGCGCCAGAGACTCTTTCCGCCAGCCAGCATTGTGCCCGGGTTACTCGGGTCGACGACGAATGGGGCGATGAAGTTAGCCCCGTTATTTACATCCGCGATTCCTGTGTTGCTGGTGCACTGGCCAGCGGCCAGGGGCGGAGCCGGCGTGGGCGACGCGGCCACGACGTTACCCGGGTTGCAGTAGATTTGACCGAAGGTAGATCCACCATTGACGCTCCGAGAAATCGCCAGGTTGATATACTCGACGTAGACGAAGTGGTCGTCTCCGGGGTCGGCCGCGACGTAACCTCCGTCGCCCTCGCCGCCGACAGGTGTGCTCCACCCGACTGAGTTCCAAGGCGGATCGAAAGTAGTATCTGCGGGATTCCTTAGATTGCCGTTATCCTGGGTCCCGCCGATGAGGGTGCTTCCGTAAGTGACTGCGCCACTATAGAACTGTGTGATCGTGAGATTGTTATTGAGATTGGTCCAGCCGTTCTGCTGGCCGACGGTCTGCACGTCGTCGGCGCGGAAAATGCCGCCGTCATTGCTGAAGTAGACTCGCTTGTTGGTCGAATTATTGAAGCCGGGTACCGCCAGGATCATGTGCTGGTCCGCATGGGCTGATGTGTTTGCACACGCTCCGTTCTGCCCCGAGCCACACTGCCACTTGCTGATCTGGGTCAGGTTGATCGGATTGGCGCTCGCGGCGTTCGTGCTTTTCCAGAGGTCAACTCCGCCTACAATGACGAAATTGGGATCCTGCGGATTAACCCAGATGATGTTGTCGTAGTTACCCTGGGTGCCAAGGAACTTACTCCCGGTTTGCACCCGGTTGTAACTCTGGCCACCATTGATGCTCTCGTAAATTTCGCCGCCGTTGGTGTTGACTGAGGCGAAGACAATGTTGGGGGAGCTAGGCGCGTAAGCTACTTCCACTCGCCCCCCGATGGTCTGATCGAAAGTGGCGGAGGTCCAGTTTTGCCCCCCATCGGTCGAATACACGGCGGCCCCATTATTACTCGCGATTGCCTTTTGGTTATTCGTGGGATCAAAATCGACGTCCCTAAGTGCCGCCGGAATGCCAGCTCCCTGCGTCCAGGTCGCTCCGGCATCGGTCGAGCGCCAAATCCCATTACCAGTCGCGGCCAGTAGGGTCGCGCCATTAGGTGAGATGGCCAGCCGGTAGACATATGACCACGGGCAATTGATGCCAGGAGTGCCGCAAACCGTCGCATCGGCTGGATTGGTCTTTGCCAGTTGGTTCCAGGTTAATCCAGCATCGGTAGACTTGAACACGCCCAGACCCCGGAGGCCGTCGGGAGTTATCGGTTCCCCTTCGTTACCAGCCAACGCGAATCCTTCCCCAGTCCCGGCATACATCACGCTCGGATTCGCCGGATTGATCACCAGCGAAGAGATCGCGAGATCAGCCATGAAGTCATTCACAGGGGCCCAGGAAGTTCCTGCATTGGTCGTGCGCCAAATGCCCCCGGCTACGCTTCCCACCCAGATGTTGTTCGCGTTGCCGGGATCGATGGCGATTGCGCGAATACGTCCGCCTGAGTTGTTCGGACCGATCGGAATCCAATCGCCGGGCTGTAATCCTGCTACCGTCATTGAATCGGGATCGTCCCCGCGCGCTTGCGCTCGGCTGACCAGCGCCGCCTTCATTACTTCCAGGTGCGCCTTACCTTTCAACAAACCATCGGCAGGGATTTCCTTCTTTTCGTCCTGCAACTGTAGGACGCGGAACTTTAACGCTTCGTCCGGCTGATCCGGCCTATGCTCCCGTGCCTCTTCTTTTTCTTGTCCACTCGACACAGGCTTACTCCCGGACAGGATGTTTTTCTCCGGCCTTAGTAGCATTGCGGCTACAAGCAGAGCAGCACCCAGGGCGAAGAACAGTTTTGCTAATAATTTCATTTACGATCGCCCTTTGCGGGAAATTATGACAGACCTTAAAAGTGGTTTTCAAGGAAAAACTGCTCGGGCCTTTGCTTGTAACCGCACGCACGAAGAAAGTTGAGCCTTCTGATCAGGCGCGGGCGCTCGGTCTGCCACTCGTTGTATTCTCGAAGTAGATTAACTCAAAACAAAACAGCCGGGCCCCTTTCGGAGCCCGGCTGTTGTTGAGTTTGTAGTTAGCGAGTAAGCGCTGGACTTAGTAGTCCATGCCGCCCATGCCGCCCATTCCACCCATGCCGCCGCCGCCACCAGGCATACCGCCACCGCCCTTCTCCTTCTCAGGAGATTCGGTGATGATTGCTTCAGTGGTGAGCAAGAGGCCGGAGATCGAAGCGGCGTTTTGTAACGCGCTGCGAGTTACTTTGGTCGGATCGACGACGCCGGCTTTGACCAGGTCTTCATACTTGTCGGTCGCGACGTTGTAACCTTCGTTACCTTTACGCTTCTTCACTTCCTGCACGATGAGCGCGCCTTCCTGGCCCGCATTATCAGCGAGGGTGCGGAGCGGCTCTTCAATCGCGCGGCGAATAATCGCCATGCCGACTGCTTCGTCGCCTTCAAGCTTCAAGTTATCGAGCGCTTTCTGCGCGCGGATCAAAGCGACACCGCCACCAGGGACGATACCTTCTTCAACTGCCGCACGAGTAGCATGCAACGCGTCTTCCACGCGCGCCTTCTTCTCTTTCATCTCGGTTTCGGTAGCTGCGCCGACGTTGATAACGGCGACACCGCCCGCGAGTTTCGCTAGGCGTTCCTGGAGCTTCTCGCGATCGTAATCGGAGGTAGTCTCTTCGATCTGACGACGAATCTGCGAAACGCGGCCTTTGATGTCGTTCTGCTTGCCTTCGCCTTCCACGATCGTGGTGTTTTCCTTGTCGATTGTGACACGTTTGGTGCGACCTAGGTCTTCCAGCTTCACGTTCTCGAGCTTAATCCCGAGATCTTCCGTGATGCACTGACCGCCGGTTAGGACCGCGAGGTCTTCCAGCATCGCCTTACGACGATCGCCGAATCCCGGAGCCTTAACTGCGCAAACCTGCAACGTGCCGCGGAGCTTGTTCACGACTAGGGTCGCGAGAGCTTCACCTTCCACATCTTCCGCAATGATGAGAAGCGGACGACCAGCCTTAGCTACTTTCTCAAGCAGCGGCAGCATGTCCTTCAAGCTCGAGATCTTCTTCTCGTGAATGAGGATGTAAGGATTTTCGAGGATAGCTTCCATCGCTTCGGCATTGGTGACGAAGTAAGGAGAGAGGTATCCCTTGTCGAACTGCATACCTTCGACGACGTCAAGGCTGGTTTCGATCGACTTAGCTTCTTCTACCGTAATCGTTCCGTCTTTGCCGACCTTATCCATCGCGTCAGCAATGATCTGGCCGATGGTCGTATCCCAGTTAGCGGAGACGGTCGCGACCTGCGCGATTTCGTTACGGTCGCTGACCTTCTTCGAGATCTTGCCTAGCTCAGCAACAATAGCTTCCACAGCCTTGTTGATGCCGCGCTGCAATGAAGTCGGGTTAGCTCCGGCCGTGACGTTGCGGAGACCTTCTTTGTAGATGGACTCAGCGAGGACAGTCGCAGTGGTGGTGCCGTCGCCAGCAATGTCGGAAGTCTTACTAGCGACTTCGCGCACGAGCTGGGCGCCCATGTTTTCATAAGGATCTTCGAGCTCGATTTCCTTGGCCACGGTCACACCGTCTTTGGTGATGGTCGGGCTGCCGAATTTCTTGTCGAGGATGACGTTACGACCACTCGGTCCGAGGGTCGCTTTCACAGCACGCGAGAGTTTCTCGATGCCGCGGAGAAGCGCATGCCGCGCATTCTCATCGAATTGTAGTTGTTTAGCTGCCATAAGTCTTAGTGTAGGTTTCTAGGTTAGAGTTACGATTAACCAATGATGCCGAGGATATCGTCCTCGCGCATGATCAAGTAGGACTCACCGTCCACTTTAATTTCCGTGCCGCCGTATTTCGAGATCAGCACTTTGTCACCCTTCTTTACGGTGAACTCGACCTTCTTGCCGTTGTCATCGATTTTGCCGGTGCCAAGAGCGACTACTTTGCCCTCTTGTGGTTTTTCTTTAGCGGTATCGGGAATAATGATTCCGCCTTTTTTTACTTCCTTCTCTTCGATCGCTTGCACAAGCACGCGATCTCCGAGTGGTCTTACATCAATAGCCATGTGTTAGTTACTCCTTCTTGTCTTTTGGTTAATGTCGGCAGCTCCTCGGGGGTTGACCCAAAAGCTGCCGACAAATTGTTGTTAAAACTGCTGCTTACTTCTTGTCCTCGTCGACAACTTCAAACTCCGCGTCGACTACGTCGCCCTGATCTTTGCGCGCACCGCCCTCTTGCGGTTCGGCTTGGGGTCGGCCCCCGGCTCCAGTGAAGGCGTCGCCCGCCGGGTTTCCGGTGGAAGCACCTGTACTCGCAGATGCCTGTTTGTAAAGGTCGGCGCTGATTTCCTGGAATTTGTTCTGCAAAGCGTCGTAGGTCTTTTTCATAGCATCGGTGTCGTTGGCCTCGATGGCAGCACGCACCGCTTTGATGGCGTCCTCGACTTGCTTGCGCTTTTCCTCGGGAACCTTATCACCCAGATCTTTCAACTGCTTCTCGCTCTGGTAGGCCAAAGTGTCGGCGTTGTTCTTGATCTCGATAGCTTCCTTCGCCTTCTTGTCCTCTTCGGCGTGCGTTTCCGCGTCGCGCTGCATCTTCTCGACTTCTTCCTTGCTCAAGCCTGAGCTGCCGGTAATGGAGATTTTTTGCTCCTTGCCGGTGCCTAGGTCTTTGGCGGAAACGTGCAGAATGCCGTTGGCATCGATGTCAAAAGTAACTTCGATCTGCGGCGTGCCGCGCGGGGCCGGCGGGATGCCGTCGAGGTGGAACGTGCCGAGATTCTTGTTATCGCGGCTCAGCGGTCGCTCGCCTTGTAACACTTTGATTTCTACTCCCGGCTGGTTGTCGCTGTAGGTCGAAAAGATCTGCGACTTGCGAGTAGGTATCGTAGTGTTACGCGGGATCATTGGCGTAGCTACTCCACCGGCGGTTTCGATAGCCAGAGTTAGCGGAGTAACGTCGAGAAGAAGCACGTCTTTCACGTCGCCCTTCAAGACACCGCCCTGGATCGCAGCGCCGATAGCTACAACTTCGTCCGGGTTCACACCTTTGTGCGGCTCTTTACCGATCAAGGTGCGCGCGGTCTCGATAACCTTCGGCATACGAGTCATACCGCCAACGAGTACGAGCTCGTTCACGTCCTTTTCGGAGAGCTTAGCGTCAGCTAAACAATCCTTAACTGGCTTGATCGTGCGCTGGAAAAGTGAGTCAGTTAGTTGCTCAAGCTTGGAACGCGTCAGCTTCTTCTGGATGTGCTTAGGCCCGCTCGCATCCGCCGTAACAAACGGCAGGTTAATTTCATACTCCTGCGAGCTACTCAGCGCGATCTTCGCCTTTTCGGCTTCTTCTTTGATGCGCTGGACGGCATCCGGTTGGTTCTTTAGGTCGATGCCTGATTCCTTCTTAAACTCAGCCATGATCCAATCCATGATCATGTTATCCCAGTCATCGCCACCCAGATGTGTATCACCGTTAGTAGCCTTAACTTCAAAAACTCCATCGCCTATTTCGAGGACCGAGATATCGAACGTTCCGCCGCCTAAGTCGTAGACAGCGATCTTTTCGTCCTTCTTCTTGTCCAGGCCGTACGCTAGTGAAGCAGCAGTAGGTTCATTGATAATGCGGAGAACTTCGAGACCTGCGATCTTACCTGCGTCCTTAGTAGCATTACGCTGTGAGTCATTGAAGTAAGCAGGCACAGTAATAACGGCCTGAGTTATCTTCTCGCCTAGCTTAGCTTCTGCGTCGGCCTTAAGCTTAGCTAGAATCATCGCCGAGACTTCCGGCGGGCTGAAGGTCTTCTTCTCGCCATTCACTTCCACCTGCACGTGCGCGTCGCCGTTGGCCGCCTTCACGATTTTGTAAGGCACGCGATGCTCTTCTTCGCGCACTTCATCGAACTTGCGTCCCATGAAACGCTTGATGGAGAAAACTGTGTTGGCGGGATTGGTCACCGCCTGGCGCTTGGCCGCCTGACCGACGAGCCGTTCGCCATTCTTCGAGAAAGCCACGATCGACGGCGTTGTCCGCGCGCCTTCGCTATTTTCCAAAACTACCGGGTCGCCACCCTCCATGACAGACATGCAGGAGTTCGTGGTCCCCAAATCGATACCCAAAACTTTTGCCATAAATTATATTCCTTTCGTCGATCGCGAGATGCGATCGAGCCTATCCTTTAGCAATCGTCGTTCCGGGTCTTGCCATTCGCACAAGTCGCTATAAATCAGATACTAGTGAGTTATTTTAGATTAGTCCGCCTCAGGAAATTGCGACACCATGTCACAGATCTCGGCCGGGCGGCGGGCTTTCCTGTCACACCACACTTGCGCGGCCGATAACGTCAACCGGGGGAAGCGATTCTATCGGTATGTCTTCTGCTTAAACACTAGTAGATGGAAAACACCGGCACGACCGACATCGTCTTCGCATGCGCGCATTGCGCGACGCCGTATGTGGTTGATGCCGCGGCGGCCGGCGTGGCGCTGCAATGTCAGCGTTGTGGAAAATCGACGACCGTTCCGAATTCCGAACTAACCAGCGCGGCCGCGAATGCCGTCCGCATCTCCGAATTACAGCATCAGCTAAAAGAAAATGAATCGCAGCGCACCGAGATCACGAGCTACATCAACCAGCACAGCATCCAACTGCATCGCTGGCAGCTGCGCTTGAAAGACCTGAACGAGCGCCAGCAAAAATTGCAGGCGGAACTCGGCTCGCTTTGCAAGAACAGCGAGTGTGCGGCAGCTGGTTAAAGATCGAGCACGGCGCGGAGCGAGGCGCAAGACTCGTTAGGCAAAATTGATCTTTGCCCGCGTCGAGAAAACGCCGAGGATGCGTTCTCCTTGCGGTCTCCTCGTTCGCTTCTCGTCCCCGCCGTCTGTCTGGCCGTCCTGCTTTTCGCATTCGCGTCCCAATATCACCGAGCCGGTGATCCGATGGATGAAGGGATGGTGCTCGTTTATCCCGAGCTGATTCAACATGGAGAAATTCCGTATCGCGATTTCGAATCAGTTTATAGCCCGGGCAACTGGTATTTCCTTGCCGGCGTTTACGCTCTCTTCGGCACGCACATGGATGTGGAACGCAGCGTTGGCCTGGCCTATCGCCTCGCCTGCGTTCTGGCGATCTTCGCGCTGACTCGCCGTTGGGGTCTCGCGATTGCGACGTCCTGCATGTTGCTGGCCGGCGTTATCCTGATCAGCAGCGGAATCGCAGCGCTCAGTTGGTGGGGCGCCATGGCCTTCGCGCTAGTCGCGATCGCGCTGCTCGTTCGAAGCACCTCAGCGTTCCGTTGTGTCGCGGCTGGTTTGCTGGCTGGCGTCGCGATGCTTTTCCGCATCGATATCGCACCGGCACTGCTGCTGGCAGTATTACCGATTCTGTGGAATCTCGACTGGAGAAAGCGCGTACTGCTTGCAGGCGTGGCAGGAGCGACAGCCCTGCCCCCTTTGCTCGCCATCGCCTGTTTTGCCGGCGTCGGAACGGTCTTGCACAACATCTTCTTTGTTCCGGTGATCTATTCCAGCCCCGCGCACAAGATTCCCTTTTCCACCGTCGAAGCTCGCCTCGCGCAGTTCTTCGTCGTCCATCTCATGGCGGCGAGCGTGAACATCGCGGCCGCGATTGTAGCGGTGCGGCGAGAGCAAAACAAAAACGCGGCGCTGGCCTTCCTCGCGGCGGCGTTGTTCGCCGCAGGCATCACGCACCAGCCTTATCACCGCCTCGATTTCGTTCATCTACTTTTCGCGCTTTTCGCGACGATTCCATTCCTGCCGTTGTCAGCTGTTCTGCTCACACAAACGATTCGTCCGCTGCGGCCCTCTGTCGCGGCCGGGCTTTCCGTTTTCTGCGCCGCTTTTCTGTTCTGCAGCATGTATCGAGTTCGGGTCGAGACTCTGCTCGCTTTGTGCGAACCGTTCCAAAGTGCGCGCAGCTCGTTCTTGGTAGAGAAAAATGGCCGCGCCTTCCTCCTCCAACCTCCGAAGGCAGCGGCGGCCGCGCGCGAACTGCTCCAGGAATTGGATGAAATTTCCAAGCCTGGCGAAACTCTTTTCATCGGACCGGCTGATCTGCGCCGCGCTCCGTACTGCGACACTTTTATTTACCACCTCATGCCGAAGCTCCATCACGCGAGCTACTTTCTCGAGATGAATCACTTTTCTATGAACGCGGTTGGTTCACGCCTAACGAGTGATCTCGAACAGGCCGACTGGCTCGTGCTCAACAGTGTTTGGGATGAATATTTTAGGGAAGAAAATGCTTCACGCGAAAACGGACCGGATGCGCCGCTGCAAGTTGTCGCGCGCGACTTCACCCTCGTGCGAGAGTACGACACCTTCGCGCTTTATCGGCGAACAAGCACTCGTTAGCTACGAACATCCGGCTGTTCATTGTGCCGGGAAAAAGGTGAAAAATTCCGCTCGACCGCCGGCGCCCAAACGATCGCGAGGCGTTGTGCTGGACTCGTTAGGCGGAAACGATGTTTGCCCGCGGCCAGGAAACGCGCTTGCTCGTACGGTGTGCCATCGAGCAGACCGTTCACATTTCCCTCGGGTGCGATCACTACGTAATCGGCGGGAATCGCGACGTTAAATTCCATCTCTTCATCGGGCGACGGATGCAAAAAATAACCGGCGACCCGCACTCGGCCGGGGCCGCGCAAATAATTTGCGTCAATGAAATGCTGGGCGCGCGCCGGGATGTGCGCGCCGGTCACGGCCACGCAGGTGTGTGTTTCGATGCAGCGCTGCTCGATGTCATCGGCGAGGAGATGGCGGCGGAGCCGTTCGCGGGTCAAACCTTCCAGCACATAATAGAATGCGCGGCGGCGGAAAACCGTTTCGCCTTTGCGGTCGAAAACGTAATCGCCTGGTCGGGTGATTTCGAGAACTTCGCGTATCAGACTCACTTCGTGCGCGGCTTCGTTGGTTCGGGGAAGGTGCCGCAACAAACTAAAGGCCAGCATCAGGATGGCGGCGAAGGCCGGGAGGGGAACACGACTCGCCAGGCGAAATGACGGAATGGCGCAAAGACCCGCCACCGTGATCAGCGCAGCCACCGGATAAAAGGGCAGGAAATCTTGCCGTGTGATGTGGCCCCAAAGACTTTCCAGGATGAGAAAATAAGCGCAGCCGACGAAGCAGAAAAAGAATGCGCGAAATGCCTCCGGCGAACGCGGTTGGTTCCGGAAAGCCCAGCGCATACCGTAGATCAATAACGGTAACGCCACTGGCAAAATGAGCAGATGCAAATAGCTGCGCGTCGAGGACGAATGGTGGATGAGGTTGTGTTCGAAAACGCAATAGTGCATCTGCGACCAAATGCCGTTCGCGGCGAAGAACAGGAAGATGCTCACGGGCACCGTTGCAGCCGCGACGAGAAATGCGGCGCTGCTTTTTGCGACCTCGCTCCAGTTGAGGTCCAGCCGCGACCAACCAATCAGCGAAGCCGTCATCACCGCTGCGGTCACGATGGTCAACAACATCAAGGTCGTCTTCATCGAAACGCCGAAGCAGAGTCCGAGAAATAAACCGCTAACCAGTGCGCGGCGAACCGAAAAGGTCCCACTAATTAATACAAGAAGGCTGAGCAACCAGAGCGGCGCCCACAAATTATCGGTGCGAAATTCCGTGGAGCAGAGGTGATAATTACTGTAACCCGCGAGCAGAACCGCGGACCAGATGCCGACACCGCGCGAGAAGACTTTCTGGCCGATGCGATAAGTGGTCCAAAGACTAACGAAGTAGAGCGGTAGCATGAGGCCGCGCATCCAAAAAAGATCCTGCGCGTGTTCGCCCATGAGGCCGAGGAGCGGTGCGCAGAGTATTTGAAAAAGCGGCATATGATTGTCGAAGACATCGCGGTATTGAACGAGGCCGCGCGTCCAACCCCAAACGACATGCAAATGCTGCGGCTCATCGCTATCGAAGCGGTAACGCAGAATGCACCAGACTTTGAGTGCGAATAGAAAAACGACGAAGAGCGCGATCGCGGAACGCCCGGCACGATCGGCAGAATTATTCACTCGGGCCTAACGAATGATCAGCTTCGGCGAGACTAACCAATGTAATGTTCCTTTACCGGAATCTTCCACTTCCACGCAGGCGACACCGCCTTTGGCCAGGTCGAGCGATGCGCCCGTGAGCGCGGCGATGACGGCGCTGAAATCAGGTTCGTGGCCAACGATCATGACATCGGCGTTTTTCGCGCGCTGCAAAATGTTTGTGAGGTCCCGAATGCCGAAACCAGGTTTAAGCGCCCCTTCTTTTTTCGACTTTGCGCCGAAAACCTTGGCTGTGATCTCCGCTGTTTCCCACGCGCGTGGCAGCGGACTCGACAAAATCAATTTCGGCGCGACCTCGGATTTGCGCAGGAATTTCGCCACCGCGCGCGATTCCTTTCTGCCCTTTTTGGTCAGCGGCCTTTCGTCGTCGGGCTTCTTCCAATTCGGCCAATCGGCTTTTCCATGTCGGAGAAAATAAAGTTTCATTCCATGTCGATTTCGCGCACGCCTTTTTGCGTGCGGATAGTTTCGACCTGATTGCGCAATTTGTCCGCCAAGTGAATTTCAACCGGGATGGCATCGATCACGATCAGCGGCGAAGAAATATCCGAGGTGGTGACGTGAATGTTCTCCAGTCCGAGCGTGCGAAACCAAAATGGCTGCACCACTTCGTTGTCCTTCACCCGATACAACTCCAGCGACTCGGTCGTCTTGGTGAAAACCCCTTCGCTGGTTTTGAGACGCTCACTCGTCAGTTCGTAGATTTTGTTTTTCGTCTGGAGATAACGGGCAAGCGCGAGGAAGATCGGTACGATGAGCCAGCAAAAGAGACCGCAAAGAATAAAGAGGCCGAGGTTTTTCTTCTGTGACGACGGGCCCCGCCAAATGATTTCTTCGGGCATGATGCTGCCAATAATCTTGCGATGCCGTTGATCACGCAAGCCTTCGTCCTCGGCGCGGGACTTGGATTGCGTTTGCGGCCGTTAACGACGGACTTGCCAAAACCGCTCGTTCCGATCTTTCAAAAACCGCTGATCACTTTCGCGCTCGATCACTTGTTAGGCAGCGGCATCGAGTCCTTCGCGATCAACACGCATCGCATCGCGGAGCATTTCGAGAAAACTTTCGCTAAGGGAAATTATCGCGGCGTGCCGGTGACGTTGTTACACGAGCCGGTTCTTCTTGAAACTGGCGGCGGAATTAAGAACGCAGAGCGCGCTTTGCGGCGCGAGCCGTTTATTGTTTATAGCGGCGACATCCTGACCAACATCGAACTTGCGCCGCTGGTCGATGAGCATTTCGCGCGCAAAAATGATGTGACGCTGGCCTTGCGCGAAACTGGCTTGGCGCGCGGCGTAGCGTTTCGCGAGGGCGCCGTTATCGACATCGGCGCGAAATTCGGCCACGCCGGGACGCACGATTTTGCCAACATCTCGATTTGGAATCCGGAAATATTTTTGCGCATTCCACCTAACGAAAAGATTTCCTTCATTCCGATTTTGAACGAGTGGATCGCACAGGGTGGCCGAATCGGCGGCGTGATTCTTGACGAACGAAAATGGTTCAACATCGGTTCGCGCGACGGTTATTTGGAAGTGCACCGCACGATCGCACAGAATGGTTGGCGCCCGCAAAACGTCTGGCCTAACGAGTGGCCGCAACAAATAGCGCCCGATGCAATCGTCGATCCAGGCGCGCAACTGCGCGGCTTCAATTCGTTGGGCGCGGGCTGTCGCGTCGGCGCGGAAGTGATTTTGGAAAACACGATTATCTGGCCCGGCGCACAAATCGCTTCGCGAAGTCACTTGCGGAATTGTATCGTCCGCGCCAATCAGAAAGCGGAAGGACACTTAAGTGACATCGACATCTGACCTGCTTCTAAAACAAACGCGCCGGTATTTCCCGCGCTTCGAAGACGAGCAGGTTGAAATCACGCCGATCGAAAAAGGCGGATCGGACCGGCGCTTTTATCGCGTGCGATCAAGCGCGGACCATTCTGTCATTCTGGTTAAGTACAATCTCGAGCGAGGCGAGAACCGTCACTACGTGCAGATCGCCGAGTTTCTTTCGAAGCATGGGATTCGGGCGCCGAAAATTTATTTTCACGATCCGACGGAAGGTTTGATCTGGATTGAAGATCTGGGTGAAGCGGATCTCTGGAGTTATCGCGGCGAAAGCTGGCCAGTCAGGCGCTCTTTTTACCAATCCGCGCTGGAAGAAGTCGCGCGTCTGCATTGTCTGCCGATTTCGGAAGCGGATCACTTACGAAAAGATTTCCCGCCGGAATTCGACGCGCATCTCTACACCTGGGAGCAGCATTATTTTTTCGAAAATTGTCTGGGCGGTTATTTTAAGGTGGACGAAAAAGTGCGGGCGGAATTGGCAGCTTTGCCGATCCTGCAGCAAATCGCGGAACGCCTCGCTGCCTTGCCGCGCGTTTTGATTCATCGCGATTTTCAATCGCAAAACATTATGGTGCGCGATGGTCAGGCGCACCTGATCGATTTTCAGGGCATGCGGCCGGGCGTATCGAAGTACGATCTGGCCTCCTTGCTTTACGATCCATACGTCAACCTCTCGTTAGGCGAGCGCCAGGAACTATTTGCCATTTATCGCGAGTTGCGCGCAGGCTTCGGCTGTCCACTTCGCGTTGATGACGAGGAGATCCTGCGGCTCTGCGCCGTGCAACGTCTCATGCAGGCCCTCGGCTTCTATGGATTTGCCGGAACGATTAAAGGCAACAAGACCTTTCCCAAATACATTCCCGCGGGCATAGAATCGCTCCGCACCATTCTCGGTACTATTACTGGCGCAGAGAAACTGGAAACTTTTCTGAACAGATTGAATGAGCGTGCCTGATTGCGCGTAAGTGTCCGCAACCACAGAAGGATTTTCGTGAAAAGATTCATCTTAGCTTTTTCGCTCGCGGCTCTCGCTTTCAGCGGAAATGCTTCGGCGCAGTACGACCCGCGCGTAGACGCGGCCCGCTTCGCCGAGGATCAAAACCGCATGTATCGCGGCGACAACGAATACCGGGATGATCGCGAATTTGGCCGCAATAATGCGCGCGCCGGCTGGGAAATCGACAAGTTGAATAGCGAGGTTCGGCGGTTGCAATATGAAATCCGCGGGATTCGCAGCGATCGCTTGCGCGCTCGCTTCGATCGACTTCACCAAGAGACCGATCGGCTGACCGCGCTCTATCGTCGGAATAGAATACGGAGTTGGGAAGCGCGGCGCCGGGCCGAGGATTTGCGCGGAGACGCCGCACGTCTTCGCGAAATGCTACAAAGCCATCGGCGCTAAGTGTCGCTAGTGTACGAAAGGATTCGTTAGGCGTTCCTGGCCGATGCTGGTGGGCGGTCCGTGACCGGGCAGGACAGTGATCTCGTCGCCGAGCGGATAGAGTTTCGTTTTGATTCCGCGAAAAAGCAGGTCGCCATCGCCGCCGGGTAAATCCCAGCGGCCGACGCCGCCGGCGAAAAGAACATCGCCGCCTATGAGCAATTGATCTTCGCGCGCGAGAAAACAGAGACTGCCGGGCGAATGGCCGGGCACTTCGAAAATCTCGAATTCGCGCCCGAGAAACGCGCGTCGCGCGGTCGCTTCGATCAAGATATCGGCGCCAGCGGTTTCGATCTCCAGGCCGAAGCCGTAATTCCGAAAAAAATCCGGGTCCGAAATCATCGGCACAGTGTCCGGGTGACAACCGACTGGGCAATTGAAGCGGCGTTTGATCTTCGCTACATCCGGCACGTGATCGAAATGACCGTGCGTGAGCAGAAGCAGTTTCGGCTCGATGCCGCGCGCTTCGAGCCATGCGCAGGCGCCGTCGGGCGCGTCGAACAAAATTGGACCCTCCGGAGCATCGAGCAGATAACAATTCGTCGAGAAAACTCCCCCGCAAAACGTCTCGTATTTGCCCGCGGTCATCTCAGTTAAATCTAAGGTGAAAATTGGATAATGCAGGTTTCCCGGCGCTGTGATTGAATCTTCCTGCGGCTCAGCTGTCTTAATTTGCTAATCGCTTACTTCACAGACGCCGCCATCTTGCGCACAAACCTGAAGTCTGCGACCTTACAAAACCTGTCTTTTCTAGAATGAAGCTCTTAAATCGTCGGTCTTTCGCTCTTCTCGCAATTCTTCCATTAGCTCTCGTGGTGGGACCGGTCGAGGCAAAATCCGATCTGGAACAAGTCGAAGTTTCCGTCGGTCGGCTGCTCGAGGAAGGCCATTACACGCACCAACCGCTCAACGACGAGGTCTCGAAAAAATTTCTGCGTACTTATCTGGAGTTGCTCGATTTCAGTCATCTTTTTCTCACGCAACAGGATGTCGATGCGCTCTACCAGAAATACGGCACCTCGATCGATGACGATGTTCTCCTCGGCAATCTGAAACCGGCTTACGAGATCTACGATCTTTATGAGAAGCGGGTCGATGGTCGGGTGGCGAAGGTGAAAGAAATGCTGAAAAATCCGCCGGCCGAATTCAAAGGCGAGGGGACGATCGAATTGAGCCGGCAAAAATCTTCCTGGCCGAAAGACGACGCGGAAACTGATCAGATTTGGCAGGCGCGCATTACCAACGAATTACTTCAGGAAAAATTGAGCGAGCATCCGATCGAGCCGGGCCCGCAGTTGGTCGCGCGTCGTTACGATCGCCTGATGCGCAACGTCCATGAAGAAGACCAGCCCGAGCAGGTGAAACTTTTCCTGGCCGCGCTCGCCCAGACTTATGATCCGCACTCGGAATATCTCAGTAAAGCGGACCTGAAAAATTTCAGCATCAACATGGGACTCTCGTTAGTCGGCATCGGCGCGATGCTGAAGAGCGAAGATGGTTACGCGAAAATCGAGAGCCTCGTCCCGGGCGGACCGGCGCAGCGCCACGGCGGAATAAAAATCGGCGACAAGATTACGGCGGTCGCGCAAGGACCGGCGGAATTTCAAGACGTGCGCGACATGCGCCTCGACAAAGTCGTCGAAATGATTCGCGGGAAGAAGGGAACGAAAGTTCGATTACTCGTCATTGCATCCGACGCACCCGACGCAGCTAAGCGCAAAACGATCGAGCTAGTCCGCGACGAAATTAAGCTGAAAGACCAGGAAGCGCGCGCCGACATCATCATCAAAACCAACCGCAATGGCGAGCCGGTCAAACTCGGCTGGGTCACGTTGCCTTCGTTTTACGCCGACATGGAGCGGCATCAAAAGAGCACGACCAAGGATGTCCTCGCGCTCCTAAAACGGCTGAAAAAAGAAAACGTCGGCGGGCTGGTGATTGATCTGCGACGCAATGGTGGCGGCTCGCTCGAAGAAGCTATTTCGCTCACCGGACTCTTTTTGAAATCAGGACCAATCGTGCAAACGAAAGGTTCCAACGGAAACATCGTCGTCTCGAGCGATCCCGATCCGACGATTGCTTACTCCGGGCCGATGGTCGTCCTAACGAGTCGTCAAAGTGCATCGGCCAGCGAGATTTTCGCCGCCGCCCTGCAAGATTACGAACGCGCACTGATCGTGGGCGACAAGAGCACCTTCGGCAAAGGCACGGTGCAAACGATTCTCGAGATCGGCCGCTTCACTTCGTTGCTCGGCAGCGCATCCCAGGAAGATGGCGCGTTGAAATTGACGATCCAGAAGTTCTATCGCGTGGCTGGCGGATCGACGCAATTGCAAGGTGTGGCGTCGGACATTGTCCTGCCCTCGTTAACCGATCTGCCGGAATTCGGCGAAGGCGCGCTGAAGAATTGTCTGCCCTACGACGAAGTACCAAAGGCGCGCTACACGAAATGGTCCGAGCCGCCGCAAATTTATCTGGAGGAATTGAAGCGGCGTTCCGAAGCGCGTGTCAAAACCGATCCGGAATTTCATTACGTCATGGAAGACATGGAACGGTTGCGGCACAAACTCGATGAAAACCGCATTTCGTTGAATGAAGATGTGCGGAAAACGGAATTGAACGAAGACAAAGTGCGCAAGGACGCGCGTTCCAAGGATCGCCTCGCGCGCAAGGACGACGACTCAAAAATTTATCGGCTCACCCTCGATACCGTCGACAAACCAAATCTGCAGCTCATCACTTTCCCTGGAAAATTAGCCTCCGCGAAAAAGTCCACGGTTGCGCCGGAAGCGGCGAGCGATTCCGATAGCGACTTGTTGGGCGACGACAACGGGACAAAAGAACCGGCGATCGATCCGGAACGTGTAGAAGCGCTCAATATTCTGGGCGATCTCGTCGATTTGAGCGCGGGTCCGAAGACGGCCAGCGCATCTTCACCGGCGGCGAGCACGCCGCAGTGATTGCTCTCTCGCGGCGCGGTCGATAAGATTTCGCTGCAACTGAGAATCTGCGGCTGCGTTGTTGCGATTTTGCTCGCAGTACTTGTTAGGCTGCAGGCGCAGCAAAGCGAGTTAACGCAACTTTTCGCGCAAGGCATGGCGGCTTTTCAGGCAGGCGAATTCGCCGGGGCCGCGGAAGCGCTCTAGAACAAGCCAGAGTTCATGCCGCAAGTGCGACGTCGAAAAATTACCGGCGAAAAAAAAGTAACCGGCAGCGCCAATCCAAGATTTCCCGCGGTCAATCGCGGCGATCGCGATGTGCCTGGCTTTACGTTTCGCAAGCGATGGACGCCTGCGGTGAAGCCGGCCTTACCGACATCCTCATTTCCCGCGGTGAACAAGGTCTAACGGATGGTTGCGACGTTCGAAGGACAAAGGTTTTCCCGACGAGCTAGATCGCTTCGTAACGGGCGGATGGCACGAACCTCGCGAAATATTTAGCGGGGCCCAGCCCGCTGTTCACCACGCAAATTTACACCCCGAAAATTCCGGCGGAGCAGGGACTGTAGGCGTTCCAACTCGGCGGAGTGCAGCCGCAGATATGGGTCATTCATTACAAGGCAGCGTCATTACGCCTCGAAGGCGGGAGCGCCGGTGTTTGCTAGAGAAGGCCCGGTTTGAAAGCCGAGAAACCGAAGACGGACGGGTCGTCGTCACCTTCTCACTAACACAGATCAATACCAACGATCGGGCGGCTGCGCGAAACGCGGCTCGTAGATCGGTTGGTTATATCGCGGATCGAAAAAGCGCGGACGATACTCGCGTTGGTAATGCGGCTGCGTTGGTTGTGGACCGTAGCGCGAATAATCGCGCCGTGACGATGTACGACCGAAAACGTGCACCGGCGTTCCGACTTCAACCGCGTTGAAGAATGCAATGGCGTTTCGTTCCGGCATGCGCACACAACCGTGCGACGCGGGATAACCGGGCAGGTAACCGGCGTGCATTCCCGTCGCAGAGTGAAAACGCATGAAGTAACTCATCGGCGCGGGAATGAATTTCCCGCCGCGCGGGACGCGCATGTCGGCATCAGCGTCTGTGACGACGGTGCGGCCATACGCATCGACAATCTTTCCGTACATCGACGAGAAATGATTGCGCTCTTTCTCGATGATCTTGAAATCGCCGGTCTCCGTTAGATGTCCGGAACGTCCGGTTGAGATCGGACTGGAGAGAACAAGTTGTCGTCCACGGATGAGGTAGGCGGTCTGCTGTTGCAGATCGATTTCAACCTGATCACCGGACGCGGCTAAGAGAAGCGACGTCCGGCACAAAGAAATAATGAGGGCGAAAATCCCTATTCGCGAAACCATGAGCACACTTCGACGATTGAACCGCGAGCAAATTCAACGGTTGCGCGAGTTTTGTTCGCGACGCGATAAGCGCCTTAATCGCGAAATGCGGCTCAGGATGACAATGCGCTCTTTCTCAGACTGCGATCGGCGCTTTGATCGCGGGATGTGGATCATAATGTTCGAGAGTGAAATCCTCGAAACGGAAGTCGCGGATCTTTTTCACCGCAGGATTCAACCGCATTTGCGGGAGCGGACGGCACTCGCGACTCAATTGTTCGCGCGCTTGCTCGAGATGGTTTTGGTAAAGATGCAGATCACCGAACGTGTGAACGAATTCACCACTCGTTAGGCCGCAGACCTGCGCCATCATCATCGTGAGGAGTGCGTAGCTCGCGATGTTGAATGGGACGCCGAGAAACAAATCGGCGCTGCGTTGATACAGCTGGCAGCTCAGCTCGCCATCGCGCACGTAAAACTGGAAGAGCACGTGACATGGTGGCAGGGCCATCGTTTCGATCTCGGCAGGATTCCACGCACTCACGATTAACCGACGGCTCATCGGATTCGTGCGGATTTGTTCGATGACGTTGTCGATCTGGTTGATGTGTTCGCCGTTCGCGCCCCGCCAATCATTCCACTGCGCGCCGTAAACACGACCGAGCTCGCCCTTCACATCCGCCCATTCGTCCCAGATGGTGACGCCCTTTTCGTTGAGCGAACGCACATTCGTGTCGCCGCGCAAAAACCAGAGTAGCTCGTGGATAATCGATCTCAGATGCAATTTTTTCGTCGTCAGCAGCGGGAAGTTCTCCCGCAGATCGAAACGCGCTTGCGCACCGAAGATGGAGATCGTACCGACGCCGGTGCGATCGCTCCGCGGCTGGCCTTCCTTGAGCACGAGGCGAAGCAAATCGTGATATTGACGCATGGGTTAAACCTTGAAATGCCGCATGAGCGCCGAACCGCGTAACCGTATCCTGATTATCGAGGACGAGCCGGACGTGGTGGACATGCTGTCGCTCAATCTGCGCAAAGCGGAGAGCTTCACAATCACCACCGCATCCGACGGCGCGATGGGTTTGCGGAAAGCGCGCGAGGAAAATCCGGCGCTCATTATTCTCGATCTCATGCTGCCGAAAATGCCCGGGCTGGAAGTCTGCAAAGCGTTGAAGAGCGACGCGGCCACGAAACACATTCCGATCATCATGCTGACGGCGAAGGCGGAAGAGATCGATCGCATCGTTGGATTGGAATTTGGCGCGGACGATTATGTGACCAAGCCATTCAGTCCGCGCGAGATCGTTTTGCGGGTGAAAGCAATTTTGCGACGCGGCAAAGGCGATGTGGTCGAGGAACCGCTCAGCGTCGGCGGCATTACGCTCGATCCCGCGCGGCATCATGTGGCGGTGAATGGCAAAGCGGTTCGCCTAACGAGTGTTGAATTCAAGTTGCTCAGTATGCTCATGCTGCGTCGCGGACGAGTGCAGGCGCGAGATAGGTTGCTCAACGAAGTCTGGGGCTACGAAAGTTTGATCGACACCCGTACGGTGGACACGCATGTGCGGCGCTTGCGCAAAAAGCTCGGCAAAGCCGCCGATGCGATCGAGACCGTGCGTGGATTTGGCTACCGTCTGCGCGAAGGTTAAACGATGAGCTGGCTGGTTATCGGCGCTGGAATCGCTGTGGTTTTTATCGTCGGTTGGCTCCGTGTGCGACGACGTTGGGTCGATCCGTGGCGCGAGCTCGACGAATTGGTGAACGCGATCGTAGTACGGAAAGCTCCGCGAAAATTCCTTATGACCGCGAACGATCACGCGAACAGGCTCGGGCTCGCGCTGGAAAGACTCGCCGAAAAACAGCGCGAGCTCGAAGTCACGGCCACGCAAGGAACGAACAGCCTGCAAAGTATTCTCGGCGCGCTGCCCGATGGGCTGGCGCTGGTCGATCATCAACGGCGTATCCAGGTAATGAATCCGCAATTCCGCCAGCTCTTTGGTTTGCGCGAAGATGTTTTCGGCGTCGGGTTGCTCGAAATTGTGCGCGATGCGGTGATCGAGCGTGCAGTGGCGAGCGCGATCGCACTTGGCGAACTGCGCACGGAAACGATGACGATCGCGCGCGGTCTCGAATCGAAGCGCGAACTGGAAGTAACCGCGGTGCCATTCACCATCGGGAATAACGGCACGCACAATGCCGTCGTTCTTTTCCGCGACATGACGCAAGTGCGGCAGGTGGAAGAAATGCGGCGCGATTTTGTCGCGAATGTTTCGCACGAGCTGCGCACACCGCTTTCGATTTTCCGCGGTTATCTCGAGACGTTGCTGGATGATCCGCAACAACCGCGCGAAGAACTCGTGCGCATTCTCGAAGTGATGGATCGACATGCGGACCGACTCACTCTGCTCGTCGAAGACATTCTGAGTTTGGCAAAACTGGAATCGCCGGGCGCGCGTTTGGATCTGACGGAAATTTATCTGCCGGATTTTCTCGATGGCATTTTGCGCGATTGGGAAAAACGCTTCGGCACAAAACTCCTCAAGGCCTCACTCGATGCACCGCAAGATCTGCCGGTCATTTCCGCGGACGAACATCGTTTGCAGGAAATCATCTACAACCTGCTCGATAACGCGGTGAAATATTCGCAGCCGGAGGGAAAAATTCGGTTGAGCGCGCAACGTTTCGACGAATCTGTCCGAATTTCCGTTTCGGATGAAGGCGTTGGAATTCCGGCGCGCGATTTGCCGCGAGTTTTCGAGCGTTTTTATCGCGCAGACAAAGCACGCAGCCGGCAACTTGGCGGGACCGGCCTCGGTCTTTCGATCGTGAAACACATCGCGCAACTGCATGGCGGCAGCGTCGAAGCTGAGAGCGAACCCGGACGCGGCACGACGATTAGCGTCATCTTTCCGCTGCGGCCGCCGAGCGAACTGGACGAGGCCCGCGAGATCGCCCAGCCGCAGTTTCATTTTTAGTCGCTCGCGTCACACAATCGTCACACTAAAGAGGTTGTCCGGGTGTGACGGGCAGCGGCATCGTTCCATCCCCGAATGGACGCTGTCGCCGACCTCCCTCCGAGCTTCGCCACGAAGCATCGCGCCAGCAAAAAGCGCGTCTCGACCGATCAGAGCATCAAGCTTTTTTTCGGGAGCAACGCGCTCGTCGCCATCGTCGTGCTCGCGCTCATCACGATTTTTCTTTTCCGCGAAGGCTTCGGATTTTTCGGACAGAACCTGACCAACATCCGGATCTATCAGCTAGCTGGACTCGAATACGTCGACATCATGCGCAAGCAGGCCAATGCGCATGCGGCGCTCTCGCGCGGATTGAGTTTGCTGCGCTTGAAACAACTGCGCGCGTTTCAGGCGGCGAATATTCCGCAGGAGCAAATCGACGAATCGCTCGCGCCGTTCGATCAATTTGCCACTGCATTTAGCGACAGCGCCGAGCCGTTGAACGGGCTGGTCTCGGATTCCGGCGATCTCGCTTCGGAACTGAAAATGCAGCTTGCGGCGCAAGCGGAATTGATTGATCACGGAAACGCTGCCGTGCCGCGCGTGGCGCAGGCGGAGACGCTGGCGAAACTGCGCCAGAGCACACCGGCCTACGAAGCCGCGGCAGCGCAAATTCAGACGCAGATCAAAACGCTTCTCGCCGGCGCGCCGACTTTGCCGGACGCGCCAACGCAAAAGGTTTTCGAACAATGGAAGAAACACGCGCGTGATTACGTCACTGGCCTAACGAGTGGTTCGGCCGAACTGCGCGCCTGGTCGCCAGAGAAACCAGTGGCATGGCATGCCGCGATCACTTCATTTCTTTTCGGCCGCGACTGGGTGACGGCGAGTTTCTGGCAGGACCGCTATGGAATCATTCCGCTCTTTGCGGGCTCGGTGATGGTTTCGATCGTGGCGCTCGCACTCGCGGTTCCGTTCGGCGTCGCCTCCGCGATTTACGTCAGCGAAGTCGCTTCGGTTCATGAGAAGCGTTTCATTAAACCATTCATTGAATTCATCTCGGCAATTCCGTCTGTGGTCTTGGGTTTTTTCGGTATCGCAGTTGTCGGCCAAGCGCTGCGCGCGGCGTCGGAATCACACTGGTTGAGCTGGGTCGGATTTTTTCCGTTGAGCGAACGGCTGAACATTTTCACCGCTGGAAGTCTGCTCGCCTTCATGGTGGTGCCGACGATTTTCACTTTATCGGAAGACGCGCTGCGCAATGTTCCGCGCGGTTTCAAGGAGGCGTCCTACGCACTGGGCGCGAATCGTCTGCAAACGATCGCGCGTGTGCTGGTACCCGCGTCGTTATCGGGAATTGTGTCGGCTATTTTACTCGGGCTCGGTCGCGTGATTGGCGAGACGATGGTCGTGCTCCTCTGCGCGGGGAACCGCATCGAGATTCCGGATTTCACCCAGGGTCTCGGCGCGTTTTTCCAACCGGCACACACCATGACCGGAATCATCGCGCAGGAGATGGGCGAAGTGGTGCGTGGAAGCATTCATTACCGCGCGCTTTTCATGGTTGGGCTCGTGCTGTTTGTCCTCACCCTCGGGATCAACTATCTGGCGCAACGGCTGGTGGCGCGTTACCGCATGAGCATCGGCTAAATGAAAGCCCGCACCGCCAAGGCGACTCGCAGCCGCATTTTGCAAGGCGGAACATTCTGGCTCTTCCGTCTCGCCACTTATTTGGTCATCGCGTGCGCGGCTTACATCTTTCTCGACATCGGCGTCAAAGGCAGCCGGACGATTTTCACGGCGAAGCCGCCATTCATAAACATCGCCTTCCTGACGCAAGCCCCGCAGACGCTTTACGTTTTTGATTTTGAAGGAGAAAAGCTCTCGTTAGGCGACAAGGATTTCCGGCAATGGCAGGCGGCGCATCCGGACGCGAAAGTCGAGCCGCAGACAGTGGCGTATTCTGCCGGAGGAATCTGGCCGTGCATCGTCGGCACGGCGCTACTTGTGATTGGCTCGATGACGCTCGCGCTGATTATCGGAATCAGCAGCGCGATCTACCTGAGCGAGTATGCGCGCAGCGGTCCGTTCATTCGACTCGTGCGCATCGCGATTCTGAATCTCGCCGGTGTGCCGTCGATCGTGTTCGGTCTCTTCGGTTTCGGACTCTTTGTCATTTTCTTCGGCTGGAATGTTTCACTTCTAGCCGGCTGGTTCACGCTCGGGCTGATGATTCTTCCCGCGATCATCACTGCGAGCGAAGAATCACTCCGCGCGGTCCCGCAAGGTTTGCGCGAAGGCTCACTCGCGCTCGGCGCGACCAAATGGCAGACGATTCGCAAAAACGTTTTGCCTTACGCGCTGCCGGGAATTTTAACGTCATCAATTCTCGGCATCGCGCGCGTCGCGGGCGAGACCGCGCCGATCATGTTCACGGCCGCGTATGCGATGCGCGATGAAATGCCGTGGCAAGTGCAACGCGCAGTCGATTTTGTTTTCCAGGGCGTGATGGCTTTGCCGTATCACATTTATGTCGTCAGCTCGAAGATTCCGCAGAACGAGTACACCGAGCGGGTGCAATACGGCGCCGCGCTCGTTTTTCTCGTGCTCGTCATGCTGATCGCGTTGAGCTCGATCGTGCTGCGGGAGAAAAGCAGGAGTCGTTTATCATGGTAAGTCTATTAGAAATTCCCTCCGCCACCGTGAACCCAACGAAAAACATCAACACGGCCGACGCGGTTTCAAGAGAGGAAGACCCTAACGAGCAGTTGGAACGAGGAATCATCTCGATCGAGGATCTCGATTTTTCCTACGGCACCAACGACGTGCTGCACGACATCACGCTCGAGATTCCAGCGCGCGCGGTCACGGCATTCATCGGGCCGTCCGGCTGCGGCAAGACGACGCTGCTGCGTTGCTTGAACCGCATGAATGATCTGATCGAAAGCGCCCGCATCACCAAAGGTTCGATCAAAATTGAAGGTGTCGACATCAACCATCCGCGCATCGATGTGGTCGATCTGCGGCGCAACGTCGGAATGGTTTTCCAGAAATCGAATCCGTTTCCGAAATCGATTTACGACAACATCGCTTACGGACTTCGTATCGCAGGAATTACTAAGCGATCGCAAACCGATGAAGCGGTCGAGAAAAGTCTGCGCTCCGCGGCGCTGTGGGATGAAGTAAAAGACCGGCTGCACGTCAGCGGCTACGGACTTTCCGGCGGACAACAGCAACGTCTTTGCATCGCGCGCGCCCTTGCGGTCGAGCCGGACATTGTCCTAATGGACGAGCCATGTTCCGCACTCGATCCGATTGCGACCGCGAAAGTTGAGGAACTGATCCGACAACTAAAGACGCGCTACACGATTGTAATTGTGACGCACAACATGCAACAGGCCGGACGCATTTCGGATCAGACCGCCTTCTTCTATCTCGGCCGGCTGATCGAATACAGCGACACGCGCAAGATGTTCAGCAATCCCACGCAACGACAAACAGAAGATTACATCACCGGACGATTCGGTTAAAATGCCTAACGAATGATCGCGCATAATCATATTCTCGGAACGTTCGACGACGCGCTCGGATCCTTGCGCAACAACGTCCTTATGATGTCGAGCCTGACCGAACGCAGTCTCGACCGCGCGGTCAACGGGTTGATCCAACGCGATGACGATCTTTGCGTTCTCGCCATCGCCGACGACGAGGAAATCGATCAGCTCGAGAAGCAGGTCGACAAGGATGGCGTGGACCTTTTGCTCCGTTTCCAGCCAGTAGCATCCGATCTGCGCCGCGTCGTTTCCGCGATGAAACTCAGTTCCAATCTCGAACGCATGGCCGACCAGGCGGTCAACATTGCGCGAAAAGCACGCAAGCTCAGCGGGCATCCGGAATTACCGGAAATGGAGTTCATCGAACCGATGTATCGGCATGCGATGTCGATGTTCAAAGACAGCGTCGACGCCTATATCCGCGAAGATGTAGAGCTGGCGATGAGGCTAAAGGCGCGCGACAAAGCGCTCGATGAAATGAACGCGAACGCGAGCAAGCGACTCATTCAGCGCATGGCCGAGGACCCAGATCAGTTGCGCGGCTACTTGAATCTCATGTTCATCGCGCGCCATCTCGAGCGCGTTGGCGATCACGCGACGAACATCGCGGAAGACGCCGTCTACGCCGCCGCTGCGGAAGATATCCGGCACCAGCCGTTTGTGCCGGAGAGTCGCAATTAACGAAACCGGAATTTATTTGATCGGAACGAAGCCGACTTGTTCGACGATTTTCTGCCCCGCGTCGCTGAGTGTGAAGTCGATGAAATCCTTCACCACACCGCTCGGTTCGCCGTCGGTGTAGTAAAAGGTCGGTCGCGCGTACGGATAGGTCTTGCCGAGCACGCTTTCTTTCGACGGTAATGCGCTGTCGATCGGCAACACCTTTACGCCTTTCGCTTTCGAGTAAGCGAGGCCGACGTAGCCGATGCCGTTCGTGTTGGTGCCGACTTCCTGCGCGATTTGTTCATTGCCGGCGAGCTTCTGCGACGACGGCGCGTAATCGCGCTTCTTCATCGCCATTTCGCGAAACTCCGCGTACGTGCCGGAGGAAGTGTTGCGAGTGTAGACGGAAATTTTTCCGCCCGTCCCGCCAACCGCGCTCCAATCGCTAATCTCGCCGGTAAAAATTTGTTCGACCTGTTTTTTGGTGAGCGCTTTGACAGGATTGTTCACGTTTACGATCACGGCGATGCCATCGTAAGCGACCGTTGTCCCCTTTAGGTCTACGCCTTTTGACTTACCCATCGCGACCTCTTCCGGTTTCCCCGGGCGACTTGCCATCGCGAGCACCGCGGTCTTATCGATTAATGCGGCAAAGCCCGTAGCCGAACCTTCCGCCGCAATATCGAACGAGGTGCCGGGATGTTGCGCTTTAAATTGCTCCGCGAGCTGCGGCACAAGCTTGGCGCCGAGCGTATCGGAACCTTTGATAACAATATTATCGGCCGAAGAAGTGACGATCGCGCCCATCAAGGTCACGAAGGCGAGAATAAAAATACGTTTCATGAGTTGCTAAAGCTAGGAGGAGATTGTGACGCCGCGGCGACACCAATGTGACAATCAGGTGAACTTGAAACGTAGCTCTTTGCCGGAGTTAAAAGGCCTAGGCCCGGCAGAAACTTCGTGACGAAATTCTCCGAAAGATTGAGGAATGGTGCGCGGACGCTGTCGTCCGAAGCAAACACATGAAACATCTCACCAGTATTTCACTCGCTAGTCTGTTCTTTATTAGTTCGCTCGCGGCGGCCGAGCCTAAGTCGTTCAAAATTGTTCCGGAAGATTGGGTGCCGGCCCTTGCGCCGTCGATTAAGTCTGCGCTCGCGCAGTTGAAGGAGGCGAATTCGCAGGCCGAGATGAATTCGCTCAGTCGTCAGGTGGCTGACATGACTGATGCGCAACTCTTCGTCGCTTACATTCGGCTCTACGAAAAGCTCTCAGCCAAAGAACGCGCGAAGCTGCTCGAGGAACAAGAGCAATGGTTGAAGAAGCGACCGAAAGCTGCGGAAGCCGCAGTGGAATCAAAAGGCGGTTCGTTGGCACCGTTGGAGGCTAACAACGCCGAGGTGACCTACACCGAGCGTCGTCTCGTTGAATTGCGCGCGCGCTTGAAAACCGCGGGCAAATCAAAATCGGACGATTGATGTAGGCCGCGTCTCCCGACGCGGCGCAGTGCGACCAGCAAAGTCGTAGCGCGTTTCGAAATCACATCCGCGCCACGTCAGGAGTCGTGGCCTGCACCTGTCGGCACAATACCGGCGCGTTCCACCATGAGGATGACGGTGCGCTCGGGCGCCCGCGGCCGATGTTCCTCGCCTTTAGGGACAACGAATCCTTTACCCGGCGTCAGATCGATAGTGCGATCTTTCAGATCAATCAGGAACTGGCCGCTTACGACATAGAAGAATTCATCTTCGTTGTCGTGATGGTGCCAATGATACTCACCCTGCACCACACCTAGCCTAACGACTGCTTCGTCAACCTTGCATAGCGTCTGGTTATACCATTGATCCTGGCAAGCTTCGACCAGGCCGAGCACGTCGATTACTTCCAACGGCTCATGCAAAATGTTAAGCCGCGTGTTGTAAGAAAATCCTCCCGGTGATTTGTCTTCTGCCACGACTCAGCCTTGGCGAAGCTGGCGCGCCGGGCAACAACTAATCCTTCTTCCGCACGCTGCCCGCGCCGCTGATATCGCGCGAAACTTTCGGATTGCCCGCGTAAGTTACCTTGCCGGCCCCCGAGATCGATACCTTCAACGCGTCGCTGACATTGACGTCCGCTTTGCCCGCGCCGCTGATGCTGAGTTCCATCGCGCGTGCCGTCAGGCCTTCCGCGTCCAGCTTGCTCGCGCCGTTCAATTCGCCCGACATCGCATTCACATTCCCGGTGAGCGACGCCCTGGTCGCGCCATTGCCAGCCAGATAAAATTCCGGACCCGCGAGATTGGTGGCAGTCAGCTTGACCGCTCCGTTCAAGGTCGCATGCGAAAGCGACGGACTCGACACATCCACTCTAATCCCGTGCGTTCCTTTGAGCGGCTTAATCCACTCCAGGTGCAACCGATCTTCCGAGAGATTCGTGCGGATGTATTCGAAAAGATTTTCGTCCGTCGTGATGCTGAGTTTGGCCGGCCCGTTGGTCCAATTAATCGTGAACGCGCCATCCGCTTCCAAGCGGCTGAAGTTTCCGACCTGCCGCGTTTCAGTCACGACGTGGCCGTTGCCGCGCACACCTACCCAATGGCAGCCGCTCATGAGCAGCATGAGAAACGCGAGCGACGCCAGGAATGCCAGCTTCAGCGTCAATAAGGGTCGGACAGGGATCGTGTTCATAGCTTTCGAGAGTGAGATGCGGTCAGGGAGCGTTTTGGATTCAAGAAATTCGCCTCCTCCATCCCAGAGCATCTGCCAGAGAGCAGCTCAGGATTCTTCAAATTAGATCAAATGCGGAAGGAGCGCGAGCAAGGCTAGGGCACCGAGAGTCGCCAGCTTCAGTGTTAATAGCGGTCGGATTGGGATCGTGTTCATAGGTTTCAAGAATGAGATGCAAACGGGGACGTTTTGGATTCAAGATTCTAGCGGTGGAGTCAGCCGTGTCAGTTACAAGACCGCAGAGAAGAAAGGCGGAGCCGCGGAGACAAGCGCGCGCGAATTGCTTGTGACATGGCAACCCGAAAATCCAGCAGCAAAAAAAGCACAGGCTCCGCGAAAAAGAAATCGAGCGGCAGCAAAACCACTCGCGGCACCGCCCGCAAGCCGAGCAAGCGCACCCTAATCGAGCCGAAAAAAGGCGACAAGCGTTACGTGCGGCGGAACAAGAAAGGCGAGTTCAAGAAGGAAGTGAAAGTCGGCCGTTCGCTTGCGGCTGATCGCCGCACGAAATCAAAAACGAAGGCCAAGAAAGGCCAGGGCGACCGAGGCGATACGAGCAGCGGCGGCATTGTCAGCGCCGTTCGCGGTCTCTTTGGAGGAAAGTAGTCGCGCCTGTTCGCGCACTCAGCGCGGTTAATCGTGGAGTACCGGGGCCTCGGCGCATCCAGGAGTTATCGACGACCCGGACGGTTCACTTACTTGCGAGCAGGTGAGCGCGACCAGTGCAATCGTTTCGACAGTAAAGTATTTACGCCAAGTATCGTAAGCCGCTTACGATGCAGGACATCGAGAGAATTACTCTCGAAGAAAAATGTCACCCGCGATTCGGGACTCGATCGCAAACGCCCCGCGTTTTCTTGAATCCAAACCCCCGGCTGCGCGCATCCAATTCATAGAACACCATGGAAACCTCATATCCACAACCGCCGCCATTGCCCGTCACTGCCCCCGTCGCCCCGAATGTGCGCACCGTCGCCGCGTTCTGTCACGCCAGCGCTCTGCTCGGCGTCTTCATTCATTTTCCCGGCCACCTGCTCCCGCCGCTTCTCGTCTGGCTGCTGAAACGCGACGAATCCCCCGAGCTCGACGCGCACGGCAAAGAAGCGGTCAACTTTCAGATCTCGATGCTGATCTACAACGCTATCGCCGCGGTCTTCTGCCTGGTCCTGGTCGGCTTCGTTTTCCTCGCCGTCCTCTGGGTCCTCAACGCCATCCTTTGCATCATCGCCGCCATCAAAGCGAGCGACGGAGAATTCTACCGCTACCCGATGACGATCCGATTCATTCAATAAGCGCAGGGCACCGCCGCCTTCCTTAGGTCAACAATTCTTCGAGTTCTTCTGTCGTCAGGCCATTCATTAATGGCTCTTCGCTGTCGATCGCGGCGTCGATCGCCGCGCGCTTTTTCTCCTGCAGTTTCAGGATTTTTTCTTCAACGGTGTCGCGCGTGATGAGCTTGTAAGCCGTCACGACGCGCGTCTGGCCGATGCGATGGGCGCGGTCGGTGGCCTGCGCTTCGACGGCGGGATTCCACCAGGGATCGAAGTGGATAACGGTGTCGGCGGCGGAGAGATTGAGGCCGACGCCGCCGGCTTTCAGGCTGATGAGGAAGACGGGAATGGCGGGATCGTTCTGGAAGCGGTTCACTTCTTCCTGCCGATGTTTCGTCGAACCATCGAGGTAGCAATAGGAGAGCTTGCGCTCTTCCAGGCGATCGCGCACGAGATGAAGCATCGAAACGAACTGGCTGAAGACGAGGACGCGATGCTCGCCGTCGATCGCTTCGCCCAACAGTTCGTCCAGCAGTTCCAGTTTGGCGGAGGGATCTTCTTTCTCGAGGCCGACAAGGCGGAGATCGCAACAGACCTGGCGTAAGCGCAGCAGTCCAGTGAGCATTTTCATACGCTGCGCGCCGGCGTTTACTTTCGCGCCGGAACTGCCGATTCCGCTCTGGATTTCCCGCAAGAGCGCATCGTAAGCGCCGCGTTGACTACTCGTTAGGCTACACGGAACGACTTGCTCGATTTTCTCGGGCAGGTCTTTGGCGACGTCGCGTTTTCGGCGTCGCAGCAAGAACGGTTGCAACCTGCGCGAGAGTCGTCGCTGCACTTCGGGTGCGTCGCCGCGCGCCAGCGGAAGTTCGTAGCGTTCGCGGAAATCTTTGTGTGGTCCGAGGTAACCGGGGAGCGCAAAGTTCATGATCGACCAGAGATCACGCACGGAATTTTCCATCGGCGTGCCGGTCAGCACGAAGCGATGTTTCGCGCGCAGCGCGAAGGCAGACTGCGCATTTTGCGTCTCGGGATTTTTGATGTGTTGCGCTTCGTCGAGCACGGCGCTGGAGAACTGAAACTTCTGCAACTCTTCGGTATCGCGACGAAGCAGCGCATAGCTGGTGATGACGATATCTGCAGCTTTGATCGAACTGAAGAGCGACGCGCGGTTCGCTCCTTCCAGCACGAGCGTCTTCAACTCCGGCGTAAATTTCTGCGCCTCGTTCTGCCAATTGGTCACGAGCGAGGTCGGGCAAACGACCAGCGCTGGACCGCTACCTTGATGCGCGCGGAGAAATGCGAGCGTCTGCACGGTTTTGCCGAGCCCCATCTCGTCCGCGAGGATGCCGCCGAGATTGTTGGCCGCGAGTCGCGTGAGCCACTCGAAGCCGGTCAGCTGGTAATCGCGCAAAGTTTTCGCAAGCGCGCCGAGTTTGTCTTTCGCATTGCCGACATCAGCATTCGCGCTGGTGATGAATTTCTTCAACGCCTCGCGCCGATCAGCGATACTCGATCCCAGTTCGCGCGCTGTTTCTTCAACGTAAGGAGCGTGCGCGCGATTGATGCGGTAAAGGCCCGGCTGCGTCTGCGCCGGATCGCAATCGCGAATCACCTGCTCGAAATCTTCCAACCCAGCAGTGTCGATGATAGCGAGATGGCCATTGCGCAGCCGCGTCTGCGATTGACCCGACCGCAGTAGTTGCTGGATCTCGGCATTCGAAAATTCCTGGCCACCGGGCGTGACGAGCGAATAGCGCACCTCAAACCAATCCTGACCCGAGCCGACGATCTCGAGTTTCGGCGTGACGCGCTCGATTTCGCCCGTCCATTTCTCGACCTGCGCGGTGAGAGTGACGTTCCAAATTTGTTGCAGCTTCCGGTAGGCGCTGGCGAAGAAACCAACGACTTGCATTTGGCCGTAGAGCACGAAACCGCCGGCATCGGTCCGCGCGAAGCCGGCTTGCTCGAGGCGCGCGACGGCGGCGCGTTCGACCGGAATGTTGCGCAACAAAATGCGGTCGGCCTGCTGCGGATCGCGGAAGACAAATTCGTCCTCCTCGTGCGTCGCAGGTTTAAATGGAGGCCGATTGCCGTAGGTGCAAAGGAGTTCGCCGGTAACGCTGCTGAGCGTGCCCGCGAGACGCAATTCGAACACGGGTGTGGCGGGCATGACCTCGGGCAACCGAACGCCTTCGCCGCCGCTGATCTCAAACGCTTCGCGCAACCGCGGCAGATCGAAGGCGAGAAATTTCAGGGCGCGCTCGCCCTCGAGCTGAAGCGGACGATCGAGCAAGTGCGCGGCGCCCGGCGGCAAAGCTTCGCCGCACCGCACAAATTCCTCTTGCCGGAGGAACCAGGCGTCGGTCGCGTTCCAAAGCAGCATCGTGTTAGGCATCGGTTTCGCCTTCATTTCGATGCTGCCGTTCGCCCGCTGTTCGAGCTGGAGCTCAGGACGAATTGCGCTCGATGAAATCGTCACCGGCACCGCTTTTCCGAACGTGACGCGCGGATGATTTTGCAGCGCCGGCAGCAGCCGCAAAAATGCATCGCGCGATGAGAGCGCCATGCCGCTGGCGAAAATCGCCGGGAACGCGCGCAGGCCTTCTATCAATGCAAGGTCTGATTCATCGCATGCGAATTCAGCTTTCTTCGGTAGGGCAGAAAGCAGTGTGCGATTCGCACCGACTTCCATTTCGACGACCAACATGACCTGCGCTTTCGCCCAAGCCGACATGAAGTTCGGCGGCAGAATCAGATGCAGCTTCGCCGGCTTCGCGCCTTCACTTCCGATAGACACGAACTTCGGACCAGCCAGTACCTCTTCGACCTTTGGCTGTTCAAGAACGATCGCCGGCACAGGCCTAAGCAAGGCGAGTCCAACAGCAACAGAATGCGCGCAAATTTTACCGCTCGAACGCGATTCCCAACACGTGCAGAGATTCTCCACGTCATCCGCGCTTTTGATGCGCAGCCCGGAGCGATAATTCTTTGCGCCTTCGCGCACGAAACCGGTCAGCAACGGCGGTTCGTAACGCGCTTCGGTCACGCGGCCAGCTTTGACCACGTCGCGCGCATTTTTCATCGCGGGCCAGCCGCCAGCGTTGATCAGAATTTTTTCGGTTAACGGAATCGAAGGGGTCACGCGAGACGGACTCTTACCTTCTCACCGGTGAATTCAACTTAACCCGACCCAGCTTCGCGACGCTCACTGTTCATTCACAAGGCCGTCGCCGCGGTCTTTGGCTGACGCGCTTCTCCGGTTCATTCATTATTCGAGCGCAACCGTGCGGCCGTTCTTTATTTCTTTTCGCCTTCCAGCAGATGTTTTCGCAGCAACTGCTGAAATGTTTCGTAAACGGCGCTGCGTCTTTCCGCGAAGATACACCGAATAATGCGTCGTTTTCCGGAAAGCTTGTAGGCAAAGATGATCCGATAACCGCCAATCCGCAGTCGATGATAATGCTCCAAAGGTCCTTCGAGTGCGCGGATGTCCCCGCGCTCACGAGCGAGAGCGCGCAATGCCTCACGCAAGATCCGCCGCGGCTCTGGCGCTCGCCCCGCTACGAACTGGACGACCTGCTCCGAAAGTTCAACCCTTGTCTCCATTCAATGCGGAGAGGGGCAGGAATTTCGTCTTTCCCGTTTCATAATCCCGCAGCGCCTTCATCGCCGCCGGGTTTCCGAGCAGATCGAGTGTCTCCATGATCGCGTCCATTCGACCGCGCGAGATCAAGTAAGCCACCGTCTCCTCGTGCCGCGTGATCGCGATCGATCCCTCATCCGCGGCTTCTTTGATTAGCCGCGGGAGATTCGTCTGGGCCTGCGTCACAGAATAGGTAGAATCCATTGCCATTCTACCTAGCGGAAACTGCCGATCAGGTCAAGTCCCCCGCCCCCTGCGATCAACTTTTGCGCGTTCAGGTGCTATACGTGAACCACGTATAGCACGACTCTCAATTCGATTTGCTAGTGAGCGCCTTCGTAGCGAGTTTACTTCACGCCTTTGGCCGGGTCCCAGTTTCCCTTCATCTTCCGAATGTAGATGATCTGGCCGGTGTGATGGCGTCATGCGTGCTGATCCGGGCGATGGTTCCAGACCATTTCGCCAGCTTCGCCTCATCGGCTTCTTCGATCGTGTTCTCCAGCGCGCTTAGCACTTCATCTAGCTGTTTCACGCTCGCCTCCCAAGCCGCCTTATCAAAGCCGGCAAACGTCTCCTTGTTATCACCGCTGAAGGCCGCCGGTTTTTCGCCCTTAAACTTCGCCAGCTGCTGCTGGTTCCAGAAGATCAGATGATTCACCAGCTGCGCGATGGAATGATTGTCTGTCTCATCCTTCCACGCCGCCTCTTCCGGAGTCAGCCCTGCAACCGCGATCTTCACCGGCACAAACCAGTCCTCCTGGTTATGCGTCGTTTTTAGTTGCTCTAGTAGAACGGACTTAAGAGTAGGTGCCGCCGGACTGCTCTGAGCCAGCGTTATCGAAGCGGTTAACAAGAATGCCAAATAGCTAAGTCGACATAGAAGAAGTGAAGTAGAACGCATAACTCTAATTTCCCTTTCGCGAATGATCGGCGCTTATTCCGCCGCGACGAGGGCAAACCGTGCGCGCTTAGCTGCGCACTACTTCGGTAGCTTCGGCACGGGCGATGTGTGTTGTAAGCTTGATCAACGAGAAGTAAAAGCCCGTTTGAGTGAAAGAAGCAATGCGCTTCTGCGCCGTCAACGCTCGTTTATACACGCGCGCCGAAACTGAGCAAACCATGTGCAGCAACACTAATGCCCCATTTTCAAACTCATCGAATTTCGGCAGATATAAGAGCTCGGTCTTATCATTGCGACGGATGCTATCGGCATACGCTCTTAAGCTCTCTGCAGTCCGCCGAGGACGTTCGAATTCAAGATACTTCTGGAAATCAACCACCGGTGCTGCCGTAACAAAGTCCAGACGTTCGTCTGGCAGATCACAGGTGTTGTTCAGAAGCATTACGGTAAAGTCGCGCGATCGCGGAGTTGCCGAATCGTCGAGAAAAACCGTTGGGAACTTCTTTATGAGATCGCCCTGCAACCTCTCTAATGAAGGATGTGGTTCGGACAACAACCACGAGAAGTCGGGAATCCTCGTTAGATTTCGCTGAAGAGCCGGTTGATGCTCTTCAGGAATTATCGTCGCGTATCGGGAGAAATCCCCGATCATCTCACTGAAACTGAGACCAAAAGAAGTCGTTGATCGACGCGCGTTCTTCCGCAGTTAATGGTTGAGCATTCGGCAGTGCGGCTGTTCCGAACTCTAACCAGTCGAGAGCCAAAGTTGCAGAATTTGGCCGCTGGGCGTTGAACATTGCGGTTGGGCGCGACTCGCAACCTTTCATCACGATCGACATCGCGGTGCTGCTATCCAATGTCATCGGCTGCACGTATGCCAAGTTCAGAAGGACGGGGACCGCAATAGCTTGGATGGTGGGCGTCATGATTCGTCGAACCTCTTTCGCAAGTTATCATTGATATATGCTTCGAATGCAAGCCTGTGTGGCGCATGTACATGATCGAGAAGCTGTGGAAGCTGCTTCGGTGCCATCGCATCCCCATGCCAACCAACTTCCAAATCGAGAATAACGGATGAGACGGCAGGCTCCGGAGGGGGAACGGTCACGCAGTTTACGGTGAGTGTTCGGCCTTCCGAAAGGATCCGCTCAAAGTGCATCTGGAAGCCTTTGATCGTTGAATCGCCGATCTCGGGACTCGGCAGAGAGAAATTAAACCACTGTTCCCAACTCAACGGATGTTGCGGGATATCGATTCGATTGATGTATCGAAGATTGCTGCGCGCTATAGCAACCGGTCCGATCTGCGTATGCACCTCTTCAAAACGTGCCAATATCGTATCCCGAAAGACCTCCTCCCAACCTAGGTAAGGGCGCAGCTGATTTACTGCGAGAAAGCGCCCACTCAGCTGTACTAGACGGATGCCGTCAGAACTACGACAGATTAAACGTCGGCCAAGATTCGTTTCCGCCACCCGCACACCATCCGGAGCCACCTGCAACTCGACGTTCTTCTCTTCAGTAATTTTCTGATCAGGATACGCTGTTGCCCAAGGACCCCGTAGTTGCTCGATTTGGTCGATCGACAGCGATTGGTTGATTGCGAAGTGTATTTCGCAAACAGCTTCTTGAATTGGTGGATTTCGATATTTGTGCACGCTGTTTGGAACTAATTACTCGTCTTCAGCTTCTCCAAAATACTCGGCAGTTTTCTGCAAAAAGTCTGGCTTCAGCGAAGACGCGAGCGCGAGTTGCCTAATTCCAGCAAGTTTTTCCGTGAGTAACTCGAAACTGAGGAACCCGCAGACCGATGCGAGCGGCTTGTCTCGTAACTTAAACGTGGGCCGCAGTAACTCGCTCTCCACTTTGTCGCGACGATCACCGGGTGCGACAAGAAACAAGTCGATTGCGAGATTCGGTTGGAGCGCCAACAAATCGCTCATTCGAAGCAAGCCAGAATAGACGCTCGTGGTACTTTCTACTTCAAAGGCAGCAACGATCGAGTTGCCCTTCAGCCATAAGACGTCGATCAACTCTATCGTGCGGTTTGTCGCTTCGTTGAACTGCGTCGGCAGAACATCGACCAAGCCGTGCAAGCTTCCCAACACGGTTCTATCCCAAATCTTCGATCGGTCATTTCGCGCGACCCATATGTCGAACCCCATCTCAGCTCCAAGAGTGAGAAGGGCGTGCTGGATTTCTGTGTGACGCGTGAAGCTGCTTTTGTCAGGTGCAGAACGATCACCGCGCTCTGGGCGTCCCGGCTCGTCGGCCTCCGGAACTGTTACGACTGTCGTTACTGTTTGTTTGCCGCGCCTACTCTCAGCTTTGTAAAACGGTTTCCGAGCCAGTTTCTTCGGATCAACAGGGCGACTCTTCGGACTATCCTGAGCAGATTTTAGAAGTCGAATTATCAAAGCTGCGTCCTCGTCCCGTTTGAATCGGTTTGGGCTCATCCTGAGAAACCCGTTGTAACCAGGCCGATCAGCAGCGGAACGATAGAAGTGTGCCTTTGCTTCGAGCTGATCCATCGGGACTCCGTGCTCCGGCGGTAAGACGACGATCGGTTTGACGCTGAGGCGCTCCGGGAACTCGTCAAAGTTCCAGATCGCCGTTTTGTCGGCACTGCGGCCGAGCACTTCGAGTGCTCCGACCCATCTCATGACACCGGTTAGATAGCAGAGAAGGATGTCGCCTGGTTCAATTCGCTCGACCGCATTGTGCATTCGCTTGCGAAAACCGCTTACCGTCCCGCCGTGGTCCTGAAACTCCTGCCATGTTTGTCCGGTGAAAAGATCAAGCCAGTAAGTCATCGAATCGATGTTACCAAGCGAACTGGAGCAACGCCATATTTGTCGTGTGGGAGAACCAAACGAGTATTACGTTCGACCGCGCCGCGGCCGCAGCACTCGATGCTTTGGTACAACAATGGAGTGGGTGCATTGATCAACTCGCCTCACCTTCGAGGCGATGACTGACAACGAATTTGAATACGACAAAGCAAAGTCCTGAATCGGCGGCGAAGGCTGCGTGTAGCAACCAGAAGTTAGTCGTAGGCATTCTCGATGAATCCGCCGATCTTGCCGACGATCGAATTGGCGGCGAAGAAGGCCAGGTAGTAGAGACCGATAACAATGGCGTTGATTGCTTTCGGCGAACAAGGCGTGGCTGACCGGCAGCATGTGGGCGAAAGCGCCGGCGACGCGATCAGCCGGCTGCGAGGACCAAAAGAACGTGCGAATCGTCGGCGTCATCTGATGCCTCATCGGTGGAGGGGTGGAGCGTGAACCCGCATTTTTGCAGGACGCGGATTGAGGCGGCATTGTGCTTCGCCACGCCGGCGTAAAGCGGCCGCGTCTGTTCCAAGTGAAGAAAAGCGGAGAGCGCAGCGGTGGCTACGCCGCGGCCCCAGTAAGCACGGTCGATCCAATAGCCAATCTCGCGCTGCCCGTCCGAGTTCCAGCTCACGATGTTCCCGGCGACATGCTCTTTAGGTTGGGGGACATCGAACGTGGCCGTGATTGTCCTGATCAGGCCCGTCTCGTCGGCGAGGATCTTCGCCCAATGCTGGTCGAACGCGGCGCGATCGCGCGATTGGAAGGCCACCATCTCGACGGCGATTGGATCTCGCTGGTGCTCGAAGAACAACGGCAAATCGCCCGGTTCGACGGGACGTAAAAGGATGCGAGGGAATTGAGACACGTGAGGCAGCGGCGCGTTCAGATGCGTAGCAGGCAGACCGAAAAACGGACAGTGCTTTCTCTCGATTTCCTCCACAACATGGTTAATGAGACCTAATTAAGCCACCGATCTTGCCGACCATGGAGTTAGCGGCGAAGAAGGACAGGTAGTAGAGACCGATGACGGTGGCGTTGATCGCTTTCGCCGCATACTTGGCGAACAAGGCGAGGCTGACCGGCAGGAGATCACGCTAACTAAACGATCAAGGCGAGCGCGCCGTCCGCTTATTGAATGGCTCGATAAAACTTCAACGTATCCAAAGTCGTGTCGTTGAAAGTAAACAAGGCGCCGCCACACGAAAGTCCTTACCCCATCGTGGGCGGTGACGCGTTACTCAATAAGTAAAATTGGCCCAAGGATAGTGCTGCTCTGAATTCATCGAGCTCGGACCGGTGTAGGCGGGAAACCCACCCAAATCGGTGCCGGTATTCGCTTTCGCCGTATTGCGGATCACAAACGATCCACCGTTTGCGATGCCACTGCCGGTATTAAGCACAGCATGGTTACTGTCGATCCGGCTGGTGCCGGTCGCAACGGCCACGGACGCTTGGATACCTCCACCTCCCAAGCTTCCGGACGTGTTGTTATTGCTGCAGATGTTTCCGACGATGTAAGTCTCCTGCTCGACCACGATTCCGGAAAGAACATTGGACCGGAACGCGCAGTTCCGCACCGCGCTGCCGTTGGTCGCGTCGACTCCACTTCCCCCGTTCGTGGTAGAGCTGCATTCGCTGACGGTACTGCCAAAAGCGGCGGTGATTCCTGCGCCCGTATTGTTCGCGACGGAACAGGTGCGGATTACGCTTCCATTGCCTCCCTCGATTCCGAAGAGCCCGTTAAAGGACGCGGCGCAATCGCTAATCATGCTTCCTTCCCCGCCCGAAATTCCGGAACTCAAGTTATAGCTCGCGCTGCAATGGTTGATTACGCCATCGCCGAAGACCTTGATTCCATAAACCGTATTCGCATAGGCGGTGCAGTCGCTAATAGTGGTGGTATTGCTCAGATTGAACCCATTGAAACCGTTCGACGCAGCCGTGCAGCCGACCAAGGTTGTCCCCACTCCCGCTCGGAAGCCGCCAGCCGCCGGATTGCTCGAGGAGACACAATCCTTTACTAACGATCCGGTGCCAATTCCCAGTCCCGCAGCACCGGAGCCTCCAGAGCAACCCGTCGCGGATAGCTTCTCCAGGACCGAGTTCGAAGCGAGGAGGGCAACCACTCCGCCGCCGGCCCAGTTCTGCACCGCTCCGTTGCGGATGACCACGTTCTTCCGCGCCGCTGGCACATTGATGCCTCGCGCTGTGCCCGTGCCATTGCCGAGCAGCGCGAAGCCATTCAAATCCAGGTTCACGTTATCGGAACTGATCACGATCGCCCCGTTTGTGCCGCTCGCCGTCAGATTTCCTGCCAGGTAATACGATCCCGGTAGAGTAATCGTATAAGGAAGCGCGAACCCCGGCTGCGTCGGATCTATCACCGTCCGCGCCTCGACTTGCGTAAGCGATTTCATCGTCGCCGCGGGGGCGCCTGGCGGAGTCAGGCTGCCTTGGGGAAATGCGCAACGAAGAGAAACAGCGATAAGAGCAAGGATGAGGAAGACAGATCTTGGGGTCGTTTTCATAAGGCGGTCTAATGGAGCTAGCATGCAGCTAGCGTACTAAATACCCGATAACTCTGGCAATTGTTAAAGGGTCGATCGGCACGAATGAGCCGCTTCCGCATTCCTTCAAGGCGTCTGAAGGTAAAATTTTCTTAGCAGTCAGCAGTCAGAAAACGGGACTGGAGTCAATGAGCTGGCGGGTAGGAGAACGTCAGCGTGATGGCTGCTCCTCCGCTTGGAGATGATGTCCGACGATTAATTTGAAAAGCACAAAGCAAACTCCCGCGCCCGTGGCGAAGGCCGCGTGTAGTAACCAGAAGTTAGTAGTAGGCCAGGTCTCGAGGAAGCCAGGAGCCGGCCTGATCTCATCGTAAGCGGCTTACGATGATTCGGAGCGCGCCGTTATCGGCTGTGCTTTTCGCCGTAAGGCGAAACGATGACCTGCCTGCGTCGCAGGCGGTGTCCCGCCTACTGCGATTACGCGAAAGAGAAGCGCTGCGCCGGCGGGTCTCGGCCCTACTTGTGGAGCAGACTATCAGGAACCTTGCCGCCATTCTCGGCCAGCTTCTTCATGACTTCTTTGTGCAGCCAGATGTTCATGGAAGCCGAGTCGTTCTGGTCGCCACTGTAATGCAAGTCGGTAGCTAGCTCTTTGCGTGCGGAGAGACTGCTGTCCATGCCGACCAGCTTCATCAGATCAACGATCGAATGCTTCCAATCAAGCTTCTCGGAATTCTTGGCCGCGAGAGCATCGAGAGTCGCGCCAACATCGACCTGCGGCGCAGGGGCGGTGCCAGTCGAGGCACCACCGCTAATCGGCTGACCCGCGGGTGCACCGCCCGCGCCGGATTGCGTAGTACTGGCCACACTGGGAGCGTGGCTGAAAATTTTCGACATCAAAGTGTTGAAGAGACCCATAAGTTTATTCCTGTGGAAGCTGAGGTTTGGCCGGACGCGTAAGCGCGTCGTTAGGCCGCGCTATAGTTCGCGCGCGGTAGCGTTCATGGCCGTGATTATCGCGGCTGCAGCTTTTAGCCGCTTCGCCAATGCCGCAGGACGCGATGCTTCGGAGTTGCAGTGGAGTGTTCGCTCGTCGTCTTAATCAACTGACGACGGCGCAAAAGTTCCACGGCGGTTTGCACCGCGCTCTTCGATAGGCCGGTTGCTTCCGCGACCACGCGCAGGCTAGCCGACACCGGTTTCCATTTCACGCGCGCGGCCTGGCCGTAGAGATAGAGATAAACCAGATAGGCGGCTGGCTGGCGATCGTGCCCGACAACGTCGCGCATCAGGACATCGAGCACGTAGTCATCGATCGGAATGGTTTGTTTGAATCGAGGCATAGAAGTGGCGCGCAGGTAGATATCATTTTCCACTATACCGATAAAAGGACAGCGCCGACAAGCCTTCGTGCGCCGTCTTCTCGCGGCCGATCCGGGCATGCGGTTATCTCATGACATTCGATTCGTAGGTAATGAATCGCTCTTTTTTATTGGTCATAACCATCAGCCTTTCCCTGGCTGCATCTATTCTTGCGGATGACAATGTCCGGGCGGCACAGGCGAAACTGAAAAGCGATGGTTTCTATTCTGGTGAAGTCAACGGGACGTCGAGCAGTGATTTGTCGGCAGCATTAACCCGTTATCAAATCCGCAACGGACTTCAGATCACGGGGAAACTGGATGAGGAGACGAGCAAAGCCCTGGGCGTTAAAGCAGCTGCGACCGAGCCGACCTCCGAGCCGGCGCCGACTTCGGAGACATGGCGAAGCCTGCGGAAAAATGATCGCCAGTTCCTGAGCAAGATCAATGGGAGGCAAAGTCGAGCTGCGGTAAAGACAACCGCGGCGCCGGTTCCAGCAACGACCGAAGATAACTCCACGTTCGTTCTCAGCCAGGAACGTCTGCGCGATTACGTTGGCGCCTTCGTGCTCGCGGGATTGGATTCACAGGTCGGGGCAGAGCTGGAGTTCTTCGGCGATCGTGTGCGCTATTACAACGAGGGGCTCATCGGACGGGAAGCGATCCGGCGCGATCTGCTTCGTTACGATGCACACTGGCCCGAGCGTCGCTTCTGGCTGGCGGGGGATGTGAAGGTAGAACCGCAGCCGGATAGTCGATTGCGCGTAACCTTTCCGCTGCGATACGAATTGCGTCGCGGCGCAAAGCATTCTTCCGGCAAGATCACGAAGGATCTGCTCCTGGAAGTGATAGGTCCGGATGATCTACAGATTGTGTCGGTGAAAGAAGGCAAAGCACGTTAGGTCAGACTTGATTCTCCCTTGAGCGCCATGATCGTCATCAGCCGATGAATTCGACCGAATCCGACGCCACGCTCGCCGTCTTCCTTGATTTGGAAAACATTGCCATTGGCGCGCGCGAGGCGCTTTTCCCTGCGTTCGACATTCGGAAGGTAATCGAGCGGCTCTTACTCAAAGGCCACATCGTGGTGAAGAAGGCCTACTGCGACTTCGATCGCTACAAGGATTTCAAACGCGGACTGCATGAAGCCGCTTTCGAGATGATCGAGATCCCGCATGTGCGTCAGTCCGGCAAGAACTCGGCCGATATTCGCATGGTCGTGGATGCGCTCGATCTTTGTTACACTAAGAGCCACGTCGATACTTTCGTGGTCATCAGCGGTGATTCGGATTTTTCGCCACTGGTTAGTAAACTACGCGAGAACGCCAAGACAGTGATCGGCGTGGGAGTGAAGAAATCGACTTCCGATCTCTTCATTAACAACTGCGACGAGTTTATTTATTACGACGACCTGGTTCGTCCGGAAATAGGACGGAAGCGCGCCGCGCCCAATTCTTCTTCGACAGTCGAAGATGCGAAGAAGACGACGCCGAGTCTTTCTCCCGAACGCGCTTTGGACTTGTTAGGCAAAACTCTCGAGGCTTTGCGCGCCGAGCGCGGCGAAGATTATCCGATCCGCGGTTCGTTAGTGAAACAGGCGATCAAACGACAGAATCCCGGCTTTAACGAACGGGCGCATGGGTTTCGCGCTTTCAATGATCTGCTGCTTGAAGCACAGAAACGCCGGCTCTTGAAACTGGAAGACGATAAGCAAGCCGGCACCTACATCGTCCGGCCGCCGGAAGCGCGGGCCCGGCGTGCGTGAAAGCGTGGTTGCTCATTCTCGCGTTGGTACTGCCGGCGCTGGTCGCTCGCGCCGAGACCTACAAAATCGATCCAGCACATTCGTTCATTCGCTTTAGCATTCGTCATCTACTCGGGACTGCGCGCGGCGAATTTCACAAATTCAGCGGGACCATCGAGTTGGATGAGAAACAGCCGGAGCAATCACTCGTTAACTTCCGCGTTGAAGTTAAGAGCATCGACACCACGATTCGCAAACGCGACGAGCACTTGTTAGGCGCGGATTTTTTCGAGGCGGAGCGTTTTCCGGAAATCACTTTCCGCAGCCGCAGTGTGAAACAAACCGCGGCTGAAAGCGGCGATGTCCGGGGCGAGCTCACCATGCATGGCGTGACGCATCCGTTGCTTTTGCATGTCAAGCTGCTGACGAAGAGTCCGACGCGCACCCGGTGGAGCGTGACGGCCGAGCCAATTCGCCGGAAAGATTTTGGCCTGATGTTTTCTGGAACGGCCGAGACCCTCTCGGGCATCGGTCAGGACGTAACGCCGTCGATAGAGATCGACTCGGTGCGGGCGGACTAGATTCGAAGCGTTCCTTCGCTGACCAAAACGGACGCGCCGCCGACGCGCACCGCCACGATGTTCCCGCCGTAGGTATCGGCTTCCACTTCGAGCGTGCTCGCCCGTCCCATTTCCACGCCCTGACGAAGTTTCCAACGTAATGTTCCATCCTTCGAATCGGACGGTGTCAGATAACCGGCCAAGGCTGCGGCGGCCGATCCAGTAGCGGCGTCTTCCGTGATTCCCGCTCCAGGCGCGAACATTCGTCCGCGAACGTCAGCGTCATCAGCGGCTTCGGTGAGAACGAAGATTTCAGGCGCCCAGTATTTTGAAAGGTGACGTTCCCATTCATCGATTCGCACTCTGGCCTGGGCGAGCGCCGCCAGATCGCGGACCGCGACGAATACATACGGCATTCCGCAAGAAAACGCGGCCGGCTGCCTCGCCGTCTTCAGCTGTTCCGGCTCGAGAGATAGAACAGCCGCCAGCTTCTCGATGGCTGGCGGCGGCGGGCCGAGCTCCGGCATTTTCGCGGCGGAGAGTTGCGAAAAAATCGGCCGGCCATTTTTCGCGCGGATCAAGACAGGCACTGGTCCCACGCCTTCTTCGAAAACGATGCGCGTTTCATCACCGCTCAATTTTATTTCGCCAATCGCCGCCAGAACAAAAGCCGCTCCCACGGTCGGGTGACCGGCGAAAGGCAATTCGGTTCCCGGTGTGAAGATGCGCACCCTTCGCGTGCCGGTCGCCGTCTGCGATGGAAAAACAAAAACGGTTTCCGAAAGATTAAATTCGCGTGCGATCCGTTGCATCGTCGGGTCGTCCAGACCTTCCGCCCATGGGAAAACCGCCAGCTGGTTTCCGCCAAACATCTTGTCAGTAAAAACGTCAGCAGTAAAAAATTTGTATTCGTTAGGCATAAGCTAGACTTCTTCTTCGCTTCTATTCTGGCCACCATCGTGGCGCGCGATAATCTACAGCAGTGCCAATTTATAACCGGTACACCGCGGGTCTTCTTTTGCTTGTCGCAGGCGTGCTCATTTGGTCGGGCATCGCGCCGAAAGATCGATTGACCTGGTGGCTGGAAGTTTTTCCCGCGCTCATCGGCCTGGTGGTTTTGTTTGCCACGCGCAATCGTTTTCGTTTCACGCCGCTGGTCCAAACCTTGATCGCGCTGCACATGATCCTGCTCGCGGTCGGCGGGCATTACACCTATGCGGAAGTGCCGCTGGGTAATTGGGCGCGCGACGCCTTTCATCTCAGCCGCAACCATTACGATCGCCTCGGTCATTTCGCGCAGGGTTTGGTCCCCGCCTTGATCGCGCGCGAGATCATTATTCGGCAGCGCATCATCAACTCCAGCGGCTGGACCAGCTTCTTCGTTCTTTGCACCGCCATGGCGATTAGCGCGGTGTATGAATTGATCGAATGGATTTCCGCGCTCGTTTACGGAAAAAACGCCGACGCCTTTCTCGGTGGGCAGGGAGATATCTGGGACACACAAGAAGACATGGCCTGCGCCTTCCTCGGGGCAACGGTCGCGCTACTACTCGTTAGGCATTGGCAGGATCGGCAACTAGGACGAGAAAAGAGTTAGCGCGCTGCGGGCGGCATCTTCAATCCCAGCACGCCGACAATACTCGGCGGCATCGGCGTCTTTTCGTCTTCTTCGATTTCCTTCGTCTCTTCCTTCACCATGTCGGAGGCGGAAGCGCGGTAGTGTTTGAAGGTCCATTCTCCGTCACGGTATTCCACCGTCAGGATAAAATCGGTCCGCACGATGGTTTCCTGCGTCCCGGGGTTAATCACATTTTCGCCGCCGCGAATTACCGCCCACCAAGGCGCGTGTTCGGAAAGCGATCTCTGCATGTTCACATTGATGTCGTAGTAGAAATTTTGCTGCGGCGGCGAAGCTTTGCTGGGCAATCGCGCGATCTTTTCTTTCAGCCCGGCCGTGGCTTGGTCGCGAATCGCGTCCGCGTTCGGCGCCGGAGTTTTTTCCGTCGGCTGAAACAAGGCCGCCGCGTGCATCGCCCGGTCCGCGCGCGCGGTGAAAAAGATGTAAAGCCCCAGCGCGACGAACAACAACGCCGCGAGTACAATGATAATTAGGCGCCGTTGGGTGTTGGGTAATCCCAGGTTTTTCGGTCCGCTCGGTGCGCGCCGCCGCTGTCGGATGAATTCCCTCGGGTCGCGGTAAGGTTTGCTCGGCACAGGCGCTGGTTCATCCATCGGAATTCGCACGGTGCGCTCCGGCGTTTTCGGTCGCTCAGTCGAAGGGGCGGGCGATTCCGAGCGCGGCTTCAAAACGCGCGTCGGTTTTTCCGCCGGGGTTTCCTCGGCGAGGAGATCGCCCACCAGCCGCCATTCCGTCATGCCCTCGTGCCAATAATGATCCGTCGTGCGCACCTGATTTTCGCGCACGAGCTGCGCCAGATCGCGGCGTTCGCATTCGCCGAGCTCTTCCCCGTCGCGCGCCAGATAAAGGATCACGCGCCGATTGCTATCGGCTGGCGCAATTGAAAGCAAACCTGTATCTGCTGCCGACAATGATGTTCTCCAAAACCGTTGCCATTTGTTTCCCGGTCACGGCGCTTTTTTCAGCAGCGAAGGCGGCCGATTGGGAAATTTCCGGCGGCGGCGGAAGATGAAATGGAATGACCGCTTAACCACTCGTTAGGTTTGGACGTGACATTGCGCCAGGCTATGGGCGAAGATGCGACCTCGCCATGGGTTCCCTCAAATTAGCGCTCGTGCCCGGCGCGATTGCCGGCATCATTTCCATTTTCACGAGCTGGCTTTGGATGGGCGTCATCTTCCATCGTTTCCAGCAACGCACTCCCAACACCTGGCGGCCAGAAGGCAAAGGAAGTTATGCGCTTTCTTCGATCATTCATTTCCTAGCCTGCATCGCTATTGCCACGCTTTTTCTTATCGTCGGTCGAAATTACGGCAGTATTTTCAGCGGCGGACCTGATCGCGCGATTCTTTTTGCCTTCATGCTCTGGGGGGTGATTGCAGCTCCGCTCGCGCTCGATGCCGCGGTCTACATCAACCTGCATCCGCTGGTCGTCCTCGGGCAGTTGCTCGATTGGCTAACGACCTCCGTCCTCGCCTGCGGCATGGCCGCTTGGTGGCGCGATACCTAACGAGTGCTGGAACTGGTTAGGCTGGCATTACCTTCGTCGATGTAATCATATCCGGCGACGCGGGTAATTTTTAGATATTGCCGCCAGGTGCCCGCCCGGAAATTGCGGAAAACTTCCATCGTCCGTGTTTCCGTTTTCGCCGGCGCGCTCGCGCCATCCATCATCGCTTCAGACAAGATCCGGCCATCGAGCGGTTGCGGAGGAGTGATGCCAAAGATGTGTAGAATTGTCGCCGCCACATCGATGTTTCCACTCGCTAGTTCGCTCTGGTAGCTCGCGCGAAAATCCGGACCCGCCGCGATTAAAGTGTTGTGCACGTCGAACCGGCTCAGGGTCGCATGTGTGCCGTGTCCGGCCGCGCGCCCCTCGGCGTCGATCAACCCCTGCGTGCCGAACGCGTTCGATTTGTCGTTCCAACGAAAGGCCATCATCACATCGGGGCCGTCATCTTTATCCAGATGCGCCTCCGCCAAACTGAAAGCGCCTTCCATTTTTTCGCGCGTGAAAATCGGGCCGGCAAAGTCGCGTTGTTGCAACCATTCTACCAGACGGCGCGTGATTTTTTCGTCGCGTCCGATGACGTAGAACAAGATCGTCGCGCCGCTATCCGCCGTTAGAATCGTTCCCGGCACCGGCTCGTTCTCGAACTGCTTGGCCGCTTTGAAATCCGCCGCGTTTAGCAATGCGGCAACATCTACTTCGTGTTCGACCGTGGAGAAACCGTGGTCGGAAACGACCAGAATGTCTGTTAGTTCCAGCACCTGTTTAGCCACCAGCGCGTCCACCACTTTTCCAAGACAGGCATCGACGCTTTTTATAGCAGCCAACGCCTCGGGGGAGCCGGGCGCCACGTCATGTTGCGTGAAATCAGGATCGCTCAGCCACAAAACCGAAAAGGGCGCGACATGATTTTTCCACATCGTTTCCGTCAACGCCGCCGTCGTCCAGGCATCCTCTTTCGCGTTGGGAATTTCCCTCTTGGGAAATTGGCCTAACGAGTTTTGAATTTCGAGTTCCGCCGTGGTCGGCTGCGCCTCGCCTCCGCTCAATGCATCTGATTCGCGCGCCACCTCGGATTGACGCTCCTGCGAGCGATCAAAAAGTTTGGCGACCCATTTGCTGCCTGCCACCGCCGTGCGTTTTCCTGAGCCCTGGAGAAGCTCGACGATTGTCGGCGCTGTCAGATATTTACCCGCGGTAACCTGATCGCCGCGCACGATGTTCGCGCGCACCGCCGTATCCATTGGCGCGCGCGCATCCACCGCCGGGCGATATTCAACGTTCGCGATCACACCGCTGCGATTCGGAAAAACACCCGTGGCCATGACCGTGCCGTTGACGTTCGTGGCGGTCGGATAAAACGAATGATGATTGCGAAACGTCACGCCACTGTGCGCGAGCTTCCAAAGATTAGGTGTCCCCGTTTCGGTGACAAAATCGGGCCGCATTCCGTCCCAGACAATTAAGACGACATATTTGGCATGGTTATGTTTCGCGTGTTTACACGAAACCGCCGCACAAAAAATCGCAGCGTAGAGAGCGAGAAGACGCAATCGCATCACTCGTTAGACCGAAAAAAAGAAATAGTCTAACGAGTACAAGCCGGGACCGAGCAAAATGAGCACGAGCATCAGCATGGCGAGATTGAGCGCGTATTCGTTACCGGGCGGGTTATTCGTAATCAAATAGCCGCCGCCCTTATGTCCGATGCTGGCCGCGACCAACATGGCGATCAGACAGAAAAACGCCGCCACGCGCGTACACAGACCGAGTGCGATGAGCGAACCGCCGATCAATTCTGACAACATCGCCACGCGCGCTTGCATCGCCGCCGCCGGTACGCCGAGCGATTTTAGCCAGGAAATAAAACCACTCATGTTGCCGGGACCGACCACGCCGAGCTTGCCCAGACCGTGAACGACGAAACAAACGCCCAGGGCTCCGCGGAAAATCAGCAAGGCGAGATTGAGTAGGAATGGACTGGAAGCGACGAAAAAATCGGAGAAGCGCACGGCGAAATCTTAGCGCGGGCCGCAGCTGAGGAAAGTCTCGCTTTCGGTTTTGACCGAGGAGTAAACTTCTTCGGCCATGAAACCCATACGCTGGCTCTTTTGTCTTCCATTGATCTTGCTCTCGTTAGGCCAAAATGTTTTCGCCGCGAAAAGTTCGTCCAAAGAAGCGCGCGTCACTATCACCGTGCGCGATGTGAACCTGCTGCCCAATGATGCCGACGCCCGGCCCGCGGCCGTCAACGATCGCGTCGCGGAAGACACTGGTGTTCGGACCGGCGATCAATCGCGTTCCGAACTCACCTTCACCGATCTGACAATCACTCGGCTGGGAGCCAATTCCGTTTACAATTACAATCACGCCGGGCGCAGCGTCGATCTCGGCGGCGGTTCGGTGTTGTTGCGCGTGCCGAAAGATTCCGGCGGCGCGAATGTGCGCGCGCCCGCCGTCAGCGTGGCCGTGACCGGCACGACATTCATCCTGGAAGCGCAACGTTCTGGCCGCAGTAAATTGATCGTGCTCGAAGGCGGCGCCCGTCTGGCGTTGCGGAAATATCCGAAACAAACCCGCAACGTTCGCGGCGGACAGATGCTCGATGTGCCGGCGGGTGCGACCACCTTAGGCGAACCCGTCAAGATCGACGTCAATCAAGTCATGAAAACGCATCCGCTCATCGCCGGTTTTCCGCCCTTGCCCAGTCAGGGTTTGATCACGGCGGGCAAGCCTAACGAGCCGGTCTATACGGGGCAGCAAGTCGGTCCCGGCGCACCTTCCGGTGGAATTGGGCTGGGTGGATTTCCCATTCCAGTCGGCGTCTTCGGTGGTGGCGGAACGCGTGGTGGCGGCAATGTCGGGACGGTCGGCGGCACGCCTGGAAAAGGCGGGCAAAGCACGACGCGCGGACAAAAAGCTCCGCCGCGGTTGAAGGCAACCCCCAGCCCAACGCCCGGAATTCAGTAACCACTCGTTAGGGGAAAGGCGGAACATCGAACATCGAAGTTTCTGCGTTCGATCTTTGGATTCACGGGCGCAGCTCTTTTCGTTTTCTTGCCAAAAGGCACGCGCTTAGCTCATACTCTTTTCTCGATGGTTCGCGCGAATTGTCGGGAGCGGTTTACCGCATCCGATTTTGATTTTGTCGTGCGCACTTTGGCCCGCTCGCCCACCGATCAAGTCTCGTTGGTCGATTTGCTGAGCGACCAGGAAACGCGCGATGCCGTGCTCGATAATCCGCGCCTGATCGATGCGATTCTTTCGAACGCCGGGCATCTCTCGATCTCCTCGCATTTTTATTTTTACGTCCTCGCGCGGCACGTTTTGCGGCAGGCGGGAATAACCGATCGCAAACTCTGCGATTATGTCGCGTCCTTGCTCGAAACCTTTTCGCGCATGAACGATTTGCGCGCACCGCATCTCGTGGACGAACGCGGTCGACAATACGTCTGCGACATGCTCCTGGCCTTGGCGCGTGCCACTCCGGAACAAGCATTCTTCCTCCGCGCGCATGTCGGCAATTATTCGCTCTTCCTCAGCGGAATTTTTCACGAGAACACGCAGCATCGCTGCCGGCGCGGCGGACCGGATCTGAAGTTTTACGAACAAGTCGGACGGACCAATTATCAACTAGTGGCGTCGCACGCCACCGCCCGCCGCTGCCAGTTGGACGATGTTTACGAAGGATTGGCCGATCGTTTTCGCGAGGTGCGGCTGGCGCTCAATCAACTCTCCGATCAATTGCTGAACCTTGATGACGACGCGGCCGCATCACTTCTCTTGTGAACGAAACCCTCTTCGCCCAAATCCAAAAACTTTTCGAGCGCACCTATGCGCAAGTGGGGATCAACCTCGAGGATTGTTTGATCGATGGGGCGCGCTGCGCGCAACTGACCAAGGCGGCTGGCGCTTCCGCGCGGGAGTTGAATGTCCTGGCCCGAACTTTTCTGCGCCGGTCTAACGACCAGTTGTTCGTCGGCATTTATTACTCGCGCTGGCTGATCGAACAGCTCGAGCGGCACGATCCGCGTTCCGGCTTGAGCGATCGCAACATCCGCTCGCTCATCGCCTTTGTGGAAGAAATCAATCACGCTCTTCATGCCGCCTTGCAGTTCAAAACGGGCGAGCGCGAAATTTATTCCGAAGAGTATGCGCGCAACCTCGAGCTGCAGGCGCAGGTCGATACCTACCTGGTGCTGCTGCTTTTCGTCGCCTTCTTTCGCAAGACCCAAAAGGTTTCGCGCACCGATCGTCGCTGGTTGCGTTTCCATCTTTTCGCCGCGCAAAATCCAGGCGCCTTCAACGACCGAAATCTGCGCGGCCGTTATTTGGAAACAACGCAACTGGCCAGCAGTTACACCGAATATCTCGACACGCTCAACGGGCTTCGTCGGTTGGACGAAATCCGTCAATTCCGTTCGTTAGACTACGGCGCGAAAAAAACGCGCGTGCTCGCCCTGACGAATCGAAAAGTTGCGGGCCTTCTTCGTTAGGGATTTTTCTTCGGCGTGGCCGAAGGGACAGCGGAAGCGGCGGGCGCACTAGCAGCGGGCGCACTAACACCTGGCGCAGCCGTAGCAGCGCCTTTGGGCGGCCCAGCGGCCTGTATCGCAGCCTGCAACTCCGGCAAATGTTCCTGCAAACGTTTCTGGCTAATCTCCGCGCCCTTCTGCATCAAAGCCGGCATTTTCGACACGGTCTTTTTCCCGAGGGGCGTCTGATAAAACGCGGTCAACTGCTTCAGTTCGTCCTCGCTGAATTCGCTCGTGTAAATATTGAGCATGTCGTCCTTCATGCTGGCCCAGCTGAGATATTTATTTAGAAACGAGCGCATCTGCGTCTCGTACTGCGCCAGAGACGGATTCTGTTTGACCTGGATCTGCAACATTTGATCGACCGATTGCGACATCATTTTGTCCATGTCCATGAGGTTCAGGAGCGAGTCGGCTGCGGCACGATGACTGGCTGTGTCCGCGCGCAACGCAGTCGGGTGAAAGAAAACGAGCGTGGCGAGGAGAAAGGCCAAAAGAGATTTCATACGAGGCATCCTGCACGTGCCCTGCTCATCCTTCAAGTTCATCGTAAATATTTCGCCGCGGTTCATTTCCGTTTGTGCATCTGCATCGCGTTCGTTAAAGATCGACCGTGTTCAGTTTGACCATGCTCGGCAGCGGCAGCGCGGGAAACGCCGCCCTCATCGCGACCGATCATTGCAAATTGCTCGTGGATGGCGGTCTGAGTGCGCGGCAACTGGTCGTTAGGCTGTCGCTCTGCGGAGTATTGCCCGAGCAACTTGATGGCGTCTTGCTCACCCACGAACACGGCGATCACGTTTGCGGGCTGGAAGTTCTCTGCCGGAAGTTTCATCTGCCGATTTATTGTAATGCGCTCACCGCCGAGGCCATTCGTTACGATTGCGATTCCTTAGCCGCGCATAACAATTGGCGTTTGTTCCGAACGGGCGCGGAATTTTCCATCTGCGATATCACCGTCCAGACCTTTCCGGTTCCGCACGACGCCGTGGAACCGGTCGGTTACGCTTTTCATGCCGGAGGCAGCGGACTCGGATTCATTACCGACCTCGGTTATCCGACGAAGATGTTGGTGGAACGATTGCGCGAAGTGCACACGCTCGTGATCGAAACCAATCACGACGAAAAACTTTTACAGGCTTGCCAGATGCGACCGTGGCCGGTCAAGCAACGCATTATGTCGCGGCATGGGCATCTTTCCAATGCGGCCGCGGCCGGCGTGATCGAGCAATTATTGGATGGAAAAATCGAGCGGGTCGTGCTCGGGCATCTCAGCCGCGATTGCAACACGCCGGAGCTGGCTAAGGCCGCTGTGCAAACACTACTCGTTAGGCAGGGCCGCGCCACGATGGAAGTTTTCTGCGCTGATCAACGTGAGATCAGCCCGCGTTTTCGCATCGGCGAGACCAGAGCCGGCGCGTTCCAGCCGACTTTCGAAAGCGCGCTTTTCGAGATCGCGGTCTAACGAGTTATTCCTCGTCGCCGATGACGAGATGGATGACGCCGTTCGGCGCGGAGACGAAGAAGCCGTCGAAATCTTCCCGCAGCTGTTCCACTTCGTCCCGGCGCGGGACCCCGTTGATTTTCAGAAACGCAGCGGCCGCTTCGGTGTCGTTCGTTTCCAATTCCAGCCAGACATCGGGTTGGCTCAAGTTCGGAACCTTGTCGATCCAGAGGCGGCTCGGGCCGAATTGAAAAATGCAGCCGTCGTCTTCTTCTTCGATCAACGGCAGAGCGAGCGTATCGCGATAAAATGCGATTGTCGCATCATAGGTGTGCGCGGGGCATTTGATTGCAATGTTCGCGCCGCCGGAGAATTGCGGGCCGTTGACGTTCGCTACCATGGACTTGTTAGGCAAAAATCGCAGCCGCGATTTCTAGCCGCCGCCGGATCCTGTTCCGCCTGGTTCGGTCATGGAAACCGGATCGAGCGCCGCGTTCAATTCCGCTTCCGGCAAAACTTTTTTCTCGCGGCAAATTTCCCGCACCGTCTTCCCGGTCTTGGCACTTTCCTTGGCGATTTCTGCGGCGCGATCGTAACCAATTTTCGGCGCGAGACTTGTCACCATAGCCATCGACAATTCGACCAACTCTTTGCAGCGCTCGATATTGGCGGTGATCCCGCGGACGCATTTCTCAGCGAGAATTTCGCAAACGTTCCCGAGCAATCGGATGCTCTCGAGAAGATTGTGCGCCATCACGGGCATCATGACGTTGAGTTCAAAATTTCCATTCGCGCCCGCCCAAGTGATGCAGCTGTCGTTCCCAAAAATTTGCGCGCAGACCATCATGGTCGATTCGCACATGACCGGGTTCACTTTGCCCGGCATGATCGAACTGCCTGGTTGCGTCGAGGGCAATTGAATCTCACCGATCCCGCAACGCGGGCCGCTGCCTAACCAGCGAAGGTCATTAGCGATCTTGAAAAGACTAACCGCGATCGTTTTCAATTGACCACTCGCCTCCACGATCGCGTCTTTCCCGCCCTGCGCTTCGAAGTGATCTTTCGCTTCGCGAAATGCGATACCAGTGCGCTGCTCGAGATGCCGCATCACCTTCCCAGGGAAATCGATGTGCCGGTTTAACCCGGTGCCGACAGCGGTTCCACCGAGCGCAAGTTCCCGTAGAACATCGATGGCTTTTTGAGCGCGTTCGCGCGCGTAGGCAACCTGTTGGGCGTAGCCGCCAAATTCCTGACCTAGCCGAACCGGCGTCGCGTCCATCAAGTGCGTGCGACCGATCTTGATGACTTCGTCGAATTCTTTCGCTTTTTCGCCTAACGAGTTCTGGAGCTTTTCCAGTGACGGCAACAAACACGTCTTCAATTGTTCCGCCGCGCTCACATGCATGGCCGATGGGATGACGTCGTTGCTCGACTGACCCATGTTGACGTGATCGTTTGGGTGGACCGGATCTTTCGCGCCGATCTCTTTACCACCGAGCTGGCAGGCGCGATTAGAAATGACTTCGTTCGCGTTGGTGTTTGTGCTCGTGCCGGAACCGGTCTGGAAAATATCGAGAGGGAAATGCTCGTCGAGTTTCCCTTCGATCACTTCCTCCGCCGCTTGCACGATCAGCGCGGAACGATGCGCATCGAGCAAACCCAGATCGTGATTAGCTTGCGCCGCCGCCCACTTAATTAAACCGAGTGCGCGAACAAACGGCCGGGAAAAACGATAGCCGCTCACCGGAAAATTCAGGACCGCGCGTTGCGTGGAGGCGCCATAGAGCGCGTGGGCAGGGACAGACATCTCCCCCATGGAATCGCGTTCCATCCGCGTCTTCCCAACCGTCATGCTGATTGATTAACCGGAATCCGCGCGCCATTTGCACCCGCGGCATGGCGATAGCCGTTGCGCGTGTTGCTCTTCCGGAAAACGGTGATGAACATCGGCGGAATGTTCTGCAAAAAATATTCCGAGTCCGCCTCGTCGAAATGCGTGGCGTGCTGACGAAGTTCGTTCGTCACCTGGTAGATAATGAAACTACCGCCGGGCGCGACGGCATCATACGTTTTCTGCAAGAGCGCGCGCTTCTTTTGAATATCGAGGATGCTGAAGGGAATCCCGGAAATGATGTAGTCGCAGGAAGGAATCCCGCGTGTCTTTAATTCCTGCGGCAAGGTCGCGGCGTCGCCGTTGATGACATGAACGCGCGGATCGCTCGCGAATTGCCGGGCCAGGTCGCGCGAAAAGGCCGCGTCTAATTCAAACAAGAGCAACTGCGAATGGGCCGACATGCGCCGCGCAATCTCGCGCGAGTGCACGCCTTCACCCGGACCGTATTCCGCGATCACCCGCGGTTCACTGAAATCCATCTTACTCGCCACCCGATCCACCAGCGCTTTCGAGCTGGGAATGATTGAAGCGACTTGGAAGGGCCGCTGCAAAAATCGCTTGAAGAACAGAACGCTCATGAAGGTGGCAACAGTCCACCGCCGGCCTTCCCTTGTCCAGTCGCGAAGTCGCGGTGGCAGAACAAGAAGGCGCCGTTCTGTACTCTTAATAATGCTCAGCGGGTAGGTCGCTTCGTCCTTATGGGAAACGGCCTAACGAACAACGGATAAGGATTGACTTTTCCTTATAATTTTTATAATCAAGTCGCGAACGCGAAATGTCTTGCTCGCCCCCTGCGTTCCTGCTGAATGTTTCTCATGCACAACCTGTTAACGGTTAAGGAAACCGCCAAGTATTTGCGGATACCTTTGCCGACGGTCTACTATCTTGTGCAACGCGGACAACTACCCGCGATCCAAATCGGCGGCCGCTGGCGTATTAAGAAGGCGTCGCTCGATAAAGATATTCTTAAAGAAGACAAATCCGGGCAGCCAACCGTTTTGGTCGTAGACGATGACGAAAGCCTGCAAAGTCTCTTTAAGCTTTTTCTGAAAAAGATCGGCTTCAGCCGCGTCGTCGTGGGCACGGTGAAGGAAGCGCTCGCCGCCCTCGACAAACAGCACTTCGATTTGCTCTTCCTCGATTTAAAATTGCCCGACGGTCCGGCTGATGATGTCTACGATGCCGCGAAAAAAATCGATCCGGAATTGCCGATCGTCGTGATCACCGGTTATCCGGACAGCGAAATGCTCGATCGCATCCTAAGTAAGGGTCCGATCACGGTTTTGAAAAAGCCACTCCAGGTCGAGCAACTGCAACAGACCGTGCGCATCCTCGGCCACAAAGACGCGGCGCGACTGGCTGCCTAACGAGTAGTAGCTCCTTAGCGCACTTCTACTTCGATCGGCAGCCAATGGTTTACCATATACGTGCCGTAATCGGCCGGGCGTTCGGCTGGTTGAGTGCGACCGGCTGAATCGGTCGCGCGCGCGACGATCTTCGCCTTACCCGGTTGCGCGGGCGTTTTCCATTCGAAGTCCCAAAAGCGCCAGGCGTTTTCCAGCGCTTCATCGAGGAAGGTCGCCTTCGACCAGGTTTGGCCGTCATCGAAACTCAGCTCGACCTTGGCCACGGTGGCTTCACCGCCCCAGGCCGCGCCGTGAATGTGATAGGTCTCGTTAGGCGAAATTACTTCGCCCGGTTCAGGTCGCGCGACCTGCGCTTTCACCTGCATCTCGCCTAACGAGTGCAAGCTCGGCAAGTTGCCTTCCCGGCGTTTCCAAAACGTGTAATCGATCGACTGAAAGTAACCGTTAAACGGCTCCTCGCTCACGATGATGCGCTCGAGCCATTTTACCGAGGCCATGCCGAACCAACCCGGCACAAGCGCGCGCAGGGGATATCCGTGTGAGGGCGTGAGCGGGTTTCCGTTCATGCGCAAGGCGAGCAGGACGTCGCCCTGCGCTTTCGCCATCGGCAAACTACGCGCGTAATGAATCGAGCCCGGCGGCTTGGGCGCTTCTTTGATTTCGCCTTGATCCGCGCCTTGCAAGATCACTTCCCCCGCCTTCGCGTTCAGTCCGGCGCGTCGCAGAATTGTGCCTAACGAGACGCCACTCCATTGCGCGTTGCCGACCGCGCCTAGTCCCCATTGCACGCCTTTCACCTTTGGTTGCAAGAACGCGCGCCCATTTCCGGCGCATTCCATCGTCGCCGTCACCGTCTGTTGCGGCATCGCTTCCAGCTCGGCGTAACGCAACTCCAAGGGAGTCGTCACCGCGCCTTCCACACGCAGCCGCCAATCTTGTGCCGCAATTTGTGGAATCGGAAAATGACAGCGGACGTAGAACGACTCGTTAGGCGTGACGAAATCGCGCAGGCCGGCAAAGGGCATTTCCCAGTTCGGCACCTCGTCACTGCGGCTGATCAATCCTTCAAACGATTCGCGCATAGTCTCCGAGTTTAGTGGCCTCAAGAGAATGTGTCATCCGGCGATGCGCTTGCCAACGCGGCGGGTGCGTCGCATAGTTGCGCCTCAAATTTTCCGGCGCGGTTAGCTCAGTGGTAGAGCACCTCCCTGACACGGAGGGGGTCACAGGTTCGAACCCTGTATCGCGCACGTCCTGAAACTGTAACATTCACTGTTACATTAACTGCCGCGCAATAATCTTTCATCAGCGCCGGCGCAGAGACAGCAACGAGCAACATTTTAAATCGCTGCAAAAAAAAGAGGAATGCCCGGACGATTTCCATCATAGTGCGAAATCATGGATCCGGAATTGCGCGCGCGGTTTAATGCCGATTTCAACGACGCGCGCTACGAAAAATTGATGCGGATCGCCAATGGGACCGAGCGTTGGCCGGTCGATTTTCGCATTTCCGAATCGCCCATATTCCTAACGCCGGAATTCGCGCGCGAGATTGCAACCGCCGCGGAAGAGATGGTGGCGCAGGTGCGGACGCCGGCGTTTGCCCGCCATGCGCAGGACGCTATCCCGCCCGGCCTGGAAGTGCCTAACGAGACGTCGCACCCGGCTTTCATCCAGATCGACTTCGCCATTTGCGAAGAGAATGGAAAGCTCACGCCGCGCTTGATCGAGCTGCAGGGATTTCCCAGTCTCTACGGCTTTCAGATTTTCCTGCTCCGTTGCATGCGACAGGCATATCCCGCCATCCCGGCAGAAGCGCACTCGTTCTTTAATGGTTTCGACGAACAGTCTTACGTCGAGTTGTTGAGGCGCGTCATCCTCGGCGATTCGAAGCCGGAGAATGTAATCCTGCTGGAGATCGAGCCGGAAAAGCAAAACACGCGCATCGACTTCGTTTGCACCGAAACATTGCTCGGCGTCGCACCGGTTTCGCTCACGGATGTGACGCGGCGTGGCAAAGAGCTCTTTTATCAACGCGACGGACGCGAAGTGCGGATCGAACGCGTCTATAATCGCGTTATTTTCGACGAACTATTGCGTCGTCCCGACCTCAGCTTCGGCTTCAATTTCCAGCATGAAATTGACGTAACTTGGGTGGGGCATCCGAATTGGTATTTCCGGATCAGCAAACACTCCCTCCCGTATTTGAAGACGAAATACACTTCCCGCGCGTTTTTCGCCGACAAGTTTCCGCCTAACGAATCGCTGAGCGGCTACGTCCTTAAACCGCTCTACTCCTTCTCTGGGCTCGGCGTTGATCTCGAACCAACGCAGGAAAAGCTGGCCGCCTTGCCGGATCTGCACGCTTGGATTCTGCAGGAAAAGGTAAACTACGCCGCGTTTGTTCCGACAGTCGACGGTCCGAATTCAAAAGCGGAAATCCGCATGATGTTTCTCTGGCCGGATGCCGGCGAGCCCGTGCTGGTGAACAATCTCGTGCGAATGAGCCAGGGCGCGATGATGGGCGTGAAGTTCAACAAGAACAAAACCTGGGTCGGCTCCAGCATCGCGTTTCATCGCGGCTGACCAACTACTCGTTAGGCGATTATTGTATTTTGGAGACTCGAATGTCGCCGCCGCCCACGATATACATCCGCCAGCCCCAACTGCCCTTCACAATAATGACCGGCGGCGAATCGACCGGCGGGTAAGCGCGCGTCACCTGTTGGGATTGCGCCCAGACCTGGCCGTTCTCGAGCGTGAAGCGAGACCGTCCGTTGTAGCCGTGGAACGGTCCGACGATCCGGCTTTCGATGACCTGCGGTTGCGACGCGATCTTGTTATCTTTGACCGCATGCTCGACCGCGGCGTTGGCTGCTTCTTGATTGGCGGAGTTGACGTAGCGCCGAATAAAATCGTCCAAGCGCTCACGCTCTTCCGGCGTCAGTTTATTCAGGCCGGCTTCTTCAAACGCCTTGGGCGACATGGATTTTTCCACGCCGGAAAACTCAGCCTTTTGTTCTTCGGCCAGGGCCGAGGTCAGGCCGATCATTAAAGCAAACGCGATCGCGATACTGCGGTGAGGAATCATCATAGGGTTGGAATCGTTACTTCGCAGACATCATTTGCACAACTTCCGCGGAAGTGCGCACGGGGACGATCTCAAAATCCATCAGGTCCTTCCACTCGTTAGTCCAAAGTGGGAAAAGGGATTCATCGGAAGTTTGCATCAATTGATAACAGATCTTCACGTCTGCGCTGATCCAACTCGAGACGTATTCCAAACCAGCCGGCATCATCCGGCCCTTCTCGTGAAAGCGCCGATAGATTTCGGGCGCATCTTTAAACCTCTCGATCACCATGTAGAGCATTCGTTTAGGCGAGCTCCTGGTTCGTTTCTGCAAAGGCATTGACGGCGAATTCCAGATCTTCGTGCGAATGCGCCGCGCTCACCTGCGTGCGCACGCGCGCGGTGCCGTGCGGCACGACCGGATAGAAAAAGCCGATGACGTAAACACCTTTCTCCAGCATACGCGCGGCGAACTTCTGCGACTTCGCGGCGTCGCCAATCATGATCGGCACGATCGGATGCGTGCCGGGTTTGATGGTTAGGCCACGACTCGTTAGGGCGTCGCGGAAGTATTTTGTATTCGCCTCCAGTTTATCGCGCAGTTCGGTTGAGGCACTGAGCAGTTCGAGCGCTTTGATTGTGGCCGCGACGATGTGTGGCGCGACACTGTTCGAAAAGAGATAAGGCCGCGAGCGTTGGCGCAGAAGTTCGACAATCTGTTTGCGAGCGCTGGTGAAGCCACCGCTCGCGCCGCCGAGCGCTTTACCCAGCGTGCCGGTGATGATGTCGATTTTGCCCATGACGCCGTGGTACTCGTGCGTGCCGCGTCCAGTTTTGCCGAGGAAGCCAGTCGCGTGTGCGTCGTCGATCATGGTGATGGCCTCATATTTCTCGGCTAGCCTAACGAGTGCTTCGAGATCAGCGATCGTTCCGTCCATGGAAAAACAGCCGTCGGTCGCGATCATGCGCACGCGCGCGCCACTCGCTTCTTTCAACTTCGTTTCCAGGTCGGCCATGTCGTTGTGCTTGTAGCGGGCGCGTTGCGCTTTGCAGAGACGAACACCATCGATGATTGAAGCGTGATTGAGTTCGTCGCTGATGATCGCGTCTTCCGGCCCGAGCAGTGTCTCGAACAAACCGCCATTCGCATCGAACGCGCTGGGATAAAGAATCGTGTCTTCGGTTCCAAGAAATTTCGTCAGTGCCGCTTCGAGTTCCTTGTGAATGTCTTGTGTCCCGCAAATGAAGCGGACGCTGGCCATGCCGAAGCCGTGCGTGTCGAGCGCTTGTTTTGCGGCCGCGATCAGCGCGGGATGATCGGCCAGGCCCAGATAATTATTCGCGCACATGTTGAGCACCCGCTGCCCGCCGCTGACTTCGATCTTCGCATCCTGCGGCGTGGTGATGACGCGCTCGGTTTTGTAGAGACCTTGCGAACGGATTTCTTCCAGCGTGCGCGAAAGTTGCTGATCAAATTGTGCGAGCATCGCCCAACTTGCGCGAAGGAAGTCACGATGCAAAAAAGGGCCGAAAAATTCTTGTGACAAGCTGTGAATAACCTGTTAACAACTCTGCGATCTCTCTTGAAGTCTGCCTCTTTTAAATACTGGCTACCCTGCGCGCTGGCCGCGTGTGCTTTTGTCTTCGCCTCTTGCGAATCAACGCCGGTGCGTTCTTCGTCGCGTCATTTGCCGACCTACGAGGCACCGATTGCGAAGCATGATTTCCAAAGCGTGCGCACAACTGCTTATACGCACACCGAGTCCGATCATTTGGAATTCACCAATCACAACGCGCTCGGAGGACGACTCCAGGCAGCGAGCGCGCCCATCCGCCGCGCCGAATATGTGCCGCGCGCCCAGCCCGTTGGTGGCTCAGCCAGCACCGATCTCTCGCCGGAATATCAACGCGGTAATTCGATCAGCTCCTCCCTTTATCTCGCGCCGCGAAAACAAAAAGTAACGAAATGGGTCAAGACGAAACACGGCCGCAAGAAAGTCGTCGTGACAGAATATGTGCGACCGGCGATCGGGAGTGCGGCGGCTGATTGGTCGCGCTGGCCCGCGGGAACCATATTTCGCATCGTTTCCACCGGACAGATTTACAAGGTCCAGGACTACGGTTGGGCGCTAGCCGGCCGGAACACGATCGATCTTTATTTCGCTACACGCCGCGACATGAATGACTGGGGCGTCCGCACGGAGCCGATCCAAATTCTGCGCTGGGGCGATCCGCAACAGAGTCTGCAGGTCCTACAGAATCATCAGGGCTACAAACACATTCAGCGAATGGTGCTGGAGCTGCAGGGCCAGCAGAACCAGGCCGCGGCCCTTCAGTAGTCGTTAGGCCGCTTTTTCCCAATCGAGGATAATCTTTCCCGATTGCCCGGACTTCATCAGTTCCACGCCCTCGATGATTTTCGTGTAGGGCAGATGATGTGTAATGACTGGTGAAATATCGAGACCGCTTTGAAGTAGTGCGGTCATCTTGTACCACGTCTCAAACATCTCGCGGCCGTAGATTCCCTTGATCGTCAGACCGTGAAAGACGACGAGGTTCCAATCGATGGCCGCGTTACCGGGCATGATTCCGAGCATGGCGATGCGGCCGCCGTTTACCATCACGTCGAGCATGTCAGTAAAGGCGCGCGGATTGCCGGACATTTCCAGTCCAACGTCGAAGCCTTCTTTCATCTCCAGTTCGTGCATTGCGTCCTGCAGTTTGGTTTCACGCACATCAATCGCCATGGTCGCGCCCATTTTTCTAGCGATGTCGAGACGATATGGATTCACATCGGTGATAACGATTTTGCGCGCGCCGGCCATTTTTGCGATGGGCACGGCCATGCATCCGATCGGGCCTGCTCCAGTGATGAGCACATCTTCGCCCACGAGATCAAAAGAAAGCGCAGTGTGCACAGCGTTGCCTAACGGATCCGAGCACGAAATGACATCGAGCGAAATTTTTGGATCGCAGCGCCAGATGTTTTTGTAGGGAACCACCACGTATTCGGCGAAACCGCCCGGTCGATTAACACCGATGCCTTTCGTGCTCGGACAAAGATGCCGACGACCGGCCAGGCAATTGCGGCAATGTCCGCAGACAATGTGGCCTTCGGTCGTGACCAGCTCGCCTTCCCTAAAATCGGTCACGGCATTTCCGACGCGATCAACCACGCCGACGAACTCATGCCCGATGACCATCGGCACGGGAATCGTTTTCTGCGCCCACGCGTCCCAGTTGTAAATGTGCACGTCGGTTCCGCAGATCGACGCCTTCTGCACGCGAATGCGAACATCGTTCGGCGCGACGTCAGGCACCGGAACTTCCTGCAATTCGAGACCCGGCTCGGAGCGAGCCTTGACTACTGCCGGCATTGTCTTGCTCACGCCGACGAAACTAGGCGAGAGGTTGTCGCGCGGCAATCAACCTTGCGTTTGACTTCTTCTTTCCGGATGGTGGCGACTCATGTCCTCCACGGTCGATCGCGCCACCCCGAAGCCGGTCACCGCCAAGCTCACTTTTCTCTTTCGCTTCGCCAGTACGATCGCGCTTTGGGGTGTCGCGCTGCTCATCATTTTTTCCGGATACGAACTCGCCTTCTTCGGGCTCATCGGCGCGCTCGGATTGCTGAGCCTTTGGGAATTCTATGGAATGCTCGATCACAAGGGGCTGCCGAATTTCAAGATCACCGCCATGATCTGCGGCGCGATCATGCTCTGCGGAAGTTTCTATTACTTTTCGCACTTCGGCCTGGCGCATTCCTACGACTTCGAAGTGGCTGTCTTGCTCGGATTTTTACTCACGGTTTTCGCGCGACAAATGTTCACTAACTTGCGCGACGACGCGCCGATCCGCACGATGGCTTACACGCTTTTCGGTCTGCTTTATGTCCTTTGGCTTTACAACTTCATCACGAAAATTGTGTACGTAGTGCCACGCTCGCCCATTGGCGCGGTCATGGGCCAGTTTTACGTATTGTATTTGATCGCGGTCACAAAGTTCAGCGACATGGGCGCCTACCTCACCGGGAGTGTGATTGGAAAACATCAAATGATTCCGCACATCAGTCCGAAGAAAACGTGGGAAGGATTTGCCGGCGCGCTTTTCTTTTCGCTGCTGGCCAGCTGGGGTTTGTTGAAACTGATGCCTAACAAGTTGTCGGTCTTAAACTGGACGCATGCGACCGTGCTCGGCTTGTTGTTAGGATTCGCCGCCGTCATCGGCGATCTCGCGGAATCAATCGTCAAACGCAGTACCGGCGTGAAAGATTCGGGAAATCTCCTTCCGGGAATCGGCGGCGCGCTTGATTTAATCGACAGCCTTTTGTTTACGGCGCCGCTATTGTTTTTTTATCTGCGACTCGTTGTCGGCGTCGCTTAGTTCTCACAATGAAGCGCAAGCGAGTTGTCGTGCTCGGCGCGACCGGATCGATCGGCGAAAGCGCGCGGAAAGTTGCGCGCGATATTCCCGATCGGATGCAGATCGTTGGCCTGGCCGCGAACAGCAGCGCGACGAAACTGGCAGAGCAGGCGAACGAACTGCGACCCGATGCAGTTTGCATCGTTGATGAATCGAAGGCCGACGAGCTGCGCGCCGCTCTAGACTACAAGCCACAGATTCTCGTCGGCGAATCCGGTCTTTGCGAAATCGCGCGCCTAACGAGTGCTGAGATGGTTTTGATCGCGGTTGTTGGAACCGGCGGATTGCGCCCGGCGCTCGCGGCAATCGACGCCGGCAAAGATCTGGCGGTGGCGAGCAAAGAAATTCTCGTCATGGCCGGCGAGATCGTTATGAAAGCGGCGTTGCAAAAAGGCGTGCGCGTTTTGCCGGTCGATAGCGAACACAACGCGATCTTCCAATGTCTTGATGGGAACAAATCGGAAGTTCGGCGTTTAATTCTCACTGCTTCGGGCGGGCCGTTTCGCAAGTTGCCTAACGAGCAATTCGCTTCGATCACGCTTGAACAGGCGTTGAAACATCCGACCTGGAACATGGGCCCGAAGATCACGATCGATTCCGCCACCTTATTCAACAAAGGCTTAGAGATGATCGAAGCGCGCTGGCTTTTCGACGTTGAAATGGCGCGCGTTGAAGTCGTGATTCATCCGCAAAGCATTGTGCATTCCATGGTCGAATTTACCGACGGTTCTATTCTGGCGCAGCTCTCGCATTCGGACATGTGCTTCCCGATTCAATACGCCGTCACCTGGCCGGAACGCGTACCGAATTCGCTCGCCCCACTCGACTTCGGAAAACTGCGCGCGCTCGAATTCGAAACCCCGCGTTACGAAGATTTCCCTGCGCTCAACCTGGCCCGCCGCGCAGGCGAAACCGGCGGCACCCTGCCTGCTGTCTTGAACGCCGCCAATGAAATCGCTGTCTCAGCTTTTCTTGAAAAGCGCCTCACCTTCCCGGGAATCTGGCATTCCGTCCGTGAAATCATGGACCGGCACACGCCCGTTGCGCAGCCAGACCTCGATGCGATATTGGCCGCCGATCAATGGGCCCGCGCGGAAGCTGCGGCCCTGATCCGGAATAACTAGCCCGTTGTTTCCGGTCATAATGCACATCCTTCGCATCCTCTTCATCCTCTTCGAGGTAGTTGTCCTATTTAACCTCCTCATCATCGTGCATGAGGTCGGTCACTTCCTGGCGGCGCGCTGGCGCGGGTTGGTCATCGAAAAATTTGGCGTCTGGTTTGGCAAGCCGCTTTGGAAAAAAACAATTAACGGCGTTCAGTACTCGTTAGGTTCAATTCCGTTCGGTGGCTTTGTCGCGCTGCCGCAGTTGGCGCCCATGGACATCATCGAGGGCAAAGCGGATGTCGATCGCGCCACCCTCCCGACAATTTCCGCGCTCGACAAAATCATCGTCGCCATTGCCGGTCCGCTTTTCAGTCTGCTCCTCGCGCTTGTCTTTGCTTGCATCGTCTGGGTCGTCGGACATCCCGTGAGCGAATCCGACACCACGACCGTTATCGGTTACATCCCGGCCGAATCACCTGCGGGCAAAGCCGGATTGCAGGCCGGGGACAAGATTCTCGAAGTAGACGGCAAACCGGTCCGTCGTTTTTCGGGCATGAATGATAGCGTGGTTTGGAATGTCGTCCGCAGTGAAGGCGCGACCATTCCGATCAAGGCCGAACGTAACGGCGCGGTCATGGATTTTTCCGTCGAGCCCTACAAGGCGGAGACGCGCGGCTGGCGGCGAAAAAGCGTGCGACAGATTCTGATTGTCCCGGAGGAAACCGCGATCATCGATCAAGTCCTGCCGAAAACTCCGGCGGCGCAGGCGGCGCTCGCGCATGGTGATGTCGTAGCCGGTCTAAACGGCGCGAAAATTTACAACCCGTCGGCGATTGGCGATTACATCGAAAAACATCCGGATGAACCGGTCACGCTGCAGATTTTGCGCGGCGACAAAACGCTGGATGTCACGCTGCAACCGAAACGGATTTCCGAGAAAGACAAAACACCACGGCTCGGGATTTGGTGGGATCGCGACGGAAAGATGTCACTCGCTCATCCGAATCCGATCGAACAGGTTTACGATAGCATCACGAGCACGCTCAACACCATCGGCGCGGTCGCGTCGCCGAAGTCCGATGTAAAACTGCAGCATCTCAGCGGACCAGTTGGCATCGGCCGAATTTATTATCTGCTCTTTCAGAATGAACGCGGCTGGCAATTGGCCCTGTGGTTCAGCGTCATCCTGAATGTCAATCTTGCCATTCTGAATATGCTTCCGATTCCCGTGCTCGATGGCGGACACATCGTGCTCGCGATCATCGAGTCGATTCGCCGCAAACCGGTTAACATTCGTGTACTCGAGTTCGTGCAGACGGCCTGTGCCGTTCTCATCATCGGCTATATGGCCTACGTGAGTTTCTTCGATATTGGCGATCTGTTCGGTCGCGATTCTGAGGAATCGAAGTCCTCGCGCAGAGCCCCATCTGCCACATCCGCGCCGTAAACGAAAGCGGGTGCAAGCTGCCCCCAAGTAATTAGGTTAACCGCCGTATGGACGCGACCCGAATGACGACTGCCTTCGAACTTGAGGGCTATCGCATCGTAGGAAATCTCGGTGTGGTGCGCGGCATCATTGTGCGCTCGCGCTCGATCGTCGGCAGTATCGGTGCGGGGCTGCAAACCATTCTCGGCGGTAATATCACCATCTTGACCGATCTCTGCGAAAAGACGCGCGAAGACGCGATGCAGTTGTGCGAGCGACACGCGGAAGCGAAAGGCGCGAATGCCATTATCGGACTGCGCTACGACGCCACGGAGATCATGCAGGGCGTGACGGAAGTTCTGTGCTACGGAACTGCCGTATTGGTCGAACCGAATTTACCAACGCCGCAATGAACTACTGCGCGAGCGCTTTCAATTATCAGCGCCGCGTTTCGCGCGAAGTGATGGTTGGCAACGTCGGCGTCGGCGGGGCCAATCCGATTCGTGTCCAGTCGATGATCACCTGCGACACGATGGACACGGAAGCATCTATCGCGCAGTCGCTGGAATTGGCGCAGGTCGGTTGTGAGATCGTGCGCATCACCGCGCCGACGGTGAAAGATGCGGCCAATCTGCAACACATCGTCCGCGGATTGCGCGAGCGCGGCTGCGATGTGCCGATCGTCGCCGATATTCATTTCAAGCCGGACGCAGCGATGGAGGCGGCCAGGTGGGTTGAGAAAGTTCGCATCAATCCAGGTAACTATGCTGACTCGAAAAAGTTCAAGATCATCGAATACACCGACGAGCAATACGCCGCGGAACTGGAACGAATCCGCGAGCGATTTTCACCACTCGTTAGGCTGTGCAAGGAGCGCGGCGTCGCCATGCGCATCGGCACCAATCACGGTTCACTTTCCGACCGCATCATGAATCGCTACGGCGACTCGCCGCTAGGCATGGTGGAGAGCGCTCTCGAGTTCGCCCGCATTGCGCGCGAGTTGGATTATCACGCCTTCGTTTTCTCGATGAAGTCGAGCAACCCGAAGGTGATGATCAATGCCTATCGCCTACTCGTCGCGCGGTTAAACGAAGAAGGCAGCGACTGGAATTATCCGATTCATCTCGGCGTGACGGAAGCGGGCGAAGGCGAAGATGCGCGCATCAAAAGTGCGATCGGCATCGGCTCACTGCTGGCAGATGGAATCGGCGACACCATTCGCGTTTCGCTGACGGAAGACAGCATTCACGAAATTCCGGTGGCACAAGCACTCGTTAGGCTGCCGCGGGGCGGCGGCGATCGCATCGATCGAGCGACCGTCTCTTACGATCCGTTTTCATATCAGCGGCGCGCGTCGCAACAGATCGAACTAGGCGGAATAAACGGAGACGTTTCGTTAGGCGGAGAAGAAACGGTGCGTGTCGTCGTGCGGCAGGAAAACTTCGAGAAGATCGCGCACAAGGTCGATCGCATGGGCGACTACAAGCCAGAGATCGTTTACGAAGGCGGAGGCATCGTGGAAGTCGATCCCCGCGATGATCTGCAAGGCTTAAATCAAAAACCGGCACACCTGGTGACCGTGCGCGACGGAGTCGAGTTGTCGGTCATCAGCGCATTTCGCTTACTAGCGGCCAAGCTCGCGCCCCGTCATCCTATCCTGTTAAAGGACTCGTTAGGCAAATCGTCCGCGGATACTGACTTTCTGGACAATCTGCTCGTCGCTGCGACAAACATCGGCTCGTTGCTCTGCGATGGAATTGGCGATGCTGTTTTGGTGCAAAGCGAAGAGGCGCCGGGACAAGCGTTACGCCTGAGTTACAACATTCTGCAAGCCGCACGGGCGCGCATTTTCAAGACCGATTATGTCGCATGTCCGTCGTGCGGACGGACGCTTTTCAATCTGCAAACCACGACAGCGCGAATCAAAGAAGCCACCTCACATTTGAAGGGCGTAACGATCGCCGTCATGGGTTGCATCGTGAACGGACCGGGTGAAATGGCCGACGCGGATTTCGGTTACGTAGGCGGCGCGCCCGGGAAAATCAATCTCTACGTCGGCAAAACGGCGGTGAAGTTTAACATCCCCGAAGCCGAAGCGGTCGATCGTTTACAGGACCTCATTCGTGAGCACGGCAAATGGATGGATCCCGTACGGCAAGCCGAGCCAGCGCTGACTTAGCTGCGCGTTTTGTGATTGAGCTGGCGCGAGAGCAGCCAGCGCACACCGAACATATCTATCGTCGCGCGCAACGCGCGATTGCCGAGTCCGTATTTACTCACGCCGAATTTTCGCGGGCGATGATTTACCGGGACTTCGACGAGGTTGTAGCCGGCGCCTTTAACGAGCGCGGGAATAAAGCGATGCATGCCTTTGAAGGGAACGAGCGTGGCAATGCATTCGTGCCGCATCGCCTTCAGACTGCAACCGGTATCGCGCACACCATCCTTCGTAAAACGACTGCGCACGAAGTTCGCGACACGACTCGTTAGGCGTTTCACCGTCGTGTCTTTGCGTTTGGCGCGGTACCCGCAGACGAGATCCGTGCCCGGTTTTATTTCGCGCAAGAGTTTTGGAATATCGGCCGGATCGTTTTGCAAATCGCCATCGATCAGGACCGCGATGTCGCCGTGCGCCGCATGCAACCCCGCATACATGGCCGCGCTTTGGCCGGCGTTTTTTTCGAACTGCAAGACTCGCACGCGCGGATCGGCCGCGACGCGTGCCACGGTTCCATCTTTCGATCCGTCATCGACAAAAATGATTTCGTAATCGAGCCCTGCCAGCGCAGTGGTTAGTTCGCTCTGTAGAATGGAAACGCTTTCTTCTTCGTTATAAAGCGGCACGACGACAGAGACGGCAGGCCGATCACTCATAGCGGCAGGGTGCGATAACTTTTACAGACATACACCTGCAACGTGCGCACGATTCGACCGAAACGCCGCACTTCAATCGTGCGATAATACTCGGTCGATTGAAACGCGGCGGTGATGTTGCGCGGCGCTTCGCGACTGCTGTTTTGAATGTAGATGGCATCGCGGCCTTCGAACGGATTCACGCCGTTTTCTTCGGTGTAAACGTCACCGCTGCTTTCGCTTTTGGCCGCGGCCGGCGCCTCCACGAATTGATCGTAGCGCGGCCAGAAGGAGAATTGATTCACGATGTCTTGCGACTCGACGATGTAAACCGGCGGATGACCGGGGCCTTCCACGCGTTTGTCTTTGAAATAAAAGGCGAATTCGGAAGCGCGCGCTCGCTCATCCGCGATCATGAAAAGTTTTTTGCCGAGCTGGTGTTCGACATCCGCGCGCACCTGTTCGACGGCAGCAGCGGCCGTCTTCCATCCGCGCATCCGATCGGATGGATCTTTTTTGGGCGGATTAACTCCGATGCCGTGCAGCAGGTCGGTGTTAAGCGCGAGCAAGCTGCACAAGACCGAGAGAACGAATGCGGCCGTGGCCCAGCGCAACAACTTTGGATGCGCCGCGATTCGCTCGCGCCAGTAGGAAACCGCGAGAATTCCCAGGCTCAAAAAGGCCAGACCGTCCCAGTTGGCGTTTGAAGCGTGGTGCAGAAAGGAGAGCAAAAAATAGACGCCAAAAACTGGCAAGCCGAGCCAGAGCAAGAAAAGTTTTTTGAAATTCTGTCGCGTGCTTGGCCAGCTCGCGGTCACGGCCCAGGCCAGCGCGAAGAAAAGAAGCGGCGAATAAACCGCGAAATGCATCGAGACAAACGAGAGCAATTCTCCCGGATGAATCCCGAGTGGTTGGTCAAGGCTTCCCCGATTTCGCAAGTGACCGACGGTGGGCCAACCGCGTTGTGCATTCCAGACGGCCGGCGGAATGACGCAAATGGCGAAAGCGAGGAGAAGTAAAAAGAATCCGGGACGCTTAAATTCCCGCCGCAAGCGTGGAACGAGCGCCAACACCATCACGACTGAAATCAGCTGCAGCGCGTTGGTATATTTTGAAAGAAATCCCAGGCCAATCAGCAAACCGGTGAGCGGCCAGTGCCAGGAAAATTGCGGACTCTTCTCCAAGGCCAGCCAGAAAGTGAACATGGCCGCGACCCAAAAAAAAACGGAGAGCGTGTCGGTCGTCATCACGAACGAGCCGATGTTGAAAATCGGGATAACGTTCAGCGCGATGACCGTCCAGAAACCGGTCGCCTCGCTGAAGAGACGGCGCGCGAAATAAAAGAGCAATAAACTTGTCGCCATGCCCGCGATCGGGCTGAGAAAACGCACACCAAATTCCGTCGGACCAAAGATAGCGACACTCGACCAGATGGCATAGGCCACGCCGGGGCCTTTGCTGAAATACGCGGGTGCGAGCCGCTCCGACCACATCCAGTAATGCGCTTCATCGAAGGCCAGATCCATCGTGCCGATCAGCGTCCATCTGATCACGGTCAGCAGCGCGAGGAACAACCAGACGGCGCGCGCTGTCGTCATATAATTGAGCTTCCAATCAAGCGAGGATGTTGCGCGAATAATTTCGGCATCCAACGCGCGGCCAGCCAGCGCCAGAATAATTCGATCACCGCGATGAATAGCAAAGTTTCACCGGCCGCCATGAAAGCGGTGGCCAGCACATCGCTCGGCCAATGCGCGCCGAGATAAATTCTCGAGTAACCAACCGCCGCGGCGATAATAAAATAGAGCCAACCCCAGCGCGGAAAAAAAAGAACGCAGCACATCGCGATCACTACATTATCAGTCGTGTGTCCCGAGGGAAAAGACGGCCCGGATTCCGTGCGATCGCGTTCGTCGGAATATTGAATGGTCGGTTTTTTGAAGAGCGTGAGAAATTTCGGTGTGACTGGTTGCAGGTGCACCAGGCGAACCCGCTGCGTTTGTTTCGGACGTGGCCGCGCAATCGATGCCTTCAGCGGTTTCACCACAAAGGTATCGGAAATGAAGAGCGTAATGGCGAGGCAGAGAACGAACGCGCGCCCCTTGAATCCACAAAAGATCAGCGCATAAAGTATGAGCGCGACGATGAATGGTTTCCAAATCGTCACATCGCTGATCGCCGCCATGAACAAATCGAGTGCGGGATGAGTCCAACGCTCGTTGATTAAATGAAACACGGCCTGATCCATCGAAGGCTCCCACTTAAAGCTTAAAATTTGAAACTTAAAGCCCCTTTCGGATTTTTACTGGCCGTTTGCCTAACGAGTGCAAGCGCGACCGCGCCGCCCGCCAAACAAATTCTGGCGCAAACTCGCGCGCTGCAGACGCGGCAAAACGTGGAGGTGGGCGGACAGCTGCGACAAAACGAATTGCTCATTCCCTTTCGTCTCACCCTGGCTGGGCCGGTCATTCGTTACAGTTTCACCAATCCGGATGAGTCGTTGCAGCTGCGCCTGAGCGAGAACGACTCGGCGCTCGAAGCAACGACGAAGAGCGGCGTCGACAAGATTTCCGGCGCCGAGTTCGAGCAAAAGGTCCGCGGCACCGCCATCACCTACGAAGATCTGGCTCTGCGCTTTTTGTATTGGCCGAACGCGGAAGTGACCGGGGAGGATTACGCCAACACGCGCCGCTGCTGGAAAATCGAATTGAAACCGCCGGGCCACCAATCGCAATACTCGCGCGTCAATATTTGGTGCGACCAAAAAAGCGGCGCGATGCTGAAGATGGAAGGTTTCGATTGGAACGGAAAACTCGCGAAACGTTTCGCGGTGGTTTCCATTCAGGACATCGACGGCCGCACTTTTCTCAAACAAATGCGCATCGAGAACTTGCAACCGGAGACAGGCAAGACGCAGTCGCTTACCTATCTCGAAATCAAAAAGTGAACTGAACTAAACCGGCGCCGCGGCTTTCACGATCTGTGCAAAACTGCGTGGATCGAGGCTGGCGCCACCGACCAACGCGCCGTCGATGTCGGGCTGCGACATTAACTCGCGCGCGTTGTCTGGCTTGACACTTCCGCCGTATTGGATGCGCATTTTGCCCGCCGTCGTCTGGTCGGAAATTTCCGTGAGGGTCTGCCTAACGAATGCATGCACTTCCTGCGCCTGCGCGGATGTGGCGGTTTTTCCGGTGCCGATGGCCCAGACCGGTTCGTAGGCGACGACGGTGTCGTTGAGGTCTTTCGCGGCAACGTTCGCCAGGCTGCCGCGCAATTGCGTGCCGAGAATTTTTTCCACGTCGCCACGCTCGCGCTCTTCGAGCGTTTCGCCGATGCACAGGATCGGACGCAATCCTGCTTCATGGGCCGCGCGCACCTTGCGATTCACTATTTCATTTGTCTCGCCGAGTAGCTGGCGCCGTTCGCTGTGTCCGAGCACGACGTAGCGCACAAACAGATCGCGCAACATCGCCGCGCTGATTTCACCGGTGAAAGCGCCGCTTTTTTCCCAATACATGTTCTGCGCGCCGACTTTTACGTTCGCCGCGTCGTGCAGCACTTCGACCACTTTCGCGATCGCGGTGAACGGCGGAACGAGCACGACTTCGACCTCGGCTGAGTCGCCAATCTCGCGCAAAAATGTCTCCACAAACGCAGCCGCCTCGGACTGGGTCACGTTCATTTTCCAATTCGCGGCGACGATCTTTTTGCGGCTCATGATTTATCGGATAACGCGGCCACGCCGGGCAGCTCCTTGCCTTCCAGCAATTCGAGCGAAGCTCCTCCGCCCGTGGAAATGAAAGTCATCTTGTCGGCCAGGCCCGCTTGCTTCACCGCGGTCACGGAGTCACCTCCGCCGATGATGGTGGTCGCGTGCGATTTCGCCAGCGCTTCCGCAATGGCGAACGTGCCATCGGCGAAGTCAGGAATTTCGAAAACACCCATCGGGCCGTTCCAGAGAATCGTCTTCGCCTTGGCGATCTCATCCTCGTAAAGCGCAATCGTGGCGTGGCCGATATCGAGCGCCAGCCAGCCTTCCGTGATGCCGTGGCCATCCGCCACCTTGCCGGTGTTTCGCTTGCGCGAGCCGGCTTTGAATTCCTCCGCTTCGACTGCATCCACAGGCAGAAGAAATTTTACGCCCATCTCCTTGGCGAGAGCGAGCAGCTCGCGCGCAAGATCGAGCTTGTCCTCTTCCACTTTGCTCGCGCCCACTGGAGTTCCCATCGCTTTCCAAAAGGTGTTCGCCATCGCGCCGCCGATCAGAATGGTGTCGGCTCTATGCATCAACGCTTTGATCACGCCGATTTTATCCGAGACCTTCGAGCCGCCCATGATGACGACGAACGGCTTGGCCGGTTCTTCCAGTTCGCGGCCGAGATATTTCAGCTCCTTCTCCATCAGAAAGCCCATGGCTGATTGGGCGATGAACCTCGTGATCCCGGCCGTGCTCGCGTGCGGCCGGTGCGCGGCGCCGAAAGCATCGTTCACATAGATCTCGCCGAGCCTGGCCAGCGCTTGCGCGAAAGAGGCGTCGTTCGCTTCCTCTTCCGCTTGAAAGCGAACATTCTCCAGCAGCGCGACATCGCCATCCTGCATGTGCTCGATGATTTTCTCCGCGTCCTCGCCAATCGTGTGATGGCTGAAAATCACCGGATGATTGATCAACGTGTGCAGGTAGTCGGCGACCGGCCGGAGGGAATATTCCGGCACCGGTTTTCCTTTCGGCCGGCCAAAATGCGCCATCAGAATCGTCTTCGCCTCGTGCTCGCGCAGGTAGTTGATTGTCGGCAGTGCCGCGCGGATCCGGGTGTCGTCGGTGATGTGAAAATGGTCGCCGTGCTCTTCGACAGGGACGTTGAAATCAACCCGCACCAGCACGCGTTTTCCGCGGAGATTGAGATCACGAAGGGTGAGTTTATTCATTCTTACTCCTGCTCCCGCTCGTGATCATAATCGTGCTGGTCTGTCTTATTTCCCCAGCAGCTCGAGCATTTGCACGCAACGATTGCTGTAGCCCCATTCGTTGTCGTACCACCCGACGACCTTTACGAACTTCTCACCAAGCGTGAGGGTAAGCTTCGAGTCGAAGATGCAGGAATGCGGATTGCCCACGATGTCCTGGAGCACGAGCGGCTCATCGGAATATTCGAGCACGTCTTTGAAGCTCGCGTCGGACGCGGCCGCTTTGAAGGCCGCATTGATTTCCTCTGCACTCGCCTTGTTCTTGAGGATCGCAGTGAAATCGGTCACCGATCCATCCGGTGTCGGCACACGGAACGCGCCGCCATTTAACTTTCCCTTCAGCTCGGGAATGACTTCACCGATCGCTTTGGCCGCGCCCGTGCTCGAAGGCACAATGTTAATCGCAGCAGCACGTCCCCGGCGCAGATCGGCATGCGGCAGATCAAGGATGTTCTGGTCGTTCGTGTAAGAGTGAATCGTGCTCATGAAACCCAACTCGATTCCGAATTTGTCGTTTAACACTTTCACCATTGGCGCGAGACAATTGGTGGTGCAGCTCGCATTCGAAACCACCATGTGTTTCGCCGGATCGTAGGTGTCGTCGTTGATCCCGATGCAAATCGTCGCATCCGGACTTTTTGCCGGCGCACTGATCAGGACGCGTTTCGCTCCGCCTTTGCTGATGTGGAGCTCGGCCTTGTCGCGCTCAGTAAAAAATCCGGTCGACTCCATCACCACATCGACTGCCAGGTCCTTCCAGGGCAACGCGCCCGGATCGCGCTGCTTCATGATCTTAATTTTATGGCCGCGCACGATGATGTTCTCTGCGTCGTGCCCGATTTCGCCGTCGAATTTTCCATGCACCGAATCCCACTTCAGCAAATGCGCCAGAGTGGTGGTGTCAGTGAGATCGTTGATGCCTTTGACGCGCTCGACATCTTGCTGCGACATGGCGCGCAAGACATTGCGCCCGATGCGGCCGAAGCCGTTGATTCCGTAGTTAGCCATAAGAGATTTGCGGATTGCGGTTTTCGAATGTCGATTGCCGCGCGCGATTGCGCACGGGGCAACGATTGAGGGCGGGAAAGTAAAATGGGTCTAACGAGGCTGCAATTGCGAACTGCGCGCGCATTCGCGCTCCTTTTTCTCGCGCTCGTTTTTCCAACCAGCGCCGCCCCGCGCCGCCAATCTGCACGCGTCAAAACCATTCTCGTTCTTGGCGACAGTTTGTCGGATGGATTTCGCCTTTCGCGCAGCCAGGCCTATCCCGCGCTGCTCGCGCAAAAACTGGGCGCGGCCCGTCTGGATTATGATGTGATCAACGCCAGCGTGAGCGGCGGCACGACCAGCGGCGGCTTGCAACGCTTCGGTGCGGAGCTTACGCGCAAGATCGACATCTTTATTCTCGAGCTGGGAATCAACGATGCGTTCCGTGGCATTTCGATTCCGCAAATTCGCGAGAATCTCCAAATGATTATCGATCGCGTGAAAATGAATAACCCGGATGTGCGCGTGATCGTGGTCGGGATGCAGTTGCCGAATTATTCAACGGACGATTTCGTGCGCGCCTACGGCGAGATGTATGTCGATCTTGCGGCGAAAAATCACGCCGGGCTCGTCCCTTATCTGCTCGAAGGCGTGGGCGGCAATCCAGAATTTAATTTACCGGATTTGATTCATCCCAACGCCGCCGGGCACAAGATTTTGGCCACCAATGTCTGGCGTGTGCTCGAGCCGATTGCGCGCGAAGTGGCCGGGCATTGAACCCGCCGCTGTGGTCTGTGTTAGTCTCCGCGCGCGATGGGAGGTTTGTTACATCATTGGCGACATCCGCGGCGCTGTTATGTCATCTGCGGTATCGCGCGCTCCGGCAGTAATTTGCTGAGCGACGGATTGCGCGAAACCGGTCGGGCCGGCCGGCCTAACCAGTTTTTCTTTTCTGAGTTCCAAAGTTTTTTCCGCGATCGGCAAAACCTTCCGCACGACATCTCATTTCTCGCTTACGTCCGCGCCGTCATCAAAGGGACTGCGACGTCCAATGAAGTTTTCGGATTCAAGTTGATGGCGGGCTATCTGGAAGATTTCTTGGCGCAACTTCGCCTAACAAGTGCTTTCGGGGGAAACGAAACCTCGGATCTTGATCTTCTGCGCAACGCCTTCCCGCGTTTGCGCTTCATTCGCATCTGGCGCCGAAACAAATTACGGCAGGCCATCTCTAAAGCGCGGGCGATTCAGACCGGCCTCTGGAAAGTTCAGCCCGGCAAAGGCGAAACCGGGCCAGCGCAATTTGATCCCGATTTGATTGAGCGAAGTCTGCGTGCGGCGGAGGAACAGGAGAAAATTTGGGACGAATTCTTTGCGCGCAACCAGATCGACCCGTTCGTCGTCGAGTACGAAGAACTTTGCCGAAGCTACGAAGCGACCATTCGTGCGACGCTGAAATTTCTGCAGATCACCCTGCCGCGCGGAAAGAAGTTCACTCCGCCCGTCACAAAAAAACAAAGCGACGCAATCTCGGACGAATGGGAGCGCCGCTACAACGAACTAAAGACGACTTGATGCCGCTCGACGCGCGCGCCGCGTTTTTCGAAAAGCTCGCGCAACTCCGGCGTCATAAAACTGCCGTCGCGCTGACGATTTAATTCCAGCCAAACACGACCATTCGGTTTCAGATGGCGCGCGAGGTCGTCGAGAAAAAAAGTCCACTCGCGCACGCCCCAAAGACCGCTGCGATTGTGATTGTTGAAACAAATCATGAAGGCTGTGATTAGATCGAACTTCCGCCCGAGATCGGGCAGCGGAGTGAAGGCGCGGATGTGCCAGATAATTCGCTCCAGCCCGAGCATCCGCGTCATCTCCGGATACATCGGCACTTCATCGATATCGAGACCGAGCGGGCGGTGGCCCAGCCATTTGCAGATGTAGAGGAAATAGCCGGCGCCGGAACCAATATCGAGGATGTCGCGCCGCCGCCCGTAATCGAGCTCGAGGTCGCGCACATGCCGAATATTAACCTCCATCCATTTCTTCAAATCGAGATACTTCGGCCAGGCCGAACCAGGATTTTCCACCGCGTGTCGTTCTTTGATCGCGAGAAATTTTTCGCGGTCGATACTGGCGATGATTCGCTCGGCCGTGAGATGAAAGACAAATCGGCGGGTAAGAAAGACGCGGCCAAGATGTTGCTTAGCACTGCGGCCGGCCCGCGGATCGGCCACCTTGGCCAGTTTATGCAATAAGCGCATAACGACTCGTTAGGCCGGTTGCTGTTGGGTCAGGCAGTGAAATGCACCCAAGCCCCAAATTAATTCGCGGCAATCGATCGGGACCACTCTTCGTGCTGGAAACGCGGACTGAATTTTATCGATCGCAATTTTGTCGTTCGGATCGTCGTAAATTGGAACGAGCACGCGTTCGTTCGCGATGTAAAAGTTCGCGTAGCTGGCGGGCAGAATCAGATCTTCGCGCTCCATCCGCGGCGGAACTGGTAGCTCAATAATCTTGAACTTCATTTCACGCAGGCGCGCCAGATTTTCCTGCAACGCTTCGTAGTTCGCGCTCCGCGGATCGGGATCGACAATCGCTAGAACGGTTCGCTCCTCGACGAATCGTGCGAGATTATCAATGTGACCATCGGTATCGTCGCCTTCGGTTCCGCGGGACAACCAGAAGATTTCGCGCACGCCAAGAAAATCGCGCAGGCGTTCTTCGATTTGTTCGCGGGACAAATTCGGATTGCGATTTGGATTCAGCAGACACGATTCAGTCGTTAGACACGCGCCGCTGCCATTCACATCGATCGAGCCGCCTTCGAGAATCATTCCTCCATCGTGAACCGGGAGGCCCAGCGCCTGGCCGATTCGTGTCGGCACGACATCGTCCAGGTCGAATGGCGGATATTTGCCGCCCCACGCATTGTGTCCCCAGTCCACGATCGCCAGTTTCGGATTCTGGTCGCGCGTCAAAAAAATCGGCCCGTGGTCGCGGCACCACGGTTCGTTTGTGGGAATTTCGTAGTAAGTAATGCATTCGTTAGGCAAACCTTTCAAGACATCGCGCGCTTCTGCTTCATGCGCGCCATTGCAGACGTTGATGCAAACCGGTTCTGACTCGATTAATGCCGCCACCATTGCGCGAAACGTTGGCAACACGCGATCGAAAGCATCGGGAAAACTGATCCCCCCGCGTCGCGGCCACGAGAGCCAGGTGGCGGTGTGCGGTTCCCATTCCGCGGGCATGCGATAACCCAGCGCGGCCGGCGTTTCCTTCATCGTTGATCTATAGCAGTCCGCCCGCGGCTACGCTATGGACGGCCTGATCCTGAATCGTTCCGCTCGGCGAAAGACGGACAAGAAACATCAGGCGACGGAAAAAGATTGAGCGAGTGTGCGTCGTTGTTGCGCGGCCAGTAACGGTGGAAATTCTGCCAGCGCGGGCGAGGTGGAATTTTCCACGTAATGTAGGGCGACCGTTTTTAGTTCGCGCCAGCGGTCCCATTCCAAATCCGGCGCGTGTACGATATGGCGCAGGAGGCTGCGCCATTCCATGAGCGCGCGTTCAATGTCGCCGGCCCGGAGCGAATCACTCGTTAGGCGACTTTTCGCGCCGGGATTCTGCACGACCTCGCGGATCACTTCCGACGCGCCCGAGCCGTAATGCGCCGGCACACCCATCTCGAGATAACCGGGATAATCGGCCCGCTGGTAAATCCGCTGGGAAAGAATGCCGAGCCTTCCGCCCATCGGCGCATCTTCGCCGGCGAAACGCGGGCCGCCGCGAATATTGGCCAGGTCGAAAATGAAATCATCGATCGCATAAGTTTTGTCTTCCAGGGCCGCGGCGATCGCGAGCCCTTCTCCGCCTTGGAAAAAGGAAAAGATGATGCCGCGCATCGTCGGGGTTCCATCTTTCCCAACCAAGCCGAGCTGTCGCCAGGCGTACGCCGGAGAATTTACAATCGGCGTGGTCGAATCGTGCTCGAGCTGATCGCATTCACGGCAGACGGCCGGGATGGCCTCGCGCAGCGGCGGTTCATGGAGCGCGTGGCCTAACGAGTCGACAAAAGCTTCGACTTCGATTTCGGAGAAGTCGAGTCGCGCGGTGACCGTAGTATTGCGGGTCACGACTTCGAAAACCCTGGCGCCTGTTGCCGTAAAAAGAATCTGTTCTGCAGTCGCGAGATCGCCGCCGCTTTTCCGCAGCCACTTTACAGGCGCGAACTGCTCGTTAGGCAAGATCGTCGCGAGCGGAACCTCGCGACCATAGATTTCTTGTTCATGCAGCTTACAGAGATTGCCAAAACCGCGTCCGTCGAGCATGCGCGGGACGGAGAGCGCCGGCACCCAGCGCTCATTCTCGCGCACGCGCAATTTGCCTAACGAGACCTTGCGCCGTTCGGATTGCGGTTCCCATTCACCGACGGAATTCAGCATTTCCGTGATCGGTCGCCTCACAAATCGTTGACGTTCTGCGTCCACTAACAGCCCACAGGGTCGCGGTCCGACGCCTAACGAGTGCTCGACCCCGAGCGGAACTTTCTGCGTGCTGAAGAGTGAATGACTTAGCTTCACCGCCGCAGCAAAACCCTCCGTTCGGTTGTGCATCACGCTGATCAAACTGGGCCAATCAACCTGCGTGGCGCGCTTGAGTTGTCGCGGCCGCGCGTCGCCTAGTCGTGGAATGTCGGGAACGATCAGGACGTAGCCGGTTTCATCGAGGCCGCGGCGACCGGCCCGGCCGAACATTTGCAACAATTCATCCGCCTGCACATGCCGCTCGAAATTTCCCGCCATGTAACGCGTGTCGGTGATGAGAACGGAGCGCATGGAAAAATTAATCCCGGCAGCGAGTCCCATCGTCGCGACGACGACGTTTAGTTGTCCGTTTTTGGCGAGCGGTTCGATCAAGCCCGCCCGCACCCCGTAGCTCAAACCGCTGTGATGATAAGCGACGCGACTGCGCAAAAGTTTCGCCAGCTTCTTTCCCGCGAGCGTTTCTTGCGCGGACGAAAGCGGGAGCGGATCGCGGACTGTCATTGCCGATGCTATCGATTGCGCCATTTCTTCAGCAGCATTTCGGCGCGGTGCGAAAATTAGAACCGGCGCGAGATCCGCGCGGAGGGCGCGGCCGATCATGCGCGGCCAGAAATTTTTCGACTGCACGAACTGTGAATCGGAAAGATTGCGCAGATCCAGCTCTTCCAGTGGCACCGGGCGTTCCTGGTGCGAAATCAAAACTGCATCGCGCCCGATGCGTTGCAGCCACGCCACGATGTCCTGCGGATTTCCCACGCTGCCGCTAAGTAAGAGCAACTGTGTTTGCGGCGGCGCGAGCGCGAGCGCGAGTTCGTAATGCACGCCGCGCACCGGATCGCCGATCATCTGATATTCATCGACGACGAGAAGTTGCGGCCCGTCACGTCGCAGAAAGCGCGTCCGTTGCGTTTCTAAAGTCGCCACCACAACTTTTGCGTTCGTATTCAACGCGAGGTCGCCCGTCGCAATTCCCACATCCCAACCGCGCGCGCGCCATTCCGCCAGTTTGTCGTTGGCCAATGCTCGCGTCGGCACGGTGAAAATCGCCTGACCTTTCAGCGTCGGATAGAGCAGCTCAAAGATGTAAGTCTTGCCAGAGCCAGTCGGCGCCTGCACCACAACATCTTTTCCATCGCGCAGCGCCCGCACCGCTTCCTGTTGCCAGAGATCAGGCACGACCAGGTTGACCTCGAGCCCCTTCAACATCGCGGAACATCTCGCGCTGAGCGGCGGCTTCAACTGAGCGCTTATCCTCGCTCTCGCGTTTCCGCGACCGTCTCGCTAGATTTCCCCTGATGTGAAAAAGGACCGTGACGAAGCCGGCGCCGCGGTGTTGCTCTTGGCGGCAAAGGGCGAGGCCATGGCGCGAGTCGTCTCCACTCTCGGCAAAGAAAAAATTGCCGTCGAACGTTGCGCGAGCCTGGCGGCGGCGGCGGAAAAATTACGCGCGTCGAGTCAGGTGCTTTTGCTGACGGAGGGAACTCTGCGCAGCGCGGAGTTGCCGGTCTTGCTAAAGGAACTGCGCGACCGACCGCTCTGGTCGGAAGTGCCGGTCATTATCCTAACGAGTCCTCGCGGCGATGAAATCAGTGGCGAAACGCTGAAGGCCTTCGGCCCCGAAGGAAATGTGATCCTGCTGCAACGTCCGTTTCGAAACGCGGCCTTGATCAGCGCCGTGCGGGTGGCCTTGCGCGTCCGGCAGCGCCAGTCCGCCGGACGCGATCTGATCGAGCAACGCGAGATGGTGCTGCGCGGAATCAGCGACGCCTTCTCCTCGTTAGACTTCAATTGGCGCTACACTTATGTGAACGATCGCGTCGCGGAACTGGCCGGTCTGGCGCGAGAAGAAATGTTGGGTCGAAATATCTGGGAAATTTTTCCGGATGCGGTTGGGACAGAATTTTATCGCCTCGCTCACCAAGCGATGAAGGAACGCCGCGCCGTGCAGGCGGAGTTTTTTCACGAACCTTGGCAACGCTGGCTCGATACGCGCATTTATCCGACGAAGGGCGGTATCATCATTTTTCGAGCCGACATTTCGGAGCGGAAACATCAGGAATCTCTGGCGCATCAGCGCGATTTGGAATTGCGCGCGAGCGAAGATCTTTTGCGTCTCGCCGTCGAAGCAGCCGACATCGGGACCTTCGATTATTATCCGAAGTCCGGCGAATTACGTTTGTCCAAACGTTGCAAAGCGCTCTGGGGTTTGCCGCTGGACGCGCCGGTTAGTTACGAAACTTACCTGAAAGGCGTGCATCCGGACGATCGCCATATCGTGCACGAAACAGTGCGGGCGGTCATGCTGCCGACGAGCACGGGTCGCTACGACATCGAATATCGCACTATTGGAATTAACGACGGCGTCGAGCGCTGGGTCGCGGAAAAAGGACGCGCGGTTTACGACGAAGCGGGAACACCGACGCGCTTCATCGGGACTATCCTGGACATCACGCAGCAAAAAAATGCGGAGATGATTTTGCAGCGCGCCAAGCAGGAGGCCGAGGAAGCAAATCGCGCGAAGGACCAATTTCTCGCCATGCTTTCGCACGAACTGCGCACGCCGCTCACGCCGGTGCTGATGACAATCGCCTCGCTTCGCCGGCAGCCGGATATTTCCGATGAGCTCCGTCGCGATCTGGAAGTCCTGCAGCGCAACGTCGAACTGGAAGCTCTCCTGATCGACGACTTGTTAGACCTTACTCGCATCGCGCACGGTAAACTCGAGTTGCACAACGACGCGGTGGATGTTCACACCGCGCTCGATCATGCGCTCGCCATCACCGCGCAGGAAGTGCAGGAAAAAAATCTTACGGTTACGCGGCGCCTCAATGCGGTCGAGCATCATTGTTGGGCGGATGCGGCACGTTTGCAGCAGGTTTTTTGGAATGTGGTCAAGAACGCGGTTAAATTCACGCCCCAAGGCGGTCGCCTCAAACTTTCCACTCGCAACGATTCAACCCATCACATCATCGTTGAAGTAAGCGACAACGGCGTCGGGATTGATGCCGCATTCCTCCCGCGAATTTTCGATGCTTTCGAACAAGGTGGCCGGAACGTCACGCAACAGTACGGCGGTCTCGGCCTTGGCTTAGCCATTTCCAAGCGCGTGATCGACATGCACGGCGGTACGATCACCGCCGAAAGTAAAGGCCGCGGTCATGGCTCCACTGTGACCGTGCGACTCCAATCGATGGAGACGTCGTTGCTCGAAGGACCAGTTGTTCTTCCACAGGAAAGTCCTGCGCCGGCCAGTGTGCATATCTTGCTCGTGGAAGATCACGAAGACACCGCGCGCGTTTTGCGGCGCATCCTTGAGCACAATGGATTCTCCGTCGCGCACGCCAACACTCTGGAGCGCGCGCGTGAGTTTGCCGGCGCGCAGAAATTCGATGTTATCATCAGCGACCTCGGACTCCCCGATGGCAACGGCCTCGACTTGATGCGCGAGTTGCATTCTTCGCGTGGTCTGGTCGGAATCGCCTTAAGCGGCTTCGGTTCGGATGAAGATCGCGCGGCCAGTTTGACCGCCGGTTTTTCCGAACATCTGACCAAACCGGTCGACTGGCCGCAGCTGCGCGCCGCGCTTGATAAGGTGGTGGCGACAGGAACGCAGGAACAAATCGCGGCCGTCGTATCGTAAGCAGCACATCGGCTGATGATTCCGAATTGACACCGCGCAAGAAAACTGCGCACTTGCATTATATGAAGCGCCTCCTTCCAGTTTTGTTGTTGTCGTTAGGGAGCGGGAGCCTTCTCGCGCAAGATTCCGATACGGACAAAGCCGGCAGCGCAATCGGCGCTCTCATTGGCGGCACCTGCGGATGTATCGTCTGTTTGGTCGTCTTCGCCATTTGGATCGCGCTGGCCGTCTGGGTTTACAAAGACGCAAAGAGCCGTGGGATGGATAACGCGATGCTGCTCACGATCGTGACCGTTATTACCGGCGTGCTCGGTCTCATCATTTATCTCCTGATGCGGCCGAAAGGAAATCTCGTGCTCTGCCCGCACTGCCAGAAGAAACGGGTGGAAGGCAGCGCGAAATGTCCGCATTGCGGTCAGCCCTGAGGTTTTCTCGTTTTTTTTGGATAACGCTCGTTGTCGTTGGCGTTGTTGCGCTGGTCGCGGCGGCTGATTGGATCCGCGTTCCGTCGCAGCAAGTCTCGGTGCGTCTCTACGATCAGGGCGTGCACAGCGTTTATCGAGGATTCGTTAAACGTTTTTCGTCGCGCTACGTTCGTTGCCGCTACATCCCGAGCTGTTCGCAATATTCGCTTGAAGCCATGAACGTTCACGGTTTTCCCAAAGGACTTTGGCTGACCACCAAACGGATATGTCGCTGCCTGCCGTGGACGAAAATGGGGACTTACGATCCCGTTCCGCCGCCCGCGCCGCCGAAACAACACACAACCTCCGCGACGCGACTGCGCGTATCAGTTACATGAAATCGAGCACGAAGGATAAGATCAAAGGCAACATTCAGCAGGCGAAGGGCGCGGTGAAAGAAAAGGTCGGGCGCGCTAGTGGGGATCCGGAGATGGAAGACACCGGCACGGCCGAAAAAGTTGGCGGAAAAATTCGCGACAAAGTCGGTGACATCAAAAAAGTCTTCGAGAAATAACCGCCCGCGATCTCGGTACAAAATAAACGCGGCCATCGCTGGCCGCGCTGCTGAAGCTTGGGAGAATCAGTGTAGTAGTAGGTGAGTCCCAGTTCGCACTTACCTATTTAGCAGCACTGGTGCCAACGGTGCCGTTCTCGGAAAATTCCGCTAACTTTTCCCATTCTGCGGACGCGCGCTTCAGCTCGTTATTTATTCCGAGCAGCTCGCGGTTCAACTCCATGGCCGCGCCGCCAGCTTCGTAGGTCTCGGGCTTTTCCAAATCCGCCGTCAGTTCTTTCTGCCGACCTTCGAGCGAGAGAATGTGCATCTCGATCTCGTGCAACCGCTTTTCCCGATCCCGTTTGATCTTCGCTTCCGCTTTGCGCTGCTCCGCTTCGGCCCGGCGTCGTTCGCGCGTTTCGCGCATTCCTTCCGCAACCGGTTGAACTGGTTGAGCGTTGTTTAACGATTGTCCATTGCTGGTTAGTGCTTCGCGCGCGGAAGTGGCGCGCGATTTATCCAGATAATAATCGTAATCGCCGGCGTAAAGCGTGAGCTGCCCCGCATTGATGTGCAGCACCGTCCTCGCGATTGCGCGGATGAAATAAACATCGTGGCTGATGAAGATCAGTGTGCCTTCGTATTGCGAAAGCGAGCCGAGGAGCGCGTCGATGCTGCCGATATCGAGGTGCGTCGTCGGTTCATCCATCAGTAACAGATTCGGCGGATCGAGTAATAGCCTAACGAGTGCTAGCCGCGTCTTTTCGCCGCCGCTTAAAACGCCGGTCGTTTTGAAGACATCATCACCGCGAAAAAGAAACGAGCCGAGGACGGTGCGCGCGACTTGTTCCGAAACGGGGTTCGGCATGTCGCGCGCCGTGTCGAGCACCGTCATCGTCGGATTCAGCATCTCGACGCGATACTGCGAAAAATAACCGAGCTTCGCATTATGCCCCAGTTGGCGCTCGCCGCCTTGCACCGGCAACGCGCCCGCGAGCAATTTCAAGAGCGTCGATTTTCCCGCGCCGTTCGGTCCGACCAAAACCGTGCGCTGGCCGCGCTCCGCTTCGAAATTCAATCCGCGATAAACAACGAGATCGCCGTAGGCATGATCGACATCCTTCAAGGTGATCACGCGCTGCCCACTGCGCGGCGGTTGCGGAAAACGGAAGTGCACGGTCTTCTCCCGCGCGACCGGCGCTTCGATTTTATCCATGCGCGCGATCTGCTTCAATTTGCTTTGCGCCTGCGACGCCTTGCTCGCCTTCGCGCGAAAACGATCGGCGAACGCTTGCAGCGATGCGATCTCCTTCTGTTGGTTCTTGTAGGCGGAAAGCTGCTGCTCTTCGCGCGCGGCTTTTTGTTCGATGTAGCTGTCCCAGTTGCCGCGATACCTAACGAGTCGTCGATGCGCGATCTCGATGATCGATCCGACCAGCTGATTCAGAAACTCGCGATCGTGCGAGATCATCAAAATCGCGCCGGAATAGTTCTTCAGATAATTTTGGAACCAGACTAACGACTCCAGATCGAGATGGTTAGTCGGTTCGTCGAGTAGCAACAAATCGGGTTCCTGCACGAGCAGCCGCGCCAGATGCGCGCGCATAACCCAGCCACCGCTCATCGTTTTCGCCGGTCGATTGAAATCCGATTCGCGAAAGGCCAGCCCATGCAAAATGCGTTTCGCCTTCGGCTCAATTTCCCAGTCGGTGTGCTCGGTGATCTTTCCAGAGGCGAGTTGCAGCACGGTCTCATCCGTCGCCGGCGCATTTTCCTGCGGGAGGAACCCAATCGTCGCCGCTTTCTCGACCGCAATTTTTCCATCGTCCGGCAGCGCCTCGCCCAGGATGAGCGAAAACAAAGTCGACTTCCCTGCGCCATTCGGCCCCACCAGTCCAACGCGATCGCCGCGATTCACCTGCAGCGACGCGTCTTGGAAGAGTGTTCGGCCGCCGAAGGCTTTCGTAACTTGAGAAATGGTCAGCATGAAAAAGGCGCGCAATATCCCTGCCTTGCCCGCGTTTGCGAACGAGTTTATGACGAAGGCCGTCATCCTGAGCCGCGCAGACGGCGAAGGATCTTACGCCTAAGTCTAGCGGCCGGCGCAACTCTGACGCGTGACCCGATAGCTTGTGCGAGATCCTTCTGCGCGCTTCCGCCCGCCTCAGGATGACAACTGCAAAGCGTTACGCCAGTGCGGGGCTTGGCCGGGCCGACGCGCCCGGTCAGGAGTGACAAACCCGCTTTGCGCATCGCCCAAACGTGATTCATTTCCGCCGCGCTCTCGCAGATAAGCGTGCGAAGCCCGAGCCGCATCGACGCCAGTCTCGTTAGGCGCTCCGCGACATCCTCGTAGAACTCGACAATTAAAATGGCTTCGCACGGTTTGGTATCGAGTTCCATCAAGTCGCGCGCCGCCTGGAAATGCAGCTGACCTTTCGTCTGATCGAAGAGCGGTTTGTCGATGTGTTCGATCGCGGATGGTTTCAGGTCGAGTAACTCGACCGTCGCCTGCATCGCTTCGGCGACAGAAGCGAAGAAGATGAGTCCCAATCCTTTCTCGCGCGGTAGCGGAACGATGGTCAGCTCGGCGGAACAAATCGCGCCGAGTGTTCCTTCGCTCGCGGAAAAGATTTCCTCGGACTCATTTTCCGATTCGGTCGCGCACCTGATCCATCGAATACAAACCTAGAATAACACTGCGCGAAATCGGCGCTGTTGTCAGCGGTTTGGAAACGATCACCGCCGGAATATCAGTAAGCAGCGGGGCGATAACCCATTTCGCATTGATCTGTTCCTCCGCAGAAGGAACGGCGCTGGGCTGGTGTCGGTGCAGGAAAAATTCGAGCGTGTTGTATCCAGTGTTTACGAAGACGAGCGGATCGTCGCGCACAGTCCCGCGAACTTCGCGCGCGAAATCTTTCACATTTTCGCCGCGCTGATCTCGCGTGAGCGAACTAAAGAAAACAAAATGAACCGAAAGTCCCACGGCAAATAAAAGCGAGGCGAAGGCGAAGTGTTGCATTTGAAGGCGAACGCGTGGCAAAGCGTTCTGACAAAACCACGCGGCCAGAATCGCGGCCGCGGGAAAGGCGGGTTGAATGTAGTCGGCGGTTTTATGGGCGGAGAGCCCAAAGAAAATCAGCACGAGGAAAAGCCAGAGAATCGCCGGGGCTAATTCGTGACGAAACCATTTACGCCACTCGATCATAATCAGCGCAGCGATTGCGCCTAGCGACCACGGGGCGAATCGTCCTACAAACCAAACCGGATTTTGCCAGATCAACTTGAGAGCGGCGATCGGTCCTTCACTCGTGACGTGTTTGTTGCCGAACTGATGGCCCAAGCCTAACGAGTGCGCGATCAATTCGCGTTTGATCAGGACATTATAGAAAGCGTCTGGATAATGAATGGAACACGGTATCGCCCAGAGCAGGAAAATCCCTGCGGCCAACGGCAATCCCCACCACCACCGGCTGCGATGAACCAGGGACCAGCGCCCGGCGATTATGCGCGCGGCCAGCGGCAAATAAATAATCGGAACCAGCGCCGCTGGACCTTTCGTTAGGCTGGCCAGCCCGATGCAGATCCAAAATCCGCTAATGATCAGAAACGACGGTGGGTCTTTGTCGCAAACAATTCGCGTTCCGAGAATCCATGCACCAGTTAGGAACGCGATTAGCACCGGGTCGGGCCGGCAGTGATAAATCATGCTCATGTTCGCCGGATTGACGAGCCAGGCGATGCCGGCGAGAAAGGCAACTGCGCGATTGCCTAACAGGTAATTCGCCATGAAAACCGTGAGCGCGAGTGTCGTTAGGCTGCCGAGCAACATCGGCATTTTCACCGCCCATTCTGTCCAGAAACCGAGTTTCAATAATGGCGCCGCCAGCCAGTTAACGAGCGGCGGTTTGGTGGCGGGATCGCCGAAGATGTCCCGCGGCAAGAGCCAGCGATCGTTCGCGGCGATATCAGCGGTGTAGGAAACAGTGCGCGGTTGATCCTGACGCTGCAACGCGCTTGGTCCTAAAATCCGCGCGCCAATCATGACGACGGCGCACAAAAGCAGAACGAACTCGATGCGACGATCGCGCAATGATTATTCCGGCGTTGGCGACTCGTTAGGCGACGCCGTGTCTTCCGCTACTGGCGATGGCTGATATTCAGGGGTCGGCCGTGGCGTAGGCGAGTATTCGTCGGCGAAGCGCACGCGATAACGCGTCTGATACTGATCCTCCGGCGCGGGCTTGCTGCCATCGAATCGCTCACGCGGCGGCGCCCACTCCGACCAGGTTTCATCAATAGCAGGTGAGGCGCGCCGCATGACGCTGAAAACTTGCCGGCTCTCGTCTTTCACGCCGGCGGTGATTTCGCGACCGGCGTTCCGCGAATTCAAATAAGCCCAGGCGGGAACGGTAATGAACTCGTTAGACTGCGTGGCCTCCGCCCAACGCATCTCGGAGAAAGCGCGATCGGACGCGCTGACGGAGAGCGCGATATCGAATTCGGCTTTCTTCAAATCTTCGATTGAACGTCCTTTGGCTGGCACACGCACTTCGATCTGCAGCGCGAGATTTTGGCCATCGACCAATGGCGGATGATCGCTGGTCGCATAACTGATCCCGGCGCCCACTCCGACGAGAAGCGCGACGATCACGAGTGCGATGAGTTGCTTCAAGAAATAGCCACCAAAACCGACGCGTTTTATTTGCAGACTAACGACAACACCGACTATCGCGCCGATGATGAAGGCGAGCGGAATCCAAAGGCAGATGACGGCGTAAGCGCGGCCCCCTTCCATGTTGGAGACATGATGTTCTTGCATCGCCCAATCCGCCACCGGCGCGCAGAGAGCCGCGCCGACAATTCCGCTGATCAGGGCGACGAGCAATGCCATCGGCCAACGTTTTGGTTTGGGAGCTACAACAAGTGCGGGGTCACTCATGTTTACTACTCGTTAGGCCGACAAAGGATTGTGCCGCCGCCTTTGACCACAACCGCTCCAAACGGCACGCAGCCATGTCGCGACTCGGGTTGGCTGCCGAGGACTTGACCTATCTTTCATTTGTCGTCCGTTCTGTGATTGTGCGCGTCTGACGCTTGAATGATGCCCTCGTGAATCAAAGCGTCTGTCACTGCCTGATGCTGTTGCGCTCCGCGTTCGAGGAATTCCTTTTCCGCCCAATTTTCCAATCCGAGATCAAGAACTCGTGAGACGGCCATGATTATTTCCTGACGCCCAGACGGAAACAAAATCTCTTCTCTCCCACAACATCCGTAAAGAAAGCGCAAATCTTCTTTGGTTCCGAGCCGGCAAAGCGGACCGATGCCACGCTGCCAACGATGCACCTTCTCGAGGTGAGGAGCCTTCGCTACCAACCGGAATAGCGGAAGGAATGGCGCTACCATTTGCGTTTCCTCCGCGCTCCAATCGGTGGAAAGGAAAAAATAGTGTTTAAATAATAAAGCATAAGCCGCCCATCGATTCGGTGGCTCGATGTCGGTCACGAGATCGTTAGGCGCGGTTTGCTCGAGAAATTGCTTCAGATCGCTCTCGATCGTCTTGATGTATGATTCATCCTTGGTCGCGTAAGCGAGCGCGGCCAGAGCAGCGCGGCGCAGCCAAATTTTATCGCTTTGCAGGAATGGCACCAACCGGCTTGTCTGAGCCGCGCTCAAGATCGGTGCCGCTTGTAAAATCAAGAGACGCTGGCGATTCGGTGAGGCCTCGACGCGCAGAATCTCGAGCAACTCGTGAGCGATCAGATTCTTCGCCGCTTCTCCATCGCTGAGAGCCGCGAAAGTCGTAGTGCGCGCAGGAACGACTGATCGCACACACAGAGGTGACGACATCCATCTGTCGTCCTCAAGAACAAGGATACACCTCGAACCTTCCTCGAGAGGAACCAGTTCTTCCGGCCAGACAAAAGCCGTCAGCGGCAGCGGAATTTTTTGCTTCGCGAAACTCTGGTTTCCCAGGAGCACAGAATTCACCGCGAACTTAATGTCGATCTTATCCGGACCGGTCACAATCACACGGGGTGGCAGGCCCGCCGGTTCTCTCCGGATTTCGGCGATCTCGCCTGCTATGATCAGTTTCAGTGCGTTTCTAGGAATCGCGTGATCGAGTCTTTCATTAACCAAGAAGATGGTCCCAAAGGCCGGCGTGATCCCTGCGAGAACGATGCACGCAATCGCTGTATTCAACCTTATCGGATCACTCACGAACGAGGGTCCCGCCTTTCATCACAAGGTGCACTTGCCTAATCACTGCGATGTCGCGCGTCGGATCGCCTGCGACAGAAACCAAATCAGCCAGCAAACCCGGCCTAACGAGTCCTCGATCTGCGAGATGAAAAATAGCAGCGTTACCGCTCGTCGTCTGACGCAAAACTTCCAGCGGCGTGAAGCCGTATTCGTGCACGAGCAGTTCCATCTCGAGCGCGTTCTCGCCGTGCGCGAAAACGCCGGCATCGCCGCCCATCGCAAAAGTCACGCCGGCTTCGCGCGCCGCTTTCATGCTCGCGCGTTTTTGCGCGATGCGCGGCGGTTCGGGGTCGCTGCCTTTTTTCCAACCGTGATAACGTGAAACCGCATCGCCGGCTGCGACGGTCGGACAAAGCGCGACGCCCTTCTGTTTCATGAGGCGAAAAACTTCGGCGGTTCCTTCATCGCCGTGCTCGATCGTTTCCACGCCAGCGTTGATGGCGCGACGCATTCCTTCCGCGGTGGTGGCGTGCGCGACGGTCGGTCGGCCCGCGGAACGCGCGGTCTGCACAATGGCGTTTAGTTCTTCCTGCGAAAACGTCGGCCGCGAAGGTTCATTATTTCCCCAGCGATAATCGGCATACAGCTTCACGACGTCGGCGCCTTTGCCGATCTGTTCGCGCGCGGCGCGCGTGACGCCTTCAATGCCGCTCGCTTCCTGCGCACCTTGCGGCACATCGAGTTCGGTTGCGTATTTCGGCCCGTAACTTCCGGTCGCAACAATCGCGCGTGTAGCCACAATCAAGCGAGGACCTGGAATGATTCCGGAGTCGATCGCCTGTTTTAATCCGACATCGGCGAACCCCGCGCCTTCCGTGCCGAGGTCGCGCGCCGTGGTGAAACCGGCTTCCAAAGTTTTGCGCGCGTGCACGGTGGCGCGCGCGGTGCGCAAGGCTAACGACTCGTTAGTCACCTGCTCGTTCCAACTCGTTTCGTTGTAAGGATGCAGGAACATGTGCGAATGACCTTCGATCATTCCGGGCAGCAAGGTCTCGTTAGGCAATTCGATCGTGCGCGCGTCGGCGGGCGCGGAAACATCGGCACCGACCGCAACGATTTTTTCGCCGCTGACCAGCACCGACCAACCAGCATGAATTTCCTGTCCGTCGAAGACTGCGGCGGGTTTTAGAAGAACGGTTTGTTCGGCGAGAGCTGTCGTGAGTGCGGCAAAGAGAAAACAACAGCGAAGAATCGCTTTCATTTCTTCTCCGCGATGATTTCGAGAAACATCGGGGTGGTGAACCACGACTCGGGATCGACGTTGGCTTCGTGAAATTCGCGCAACGCATCTGCGCCTTGTTCACTCGTTAGGCGCCCGAGTTCCTGTAAACGCAGGACGTTGATCTCGATGAAACTGGCGGGCCATTGCCAGGCGTAATCGTGCGGTGAAATCGTAATGACGCGCGGACGAATTTCCGTTACGCGCATGCCGACATCGCGCAGCAAGCCGGGTAACTGACGCGCTATGTCCGGCTCGCCGCCGCTGGCGCGCCAACTCGATGCGACTTCGCGCCGGAAATTCTCGATGGCCGGTCGGATCGGCATGAAGCAGAAAGTCTCGTAGTCGCTGTACTCGTGAAAAATGGCGATGCCGCCGGGTCGCAACGCGCCGGCGATTTTTTCCACTAAATTTCTCGGCGACGAAACGAAAGAAGCGACCCAGCGGCACCAGCTCGCATCGCAGTTAAGATTGCCTAACGAGAGCTCCATCAGATCGCCTTCACGAAATTCCACATTCGTTAGGCCACGACGCTGACAACGTTCGCGCGCGACTTCGAGAAAACGTGCCGATCTTTCAATTCCCAAAACCGCGCCGGTCGGTCCGACGATTTCCGCGAGATCAGCCGTGGCGTAACCCGGACCGGCGCCGATGTCGATGACGCGCCAGCCATCGGTGATGCCCGCGCGCTGCCAGCATTCGGTGACGACCGGACGCCAGACTCGATGTTGCAGGCCGAGGCGAGCGACTTCCTCGTCGTGTGTGCCGAGGATGTAATCGGTTTCGCTCTTTTGCGCGCCGGCCATACGTTGCGATTACTCGTTAGGCTTCGGCGAAACTGAAACGCAGCGCCTTGTGCAAACGCGGCGGAAGCGCGGGCAGGTTGCGCCGCTCGATGAGGAAAGTGATGACGCCGGCCAGCTCCTTGTAAACGTAGTTTTTGTTGACCGCGCCTTGCAGATATTGCTCGCCGCTGCTTCCGCCCGTGCCGACGCGCGTGCCGATCATGCGGCGCACCATTTGCAGGTGGCGATAGCGGAAGTTGGCCAGTTGTTCGTCGATCTCGATCAAACTGTTGAGCAGAGCAAAGGGCAAACGAAAGAGCGGCTCGTCGCGATAAAGCATGATGAAAAGCGCGGCGCGCAAAGCGGGCGCGGAGAAATCGCCCGAGCCTTCGTCGAAAAAAATGCGATCGAATTTGCCTAACAAGTCCTTTTTGTCGTCGCGCTCGGAAAGGCTCTGCTCAAAAAGCTCGCGGTAACGATTCCAAAAGGCCGGTCGACCTGAGGATTCGTTAGGCCATTCGCTCCAATAGGATTCATCGAAGAACGGCGTGCGCGCCAGCCAGCGCTCGACCATTTGCAAAAGTGATGGCTGCTTTTCGGATTCGTTGATTTCTTGGAAGTCGCGCTCGTTGAATCCGCCGAGATCAGTGTGCTTGTAGTAATCCGGACGAAAACGCTGCTCCATGCGCAAGCCGAGCGTAGCTTCGATCTGCCGGAATTGTTTGCTCTGGAAACCGGAGGCGCCATGGAGCATTTCGCGGAACTCGAGGAAATCGAGCGGCGTCATCGTTTCCAAAACATCGACCTGATGATTAAGCAGCTTCCAGATTTCCACGATCCGCTTCAATCGATGGACGACAACGTTCATGTCGGGGCCGTCGTCATCGGCGGCGGGCTTGCTCAGTACCTGGCCGCACGCGATCAGCTCGTGCAGGATCTGTTTGAACCAAAGCTCGTAAGCCTGGTGGATGATGATGAAAAGCATTTCATCATGCGCGATGAGCTTGCCGTCCTTCAGGCTGAGCGGCTTTTGCAGCTCGAGGAGTTTTTCGATCCCGAGATAATCGCCGTAGTATTGCAACGGCTGCTCGCCACTAAACGGACACTCCATCGGCGAAGTGTCGCGCAGCGCGGAGGGCGGAGTCAATCCGCACCCATCGTTGTAGGGACGGCGCTCTGTCGCCGTAGGAAGCATTCACTGCAGATTCAGCGTTTTTACGCCGACAAAGCGGCGTCGCTACAAAGTCTTACGGTTCGAGCGAAGCGCGGTAGAAACGTTTCGTCAGACTCGCAGCGCCGTAATCAGTAATGCCTGTCGTCGTCCCGGTGGCGAAGACTTGGTCGGCGAGCAACGTCCAGCTAGCACTGGGCAGATCGTTTTTGAATTCGATTCGATAAGCTTTGCCCGCGACGGAACCAAAGCTCACCACCACATCACTTGTGCCTCGGGTGACCGCGCTAATCGCAAATCGACTTCCCCCGCTTTGTGGATTAGTGCCGGCTCGGAACTCCGCACCATTCGTTAGGCCGTCACCGTCTTTGTCGAGCGCGGCGTCGTCGACGTTCGGGTCCAATCCATTCGCGATTTCGTAGACGTCGGGAATGCCATCGCCGTCGGTATCATTGGCGCCGACGACAGTCGTATTGGAGAAGGCGGAGGTGTTACCCGACGGACTGGTGACAGTGGCGGCGACTACGTGATTTTTTGGAACAATTGCGGGTAGGTTGGCGTTGAACCCTCCGCTCGCGGTCACGTTTAAGGAGCCGATGAAATTTTTTCCTTCCCCAAATCCTGACGGATCGGCCGCGGGACTGGAGAAAAATTCGATTCGGTAAGTCCCGGCTGCGCCAATGGTGAAAGTGCCCAGGATATGAGTGGCGGTATCGAGCGTGGCACTGTTCAAGACTGGCGCGGGCTGAGAGCTATTGGCGGAATTGGAAAGAACAATGCCCGCCCCTCCGTTGTCCGAAATGGAATTGCCGGAAATGGAATTCGCCACCGTGCTCGCGCCGTCGAGAAAAATTCCATCAAGGGCGTTGCCGGCGATGAGGTTGCTCTCGCCCAAAGCAGTGCCGCCAATCTGATTGCCCATCGCACCAGCGGAAAGCGCGATTCCTTGATAGCCATTCGCAATCGTCCCGCTCCCAGCGGCATTTTGTCCGATGGTGTTGCCGCGGACGATGTTGGAATTTGTATTCGTGTTCCCGATCACAATCCCGTAGCTTCCGTTACCGGAGATCAGGTTGCGCCCACCAGCAGCGCCACCGATCACATTACTCTGCGCTCCCAGGAGAACGTTGATCCCGGCATACCCGTTGGCCAGGGCGGCGGTGCCGGTGGCATTGGTCCCGATAAAATTGCCGCGGATCAGATTACCTACAGTCCCAGGATGAGCCATGTAGACACCGTAAGTCACGTTACCTGAAATGAGATTTCCCGTGCCCGGCTGGGGATCGCCGAGATGATTCGCACTCGCCGCGGAAGTGAGGTAAACGCCGGCAAAACCATTCGCCACGCTGGCGGTGCCGCTCGCGTCTGTGCCGATGAAATTACCGTAAGCAAAATTCCCGCTCGTGCCGGAGTCACCGAAGGCGAGACCGACGGTTCCATTGCCCGAAAGAATGTTGCGGGCCGCGGCGGTCGTTCCCCCGACGGTGTTGCCGGTGGCACCGCCGTAAATCGTGACGCCACCAAAGCCGTTCCCGATCGCGGTGCTGCCAGTGGCGGCGAGGCCCACTCGATTTCCCTGCACCATGTTGCCCGATGTCCCCGGATCGGCGATCCGCATTCCTTCGGCGGAATTACCGGAAATCACATTGTCGGCGACGAGATTGTTCTTGGCTCCATTTAAGATGTAGAGGCCGGCGAAGGAATTCGGCAGGGCGGCAGTGCCATTGGCGGCGAGTCCGATGTAATTCCCGCGCACGGTGTTTCCGTCGACCCCGAGGCCAGTGATCCAGACGCCCGCGCTCGTATTTCCGGAAATAACATTGCGCGCCCCGGGCGAAGAGCCGCCGATAGTATTGCCCTTGGAGTTGTCGGTCACAATCAAACCGCCCGATCCATTTGGCACTGCGGCCAGCCCATTCGCGCTCGTCCCAATGTAGTTGCCGGCAATGATATTCCCGTTGCTCGTCGCGCTCGAGATCCAGATGCCGTACTGGCCATTTCCGGAGAGAACATTTCGATCCGCTGCGGTCGTGCCTCCGATGGTGTTCGAGTTGGAGCCGCTAAAAATGTAGACGCCCTGCTTCACGTTCGGCGCCGAGCCGGTGCCCGCGTTATTCAATCCAAACCAGTTCGCGCGAATGTTGTTGTGGTGCGCATCGGAATACAAAAGCGCCAGGCCAACCCATGGGAAGCGCTGGAAGGAAAGGCCTTTCAAGGTGCAGTTCGCCGCATAGACAAGGAGGCCGGGCACATCGCCGAGGACAGGGAGGATCTGCGTCCCATCAAGGACAATCAGCGGGTTTCCGGCATAGCCTGGTTGTGTGGTCGCGTCGATGACCGCGCCATCGATCACGAGTGGCGCGAGATAACCGGTCGGCTTGATGGTAAAGACGCCGCTCGCATAATTCGGATCGCTCGTCGGAATATTAAACGTGACCGTGGCGGCAGGGTTATCGCTGACATAGTGCATCGCCGCGCGAAGACTTCCGATGCCGGTCTCGCTGGTGTTCGTGACTACCGGCGAAAGCGTCGGGCCCGCGCCATAAAGGAACCGCATCACTGCGCGATCACCTTTGCTCAAGACGAAGCCGCCCATGCGTGGCTGAAATTTCTCGAAGCCCGGCTTTGCCTGGAGGGTATCGAGGGTCGCGGGATTCGTGGAAAACAGGTTCCGGGCAAAGTGCATGACCGACTCGAAGTCGTAGGCGCCATGCGTGGTGCCATTGGGATCGATGTCGAAATAGAACTGGTTTCCGGCAGTGATGTTACCGCTGAGAACGTTAACGAAGCCATCGCGGTCGGTCCGCTGATGCTCGTGCAGCAATCCGAAAGAGTGGCCCATCTCGTGGCAGATTTGGCCGCGAGACAACAAGTTGATTTCGACCACCTGCGGATTACTCCCCGAAACGAGATTCGGTCCGTTGGGATCGTATTTGAAAAGGATGTACTGGGTCTCACTCGTGCGCGGAATGAAGTGAACATTCGCGACCAGTTCGTATTCGCGCAGACCGTTGAGATAGGTCTCCTGCTGCGCCGCGCTCAACGCCGCATCGAACTGGTAGGGCACCACGCCACCAGGCCACGGGACATTTCCGGGCGAGACGGTGTTGCTGTAAAACCCGGCCTGCGCAGACCAGGATGCGAAAAAGTAAATGCTCGAGAAAACGATGGAGGCGATCCGCGTTTTCGGGAGAGCGTCGAGTAACAGGATACGCATTCTTGCTCCGGGGCGAGTGCACCCAATTTTGCGCAGGTAATTCAAGGAAGTGCAAATTTGATTTTGCGCGATTCACGGTTCGGCGGAGCGTGGAGGGTCCTATCTCGGACAACTATTTTATGCGTTTAAGATTCATCGTCCTTCTTCTCGCACTGGCCAGCCCGGTGTTTGCGCAAACCAACGCCAAACGACCCTTCACCTTCGAAGACATGATGAAATTGAAGCGCGTCGGCGGATTCGCGCCCTCGCCCGATGGGAAATGGATTGTTTTCGACGCTGTGGATGTCGATCTGGCAGCCAACACGAAAAAGTCGCATCTCTGGATCGTGTCGGGGAACGGCGGCGACGCGCGCCGTTTGAATCTGACCGAGAACGAAGAGGAACGGCCACGCTTTTCCCCCGACGGAACGAAGCTCGTCTGGACCTCAAAGGCGACCGATCCCACGCAAATTTGGATGTGTAATTTTACGCCGGAAAGCGGCGGACTCGATGGAGAACCGCATCAGGTCACAAATATTTCCACTGGCGCGGACGGGGGCATTTGGTCGCCGGACGGAAAGAACATCGTTTTTCTTTCGTCAGTTTATCCGGATTGCAAAGACGACGCCTGCAGCAAGCAGCGCGACGAAGAGATCGGGAAGAGCAAAGTGAAAGCGAAGATCTTCACCAAGCTGCTTTTCCGGCATTGGACTGCTTTCACCGATTTCAAACGCAGCCATCTCTTTGTGGTGAGCGTGGAAGGCGGCGACGCGCGCGATCTCACGCCGGGCGATCACGACGTGCCGCCCTTCAATCTCGGCGGGCAGGACATGTATGCGATTTCGCCGGACGGACAGGAAGTCGCTTACACCGGCAACGTCGATGAAGTCGGCGCGACGAGCACGAACAACGAAATCTTTCTCATTCCAATCAATGGTCCCGCGGTTGCGGGAAAGAAAATTTCCACCAGCCCGGGTAATGACAACACGCCGGTTTATTCGCCGGACGGAAATCATATCGCGTGGCGTTCGATGGCGCGCGGAGGGTTCGAAGCCGACAAGCAATCGCTGATCATCTATCGGCGGAAATCCGGACAAATGCGGAACGCGACCGCGAACTGGGATCGATCCGCCGGCTGTCTGACATGGTCGCCTGATTCGAAGACGATTTTCCTAACGGCCGAAGATCACGGCGAATCGCCCATCTACTCGTTAGGCTTGGATGAGAAACAACCGACTGAAGTGGTGCGATTGCACGCAGACGATCTGGCGTTCAGTAACGACGGAAAGACACTCTTCTTCAGTAGAGTGTCGATCGCTGCACCAAGCGAAATCGCCAGGATCGAGATCGCGGATTTCGAAAATGCCTCCGGTCATGGTCAGGACAAAGTCACCGCAACAGCGGTCACTCACGTTAACGACACAATGCTCGCGCAAATCGAAATGCCGGCGCTGGAACCGTTCACCTTCAAAGGCGGAGGCGGTGATGACGTGCAGGGATTTTTGCTAAAGCCGCCGGGCTTTGATGCGTCGAAGAAATATCCGCTGAAGTTTTTGATTCACGGCGGACCGCAAGGCGCGTGGGGAAATTCCTGGAGCTATCGCTGGAACGCGGAGCTTTTCGCCGCGACCGGCAGCTACGTCGTAGTCATGATTAACTTTCACGGCTCGACTGGTTACGGCCAGAAATTTACCGACGCGATCAGCGGCGATTGGGGCGGCAAGCCCTACGAGGATTTGATGAAGGGACTCGATTACATGGAGAAGACTTATCCCTTCATCGACAAGACGCGCGAGGCCGCGATGGGCGCGAGTTACGGCGGCTACATGGCCAACTGGTTGTTAGGCCACACCGAGCGCTTCAAGTGCATTGTCTCGCACGACGGCGTCTTCAATACCGAGTCGGCCTACGGCGAGACAGAAGAGCTCTGGTTTAACGAATGGGAATTCAAAGGCCCACCCTGGAAAGAGCGCGAGCTTTACCGGAAATTTTCGCCGCACCTTTTTGCGGAGAAATTTAAAACGCCCACGCTGGTCGTGCACGGCCAGCTCGATTACCGACTGGATGTCGCGGAAGGACTACAACTGTTCACCACGCTGCAACGACTGAAAGTGCCCTCAAAGTTTCTCTATTTTCCCGATGAAGGTCACTGGGTCCTGAAGCCGCAGAATTCCGGGCTCTGGTATCAGACGGTCAATGAATGGGTCGACCAGTGGTGTGGAGCGAAGTAATCGCCTAACGAGTGCCTAACGAATAGTTACGGTCTCTCCAGCAGCACGATAACAATCCCGAGGAGAATTCTCATGCGGCGGAGCGTGGCGGCCCGCGCCTAACGAGACCAGAAAAAATCGGAAGTTGCGCCGCGAACGGCGCGAGCTAGTAGCCTTGCTCGTGATCGAAGGATTATACCTGGAGTCCGAAAACGCGCGCAAAAAGACCGGTGTTTCTCTGCTCGGCGCCGGCGCATGGCTGGCGTTTCTCCTCATCGCGGCGAAAGCAGCGACTTGGGATAAACCATGGATCGGACATTTCTTCGAGCGTTCGCTCGGGCTGCTGATGTCTTCGTGGACCGATGTGCTCTTCGCGCTCGTTTGTGGCGCGATCGGCGCGAGCACTGTTTTCTTTTTGCGAACTTTGCCGCGCCCCGCCGCGATCGCGCGCGGAATCTTCCTCGGGTTTTTCGCGCTCTGCGCCCTCTACGGCGTCGGCGCGATAGGATTATTCCACTACTTCAACCGGCCGATCACCTTCGAGCTTTTCGCCATGATAGGAAACGCATCGGCGGTGCGTTCGTCCATCTTCGATCGCCTTGGAATTGGAATGGCTCTGGCGCTTCTGTTCGTGCCGATAGTCTATCTCATCATCGCGATCCGAAGTCAGCGCTGGCCGCGACTAACGCGCGGACTTCTCGTCTTTGCGATCGTTTGGTGGCTAGCCGGCTACGTTTTGCAAAAAAATTCATGGAAGGAACAACAGCTAACACATCTTTGGTTGAGTCCGCATTTCGAATTACTGCGGACGACGGCGTTGCGCTTGAAAGGCGGGCAGCGTCCCTCGTTTCCGAAAGATTTTCCGCCGGTTTATGCCGATGAGTTTCGCACCTTCGAGGCCCGCGGCCTAACGAGTAGTTCGTTTTTTGAACTGCCGGCCGGAATCGCGCGGCCGAAGAACGTCATCATCATTGTGCTCGAATCAGTCGGGACGAAATACCTGCAAGAGGCCATGCCGCGCTTCAAGGCCGAAGCGCAGAACGCGCTCCTTTTCGACAACATCTACGCGCACGCCAGCTTCACCTACTGCTCGTTTCGCACGCTGAACTTTTCTATTTATCCGGGACTGCCCTGGCATTACGCCGCCCTCGGTGATGCCCGCGCCCTGCCGGGCACGCTCGCCGCGAAAATGCGCGCGCGGGGCGCTCGCACCGCCTACATCAACAACGGCAATCTTTATTGGGAAGACGAACATTGGCTGCTGGAAAAGACTGCGGCCTTCGATTCGTTAGACGATTACTCGACTGTTGGTTGTCCGCCGCTCAGTTCCTGGGGAACGGAAGATCGCTGCGTTTTCGATCGTCTTCTCCGCTGGATCGACGAAAAGCCTAACGAGTCGTTCTTTGCCATCTGCTGGACGGATCAAACGCACGATCCCTATCCGTTGAGTCCGGGCGTGACACCGCTCGATTTCTTTGCCGGCAAACCGGCGCCGCCTTTGGCGAAAGATTTATCCGCTTATCTCAACGTCGTGCATGAAACCGATCGTCATCTCGGCGAAATGTTTGACGCTTTGCGGGCACGCGGCCTGGCCGATGACACGCTCGTCGTTATCACGGGCGATCATGGCGAAGCCTTTGCCGATCCGCACGAGCAACGCGGGCATGCCTGGTCCGTCTTCGAGGAAGAGACGCATGTGCCCCTGATGTTTTGGAATCCGCAACTTTTTCCGGACGGTAGTCGCGCTCCGATCATTGGCGGACATGTCGATGTGAACCCGACGATCGTGGACTTGTTAGGCATCGAGCCCGATGCGCAATGGCAGGGGCATAGTTTGTTTGATCCGGCGAAACCGAATCGCGCTTTCTTCATGGCGATCGCGGGCGGAGATATTTTCGGCGTGCGCGAGGGCGATTGGAAATACATCTACGACGTGACCAGCGCGCGCGAGTCGCTCTTCAATCTGGCCAGCGATCCGACCGAGCAACACGACGTGCTGGCGAACGAAACGGAGCGCGCAAAAAATTTGCGGCAACGCGTCGCAGCCTGGGTGACCTTTGAGGATGCCTTTCTGTGGGGGAAAGAAAACTAGCGGGCCTTCGCATTTGTCATCCTGAGGCTGGCGTAGTCACGCCGAAAGATCTCGTGCTTGGCCTGTCGACCAACGCATATCGAAGCGCGTTGACCGATAGCAATTGTGAGATCCTTAGCTTGTGCGCGGCTCAGGATGACAAACTCTGCGTTCGAGAGAACGTTCGTTCCGGATGACGAAGGGCACCATTCTAATCGTCGATGACGAAAAGCATACCCGCGATGGTATGCGCCGTTTGCTGGAGGATGAGTATGAGGTTTACATCGCGGCCGAGATCGCGGGGGCGATGGATGTGCTCGAGCGCGAAGAGGTGGATGTGCTCATTACTGATCTGCGGCTGAGCGGCGAAGACGGGATGACTTTGATTGAGCGCGCCTTGAAAATGTCGCGGCCGCCGATCTGCATCATGATGACGGCTTACGGCTCGGTCGATACGGCGGTCGAAGCGATGAAGCGCGGCGCCTACGATTTCGTGACCAAGCCGCTCAATCTGGACAAGGTCGAGATGTTGATCACGCGCGCCTTGTCTTCGCGCCGGCTGGAGCAGGAAAATCGCACGCTGCGTCAACAGGTCGATGAGCGTTATGGGCTGGAAAATATCATCGGCGAATCGCCGTCGTTACACGAAGTGCTCGACACAATTCGTCAGGTCGCCCCATCGAACGCGAATGTGTTGCTTGACGGCGAGAGTGGGACCGGCAAAGAACTCGCCGCCCACGCCATTCATAATCTGAGCCGACGCAGCAAAGCTAAATTCGTCACCGTTCATTGCGCGGCCCTTTCGCCGACCTTGCTGGAAAGCGAACTCTTCGGCCATGAACGCGGCGCTTTCACCGGTGCGCATGAGCGTCGCCTTGGGCGTTTCGAGCAAGCGAGCGGCGGCACAATTTTTCTCGATGAAATTGGCGAGATCGATCCGAGCACGCAGGTAAAATTGTTACGTGTGATCAGTGAGGAACGCGCCTTTGAGCGCGTCGGCGGCAATCAATTGCTGAAAGCCGATGTGCGGTTGATCGCGGCCACGAACAAGAATTTGGACTCGTTAGTTCGCGAAGGGAAATTTCGCGACGACCTCTACTTCCGGCTGAACGTCGTGCATATCACGATGCCGCCATTGCGTGAGCGGAAAGAAGATATCCCGCTGCTCGTGCGAACTTTCCTGAAACATTTTTGCAAAGTGAACGAGAAACCGCTCCTCGAACTAACTTCCGACGCAACGAATCTGCTGCTGAATTACGAGTGGCCGGGAAACGTGCGCGAGCTGCGCACCGCCATCGAACACGGCGTGGTCATGGCCAACGGTCCGAAAATTACCGTGCGCGAATTGCCATCCGCGGTTCGGCAAAATGCGCCGCGAAATTTGCCCGGCGGCATCACGCCTGCAAAGGCGTGGGGCGAAAAATCGAGCCCGCTCGATCTGCACGACACGGAACGGCGCTTAATCATGCAAGCGCTGGCGAGCACGAGCGGCAACGTGACCGCCGCCGCGAAACGGCTCGGGATTAGCCGACGCACTCTTCATCGCAAGATCAACGAGATGGAGGCGGAGAAAGCGAAGGAACTGGACAGCCCTGCAGTTGAACGAGAAACTCCTCGGCTCGCTCCCGAGTAACCCTTCTTTCACCAGCTAATTTTTCTTCATGCCCGGCGCCGCTGATTTCGTCCAACGCACTGTCCACGCGCTCGAAGAAGGCGCCGGCGCCAAATGGGTCAAGATCGCGCTCACGGTTTTCGCCATTCTGGCGCTGAGCGTTTTTTATTTAGTGCACGAGTTCAAAGGATTCGCCACCTCGCAAGCCATGGATCAGGCGCAGATCGGTCGCAATCTCGCGCGCGGCGAAGGTTTCCGGACGCAAATGATTCGACCGCTCGCGGTCGGGCAATTGGAAGCGCACGGCAAAAATGTGGCGGAGAAAATTTGGTACGATACCTACAACGCGCCGCTGCCACCGCTGGTCGATGCCATTGCGCTTAAGCCATTCAAATCCAGCTGGGCCATGACGCCGCGCGACATCATTTATCCGGCCGAGAAAATTCTCGTCGGGCTGCAGGTGCTTCTCTTACTCGGCTCGGTCGTCATTCTTTATTTCATCGCCACGCTTCTTTTCGATGATCGACTGGCCGTGCTCGCGGCCTGGCTTGTTTTGTTATGCGACGCGCTCTGGCGTTACTCGATTTCCGGTCTGCCGCAGATGCTCCTACTGTTTCTTTTCAACGGCACCCTTTACGTGCTGCTGCGCGCGATGTTAGCGCAAACGGGCGGTGGTCGGGTGGGTCTTTGGCTCGCGCTGGCCGGCGTCGGTTTCGGACTGCTCGCGCTCTCGCATGCGCTGACGATCTGGATCTTTCTCGGCGCATTCATTTTTTGCATCTTCCATTTCCGACCGCGCGGTTGGGCGGCAGTCATCATGCTAGCGACTTTCGCGGTTATCTATTCGCCGTGGCTAGTGCGCAATTACGCTGTGTGCGGCAATCCCGGCGGCGTGGCGATCTATTCCGTGCTGGACGGCATCAACCATCCCGAGGCGGGACACATGCGCCGGGTCGAGCTCGACCTGGCAGATGTCGGACTCGGGCATTTTAAGAATAAATTTACCGGCAACACCGTTTTGCAGATCGGACGCGGGCTCGAATATTTCGGGTGGAGTTTTGTCGCGTTGATGTTTTTCGCCGGCTTGCTTCACATTTTTCGGAAACCCGAAACCGCCGCGATGCGCTGGCTGGTTTTGTGCATGTGGGGTTTCGCATTTATCGGGATGTCGATCTACGGGCTGAGCGAAGAGCTCGGTGTAGCTGCGAACCAGTTACATCTGCTCTTCGTTCCGATCATGACCTGTTACGGGCTCGCCTATTTGCTGGTGCAGTGGAACCGGCTGGAAATAGAATTTCGGCTCGCGCGCATCGGGTTTCTCACCTTGCTCTTCCTCATTTGTTCGGTGCCGATCGCATTCACTTTTCTCACCCCGACCACGCGCACCATTCGCTGGCCGCCCTACGTTCCGCCTTACATTGCCGTGTTGAATGCCTGGATGAAGCCGAATGAAGTTGTCGCTTCCGACATGCCGTGGGCCATCTCGTGGTATGCCGATCGCAAATCGCTCTGGCTCCCTGAGACGATCCATGCGTTCACCGAATTTAACGATTACAACACCTTCGGCGCGCCGGTGAACGGCCTTTATCTCACGCCGATCAGCGGCAGCCAGAATCGGCTCGGAGATATTTTGAAAGGCGAATATCGCGATTGGGCCGGCGTGATTACGCGCAATATCGATCTGCAAAAATTCCCGCTGAAATGGGCCACGCTCCTCGGGTTGGAAAACGAATGCGTCTTCTTCTCCGATCACGACCGGCAACGCATCGCGGTGCCCTAGAATTTCGATGAGCGCGACGGCTGGCCGCGCGATGTTTCGCCTGCGGGCCAATGGCGCCGCGGTCATCGCCGAAATGCGCACTCTCTGGTGGCGCATGCTCGGCATGCAGATCGCCGAAGGAACTTTGCTGCCGCGAGTTCACGTGACGTGGCCGCACCAGGTCTCGTTAGGCAACAATTGCCGGCTCGAGCACGACATCTACTTCAAGTTCGACGGCATCTACGCGAGCGGCCCATCGATTATTATCGGCGATCGCGTCTTTGTCGGCTTTGGTTGCGAATTCAATGTACGCCAGCGCGTGGAGATCGGCGCCGATTGTTTGATCGCGTCCGGGTGCAAGTTCATCGATCACGATCACGGGAGCGCGCACCGCGATTTGCCGATGAATCAACAACTCGACGGCGTAGAGGGAGCGATCATTCTCGAATCCGATGTCTGGTTAGGCGCGAACGTCGTCGTCCTCAAGAATGTAACGATCGGTCGCGGATCTATCGTCGCCGCCGGTGCGGTCGTGACGGAGAACATTCCAGCCTACGAAATTTGGGGCGGCGTGCCCGCGCGGAAAATCGGTTTACGTACCTAACGAAGCGCGGTTCAATCTCCTTCGTGACGCAGCGGAATAAGCTTTTCGGAACGGACGGGGTTCGCGGAGTGGCGAACGTCGAACCGGTTACCGCGGAGACTGCGCTCAAGCTTGGCCGCGCTGCTGCGCACGTTTTCACCAAACTCAATCCGCGCGAACATCCCTCGGGCGCGCGCCCGAAAATTGTTCTCGGCAAAGACACGCGTCTTTCCGGCTACATGTTGGAGAACGCGCTCGTCGCCGGCATCACTTCGCTAGGCGTCGATGTTCTCGTCATTGGCCCGCTCCCGACCCCGGGCGTCGCTTACATCACACGCTCGCTCCGCGCCGACGCGGGCATTGTCCTCTCCGCTTCGCATAATTCCTACGAAGACAACGGCATCAAATTTTTTCGGCACGACGGTTACAAGCTCGACGATCAGATTGAAGAACAAATCGAGCAGCTGGTTTTTTCCGGCGAGATTGATTCGGTTCGACCAACCGCAAAAAAAATCGGTCGCGCGCGACGCATTGATGATGCGCTCGGTCGTTACGTTGAATTTGCCAAAGCGAGTTTTCCCCGCGGCATGTCGCTGGAGAAAATGCGCATCGCCGTCGATGTCGCGAACGGCGCGGCCTACAAATCGACGCCGTGCATTCTGCGCGAGCTCGGGGCGGACCTGATCGTCGCGCACAACGAACCGAACGGAACCAACATCAACGCCGATTGCGGCAGCACTCATCCGCAGGAAATTCAGCGCATCGTCAAAGAAACGGGCGTGGATATCGGCATCACCCATGACGGCGATGCCGATCGCGTCCTCCTTTGCGATGAGAAAGGGGAAATTGTTGATGGCGACGAGATTCTCGCGATCGCCGCGACGGACTTGTTGGGCACGGGACGCTTGCGTGAAAATACCCTGGTCGCGACGGTCATGAGCAACTTCGGACTCGACGAAGCGATCAACTCTGCCGGTGGAAAAGTTCTGCGCACGAAAGTTGGCGACCGTTACGTCATCGAAGAAATGGTGAAGCGCGATCTGAATGTCGGCGGGGAACAGAGCGGACACATGATTTTTCGCGACTTCGGCACGACGGGCGACGGCATCGTTTGCGCGCTGCAAATTTTGCGCATCATGAAATCGACCGGCAAACCCCTCAGCGAACTGAAGCGTTGTCTGTCGAAATATCCGCAGGCGCAGCGCAATTTGAAAGTGAAAGAAAAACCGCCGCTGGAAAAACTGCCGGATGTAATGAAGCTGGTCGGTGACGCCGAGAAAGAGCTGAACGGCAAAGGACGTGTCTTGCTGCGCTACTCGGGCACGGAGCCGAAAATTCGTTTACTTATCGAAGGACGCGAGCTGTCGCAGATCGATCGCCAGGCCGATCGCATTGCGGAGGCGATTCAATCAGCGATCGGGCTCAACTGATGACACTCGCGCAAGTAATAGAGGCTTTGCTTTTCAGCGCGCAAAAACCGCTAACCACGCGCGAGATGAAGGATGCAATTAAAGGCGCGGGGGATTCGGATGAACTCTTGCCTAACGAGTTCGCGAAAGTGACCGAGGCCAACATTTCAGCGGCGCTCGAGCAGTTGAAAGTCGAATACATCGAGCAGCAACATGCATTTCAACTAGTGGAAAAAGCGGAAGGCTGGCAGCTGGCGAGTGAACCGGCTTACGCGCAATGGGTTCGCCAGCTTTTTCCCGCGTCGAAACCGCATCGTCTTACGCCCCCGTCGCTGGAGACGTTGGCGATTATTGCTTACCGCCAACCGATTACACGCGCCGATGTCGAAGCAGTTCGTGGTGTCGCTGTCGAAGGCGTGTTGCAAAATTTAATGGAGCGCGGTCTGGTCAGGATCGCCGGCCGCGCCGAAGTGCCGGGGCGTCCACTACTCTACGAAACGACGCAGTTTTTCCTGGAACATTTTGGCCTGCGGAATCTCGACGAATTGCCGAACGCGGACGAACTGCGAAAGCGTTATCTCCCGACTGCGCCCAAACCAGAAGAGCCAGCCGTGGCGGAGCCCGAAGCGGCCGCCGTGCCTAACGAGAGCTAGAACTAAACGCGCGTCAGTTCGCGGCGCGGCAATGTCTCCGTGGTCGGCCGTTCGAAATCGGAATCGTCCATGCCAATTTTCTTCATCTCCACTTTGATGAAGCTGAGGACGACCGGCGCGAGAATCATTCCCGGAATTCCCATGAGCTGCTCGCCGATGAGCAGCGCGAGCAAGGTCAGCCACATCGGATTTTGAATGCGGCCGCCGATGATGCGGCTGTTCAGGAAATATTCTAACTTGTGCACGAGGACGAGAAAGATGAGCGCGGCGCCGGCGAGTTTTGGCGAGGCGATGAAGGCGATGCAGACAATAATGGTGTTGCTGATGACGTTGCCCACGATGGGCAGGAGTCCGCAAATGAAAGTGAGAATCATCACGAGCGTGGCATAACGCAGACCGGAAACGAAAAGGAACACGGCCGTGAAAGCGGTGTTGATGGCGGAGATGATAATCTGCGCGCCGATGACCGTTTCGAAGCTGGAATAAAACGACGCAAACCGTTCTTTGATCCGGCCGGTGTAATAGGAATACAAATCGAGGGGACCGGCGCGCCCGTGTCGCTTCGATTCAAAATCCGGATTCAGGAAAATCCCGATCGCGACCACGATGCCGATAATCAGAAAGACAAATTCCTTAGTCGCGACCCGGACGTATTTGCTCAACTGACCAAACGCATCGCGCACGCTATCGAGCGTGAGGGCTTTGAGACTTTCCATGTCGGTGAACGGCGGCTCGATTCCGTGGTCCTGCGTGAATTTCACCACGCGCGGAATGGATTGCTCGGCAATTTCGGGAAAGGCGCGCGCGCCTTTGGTAATGAAAATCACGAAGCCGGCAAAAACGGCGGCAAAGAGAATCAGGAATAACGTGAGCGCGAGCCAGCGGCGTCCGGCGAAAGCAAATTTCGTCAGCGCCAGATAACAAAAAAGCGCGGCGATAAACGGCGTGCCCAAGCCGAGGGCGGCGACCAAAATCAAGAGCAGCGCAAAGACTGCGTAGGAAATTGCGACGGGGCGTTGCATGTAAAATTCCGCTGCGAAGAATACCGCGGAACTTACCGGCGCGCACGCGCATTGACTTGCCGGAGCGATTGGCGAACGTCTCGCATCTATGAAAACATTCACGTCGAGATGCGGCGGGTTATTGATCGCGCTGGTTGCGCTCCACGGGTTGACCGGCTGCGGCACCTACAACCGGCTGGTCGTGCTGGAACAAAACGTGAACAAGAAATGGGCCGACGTGCAGTCGGTTTATCAACGTCGCGCCGATCTCATTCCGAATCTCGTTAACACCGTGCAAGGCGAGGCGAATTTCGAGAAATCAACCCTGACCGAAGTGACGAATGCGCGTGCCAGTGTCGGCCGTGTGCAGCTCGACCCGAACAAGGCGCCAACCGACGCGGCGCAACTGCAGCAATTCCAGGAAGCGCAGGGACAATTGAGTAACGCGCTCTCGCGTTTGCTGGTAGTTAGCGAAAATTATCCGCAGCTTCGAGCGACGGAAGGTTTCCAGACTTTGCAGGCGCAACTCGAAGGAACCGAAAATCGGATCTCCGTGGAGCGAAATAATTTCAACGCCGCGGTGCAGGACTACAACACCGCGCTGGGAACTTTCCCGACCAACATGCTGAACAAGATGTTTGGTTTTCAGGCGAGGCCGTTCTTCAACGCCCAACCGGGATCGGAAAAAGCGCCGGCGGTGAATTTCGGAAACTTCGGCAATGCGCCAAGTGTGCCGCCGGCTACGACTCGTCCAGCCGCAAGCGTCGCGCCGACACCCTGATTTTACCTAACGACTCCTGAAGCGTGTCATCCTGAGCGAAGTCGAAGGATCTCACGCTAGGAGGGAAACCTTCATGAACGCGCGCGCGCTGAATGCTCGGTTGCGAGACCCCTCGCTCTTGTCCTGCGGGACGCGGCTCGGGATGACAGTTGCATTGGTTTTTCTAGCACTCGTTAGGCTAAACGCGGCGGAAGTCATGCCGCCGAAGCCGGATCGTTACTTCAACGATTATGCCGGCGTTGTTTCAAGAGATGCGGCGGCGCGTTTCAACGAACAGCTCGCGCAGTTCGAGCGCGATACTACCAATCAAGTGTTGGTCGCGATCTTTCCGAAGATGCAGACCGATTCGGACATCGCGGATTACACGCAACGCATTGCGCAGTCGTGGGGTGTCGGACAAAAAGATCGGCGCAACGGCGCCGTGCTTTTCGTCTTTAAGGATGATCGCAAAATGTTCATTCAGGTCGGCTACGGTTTGGAAGGCGCGCTCCCGGATGCAACGGCTTTTGATATTACCGAGCGTCACATCAAACCGAAATTTCGCGCCGGGGATTACGAAGGTGGACTCGCCACGGGCATCGACCTGATCGGAAAGGCGATTCTCGGCGAATACAAAGGGACCGGCAAGACCCTCGCCGAAAATGACAAAGGAAATTTTGTCGAGACGAGCGTTATTCCGTTCGTGCCGTTCATAATTTTTTTCTTCATCTTAATGATGATCGCGCGACGATCGAAGCGGCGCGGCTGGGGTTACACCGGAATGGGCGGACCATTTATCGGTGGTTGGGGCGGCGGCGGCGGCGGCTGGTCGGGCGGGTCGTCCGGCGGCGGCTTCAGCGGATTTAGCGGGGGTGGTGGAAGTTTTGGCGGAGGCGGGGCCGGCTCGAGTTGGTGAGTCGAAATGCGCTCGAAGGAATTTCTAACTCGTCTGGATCACGACCGGATCGTCGCCGCGATCGCATCGGCGGAGGCGAAAACATCGGGCGAAATCCGGCTCTACATTCAGCGCGGTGAAATCGCGCGCGATCCGTTACCGGTGGCGCAGAAAAAATTTCAGGATCTGAAAATGCACAAGACGGCAGGCCGCAACAGCATTCTCATTTTCGTGGCACCGCGTGCGCAAAAATTCGCCGTGGTGGGCGACGAAGCTGTTCATCAAAAATGTGGCGACGAATTTTGGAAGCAACTGGTCGATGAAATGCAGGCGCATTTCAAAAAAGAGAATTTCACCGAAGCGTTGATTCATGGAATCGCGAACGCTGGAACCCTTCTCGCTCGTTCTTTTCCGCGCCGATCGACCGATCGCAACGAGTTGCCCGACACGATCATCGAAGAATAAAGCCGCCGCTTGCAAAACGGCGCTGATCGTGTTGATTCCACGTCCCGCAGCGAGTTTTTAGAAGCTGCGCCGTTGGTCCCTGGGACTCCGTCATCGGACGGAAGCCGTTACTCGCCAGGGGTAACCCGGCGCGTCAGAAAAGGAAAAGGCCCACTATGCCAGTTCGTTACGGTCGTTTTGAAATGCCGAAGACCCTCACCAAAGTTGAGGACGGCTCCTCTGAAACCTACGCCAAGTTCGTTGCCGAGCCCTTTGAAGCCGGCTATGGACACACGGTTGGAAATTCGCTCCGCCGAGTTTTGCTTTCGTCACTCGAAGGTGCCGCTATCACCGCGGTGAAAATCACCGGTGCGCAACATGAATTCGCCACTCTTCCCGGGGTAGTCGAAGACGTGACCGACATCGTGCTCAACTTGAAGCGGATCAAATTCAAGGCCGCGGAACACGAGCCGCGCAAACTTTCGCTTTCGATAAACAAGGAAGGCGAAGTCACCGCGAACGACATTCAGCTCGCGCAAGGGTTCGAGGTTTTGAATCCCAAGCAGCTCATCTGCACCCTCGATAAGAAGCATAAGTTCGACATGGAACTAGAAGTGCGCGTCGGCCGCGGTTTTGCCACGGGCGATGAGAATAAGCGTGCTGATCAACCGATCGGTCTCATTCCGATTGATTCTATTTTCTCGCCGGTTACACGCGTGAAATACGCGGTGGAAAACACCCGCGTCGGTCAGCGTACCGATTACGACAAGCTCGTCCTCGAAGTCTGGACCGACGGTCGTCTTACTCCGGACGACGCGTTGCTCCAGGCCTCCGCCATTCTGCGCCACCACCTCGATGTCTTCGTTAATTTCAACGAAGACGTGATCGAGTTCGACGAAACGCCAGCTGGGGTTTCCGAAGAAAACATGAAGCTGAAGAAGCTTCTCAACATGAGCGTGAACGAAATCGAACTCAGTGTCCGTGCGGCCAATTGCTTGAACAACGCCAACATCACGACCGTGGGTCAGCTCGCGCAAAAATCGGAAGCCGAGATGCTGAAGTATCGCAACTTCGGCAAGAAATCGCTCAACGAAATCAAGGACAAGCTGCAACAGCTCGGCCTTGGTCTTGGGATGAAGTTCGATCCAGGTTTGGTTGAAATCCCAGTCGGTGTGGACGGCGCGAGCATGAATGGCGCAGCCGATCACGAATAATAGCACGCGTTAGGCGCGAGGGAGGATCATCTCATGAGACATCAGAAGAAAACCTTGAAGCTCGGCCTGACCGCCGCGCATCGAAAAGCGCTGCTGGCTAATCAGGTTTGCAGCCTGATCGAACATCACCGCATCAACACGACGCTGGCGAAAGCGAAAGCGGTCCGGCCGCTCGCGGAAAAAATGGTGACGCTCGGCAAGAAAGGTTCGTTGCACGCGCGACGCACTGCGCTCGCCACCTTGCGTCAGGCGGATGCGGTGAAAAAACTGTTCAACGACATAGCCCCGCGGTCGGCTGATCGCAAAGGCGGCTACACGCGTATCATCCGGCTCGGTCAACGGAAGAGCGACTCTGCTTCTATCGCGTTCATTGAATGGGTCGATGCGGCATTGGTTGTCGATGAACCGGAAACCGATACAACAGCCAAGAAAACGAAATCCAAAAAAGGTGCGGCCGATCCGAAGCCTGCGCCGAAGAGCAAGAAATCGAAAGAGACTAACGAGTAGTTTTAACCATTCGTTAGGCAGAATGTTCGGAAGAGCGGCGGTCGATTCGACCGCCGCTTTTCCTTTGCTCGTCGCGAGACAAAAGAGCTTTCTTCCGGCCTAACGAGCAGTTAAACCGAACGCATGGACACGCCGCCGCCCGTTCCCGCGCCCGCAGCTCCGCAACCGCAAGTCATTCTCGCGCCGCCCAAGCCGTCTGGCTGCGGTTGTTTCGCGGGCGGCTGCCTGAGCTTCATCTTCGCCGCGTTTGTCGGCTGTATCATTCTTGCCTTCGCCGGCTGGTTTCTTTGCCTCGGAGCGGTCAAGAAATTCACGGCGGACGATCCGGCCGACATCAAAATTGCGATGCCGACTGATGGCGAATTTAACGCGGCCAATGCCAAGTTCGCGCAGCTCAAAAACGCCCTCGCCACCAATCAACAGACCACCGTCGCTTTTACCGCCGGCGATCTGAACGCGCTCATTGCACGCCATCCGGATTTCGCGAGTCGGAAAAACAGAATGCACGTCGCGCTTGCGGATTCGATGGCCACGCTGGACGCGAGCGTGCCGCTAAGCGCCACTCCGCTTCCCTGGATGAAACATCGCTGGTTTAACGGCAGGACCCGCCTCCGATTCAGTTACGACGACAACAATTTTTATTTCGATCCGGAATGGATCGAAGCGAACGGTCATCAAATTAAGGGAAGTTTTCTGCGCGCAATCGCGTCAAGTTTTGGTCATAGCTTCACCACTGGGTTCGAAGAAAGCCTGCGCAAGAATAATGAGGACACGCTTTGGCCGAACGTGAAGACGATCGCGTTGAAGGGCGATCAAATGCTCATCACCACGCAGGGTCCGCCGGGCACTTAGTCAGCCGGAGAAAATTTTTCCAGTGGCTTGACCAAATTTCCGGGCAAGGGTCGGACGCGATCAAAAATTCGATCGGCGATTGGTTTCGCCACGAGATATCCCGCGGCGAACATCTCCAGGCGCGCATCGAGATTATCGATGTAATTGAGCGCCATGGCCTCCGGAGTTTTGGGGCTAACCGGCGAACCAAATTGCAGCTCGCCGTGATGCGCACCGATCAAATGCAAAAGATGCAGCCGCACATCTTCGGCCGCGGGCGACAGGCTGTTCCACTCGTTAGGCGAATTGAGCTTGCGCCAAAGCGAATTGACCAGCTCGATCCCGATCGAAATGTGGCCCATTAATTCGCCGCGCTCGTCGAAGCCCATGGTGAAGCCGTCTTCCGGCAGATGGTTTTCCCAGAGTTTTCCGGAATCATGAAAAACGATTCCGGCGATGAGGAGGTCGAGATTCAATTGCGGATAAAGCGGCGCGAGCGCGTCGGCCGCGCGCATCATCTGCGCGACGTGCTCGACCAATCCGCCGCGGCGCGCGTGATGGTAACTGCGCGCGCCCGCGGTGCGACGAAATCGCTCGCCGAATTCCGCGATGAACGCTTCGCACAACGCGCGCAGGCGAGGATCGCCGATCGTCTTGATGCGTTCCGTGATCAGACTCCAGTCCGCCGTTTGCTTCGCGCGTAGCTCCGGCGGACCAGCCAGCAATTCGGAAATCTCATCACTCGTTAGGCGACGAACTTTCCATTGCTTCGCCTCGAGTCCGAACTGCTGATGTTGGGCAAATTCGCCGCTGATCTCGATGAACTCCGATGCCTGCAACGTTTCGCAGGCGCGATATTCCGGATGATCGCTCCAGACCCGCAAAGTCATGCGATCGGCAGCATCAGCCAGCGCCATCTCGCAGTACGGTTTTCCTTCGCGCGTCGCCTTCGCTTCCGCCGCGCTGATCTGCACGTGCACGCGCCCAGTAACGAAACCGTTCTGCGCGCGTCGTCTTATTTCGCCGATGGTCAGCAGTTCCACTCCGCCATCTTTACCGACGAAGCTACGGCTTTGCCACTCCGATCACGCCGCACGCAAGACGTCCGCCCGCGTCGCCAGTCGGCTGCGTTTTCAAATCATCCGCTTTCTCATGCACGATGACTGCGTGACCAATAATCGAATCGTTGCCGCTGAGCTTCATCACTTTGTCGGTTAAATCGAGATGCGCCTTGCCGGAAGCATCAGCTTCGATGTTGCCCAGATCGCCAGCGTGACGATCAGTGGTATCAGGCGCGCCATGCTGATGCTTGGTCGGATTGAAATGACTTCCAGCCGAGGTCGCATCCGGCGCGGAGCAATCGCCGAATTCATGAATGTGAAAACCGTGTTTGCCGGGAGTGAGTCCCATGATGTCCGCGACCACTTTCACTTCATCGCCGGATTTTGTGAACGTGACGGTGCCCATGACTTTGCTGTTGGCCGTCGGACTTAAAACCGCGACGGCTTTTTGTGCATCATCCGCGATTGCGAATGGCGCACTGACGCAGACGAGGAGCGCGAGAAGAAAAACGAAGGAGCTGGTTTTCATGCGGGATGCTACACCCGCTTGAATGCTCAGTCGATTAATCGCTGTTCCAGTCCTGCGTAGGCATCGATGCGACGGTCGCGTAGGAAAGGCCAATGCGTGCGGTGTTCATCGACGCGTTTCCAATCGACTTCCGCCATGATGATTTCTTCGCGATCGACGCTGCCTTTCGCGAGAATCTCTCCGCTCGGCGCGACGATGAAACTTTGTCCCCAGAATTCGATGCCGGCGCCACCGGCCGGATTTTCGAAGCCGACGCGATTGACCGCCGCGACGAAACAACCGTTCGAAATTGCGTGACTGCGCTGCATTGTTTCCCAGGCGGATTGTTGCGCACGACCGTATTTTTCTTTCTCGGCCGGATGCCAGCCGATCGCCGTCGGATAAAAAATTAACTGCGCGCCTCGTAGCGCGGTGAGACGCGCCGCTTCCGGATACCATTGATCCCAGCAAACGCAGACGCCGATGTTACCGCGTTGCGTCGGCCAGTTTTTGAATCCGAGATCGCCGGGCGTGAAATAAAATTTCTCGTAGAAGGCGGGGTCATCCGGAATGTGCATCTTGCGATACTTCCCGAGAAATTTTCCGTCGGCGTCGATGATCGCGGCAGTGTTGTGATAAACACCCGCGGCGCGCTTTTCGAAAAGCGACGCGACAATAACGACCTTCAGTTCGCGCGCCAGTTCGCCTAACGAGTCCGTCGTCGGTCCCGGAATTTCTTCCCCGAGCGCGAAGTATTTGTGATCTTCCGATTGGCAAAAATACTGCGAGCGAAACAGCTCCGGTAAACAAACAATCTCTGCGCCGCTCTTCGCCGAGTCGCGAATGGACCCGATCGCTTTCTCCAGATTCGCCGCGGGATCAGTCCCGCATTGCATCTGCACCAATGCGACGTTGGTGCTCGCCTCGGCCATCGCTACTTCACCGAATCAGCCGGGACGATCTTGATGCTCTCCAATCCGACGCGATTGACCGGTTTACTTTTTTCGCCGCCGTTGCTCATCGTCACGGGGACGTTGGCTAGCTTGTCGAGCACATCATCACCTTTGATCACCTTGCCGAAGGTCGTGTATTGGTTATCGAGCTGAGTCAGTTTTCCAAAACAAAGGAAGAACTGGCTGCCTGCGGAATCAGGATCGCTCGAGCGCGCCATAGAAAGCACACCGCGCTCATGCAGCTTCTTGTTGAACTCGGCTTTGATTTTATAGCCCGGATCGCCTGTGCCCCAGCGGCTTTCCTTGGACGGATCTTTAGTCAACGGATCGCCGCCTTGCGCCATGAAACCTTTGATGATGCGATGAAACGCCGTCCCGTCGTAGAAACCTTCGCGCGCAAGCTTCTTGAAATTTTCCACCGTCTTCGGCGCCACATCGGGCCAGAACTCGGCGACCATTTCGCCTTCGCTCGTTTTGATGACGGCGACTTCTTTTGCTGCGGGACTCGGTGATGGTGATGGGCTCATAGAAGCGTTCGGAGAAGCGGATGGTGTTTCGGTTTGGCCAAACAAGTTCGTCGCGGCCAGCGCGGTCGCGAGACAAGCTAGCAAGGTCAGTTTCATCCGAGACCTGTCACACGAAGCGCGTGCGGTGTCACGCGTTTTGCGTTTCACACAGCTGATTAGCCGACCGCCGCCGTTTCCACGGCGATGTTCGCTTTCTTTTCCTCTAGGATGGGCTGTCTCGGCTCGATCGTCGTTTCCATTATCGGGACAATTATTTTGGTTGTGCTCATGCGCGGCTGCAGCGGCGGCCGCGCGTGGTAATAATTACAGGTGATATTCCTGTAAAGTTTTCACCTGCAGACTGCTTTTCTGCAGTGAAGCAATGCCGTGCACGCTGGCCTGCGCCGCGCGCATGGTTGTAATGATCGGAATTTTTAACGTCCGCGCTCCGCTGCGCATTTTGATTTCATCTTCGCGCGGAATTTTTCCGCTTGGCGTATTGATGATCAACTGCACGTCGCCATTCTTGATGCGATCGAGCACATGCGGCCGGCCCTCACGTAATTTGAAAACGCGGTGCACTGGAATTTCGGCGGCCGCTAACATCGAGGCTGTTCCACTCGTTGCGATGATTCCGAATCCGAGCGCGATGTAATCGCGCGCTAACGGCACAACGCTTTCTTTGTCGGAATCTTTCACGCTGATGAAAACATTTCCGCTCTTCGGCAACGCCGGCGGTGCCGCCATTTGCGCTTTGGCGTAAGCGAGACCGAGATCGGCATCGATGCCCATCACTTCTCCGGTAGATTTCATTTCTGGGCCGAGCCCAGTGTCGCTGCCCTGATAACGCAGGAACGGGAAGACCGGCTCCTTCACCGAAAAATGTTTAGGAACAATTTCCTCCGTAAAGCCAAGTTCGGTCAGCGTCTTACCGGTCATCGCTTTCGCGGCTAGCTTCGCCAGCGGAACTCCAATCGCCTTGCTCACAAACGGCGCGGTGCGCGATGCGCGCGGATTGACTTCCAGGACGTAAACGTCTTCGCCTTTGACCGCGAACTGCACATTCATCAGTCCGCGCACCTTCAGTTCGCGCGCCATCGCTTTGGTCGCGCGCGCAATTTCATCGAGCACATTTTGCGAAAGCGAAAAGGTCGGAATCGCGCAGGCGCTGTCGCCGCTGTGAATACCGGCCAACTGCACGTGTTCCATGATCGCGCCGATCACGACCAGCTCGCCGTCCGAAATGCAATCGACATCAACTTCAATTGCCTCTTCCAGGAATCGATCGACTAGGACTGGCCGATCTGGACTGACCTCGGTCGCACTCTGCATGTAGCGCTCGAGATCTTCGTTGCTGTAAACCAACTCCATCGCGCGTCCGCCCAGGACGAACGACGGCCTAACGAGTACTGGGTACCCGATGCGTTCCGCGATCGCGATTGCTTCCGCTGCGCTCACCGCCGTTCCGTTGGGTGTTTGACGCAAACCGAGCTTCTCCAGCATGGCCGCGAAGAGTTTACGATCCTCCGCGCGTTCGATGCTCTCCGGTTGTGTCCCCAGAATCGGCACGCCCGCCGCGCGCAAACCCGCGGCGAGATTCAGCGGGGTCTGCCCGCCGAATTGCACGATCACACCTTCCGGCTTTTCCTGATCGTAAATGTTCAGCACGTCTTCCAGCGTGAGCGGTTCGAAATAAAGTTTGTCGCTCGTGTCATAATCGGTCGAAACCGTTTCCGGATTCGAATTGACCATGATGGTTTCGAACCCGAGCTCGCGCAGCGCGAAGGCGGCGTGCACGCAGCAGTAATCGAATTCGATTCCCTGACCGATGCGATTCGGGCCGCCGCCGAGAATCATGATCTTGCGACGATCGCTGCGCCGCATTTCGTTCTCGTCGCCGTAGGTCGAATAATAATACGGCGTGAAAGCTTCGAACTCCGCGGCGCAAGTATCGACCAATCGATAAGTGGGAACGACACTGGCAGTTTTTCGACGGTCGCGAATCGCGTCTTCGCTCGTCTTGTGTGCGATCGCGAGTTGCCGATCGGAAAAACCGAGCTTCTTCGCTTTGCGCAAATCGAGTGACGCAAGCCGTGCCGTTTCCGCGACGATCTGCTGAATGTTATGGAGGAACCAGCGATCGATTTTCGTTAACTCGAAGACTTCATCGATGGTCATTCCGTCCTGAAACGCTTGTGCGATATAGAAGATTCGTTCGGCATTCGGGATGGCGAGTTTCAACCGCAGCATCTCCGGATCGACGCGCTTTTCGTTGCCATCACCGCACAAACCGAAACGTTTTATCTCGAGCGAACGCAGCGCTTTTTGCAGCGCTTCTTTGAAAGTGCGCCCGATCGCCATTGCCTCACCGACACTTTTCATCTGCGTCGTTAAAGTCGGGTCGGCGTGCGGAAATTTTTCAAAGGTGAAACGCGGAACTTTGACGACGCAGTAATCGATAGTCGGCTCGAAACTCGCGGGCGTTTCGCGCGTGATGTCGTTCTTAATTTCATCGAGTGTGTAACCAACCGCGAGCTTGGCTGCGATTTTTGCGATCGGAAATCCCGTCGCTTTCGAAGCAAGAGCGGAACTTCGCGAGACGCGCGGATTCATTTCTATTACGACCATGCGGCCGTTGTCCGGATTGACGGCGAACTGAATGTTCGATCCGCCGGTCTCAACACCGATCTCGCGGATGACGGCGAAAGATGCGTCGCGCATCAATTGATACTCGCGATCGGAGAGTGTTTGCGTAGGGGCAACTGTGATGGAGTCGCCGGTATGCACGCCCATCGGGTCGAGATTCTCGATCGAACAAACGACCACGCAGTTGTCCGCGTGATCGCGCATCACTTCCATTTCGAATTCTTTCCAGCCGACTAACGACTCCTCGATCAAGACTTCGGTGACTGGCGAAAGTTCGAGGCCGCGTGTGGCGATTTCATCGAGCTCCTCGCGGTTGTAAGCGATGCCTCCGCCGGAACCGCCGAGAGTGAAGGCCGGTCGAATGATGAGCGGGAAAGTTCCGATTGTGTCGGCCACGCGATCGGCGTCGGCCACAGTATGGGCAATTCCCGAGCGCGGAACATCGAGGCCAATGCGCAACATCGCTTCCTTGAAGAGCTGACGATCTTCGCCTTTCGCGATTGCCTGCGCGTTCGCGCCGATCAACTTCACACCGTGCCTAACGAGTGCTCCATTGCGATTCAATTCCATCGCGGCGTTGAGCGCGGTTTGTCCGCCCATCGTTGGCAGAATCGCGTCCGGTTTTTCGCGCGCGAGAATCGCTTCGATCACTTCCGGCGTGATCGGCTCGATGTAAGTGCGATCGGCGAATTCCGGATCAGTCATGATCGTGGCCGGATTCGAATTCACGAGAACGATCTCGTAGCCTTCTTCCCTCAAGGCCTTGCAGGCTTGCACGCCGGAATAATCGAACTCGCAGCCCTGCCCGATAACGATCGGGCCCGAGCCGATGAGGAGGATTTTTCGCAGCTCGTTGTTCCGCGGCATTGGCGCGCGAACTGTAGGCGAAAACCTCAGCGCGTCACGAGCGAAAGGCGATTAGGCCGCGGCCATTTTTCGCTGGCGGTCGAGATAGACCTTACAAATGCCTTTCATGCGCGTGAGAATGTAATAGGTCGTCTGGCTGCGCACTCGCACCAGTTCCGCGCCGACGATACGCGTGACGAAGTCGCTCGGCAGATCAAGAACTTCCTGCGGCGTCGCGCCGTCGAGGCCTTTGCAAAGGATCGACGCCATTGCGCGCGTCAGTGTTTGCACTTCCGGACCGAGCGACATGCGGAAATGCGCTTTGCCTTCGTCGTCGACCTGCAAATAAACGCCGACAGTGTCCGCGCATTCTTCGTCTTTGCGAATATCTTCGAGATCGAATTTCTCACCTTCGCGCGGCACCTGTTTCTTCGCGCTATCCGCGTAGGAGACGAGCGTCTCGCGCCGCTCTATTTCGGGCAGCGTTTCGAAGAGATGGATGATCTTATCGAGCTTCGGCGGATACACAGCACTCGTTAGGCGGCACGTTCGATCGGCGCGCCGACTTTGTTGCCCCACTCCGTCCACGAGCCGTCGTAGTTGCGCACGTTCTCGATGCCTAACAAGTAAGTGAGGACGAACCAGGTGTGGCTCGATCGTTCACCGATCCGGCAATAGACGATCGTTTCTTTGTCGGATGAAACGCCGCAGTTCTCTTTGTAGATTTTCGCGAGCTCATCGGCCGATTTGAATGTGCTGTCATCATTCGTGGCCGTTTTCCACGGCACGCTTTTCGCGCCCGGAATGTGACCGCCGCGCAGCACACCTTCCTGCGGATATTCGGGCATGTGCGTGATCTCGCCTTTGAATTCGCCCGGCGAACGAACATCGATCATCGGCTTGCCCGCTTTGCTTTGCGCGAGCGCTTCATCGGCGAAAGCGCGGATTTCTTTGTCGTAACGCTTCTTCGGCACTGGATAATTCGTTGGTGGAAATTTCGGAGTGTCGCGCGTCCAGGTGCGATTTTCCGCGCGCCACTTATCGCGGCCGCCATTGAGAATTTTCACCTTGTCATGTCCGAACAAGCGAAATGCCCACAGTGCATAGCAGGCCCACCAGTTCGCTTTGTCGCCGTAGAAAACGCAGGTCGTTTCCGGCGCGATGCCATTCTTGCTGCAAAGCGCGGCGAATTGTTCCGGCGAAATATAATCGCGCACGATTGCATCCTGCAGATCGGTCCGCCAATCGATGTGAATGGCGCCGGGGATATGCCCTGTGTCGTAGAGCAAAATGTCTTCGTTCGATTCAATGATGCGAACGCCGGGATCTTTCGCGTGCTGCTCCAGCCATTCGGCATCGACCAATGCTTCCGGGTGCGCGTAGGGGTTGGTAGCCATGTTGAAACGTGGAATCGCTTTTGCGCGCGAGCAAGGAAGTTTACTGCTCCACGGGAAAGCCGGCCTTCTTCCAGGCGTGCCAGCTGCCGGGAACGTTACGCACATCGGCGAACCCTTCTTGTTTCAAAATGCTGGCGCCCAGACTCGCGCGGTACCCGCTCGCGCAGTAAACGGCAGTCGGCTTCGATTTATCGAGCGCTGAACTTTTCTCGCGCAATTCCGGAAGGAAGAAATGTTGCGCACCGGGGATGTGACCTTTTTTCCATTCGCCCGGACCGCGCACATCGAGCAGCTGAAAATCGCGGCCGTTCTTTTGAATTTCGTGAACGCTTAGTTGCGGCATTTGCTCGAGCGGGAAGCCGGCGGATTCCCAGGCTTTGATTCCGCCGACAAGATAGCCGGCGAATTTTGTGTAGCCGGTGCGAATAAAAAGTTTCACCACTTCCTCGAGCGCGTTATCTTTTTCCAGCACGAGCAAGATCGGTTGCGCCGGATCGAGCAACCAGCCAGCCCAAATCGAGAGTGATGGCGAACCGCCTATGTTCAGCGCGCCAGGGATATGTCCGCCACCAAATGCGAGCATCGATCGCGTATCGACGAGCACGCCTTTCTTTTCATCGATCGCGTTCTTAAACGTTTTCGTCGGAAGCGCGGCGACTTTCGGTAGGTTGCCGATGATCTCCGGTCCTTCCGCGTTGAGCTTCTTCATGCGCGGGTAATATGTCGGAACCGGCGGCGCAGTCTTGATCGCGAAGTCGGTGAATTTCCCGACGTCGTCGAACTGCAGAAAAGGATTCGTCAGGCGCTCGTAGCCTATCGTGCTTTGCAATCGATCGCCGATGTCGGCCCCGCAAGGCGAACCCGCGCCGTGTCCCGGATGAATCATCACGCTGTCAGGCAAGCCGAGAAAATATTCGCGCAAAGTTTTGAATTGCTGCGCCGCTAGCTGCTTCGTCATCGAGTTGCCTAACAAGTCAGGCCGACCGGCCGAGTTCACGAAAAGAGAATCGCCGGTAAGAACGCCCCACGGGTTCTTCGGCGTTGCCGATTCCGCGATTTCGAAACTGATGTGCTCCGGTGTGTGGCCCGGCGTGTGGCGCACGGTGACGATTGTGTCGCCGAAAGTAAACGTGTCGCCCTCGTGCAGGTGTTCGGTTTCAAATCCGTATTTTGCGCCGGCCTCATGACTAACAAAAATCTTCGCCGAATCAACGCGCGCACAAAGTTCGCGTGCGCCGCTCACCAGATCGGCGTGAATGTGCGTCTCAAACACGTGCGTGATCGAAACATTCTTCTCGCGCGCTAGCTCAACATATTTGTCGACATCCGGCGTCGGATCGAAAACAGCGGCGATACCGTCATCGTCGTCGCCTACCAAGTAAGAGAGTTCTGCGATTCCTTCTGTCTGAAAACGTTCGAAGACGAGTGACATGTGAAACGAACTCAACTGATGTTAGAAATCTCCACACCTTCAAGCAAGCGTCGTTAACGCAGTCTGTCATCCTGAGCCGCGCAGACGGCGAAGGATCCCGCAATCGCTATCGGTCAACGTTCAACATAACGTGTCAGTCGTTAGGCCAGGCGTGAGATCCTTCGGCGTCCCGCCGTGTGGGACCAGCCTCAGGACGACACGACTGTGAGCGGGCGCGGAAATGACGACGGCGTCTCTACCGCCGCCGTCGTCCGTAGGAATATCCGCCGTGGGTGCGTCCGCCGCCGATGGCGCGCTTGCCGCCGGTCATCGATTCCGGCTCGAAAAGCGCGGTGTATTTGTAAGCGAAACTATCCAGCTTCAGGCGTGGAATTTTCGCCCCGATAAAACGTTCTATCGCCTGCAACGATCCGACTTCTTCGCCATTCATAAGTGTAAACGCGTCGCCCACTTTTTGCGCGCGACCCGTTCTACCTATCCGATGGACGTAATCTTCCGGATGCTCAGGCACATCGTAATTAATGACATGACTCACCCCCGCGACATCGATGCCGCGCGCCGCGATATCGGTCGCGACCATGATTTCGTATTTGCCGCTCTTGAAACCGTCGAGCGCTTCGACGCGTTCGCGTTGGGTGCGATTCGAATGCAACACCGCTACCGAATGCCGACCCTGTTTTAGTTTCACCGCGATCTTGTCGGCGCCGTGTTTGGTGCGTGAAAAAATCAGCGCGCTGTCGAAGTTGGTACGTTCGAGCAATGCCATGAGCAGTTCGAACTTCTGTTCCGCCGCCACCGGATAGACGGCATGCGTGACGGTTTCTGCCGGTGACCGCTGCGCGCCAATTTCGACCGTTTCCGGCTCGTGCAAGACCCAGGCGGCCAGCCGCTCGATCTCCGGCGGTAATGTCGCCGAAAATAAAAGTGTCTGCCGATCGGTGGAAATTTTTTCCACGATCCGGCGCACGTCGGGAAGAAATCCCATGTCGAGCATGCGATCGACTTCGTCGAGAACAAGAACGTTGACCTTGTCGAGACGCATCGTGCCTTGCTGCAAATGATCGAGCAGGCGACCCGGCGTCGCGACCACGATGTCGTTTCCACGCGCCGCTTCTTCGCGCTGTTTACCGTAGCCGACGCCGCCGTGGATTAACGAGACCAACAAGTTCGTGAAGCGTCCGTAATCGCGAAAGGCCGTTTCGACTTGCGCCGCCAGTTCGCGCGTCGGTTCCAAAACCAAACAACGAAACGCGCCGTGTTTGGCCAGGTTCGTCAGAATCGGCAAGGCGAACGCGGCCGTCTTGCCCGTGCCAGTTTGCGCGGTGCCAATCAAATCTTTTCCCGCCAGCACAATCGGGAACGCGCGCAGTTGAATCGGCGTCGGATCAACAAAACCCATCGCCTGTGCACCACGCACTACTTCATCGGAGAGACCAAAATCACGGAAAGACACTCGCCGAAGCTACGCTGATACGGATACTGCGCACATGGGAAAATCGATTCGTGTCCTGGTCATGGCCGACACCCATAATCATCTACCGGCGAACTTTAATCGACTCGCCGATGATGTGGAGGAAATCTGGCATCTCGGCGATGTCTGCGCGCCGAGCTTGCTCGAGGAGATTCGCGCGCTCGGTCCGCCGTTAGCACTCGTTAGGGGAAATTGCGATAGCGAGATGGAATGGCCGCTCGTTGTCCTTCTGAAACGAAATGGCGTTCGTTTTCGTTTGGAACACATCCCGCCCAATAATCCGCCGGCGGGCGTGGATGTTTTACTGCATGGTCATACACACGTCCCGCGTTACGAACGCGTCGGGAGCGTTTTGTGTTTGAATCCTGGTTGCGTGACCCGACCAAATCGCGGCGCGCCGGCGAGCGTGGCTTATCTCGACATTGAGGCCGACGGTAAACTCAGCTGGAAAATACAGACCATTCGTTAGGCGAATTACTCTCTTCGCAGCGCTACCATTGGATCAACGCCGCTTGCCCGCCGCGCTGGCAACAAGCATGCGGCCAGCGCCACGCCGACGAGAAGAGCGGAGACGCCGAGGAAAGTAATCGCATCGGTCGTGCTCACGCCAAAAAGCAAAGTGGACATCAGTCTCGTTAGGCCAAATGAAGCGGCCAGCCCCAGCGCGAGGCCAAAGGCAGTAAGTATCATTCCCTGCCTAACGATTAGTTTGAGCACGTCGGTCCGTTGCGCGCCGACCGCCATGCGAATGCCGATCTCGCGCGTGCGTTGCGAAACCGAGTACGACATCACGCCATACAAACCAATCGAGGCCAGAACGAGCGCGAGTCCGGCGAAAATGCCTAACAAGATCATAGCGAACTTCTGTTTCGTCACCGACCGGGCGAGCGAATCCTGCATCGAGCGCACATTTCCCAGCGCAACATTGCGATCAACATTCCAAACTGCATTCTGCACCGCGGGCACAAGTGTGAGCGGATTGGCCGTCACGCTACGCACCGCGAAAAACATGCGCGACCATCCAGCCTGTCCGAGCGGTTGATAGATTTCCGCGCGTGGGGCCGCAGCCAGATTAGCGTGCCGCACATTGCCGACCACGCCGACGATTTGCAGCGATTCGCTGTTCGGACCGAATTGGTCGATGTATTTGCCGATCGGGTCCTGTCCGGGAAAAATAGCCGCCGCCATCGCTTCGTTGACCACGATGACCGGCAACGAGCCTTTGCGATCGTGTTCATCGAAGGCCCGTCCTTTTAACAGCGGAATTCCCATCGTCTGAAAATATTCCGACGTCGCGACACGAATGTCAGCGTCGTGACTCGTGTCGCTTCCAGGAACACCGAAACTGCGCCCGCTGTTTCCGCCGGAAAATGGCAAGCGACTGATCGCCGCGACTTGGGCGACACCAGGCACCGTGCGCAGCCGTTCTAACACCTGTTGATAAAAAATGACCTGCCGCTCTTCGTCGCTGAACGATGGATTGAGATCGAAAGTGAGGAGACGCTCGGAATTAAATCCGGGATCGACGCGGGTGAGTTTTGAAAAACTTTTTACCATCAAACCGGCCCCGATCAGCAGGACGAGCGAGAGCCCGACTTCCGCGGCGATGAGGATCGAACGACCACGGCTTCGGCTGGCGGTGCTGCCGCGTTCGCCTTCGGCTAACGACTCGTTAGGATTAGCTGACGAAGCGTAAAACGCTGGAAACAAACCGAAGAGCGTTCCAGTCAGAATCGATGCGCAGAGACTGAAGGTGAGCACGGTGCGGTTGAGACTGATCTCGGCGAAGCCGGTGATATCGGCGGGACTGAGCGCAAGCAGAACGGGAATCGCCCAGGCCGCGACCATGATGCCGAGCAATCCGCCGAGGATGGCGAGCAACAAACTTTCTGTGAGCAGTTGCCTAACGAGTCGTGAACGGCTCGCGCCTAGTGCGGCGCGAATCGAAACTTCGCGTGCCCGACTGGCGGCGCGCGCCAGTTGCAGATTCGCGACATTGGCGCAACCGATCAGCAACAGACAGGTGACGGCGCCTAACAAAATGAAGAGCAACGGACGGATGCCGCTGACCAATTCTTCGTGCAAGGGCGTGATGGCCGCGCCTTCGTCCTTCAAGTCGTTCGGATAATCTTTTTCCAAACGCAGCATGATCGCGTTCATCTCGGCGCGCGCTTGTTCGAGAGTGACGCCGGGTTTGAGCCGCGCCCACACGTCGAGGTAATTGCTGTTGCGCACCAGTCGCGGGTCTTCTGTCGGGCGCAGTGGATGCGCGGGCACACTCCAGGGCGTTGCGATCCAGAGCTCAGCGTAATTATCCGGCGAAAATTTCGCGGGCATCACGCCGACGACAGTGTGCGCCGCGCCGTTTAGTTGAATGCTGCGGCCGATGACGCTGCGATCCGAGCCGAAGCGCCGTTCCCATAATCCCTGGCTGAGCACGACGACATTCGCGTTGCCGGCTTTTTCATCCGACGGCTGGAGCGTGCGTCCGAGCAGTGGCGCGATGCCGAAGACGCGGAACAAACTTGCGGAAGTCGTGGCGGATGGAAGCCGTTCGGGCCGGTCGCCTTCGGTTAGATTACCCTGCCCACCGCGCGACGTGGCGATATCAGAGAAGACATGATTTTGCGCGAGCCAATCGAGATACACTGCCGGCGAGGCCGCGCGCCGCGAGACGCCGGTGCTGCGCGTGTTTTGGGAAACGGAAACGATGCGTTCGGAATCCGGATACGGCAGCGGCCGGAGCAGCACGCCATCGACTACACTAAATATAACGGTGGAGCTGGCGATACCCAACAGGAGCGCCATAACCGCGACGACGGTGAAGCCGGGATTTTTGCGCAGCATGCGCAAAGCGTATTGAATATCGCGAAGGGTTGTTTCCATAGGACTTGTTAGGCGCTTATTCGGCGCGAAGGGCGATGATTGGATTCACGCGGCAGGCCCGGCGCGCGGGCAACCATGCCGAGAGAATCGTGACGACTGCCAGCGCCGCACCCACAATCCCGAAGACTTGCGGATCAATCGGCGTGACGCCGAAGAGAAAACTTCGGATCACGTGCGCGGACGCGGCCAGACCAATTACGCCCACGGCAATTCCGAAACCGAAAAGCCGAAAGCCGTGGCCAAAAACCAACGCACGGATATCCGCTGGTCGCGCACCGAACGCGATTCGCACCGCCATTTCGCGCAAGCGGCGCAAGGCGGAATAAGCGAGCACGCCATACAAACCGACCGCAGCCAGGAGCAAGGCAAGGCCAGCAAAAATCGCGAGCAGAAACGAAAGCAATCGCTGCGTCGACCAAGTTTCGGCGACGCGTTCTTCCATCGTGCGCACGTCGAAAACCGGCTGCGCCGGATCGATGCGATTGATAATAGCGCGCACAGATTTCTCCAAAGCCTTCACGTTGCCGCTCCCCCTAACGAGTAATACCTGGTTCGTCCGGCTCGCTTGCGTTTGGGAAAAGAAAAATCCCGGCATGGGCTGCGCGTCGTCATAGCCACGCATCTTGATGTGCCCGACCACGCCGATGATCTGATAGAAAATAGGATCCTCGTTGTTTCCATCAACGCCACCGATCGTGAGACGTTTGCCGATCGCGTCCTGTTTTGGGAAAACCGTGTCTGCCAGCGTTTGGTCGATGATTACGACTGGCGGTGAATCTTTCGTGTCGGTGGCGTTGAAGTTTCGACCGCGAATTAACGTTGCGCCCAACGCGGCGAAATAATCACCTGCCACGACCTCAGAGTCCGCCGAAGGCTGCTGGCTCGGATCAGTGGGCGGCGCGCCTTCGTGAAGAAAATTTAGCTGCCATCCGCTCAACAACGGTGGGTTCGCGGCAATGGCGGCATACTGCACGCCGGGCAATCGTCGCACCTCATCTAGCAACGCATTGTCGAAATTCAAAACCTTCTCTGTGTCAGTGTATTTGGTGTAGGGCAATTCGATCCGCGTGGTGAGAACTCCGCGCGGGTCGAAACCGAGCGCGACTGATTGCATCTTCGAGAAACTCTTGAGAACGAGACCAGCCGCGCTGAGCAGGAGGAGCGTTAACGCGACCTCGCCGATCACGAGCCAATCGCGGCTGCGTCGCGCTGCTTTTGTTTCCGAGCTGCCGAAGGAGCCGGCTTGCAAGGCGGTTTGGATGTCTCCATGCGCGACCTGCCAGGCGGGCCAGAGCCCGAAGAGGACGGTCGTGAGACCGGCGAGCAGGAAAGTGAAAGCGAGCACGCGCGGGTCGAAGCCAATTCCTTCGAAACGCGGCGCGCTGCTAGGCGCGAACGCCACCAGCGCATCGCGTCCCCAAATCGCAAAGAGCAAGCCGAGTGTGCCGCCAATAATTGCGATACAAAAACTTTCGATGAGAAGTTGCCTAACGACTCGCGTGCGCGATGCGCCGATGGCGGCGCGAATGGCAAACTCACGCGCACGCGAGGCACCGCGCGCCGCAAAAAGATTAGCCAGATTTGCGCACGCGATCAGTAAAACGAGCGCGACCGCGCAGAGCAGCAAGGTCAGATTCGTGCGATAACTTCCGAGTAAATTATCGAGCAGCGGCTTCACGTTGGCGCCGGTGCCGGCGTTCGTTTCCGGATAAGTTTTCTCCAAGCGCGCTGCGATCGTTTTTATTTCGCTGCGCGCTTGTTCGACAGTGACGCCCTGCTTCAATCGACCCCACGCGAAAAACATGGGGTGATTGGCGCGGTTCTGCCAGGCGGGATTGGCGCTGCGGCGCATGACGGAAAACCACGCCTCCACGCCATGCGGTGAATCCATCTCGCGCGGCATGACGCCAGTGACCGTGAAGGGCTGGCCGTGGAAATTGACCGCGTGTCCGATGATATTTGGATCGCGATTGAAGGCGTGGTCCCACAAGCGATCGCTCAACACGACCAGCGCGGGCGCGCCGGGTTTGTCTTCATCTTCGGTGAAGGTACGTCCGAGCTGTGGATTGAGTCCGATGACGTTGAAAAAATTTGCGGTGACAAACGCGACTGAGATTCGCTCCGGTTCGCGCCCGGAAACCCCGCTCAAGTTGCGGGACTCCAAACGCGAGAGCGCAAGATGTTGAAACGACTTCGCGTCGTTTCGCCAATCGAGATAATCCGGCAGGGCAATCGATTGATCGGTCCCGGCGCTGACTTCATTGAGATAAACAATGCGCTCCGGTTGCGGATACGGCAGCGGCCGCAAGAGCACGGCGTTGACCACACTGAAGATGGCGGTGTTCGCGCCGATACCGAGCGCGAGTGTGGACACGGCGATGATGGTGAAGCCGGGTTGCTGCGCGAGCTGGCGCAACGCGTAGCGAAAATCCTGGAGCAATGTGTTCATGTGGGTTTCTCCTATTCAACTCTGAGCGCGACGATGGGATCGACTTGGCAGGCGCGTCGAGTCGGCAACCAACTCGCGAGCAAAGTCGCGAGAAGTAGAATGCCGCCGACAATGAAATAGACTTGCAGATCGGTGTGCCCGGCTTCGAAAAGGACGCCTTGTAACGCGCGTGAAGCGGCAAACGCGCCGATTAATCCAATGACGCAGCCTAACGAGAGCAAGCGCAGCGCGTGATTCATGATAAGCGCGCCGACTTGCGCGGGCCGCGCGCCGAGCGCGATACGAATTCCGATTTCACGCACGCGTTTGAGCGTGGTGTAAGCGAGCACGCCGTAGAGGCCGATGCTGGCCAAGCCGAGCGCGAGTCCGGCGAAAACCGTGAGCAGGAAAGTCAGCAAACGCTGCGTGGCCCATGTTTCGGCGACGAGATCGGACATGGCGCGAAATTCGTAAACTGGCTGACGCGGATCGATGCTGGCGACGACTTCGCGCAAAGATTTTTCCAGCGCCGGCGTCGGGAGAGCGCTGCGCACTAATAGTATCAAACGATGGCGCTCAGTTTGGCCTAACGAGAAGTAGATGATCGGCCGCGGCGGTGTTGCGTCCGCTCCGTGAAATTTCACACGCGAAACGATGCCGACGATTTCGAAGGAGCGGTTCTCGTTGCCGTTCCCATCCGGATCGCTGGAGAGATGTTTGCCGAGCGGATCTTCACCGGGAAATATTTTCTCGGCCAGCGCCTGATCGATCATGCAGACGAGCGGCGCATCCATGTTGTCGCGCTCGTTGATGGCGCGCCCGCGGAGCAGACTAACTTTCAACGCACCGAGATAATCGCCGGCCACGACTTCGCTTTCCGCGCCGGATTGTTCATTAGGCGGCGGGACCGGCCGTTCTTCGCGGTAAAAGCCAACCATCCAACCGGCCAGCATCGGCGGGTTTCCGCCGAGGGCGGCTTTCTCCACTCCGGGCAAAGTCGCGACTCTGTCGAGAACGCTCTTCCCGAACTTCGCCACCTGATCACGACCGCGATAGGTGCTGTATGGAAGCGTGATTCGACCAGTGGTTAGGCCACGTGGTTCGAAACCAAGCGCGAGCGATTGCATGCGCGCGAAACTCTTCAGCACCAGTCCGGCCGAACTGAGCAGAACAAGAGTGAGCGCGACATCGGCGATGACGAGCAAGTCGCGCGTGCGACGCGCGGCTTTTGTTTCAAAAGTAGTCTGCGATCCGGATTTCAGAGCGAGCTGAATGTCGGCGCGCGAACTTTGCCAGGCCGGCAACAGACCGGAGAGAACGCTCGTCAGCGAAGTTAGTGCGAGAGTGAAAATCAAAACCGGCGCGTTGAAACTGATCTGCTGAAAACGGCTGATGTCTTGCGGCGCGATTAGGCCGAGAAGATCGCGTCCCCACATGGCGGCGAGAAACCCAAGCGTTCCTCCAAGTGAAGCGATGACGAGACTTTCGATAAGTAATTGCCTAACGAGTTGTCGACGTGAAGCGCCGATGGCCGCACGAATGGCGAACTCACGCGCGCGACTGGCACCGCGCACCGCGAAGAGATTCGCGAGATTTGCGCAGGCGATCAGCAGAACCAAAGCAACCGCTCCGAGAAGGAGCGCGAGGTTGGTGCGATATTTTCCGACCATGCTTTCCAAAACCGGCGTGATCAGCGCGGTGACATCCTTGTTCGTGTCGAGATTCGCCTGCTCGATGCGCGCGGCGATACCACGCATTTCCGTCCGCGCCTGCGCAAGCGTGACGCCGTTATTCAACCGCGCCCATGCGTAAAGACTTGGATGGATGAGTCGATTTGGCCACGCGGGATTGTCCGCGCGGCGCATGACTGAGAACCATGCGTCGACATCCTGCGGCGCGTTCATTTCCGGCGGCATCACGCCGATGACGGTGGTCGGACGATTCTGCAACATCAGCGTCTGTCCGAGAATCGCGGGGCTGCGCGCAAATTTGCGCTGCCAGAGACGATCGCTGATTACAACAACAGGCGCTGCGCCGGCGCGGTCCTCATCGTCGTTGAAAGTTCGTCCGATTTTTGGCGTGAGCCCGATTACCTTGAAGAAATTCGCGGTAACGAACGCCGCCGGAATTTGTTCCGCAATCTGACCGGGGAGATCGCTGATGCTGGTGCCGTCGACCTGCACGAGCGCGAGATTTTCAAACGAGCTGGCGTCGCGTCGCCAGTCGAGATAATCAGGGAGAGAAATCGCGAATTCGCCGCCCTGCACCTTGTCGGTCTCGCTGATGACGACGAGACGATCCTGCGCCGGATATGGCAAAGGCGCGAGCAACACCGAATTGATCACGCTGAAGATGGCGGTGTTCGCGCCGATGCCGAGCGCGAGCGTGACGACGGCGATAAAAGTAAATCCCGGCTGCTTCAATAAGGTCCGCGTGGCGTAACGCAGATCTTGCAGCAGGTTCAACATACGGGCTACGCGATCAATGCCTAACGAGTGGTTTCATTCGGTGCGCAACGCGGTGATTGGATCAAGGCCGCTCGCTCTTCGCGCCGGCAACCAGCAGGCGAGGAGCGCGATGAACGCGAGTAGAAACGCGACCGAAAACAGTGTGGGGAAATCTGTGGCCGCGACGCCGTAGAGCAGGCTGGCGATCGATTTCGTCATCGCGAATGCAGCGGCGATGCCGATGACCATGGCGGGCACAACCAGGCGCGCGCCTTGTCCGACGATGAGGCGCAGAACATCCAGGCGTTGCGCGCCGAGAGCCATGCGAATTCCAATTTCCTGGGTGCGTTGCGCAACCGAGTATGCCATCACGCCGTAAATTCCGACCGCAGTGAGAACAATGGCGACGCCGGCGAAAACGATGAGCAACGTCATGTTCAAGCGCGGCTGAGCGACGGCGCGATCGAGATATTGCTGCATGGTGCGCGTTTCGTAGAGCGGCAGATCTTTGTTCAAGCCTTCAACTGTGGCGCGCAATGACGGCAGGATCGCTTGCGGCTCCATCTGCGTACGCGCGACAATCGTCATGCTGCCGCTGGAGGCTTGCGTGTGCGGCAGATAAAGCTCCGGCATGCTTTCGGAAGTGAGCTTGCGCGACTTCACGTCGCCGACCACGCCAATGATTTCGCGCTCGATCGGTTCGCGCACATCGAGTGAAACCTGCGGCGTGATGTATTTGCCGATCGGATCTTCATCGGGAAAATACTGCCTAACGAGTGATTCGTTCACGATCACCACGCCGGTCGATTCGAATTTGTCGCGCGGGTCGAAGTCGCGGCCCTTGCGCACTGGAATTCCCATGGTCGAGAAGTAGCCGGGCGTGACGACACGCACTGCACTCAAGGCGCGATCGGATTTCGCAGTCGGCCGGCCGGCAATGTCGAAGCCGGTTCTCCAATCAGAACCGCTCAAGGGAAGCGGACTGATTGCAGCAACGGAACGCGCGCCGGGAATGGCCTTGGCCCGATCCATCAACTGCACATAAAACTGTTCGTTGCGTTTGGTGACCTGCGGTCCGCCATCACCGTCCGGCAGCGAAACGTTCGCGGTCATAACGTTGTTGGGATCGAAGCCGATGGGAACTTTTTGCAGTTGCCAGAAGCTGCGGATCAAAAGCCCGGCTCCGACCAGAAGAACGAAGGCGAGAACCATTTCCGCGGTGACGAGAATTCCGCGCAGCCGCCGTCCGCGCGGCGTTTCGCTGGAACCGCGCGCGCTTTCGTTCAGCGCCGTAACCACATCGGGTCGCGAAACCCGCCAGGCCGGTGCGAGACCGAAAAGTAAACCGGTGAAGAGACTAACGAGTGCTGTAAATGCGAGGACGCGAAAGTCCGGCGCGATTTCAGCTGCGCGCGGGAAATTTTGCGGAAGCAACGATGCGAGCGCCGCCGTTCCCCAAACGGCGAGGAGCATGCCCGCGCCGCCACCGGCTAACGAGAGCAAGGCGCTCTCGGTTAATAGTTGTCGGAAAATTCTGATGCGACTCGCACCGAGGGCAGAGCGAATTCCCATTTCTTTTTCGCGCGCGGTGGCGCGGGCGAGCAACAAATTGGCGACGTTGACGCAAGCGATGAGCAAGACGCACCCGGCCGCCGCGAGCAGAACGACGAGCGCGGGACGCACATCGGATGTGAGATCAGCGAGAAGTCCGATCACACGCGAAGAATCGAAGCGCTTATTCGTGTCAGGAAATTGCGTGGCCAGCGAAGCCATGATGGTCTTCGTGTTTGCTTCCGCTTGTTCGCCGGTCACGCCGGGTTTCAAGCGAGCGACGGAGCGCAGGTAATGGAATCCGCGTTGTGAGGCGGTGGTTTCGGTGCTGCCGGGCGGCGCTTCAAATTGCGTTGCGGCCGAAGTCCAAAAAACGGCCGGTGTTCTTTCGATCGGAAAACGAAACGCTTGCGGCATCACGCCGATAATTTGATGCGGAGTTTCGTTGAGCGTGATCGTCTTATCGAGAATGTTGTGATCGCCGCCGAAACGGCGTTGCCAAAGTTCGTAGCTGAGAGCGACGACACGCGCGCCGGGCTTATCGTCAGCGGCGGTGAAAGCGCGGCCGAGAATTGGATTCACGCCGAGAACGCGAAAGAGATCCGACGTTACCATCATGCCATGCAGATGCTCGGCATCGGCGCCGCGGTCCGTCGCGGTCATATCGAGATCGTCGTAACCGGCCATCGCGCTGAAGGCTTGGTTCTGCGCGCGCACATCGGCGAAGTCCGGGAATGAAAACGAAACGCGCCCGTCGGGTTTTTTGTTTTTGTCGACTCCCCAAACCGCTACGACCTGCTCCGGCTGCGGAAACGGAAGCGGACGGAGTAGAACTGCGCTGACCACACTGAAGATCGCGGTGTTCGCACCGATCCCGAGCGCCAGGGCGATAATCGCGATGGCGCTGAAGCCGGGATTTTTCGGCAGCATGCGCATGGCATACTGCAGATCTTTCAGGAACGTGTTCACGCAGGACTCGTTAGGCGTTTTCGCAACGCCGGCGATTACAGCGCGGTAGCGTTGGCGTTGCTCGCGACTGCGACTGGTTGTTCCGTGGGAATTTGCGCGACCATTTCGGTGTCGGCATTTTTGTCCACGTGGTTCATCCCGGGCAACATGATTGAGTGCGCGGCGAACTGCCAGGCGGAGAAAGCGGTGCAGAGAACTACGAGGCCGTAAATCGAGGATTCGAAGATCGAGCGACCCTTCTCCTGTGACTGAACGAGCATTGAGTAAGTGTTTTTGTTTTTCATGGTAATCGTTTGGTTAACGAGCCTCTTGTTTGCAAGGCTCGTGCCAACGCAAAAAAACAAGTCACAAACACTTGATATTGAGATATTTGCGAATCTCGGTGATTTTACGAGTGCACCGGAAACGTGTCGTGCTTGGGATATGACGGTTCCGTTATTGGGACAATGATTGCGCGCTCTGATTCGCCGCTACTACTCGTTAGGCAAATCAGCGAACGTAACTCGCGCCGTTAATATCGATGACCGCGCCGGTCATCGCTGGCGGAGCTTGCAGTGAGAGATAAACGATGGCGTTCGCGACTTCTTCGGCCGAGTTGACGCGACGCAATGGAATCTCTTTCAGAATCGCCTCACCACCACGACTCGTTAGGTACTCTTCCGCCATTCCGGTCATGGTGAAACCCGGCGCGACCGCGAAAGCGTAAATTTCTTCCGAGGCGAATCCGCGTGCGATCGATTTCGTTACTGCGATCAATCCTGCTTTCGAAGCCGCATAATGCCAGTGCTCCGGCGAATCACCGCGATGTGCAGCACGACTCGCAACATTAACGATGCGGCCGCCGCCGGCCCGCGAACGAAAATGCGAAACCGCCAGCCGGCAAAGATCGGCTGCGGCTTGCAGGTTGATTTGCATCGTCCGTTGCCAGCGGGCTTCCCAAACCTCCGTGCTTTCGCCCACGGAGACCGGTTCGTAAATGCCGGCGTTGTTAATCAAAACATCGATGCGGCCTTCGAGTCGCCCGAGCGCTTCGCGCCACAAAGCATCGGCCGCATTCGGTTGCGATAGATCGGCGGTAATTTCTTCCGCGCCGCTCGCGCGCGAGCCGTGACCGATGACGCGCGCGCCCTGCTTCTTCAATTCGTCGCGTGTGACGGCGCCGATTCCGCGCGTCGAACCGGTGATGAGAATGTGCGATGTTTTTGTGTCCACGAACGGAGGCTACTTTTTCTTTCGGTGACCGACCATCTCCGCCTGCATCGTGCGCTCATCGATTCGATAGGTATTTTTTAACAAGCCTCGCTTGACCACAGGACGATGCGGAATTTCGCAAAGATAATCGGCGATAAACCAAACGTCCTGGTCGGTTGTCATCCAATTGCGATTATCGAAGCGCGCGAGATTCACCGGTTGCGAATAGCGGCGCAATGTTCGTTGGCCGCGCAGATTGAAATAGATGTGAAAATAACTGAGGGCCAGCTCGCGCAGGGTTTGATAGACCGGCGTGCGATCGCGGCAGCCGGAGAAATTTGATTTGGCAATCGCACCCCAATGCCCGCGCGTTTGATAAACCGCGACGACATGATCGGTGTCCTGCTCCGCTTCCAAATCAAAAATGAGCGGCGCATATCCGATCGCGCGCAAGGCGGCCGCGGCAAGGATCGCGCCTTCCAGACAATGCGCCGTGCCCTCATGCAAAACGCGTCGCGGCGACCACGCGGTAGTGGCGAGATGATAAGGCATGGAATCGAGAAAACGCTGGATGCCTTGCGGTGTTTTCAGGCTGCGCAGTTTGCGCAATTCGCTCGCGGTAAGATCGGATTTCGCCACAGAGATCACAGAGATCACGGAGAAGAACTAAATTCAATCTCTGTGCTCTCTGAGTCCTCTGTGCTTGAAGAAGATTCCTGCGCTATTCTTGAGCGATGAAAGCCTGGTTGTGCGCATTCCTACTACTTCCTTCCTTGGCCATGGCTGAAGAAACTTCTCCGCAATTCGATGCTGCGGCGGCGGAGCGTTTCGCGAATCTCGCGCTCGCTTGTGTCGGCAAAGAATATCCGAACAAGATCAGCCACAATCTAAACAGCGACGCCGATGTCGCGCCGCCGCGCAAACTGACGCCGGCGTTTTTCGGCTGCTACGATTGGCATTCGTCGGTGCACGGTCACTGGCTGCTCGTTCGCCTAACGAGAACATTTCCCGATGCGCCGTTCGCGGCGGCGGCGCGCGAAGCTTTACGCAAAAGCCTCAGCACGGAAAATCTTCAACAGGAAGCGGCCTATCTGCGTGGTGAAGGTCGCGCGAGTTTTGAGCGGCCCTACGGACTGGCCTGGTTGCTGCAACTCTGCGCCGAACTGCGCGAATGGGACGATCGGGAAGCGCGCGAGCTGGCGAAAAATTTGCAGCCGGTCGAAGCCGCCGCGCTCGAGCGTCTAACGGGTTGGTTGCCGAAACTCTCGCATCCCGTTCGGATCGGCGAGCACAACCAAACGGCCTTTTCTCTTGGACTGCTGCTCGACTACGCACACGCGGCGAAGAATGAAGATTTCGCAAGATTGATCATTGCTACGGCTAAGAAATTTTTTGCGCAGGATAAAAATGCGCCGCTCGCTTACGAACCTTCCGGCGAAGATTTCCTGTCGCCGTGTTTGGCGGAAGCGGATGTCATGCGTCGCGTGCTTGCGTCGACGGATTTCGCCAAATGGTTAAGAGATTTTCTGCCGCAAGTGCCTAACGAATCCAAGATCGATTGGCTGCCTGTGGTCGTTTCGCCGGATCCGAGCGATCCCAAGCTCGCGCATCTCGATGGCTTGAATCTCAGTCGTGCCTGGATGCTGGAAGGAATTCTTTCCGGCCTGCCAAAGGACGATCCACGCCTGGCGGCTTTGAGCGCAACGGCTACGGCGCATCGCGGCGCGGGCCTCGCGGCCGTCACGGGCGAACATTATGAAGGAGGCCACTGGTTAGGCAGCTTCGCTACCTATTTGGTGACGCGACGCGGAATTCGGCCTAACGAGTAGTAGTTTCGTCGAGCAGTTTTACCAGCTCGTCTTTCCACAAAGACGCGATGGTATGACTGCCATGTCCGCGCGTCTTGTCGCTTAACGGAATTACAATGGCGCGGCCATGCGGAACGCGTTTGATCTCGCGCTCGAGAATTCCGAGCTCGGGCGGATTGATGAGATCGTCGGCGGAATTGATCGCCAGAAGTGGCGCACGAATTTTTTCCAGATTTGGACCGGGATCGTAATCGCGCGAGGCTTCGATGGCGTAGAGCACATCGTTCGCGTCGCCAGTCTTCATGTAATCAGCGACGAATTTGTCCAGGGCTTCATCGGTTTTGTCCAAGGTCGGCGCTTCTGTCTGACGCAAAATCGGATTGCTGCTCATGAACCACAACATCTCCGCCGCGGTGCGCAAACTTTGCGGCGGCATTTTATAATCGCCGTTTTCCCATGAAGGATCGCTGCGAATTGCGTCGCTGATCATGCGGCGCCAGCCGCGATTGCGTCCAGAAATTTGCGTGGGCAAACTGGCCAGCGGCATGAGCGCATCCATGAAATCCGGATGCCTTTCGCCCCAAAGCCAGGTGTGCATTCCGCCCATCGACGTGCCCATGATTAGCCGCGCGTGTTTGATGCCGAGGCCTTCGCTGAGCAACTGATACTGCGCCTCGACCATGTCGCGATAGCCGTAGCGCGGAAACTTCGCGTGCATTCCTTCGCTGGGTCGGCTCGATTTTCCGTGACCGATTCCATCCGGCAGAATGATGAAAAATTTTGCTGCATCGAGCGGTTGCCCGGCGCCGAAAAGTTCGCCGGCGAATTCCGGCCTAACGAATTGTGCGCCGCTGCCGGTTGTCCCGTGGGTGATTAGAACGGCGTTGTGAATTTCGCCGTGCGCATCGGCGTCGGGCTTGCCGATTGTCCGATAATGAATGCGCAACTCCGGCAAACTTTCGCCGGAAGCAAATTTGAAATCCTGGATGACGTAATCACTTTCGGCCGGTTGTGGATAATCGGCTGAGAAGGAGATCGCAATCGAAGCGAGCAGAAGAGCGAGAATTCGGAGAGCACTCATGATTTTCTTTTCGGCCAAATGACGTGAGAGTGCGAACGCGAATTTCCAATGATTCACGTTCTCGATACGCGACAGCTCGGACGACCGGGTGTGATTGCTGCGACGGCGCTCGAAACCAAGGAAGGCATCGCGCTCTTCGATACCGGACCCGAATCGACTTTCGAAAACATCGTGGCCGAGCTCGGACGCATCGGCGCTAAGGCGAAAGAGGTCCGCCATGTTTTTCTCAGCCATATCCATTTCGATCACGCCGGCGCGGCCTGGCGCTTCGCAGAACTCGGCGCGATCATCTACGTTCATCCGCGCGGCGCGCCGCATCTAATCGATCCAAAAAAATTAGTCGACTCGGCCACGCGAATTTTCGGCGACGACATGGAGCGATTGTGGGGAAAAATCGCGGCCGTCCCGGAAGATAAAATCAGGATCTTGCAAGATAACGATGTTGTCCGCCTCGACGACTCGTTAGGCATTCGCGCTCTTGAAACGCCCGGCCATGCCAGTCATCACCACGTTTATCATTGGGACGACAATCTTTTCGGCGGGGATATCGCCGGCGTGCGAATCGGAAATGGTCCGCCCATTCCGCCGTTTGTTCCGCCGGAGTTGGATATCGAATCGTGGCTCGATTCGATTGCGAAGATGCGCGCGTTGAATCCGGCGAAACTTTATCTGCCGCATTTCGGCTTGGTGGAAGATTCGATCGTGGCGCATTTCGACGAACTCGAGAAACGCGTGCGCCGTTGGTCGGAATGGTTCCGCGATCAGTTGCGTAAAGGCAAAGACGAGCCGCAACTCATCACGCCTTTCGCCGAATACGAGCACACCGATTTGCGGGCGCATGGCACCACGCAGGAAGGCGTCGATGATTATGAGGCGGCCGATCCAAGCTACATGGCTGTGAGCGGTGCGCTGCGTTACTGGCGGAAATATCACGGCGCATGACAAAATTTTTTCGCGAATTCCGGCGGCGCAATGTCCACAAGGTTACGGTCGTTTACCTGGTGCTCGCCTGGCTGGCGATCGATCTGGCCTGGATCTTTTTTCCGATGATGGATGCGCCGGGGTTGCTCAAATTTTTCATCATCGTCGTCGCGCTGGGATTTCTCATCGCGCTCGTCATCGGCTGGCGCTACGAGATGACTCCGACCGGAATGAAACGCACACAGGAGCTTTCGCCTGGCGAAGTGATTCCTTATTGGAGCAAAAAGAAGTTCGGCGCCTTCGTGATCGGGGTGGCCCTACTCGATATCGTGCTGCTGATCGTGCAGTGCGTCAGGACTTAATGCAGTTTTATTCCATTCTCGATTTGTCGCCGATCGTGAAGGGCGGCGACGCGGCGCAGGCATTTCGCAACACCGTCGATCTGGCGCGGCATGCCGAGGAATGGGGCTATCATCGCTTCTGGTTGGCGGAACATCATAACCTTCCGGGCATCGCGAGCGCGGCCACATCGATCGTCATCGGTCATGTGGCGGGTGCGACGGAAAAAATCCGCGTCGGCGCCGGCGGGATCATGTTGCCGAATCACGCGCCGCTCGTGATCGCGGAACAGTTCGGCACGCTGGAATCGCTTTATCCGGGTCGGATCGATCTCGGTCTGGGCCGCGCGCCGGGGAGCGATCAACTCACCGCGCGCGCCTTGCGGCGTTATCTCGGGAGCAGCGGCGAAACGTTTCCGCAAGACTTACTTGAATTGCAATCCTACTTTCAGCCGGCCGCGCCTAACGAGAGGTTGCGCGCGGTGCCGGGCGCGGGTTTGAAGGTGCCGCTCTACTTGTTAGGCTCGAGCGATTTCAGCGCGCGGCTGGCGGCGGAACTTGGTTTGCCTTTCGCTTTCGCGTCGCATTTCGCGCCGGAATATCTGCACGTCGCGCTGAAGATTTATCGGAGCGAATTCAAACCTTCAGCGCAGTTACAAAAGCCGCACGCCATGGTCGGCGTGAGTTTGTTTGCGGCCGATACCGAACTGGAAGCGCAGCGGATCGCGACGTCTGCACAGCTAATGTTTTTGAATTTGGTTCGCGGCCGGCCGGGCGAATTGCCGCCGCCGCTCAAGACGATGGAAGGTCATTGGAGTCCGGCGGAACGCGACGCCGTAGAAGAACGAATGCGTTATGCATTGATCGGATCCGCGGCAACGGTCCGCACACGGCTTGAGGCAATTCTCGAAGAAACCAACGCGGACGAAATTATCGCGACCGCGCAAATCTTCGATCACGCCGCGCGCCTACGTTCGTTTGAAATTGGCGCAGAAATTTTCCGCGAGTTCGCAACCGCCAGGTTGTAGGCCGCGTCTCCTGACGCGGCGCTGTGTTGCGCCGTCACACCCCGCCGGGTCGGGAGACCAGGCCTACATAAGATTGCCCGGCGGAGGTCCACCGTGCATTCGCATCATGTGCTTATGGCGCTCGCGCATTTCGTCCAGCTTCTTCTGCTGTTCCAAATTGAGCAGTGGAACGATTTCGTTATGCGATTGATTCATGGTGTCGCGCACGCGCTGGCCGGTTTCCGTCCGAATTGCTTCCAGACGTTGATCCATCTGATCAAGGATCGGCGTGATCTTTTCGTTTTGCTCAGGCGTTAACTGCAATTCGCGACGCAGATGTTCACGCATGCGATGAGCGACAAAGCCGCCATGGCCTCGGAAAAAAATCTGACGTGCATGCATCGCACCGGCGAACACGCCCAAAGCGGCGCCGGCAAAAAAGACAACGATCAGCGAGATCGCCAACCAAAATTTCAACTTACTCGTCATTGCAGAGTGTTTGCTTCAATCGCGCTGTCTGCCATGGCATAAGCGCCGCCGCTCGCTTCATCGAGGTCGTCGTTTTGCTGTAGCTGCCAGAAGGCGCCCGCACTCGCGCAGGCCGCGACCACGACCGCGGCCATGGCGATCCGTTTGAAATAGCGGGCAAATTCCCGCGATCCATTTCCGTTGCGAGAACCTGCGCGCCAGTTTGCGACTACACGTGTGTCGAAACCAAAAGGTGCTTCCTCCGACAAGGACTCGTTAGGCGCAGAAGCCGCCGCGCGAAAAAGGCGATCGAGCTTAGACATTGTCTTCCTTTCGCTGCAGACGTTCGAGCTGGCCTTTCAGTTTTTGCCGCGCACGAAATGCGCGCACTTTCACCAGGGCCGCGCTCCAGCCGGTCGCCTTCCGAATTTCTTCGACCGACTTCTGCTGCAGATAAAGCATATCCATCACGAGACGTTCCGCCGGCTTGAGCCCGTCGAGCAAATGCGCCACGAGATCGCGCGAGGCAAGTTGTTGGCCAGGGGCAAGTTCATCGGAAGTAGCGGCAAGATTATCTACTACTGCGGCCTGTTCTTCACTCAAATCCGCACGCCGTAATTCCGGCCGCGCTTTTTCCGCGGCGATTTGATTGAGACAAGTATTGATCGCGATGCGCGAAACCCAATGTTCCAGCGGCACCGCGCCGGAGTATTGGTCGAGTTTCTGGAAAATCTTGATGAAAATCATCTGGCACAGGTCCTCTTCGGCGGCGCGTTGCGGTCGGTGCGATCGAACCATTTTCACGACGAAGGGGTAGAGATGCCGCACGAGCCCGCGCGCAGCTTCCTCGTCGTCTCGCAGCGCAGCCGCCACCAGTGCGGAGACGTCGAGATCGTTAACCATGCCCACAATGTTTCCACTCTGTCGGATATGACCGTTTCGCCAAGGGTTTGGTTACAACTTCAGCCGCCAATTATTTTTTTGTAACCGCCGCGCGCGCCAGCCAGTCATTCTCTGCACAGGCGCGCGACATATCGCGCCGCAGCAAACCAGAACAAACCAACCAAATGACAAAAATAAAATTAATTGCACTGACAATCGCGGGCGCTTTGTCGCTCGGCACCATTGGCCTTTACGCGGAAGAAAATGGGAAGGGTGAGCATCCTTTCGGACACCACGGCGGCGGGGACCATGGATTTGGCATCGAACATCTAACCAAGGAGCTCGACCTGACGGCCGACCAACAGGCCAAGATCCAGCCAATCGTCGACGCCGCGAAACCGCAGATTAAAGCCATCCATGAGGACGCGATGCAGAAGATTCGCGCGATCATGGAAAGCGCTGGCGCACAAATTCGCCCGATTCTGAATGCGCAGCAGCAGGCGAAATTCGACGCTGAGAAAAAGGCGCATCAGGACATGATGAACGCGATGAAGGAAATGCACGACGCGCGTTCGAAATAGCTGTTACCAGGAAGCCAGGAGAGATGAGCGGCGGTGATCGCAAGGTCGCCGCCGCTTTTTTTTTGTGGGGTTTCTGTTTAGATGCCGGAGTGCCTAACGAGACAGAGAGCTCCGAGATATTCCGGCGCGAAGAAAAACGCGTCGAAGCGCAAAGCGCGGGGTTTCACAAAGAACTCGGACTGCGCGATCTTGTTCTGACGCAGATTGTCTTCGTCGTCGGCGGATCGTGGGTGGGAACGGCGGCGAAACTCGGCCCATCACAAGCGGCCTATTGGCTGCTCGCGATCATTTGTTTTTATCTACCGATGGCGGCGGTGATCATTTATTTGAACCGCATCCTGCCACTTGAAGGCGGGCTCTATCAGTGGGCGAAATTTGGTTTCAACGAATTCACCGGCTTCATCGTGGCGTGGAACCTTTGGCTTCTCGGCATCACGATTATGGCCGCGACTGGATTGGTGGTGGCGACAAATCTTTTCTACGCGCTCGGTCCAAATGCGGCGTGGATGCCGACGAATCGTCTTTTCGTTTCCGCCTTGAACGGTCTGCTCGTGGGCGCGCTCGTCCTCGTCACGATTCGCGGACTGAGTCTCGGTAAATGGGTTCACAACGTCGGCGCGTTTTTTCTTCTCATCACTTATGCCGCGCTCATCGCGCTGCCCTTTGTCGCGCATGCGATGGGAAAGCTTCCCGAATATCGGCCGATCGAATTTGCGCTGCCGACGGCATCGCTCTTCAGCATCAACATTTTCAGCAAGATGGCGCTCGGTGCCTTAAGCGGTTTTGAATACGTCGCGATCATGGCGGGCGAAACGCGCGCCCCGGCGAAAAACATCGCGCGCTCAGTGGTGATCGCGGCCCCGATCATCGCCATCATGTTTATTTTCGGCACGAGCTCGGTCATGGCCTTTGTGAATTTCGATGCGCTCGATCTTATCGGACCGGTGCCACAAACCTTGCGCGCGGGAGCGAATGCGTTCGGCGCCGCCGGCTCTACCATCGCTTCGCTCGCCATTCTTTTACTCGCAGGCCGCACGATCGCGCTGGTCAGTATTTATTTTACCGGCAACACGCGGCTGCCGATGGTCGCCGGTTGGGACAGCATCGTGCCGGCGTGGTTCAGTAAACTGCATTCGCGTTACAAGACGCCGATAAATTCCATTCTCTTCGTCGGAGCGGTCACGCTGGTCTTCGCCATCGCGAGCCTCATCGGCGTCGGTGCGCAGGAAGCATTTCAGGTAATCGATAACGCCGGCGGAATTTTCTATGCCGTCGCCTACCTGGTCTTGTTCGCGATTCCGATCTTTGGTCTGCGTGCCATGAAATTACGCGCGCCGATTTGGTTGCGCCTGTCCGCGGTCGTCGGAGGCCTAACGACTTTGACGTACATCGTCTTCACCATTTTCCCGATCGTGGAAGTGGAAAGCCGGGTTTGGTTTGCGGCCAAGATAATCATCGTAGTAGTCGCGACCGAGTTAGTCGGGACAACGATTTTCCTTTTCGGAAAAAAGCGACCTACTCGTTAGGTAGTCATAATCCTACCGGATGACGCGCCTCGAAACCGCGTGGCTCGCGCGGGGTCGGCTGCCAACGCGGCGCCCAGTGGCGATCGATTTTCATCGTGTTCCAAGGCGTCGTGTCCAGACGCAAACCCGCGATGGTGGCAAAGGTGTGTCCATTACGCGCGTAAATGGTGATCCATTTGCCGGCGCCATGCTGGCCGAACCGCCGGAACTCATTCGAGCTAATTGGTTTTTTCATGAATCCCGCGCCGCCTAGCGCGTAAGAAATTGTCCCGGAGCAATCATAGGCCGAATCAGCGAATGATTTATGACCACCGCCATAACGGTACGGTTTTGTCGTAAGCTGATTTGCCGCCCAAATCGCGCGCTTCACTTCCAGCGGAGCGCCCGTTGGTGCAGCTGCGATTCTGCCGCGCATGGCAGCGCGATTTCCCGCGACTGTTGGCCCATCTTTTGGAAAAGAATGCGGGGCGATCGAAGCGCGCAAAATCGGGGCAGAGGCAATCAAAGCAATGAGAGCAAATCGAAGTGGCGGCGACATATGGGGGAGCTTCTGAAAAGACTGGCGGAAGGGGTGGGATTCGAACCCACGGTGGGTTTAACCCCACGTTCGATTTCGAGTCGAGTGCCTTAAACCAACTCAGCCACCCTTCCTTTGCGCGCGCGCACTCTAGGAGAAACGCCGTGCCATTGCAACAGGGGGCTCGATCGCCGGGTTGGCTACGTGAACATTGAAAGAAAAATGGTTCTCTAACGTCTTCAGACCTCCAAATCGCCCCTTTTCCCTCGGAAAAAAATGTTACAAATTTCGTCTTGAAGGGAGTTGCAGGAACGCTGCATCTTGTAGACCGCTCGGACGGTCCCTCCAATATCTTGTTGTTCACGCCTTTTCGCGGCTGTGGACAGGATGTTGGCTGGGCTGTTCACGTCGTTCTGTCTCGTAACGCCGAGTTATTCACCAGTCTTAACCATTTTCCACTCTCTTTCTCCTGCCATGATCCAGCTCAAACCCGGAATCCAACCCTCCTCGCTCAATAAAGGCCGCAGGTCGCGCGGCGCACGCAAGAGTCGCGTGGCGAAAAAGAATTCCGGGTTGCGGTTTGAGCGCGTTTTTAGTGAGGCCGAAGTCGCGCCGTTCGATCAGATCGAGTGGGAGAAACGGACCGCGGAAATCACGGATGACAGCGGTAAAGTCATCTTCAAACAGGAGAACATCGAAGTTCCAAAAAATTGGAGCGCGTTGGCGACGAAGATCGCGGTCTCGAAGTATTTCTACGGCGACATTGCCAACGGAACGAACCCCCAAAAAGGCGGACGGGAAACTTCGGTGCGGCAGCTCGTTCACCGTGTAACACGCACGATCACCGATTGGGGCATTGCCGACGGTTATTTTGCCGATGAGAAAACGGCGGAGTTATTTTACGACGAACTAACCTGGCTCTGCGTGAATCAGCATGGCGCGTTCAACTCGCCGGTTTGGTTCAACGTTGGTTTGCATCACCAGTACGGCACAGGCCGGGAAGCCGGGCTCGGAAATTATTTTTACAATCGCGAGACTGGCGTGGCTGAACGCGCGCCGTCACAATATGAATATCCGCAGGGCAGCGCGTGTTTCATCCAGAGCGTCGAGGATACGATGGAAGACATCATGCGTCTCGCGATGAGCGAAGCGATGCTCTTCAAATATGGCAGCGGAACGGGCACCGATTTGTCGTCGCTGCGCAGCACGCGCGAAAAATTAAGCGGCGGTGGAAAACCTAGCGGCCCGTTGTCGTTCCTGAAAGTTTACGACCAGGTCGCGAACGTGGTGAAGAGCGGTGGCAAAACGCGGCGCGCCGCGAAGATGAACACACTCAAGGATTGGCATCCGGACATCGAAGAATTTATCGACGCGAAGCAGAACGAAGAGCGCAAAGCGTGGGCACTCATCGAGCAAGGTTACGACGGCAGTTACAACGGCGACGCCTATGGCTCAGTCATGTATCAGAACGAAAATCTAAGCGTGCGCGTGAGCGATGAGTTCATGAACGCGGCCGTCGATGGCAGCGAATGGTGGACGAAGCGCGTGCGCGACGGTTCTCCCTGCGATCGGAAAGACGCGCGCGAGTTGCTCCGAAAAATCGCGCAGGGCACGCACGTTTGCGGCGATCCAGGGATGCAGTTCGACACCACCATTCACAAGTGGCACACCTGCAAAGGAACCGATCGGCAGAACTCGACCAATCCGTGCAGCGAGTATTTGTTCCTCGATAATACGGCGTGCAATCTGGCCTCGCTCAACTTGATGAAGTTCAAAGACGCGGAGGGCGTCTTCGACGTCGAGCGTTTCAAGGCGGCGGTTCGTGTCTACATAACGGCGCAAGAAATTTTGGTCGATAACGCGAGCTATCCGATCAAGGAGATCGCGGAAAACTCGCACATCTTTCGCACGCTCGGTCTTGGCTACGCCAATCTCGGCTCGCTCATTATGAGCTACGGCTACGGTTACGACAGCGCGGAGGGTCGCGCGATTTGCGGAGCGATTACGTCGATCATGACTGGCGAGGCATACGAGCAAAGCGCGCGCATGGCTAAGGCGATGGGACCGTTTCCGGGTTATCGCGATGCGCGTTGCAGCGGCGTGTCGAAGCCGGTCGCGAAGGACAACGTCGCGTCGATGCAGGAAGTGATCGAGCTGCATCGCTGTGCGGTGAGCGAAATTCAGCCTAACGAGGAGTTCGCTTACTTGAAGGATGAAGCGGCGAAAGTCTGGGACAGCGCGGCTTTGTTGGGCAAACGCCACGGTTATCGCAACGCGCAGGTCACGGTGCTCGCGCCAACCGGCACGATCAGCTTCCTGATGGATTGCGACACGACCGGCATTGAACCCGACATCGCGCTGGTGAAATACAAACTGCTCGCCGGCGGGGGCATGTTGAAAATCGTCAACCAGACGGTTAAGCCTGCGCTGGAGCATCTCGGTTACAACTCAGAAGAGATCGATCGCATCATCGCGCACATCGATGTCTGCGACACAATCGAAGACGTGACCGATCCCGATGGCTCGAAGATTTCTTCCGGTTTGAAGCCGGAACATCTGCCGATCTTCGATTGCGCCTTCAAAGCGCATCGCGGTCAGCGTTCGTTAGGCTACATGGGCCATCTGCGCATGATGGCCGCGGCGCAACCGTTCCTGAGCGGCGCCATTTCGAAAACCGTCAATCTTCCCGAAAAGGCATCGGTCGACGAAATCATGAATACCTATGTCGAGGGTTGGCGGCTCGGACTGAAAGCGATCGCTATTTATCGCGACAGCTCCAAGCGTTCGGCGCCGTTGAATACGAAAAGAACGAAGGACATGGGCGGCGCAACCGGCGCGCTCGACATGATGGTCGAGCGGCCCGAACTCGAAATGCGCATCTTGGAATTGGAACAAGAACTCGCACTGGTGCGCGACCAGCCGGTGCGCCATCGCATGCCCGACACGCGCATGTCGCTCACGCATCGGTTCGAAATCGCGGGCCACGAAGGCTACATCACGGTCGGACTTTTCGAGAATGGAATGCCCGGTGAGCTCTTCGTCACCATGTCGAAAGAAGGGAGCACGATTGGCGGATTGATGGACACCGTCGGCACGCTCACTTCCATCGCGCTGCAATATGGCGTGCCGCTCGAAAGTTTGGTGAAGAAGTTCGCTTACCAACGTTTCGAGCCGAGCGGTTTCACGAAAAATCCTGACATCCGTAACGCCACCAGCATCGCCGATTACGTTTATCGCTGGCTCGGTTGCCAGTTCATCAAAGGCTACAAAGAAGCGATCGCGCCGCATCGCGGTCAGGGGGAATTGCCCATGAAGGAAATTCCCGACATGGAGAAAAAGGCGATAAATCGTCCCGTCTCCGATCTGCCGCGCACCGGCGAAAAGGAAATTCTCGACGTGATCACGAATCACACGCCGAACGACGGTGCGCCGCATGTCCAAAGCAACGGCCACACCCACGCCGAACGTGTCGCGACCGCGCTCGGCAATATGTTCATGGATATCACCTGCTCGCATTGCGGCAGCGACAAAGTCGTGCGCGCCGGCGCGTGCGGCGTCTGCACGGAATGCGGCACGAGTCAGGGCTGTAGCTAGGCGGCTCTTTCTTGCCGGGTAGTCACACTTCGGATAAGCTCGTAATCGATGATCGATGACTTGCGCAAATTGATTGCGAAGCGCCCATTCACGCCCTTCACAATTCATACTGTTGACGGCGGCGCGATGCGAGTGCCGACGGTCGATCATGTTCACGTGACGCCTACAGGAAGCCGCGTTTTTGTCGATTTCGATGACGGCAGCTACGATACGATTCGGCCTTTGATGATCAGTTGGGTTACCGTCGATCAGGCGAGCAACGGTGTCGCAGAAAGCTAAGGATTTCGTCTGAAGGTCGAAATTTTTACGCTTTGCGACGCGGCCACCGCTGATATGGGCGGGAAGCTGAACATTCTTGGTTCGTTCGACCGCATTCACGCCGCGAGCACTCCGGTGACGCATCCGCTTTGTGCGCTCGCGATCAAATTGCGTTTCGAAAAATTGGAGGAAGGTCAAAAGCGCGTTCGCATTTCTTTCATGGATGCGGACGGGAAAGCGGTCATGCCGACGCTTGATGCGAACACGCAGGTGAGTTTTCCGCCTGACGAGCACAGTGTGACAGCGTGCCTCGTTCTGCAGATTCAGCAGCTGAAATTGCCGAGCTACGGCGAGTATTCGATCGACCTCGGCGTCGACGGCCGACAGGAGGCGTCGATTCCACTATTCGTTAGGCCAACGGGACAGCCCGTGCCGCCGCCAGCGCCTAACGAGTCCTAGCTTTTTGGAGCGGCGGATTTTCGCGTTGCGATCCACGCATCGATGTTTCGTTCCAGAATATCGAGCGGCACAGCGCCGGAAAGCAGAACGGTGTCGTGAAATTCTCGCAGATCGAATTTGTCGCCGAGCTCTCGTTTTGAGCGCTCGCGCAATTCTTTGATCTTTAGCTCGCCGATTTTGTAGGCCAGCGCCTGTCCCGGCATGGTGATGTAGCGATCGATTTCGTTGACAATGTCGTTCTCGGCTTTGGGCGCGTTCTCCATGAAATAATCGATCGCTTTTTGCCGATCCCATTTCATGAAATGCAAGCCGGTATCGACCACGAGCCGGACCGCGCGCCACATTTCGTAAGTGAGCTGGCCGAATTTCGAATAGGGATCGTCGTAAAGTCCCATGTCTTCGCCTAACGACTCTGAGTAGAGACCCCAGCCTTCGGAGAATGCCGTGTAGAAACCGAAGCGACGGAATTTCGGGATTTCACCGAGTTCCTGCGCGAGCGCGATTTGAAGGTGATGGCCCGGAACGGATTCGTGCAAAGAAAGCGCCATCATCTCCCATTTCGGACGCGTCTCCGGTTTGTAGAGATTGACGTAATAGCTACCGGCGCGCGAACCGTCGGCCGCGGGGCGGTTGTAATACGCCGTGGTGGTGTCGGGCGCGATGTTATCGGGAATCTTCACCACGCCATACGGCATGCGCGGCAAAGTCTTGAAGACCTTGACCAGATTCGGATCGATGCGTTTTGCGAGTGCTTGATAAGCCTCGAACAATTCCTCCGGCGTTTTGTAGAAAAATTGCGGATCGGTCCGGAGCTTATCGAAAAATTCCGCGCGGGTGCCGGTGAATCCGACCTTTTTCATGACTGTTTCCATCTCGCCGCGAATCCGCGCCACTTCGCTCAAACCTTTCTCGTGTATTTGTTGCGGAGTGAGATCAGTCGTGGTGTAACGCCGCGCCAAGTAGGTATAGAGGTCACCTCCTTCCGGCAGTTGCCAGACTCCAACTTCCGGGAAACACGTCGGCAAATATTCCGCGTTGAAGTAGCTCTTCAGTTTTTGAAACGAAGGAATCACGCTAGCGGTAATTGCTTCCTTGGCTGCTTTGGTTAGGCGATCGCGATCGGCTTCCGGGATGTCCTTGGAAAATTTCTTGAACGGTTTGAAGAACGGACTCGCCTCCGCGTCGGTCACGATCTGCTTGTCGATCTGCGCGGGCACGCGATCCATGACCGCTTTCGGCCACATAATTTTCGCCTTCACGCCCTCGCGCATGAGCGCGATCTGTTGATCCATTTGCGGCGCGAACGAACGCAGCCGCGCGATCCAATCTTCGTAATCCTTCACCGTTTCGAAACGCAGTTGCTCGGTCAGTTCGTCGGCGGTCTGGATCCCGCCCCGCTGATTGATCGGCAGGAGATACATGCGGAAGCGAAAGCCCGCGATGTCCTGCTCGAGATTCTTTCTGAAAAGGTCGTAGTTGAGCTGATCGGCCGGCGAAAGTTTCGCGCGCTCGAATTTGTTCAAACGCTGCAACGCATCCTTGGCGTGGTCTTCGCGTTTGCGGTAGGCATCGAGGCTGTCGTCATCCCAGCGGTCGTTCCAACGCCGATCACCCATCGACGAAGCGCGCGTTGGATTTTGTTCCATCTGATAATCCCACTCCGCATCGAAGAAGGCGGGGAGGGCTTTGCCGGTGTCGTCGGCCGCGGAAAGAAGGCGCGTTGAGACAAGAGCGAGCGCGAGGAAAAGCGTGGCGTGTTTCATAGGTTGAACCGCAATAGGTAAATTCCGGTTGTCAGAAGGGCAAGACTCCACGACCTATTCCGGCGGGTTTTCAGCGGTTGGTCGCCCTGCCCCGTCGCGCGCGCCGCTTGTTTTGGCGCCACGCAGATTCAACCGGCGATTTTTACTTTATGAACGAGGCAGAGATTCAGCGGCAGAAGGAAATCAAAGAAGCGGAAGAGTTGCTCTTTACCGGGCCGGAAGCGCTCGGCTTCGCGAAGGGACTTTTTCTCGGACGTTTCGTTTCTGATTGGGTCAGTCCGTATCCGCGGCACTCGGCTGCGCAGCAAAAGGAACTCGACGCCGCACTCACGGAAGTGCGGCAATTCCTCGAGCAGAATCTCAACCCCGAAGAAATCGACCGGAACGCGGACATCCCGCGCAGCGTGATTGACGGTCTTGCGCACGTCGGCGTTCTCGGCATGACTGCGCCGAAAGAATACGGCGGGCGCGGTTTTACGCAGATGGCTTACTGCCAAGTCTTGGAAGAAATCGGCAAACGTTGCGCGTCCACTTCTGTTTTCACGAACGCGCATCACTCGATCGGCATCCGCGCGCTTTTACTTTTCGGAACGCACGAACAGAAACAGCGCTGGCTGCCGCCGCTCGTTAGCGGCCAACAACTCGCGGCATTTGCTTTGACGGAACGCGAAGCCGGCTCCGATGCCGCGAACGTTCAGACGACCGCCACGCCGAGTGAAGATGGTTCGCACTACATTTTGAATGGTGAGAAACGTTACATTACCAACGCGTCGATCGCGCAAGTGTTGACTGTGATGGCGCGCACGCCGGTTCCCGGGAAACCGGGCAAGGATGCGATCACCGCGTTTCTCGTTACGCCCGATATGCCCGGATTCGAAATGCTCGAAGCGCGCATGCCGAAGCTCGGCATTCAAGGCACGGCGACTGGCCGCTTCGCCATGCGCGAAATGAAAGTGCCGAAGGAAAATATTCTCGGCCCGCTCGGCAAAGGTCTGCGCGTCGCGCTGACCGTGCTCGATTTCGGTCGCACCACTTTCGGCGCGTGCTGCACTGGCGCGGCGAAAACGTGTCTGCGTCTGGCGGTCGAACACGCCAACAAGCGCAAGCAATTCAAAAAGACACTGGGCGATTTCGATTTGGTGAAGAAAAAAATCGGACGCATGGCGGCCGATGTTTACGCCATGGAAGCGATGACGGTCGTGACCGCGTCATTGATCGATCGCGGCCTCGAGGATTACATGATCGAGACCGCAATGCTGAAAGTCTTCACGACCGAGCGGTTGTGGGAAGCGGTTAACGACACCTTTCAAATCCACGGCGGCTCCGCTTACTTCAACGACTCGCCGCTCGGCCGCATGCTGCGCGACGCACGCATCAATCAGATCGGCGAAGGCAGCAACGAAGTGCTCACGTCATTCATCGCTCTCGTGGGTATGCGCGGGCCGGGCATGGAGTTCAAAGAAATCTACGACACGATGGTGAAGCCCTGGCGTTCGGGCGGAATCAAAGCCTGGGGCGCGGGCATGAATCGTCTCGGCGCGACGGTGAAAATCGCGAGCGTGCCGGTGAAGAGCGAGAAGCTGCGCACTTACTCCGCGCAACTCGGCCGGATGATCTGGCGATTCAATCTCACAGTGAACCGTGCGCTGATTAAGTATCGCGAGCCGATTCTCGACATGCAGTTGGTGCAGGAACGCATTGCCAATTCTGCGATGGAAATGTTCGCGTCCGCTTGCGTGTTAAGTCGTTACGATTCCGAATTGCAGGGCATCAGCCAAAACGGCAGTGCCTCTCCGGCGAGTCATCGCGCGGCGGAGTTATTTCTTCGGCAATCGCTCGCGCGCACGCGTCGTTTCCTCGCGGACTTAAGCGAGAACGACGACAAAGCGTTGCTCGCGACGGCGAATGCCGTGCTCGGTAAAACTGCCTAACCAGTTGTAGCTACCGTCGTACCCGACGGCAGAAGTCCTCTGCCTCTGAGACAGAGGCAGCTACAAGATTCAAGGATTCGGCGCTTGTTTTCTTGGATGCTCGATTGAACGTAGCCTTCGTATAGCGCGAGCCAGTCGTGTTGCTTACTCGCTTCGCAAGCTTTCCCGCGGTTGAAAGAGGCCTTAGGTCGGGAGGCTGGGTTGGCGGGGACAGTTGATGGAGTGGGTGGACCTTTGATTGCAACGCCCTGGATGGATACAAGAGCTTCGCACGGTCATTGTGCCCCGGCACCGCTCAAGAAGCTGGCACGCGCGTTAGTTTCTTGCGTTCGCTGGCATCACGCTTGCGACTGGTTGCCGCTATTAACACCGACTACGGAGGCGGAGCCACGAAAGGGTCATGCTTGATGATAATGAACATGCCTGCATGTGCGCTCGCGAACGTCTTATAGCCGCCGCCGAAGACTTGCCCTGGACTCTTAGATTCTATCGCGAAGGGGCGCATGGCGGGGACATCGAATTGAAACGACCCATTCTCTCCAGATCGCTGCTCCGCAAATACTTTGTAAGAGCCCATCGCCAATCCGTGACCGGGCGTAAATATTTTTAACTTTACCTCAACTCCAGCAACAGGCGAAAGACCCTTCTTATTCAAGACCTTTCCGGAGATTCGCACTAGAGGCAGACTACCAGCGATTCCCCACGCACACGCGATGAAACCGCAAAATACTAGAGCGATCCTAATGGCCTTGGACTGCATTATATATCTGTGGACCGTAGTCCGCTAGGGAATTGGAAATGATATTTAAATGGCTCACACTTGGATCGGTATAGAAGTGTCCACCGACCGAAATAAAAGAAGAACTTAGCGAGCTCCCCTGATAAGGATTAGTCGCGCCCATCGGAAAGATTCCGAGTGAACGATTAGTTGGATTCTTTTGATAGAAGTTCAATGCAACTCCGACGTTGTTGTAGATTAGTCTCAGGGCGCCACCACCACTGTGCGGGTCGAAAGTAATAAGTGCATCTACCTCAATGCCTCTCGCGCCCAGAGCGTTTGCCACATTCACAGCGCTTTGACCGCCTCTACTGTAACCGATTATAACCAGCCTGTCGTATTGTTGATCGTCGAGATAATCCAGCACGCCGCCGATCGAGCGCGTACGAAGCAGCGTTCCATTGACACTTTCGACGAGGTCCGCAAGCGCTGCATTATCTCCAGAGTGAGGGCCGCCTGCGCCTGCGATTCCAATTACTAGAGTCTTCTTAGCGACTCGCTTTGTGGCCTCGTCATTGTAGAGCCGGAGAAAGGCCGCACTAACCGCACCATTTGCAAACTTACCACCGCTTAGTTCTGCGGCAGTCCCACCAACCGCAGCTGAGGCACCAACCCGCAGCGCCTCGCCTTCGAAATTGGCGCCGCCGAGGCCATCGATGTAGGGCGACGCCAGCGCAGACAGGAATGCCCCTAAGAACCCGTCGCGGAAACTGCTACCCTCCAGTTCGTTGCTGGCCCCGCTCAACACGCCACCCACGACAGCATGACCGAAAGCTCTTTCAATAAGTGGCAAGCCATGCAAAAACTGTCCGGCGACCGCTCCGCCGACTCCTCCAACAAAGCCGGAGATTGCAGCAGACTCAAGTGCCTGCCCGAGACTAGCCCCGGACAGGCTACTACTAATAAAGGCAGAGCCAAAACCGAACCCGGCACCGGCAACGACCGCGCCGGTCAGGCCGGTCCCGGCCAGCGCTCCATAACCTACCAGCGCGATATAGGCATAACTCGCGATCCCGGCCGTGGCTATGCCAGCCGCGATTGCGATAACCCCAATCACGATCTGCGCTCCGGTGCTACCAAAAACGTGATTCAGCCAGTGCCCGAAGTTATTGAGGAAGTTAAATCCACTCGGATCGGTCAAGCTTAACGGGTTGTTTAAGACATAACTGTAACGATTGAAGTTCTGCGTGATCGTTGGCGCTTGAATAGTGGGATCGGCACTGAGAAACCGGCCTAGTCCAGGGTCATAGACGCGCCCGTTCATATGAACTAAGCCGAGGTCGTCGAGCATCTCATGGCCGGTGTAGCCGTGGGTTATAATGCTCCGAATAGAATTGTCTCCCGACGTCCAATCGGTCGTGCGTCGGAAGCCCCAAGCATCGAAGCTATCTCGTTCAATAACCGCACCAGCTTCGTTGGTAATGACATCGACCGAGCCAAGATGGTCGGTATGCAGGTACTTTGTGTTATAACTTATGTCGCCCAGGTGCTGGGAAGTTAAATCAACCGTCGAAGTATAAACGGCTATTCGCCCAGCCGGCGTGCTGATGTAGTGCTTGCGCTCGAGCTTCGTAACGTAATCGGTCACCTCTTCATACATTCCGCCCACATAAGTCGTCACCGTGCTGGTGCCGTTCTTACTCGCTACTTGCGTGATCCGACTGTGATCCACCTCGTAGGTAAAGCGACTGGAAGCGCCAGTGCTGGGCCGCTGAATTAGCTTGGGCATGTTGAAGGACGTCCAGGTAAGCGTGCGATCGAAGCCGCTCGTCATGTTGCCGTTCGGGTCGTAGGTGGCGCTGGTTCCGCCATTGACCTGTCGGACGGCATGAGGATGGGGCCGCTCATTCTGCTGTAACGAGCCTGCCACGGGCACATAGCTATAAGTGCCTACTCCATCCTTGGAAAGAATGTTGCCGGAACCATCGTAGCCGAAGGTCTTTGGCGCCTGACCAGCGACCCTAGCACTGGTGACGCGGTTCAGTTCGTCGCAAAGGAAATCCTCTTTCAAGACCGTGCCATTCACGGTCTGAGCGTGATCGGTCCGGTTGCTTAGGTTACCGATCACACTGAAGGTGTATTCCAGGTTCTGTATCCCAGCCCCGGCATTGAGTCCCGTTTGAATGGTTTTCAGAACACCGGTCTCCGGCACATAAACACGATCGGTGATGACACCATTCCCCAATTGCTGCTGTTTGATATGTCCGTCTGCGTCGTAATCCTTTGCCTTCCAGAAAGAGAAGCCGTCGTAACGTTGCACTTCGTTTAAGTAACCGTTCTTGTCGTAAAGCTGTCTCACCCAAATGCTGCTCGGATAAGTGATAAACTCCACCCGGCTTAAAGAATCGTAGATCGTGCTAACACTGTAGTTCTTCGCTTCAATCAATTCCGTTTCATCCTTCGGGCGCCCCAGATTGTCATAGGTCATGGTGCGTTGATAAGGAGCAAGGTTCGTATCCGCGGGAGAGAACCGCGCAGTGTAGAGCTTGCCGATTCCTTTACCTTGCGCCACGTCATATTCCCAAGTGCTGTTTCCTTCAAACTCAGTGCGACTCTTCAGCCTGCCGAGTTTGTCATATGTCATCGCGACCGTCTGCCCTTTGGCATCAGTCTGGCTGATGAGTTCACCGAGCGAGTTGTAAGCGTAAGTCCAATACCCCAGGTCGGGATCGTCCATCGTCTTCTTGCGCCCGCGCACGTCGTAAGTCATGGAAGTGACAATGCCGGCTTGATGGACCTCGATCAGATTACCGGTCGCGTCATAGATGTAGTCGATCGTGCCGTTCTTGGCGTCAGTCACTTTGATGAGATGTCCCTGACTATCCTTTTTCGAGGTCGTCTTGAGTCCGGTGCCTTGCTGCTCGGGATTGATCGTATCGACCTCTAACCCTCGAAAGACATTGGTCGTTGTGGCCAGGCCGCCACCTTCTTTCGGCGTCTGCACCTGGTAAGCTCTCGCCAGTAGGTCATACAAAGTAGTTGCGACATACTTTGTCTCACCGGCGAAATAAGGCCGCGAGACGGTTTCAACCAAACCTCGGTTGTTGTAGGTAGTATCAATGAAGATGGTTTTGGGATTGCCAGTCGCCGGCACGCCGCTCAGTGTCTTTTTTCGTACTTCGCGACCCAGCCGATCGAAGAAGACGGCGACGGGCGCGGCGCCATCGACTTCGGTGCGCACGAAATACTTCGCGTTGGCCGGTGCGTCGGAGTCGTCGCTCGCCCAATGATAGGTAGTAATCGTGCGGGAAAGGTCCGGTCGCGTGGTCAGGCGCTCGCGCCCGAAGTCATCATAGATTGTTGTGGTCGTTAGACCGTTAGGCCCGGTGACGCTGTTAACTTTACCCCAGCGCTCATCGTAAGCGCGCGTCTCGCTCTGGCTAAGGGCATTGCTGGCGTATTGGACGAATCGCCCCTTGCTTTCGTAGAGTGTAGTCGTGCTGCGCGTTTCGATGTCTGGGCCGGTAGTAGTGGCGAGTTGGTTATTGCCAAACGCATCAGGTGTATAATCGGTATTAGACCAGAGCGTGTTGCTATCCGGCTCGATCTTCTCATCCTGCACTTCTCCGGTAGCGGTGTAGTCAAAACCAGATTTGCGGATGACATCCGCTTGGCCGGGCGCGCTGCTGGTAACAGTGCTATTGAGAAGCTCGCCGATGCGCCAGGCGGCTATCTTGGCCGAATCGTAATCGTAATTACTGACGGTCGTTTTACTCCAGCCATCCAGAGAGGTCACGACCAGGTTGGTCGTATTGCCATAGCTATCAATGGAATTTACCGTGGTCGTCGTCTGCGAGACTAAGGTGCCATCCAATTCGTAAGACTTGGCGACACTCTGCTGCGCGTAAGGTAGATGCACTTTACCGCCTTGCGATGTCTGGTCGAGATAGGTGCTGCTGGATTGTGAAAGCAAACCGCCGTTTGGTTGACGGGCCTCGGAAGCAATCGCCATTCCGGTGAAAGGATAATCCTGGCGCAAGGTCGTTAAGCTCCAGATACCAGTGCGCATATCGGTGCTCGTAACGGAACGAAAACCGAGCAGTCCGCGCAAGCGATCGGCCTTCAGTCCGTTATACTGGTAACTGACCGAATAAGGCGTGGTTGTGCCATCATCGTAGCTCACACTGGAGACCACCGGCATCGGTGTCATTAGGTCAATCGCGCCCGCGAGCGTGTCGGTCGATTTGGAATAGATGCTACTATTAGCCAGCGTGCTATAACTAACCGAGTTAGTAGAGCCCATCCCATCTGTTACACCCGTAAGCAGGTCATGGACCCCGGCGACGGTGCTCCAAACATCGCAGCCGACGCGCTGCTGCCCATTTCCTACGCCCCAGACATAGACGCGTGCCAGGTCTTCCTTGCCGTCACCATTAAAGTCGGCTTGCAGCCAGCGCTTTCTATCCACGGAACGCTGCGAGGGTAGCGTAGATTCCAGTGAGTTACCAACACTGCGGAAGGCCGTCGTGCCATTCGACATGTATTTGCTCTCGCGATAGGTGATTTGTTGGGTGGGCGCATTCGGCGCGACGATCACGTTCAGCTCGCAGGTAGGGCAGGGTAGCGTGACGATCGCGTTCGGAGGGCAGCCAGGGCAGGGCGGAGGATCCGGTGGAGGGGTAGGATTCGGATCGATATAAGGCGTGGTCGTTACTACGCCGATATCGCTGCGGCCATCACCGTCGTAGTCACCCACCTGCACCTCGCCTTTGCTTGTTTCGGTATCAGGAATCGGGTTAATGCCCGACCAGGTCTGTTGGAGGAAGGTAGTACCATTAGAAAGGTAAACCGTCGCAGGAGGAACGCCGGTCGTGCTGGAACTCTTCTCAAGTCGCACCAGATCCAGCAGACCGTCTCCATTGAAATCGCCTGACTTCCAGATGTCCCATCGACTGGCCACCCCGGTCGAGATGACGGCCGGTTGTGGCGCGAAACTACCTAGGCGGTTCAGGTAGGTGTGAAGCTGGTAGGTGTCGTTGACGTTGCGTATGTAGACGAGGTCAGGCAAACCGTCACCGTTAACGTCGCCCACGTTCCAGAACTCCGCATTGGGATTGAAGATATAGTCCTGCGACTGGCCAATGAGACCCCAGGTTGTTCCGCTAAAGGTGGTCTGCGTCCCGTTAGTGCCTTGGTTAATGAAAGCGAGGTATACGTTGCGGCCGGTTTGACCAGTAGCGTCGCCATCGCCGAAAATGGCGAGCAAGTCCAGGCGCCCATCGCCATTCAAATCGACCGGGTAAACGAGCATGTAAGTCTTGTATGGAATCTGGTCGTTACTAATCGCGCAGCTTCTGGCGTCAGAGAAAGTACCCGCCTGGTTGCTGTATAATTGAATCCGGCAATGACGATCGTTGTCTTGATAAAGCCGCAGCACATCTACTTTGCCATCGCCATCGTAGTCACCAGCAAGCCATTGGTCCTCTGTGTGAAAAGCGCTAGCGTCAGTGATATCTTTCCAGCGCGAGAACTGGAAGGCATCCGACGAAGATTCCGAACCTGGTTTTGCGGCGACCACGTCCAAATGAGTCACGTTGTTATTATCCTTGGTGACGCGCAAGATGTCGGCTCGACCATCCCCTGTGAAATCCCCTTGCAGCCATCGCTCCTTCTCCTCACTCACGGTGTTGTAAGTATCGTCGGATTGAAGTTTTCGTTGCGCTGAGGAAAGGTCATCGCTTGTCCAGGTAAAGGTCGTCGGATTGAAGGAGAGGCCTCCGGCCCTTTCCTGGATGCCGGTAAGACGAGACTTATTGGTCGCGGGACTTACTTCATAAGCAAAGGAGTATTCCCGAACTATCTGTGACCCGTATTTGCTGCGCACTTTGGTGAGGCGCTGCGTCAATGAAGTTTGCGAGCCAGCTATGTAGCCGATGGCGGGGTCGGGGCGAGTTTCGTAAACGAATTCGATCGAGGCATAGGAAGCAAGCGGCGCAGCATCGTTCTTAGTATATTCGATAGAAGAGACATAGTATTCACCCGTGCTCTGATTATTCGAGTAGTGGAACAGGATGTAGTTCCCGGACCGATCCGCAATCTTGCTTAATGCCCAGGAGAGCGCTTCACTTCTATTTTGCGCTAGAAAGCGCGATTCATCGCTTTCTCCAAACGTATAAATGAGACCCGACTTCGTGTAGGCAGTGAAGCTAAGCGGGCCTGAGCCGCTCGAGCCATTGGAGATAACTTTCGTGAACGAGTCGATTTCCGTTCGGTACTCCGTGCCACTGACGCCGTCGACTCCTCCGTTAATCGCGATCAGCCGCTGCCCATCCATGGCGAAGCGATCTGCCGTCGTAAAATCGACTCCATGAATTGCACCATCCTGTGCCTTAGTCTGTGGCGCGCGCGTGATCGCGGATAACCCGCTCACCGACCACCCCACTCCCATCATGCCGTTGCCGCCGCGACTGCTATATTCGAAGCTTAACTTCGGTTGCACGCCTGCGGTCCCCGGCGAGACTGAAATTGGAATGGAGTAACTCGCGGCGCCGTTGTTACCGACGGAGAGTTTGCCGGTGGTTAGTCCTACCGTGGTTCCGGTAAGGAAGTTGAAGCTGTTGGGATTAGTTCCATTGTGCACCTCGTCGTAGTCACTAATACCGTCGCCATCGGAGTCGGCCCTACTCGGATCGGAGCCGGCGTGAAACTCTTCTACGTCGGAAAGTCCATCGCCATCGGAATCACTCGAATCATCGCGCGAACCTAGCCGAGCCTCTTCCCAGGCAGTCAGCCCATCATTGTCGGCATCCACGTCAATCGGGCGGTAGCGAAAGAAAGCGGAATTAGCTGCGTCGGCTACTCTAGTATAGATGGTAACCGGCCAGCCCGTCCCCAGGTAGTTAGTTCCAACTACCGTCCAATGGATAAGATCGCTGCTCGTTTCGAGTTGGTACTGTTTACCTTTCTCACTGGAAATGCGGATGGGCAGTTCCTGCGGATAGGGGCGCACCAATTGTTCGACCTTCGGCACAGAAAGACGATTCGAAGGATCGCTTCCGAAAGCGGCTTCCTGGGCGTTAGTGTAACCGTCGCCATCGTCATCGGCATTAGGATTAGCCGCTGCCGCAGGATACTTCGCTTCCCAAACATCGCTTAGCCCATTGTGGTTCTCATCAAGCGCCAGAACGCATCGGGCGATCAGGAAGAGGCCGCCGAGAATGACCCTGGCTTTCATTTACTCACTCGGTGTCGGCGTGGGATTGGAGTAATCGACTCGCTCGAAAGTTACCGGCGGTCCTACGAGTGGGCCGGCGGCGGCGCGTCGGGCAGCTTCGGCTGCGGCTGCAATCTGGCCGTCGATCTCACGCTGCCGCGCTTCAGTCTCGAGCCGTTCGCGGTTGTTCTGATAGTAACGGTGCAGGGAATCCAAGGCTGCGTAGTCCGCGCTCCCAGCCACGCTGCTGGATGGGTGGAGCGCGACGAACTGCGCGGCTGCTCCGCGCGACGGGAGCTCCTGCGGCCACTCGTTAGGCACACCGCGTGCATCGATGCTGCCATCGGCCTGGCCCTGGGTAACCTCGTCTTGCGACCACCTTGCCCCGACAATAATCAAGTCGTAAATAGCATCAGGTGTTTCAATCTCCACCGATCCGCCAAAGACGTTGGGATCGATGTTCGAGATGAAGTGGATCGGCGCGGGCGAACCCACTAACCAGATTTCGGAGTAACCGCTTGGCCAGGTGTTTGCCACCAGCATGGTCATAACGACCGGTTTCTCGGCCGCCGCACTGGCAGGAAAAGCGCCGCAAAGAAAAACGCTCAGTGAAGAGAAAAGCAGGTAACGCTTCATAAAAGCGCGCGCAGAATTGAGAAATTCGAATTCCGCGTCAAGCAAGAAATGTATCGGAAGTTTCGATATAGAAGCGGCCGATGGGAAGATCGCCGGCCATGCGGCGCAATCTGCCTTCTCGCCCGACGAAATCGAGAAGTGCGCAAAGTCCGAAATTCGAAAAATCGCTACACTCCCCGCTCCACCTGCGGTTTGTGGAACTACTTCGTGAGGGCCGCTTAGATGCAGGCCTTTCGCAAATTGATGCAGCAGCTCGGCTGGGCGTGCGACAAAGCTTTATCTCGGATGTCGAACGTGGAGAGCGACGTGTGGATGTCGTGGAGTTCGTGAAGTTCTGCCGTGCTTACCGCATTGATCCCGCGGCGTTCTTCCGCAAGCTCAAGCGTGGAGCGGGGCGACGCTAGCAAGCAGTCGAACTCGATTGTCCATTGCGGGATGGACAGCGTCTCTTGAGGAAGCGACCGCGAATGCAGTGCTAGGCAAGATTGCCTACCGAGTAGTAGCTAATTTAAAAGCCAGAAAACCAGAAAAGCCGAAGAAGAAAATTTCTTTTTTGGCTTTCTGGTTTTCAAATTCATTCAAGGATTCGCCGGCGCGGATTTCAGGATCTGCAGCGCGCGGAGTAATCCTTCGCTGACTAGCTCGTAGAGCGGATAATCGACAAAGAGCAAAATGTATTGCCGCATCTCGACCGCGCAGATGAGAGCGACCGCCCCGCACAAGAGCGCGGTGCGATAACGCGCGAAGGGTGCGACCAGACTCGTTAGGCAACTGAAGGCCAGGACGCGCAGCGGCATGTCCCACATGTTGGCGTAGCGCAGGTTCATTCCGTATTTCAGATTGCACATCACCAGATAACTGGCCCCGATGAAGACGGTCAGAAAAAGTTCCGGCTTCTTCGTGCGATCAAGCCGAAACAAACTTCCAAGCGCCAGCAGAACGATCAATGGACTAACGAGTAGTAGATCGACAATGTAACGGTGCCACGGCCCATCGCCGGTGACGATGGCGTAGACCAGATGGTAGTTCTTGCTGACGGAAAGCTGATAGGTTTCACGGAGTGTCGCCAACCCGCCGGCGAGAAACACCAGAATAACGAAGCCGAGCAGGGGACCAATAAAAGTGCAGGCCAGAAGTTCGGGCGTGACGACGCCCCAGTTGAACCAGCGATTGAGGACAAGCAGAACGAGTAACGCGAAGTAAACAAAAGCCGCGTTCTCTTTTGTCACGACCATCAGGCACAGACCGAAGGTATACGGAACCAGCCAGCGCCAGTCGCGCGGCGCGCGCAGATTTTCCCAGAACAACCAAAGCGAAAAGAGCGCCCAGAAGGCGAAGAAGCCATCGACCAGCGCATGTTGGGACATGTGAATTTGTGTGGGCGCGAAAGCGACCAGGGCGGAAACACCGAGGGCGCATTCCGGCCCCTTCAATCGCCAGGCGAAAATTGCCGCGAGGAGCAATGAAAGAATTCCAAAGAATGACGCAACGTAATGCAGCGCGAGCAGCGCGTCGGTTCCGAAAAGTTGGTGCCAGAGGTAGGCCGAAAAAATGTAGAGAAAACGCATCGGCGGCAGGATGGAACCGGTGAGCGTTTTCTGAACTTCGATGTAGTGATCGACGATGTCGGGATAACTCGTTAGGCCTTCGCGAATGACGCTGTTGACGTAACCGCGATACAAACTTTCGTCGAAACCGGTGCCGCTGAAGCCTGGGTTCGGATGCAACACGGCCAGGGCATGGAGCGTCCCGTTTTTCTCGAATAGGTTCGCCGGCAACCGCAGGAAAATCCCGATCGCCAGCACCGCGCACAGCACGAAAATTAACGGGCGGCGGTCGTTAGGGAGCATGGGCGAAGAATCTAGCAAATTGCGTGAAAGACAATCGGCCTTCTCGCGCGGCTCTCTGGCATAACCGCTGCTCACCCTTCTACGGTGTCAATTGCCGCGGCTTCTCCTCTTGCGGACACGTGTCGTTTTCCCGAAAGGACGACGACGTGTGCGCGCGATTTCATTGGCGCCGCCTGCCGTTATCTGCTGTTAGCCACCCCCGCAGTTTTGATCGGCTGGCTAATTTTTCTCTACGGGGTCGACACGCCTTGGGGCGACCAATGGGATGGGATGGCCCAGCTCTTCGAAAAAGCGCAGGCTGGTACCTTGGGTCTTTCGGATTTTTTTGCGTTCCATAACGAGCATCGAATCTTTTTCCCGCGACTAATCATGTTCGCGACCGCCCGACTAACAAACTGGAATGTGCGGGCAGAGATGCTCATCGGCTGGATGCTCCTGTGCGTGTCGGCCATGAGTATCCGCCAGATGGCGAAGGCGAGTGGCTGGCGCGATTTGCGCAGTTGTTTCTGGTTGATCCTGGCGAGCAACGTCCTGCTTTTCACCCCGCTGCAATGGGAAAATCTGATCTGGGGTTTTCAAATCGGATTCCTTCTTCCGTTGGCTGCGACCATCACCGCGCTTTGGTTGGCGACGGCGCTGCCGCGCCCGTTTGATTTCGTCGGCACGATGATTCTCTGTCTGGTCACCACCTTTTCAATCGCGAGTGGCTTTTCTTCGTGGCTGCTGGTCGCGCCGGTTCTCGCTCTCACGCCCAAGATAGCAACCTCGCGGACAAATTTTCGTTGGTGGCTAATTTGGATATTGATCGCCTGCGCCAGCACCTATTTTTATTTTCGAGGCTTCGCTCAACCGCACGGACATCCGAGCGAGCAACACGGTTTGAGTCATCCGCTGGACGCGCTCGAATTTTTCCTCGCGTATCTCGGCAGCCCGTTCTCTTCCGGCACTGCGTTTGATAAAACATTCATCGCGGAAATTTCTGGCGGCGCGCTACTCGTCAGTCTGCTGGCGCTTCTCAGCTATCTCTGGCATTGCCGAAGCGAGAAAGAATTGTTGGGACGCGCCGTTCCCTGGGTCTCGTTAGGCGGAATCGCTTTGGCAAATGCTCTGCTCACCACGATTGGTCGCGTCGGATTTGGAATTTCTGCCGCCCTGCCGCCGCGCTACGTTTCTTTCTCGATCATGCTTCCGCTGGCGCTGTTATTTCTCGGAGCGCTCGTTTTGCAGGACGGACAAGCCCGTTTTCATATTGCGAAACAAATCTCCGCGGCGCGCTTAAGCTGTGCAATTTTCGCCAGCGTGTTCGGCCTACTCTTTCTGCTCGCGAGTATCCATTGCTTGAATTATTGGAGCGGGTTCCAACACAAACGCCTCCTCGGGAAATCCGCGCTTACGCTCAGCGAAGTCCTCGACGAATCAGAGGGGTTGAAGAGTTACGTGCATTGGTCGAGCGCGAGTTTTCATCCGCGCATGCGCACGCTCGATCAACTCGGCTATCTGCATCCGCCTTTGTTACGCACGCGCCAGATGAGCGCACTCGCGGCTGATCCCGGCGGCGAAACGTTTGGGCAACTGACTAATAGCGGGCGAAAAGACGATGGTGATTTCGCCGCCGGCGGGTGGGCGATTTTGCCTAGACAACACCGAATCGCCGACAGCGTTCTCCTGGCCTATCAAAACGAACGCGGCGAATGGATTCTTTTTGCACGCGCTGATGTCGGTTCGCCTTTGCCGGCGGTGAGTCAGGCGCTCGAGGATGAGACCTACAGGTATTCCGGATGGCTCAAGTCGTGGGCACCGGAACAATTGCCCGCGGGAACGCGGCGCATCAGTGCCTGGGCATACGACGCCGATGCCGCGCGCGCCTTCCAGATCGGTGAAGCATCGATTGCCAATTGATGCGCGTTTCGTGGACGAAAACACTCGACTGGTGTGTTGTCGCGCTCGTCGGAATCGCGGCGATCGCCCTGCATCTACGCCTCGCGTTACTCGTCGGCGCGCTCTGGCGCGATGAAACGAACAGCGTAAATCTCGCGAACGTTTCGATGTTTTCCGAGTTCTGGCATTTCCTCCAATTCGATTCGTTCCCCGCGCTTTTTTTTGCGCTGCTCCGGATTTGGACGGCAATCTTCGGTACGCAAAATGATAGCGCCTTGCGCGCTCTCGGCCTTCTCATCGGATTAGGAATTCTCGCGGCGCTTTGGCTAAACGCGCGCACGTTTGGTATGCGGCTTCCCATCTTGTCGCTCGCCCTGGTCGGATTGAATCCGATGATCATCCGCTACGGCGATTCGATTCGCGCCTATGGCCTGGGCATTCTGCTAATCCTGCTCACCCTGCGCAGTTTTTGGCGGCTGGTGGAAATGGACGGTTTTCCTTCGGGAAAACGCATTGGCGTCGCGCTCTTTTGCGCGCTGCTTAGTGTGCATTGTCTCTATTACAATTCCGTCTTGCTTCTAGCCATCGCGCTCGGCGCGGCCGCGGTCGCCGCGCGGCGGGGAGAATGGAAATCCGTGGGGCTTATCTTCGGTCTTGGCTTCATCGCGGCACTTTCGCTTTTGGTCTATCTGCCGGTGATGATGCGCATGAGCGAATGGAACTTCCTCGTTCACCATCCGACAGGCTTCGATGCGCTCTGGCAGCGTGCCGGTACCGTTCTGGGCTCTCCGCTACGCGTGATAACCTGGTTGTGGGTCGCACTAATTTTTGCTGGATTACTTCTTGTACTCGTTAGGCAAAAATTGTCGCCGCCGATCCTGTTTGGCGCGGTAGCGTTGCTGGCCGGTCTGGTCGGTTACATCTGTTTTCTGCATCTTCTCGGTTATTACACCCAGCCCTGGTATTACATCACGCTCGCCGTCTTCGTCGCTTGTCTGCTCGACATTATTTTCGGTGCGTGGCCGAAAACGAAACTTGTGCGACCGATGATCGCGCTCGGTCTTCTTTGTTTGGCCGCGGCTCCGGCCTGGAGCGAAATGAAACTTCGCCACACCAACGCCGATCTGATTGCCGCGCGGCTGGAAGGAATTTCGAAAGAAGGCGACGTGGTTCTGTTACCGCGCTGGGAATGCGCCATTTCCTTCGTTCGCTATTACCAGGGCCCAGCTGAAGTCATCACGCTGCCGCTCGTATCTGATCACCGGTTTCATTCCTACGATTTGATCATCGAGCAGATGAAGACGCCCGACGCGCAGGTGCCGGTCCTCGGGAAAATCGAGGAGGCGCTTCGCTCCGGGCACCGCGTCTTTATTGCCGGCGAACTCCCGACGGCCGAGAGCAACGCCAAAGTGCCGGTGCTTCGTCCATTTTATCGGGATGAAAACGGAGTGCCGCACGGCTCTGGTTATTACCGAGTCTGGCAGCTTTATGTCGGGCAGTTTGTCGGCGTGCACGCGGCCAAAGTCGCGGGCATTTCCCATCGTCTCCCGGGGTCCGAGGATGTGCTGGACTATGAGAAGCTCGCGCTCAGCGTCGCCGAGGGCTGGCGCGATTGACGCTGGCTCGTCTCTTGCTCAAAAAAGGGCATGCCCAACCCGCAGCCGTCTGCTTCGGCGTCGTTGCCGCTTGTCGTTAACGATGAGCCGCTGCGTGTTTTGCCGGCCCCGCCGCTGCCGACATTGCTCGAAGAACAACTCGAGGCGCTTCGTTCCTTTTTTGATTCCGCCCCGACGGAGCCGACGCGCGGTGGTTGTTTTTATCGCAAATTGCTCGCGAACTATTACCGCGAACTCATAGCCCCCGACGCGAGCATTCTCGAGATCGGCTGCGGTGGCGGACACTTGCTAGAGCTTTTGCAGAATCGCGATCTGGTCGGCGTTGATATTTCCGAGAAAAAAATCGCGGCCGCACAAGCGCGCATTCCGCACGGCGAGTTTTATGTTGGGGCTGCGGAGGATTTGGAGTTGGAGCGCTCGTTCGATGTCATCATCATTTCCGAGACGCTCAATTACGCCGCCGATGTGCAGCAAATCTTCGAGCGTCTGCACGCGGTTTCGCATCCGGGCACGCGCCTGATTCTCAATTTTCACAGCGGGCTGTGGCGACCATTGTGGTCGTTAGGCAGCCGGCTCGGCTTGCGCGCCGCTCACCCGCCCTGCAATTGGCTCAGCTCGGGCGACGTTCGCAATCTCCTCGGCCTCGCCGGCTGGGACGTGATCAAGCAACAAGGACGGTTGCTTCTCCCGCTGCCATGCTTCGGGTTGGAGAGAATCGCCAACCGCTATCTCGTGCCGTTTCTGTCGCAACTCGGTCTGACAACCTTCCAGGTGGCGCGTCCCATCCAGCACTCGTTAGGCGAAAAATCGGTTTCGGTCATCATTCCGGCACGCAACGAAGCCGGCAACATAGAATCTGCGGTCCGACGATTGCCGCGTCTCGGCCCGTGCACGGAAATTATTTTCGTGGAAGGAAATTCGACCGATCAGACCTGGGCTGAGATTGCCCGTGTGCAAGAGGCCTACCCGGATCTTCAGATCAAAGCGCTACGGCAAACTGGAAACGGCAAAGGCAACGCCGTCCGCGAAGGTTTTGCCGCCGCGAGCGGCGAGATATTGATGATCCTCGACGCGGACCTAACCATGCCGCCGGAGGAGTTGCCGAAGTTCTATCGCGCGCTCGTTTCTGGCCGCGCCGATTTCGCCAACGGTGTCCGCCTCGTTTATCCAATGCGGGACAAAGCGATGCGCTTCTGCAATTTCCTCGCGAACAAATTCTTCGGTCTCGCCTTCAGCTGGGCCCTGGGCCAATCGATCAAGGACACGCTTTGCGGAACGAAAGCGCTCTTTAAAAAAGATTACGAGCGCATCGCGGCCAATCGCGCTCACTTCGGCGACTTCGATCCGTTCGGCGATTTCGATTTGCTCTTTGGTGCCAGCCGCCTGCAGCTGGAAATTGCCGACGTGCCGATCCGTTACCGCGAGCGCACTTACGGCCTCACCAATATCAAAAGGTGGCGGCACGGTCTACTCCTCCTGCGGATGCTTTTGCTTGCGATCACGAAGATCAAGTTGATCTAGTGAGTCGCGTGCCGGCGCGACCAAATTCTGTCTCCCGCTTCGCCGGCTTCGTCGCGATCCTCGTCACGCTGGCGTGCGGATTCCTGCACATCATTTTTGGCATTCATGCCGGCGGCCTGTGGCGCGATGAAATCGGCAGTCTGGAAATCGCGACCATGCGGACATTCTCCGAGCTCTGGTCGAATCTCGCTTTCGAATCTTTCCCCGCGTTGTTTCCATTGCTCTTGCGCGCGGTTGCGGGCGTGAGCGGGACCGATCACGCTTTGCGCGTTTTCGGAGTCGTCATTGGCCTGCTCATCCTCGCTACGCTTTGGCTAAACGCGCGCTCCTTTCGCATCGGATTCCCGCTGGTGGCGCTTGCTCTCATCGGCGGAAACGCGCACATGATTCGTTACGGCGATTCCATTCGTGGCTATGGAATCGGGATTGTTTTCATCTTGCTCTCGTTAGGCGCATTCTGGCGGCTGGTCGAGTCTGCTACGGCTGTTAATGCGCTTATCGCCGGCCTCTGTGCGCTGCTTAGTGTGCATGCTCTTTACTACAACAGTGTTTTGATTTTTGCCGTTTGCCTGGCCGCGGTCGCGGTCGGGACCCGACGTAGAAACTTCAAACTAATCGTCATTGTCTTGTCGATCGGCGCGATCGCAGCGTGCTCGCTCTTGCCCTACCGGCCAATCGTCCAACGCGTCCATCAATGGGATTTTGTTTGGAAAGTTGCCTTCACACCCGCGCACATGTGGGGCCGCTTTTCCGAAACGCTCGGTTCACCGGTTCATGCCTTGCTCTGGGTATGGCCGGTTCTTTTTCTCCTCGCCTTGATCGTCGGTGTGCGCGCGTTCTGGCGCGCGAAGACCGGGCTGCAGGATCGCGATATTTTTGCGTTCGTTAGTCTAATAATCGGCGTGGCGGGTTACGGCGTCTTTCTGCGCGTGCTCGATTATCAAACACAACCCTGGTACTACATCGCACTGCTTGCCTTCAGTGCGCTCTGTCTCGAAATCATCTTTGCGCGTGCGCTCCTCGCGCGTGCCATTTTCGCTCTCGCATTCGTCGGCATAACTTTTTTTCCCGCAACGCGCGCGTTGCATCAACGCCAGACCAACATGGACCTCGTGGCAGCGCGGCTTAAAGGATTGGCCACACCGGAGGATTTCATCATCGCCAATCCGTTTCCCTTCGGCATTCCGCTCCACCATTATTATCACGGGGCGACACCTATCGAAACCGTTCCGCCGATGTCCGATCTGCGCACCCATCGCGCCGATCAACTCGTCGCCCAAATGAAAGCGACCGAACCGCTCGCTCCCCTTTGGCAGAAAATGGAAGAGACGCTGCGGAATGGCCACACGATTTGGTTGGTCGGCAGTGTGCCGTTCCTCGGTTCGGAGCCGCCGCTCGAAGTGGCGCCGGGTGCCTCAAGCTCAACGGGCTGGTCGGGCGGAAATTTCTATCGCGCTTGGGGCGAGCAAACCGCCTCTTTTTTACAACTGCATGCCGACCAATTCGAGCGGGTGCGCGTGCCACTTTCGCAGCCGGTCATGCATTACGAAAATGTGCCGCTTAGCTCATTCCGCGGCTGGAAGTAAATCCGGCGCGATTAATTCAGCACTCGTTAGGCGAAAACTTCGCAAGGGCAAGCGAACGAGGGATAAGACCATGATAATGCCGAGCAACGACCAACTGCCCATGATCAGCCATGGCATTCCAATTGGTCGGTAGGAGAAATCGATGCGGTTAGCTCCCTTCGTTACCGGCACCGCGCGAAAGATAAAGTTCGCGCCGCTTATCGGTTGTTCTACGCCATTAACAGTCGCATGCCAGCTACGCGACCAACGATCGCTTACTAGCAACCAGCCATCGCTGGGCGCGCTCGTTTCAAGCAGCAGCCGGTTCGGCTGATAATCGAGCACTCGAAAATCGGCATGGACCGCCGCCGGCGCTTGCGCAATGGCCGCGACCTCTGCCTTGTTCGGAGGTAACGGCTGGAGCATTTTCTCGCGCGAATGGCGGAGGATGATCGGCCCCTGCACATCGTTCCAGCGCTTGGCGAAATGGGCGGCCAGTCCAGGATTAGGCGAGACATCGGGCGCGTCACTGGCAAACCAAATCCGCTCGTGACCGAGCCCCATTGCCTGCAAGGCAGGATTAGAAGCGATCAATTCGTGAAAACGATTTCGAAACGGCTCGTAACCGCGCAGAGTAGGAACCTTGAAGTAGAAATTAGGGTTGCCACTTAAGTCTCCTGCCGCGCGCGCAAATTTTTCCGGACCCAGCGCCACCGAAGAATCGGATGGAAGAGGAAGTGGGTCTCTAGCGCCCTTATCGAAAACTGTTAGCTGCGTAAAATGCATCGCGGCGAGCCCGTCGATTACGGCCAGAGCTATGAAGATCGCAGGAAGATAGGAAGCGAGTTTGAGTGAGCGACGCCTTAGGAAAAAGGCGAAGACAAGCAGCCCGCCCCAAACGACTAAGGCATGTGCTACCGCCAGGAGATACTCAGGGTGATCAGTCGCGCCATTCGCAAGAACAATAGCGAACGCGGTAACGGCACCTAGAGCCAGGATAGGAGCAAGCACTATCAGACGCCGGAGAGCCTTGTCATCGGTGTTGAGATCGTGCGCGCCGAGTAGACCGAGGATGCTCAGCAGAAACAAAAAGTAACCTCGCAGCATGCTGGAGTGACGGAAGTAACGGGTAGGAGGAAGCAGGTCATAGAGCCAGCCGCGCAAAGGCAGGGCCGCAGACAGAGCGGAGGCGAGGGCCAAGAGGGCGATAACGCAAAGATACCAACGCCACCGGCGCTCCGTTTTGCCTGTCAATGCAACTAGCGCAAGTAACAAAGTTAGTGCGCCCGTGTAAAGGTTCAGACTCGATAGGTCGGTAGTCGACCAAAGATTGCGTTTACCGTCATAGAATTCCTTTAAGGGAATGGTAACCAGAGCCGGGCTACTAAGAGTGGCCAGGGCGCCTGGCTCGAGCGCGTTGGATTCCAAAGCGTAATTCCGATGCAATGGCTGGCTGCGTTCACTGTAGCCCCTGCCTTCATAAACCGCACTGGTATAGGACGGCGAAAAGATAGCTACTCCAACGACACCGACAATAACAACGCTAAGGCCGGCATAGCTAAAGGTCGCGGCCCGTTCGGTTTTTTCCGTTTGAAGATAGCGGCCGATGGCCCAGGCGACAATTAGCGGCACGGTAAAGAAAGTAAGCGCCGGATATCCTCCTAGACCTGACATGCCCCAGAGCGCTCCAGCTTGCAGAGCGGCTAGCAGCTTGCGCTGAGTTATTGCTACATCGAGCCGCCAAATAAGAAAAGGCAGGACGGTGTAGGCATAGAGCACACTGCTATGCTCAGCGTGACCGGTATAGTAACCGGAAAAGACGAAACCAAGCGCGATGATGAGCCCGCCCCACACGGGCGCGTGCAAATGTCGCGCGAGTAGGAGCATCCCTAGCCCGCCGGTTAGCCAAAGAGCCAACCAGTAATAAACGTAAGCTTGAGCGCCCGGGCCGGTGATAGCTGCGGCTAGTAGAAGATCAGGCGAAAATGTTCCCGCTCCCGCCACGGCGAAATCCGGTGAGCCGCCAGCTAACCATGGATTCCAGTAAAGTAACTTTCCCGCGCGAGTGAAATCGGCCAGGAGCGAATAGAACGGTGCGCAAAGACCAGCGCCGTCCCACTTCTCTTGCGCCTGGCCGGTTAGGAGCAGCCAGTTTGCGATCACGAACACCGCCAGGAGGATGAAGGCAGCATGCCGCCAGCGCATTTCGCCGACGCGACGAAAGAGTGGGGCCAAGGAGAGATTCACGATAGGGCTGAACGGAGCGCGAAGCGTTCTTACCCAGCAATGTATATGCCCTTAGGAGGGCTGATTTCTCTCGTTCGGCATGAGGTAATAAGCCGTCATGACAATCAGTGGCGCGCACAGCGGCATGAAGTTACGCGCTTCCCGCAACCAACTGAAAACCAGACCGGAAAGGAAAAGCACCGGGAATAGGAAAAGAACGAGCCGGCGCAGACTGAGCGGAGCACTTCGCCACCCCAGGAAAACGAACGGCAGGAAAATCGCCACGGTGAAAAAGACAGAGCCAAGCCAGCGCGAATAATTATTCCAGTTCTCGGCGATATGTTGGGCTGTAACACCGCTGATTTGTGCGTAATGCGGCGCGGAATGTAGGACCGCTGCGCGAACTCCGAGATAAAGAAGGGCGGAAGCTACGAGAAGGAGAGCTGCTTTGGGAACGAACTTCGGCTCACGCCAATGGAAGAGCGCATAGTAACCGGCCATGGCCAGCACGGTTTCCTTGGCGAGCGAACCAATCAGGATGGTAAGAAGAAGCCAGGCAAACTGTTCCGTTTGTAGAAAAATGAAAGTGAGAAGAAAGGACAAGTGCGACATCGGATCGGCTGGCTGGCCGGCGTAATAGCGGTAACTGACGGGGAGGATGGCGGCCCAAAGGGCGAGACAGAAGAGCGAGCCGCCGCGCAAAAGAAAGAGACGGGCGAAACGGTAAAGGGCGTAGAAGACAAAAAAACCAAAAAGATTTCGATAACCATCGCGTGCGCTATCGAAGTCGCCGGTTATTTGCTCGAGCCACCGGATAAATGCATCCGGGAGGAAGCGATAGCTGTGAGGCAAGCTCTCCGGGTTCGACATGATAGCTGCCTCGTGCAACTCCATTTGTACGGATCGATTAGCTCCCCAGGAAGAGCTGGCGTTATCGACCAGCCAAAGATGAAGGTAATTGGTCAGCAAGGTGAGAAGTAGGCAGAGAAGTAAAGCATCCCTCTTTTCCTGCCGGTCGAGTTTGCTATCGAGGAAGTAAAAGGCGGGGATTGCTAGAAGAACAAGGCCGTAGCGAACCAGTAGCTCGGCTAGGAGGTTATGCGGTCCCAGCGCCGGCGCGGGTAGGCGCAGGAACACCGGCAGGAGAACGAGCAGCGTTATTAGGACAGTCAACGCGATCGATCTCGACGAAATGCGCATAAGGTTACGGGCGGAGAGAGGATTGGAGTTGGATGAACTCCGGCTGTTCCGGTTTCAGCTTTAGCGCCAATTGGATTTCATTCTGCGCGCTGGCGGGATCGCCGTTCTGCTGGTAGGCCCGTGCCAGCAAGTAATGCGTTTTACCGTCGTTCGGCGAGGCATGAAGCGCGCCTTGGAAAAACTTGATGGCCAACGCCCAGCGTTCTTCTTCCAAGGCCAGGACCCCCAGATTGTTCAAGGCGCCTTCGTGACCGGGATCGAGCCTGAGAGTGCGTGCATACCAGGATTTCGCGCCGGTCTTGTCGCTTTGCTCCAATTGCAAATTTCCCAGGGCGAAATTGATTTCGGCATTCTCCGGAACGTAGGCATAAGCCAGCTGCAGCTTCGCCCGGGCGAGCGGGTAGTTTTTTGAGTCAAGCGCTTGCCAGCCGGAGTTATATGGGTCCAAAGCCCAAAGCGAAGGATCCCTTTTCGGGATGGATACTAGGAAGGCCGCGAGTGCCAACGAAGCCAGGTAGCATCCGCTGAGAGTGTAGTTAGTATTCGTTAGGTTATTCCAAAAATAAGTGAGGCCAAAAACGGCAAACAGGATCAACCCGGGCACGGCAGCTAGCCGATACCTCTCCGTGACGAAGACGCTAAGGAGCGAAGCCATGTGTAACAGGACCGCGGCGAGTACCCAGCGAGAGAGCGGAAACTTGTTATAAGCGAAGACGACGCCGGGCAAAGCAAGCGCTGCGACCAGCCCGAAGCGTATGCCAGGTAGGAGCACGCCTTGCAGACGCAGGTTAGTAATGATGCTGAGGTCGTCATACTGAAAGGCATTCCAGAAGTTAGCGATCTTGAGGGCGATGAGCCGGAGCCAGGCGCCAGGGTTCTCCCGGATAAAGCCCCGTGCTTTCGTGGCCCAATATTCGGAGATTTCTGAACGCTTCATCTCATGCCCGGCCGCGTTCTGTGCCATGGTCACTGAGTCCTGTAACATCGCTTCCTGGCCGGCGTGCATCCCCGGAGGCATGCGCGGATATCCATTGGCCGTAGGATTGTTGCCGATCCAGAAGTTGACCCCGCTATGGGCGGATAGCAGGACGCGGTCGTGGGCGGCGAGATAGTTGTGCGCGGCACAAGGCGCCAGACCTAACGACACTCCAAGGACGAGTAGCGCTAGCTGGAAACTGCGGTCCCGCAGAGGCTGTGGCCATTTTAGAAAAATTACGACCAGAAGTAAGGGAAGGAGAAAGAGCAAGGTGGCCACGCCAGTAGCCGCGAAGCCGACCAGAAGTCCGAGCAGAAAAATAAAGGCTAGTCCGGGAGCGGTCTCGCGTTTGATGATTTGCCAGAGGACGAACCAAAAAATAAAAACGGCCAGGGCAGTCGGCATCAATATGACCGAGTAAGCTTCTTCGGGAAGGTAGAAGGCCCAGGCAGCTACTGCCACCAGTCCGATCCAGACCCCGCCGAAGACGCGCCCGGCGATCTTGTGGAGTAAAACAGCAGTGCCGCTATCCGCTAGAGCTTGCAGGAAACCAGGGGCAAACGGGCTATAGCCGAAAAGCTTGTAGAGCACGGCCAGAAAGTAGGGATAAAGCGGCAAGCCATAGAACGCGCGGTGGTCAGTCCATTGGCCATGCAAGATGCGTAGTGCCCAATCGTTGTAGAAATGCATGTCGCCCTGACTCGGTAGAAGGAAGGGCGAAGCGGTCAGGCGCAGCAGCACGACCAGACGAAGAAGCAGCACTCCAGCGAAAATATAGACGCTGATCGGAATGGATGAGGTCGCGCGGGAAGTAGCCTTCATCGACGAGATTAGGCCGGTGCCTGAGGCGGTAAGAGGGACAAACCGGGCGGCGTTGCCATTCCAGTAATTTTAAAAAGCAAAGCCTTTTGGCACTAACGCTGCTCTTTAGGGAGGGAATCTGCGGCGTCGAGCTGCGGATCGCAATCAAACCAGAACTAATAAGAAAGCAAACAAGCAATGTTAAATAAATTAAACAAGAGCCGCGGGGGCTTCACCCTCGTGGAAATCATGATCGTAGTGGCGATCATCGCGCTCTTGGCCGCGATCGCAGTGCCCGGATTCCTCCGTGCCCGCAAACGCAGCCAGGCCAGCCGTATTATCAACGATCTCCGGTTGATTGATTCGGCCGTGGACCAGTACGCGATTGAGACCAACAAGACTAGCGGCGCCGCGGTGGCGGTGGCCGATTGGACGAACTACCTGAAGAAGGGCACCAACCTGTATATGACAGGCTCGGACCTTTTCGGTAACACCTACGGCACGCAATCAGTCGATACCTTGCCCAAGGTTCCGACGCTGGCGAAGAGTTCGTTGTCCGACGTGACGGACGCGGCTTTCTGGTCACCGTATAACTAATCAGCGAGTCGAATTAAACACGATTCATTCGCCTGCCATTGGGCCATTCCAGTGGCAGGGAATGAGTGGTGAAAGTAAACCGCTAAGCTAACGAGAGCTTAGCACCGTTAGACTACCTAACGAGACCGGCGGGCCCAACCTGGCTCGCTTTGTGTTATCAAAGAAGATAGCGATAACCGCGTAAGTGCCCGGAGGGATAGCGCCTACCCGAACTTGCCATCGCTCGGAATAAATCCCGCCATTCGCTTCCGGTGCGCATAATCCCCTGACCAGAACGACTGGTGACGAGCCTTCCGAGGTAGTCAGGTAGAGTTCCAACCACGGGAAAACCGTGCGCGATTCTTGCAATTGCCAGGTCATGGCAATCCCCAAGGTCTCTGTTACCACGATGGTGTCGCTTGATTTTGTGATCGATAGAAGCTGAGCTTGAGTGTCATTTCCCCAAATTGGCTCTCCCGCAGCCGTAATTTCTCCTGGCAGTTGTCCTTGCTGGAGAAGCGTTAGCTCATTGCTTGCGCGCACATCCCAAGCCCTATCCTTTAGGAAATTATGCAGTAATAGGTCGCTCGAAGGAACGATCTGCCCTTCCACCGTCCGCATGTTCGGGTGGTAGTAGCCAGCCTCGCGGTCGAAGGTGGCTGAGTCGCTATAGTCGATCAAAACGAACTCGGTTGGCTGCGGAGGGGTAAAGGGCTGGCGGCTAAGCGTTTTTAGTCCTTTCAGAATATAGTGCAAGGAATGCAGCGCTTCGCGCGAAGCTAGATGCGACAGATAAGGCAGCGGCGCAGTTACACTGGCATTTTTCGGAATCGTTGCGAGGAGAGCGTTCTTGCGGAGGCGGTCGGGCTCCAGCCGAATCCAGTCGTGCGTACTCGCCACCATTTCCTTCGCCGGGCCTAACGGGACCTGAAGAATGAGGCAGGCTGCTAGCACGGCAATCGGTATAACCATTCGTAGACGCGGTTGCTGAATAAGCGACATCGCTTCCGCGGTAGCGAACCAAAGCAGGGGCAGAAGCGGCGCGGCGTAATGAAAGTAGATGCTCCATTCCGATGATCGCCAGGAAAGGAGATGTTGAAGAAGAATTGGACTGGCGATCAATAGCCACCTTGGGCGCAGCAGTGGCAGAAAGAGGAAGGGCGCGAGTAAGGCCCAGACTAGGTTGCCGTGTAAAAGGGCGTGGCCAATCGCACGCGCGAAGAGCTGCGGCTGAGTAATGGCGTTGCGCAGAATCTGGCCTGCGCCGTTGCCCAGCCGATCGTAGAGCGCGCCATAATCAATATTCCCGGAGTTGAAAGCCGGGGTTATGACCTTGCTGCAAAGAACAAACCACACTAGCGCCAGGCACATCGGTCCCACGTACCAGCGTAGGAGGTTGCCAGACTTGCGGCCGGTAAGGCATTGCACCGCGCAATAAGCCGCCAGTAATAAGGCCATGTTTTCCTTGCAGGCCAACGTAGCCAGAAACCAAAGCCAATGCCCGCGCAACGAACCGCTCAATTTCGCTTGTAGCATGAGAAGAAGGAAAGGCGCAGTCAGGGCCTCGGGATGAAACTCATGCAGAGCGATGTAACCCGTGGCGGGCGTGGCCAGTAAAGCGATGGAAAGGAAGAGCGCTTCTCTGCTTCTGAGGCCAATGCGAGTGGCGATGCGAAATGCCACCGGCCCCATTGTCGCGAGGGCGGCATTTTGCAGAAAGACGAAAAGCATTGGATGCCGAATGAAGAAAAAAAACGGCGCGATCAGAAAGACGATCGGCTCTACGTGATTGCCCAGTAGGGGCACGTATTGCACCGAGACATCGAGCCGCCCGTGCACCAGCTGCCAGAGCGCCTGGACGTAGTAGGCCAGGTCGAACGTGCGATACGCGAAATTCGCCCAGCGCGCATACGAAACCCAAGTCCAAAGCGCGAAGAAAAATGCGCTTAGCGCGACGACGGCGCGGTAGTTCCCGTCTGAGAGGAGGGGACGGTTGGACAAATGGGGATTCGGCGGCACCGGAGTTGCTCTATTACGCGGCACGAGACGGCGAAAAAGCCGAACCGCAAGCAAACCAGAACCAACGAAAAGAGGAAAGCAAACAGCATGTTAAAGCAATTGAAAAAGAGCCGTGGGGGTTTCACCCTCGTGGAAATCATGATCGTAGTGGCGATCATCGCGCTCTTGGCGGCGATTGCGGTGCCGGGATTTCTCCGTGCCCGTAAACGCAGCCAGGCCAGCCGCATCATCAACGATCTCCGGTTGATTGACTCGGCCGTGGACCAGTACGCGATTGAGACCAACAAGACCAGCGGCGCCGCGGTGGCGGTGGCCGATTGGACGAACTACCTGAAGAAGGGCACCAACCTGTATAACACGGGCTCGGACCTCTTCGGTAATACCTACGGCGCGCAATCAGTCGATACCTTGCCCAAGGTCCCGACCGCTGCGAAGAGTTCGTTGTCCGACGTGACGGACGCGAGCTTCTGGTCGCCCTTCAACTAAGGCAGGTCTAACTACACGATTCATTCACCTGTCATCCCTCCGTGGGGGTGACAGGTCGTGAGTCGTGAGCGCAGTAGAACGGTTCACTGCTCCTGCGCCACAATGCGCCTGGCTAATCTCCTTAGCCGCACCTGGCTGCGCTGCCTCATTCTAGCCGGCCTCGGCTTTGTCGTCCGCATGCCGGCTTTGTCCGGTCTGCCTATCTGGGATGACGACTATCTCATCGGTGAGAATCCCTTTATCAAGAGCCCGCTCTTGTTTGGCGAAGCTTTCAAGCACTACCTCTTTCTGGATGGTTTCTCGGCCCATTATCGACCGATGCAGAATGTTTCCTTAGGCATCGACTATCTTCTTTGGAACTCGAATCCCTGGGGTTACCACCTGACGAATGTTCTTCTGCATGTCGCCAGCGGGCTTCTACTCTACTTCCTGCTCCGTCGGCTCTTAGCCAAGCCGTCCTATGAGCTATCCGCTTTTTTCATTGCTCTTATTTGGACAGTGCTACCAGTTCATAGCGCGGCGATCGACTATATTTCCGGCCGCGCCGACAGTCTGTCCTTCTTCTTTGCTTCCAGCGCGTGGTTGCTTTGTTTTCAGGCTGGGAAGAAGTGTCACCGACGGAAAGTGATTGGCTACTATATCGCAGCTGCGCTGTGCGGACTTTTGGCTCTCTGTTCTCGCGAGACAGCCCTTCTCTGGTTTGGTCTTTTTTTGTTACACCGTTGCTTCTTTGAAGCTGGCGTCACGCGAAAGGCAAAGCTACTCACTCTTACTTGCTGTTTATGCCTGCTAGCTGGTTATGCAGCTATACATCATTTGCCAGAAGCGCGGGCCGAGCACGTAGCAGTTGATACGCAACCAACCACGCCGCCGGAACGTGCGGTCTTGGTGTTGCGTGCCTTAGGCGATTACACGCGCGTTATGGTGTGGCCAACTACTCTGCAGATGGATCGGACGGTGCTCGACCTCAATAACTACCGTAACAAAGTTAGTTGGCGCGATTCCGTCAGCGTCGAATACTTGTCCATTGTTGGTTTGATTGCTTTGTCCGCGCTCGTCTCCGGCGCCTTATACAAAGGCAACGGGCGAGCCTGGCGCCGCCTCGGAGCGCTCTGGTTTCTCCTAACCTTCCTACCAATTTCCAATCTCTTCGATTTGAACGCCACCGTCGCTGAGCATTGGCTCTACCTGCCCAGCGTTGGCTTTCTTATTTTCCTCACGGGTGTAGCTGTCGATTTTTCTCCCCGTTTCACAACAGTCACTGTAGCCATCGCCTGTTGTTGGCTAATAGGTTTCAGTGCTCGCAGCTATGTCCGGAGCAGCGATTGGATTACACCAAAGACATTCTACCAACGCACGATGGCTGCTGGTGGGACAAGTCCTAGAATAGCGGTGCGGCTCGGACTCATTTATGCAAACGAAGGCGACTATGAAAAGGCCGAGAAGGTCTATCGCCGAGTGATCGAGCTATGGCCTGACTATCCCGTCGCGCGCAATAATCTAGCTGATGTCCTTGAGCGACGCGGCAAACGCGCGGAAGCTGAAGCAATCTTCGCTGCTTCGACTTCACAAGCTAACGAGCAGCGCAAAGAATATCCTCATACTTGGGCAGCGGCGCTCAATCTCGCGCGTCTACGCCATCTGGATCATGATGATGAAAACGCACTGATCATTCTGAAACAGGCGCATGCCGATTATCCCCAGATCTGGGAGATTGTTCGCTTTGAAGCGGAACTCTTGCGCGAAAACAAAGGTCCTGAAGCGGCCTTGAATCTAATTGCGCAGTTCACGCAGGAAAATTGGTGGCACCACGACGCTAACGTCTCGTTAGGTAGATTGCTTTGGGAAGAAAACAAAGTGGCGACCGCCATGGAGACCTTTCGCTTTGCCAGCTGGCTCGATATTCACGAAGTCGAAGCGCTCAATCTTCTCGTCGGCATGCAGCTACAGCAAAATCGCTTCGGGGAAGCGCGGGCCACACAAGAACGCGCTGTTAGCCGACAGCCGGACGAACCCCGGCAGTACCTCCTGCTCTCCGACGTCTTGCAGCGGATGAATCTAACAACCGAGGCAAATCGCGCGCACGCCCACTTCGAGCAATTGCAAGCGCTCGCGCAGGTGAGCGTGGCAAAGAACTAGGAGCGCGCTTATGATCTGCGGCGGATGCAGATCATTGTCCTGGGCGCCGGAGCTATCGGCAGTCTTTACGGCGCCAAACTCGCCGCGGCCAACGACGTAACCCTCATTGCCCGAGAGGAGCATGCTGCGGCCATAAACGCCCACGGTTTGACCATCGAAGGTCGCGAGGACGGCAACATCCGCGTGCCCGCTGCGACCAAGGTCACTAACATAGGCGCGAATGCGTTAGTCCTGCTCACCACAAAAGTTTCCGACACCGCCGCGGCGCTCGCGCCGATCAAGTCTCTGGTTCGCGATGATACCACAATCGTTTGTCTGCAAAATGGTTTAGGCAGCGAAAAGATCGCGCGCGATGCTCTAGGTGGTCGCGGTATCGTTCTGCGGGGCATCACCCAATTCGGCGCCATCTTCGTCCGACCCGGCGTGATTAGGTTCATGATCGCGCGCCATACCTTAATCGAGCCGCATGAACGCAGCCAAGGCATCGCCGAGATTCTCACAGCTGCTGGTCTAGACGCGCGTGTCTCGTCGGACATCAAGGCCGACATATGGCAGAAGCTAATTTTCAATTGCGTGGTCAATCCGCTCACCTCCATCCTTGGGCGCGAGGTAGGCGCAGTCGCAGATCCTCAGCTCGATCCACTGAAGCGACTAGTGATCGACGAATGTCTTGCGGTAGCCAAGGCCGAGGGCGTGAACTTCGACATCGATTTCCTCGCGACAATTAACGAAGTCTATGCGCCATCGAAAAACATCGCATCCATGCGGCAAGACTTGCAGCGCGGACGTGAGACCGAGATCGACTACTTAAACGGCGCGGTGGTCTCGTTAGCTACCGAACACAGGATAGCTTGTCCAGTTAACCGCGCGCTTACCGACATTATCAAAGCGATGGCGAAGCAGTAGCCGCTCCAGCGTAACTAGAAGACAAAATTCGCCCACGGATGCGATGTAGTCGTCGTGTCCGCCGCAGTGTTCCCGCTCACAGCAGGTGTTCCAACTCCAGTTAGATCGACGATCGGCCCGTAACGATTGTCGGCCGGAATGTCGTAGCTGGTGGCTGGGAATGCTGGGTCGTGCGACACCCTATTTCGGATGATGAGATTGTGGATCGAATTTGCGAGCACATGGATGCCGGTCCCGCCGTTGGCCATCTGGTTCCCATCGATCACGTTCTGGTCGTCATAGGTTGCAATGCCGTCACCATTACCTTCGCCCATGTTGCCCGCAATCTGGCTAAAACCGCCGACGAAAATGCCGATGGGATTATTTTTTACCGTGCAGTTACTCACCGTGGCGTAGTAGCCGGTATCGATTCCGGCAAAGGAATTAAGGCGCGAGATGCAATCGACGATCTTACCGCCGCCGTCCGAACGAATCCCGGTGTCGCCGCTGCCAAAGACGACGCAATTCTTGATCAGGACTGGTTCATCGAAACTTTGAATTCCGAGGCTGCCATTTGAGGAGGCGACTGAATCAAGAATCGATCCCGCGCCGAAATAGAAACCGAGCAACACATTGTCGTTGGAGGTGCAGTCTTTGATCGTCGCGCGCCCGCCGCATGACATGCCGGACCCGCTGTTGTGATCGAGTTTGCACGCAGTGACGACGCACTTTTCATTCAGGCGCAGGCCATCCGCGCCATTCACCGTCGCGTGAATGTTCTGGTAGATTCCGTCCGTCGCGCCGCCGTCTATTTCGTCTACGCCATCGCCGCCCCAGCCGGAAATGGTTCCATTGCGCACGGTCAGCCGTGTGTTCCCGCTTTCGACATGCACGCCGTCGAGCGAACTCCCCACGCCCCGAAGAGTGAAGCCTTTCAGATCTATCGTCACATCGTTCGCCGCGATCGAGACACCATTTTTTCCCGAAACACCGGTGACATTTCCGGTCAGATAATAGGAACCGGAGGTCGTGATCCTGAAAAAGCTGTTCACGTCGCCCGGAGTATTCGTGGCGTTAATCGGTTTGCGCGGCTCGACTTGGTCGAGCGTCTTCATTGTGGGCGTCGGTCCAGCTAGCGGCGTCAGTGATCCCTGCGGAAAACTGGTGAGCGGGAAAAAGCAGAGAAGAAAAAGAGGAAGCTTGTTGTTCATAGAGCGGGTGGACCCGGGTCTAACAAGAACACGAGGCTTTGGCAATCCGCGTCGTCGAGTACCTAACAAGATATCAGGTACGACTGTGCAACCGCGTCTTACTGTTCCCAAAGATAATGTTCCAGGCGCAGCTGTTTCAGGCGCGTCTTCGCTTCGTCGCTGCGTGGGCCACCCGCGAAAGAAAGCTTCTGGTAGATCGCCGCGGCGGGTTGCCAGCTCGATTTTTCTTCAAGTAAACGCGCGGCATTAAAGCCCGCTTTGTAGAACCAAAAAAACTCCCGTCGTTTATCGGGGCGACCCCCGTCTTCCACGATTTGGTAAAACGTGGCCAGCGCTTCAGTTGGTTGATTCAATTTTTCCTGGCACATCCCTTTTTTGCAAAGCGCCTGATTATGCCAGTGCGACCCGACCTCGCTTTGCTTTGCCAGCTGCTCGTAAACTTCGGCCGCGCGTTTGTAATTCTCCGAATTGCTCGCGCCCAGTTCGTAAAGAATATCCCCTTTGCCGCAGAGGGCTTCGCGCTTCTCCGGGTTCTTCGCGTCGCCTTTCAACACTTCTTCGTAAAGCGTCATGGCGTCAGCGTTCTTGGCCAGTTTTCGTTCGATGACCGCCTGCTCGTTACGCGCGGCCCATTTCAATTCGCCATTCTTCTTCACGACTTCGTCAAAGAGAGTCAGTGCGCGCTCGAGCCCGCCCACGGCCATGCTTTGGCGCGCGGATTGCGCGGAGAAGAATTGCGCTTTCTCTGCGAGCGGACCGTTCGGATTCTGTTGCGCCAACAAAGTGAATTGGGTTTGGGCGCTGGCGAAATCCTGACGGCGATAATAAATCTCGGCCAGCTTCAGGCGGACATCGTTAGCCACTGAAGAATCGGCATATTTTTGCAGAAATTCATTGGCGATGTCGATGACTTTGGTCTCGTTAGGCGGGACCGCAGCTTCTTCGATCCAAATCGCGAGATACTCACTCCGTTCCTGTGCGGCCGCCGTTGGCGGGCTTTCGGCGGCATGTTTCAGATCCTGCCGCGCCTCGTCCAGGCGTGGCGGGGAAGCGTGAAAGGCGAGTTCAGCCAATGCGACCCACGCTTCCGAAATCCGCGGATGCTTGGGGAAATTCGTTATGAAATTTCGCAGCAAATCGGGCGCATTTTTCTCTGAGTGCCCGGCCTGCGCGAGCGCTTGTTCCAACCCCACTTCGCCGCGCGTCGCCGCATCCGCTTCTTTTAATTGCTCATTGGCCGCGGCCAGTTGCGCGCCATCGCCGGCTCGTAACGCGGCAAACGATTCGTTTAGCAAGGCGGCGCTGGAATGTTTTTTTGAGATCAACGCGACGCGCTGAAAATCCATCGCCGCCACCTCAAAGTTTCCGGCGGCGTAATCAAGTCGACCCGCGAGAAACCCGATTCGTTCTTCGACCTCGCGGCCACCATGGAGCGAACGCGCGACTTCAAGTGCCGCAGTGGCAGCTTCGAAGCGATGGTCCTCTAGCAATAGTTGCGCATTCTCCAGAAACGCTCCGGCCAATTCGGGGATGGCGGGATGTTGCGCGCGCAGTTCATCGAAAATCTGCAACGCAATATCGCGCCGTCGCAGACGAAGTTCCGCTCGGGCCAGATACCATTGGGCTAGCGCGCGGCGCGGCTGCGCAGGATCGTGCGCCCAACGACCGAGGTCGTGTCGGCCTTGTCGCCGTTCCGCCGCGTAGAGTTGATCGAGCTTGGCGAAAATCGCCGGCAGGTTGCTATCGTCCGGATGCCGTTCGGTGAACTCTTCCAGAAAATCATCGCCGGCATCGGGCGTGTTCGCCCGTAGATGCATATCCGCGATGGCAAAAAGCGTGGCGAGCAGAAGCGAATGCGTCGCGCCCTGCGGACTTTTCAGGATGGAGGCGAAGAGTGTCGTCGCGCGTTTTTTATTTCCGAACTGCATTTCGACACAGCCGCGCAAATAGCGTAGCTCTTTTCGATCCCCGGCGGATTTCGCCTCGGAAGAATTGAGTTCGCGCGCTGCGGCGAGTGTGTCGTTTTTCGCGAGCAGTAACTCAGCGGCGCGAAAATGGGCGCGCACATTCCACTGCGGATCGCGCGCAATAAGGTTGTAAGCCTGCAATGCGTCGTCGATTCGCCCGAGAGCACGCAAAGTTTCTGCCCGCCCAAGAATTGCTTCCGCCTGGAAGGGAGATTTCGGATCGTCCGCCAGCTTTTCATAAAACGGCAGTGCCTCATCCCAACGCGAGAGCGCAGCCAGAGATTGTCCCCGCAGAAAATTCGCGGCCGGCAGATCGCGCACGCTCGAGTCATCCAGCATGGAGAGCGATTCGTTAGGCTGATCTGCCGCGGTTAGTGCTTGTGCCAGTTTCAAAATAGCTGCCCGTTTTTCCTCTTCGGCGGGATGCTGTTCGAGGAACGCACGCAGCCTGACGACTGCGACCTGCGGCACACCGTCGATCAGCGGTTGTGTCGCGCTCGTCAGATCTGCCGCGCAGAATTGCCTAACGAGTGCAAGAAACGCGCAGCACGAAATACAAAGGCGCGGCCTCATTTTCCATTCAAGAGCGGTTGCAAGTATTGACCGGTATGACTTTCCGCAATCGCGCCAATCTTTTCCGGCGTGCCGGCGCCGACGATGCGCCCGCCGCGCTCGCCGCCTTCCGGGCCCATGTCGATGACCCAATCGGCGCATTTAATCATCTCGAGGTTGTGTTCGATCACGACCAGCGTGTTGCCAGCGTCGCGCAACTTCATCAGGACCTGCAGCAGTTTCTCGATGTCGGCAAAATGCAAACCGGTCGTCGGCTCATCCAATATATATATTGTGCGGCCGGTCGCTTTTTTGGCCAGCTCGGTCGCGAGCTTGACGCGTTGCGCTTCGCCGCCGGACAAAGTCGTGGCCGCCTGGCCCAGCCGCAGGTACCCGAGACCAACGTCGAGAAGCGCTACCAGTTTGTCGGAAATTGCGGGAACGGTCCGAAAAAATCGCGCCGCCTCGTCCACGGTCAAATTCAAGACGTCGGCGATATTTTTTCCTTTGAAAGTGATTTCAAGTGTTTCCCGGTTGTAACGCTGCCCGCGACAGACTTCGCATTCCACATAAACGTCGGGCAGGAAATGCATCTCGACTTTGATCAAGCCGCCGCCTTCACAATTCTCGCACCGGCCCCCTTTGACATTGAAGCTGAAACGGCCCGCATCGTAGCCGCGTATGCGCGCGGCGGGCAGCTGGCTGAACAGTTCACGAATGGGGGTGAACGCGCCGGTGTAAGTAATCGGATTCGAGCGCGGCGTGCGACCGATCGCGGTCTGATCGATTACGATCGCCTTGTCGAGTTGATCGAGCCCGAGCAAACGTTCGTGCGCTCCGGGTTTGTCTTTCGAGTTGTAAAAGAAACGGAAGAGCGCGCGGCGCAATGTGTCATCCACTAAAGTCGACTTCCCGCTACCGGAAACGCCGGTCACGCAGGTGAGGCAGCCAAGCGGAAACGCCGCCGTGACATTCTTGAGATTGTTTGCGCTCGCGTCGCGCAAGGTCAGCCAGCCTTCTGTCGCGCCCACCGGCGTGCGCGGCACCACGCGTTTTTTCGGAATTTCGATTCGCGCTCGTCCTGCGAGGTAATCGGCCGTGGGAGAATTTTTCCCCCGCAAAACTTCCTCGAGTGTTCCCTGGGCGACCAACTCGCCGCCGCGCGGACCGGCGCCGGGTCCGAGATCGATAATGTGATCGGCCGCGCGAATCGTTTCTTCATCGTGCTCGACCACGATGACAGAATTGCCGAGATCGCGCAGACGACGCAGCGTGCCGAGCAGGCGCGCGTTGTCGCGTTGATGCAAACCGATGCTTGGTTCGTCGAGCACGTAAAGGACGCCGGCCAGTCCCGAACCGATTTGGGTCGCGAGCCGGATTCGTTGCGCTTCGCCGCCGGAGAGCGTGCCGCTTTCACGATTTAGGGTGAGATAATCGAGACCGACTTCGAGGAGGAATTGCAAACGTGATTCAATCTCGCGCAAGACGTCCGTGACGATGAAACGCTGCGGTTCCGTAAGCGCCAATTGCCTAACGAATTGCTCCGCCGTCGTAACCGTCAGTTCTGAAAATTCGTGAATGTTTAGTTCCTTGGACGATCGCACGCCGCCGGGTCGGGAGACCCGGCCTACATCGGATTGTGCGCGGTTTGTTGTAGGCCGCGGCGCGGTGTGCTCTTCGTCGGCACGAATCGTGACCGCGAGAATTTCCGGCTTAAGCCGCGCGCCTTTGCAAACGTGACACGGGACGCGAGTCATGAAAGCGCGGATGCGATTGCGGGTGAATTCGCTCTCCGTTTCTTCGTAGAGCCGCTGCATTTGCGGAACCAATCCTTCGAACGGTTTCGCGTTCTTCTCGGATTTACCGTTGGCGCCGAAACTCATCTGGATCGGTTCCTCGCCTGTGCCGTGAATAAGCGCGGTCTTGAACTCGTTAGGCAAATCGCCGTAGGGGAGAAAATCGTCGACCTTGAAATGTTTCACCAGCGCGGTTTGCAGCGTTTTGTAATAAGCCTGCATGCGTTTTGTCCCGCGCCGCCACGGAACGATCGCGCCATCCGCGAGCGATTTTTCCTGATCCGTGATCATCAACTCCGGTTCGACCACCATTTCCGTGCCGAGTCCGTGACACGTCGGACAAGCGCCGAAATGGCTGTTGAACGAGAAATGTTTCGGGGTCAGTTCGCCTAACGAGAACTTGCCGTCGGGGCTCCCATAATCGGTCGAGTAGCGAACTGACGTCCATTTTTCCGGCATGTCTTTCGCCTGCTGCAGCACGACGATTTTGTTGGCCCCCCACTTCAGCGCTGTCTCAACCGAATCGGCCAAACGCGTCCGAATTCCGTCCCGAATGACGAGCCGATCCACCACCGCTTCGATGGTGTGACGTCCGGTTTTTTTAAGTCGAATCGGATCAGGTTGCGACAGGTCCAGAATTTCGCCGTCCACCCGCACGCGGACGAATCCCTCGCGTTTGACCTTCTCCAAAACATCGCGGAATTCGCCGGCCTCATTTTGCACGAGCGGTGCCAGCAAAATGATTTTAGTTTCTGCTTCGTAGGCAAGGATTTGGTCGACAATCTGCTGTGAAGTATGCCGGTGAATGGGCTGACCAGTGACCGGATCATGCGGTTGTCCGACCGCGGAGAAGAGAACGCGGAGGTAATCGTAAATCTCCGTGGTCGTCGCGATGGTCGAGCGCGGGTTGGCGCCAGCACTCCGCTGCTCAATCGCGATCGCCGGCGAAAGCCCCTCGATAAAATCGACGTCGGGCTTTTCCATTTGATCGAGAAATTGCCGGGCGTAAGCCGAGAGGCTCTCGACATAACGCCGTTGCCCCTCGGCGTAGAGAGTGTCGAAGGCGAGCGACGATTTCCCCGAGCCGCTCAGGCCCGTGATCACGACCAGCTTTTCCCGCGGAATCTCAAGATGGAGATTCTTGAGATTGTGCTGGCGCGCGCCGCTAATCTTAATAGTTTCCGCTGGCATTCTAACGAGAAAGGTCGAACCTTTCAGTTAAGCATCACTGCTCCGTTTCTCCAGCCCTTTCGCCTCGAATATGACTGATCAAGAACACACAATTTCCCAGGAAGAGCTGGTCGTGCTGCAGAAGAAATTCAGCGAGATCAAGCATTCCATTAACAACGCCCTCGCCGTTATGATGGCGCTCTCGGAGATGTCGCAGCGTCGGCCTGATTATTCGGAAAAGCTCGCCAGCACCGTGCTGACCAAGGCGCCGCAGATCGTTTCCAGCCTGCAGGAATTCACCCAGGCCTTGAACGAAAAAGCCGGTCCTAAGCCGGAAGGCATGCCGAGCGGCGTCTAGTTTCGGCTCTGGATCTAGCCGATTATCTTCGCCGGTCTAACGAGACCTTAATTTTTACCGGCGCAGGGATTTCCACTAACAGTGGCGTCCCCGATTTTCGCGGACCGCACGGCGTTTGGACGCGACGCAAGCCGGTTTATTTCCAGGACTTCATGACCTCGGAAGCGGCGCGGATCCAGCATTGGGATTACAAGCTCGAAGGCTGGGAAGCATTTCGCGACGCGCAACCGAATGCGACGCACGAAGCAATCGTGCGACTGGAGCGCGCGGGCAAATTGCTCTCGTTAGTCACGCAGAATATTGACGGTTTGCACTCGTTAGCCGGGAACAGCACGGAAAAAATTGTTGAGCTGCACGGAACGAACGCACAGATCGAATGCGTGCGTTGCCACAAGCGCAGCGATCCTGGACCGCACTTCGAATTTTTTCGGGCCCATCGCATCACACCGTTGTGCGAATGCGGTGGATTCCTCAAGCCGGCGACGATCAGCTTTGGCCAAAATTTAGATCCGGCCGTGATCGCTCGCGCGGAAGCTGCCGCGGCGCGAGCCGATCTCGTTGTCGCGCTTGGTTCTACTTTGTCGGTTTATCCGGCGGCGGCGATTCCGCTCATCGCGGCAGAGCGGAAAGTGCCATACGTCATCATCAATCGCGGCCCCACAGAACACGACGGCGATCCGCGTGTTTCTTTGCGTCTCGAAGGCGATGTCGGGGAAATTTTTCCGCCCGCCGTGGATGCCGCGCTGGCGCAGACTACGAAAGCGCCATGAGCACGTTGCTATAGCGCGCGTCGCCGGTCACATCCGCGCCGAACCAATCAGGCGCGATGAAATCCGCGCAGCTTTCTTCGTCAGTGAATTCCACTTCCGCTACGATCATTCCTTCATGGCGGCCGCTGTAGATATCCACCTCCACCGTCCACTCCCGCCACGGCACGTCGTAACGCACCTTGCTCAAACGCCGTCTTTCCGTCGCCGGCCAAAGCGCGTCGAATTGTTCCGCGCTCAGTCGGATCTCGCGTTCTTCGCGTTCGTTGCTCTTTCCCCGTTTGAAAGTGAGCGAGAGTGCTTCCCCTTTTTTGCGCAAGCGTACTTGCAATCCGCTTTCCTCCACCGCCAGATAACCCTGGTCGATTTCGGCGTGCGGATAACTCGTTAGGTCAGTCGGCAAACGCTTGAGCAAAAATTTTCGCTCGATCTCACGATGTGGATTGGCCTTGCTCGGAGCCATGCTGCGTTCATAAATGCCTAACGAGTGAAAGCGGGTAAAACAAGCGCGGGTTTATTACTTTTCCGTCAGCGCGCCGGTGAACTGGAGTTTCTTCTCGCGCATCCCGGTGGTCCTTTTTTCAAAAAAAAGGACGCCGGCGCCTGGACTATTCCGAAAGGCGAAGCCGAGTCCGGCGAGGATTTGCTCAGCCGGGCTAAGATCGAATTCGGGGAGGAGTTGGGAACGGCAGTGCCTTCCGGTGAGTTTTTGCCGCTCGGTTTCATCCAACAGAAAGGGGGAAAGATCGTGCACGCCTGGGCCATCGAAGGCGATCTGCCGAAAGCATTCGCTCACAAATCAAACACCTTCCGTTTGGAATGGCCGCCGCGTTCCGGTCGCCAACAGGAATTCCCGGAAATTGATCGTGCGGAATTTTTCCCTGAAGCAATCGCGCGCGAGAAAATCAAACCCACGCAGTGTCCGTTTATCGATCGTCTCCGCGAAAGCATTCGTTAGGCGAACGAAGCAACGCGCGCACTTCGTCGTCAGTCGTCTGCGAAAAATCTTCGTAAAAACTGCCGACCCCGCCAAATTCATCGGAGATCAAAACCGCTGCCACCTCGTCGGCCACGCGCTTGATCTGCGGATAGGTCGATGTCGCGATGACTGGGGCCGCGGCGACGATCCGCGCCGCGTCTTGTTGCTCGAGCGCGCGCACCCCCGCGATCATGGTCGAGCCGGTGGCGATTCCGTCGTCGACCAGAATTATCGTCTTGCCCGCCACGTCCGGCGGCGGCCGTTCCCCGCGATAGGCTCGTTCGCGCCGCGTCACTTCCTCTTGTTCGCGCGCGGTTATTTCTTCAAAAATATCATCGGGCACATCGAGCGAGGTGAGCACCTCGGAGTTAAGCGAGCGCACGCCGCCGCTGGCAATCGCGCCCATCGCCAGCTCGGGATAACCGGGCAAGCCGAGCTTCCGCACCACGAAAACGTCGAGGGGCAGACATAGTTCTCTCGCGACGACGCTTGCAACCGGCACACCACCGCGCGGCAGGCCGAGCACCAGCGCGTCGGCACAATTCTCGTACGCGCTTAATTCCCGCGCCAACAAATGGCCCGCCTCCGAGCGATCTCGAAAGAACCGGCTGATATCAAAAAGCTACGGAATTAGAACGGCCGCGCCAGTGAGCCAGAACGCATCGCTCGCATCAGCGCGCGAACGAGACGGCATCGACTTCGACCGGCGGCTCGCCTGGAATCCTGGCCGTGCCAACGATGCGCGATTGATTCTGTTCATTGCGCCGGTCTTCTTTGCTCGCGGTGTTTTGTTGATTTTCAGCGGGCGTCGCAACGTAGTTTGCTTCGAACACCACATTCTTTTTCAAGCTGGAGTTGAAGCCCGCAGCGCGGAAGAAGTACTCGTTAGACTCATTCGCTTCCCCCGGCTGGGTCGCGGTTGCAGGTTGAGCAGCAAAGTTCTGCTGCTGATTTTTCTGCGCGAGACTGCGGCGATCGTTTTGCGTGATTTGTTCCAGTTTGCCGGTGTAGGTGGAACCGTCCTCATCCACCACGCGAATTTTGTCGCCCTCCTGCTGGACATCGAATGTCTTCAAGACATTCGCCCGTTGCTTCAATCGTGAGTCGCCGCGAGCGCCGATTTTGCCAGCAACATTTTGTGAGAAACGTTTCGACAAATTCGAGGCAGCCCCCTGGTGTTCTTTCGTCAACGAACGAGCAATGACGGGCGCCGCCGCTTTTGCGGCCGCCGGCGCGCGTGCGACCTCTTTGAGAGATTTCACTTCCCCCGTTCCGGCGAGATTTGAGGCAGTTTCGGCTGGGGCTTCCGCCGCGATTCGTGCGTCGGCCACTTTCGCATCTTCGCTTTTTTCTAGTTGATCGATCTGCGGGACATCGAGTGAGCGCAACGCCGCGGTGGCGTCTTTCGGCACTGACTCCGGCGCGCTCATGGCCAACTGCATCGGCGCGCTCGTTTCTTTCGTGGTCGTGCGAACCCAGAGAACTGATCCCGTGATGATTACCGCAGCCACAGCCGTAGCCAAAGAAATTTGCGGCCAGAAACTTGCCAACCAGGTGCGCCGCTCTTTCGGCTCTTCACTGCGATTGATGCGCGCGATCTTTTCGTGCAAATGCGCCCGCATCGGATTCGGCATTTGTAGATCGAGACCGAACTCTGCGCGCCGCGCCCGCGCTGATGCCTCCAGCAATTCCTCGATTGGTTTCTTTGGTTCGGGCGGCATGACTCTAATTCATTAGACGGCAAAAGATCGCTCGCGCGGGAAAATTTGTTTCGCAATCGCACCGAGTCGATCGAGACATTTGCTCAACCGTGAGCTGACGGTTTTTGGATTAAGGCGCAACTCGGAGGCGATTTCGTCGTAGGCGAGATCACCGTAGTAACGCAACTCGATGATCTCGCGACAGGGTGCATCGAGTCGGTCGAGACTTTGCCTAACGAGTGCAAAATCTTCTGCCGTGAGTAACGCCGCGTCCGGAGCGGGACGCGGGGAAGGTGGATCGATCGTCGGATCATCCGAGCCATTCAACGAAACGTGCGTGGCAGTTCCTCCACGTTTAGCGGCATGGGCTTTGGCGCGAAAATCCATCGCCTTGTTCGAAGCGATGCGCAGCAGCCAGGTTTGTAACAAACTCTTCGCTTGGAACGACGAGAGATTCCGCACGACCGAGACAAAAGTTTCCTGACAAATTTCCTCGGTGTCTTCGTGATTGAAGTCAGCGGAAAGTTGGAAAACGAAACGCGCCACCACGCCGTAATATTTGTCGAACAAAGCGTCCCACGCCTCCGCCTCACCGCGGCGGCATCGATCGACGAGTTCGGATTCGCTCACGCTGGCAGATAGATGCCTCACTAAGGACGCGCGTTCAAATCGCGTCCATCTGAAAAATTAGCGGGAGCATTTTCTTGCGGCTGCCGACTAACTCTGCATGAACGCAAAATGGCTCCTCGGCCTCATCCTCTCGTTAGGCATTCTTTCGCAGGCGCGCGGCGACGGTTTCATCATCGTCGAGCGGCCGCCGATTCTGCCTCCGCCGCCTTATCCGCATTACCCATTCGCGCCGCTGGAGGTGAGTTCCCATCACGTCGATGTGAAAATCGACGGGCAAGTGGCGGTCACATCGATCGATCAGGAGTTCTACAACCCGAACGATGCGCGACTCGAAGGCACTTATATGTTTCCGGTGCCGAAGGGTGCGCACATCGACAAGTTTTCGATGGAGATCGGCGGCAAGATGATGGAGGCGGAGCTGCTGCCGGCTGATAAAGCGCGCAAGATTTACGAAGACATCGTGCGCACGATGCGCGATCCGGCGCTGCTCGAATACGCGGGTCGCGATCTTTTCAAAGTCCGCATTTTTCCGATCGAGCCACATAGCCGCAAGCCGATCAAGATTTCTTACACCGAGCTGCTCCGTTCGGACACCGGCGCGATCACTTATCTCTATCCGCTGAGCACGGAAAAGTTTTCGTCGCGCCCGATCAAGGATTTGAGCGTGAAGGTGGAAGTGAAAACGGCGCAGCCGCTCGCGTCGATCTATTCACCGAGTCACAAGGTCGAGATCAAACGCGACGGCGCGAACCGCGCGGTCATCGGTTACGAAGCGAAGGAAGAAAAGCCGGACACGGATTTCCAGCTCGTTTTCAGCACGGAAGCGCGTGATGTCGGATTGAATCTCATCACGCAGAAGCCGGACAGCGACGACGGATATTTTCTTCTTCTCGCTGCGCCGACCGTGACGAGCGATACGAAACCCGCGCCGAAAGATGTCGTGTTCGTCGTCGACACATCCGGCTCAATGGCGGGAGCGAAACTCACGCAAGCGCAGAAGGCGCTAGAGTTTTGCGTCTCTAATCTAAACGCGGATGATCGTTTCGAGATCGTGCGTTTCTCGACCGAAAGCGAAACGCTTCTCGGAAAACTGGTTGATGCGAATCGCGACAATCGCAAACGCGCTTCGGATTTTATCGCGGATCTGAAACCGATCGGCGGCACCGCGATCGACAATGCCCTCGATCACGCTCTGAAAGTTCGTGAAGGAAAAAGTGAAAGGCCATTCGTTGTTATTTTCCTGACCGACGGTTTGCCGACGGTTGGCACGCGTAATCCGGACGAAATCTTGTCGCGCGTGAAGAAGGCCGGCGACGCGCGCATTTTTTCTTTCGGCATCGGCTCCGATGTGAACACGCAGTTGCTCGACCAAATCGCGGAGAGCACACGCGCCTTCAGCCAATATGTGCTCGCGAATGAAGACCTGGAAGTGAAGGTCTCGAATTTCTTCACCCGCATCAAAGAACCGGCGCTGACGAATCTTCGGCTCGAATTCAGCGGCGGTGTGCGCACAAGCAAAATGTATCCGGCAGAATTGCCCGATTTGTTCAAAGGCGATCAGCTCGTGCTCGCCGGTCGTTATAACGGCAGCGGTGAGGTGGAAGCGAAACTCACCGGCCTAACGAATGGTCGCGAACAAACCTTTATCTACAAAGTGAAGTTCGACGATCGCAGCAGCGCGAACGATTTCGTGCTGCGTTTGTGGGCCACGCGACGGGTCGGATTTCTGCTCGATGAAATTCGCCTTCACGGTGAAACGACCGAGCTGCGCGAGGAAACCACCGAGCTGGCGCGAAAGTATGGAATTGTCACGCCTTACACCGCGTATTTGATTGTCGAAGACGAAGACAAACGGCGCGTGCCGATTGCGCAACGTTCCCTCCAGGAAATGACAGCCGACACGGCCACGCGTCGCGAGGTCGCAAAAGCCTGGAGCGGTTTCAAAGACAAAAAGGAAGGCGACGACGGCGTGGCGAACGCGCGCAGTCAGAATCTGTTCAAATACGCCGCACAAGCCCCAGCCGCGATTGCCGGTGCAGTTTCGGAATCCAATCGCGGTTTTGCCGCAGCTGCGGCGCCTAACGAGTCGTCAAACACGGCGCGCGTCGCGCAATACACGCAGCAATCGAAATTCGTGAACGGCCGCGCGTTTTTCCAGAACGGCAAGGACTGGGTCGATGCCAACGCTCAGAGCCTAACGAAACGCCAGCGCGTTCAATTCAACTCCGAAGATTACTTCGCGCTTCTCCAAAAACATCCCGAAGCGGCCCCGTGGCTCGCGCTCGGACAGAACGTCCAGGTCGCGCTCGGCGACACCGTTTACGAAATCACCGACTAACGGAATCCAAACTATGAAAATAACTACTGCACTATTAAGCCTCTTGATCGCGGGCTCGACGCTCGCCGAGACGGAAAAGCCTAACGAGACCAAGAAGCCGCGCATCCAAGTTTGTTTCGTCCTCGATACGACTGGGTCGATGGGCGGACTGATCGAAGGCGCGAAACAAAAAATCTGGTCGATCGCTAACGACATGATCAGCGCCAAGCCGACGCCGGAATTGAAGATCGGCTTGGTTGGTTATCGCGACCGCGGCGACGAATACATCGTGAAATCGTTCCCGATGACGGATGACATCGACGCGATGTACGCGCATCTGACGGCGCTCCAAGCCGGTGGTGGCGGCGACATGCCGGAGAGCGTGAACGAAGGGCTCGATGAGGCGATTAACAAGATGAAGTGGAGCGACGATCGCGGTGTTTTGAAAATCATCTTTCTCGTCGGCGATGCGCCGCCGCACATGGATTACGCGGACGGTCCGAAGTACCCAGAGCTTTGTCGCGCGGCGGCGAAAAAGGATTTGATCATCAACACCGTGCAGTGCGGGGCGATCACAGAGACGACGCCGATCTGGAAAGAGATCGCCATGTTGTCGGAAGGCAGTTACGCCGCGATCGCGCAATCGGGGAACATGGCTGTAGTCGCGACGTCGATGGACGCGAAGCTGGCGGAACTAAACAAGCGAATGGGTTCGACCTTGATTCCGTACGGCGATGCCGGAGTTCGCCGCGAAGTGATGGCGAAACAAGCTGTCGCCGAAATGGCTGCAGCGCCGGCGGCAGCGGATCGGCTCAGCTTTAACATGCGCACGAAAAAATCTGTGCAAGGCATGGGCGAATTAATCGACGCACTCGCGAACAACGAGATCACGTTAGAGAAAATCGATCAGAAAAATCTGCCAGCGGAATTCCAAACACTAAGTCGCGCGGATTTGGACAAACGGGTCACGAAAGCGCGTGAGGAACGAACGACTTTGCAAAAAGAGATCGAAGAGATTTCGCAAAAGCGCGCCGATTATATTGCCGCGGAAACGAAGCGACTGGCCGCCGCCGGCAAAGGCGACAGCTTTGATTCGGAAATCGCACAGACGATTCGCAAAGAGGCGGCGGAGAAAGGCATTCATTACTAGGCAGTTACCATGGGCAATCCGCGCGATTTATCCCGTAACAGGCTTATAAGAGGGCACGGCTGCTGCTTAGCTATGCCTGGGGATTTCCGCCATGCCGCTGCAGAACATTATTCGCATCGAAAAGGAGGACAGCGCCGGAGCATTGTCTTTCAATCTGTCCGAGCACGAGTGTTTTCAGAACAATCACCTCTTCATCGGAATTGACGGCGAACTTTTTCGTCAGGTCGTAACGCATGTCGAAATATTCCACTGCGCCTCGGGCGAAATTATTTTCGAAGAAAATGAAGCGGGCGATTCCCTTTATCTGATCGCGAAGGGTTCGGTAAAAATTTCCAAGAAAGGCCGCGCCGGTCAGCAAGAGACGCTGGCTTTTTTGATGGAAGAAGATTTTTTCGGCGAAATGGCGCTGGTCGATCGCAGCAAGCGTTCCGCGCAAGCCGCCGCCGCCGGTCCGGTCGTACTCGGGCGAATGGCGCGGCCCGGTTGGGATTTACTTTTGCGCCTGGCGCCGGAAACGGTGCTCAACAATTTCACCAAAGCCGTGACGAAACGGCTCCGGCATAACAATCAGCATTTCATCGAAGAGATCATGCGCAACGAGCGGCTGGCGCTCATCGGCACGACCATGAATTCGATCGTGCACGACATGACCAACCCGATCGCGTCCATTCTCGGCGCGTGTGAAGTCATTCGCGGGCAGAACGAAGACAGCACCACGCAGAACATGGCCCGGCTGATTCGCGAGGCGGTTGGCAAAATGGAAATCATGACGCGCGAGCTGATGGATTTCTCGCGCGGCAAAACGCGGCTCGCGCTCGAGCCGGTGCAGATCGGCGAACTGGTGCACGATTTGCAGGCCGATTTCGCGCGCTGCCGGCCGGCGATCAACGTGCACATCGAAGTGCTTTACGACGATTGCATTTCGGTCGATCGCAACCGTCTGCTGCGCGTCTTGTGCAACCTGATCCGCAACGCGCGCGAAGCGATGATCGATTCGGAAAAGAAGATTTTGCGTTTCGCGGTCAAGCGCATCGAGAAACAATTGCGTTTCGAAATTTCCGACACCGGCTGCGGCATTCCCGCGCAATTGTTGCCGCGTCTTTTCGAGCCATTCATGACGCACGGTAAAGCGAACGGCAACGGACTTGGATTAGCGATCAGCAAATCAGTCGTGGAAGCGCATCACGGAACGATCGCCGTTGAAAGCAGTGAACGCGGCACAATTTTCCGTATCGATTTGCCGCTCGAAGTTTGAAATAATGAGCGTCGCTTCGCCCACGCCGAAGGAAATCAAACTTTAGCGCACACAAATGTTCTGGGGGGAACATCCCGAGGTTTCCGAATCTTGGGAGTGACCGGGAGATAATCCCGGTCACAACCCCGGGCGCGCGCTTTTTCCGCGAGATCGTTGATCGATCAAAGCGTGCGCGATCTCCGCATTTGCTCTGGCAATGACGGGAATATTGCCTGAGATTGTTTGTCCACTTTAACATGGGCGAACTCAACAATCCCGACATCACCGCGGTGCAAAAATCGGAGCCGAATGGCGCGCCGCCGAACGAGCGTGCCGATCTGCGGCCGGAACATATCAACGACGCCGTAATTCGGCTGGCGGGAAATTCGCAGGACGGAATCCAGAGCGTCGGCGCTTTTCTAGCGCGGCTCGCCGGCCGCAGTGATCAGGATGTCATGACTTACATGACGATCCCGTCCACGATTTCGGGCGGCCCGTCGATTTTTCAAGTGCGCATGGGCACCGGCGAAGTCCTTTCCGCGGGCGACGAAGCCGACTTCCTCGTCGCGTTTTATCAGCACAGTTATCAGGACCACATCGACTTCCTGAAGGAGGGCGGCGTTCTCCTTTACGATTCGGATAACGTCGAGCCGAATCTCGATGACCGACGTTTCGTTTATGTCGGCGTTCCGATCACCGGCCTCACCGTCGAGGCGCTCGGCGGGACGGCGAAGGACAAGGGCAAAAACATTTTCGTCCTCGGCTTGATTGCCAAGGTTTTTAACCTCGACGTAGAGAAGCTGGCGAAGCTGATCAAGGAAAAATTCGCTGGCAAAGACGAGAGCATCGTCAACACCGCCATCATGGCCTTCACCGCGGGCTATGCGTATCCGGTCGGCAACGTTCTCTCCAAGCTCTACAAATTCGATCACGTCCCACGCCCCGGCGGACGCGCGCAGATCACGATGGATGGCAACCAGGCGCTCGCCTACGGATTGCTCGCGGGCGGCGTGCGTTACGGCGCGGGTTATCCGATCACGCCATGGTCGTCGGTCATGGAAATTTTGCGGAGCGAGCTGCCGAAATACGGCGGCCTTTTCGTGCAATCGGAGGACGAACTGGCGGCCGTTTCCACCGCGCTCGGCTTTTCGTTGTCCGGCTATCTCGCCGTCACCGGCAGTGCCGGTCCTGGCATCTCGCTGAAAACCGAAGCGATCGGCTGGGCGTCGATGGCCGAGATGCCGCTCATTATTATCAATGTGCAACGTGGCGGCCCGAGCACCGGCCTGCCGACCAACGTTGAGCAGAGCGATCTCTTCCAGGCCATCTACGGCGGGCACGGTGACAGCCCGCGCGTCGTGCTCGCGGCGAAAGATGTGGAGGATTGTTTCTACATCGCGATCGAAGCCGCGCGCATCGCCCGCAAATACAGCACGCCCGTTTTCATCCTGAGCGATAGCTCCATCGCGACGCGCATCGAAGCGTTCGACGAACCGAAGCTGGCCGAGCTCATGATCGATCCGAAGCTCGACCTCTCGCCGCGCGAAAGTGCGAAGCCTTACGACCTCAACCGCATTACGCAGCACATCCCGCCCGGCGCGCGCATGCTCGACGGGAAATATCCGCTCGTCACCGGCCTCGAGCACGACGAGATGGGCCATCCAACCGGCAGCCCGAAATTACACATGGCGATGACCGCCAAGCGCCGGACGAAATTGCAAAAGCTGGCCGACGAAATTCCGGTGCCGGAAATCTACGGTGAGTCCGAAGGCGACCTGCTACTCGTCGGCTGGGGTTCGACTTACGGACCAATCCATGACGCGGTGAAGAAAGGACGCGAGGCGGGCGAAAAGCTGGCCGCAATTCACCTGCGCCATATTCATCCGCTGCCGAACAGCCTCGAAAAAATCTTCGCGAAATTCAAACGCATCGTCGTCGTGGAGATGAACGACCAGGGCGTTTACGGCTTCGGCCAGCTCGCGACCATTTTGCGTGCGCGCTACTGCGAGCCGAAGATCCAGAGCCTGACGAAAACCGACGGCCTGACCTATCGTGTAAAAGAAATCCTGGCCGGCGTTTCCCTTGACTCGTTAGGCACAAACGGCGCGCGAGCGAACGGCTCGTCCGCCAATCGCGCCCCTAGCACCGCCACTGCGACTAACCGCGCCGAAGCGCAGATCTCCGAGCGCGCCGAAAAAGCCGGCGACGCTACCCCCACTAAACTCGGCACCGAAGCCGCGAAGGCGTCCGCCGGCACTCAAGACCATTCCAAACATCCGCCGGGCGAACGAGCCGAAGACGCCGCGGTTGCCGTTAGTGGCTCCGGCGAAGCGAATCAAAAATGAGCGTGACCGAGATCAAGGAGGAGCTGACGCGGCTAACTGATGCGGAGCGTTTCGAGCTCGCCATGTGTTTTTGGGACTCCATCGAGAACAAGGACGAAATCGAATCGCCGGCCTGGCATGGCGAAATTCTCGCGCAACGCGCAGCCAAGATCGACTCGGGTGAAGCAAAGTTCCTAACCATCGATGAGCTGAAAGAGCGTTTACGTCGTTGAGAAAAGTTATTATCCTTGAAGAGGCAGCGGAAGATATTGAACAAGCGAGAGACTTCTACGACGCGCAACAGCAAGGGATCGGCGATTACTTCACCGAGTCGATCACTGCGGACATTCTCGTGCTTCATCAGCTCAGCGGCGTCCATACTCAACACTTTGGATTCTTTCGAATGTTAGGTTCTCGCTTCCGCTTCGGAATTTATTACCGGGAACGCGGCAACGACACGCTCGTCGCTGCCATTCTCGATCTTCGCCGCGACCCGAAGTGGATTCGCAAACAACTGCGCCAGCGCCCTAACAACTAATTTCACCATGCCCACCGAAGAAATCACCCACGCCACCTCCATCGAAACCGCCCCGCCCGAGCTCGTCCGCGAGAAGCTCACCAAGAAAGCCATCACCGCCGATCACCCCACCTGGTGTCCCGGCTGTGGTGACTTCGCCGTCCTCGCCTGCTATTACAAAGTCCTCGAGAAACGCCAGCTCGATCACGAAAAGATCGTTACCCTCGCCGGGATCGGCTGTTCCTCGCGCTTTCCTTATTTCGTCAATGGCTACGGCGCCCACTTCATCCACGGCCGCGCCGTTCCTCTAGCTAGCGGCGTCAGCCTGGCCCGGCCCGACTTACACGTCTTCCTCTTCGGCGGAGATGGCGACGGCTTCAGCATCGGCGGCAACCATCTCGACCACGGCGCGCGCAAGAACATCAACATGACCTACGTCATCATGGACAACTTCGTCTATGGCCTGACCAAGAAGCAGACCTCACCTACTAGTCCTATCGGCTTCAAGAGTAAGACCGACCCGCAAGGCGCCATCGACCAGCCGGTTAACCCGATGAAAAAACTCATCTGCGGCGGCGCCACCTTCATTGCGCGCACCCATGCCAGCCAGGTCAATCACATGATCCAGATGATCGAACGCGCCTTTGATCATCAGGGCTTCAGCGTCATCGAATGTTTAAGTGAGTGCGTCGAATTTTTCCCCGGCGCCTTCGATCCGGCTAATCCAAGGAAAGGCGGTGCCTTCTCCGTCATCGAAGAAAAAAAATACGATAACACTCCCGAGGACGAGCTAAGACACGACGTCACCGACGAGCTAGCCGCCTACAAGCTAGCTACCTTACCTTTCCCCGGCGTCTTCGGCGTCTTCTATCAAAATGATCGACCTACAAAGAATGCGCTCGAAAAAAAGTGGGTCGATAGCACTCGTGAAAAGGTGAGTCAAGCTAGTGACCTAGAGTTACTTCAGAAGACCTTTGATCGGATGAAGTAGCGAAATGAGTCTTAATGAGATAGTCGCAGAGATTCCGAAGTTGTCCTTTGCGGAGCGGCAAGAGTTGGTTCGATGCGCTACTGCTCCCGACGGCAAGGAAGCGCTTACTCCTGAAGAAAACGTTATTCTTGATCAGAGGTCAGAAGATTTCCGGCAGTGTTCCTAACAACGCGTCTCAAGCAGCAGGAACGACCGGAACCGGCGTTACCGCCGTAGTCACCTCAGCCTTGTCAGTGATCAACTTGCGCAGGAACGGAATTAGCACGACCAGCGCGACACCGACCGCGAGACTACCGGCACCGAGCTCAGCGAAAAGTTTCGAGTAGCCGGGGTTGGTCGCAACCGCCGTGGTCCCAGTCGGCTCGGGGATCATGCCCGAGAAATCGCCCGCGAAGAGCGAGGCTAGCCCGGTTACAAGCATCCAGCTACCCATCATCACGCCTTGGTATTGCTTCGGCGCGAGCTTGCCGATCATGGCGTAGCCGATGGGAGAGATGAGTAGCTCGCCAATGCTCTGCAACACGTAGCTCGCGAATAGCCAAACAAACGCACTCTTACCATCGCCGCCGGCTAGCTTGATCCCGAGCGGGAGAATGAGAAAAGCGACCGCCATCAGGAGCAGCGACGCCGCGAACTGCTTCGGTATGTCAATCTTCCATCCACGCGCGCGCATGCGCGTGAAGAGCGCCGCGAGCAGCGGCCCGCCCACCACGATGCAGACGGTGTTGATGTTCTGGATCCATTGCGGCTGAATCCTCACGCTACCTACCATCAGGTCCACGTTGTTAACTGCGAACAACTGCAGGCCGCTTGGCGCCATCTGGTAGAGCGACCAGAACATTAGCGAACCTAGAGTTAGAACCAGGTAGGCCGTCATGTTCCGCCGTTCACGACGATCCGGGTGACGCAGCGTCAGGTAGATCAACGTCAGCGCCACCGCCGCGCAGATCCCTTTGATCAACATCTCAGTCATGCCCGGCCGCTGTAGTAGGAGCCACACGACCGGGACGAGCCCTATAAGAATGCCGATGCCGGCGAGCTGACGCAGTTGGAATTGCTTCGGCGTCGTCTCCAGCAGCGTGGTGTTACGATCAGCCAGCGTCTTCCAGGTCAGCGCGGCCAGGACGATGGCGCCGAAGTTGCCCAGCGTCGCGAAAATGAAAAGACTCGAGTAACTCTCCGTTGCCTGGAAGTAACCGGCCGCAAAGAACCCGACGAAGAAGCCGACATTCATGCCCGCGTAGTTCCACAGGAAAGCTCCTTCGCGCCGCGGATCCTCCGGCGTGAACCGCTGCGTCAACATCATGTTGATGCAAGTAACGTTGAGCCCGCTCCCGGTTAGGAAAAGCGCCAGGCCGATGTAGAACAATGCCAGTGTGCCGGTCGCGATGCAGGCGCAGCCGAAGACCTGCAAGGCCATGCCCCCGACAAACAGATTGCGATTCGAAAGAAAGCGCCCGCCCAGGTAACCGCCGAAAAGGTGCAGGCCATAGTTGAAAGCGCCGAACACACCCATCAAGGTTGTCGCCGCGACCGTACTCAGCTGCAGATGCTTCGTCGCGTAAAGAACCAGCGTCGAGTAAAGGACCGCGAAGCCGAGCGTCGCGAAGATCTGAATGAAGAACAGCGCGGCCGTTCCCTCCGGAGCGTTGGAGAAGAGGCGCTTGTCAGGTTTCATCGGGCGATCCATGTCGCTCGCTTCGCCGGGTAATGTCAAGCCACCTCAAAACGCGGTTACTTTCGCTGTCACTTTCAATTCTTTGCCGTTTCGTTCCAACGTCAACAGCCGTGTCTCGCCGGGATTGCCGTGCAAAGCCCAAAGGATCGCGCCGCGGGTGGCGAGGCTTACATCAAGATCATCAATTTTAATCAGCCTGTCTCCGACTGCGACTCCGTCCACCGTCGGCTGTTCGTCTTTCAAGGCCACAGCGGCAACGAAATATCCTTTCTGTCCGTCACGCGTCTCAAGAGTTATTCCAACTTGATTCAGATCGTTGCCATCAACCTCGTTCTCGCGCTCGAAGTAGATTGTCCGCCGCGGAAAATCGATCGTTACGCAAAAATCCTTCAGCACATTGCCGCCGATCCAGCCGATCACAGGCTCCGGCGTTTTCTTCGAGTACCAATCAAAGAAATTACCAGGAACAATTTGTTCGCCCGGCGCTGGCGGTAACGGCGGAGCAGCCCGCTCGATGCCAACCGCGCCGACTTGGTCGAGCAACAAAGCTCCCAGTCGCATTTGCGGTAAGCGCAAGATAACGCCGCGTGCTTCGGCGCCATTCGCTCGCATTTGCATGTTCGCCTCCCCGATAGCGCCTACTCCTCGTTTCCAATCGCGATGTTCCGCTATCCAGCGCGCCGCTGTCTCATGACGAATCCAGGTGTAAGCCGACCCACAATCAATCGCCAAGGCATAGTCGTGTCCCTCGATCTTCGCAGTCACCGACACCAGGCCGGTCTTTGCGTTCATCCGGCAAGGCACTGCCACGCCTTTCGCCTTAAGGGTATCCGGCTTCGCCATCGCTAGGCTACGCCTGGCATAATCGAGCACCACCTGATAATCCTTCATCACACTGCCAGGCAAAACGGCTTCGACCGTCATGGTGCGTTTCCCGTTAGGCCCAGTCATGCCCAGGTCAGTATCGGTCTGCACCTCCGAGGCCGGCACCCTGATTTCGAGTTCACCGATGTGCAAAACTGTCGGTCTAGCGTTCTCAGTTCCCAATTCTTTCCCGAGACTCTGCTCCAGCACCAGTTGAGGGGTACCGATGTCGACGAAGGCCATCGCTTCGCGCAACGTTCCATCCGGTCGAACGAACTCCACTTCCGCAAAGATCCGGTTGTCATCGAAGATGAAAGGAACGGTGCCACTCGAATGCGTTTCCGCCGCGAACATCTCCGGAGTCGAAGGTTGAGTGGCGAGCAACACCAAAAAAACGACGGCGATTACTCGCATCTAGGTGTGAGCGTCTTCCGGTTTTACTGCAAGTCAACACAAGCCGGCGGAAGCTGAGTTTCTACTTCATAATTTCTACTTCCTACTTTCTGCGTGAGCCTGTCACCGGTCACATCCCCCTCAAGGCCAAGGCAAGACCTACTTCTTCCCACTGGTCGCACAATGCCTGCCCGCCTGTGGAGGGTCACTCATCATCCGGTTAATCCTCCGACCTGGAGATACTTCAGAAGACTTTCGATCGGATGAAGTGACAACGCGCTCGCCGCGTTGTCATTTGATCAACAAACGGGCAGACTAACCGGCGCTTCACATGAGGCCCGTCTCCGTGCAACCTGGTCGGCGTGGACCAATCGAACCAGCAGCTAATCGCGCTCGCTCTTCCCGAGCGTGGTTCAGCGCATCGATTGAGGAATTTCGCCGCACCGACGCAGAAACAATTCTTGGGCACATCGCGAAATACGCGGAGCACGATGTTGTCCTTACGCAGCGAAACACGTGGCTCGCTCAGATCGAGATATTGCGCAGCGCGTTGAGTGAGCTGAGCGGTGACATCTTCTTCGTTTACCAGGCGGAGCCAAGGTTCTGGATTCTACCTTGAAATGAAGACACTCGGCATTGTGGGCGGGATCGGGCCGGAATCGACCATCGACTACTACCGCTTTATCCTCGATGGTTATCGCGCCAGGGTTACGGACGGGAGCGCGCCGCATCTCATCATCGATAGCCTGGATGTGAATCGCGGCATTGCGCTGCTGGATGCGAACGATCTGGCGGGCCTGGCCGATTATGTCTCGGCCTCGCTCGATCGACTAAGGCGCGCGGGCGCTGAGATAGCTCTGATGGCGGCGAATACGCCTCATCTTGTTTTTGAAGAAGTGCAACGACGCACACCGCTGCCGATGATCAGCATCGTGCAGGCGACGTGCGAGCAGGCGCGCGAGCTAGGACTGAAACGACTGGCCTTGCTTGGCACCGGCTTTACGATGCGGGCGCGATTTTTTCCCGATGTCTTCGCGCGCGCGGGCATCGAGTTAGTTACTCCGCGCGAAACCGAGCAGGCCTTTATCCACGACAAATACATTCACGAGCTACTTAAGAACAGCTTCCTACCCGAAACGCGCGCGGCCATGATAGCTATCATCGAGCGTATGCAAAAGGAGGAGAGCATCGAAGCGGTTATCCTGGCCGGGACCGAGCTGCCGCTTCTCCTCCGCGGCGCCGAACCGGAAGGTCTGCCTTTTCTCGATACCACTCTGATTCACGTCAAAGCGGCGGTGGATGCGATTGTGACCTAGGGTTGTCTTAAGCGCGAGCTAAGCGGCAAACCCTTGCTTCATCGCCGGAACGGAGCCGGCAGATCGTAACGAGGTGGATGAAAAAGAACCATCCGGTGCCATTGCTGCGTATCGATAGGATGAAGCAATCGCGCGCAATAAAAACGGGCCCGCTCCGGGCGCGGAAGAAGTTCCTGCGTTATTTTCCTGGCGGTTTTCGGGATGAGACTTACATCGAGTGGGAGCGTAGCTATAAGTGGGAGACGCATGAGCGCTGGGAAGAAGCGCTGAATCGTGACGAATTCCGGCGGCTTCTCCGGAAGGGTGAATTCGCGGAGATCGCGGCGCGGGCGGTGCGGACGGAACAGCGTTCGCGGCATAGCATGATCTTCTCTTTCGAGAAGATGGCCTTGCGCGATGCGGTCAAGTCCGCTGCTGGTGCGAGGTTATTTTCCGAAGGGCTCTACGAATTTCTGCACGGAGCCGGAAGTGACGAAGAGAGGTTCAAGGCGTGGATCGAGACAGTCGCTGCGTTGCCTCGCCGGCAAACACGAGTGTTAACCTGGCCGCTCGTAACTGTCTTCGGCTTCATAGCCCAACCGGAGAAGCATTTCTTCCTGAAGCCGAATGTAACGAAGTTGGCGGCCCGCAGTTATGGGTTCGATTTCCAATATCAGTCGAAACCTAACTGGGAGACTTACTCGAAGCTTCTTCAATTCGCGGAAAGCGTGCGTCGCGATCTGCGCGATCTTGGCCCTCGGGACATGATCGACATTCAGTCGTTCCTATGGGTCCAAGGCTCGGATGAGTATCCGCACTAACTCTTCTTTTGAGTAGCTGTCCATTGTCATGGCGTTGGAACTTGAATGCTTATACATTCGAGATAATCGAGGACCCATCAGCCTTCACAAATTCCATTCCGCCGCGAATGAGCTTGAATGCTTAAAGCATTCGAGATAAACCCCGCGCATCAAACAGACCTTGCTCCATGGATTATTCCCGATCGTGCGCGCGCAAGTGCTGCGCCTGCTCTTCACCAATCCCGCGCGAGAGTTGTATACGCGCGAGCTGGCGCGCCTGACCTTCCTCGCGCTGCGAACTGTGCAGGACGAACTGGCCAAGCTCGAAAGTGCGAATCTGGTCGTGAGTCGCAGCAACGGTTATCAGCGGTTCTATCGGGCGAACCCGAAGCACCCGCTCTATCGGGCCCTGAGGGAAGTCGTTCGCCAAGGCGCGGCGCACAGCAAACCCAAGCCGCGCGTTCTCCCGAGCCGACGAGCGGCGGGCGGGAAGAAGGGACGCGCCTAAACCTTCGTCGCTTCGATCAAAAAAGAACCCGAATGCTTTAAGCATTCGAGCTGACGCGCGGCGGAAGCACAATCTTTGGCTGTGCAAGTTGCGGCGCTCAGACAAACTTTCTGGCGGAACAGACATGCGGGCACGTTTACGGACCCCTTTTAACGCCGGAGATTGCTTGAGTTACCCGCAGCGGTCATGATTGACCCACGATGCAAAAGATAACGCCGTTTCTTTGGTTTGATGGGCAGGTGGAGGAAGCTGTCCAGTTCTATCTCTCCGTTTTCAAAGATGGGAAGCTACTCGCGTTGACTCGTTGGCCGGAAGGAGGTCCGGGGTCGGCCGGCAGCGTGATGATGATCGGGTTCGAAATGAATGGCCAGCAGTTCGTGGCTTTGAACGGCGGGCCGGGATATCCGTTCACGCAGGCGATTTCGTTTGTGGTGAACTGCGAGACGCAGGCGGAGATTGATTATTACTGGGAAAAGCTCGCAGCCGATGGCGGTGAACACGTCCAGTGCGGTTGGTTGAAGGATAAGTTCGGCATGCCATGGCAGATCGTGCCGGGCAAGATTTGGGAATGGTTGGACGGCGAAGATCCCGCGCGGGTGCAGCGAGTGACGGCTGCGGTCTGGCAGATGGAGAAGCTCGAACTGGCCGAGCTGGAACGCGCGGCTGGTGGTAACTAGGAGTCCCGGCTAATTTACAAGCCAGAAGACCAGAAAAGGAGATGGATCTTTTGCGTTGTGACAAATGCTTCATGAGTGGCGCGCGGTCTCGTTATCCATACGCTTGAGGCTCGGCGCGCGAACTATTTCGAAAGGCCATTGCTTCAATGAAACTTTACCACTTCTTGCTTTCCCTCTCGTTTGCGATTTCTTCGCTACACTTGCACGCGCAATCGCCTCCTCCTCTTTCCGCGATTTCGGCGGAGCGGATCAAGAACGACGACCGCGTCCTGTCGTCCGATGAATTCCTCGGGCGCGGTCCGGGTGAGGCGGGCGAAGAAAAGACGATTAACTACACCGCGGATAGCTTCGCCAAGAGCGGTTTGGAGCCGGCAGGCGACAACGGAAGCTGGTTCCAGGATGTTCCACTTGTCCGGCTTGATCGACAGCCGGGCGCAAGTTTGTCGGTTAAGGTCGGCGACAAGAGCATTCCGCTGGAGTTAGGTCGCAGCGCCACGCTGGCGCTTCGCAATCCGGGCGCGACGAGCATCGTCGACGCGGCTTTAGTCTTCGCTGGCTGGGGAATCGTCGATAAAGCGAAAGGCTGGGATGCGTACCAGGGCGTCGATATGTCCGGTAAGGTCGCGGTTGTCCTGACGAACGATCCTGACTTCGAAGCTGACAAGGACTTAGGCTTCGAAGGTAAGCGACTGGCTTACGCGGGACGCGTCGGGGCGAAGTTTGAAGCCGCGGCGAAAGCTGGCGCTATCGGCGTGCTCGTCCTCCATGAAGAAGCCGCCGCCAGTTATCCATTTTCGCAGCTTGGAAATGGCGACACTTTGCCGACGATGGTTATCCAGCCACTCAATGCTTCACCTTTGAAGTTCAGTAGCTGGGTCTCGTTCGATGTAGCTACCAACTTACTCAAGCAAACCAAGCTTAACTTAGCCGAGCTGAAGAAGCGCGCGCGCGATCCAAAGTTTCGCGCCTTCCCGATCGAAGGTGCGTCTCTCGCGGCCAGGGGCGAACTTAAAGCTACACCGTTCGTTAGTCACAACGTGCTCGGGAAGATCACCGGCGCGAGTAGGCCTAACGAGTTCATTCTTTACGGGGCGCATTGGGACGCCAATGGACAGAACGGCGCCGACAAAAAGGGCGACGACATCCGCAACGGCGCAATTGATAACGCTACTGGAACATCGGAAGTGCTGGAAATCGCGCGAGCCTTCAAAGCGGGCCAGCCGCCAGCGAGGACGGTAATCTTCGCACTGTGGGCGGCGGAGGAGAAAGGTCTCTTGGGCTCGGAATACTATGCCAGCCATCCCAACTACTCGCTTGCTACGACTGCGGCAGTTATTAACCTTGATCCGCACGTTGTCCTGCCCGCCGCACGCGACATTGAACTGATTGGTGTCGGCCGAAACAACCTGGAGGAAGATTTCGCGCGCGTCGCGAAAACGCAGAACCTCCGCGTTACGCCCGAGCCAAATCCGCAGGCCGGCTGGTATTTTCGCTCCGACCATTATCCTTTTGCCAAGCGCGGAGTCCCTGCGGTCGCCTTCCGCGCCGGTCGCGACCTGGTCGATGGAGGCACTGCTGCGGGGCAGCAGATCGTAGCCACTTACAACGCGAACTGCTATCACCAGACCTGCGACGAATTCGATCCAAAGTGGACCTTCGCGGGCACGGTGCAGGAAGCGACGGTCGCCTACTTACTAGGTAACGAGATAGCTAACGCCGGAGCCTGGCCGACATGGAATGCCGGTAACGAATACAAGGCGTTGCGCGAGGAGACAGAAGCGGAGCGCCATCGTTAGCTCTACCGCATTCGCGACATGATGAATGCAGATGGCAACGAACAAAATGGACACAGCTGATCATCCCGGCGTCCCGATCCACCCTCCACTTTTCTTTTTATCTGCGTTGCTGCTCGGCGCGTTGATCGACGATCGAGTGCGAAGGTTAGTGATTTCCATCACGATCAATGGCGATGGCTTGGGCTACTAGGTCTCTTCATCGGCATTGTATTAACCGCGACCGGGCGCAAGACCATGATCAAGCATGGCACGAATGTGAATCCGACGTTACCGACGACCGTAATTGTCGAGAGCGGTCCATTCCGCTTCACGCGCAATCCACTTTACCTTGGTCTTACCCTCATCTACATCGGCCTCTTGCTACTCCTGAATACGTGGCGGAGTTTGTTTCTCCTCATTCCGGTCTGGCTGGTAATGCACTTCCTAGTGGTGCGGCGCGAAGAAGCTTATCTGCAACGCAAGTTCGGCGATACTTATGGTGGCTACTGCCAACGCGTGCGCCGCTACCTCTAGCGAATGTGACCAAAGCGAGACACGCCACGGTAAAAGTCCCCACGATTCTAAACACGATAGCTATACGTGAACCACGTATAGCACTCTAACTCTCTTCAGTGATCTCTACTATGCATCGTAAGCGGCTTACGATAGCAGTCCGAGAACGGACGCCGCATACACATTCCCAGCTTACCAGGACCTGGTTCGCGTTTGTCGAGTCGGTTGCTTGCTCATAGGCTTGGGCTAAACCGCGGACGGTTGCTTCGTCGCCATGTCGGCCGGAAATTTGCAGGCCGATGGGCAGGACGGATGAAGCGGCGGACGTCGAGCGCTGCGCCTGCACTACCGGGCGAGAATTGGCGCGCGAGTGGCGGGTGGTGTGGATGCCGGGCGTGCAGAATTTTCTCGTTAACATCGGCGCGCGAAAGGGCGGCCTCTGTTTTCAGTGGGCGGCGAATTGTTGATTCGATTGCATGCGCTAATGCTGCAAACACTGGATTTGCACTGGGCGGAATCGGGTGCCGGAAGGTCGGGCGAACATAATGTGCTGGTCGTGACCGCAAAGGGACAACCTTTCGAGCAAGGCATCATCCTGGATAACTGGCGCAATGGCGGGCACCTCCTTTATGGACCGGCGACATTGGATCCGGAGTACAGGTGGACAGAGAATAAGGCGGAGTTTGCCCGCAGACTGAAAGCCTACAATGTCGCTACACCGCGACCTGGGCTCACAACGGAGAAGCAAAACCGCTGATATGTCCGAAACCATCCGATTATAAACCTATCGTATCGCATGACCAATTTTCTATCATGACTGACTTTTATGCGTCGTAAGTTACTCATGGTCGCCGCGCTGGGTCTCAGTCTCATTGCTTCTTCACCTCTTGTTCGAGGAGAAGGTGAGTCACTTAAAGACAGTGAGGCCAAGAAGATGCTTCAGGCGATCATGGATAATCATCTCCAGCCGCCGCCAGGTCACAGTATCGCAGAAATATTGCCAACTCTTATAAGGGCGCTTGCCTCACCCGATCCGCAGTTACGGGACGATCTCGCTTTTACTATCCTGAGTGATTGGGTCTACGAAAAAGCGTTACTTACTCCAGAACAACTAACAACCTTCATTGCGCAACTACTTAGTAACTTTCATGCCGGGATAGGTAACGAAGGTAAGGACGATGTCTTTCTACGCTCGTTTTCGGCTTTAACTCTCTCAGTCATCGTTGCGCGCGACAACAAGGCGCCATTTCTCCGTGAAGATGAGTTTCGTAAAGTGCTAGATGGTGCGTTGTCTTACTTCGCTGACGAACGCGATACGCGCGGCTTCGACGAAACCAAAGGATGGATACATACCGTGGCGCATACTTCCGATTTGCTGAAGTTCCTGGCTCGCAGCAGATACTTGCAGGTAGCAGATCAAGGACGAATCATGGAAGCGCTCGCGAACAAGCTACACGCGGCACCCAATGTTTTTGCCCATGGCGAAGATGAGCGCATGGCGCGCGTAGTTATCTCGCTCTTACACCGGCCGGACCTAGATCTCGATGCATTTCGTCAGTGGCTAAACGAAAGAAAGCTAGACGGAAAATTCCCGGAGAAAGCTAACCTCAGTAACCTGCGATTGATGCAGAATACACGCCATATACTGAGCAGCCTGTTGACTGAAATGTCAGTCGACAGGCTGCCTTTCGAAAAAGGTGATGAAGTAATTGCGGCGCTGAAAGATGCCGTGGCAGAGTTCATGTAGGAGGCATCTTTTTACTCAGCCTAGTTTCGGTTCGCTTGTGCAAAAGCAGTTTGGCTCGCACCGAGGCATGCGCTGAGAATAGATCAGTCGCGTATGAATGTTCGTCGTGTCGCCCTCATCCTTGTCGCGGGTATCATCACCGCATCGTGTTCCGAAAAGTCGGCGCCTGATCTGGAAAAGAATGCGAACACGCCGGAAGCGCAACGCGAGCTGGTGCGCGAGTCCGAAGCGGAAACAGGCGAAGGCGAATTGCAGCCGGGCGAAGATAAGATCGCGGAAGATTGCGTTGCTCTCGTCCGCTCGACCAAGGTTGTTTCTGCGCGGACAGCGAGCACCGATTGCCCGGGATGTCCTGCCGGAGGGACCGAGGTGTTGGCCTTCCGCCAGATGAAAGCGGATGCGGTTTCCTGCTCGGGCGATACGTGCAAAGTGATGGTGACGATTCGCGCGGTGTTCAATGCGGGTTCGGGTGAAACAGTCGCTGGAGGACTGACCGGCTGGATTCCGCCGGAACAACGAAGCGCATATTTGAGTGGGCACACGCCATCGGCCGAACAGGTCTATCGCGTTCAGATCACCTACAAGCGTCGCGCGGAAGGATGGCGGGCCGTCGAATTCGATCGCGCGCCTGTCGAATGAGTTTGCCGGACGAGCGGATGTGCTCTCGTGTTTTTCAGCGGGCGCGCGATATTGAAGGGATGGCTCGCGCGTGCCTTTCGATTGTCGCAGCGACGGTTATCGCGCTTTTCTCTGTGACAGGGGTGGCAGAAACACCAGCTACTACTGGGACGAGCGGGATAGAAGGCACGGTTCTCGTCTCGCCCAGCCGTCCCGGACCGATCAGGAAAGATGATGGACCGAGTGTTGCGCCCGTGGGTAACACGCAGTTCGTGGTCAAAGCCGGCGAGGCTACCGTCAAGACCTTCACGACAGACACGAAGGTCGCTTCCAAGTCGCGTTACCACCTGGTCATTATGTCATCGTGAAAGAAGGCGCAACCGTCCGGGTTGGCCGATGGCGTTTCGAAGCTGATGTCATTACTGGCCAGATGACCAAGGTGAATTGGACGGCCGACAGCGGCATGCGCTGAAACGTAGTTGCGAGAGGAAAAGTTTTGACGTGCCGGTCGCAAAAAGATACACCCGACCGAGTGATGGGGCGGAAACGAATGCAACATTCAACGCGCCACATGGCCGGTAGGTAACCGGTTAGCGCCTCGTCTTCGGAACCCCCTGCCATGAAAATGAAAAATTCCCGCCGCGCGGCTTTCTTTAACCCCCGTTTCCTTCTAGCATCTCTCCTGTGCCTCATGGCAATGATGCTGGCGCTGTTCGCGTTCGCGGGCATGCAGCAGTCATCGCAGCGTTCCGCAGGCGGCGGAGGTGGCGCAATCAAACTGGACAAAGTGCCGGCAGAGCGAGCGAAAGTACCATCGCAAACAGCGCGCGCTATTCCGTATAGCGGCCCGCCAGTCGATCTGACTCCGGTCATGCCGATTCGCACCGGGAAGTTGCGCGACATGCGTCCGATCGATCCGGACACGGTCGCGAAGCAACCGTATGCGGAACCGATTCCTCCCAAGCCTCCGACGCAAAGTGGCGGACCCGACGGCGCGATCCAGACCGAGGCAGGACCGCAGATCTCGGCGCCGGCTCCCTCCGCCGTCAACTTCGATGGCGTCGGTGTGGGCCTCGGCAACTTTGTCGTTGGCAGTAATCCGCCGGACGTGAACGGCCGCGTCGGCCCTACGCAATACGTGCAATGGAACAACAGCAGCTTCGCTGTCTTTAACAAAACCACCGGTGCGCTTGAGTACGGACCGGCTGCTGGTAATACGCTCTTCCAATCGCTAGGCGGCGTTTGCGCATCGCATAATAACGGCGACCCGGTCGTCTCGTACGATATCCTGGCGGGCCGTTGGGTCATTTCGCAGTTCGCTGTCGCTGGACCCGCCGATAGCTATTCCCACCAGTGCTTCGCTGTTTCCACGACAGAGGATGCGACGGGAGAATATTACGTCTACGACTTCGTGGTTGATCCCGTGAATTTCGTCGATTATCCGCACACCGGCGTATGGCCGGATGGCTATTACATGAGCACGCATGTGTTCAGCGCGGTGCCAATAGAAGTAACCCCACCGGTCGCCGTACCGGGCGAATTCATCACGGGACGTCTTTATGTCTTCGAACGGCAGAAAATGATCGATGGTCAGCCGGCCCGCATGCAGAGCGTGGACCTCGGACAGGAATTCGGATTTCTGCCGGCCGATCTCGACAGTTTGACTCCTCCGCCGGCCGGCGAGGCGGAGTTTGTCCTTGGCCCGAACCGACTCCTTACCAACATCACCGATTCGTATCGAGTGCAGGTGACGTGGGGCCTAACTCCAACGATGGCCACGATCCGAAGTGAGATTCCGATCGGCATCGGCAGCGCACCATGCGTGGGGACTAGCCGCGCCTGCGTACCGCAGCCTTCACCAGCTACTGCGGCGGACTATCTAGACAACCTTTCGAGCCACTACATGTATCGGCTCGCTTACCGTAATCAGGGTACGCAGGCCGCGCCGGACGAGTCGCTAGTTGTGAGCGGTCCGACTGCCGGCAGCGTAAGCGTTCCCGCACACGGTGCCGTGCGATGGTTCGAATTCCGGAACAACGGAAACTCGACCGCAACGCCGACGGTCGCCCAAGCTGCGACCTACGATCCCGACACCAACTACCGCTGGATGTCGTCGATCGCGATGGACAAAGATCGCAACATCGCCCTCGGCTACAGCAAATCGAGCACGACCGTGAAGCCCGGTATCTACATAACTGGCCGCCTCGCTACCGATACCATCAACACAATGGGAGCGGAGCTGGAAATGCAGCCCAGCCTTGGCGTTCAACTAGGCGCCGGCAATCGTTGGGGTGACTACAGCGCCATGACTCTCGACCCGATCGATCAATGTACCTTCTATTACACAAACGAGTACCTAAAGACGAACGGTGGCTTCAACTGGTCTACCCGGATCGCCAGCTTCGCGTTCCCATCTTGCGTCTCGGCCGCGAATCTTTACGGCACAGTTACCGGCACGATCACATCGGATGAGACAGGCGCTCCGATTGCTGGCGTGCGGGTGGCGTTGAGCAACGGTTACGCGGGCGCGAGTAACGCGGCCGGCGTCTACACCATCCTCGTGCCCGCTGGCACCTACACTGCCACCGCCGCAGACGCAGCCCGCAACTGCACCTCGGCCTCGCCCGCTTCGGCCAGCATCTCACCGCCCGGCGGCGGGACTGTTATCCAGGACTTCATCATGACCGGCGCATCGAAGCTCGAGGCGAACGGCTTCTCCATCGACGATTCGTTAGGCAACGCGGACGGCATCGTCAACCGGGCCGAATGCGTCAGTCTGAACCTAGGCGTCAAGAACAACGGCTGCGCGAAAGCGAGCACAATCTCCGCCCACCTCACGACAACCACTCCCGGCGTTACTATTACTAACGCGGACGCCAACTATTCAGACAAGGCGATAGACGAGAGCGGCACGGGCCTGACGCCGTTCAAGATCTCCGTCTCGAACTCATTCGCCTGCGGCACCCCGATCGACCTTTCGCTGCAGCTCACTTACGCAGGTGGAACCAAGACGGTTTCCTTCACCGTCCCAACCTGTGCCGGCGGTCCCGATCAAGTCATTCCGACCAGTCAGCTGACGACGAGTGATGCGCAGCAGCAAGATCGTGTGGGTCGGAATAGCTTCCCGAGCACCTGCTCTGGCAAGGCGCCCCCGGGGGGCGGTTTCGCAGGAACGCATTACTACAAGACCTTCACCTTCACGAACACGAGCGGCGCGGCTCGTTGTTACACGGTCACGATCAACGCGGCGCTCAACGGCCCGGGTGACATTGAAAGCGTCGCCTACGATCAGACCTACGACCCGACCATGCTCAGCACGAACTACCTTGGCGACACTGGCATCAGCGGCCTCGGAACCACGGTCGATCACGCGAGCTACTCGTTCACCGTCCCCGCGGGCCATAACTTCGTCGTGGTGGTGAATACGACTGGAACGGCCACGAATGGGACGATAGCCTCCTCGCCGTTCAGTGGCACGGTCTCCGGGTTCATAAATAACACCCCCGGACCTGGCGACTGCGCGTCGGTACCAGCCGTGCCATTGCGCATCACCGCGATCACGCGCTTAGCGAATGGTCATATTCTCGTGCAGGGCACGGGCGCCTCCAGCACCGGCTATGGCATCGAAGCCTCGCCGGATTTGAGCCCCAGTAGTTTCGTTCGGCTCAACTCGGTCACTAACAACGCTGGTGCGTTGCAATACGAAGACTCCGATGCAGGAAATTTCACGAAGCGCTTCTACCGCTTCACTTTCCCATAACCTTGATGAGATAAAACGTTCGGCCTAAAGGTAGCGGCAATAATGATGGTCTTGAATAAGGCCGTCCGCGCGCGGCGCACGAATCAGTCTCATGCCCACACCCAAATCCACTAGCAAGAAATCAGGCGCGAAGAAATCGAGCAGCAAGAAATCTTCGAGCGCAAAGAAGCGCACCACGGGGAGCAAGAAGAGCAAAGGCGGTCGCGGGAAGGCTAAAAAAACAGGTATTCTCTCGAAAATATTCGGGTAGAGCGCCACTTACTCACACGCTCCTTCTTTGGGGCATCGCAGTCGCTCCATTAAGTCTGTTGCTATTCGTTTAGCTTGCTCCTGAGAAAAGGCCGTGGTGCGGTAGGTCACGCACATGGAAAGGCGATCGCGGATAGTCGTGAGTGTGAATAGCAGAGGCAAGAGCGGGCCGACGGGCGAGATGCGAAAGTAATCCAGCACGGTCGCGCGATCAGGCAGAGTCTCTTTCTCCTTATCGGCCCAGGAACCAGTCAGGTTAACGTTCGAGATGCCGGCGAGTAAGGGTAAGCCTTTCTGGAAAAGCTGAGCTTTATCTTGTGCGCGCGGAGACCTATCCCAAAACCAGCGCGTTATTCGCAGACTCCAAATAAACTGAAGCGCTCGCGCCGCGTTTTTGCTGGCCGAGGTCTCGCGCGTGGTAGCAGCGACCAACTCAGGTAACGAGCGCATTTCGGGGCGGTCATGCACGACGATGAAATAGCCGACGTAAAATCCGAAAACGTCGTCAAGGTTCTCGTGGCAAAAGGGTCTCAGATCGACGGCGGTTGCAATGGCGACGCGATCCCGCTTCGACTTCCGTTGCTTCGCTGTAAATTTGCCCATTACTTGAGCCGCCGTCGCGATAAAAACATCGTTCACGGTCGCCCCGTGTTCTCTGGCGAAGACGCGGATGCGATCGATCGCGCCATCCGGAAAAGGACTGAAAAAAAAACCGGTCCCGAAGTCTAAGGGGTCGCGCAAATGAATCCGATGAGCCCGGCGGTGACGGAGATAACTGCGCACGCTGAAGGAGAGCGCACGGAACTGCCTAACAAGTCCTAGCCCTTGGAAGGTATCGCGATAAGAAGCTACTCGTAGTGGCGGCAGAGTTACAGCTAGGTCGCCATAGCCAACAAAGACGCGCTGCATGAGTGCGCGGAGCGAAGGACTATCGGCGAACCAGTGATCATAGATCACGCCGAACAAGTAGCTATCAAGATGATCTACTAAGACAAACGCTCTTAGTGGCACGGCTTCGGGCGCGAAGGAGAGGTTCAGCTCCTGTTGTATTTTGGTATCAAGTGCAAGAGTAGTTACTTGGATTACTGCCCGCTCTTCTATCCCCAGTGTCGCTAAGACCTCATTAAGTGCCGCGCGCCATTTCTCTACATCTGCCACGCCGGATACACGCATAACGTGACCCGCATTGTAAGGCGCGAGCGCGGTCCATTGCCGCATCAGTTGCTGGAAGTCGTTCAAGTGTTAGTTGCGCGCGGGAAAAACCGGCCTACTCGCTGCGAGTAAGCTGCATAGGCGTCGCCGTGCTTCGTTAGAAGATACGCTTCTTCGCGGCGCGCTTCGAATTGCAGGCAAGCGATATGCACGATAGCAATGAGCAGCATCGCCATTGTAGGTCTCGTGGCTAGGGTGCCGAGCACGAGAAGGATCGACAACGTATAAATAGGATGGCGAACAATTCGGAATGGTCCGCTGAAAATTAGCTGCGTTTTTTCTTTTGGGTCGATACCTATCCGCCAAGACCTACCCATCTCACGCCAACAAGAGAGGGTAGCGATGGTAGCAATGACGCAGACTGCTGCTCCGACAAAACCCACTACCGTCCAGGCCGAGCTGTGGAGCAAGTGGTGAGACTTACTGCGCAAGGCCAGCCACGGTTGAACGCACCAAGCTATGATGGTTGGAATCCATAGGACTCGAATCCATCGTCCCACTCGCTCACGCGGAATCAGGTTAACGCCGTGCGCTTCTTGGCGAGTAAAGCGAAGCGCCTTACGAACGACCGTGCCCCAATAAAGCAGTAGGCAACAGGCCGCGATCAACGGTGGCCGACGCTGGAACATTCAACGCTTTTTCCGCGGACAAGCTTTCGCGATTTCAGCAAGGACCATGTCCTGAACTCCTTTGATTTTGGCGATGTTGAAGTGATTGATGACGTGAGTGTCGAAGCCAACCTCGGTTCCGCGCAGGTTGATATTCTCCACCAAGGTCCTACTTGGGTTGACAGCGTGCACCTTTATTCCGCGAAAAGCCGGCACTGCGTCGAGGCCGGGATGACTCTTAAAGATATTGACGCAGTGTTTCACGTTCGGAGGAACCGAAGGCGGAGCAGTGGGATCGATGAGAATGAGAAGATCCACCGGCACGTTTCCTTGATTGAGTCTTTTCGCCACTCGGATTTGATCGTCGGAGCCGATGGAATGACCGACCAGGATGAGCGGCCCCGACCAGCGACCGGCCTCATGTTCCGTTCGGATAAAAGCGGCGAGCTTCTTCCATTCCGGGTTGCCCAGAGAAGTCGCTTGCACACCTAGCTCCGAGTCCACGCGCCGTGCGATGACATCCATGCCTCGGCTCCAAATGCCGAGCCATCCGAGGATGCAATAGACGTGGCCTTCGCGAGTGAAACGCGTTTTTTGTGCGGCTTGTATCGGCGTGAGTTGCGCGGCGGAGCGGCCGGTGATGTCGACGCAACTGGTCAAGGAAAGAAGCGAAACGATAACGATAAGAGAGCGGGATAAGAACATCGGAAATGCAGTTGCCTAACGAGTGGCGGAAATTATGTGAGTCTGGCTGAGGTTGACAAATTTTTTTGCGACGATCGAAAACGCTAAGACAAACCATCGATGTTTGCGCCGACACTTTTGGCAAGCCTCAAATTCATGCGGATGGGATCGGAAATGTTTTTCGGTTTTTGCGGATGGAGATTGAAGAACAACGACATGAGTCCGGAACGCCGGGCGACGCGAATAGGAATGCCGGCTCGCCAAATGGCCAGCGCGGTTTTCCAGGTAGGCGCAAAGAAAATCGCCGCATTAAATTTGGCGGTGCGCTGAATCTCTGAGGTAAGAGCGAACGACGATTCGCGGTTGTATTCGATAACTCGATTGATGGCGGAAGTATCGCGCCAGACATCCGCACAATCGCGCGGACTAAGGACGGCTAGCCACGTATCGGGCCGACCTTGTTGGATGGCGCGGACCGCGGGGAGCGTGGCCGCGGCGGCTGCGCGTGTGTGTGGCGAGACGATCAGAATCCGAAACGGGACGAGCTTGGTTCGATCCAAATCCGGCGGCAAAAAAACTCGGCGTTGATCGCGCGTAAAAAGGAAACCAGGCCGGTCTGCTTTCCATCGATTGTGCGCCCACAACCAATCGGCGGGTGAGCGCCTCACCATTTCTTCGAGGAGGCGGTTGATGCGAGCAGTGAAGAGTTCGGCCTCGCCGTCTGCGGGCGGGAAGACAGGGTCGAGAATAGTTATTTTCCATCTGGCTCGGCCAATCGTCTCAATGGCGATTGGCACCACAGGAACTTCAGTGCGGATCGACAGCGTAGCCGCAAGCGTAGAGGAGGACGCGAGCCTGCCGAAGAGCGGTGTGCGGAGTCCCGCGCGACCAGCGCCTTGATCGATCAGCAATCCGACGACGCCACCATCACGAAGAAAACGCACGCACTTGAGCAAGTCGTTATGCCGGTCGAAGAGCGTCGTTCCAGATCCCGCGCGCGTCTTTCGCAAGTGACGGTCAAGATAAGGATTGTAGAGGCGCCGATAAACAGCCCCGAAGCGATACTCCGGAATTTTCTCTACGAGATGGCTGAACAGTTCCCAACAACTGAGATGACCAATCAGCGCCAGCCAGCCGATGCGCGGTCGTTCCTCCGGAATATTTGCGGTCACGCGTTCCCAGATTTTTTCGCTCGGCATGGTCGAGGCTTTGAGGCCGGCGAGAAAATTTGCGCCGAGGAGTTGGAAATGTTTTCGATTAACTGCGCGGAGCTGCGGTTCCGACATTTCCGCGCCGAAGACGAGCCGAAGATTTGCCAGCGCCATCATGCGGCGTTTTCGCAATAATCGATAAGCGAGTTCGCCGCTTATTTGTCCGATGACGAAAGCGCCGTCGAGTGGAAGAAGCCCGAGAAGGCCTTCGCAAAAACGCAGAGACAGATAGGAACAAAAATGCCAGAGGCGAAGCGCGAGTTCCATTAGTGGTGGGCCGAATATTTTCTTGTGTGAGAGATTTCGCGAGCCGCCTGTCGCACCTTCAGATAAAGGAAAGCGTGCTCGAATGACAACGTCTCTCCTGCCTGATCCAATCGCGGCCTCGCCCAGCTCGCTGCTTTTCGGCATGCGCAGCGATCCGCTGAAATTTTTTACGACGCTGGCGCACGATCACGGAGACATTGTTCGATTTCGTCTGGGCGATCACGAGCATGATCTCTATCTGCTGAATCATCCCGATTACATCCGTGACGTGCTCGTGACGCAGGATCGCAATTTCACGAAATGGTTCGCCGTCGATCGAATCAAGGAAGTGCTCGGCGAAGGATTATTCGTTAGCGAAGGCGAATTCCATCGACGGCAGCGGCGCCTTTCGCAACCGGCCTTTCACGGAGAACGCATCGCCACTTACGCCGAGCAGATGGTGTCGCTGGCTGTGCAATTGCGCGAGCGTTGGAAAGACGGTGCGGTGTTCGACATCTGCCGCGAAATGAACTGGCTCGCGATGATGATCGTGGGCAGCACGTTGTTCGGAGCGAACGTCGAGTCGGACAGCGAAGAGATCCGCGCTGCTCTAGATGAGATCCTCGAGCAATTCGAGCGCTCTATTCTCCCTCATGCCGAGCGCGAAGATTTCGAAAAGGCTTTGCAACGGCTCGATGCTGCTGTTTACCGCATCATCCAGGAAAGGCGCGCGAGCGGCGAAGATCGTGGCGATCTCCTTTCGATGCTGTTGCTCGCGCAGGATGGGGAAGGCGATGGCGCGAGAATGAGCGACCTGCAATTGCGCGATGAAGCGATGACGATTTTCCTCGCGGGCCATGAGACTTCTGCCAATGCGATGTCCTGGACGTGGTATCTGCTTTCGCAACATCCAGAGTGGGAAAAAAAATTTCATGAGGAAGTCGACCGACAACTTGGTGGGCGTGAACCAGGCATCGGCGATGTGATGGAGCTTGCAGTGACGGGACGAATATTCGCGGAAGCGCTCCGTCTTTATCCGCCACTCTGGGCCATCGGTCGCCGCGCGATGGTGGAATGCCAAATCGGACCGTACGCAATTCCGGCTGGCTCTGTTGTCATTCTTTCGTCGTTCGTCACGCAGCGCGATCCGCGCTGGTTTCCGGACCCGTTGCATTTCGATCCGGAACGATGGCTGCCTGCGGCGAAATTGGAGCGGCCACGTTTTTCTTACTTCCCATTTTCGGCCGGCAGCCGTTCATGTCTCGGTGAAGCATTCGCCTCAACGGAAGGCATCCTTTGTCTCGCCACTATCGCGCAGAAGTGGAAATTCCGTCTGGCCCCAGACGCGCAGATTGCGCTGCAACCGCAGCTAACTCTCCGCGCGCGTCACGGAATCAAGATGCGCGCCGAAGCGCGCGTTTGATTTCAAAGCCCCTCGCGCAGAGTATCACCCTCCCGCCATGCCTGCCGAACTTACTGCCGAGGAAATCGAGAAGCTCAAGCACGACTTCCGCCGCTGCCGCGAAGGCACACCGGAGGCGATCATCAACCTGCGTCGCAGCCAGGACTCATCTTTGATTCCAGAGATCTTGCGCGGAATTGTTTGGCGTTATGTGCGGCCGGAAGCGCGCGAGCAGGTAGAACAGGCATCATTCGATGCGCCGCTTTCTTCGCTGGGAATGGACTCGCTCATGATGCTCGAAGTGGTGCTCGATGTGCAGGACGCACTCGACATTACAGTCGAGGACGAAGAACTGAGAAAGGTGAAGACCTTCGGTGATGTCAGCGAACTCTTGAGGCAACGATTCACGGCCGTCCACAAAGCCGCTTGACCGCGACGGTCCGTTAACTCGGTAGATTGAGCGTGATGCCCCCGCAGACTTTGCAAAACCCGAGACGCGTCGTCGTCACCGGCCTCGGTTTCATTACCAGCATCGGGAATAATCGCGAACAAGTGTTGACCAGCCTGCGCGAACTTCGCTCCGGCATTGAGTATTACCCGGAACTCGAACGCTCACGTGTTCCTGTTCGTCTCGCGGGATTGGTGAAGGGATTCAGTTTTCCTGAACTGCGTTCCGACGAATGGACCTATCCCGCCACTTACAACATTCCCCGTGAGTATTTGCGCTCGATGGGGCCGAACGCTGTTTACGGATACTGCGCCATGCAACAAGCCATCAAGGAAGCGCAACTCCCGCCCGAGCTAGTTTCCCATCCGAGAACAGGAGTCATGTGTGCATCGGCCGGGTCACCCTGGCTGAGTTACGAGCATATGGAAATGATGCTGGAAAAAGGACCGCAGCGCTGCAATCCGATGGCGATGGTCGCGAGCATTTCTGGCACTTTGAACATGAATTTCGTGGCCTGCTTCGGCATCAAAGGTCATTCCCTCGGTTTCTCTAGCGCATGTGCTTCCTCCGCGCACGCCCTGGGTGAAGCCTTCGATAGGATTCGTTTGAACCGGCAGGACATTGTCTTCGTCGCCGGCGCCGAGGACTGCAATCTCTTTAGTATCCTGCCTTTCGTTGGCACGCGTGCTTTAACTCTGCAAAGCGATCCCGCAGTCAGTCCCTGCGCCTTCGACAAAAAGCGCGACGGCTTTGTTGTGACTGGTGGTGCGGCGGTCCTTGTTCTGGAAGAACTGGAACACGCGCGACGACGCGGCGTTCCTATCCAATCGGAAGTGATAGGCTGGGGGGAAGCTTCCGATGGTTACAGCATTATGGCACCGGATCCGGAAGGTGATGGACTAGGACGAGCGATGGAAGCCGCCATTAACGAGGCGGGTATTTCGCCTGGTGAAGTTGATTACATCAACGCTCACGGAACTTCGACGCCACTAGGGGATGCCGCGGAAATTCGGGCAATCAAGCGAGTCTTCACCGATGACAAAGGTCCTTACGTCAGCAGCACTAAGTCTATTACTGGGCACGGCTTGTCCTTAGCCGGCGCGATGGAGGCCGGCTTTTGTTCCCTGGCATTGCAGGAGCGCTTTACTCCGGTCTCTGCCAATATCACCGAACTTGATCCTGAGTTTGCTTCAGTGTCGATAGTTAGCGCGCCAATCAAGCACGAGCCTCGCGTGGCAATGACTAACTCCAGTGGCTTTGGTGGAACTAACGTCAGCGCTATCCTTCGACACTGGGACGAAGGTTAGGCAATATTGAACACCTAACCACTCGTTAGGTGTCGGTGACTAGTCAGACGCCCAATTTGTGTCGGGCCTCAGTGCAAGCCGATTTCGAAGGAGGAGGAAGGGACGTTCTACGGCCAGAAATAGAATCACTCCGACGAGGTAAATCAGGACATGGACGAGTAAGATAGCTGAGAGAGACGTTGGCGCGAGATTGTAGCGGCTCGTAAGTTGAAGGCCGAAGTGAATGACTAGCTTGTGGCTCAAGTAGACGCTGTAGGAGATGCCAGCGAAGAAGGCCGCGCCAGGGATATCGATACGACTAACGGACAGGCGCGGACTGACGACGCAGATTAGTAACGTGGCCATGCCGAAGGCGATGAGTGGAAATTGCCAGACGCAACCCGCAATGGTGAGATCGTTCTCGCCGAGGTAAAGGCCGTACGCGATGACTGATAGCCCGGGTGGCCAGAGCCAGGGTGCACAACTCGTTAGGCATTTCCACCAGACTGGTCGGAATTTTTCGATGGCCGCGAGCGTTACTCCGAAGACCAGCGGATCGAGTCGGCCCCAGGTCGGATAGTAGATCAGTCGTTGAAAGGCGCGGAAGGAGACGCTGCCCTCCGTGCCCAGATGCTGTGAGGCGAGGACTGCGCGCAAGACGAGCCCGCCCAAGACAATTACGCACGGAACGATGACAGGCGCGCGGCGCCACCTTTCAACAAGAAGAAGAAGGAAGGGAAGGAGGAGATAGAATTGGTCCTCCACCGCGAGCGACCAGGCGTGAGAGAAAGCAGTGCCGCCACGCAGGTCGATATTTTGCACCGATAGGAGGAACTTCCACAGCGGCGTGATTTCCGGATATTCCCGCAGAGCAGGAAGCGCAAAGTAGATCACGAGCACGACGAGATAAGCCGGCATGATCCGCAAGGCGCGTCGCGCGAAAAAGCGGCCCAGATTTAGCTTCCCGTCGCGCGCGAGCGATGCGAGCAGTTGTCCGCCAATCAGGTAACCGCTGAGAACGAAGAAGAGATCAACGCCGACCCAGCCGAACCGGCCCAGATCATACGGAAGTGCGAATCCGAAAAGTCCGATGTGATAAATGACCACCACGAGGATGGCCAGGGCGCGGAGAAAATCGAGACCCGGCTGCCGCTTTCGATTAGTGAAGCGCGGGTCAATCATGCGAATAAGGCATCGACCCTAATACGCAACAACGGTTGCCATTCTTGCAGAAACTCAGAGGCGGCGCGAACAGCGCGCGACCTCACGCTACTATTCTCGCGGAACCGCCTTAGCTTCGACGGGCGGCCGGGGGAAATTCGCCTTTAGCCATCGCAACGCTTCGTCGCGCTCGCGCGAAACGTGCGTGTTCCAGCCCAGATCGCCGATGCGACCTTCCCAAGTCTTCGCCAGTTCGTAGAAGTCGTCCCCCGGCGCGACGATAACGACGACGGCGTCGGGTCGATAGGTGGCGACAAGCCGGTCCCGCTCGGTTATGCGATCGAGATGCTCCGGGCTGATTGCAGATCAGTCGCCTCCGAAAGATCTACAAATTCATAAGAAAAATTCCGCGTGTTTTTGACCAGCTCAAACGCTGCGTGGCACGCTTGCACGAATTCGTCACCGGTCACAAGACCAGTTCCGGTATGGACAATACCGACGAAGTCCTCTGTGGTTTCCGTGCGTATTGGCATGAGACCCGTCCCGCCGGCAACGTTCGTTATCGCGGGCCAGGTGGCCAGCAAAAAGTCGGAGAGCGTCGACTACTTCGCCGCCGCGGCTTTGGCGAGAAGCTTCTCGCTCCATTCCGTCCGCAAAACTTTCATCTCAGCGCTAAGAGCCGTCATTCGTGCCGAGACTCCCTTATACTTTTTCGTCACGCCCTTAACGGTCCGCGTGACTGCACCCTGATTCACCAGGCTCTGAAGTTTTTCGTAAGCACGGAGGCGGAGCATTTCTTCGCCGCCGCTGGCCGCATTGCGCGCGCGCAGATTTTGGAAAATGAGGTCAAAGAGGGCCTTGAACTCGAAGGAAGCTTTCGATGAAAGCGCTGCTACCAGCTCTTCAGTGATGGTATCGGGAGCGCGACGGGTGAAAGTAGAACCGGCGGATTTAGACATCGACGACAATAGCACTAATTCTGGAAATAGCGACTGCGTCGGCCTAAGGCTGGCCGGGCTAGCGCATTGTGGTCTAGTTTCAGACTTTTCAATCGCGGCAGCCGCGGTTTAGAGTCGCGCGCAAAGAAAGGACAAAAGATGAAATCAGCCAAAGCAAAGAAGCCCGCGAAAACAAAACCGGCTACCATGCGGATGAAAGACTTGCGGCCGAAGAAGGATGCCAAAGGCGGTTCGCAAAACAAAGAAAACCCGGAGACAGACCTCCTGCGGCAGACTGTGTAGCCGCTCTCAAACGTCCGCGCCTAACGAGTGCTACGTCCCATCAACTCGCCACGCGCGAGGATGTGGCGGGCCATTGCTTTTTCCAACGCCTTCCGGTTTGCCCCGCTTTTAAGATCCAGTTTTTGATCGAGCGCAAAGAGGCGAAAAATATAACGGTGCGTCCCCGACGGTGGACATGGTCCACCATATCCAGTCTGGCCGAAATCATTTGTGCCCCCCACGGCGCCCGCAGGAGAACTCCCCTCCGCAATTTGTCGAGTGGTTTGGTTCAATATTCCAAACCAGCCAATGCGTGAACAAACCGGTGGGTGCGTCGGGATCTTCCACGACTAACACCAGACTTCTCGCCTCGCCGGGAACGCCGGGAAACTGCAAAGGCGGACTGACGTTGGCGCCTTTACAGGTGAAGTTCTCAGGAATTTTTTCGCCAGTGCGGAAGGCCACGCTGCTCAGGGAGATTTCGCTCGTCGCGAACAGACGCGTCGTCCACAAGAAGACGCACGCGCCTGCCCAAGCGAGACGTAGCCAAGACGTCATTCGTCAGATAGGTGTATCGCCAGCGACACACGATGAGCCAGCGATTACGCGTTATTTTTTGCGCGTGTAACTGATCTCCATCGTCTTTGCTTCTTTGCCGCCCCGATCTTCATACCACTCCATGAGCATGTGGTCTTTGTCGGTTACCTTCAGGGTTTCGCGCACTTTTTGTTTCATTCCGGGCATCATTTCCATCTCGCCGGTATAAGTGAAGGTCTTGGTCGCCGCGTCGTAATCGCCTTCCGACATCATGATGCCGGTGCCCATGTTATCCATCCAGGTGCCGACAAATTTTTTCTTCGCGTTGTCGTAGGCATCCGTGCCCATGCCTTTGAAATCCATGCTCTGCATTTTGCCGGTGGCGTCGGGCATTTCCATTTTGCCGTTTACTTCCATGCTAAAAAAACGGCCATCCATCATCGACTTGCGCGTCGCCGTGCCTTTCGACATTTGCGGTTTGGAAGTCGGATCGCCGTTCATCCACATCTTCACGGCGTAATCCCAGCTACCGTTCATGCTCGCGAGCAATTTGTGGTTCTCGTTCGTCTTTGACAGTTCCATCATTTGCTTCATCTCATCGGCCGATGGCATGCCGGTGGAAGCGCCGCTCGATGACGGCGAGGCAGTTTCAGTCTGCGCAAAACATGGGACGGCGAAGAGGGCCGCGCCCAGGAGGGTAGGTATAAACAGGGAGCTTTTCATGACGCGAGTGTCATCCCGCGTCATCGCCGTGGTCAAGCCTTTGCGGATCCGGACGATCCTATGCTATTACCTGACGGAACGCCGCGAGAAAGGAATCCATCTCCGCTTTCTTGCCGATGGTCAGGCGCATGTGATTTGGCATCGCAGGAAACAAGCGGCCGACCTGGACGTTGCGCTCCTTCAGTGCCGCGATCACCGGTGTTACCGGCCGTTTCAAATCGAACATAAGGAAATTCGCCTGCGACGGGACCAGCTTGTAGCCTAACGAGTCCAATTCGCCGCTGACGAAGGCTCTTACTTCGCTGTTCAAACGCTTGCCGGTTTCCACTTGGTCCGCGTCATTGAGACTCGCGACGGCCGCGGCCAGCGCCATGCAATTGACGCTGTCCCACTGTTGATGCGGTCGCAGTTTGGCGATCGCCTCTTTTTGACCGACGCAATAACCGCAACGTAAACCGGCCATGCCGTAAACTTTCGAGAAGGTACGCGCGACGAGAAGATTCGGATGGTCGTTGACCAGCGGAATGACGCTCTCGTAATCGGCGCTATCCGCGTAGTGAAAATACGCTTCGTCGACCAGGATCATGGTTTCGCGCGGCGTCTCCGCGATGAAATCTGCCAGGTCCTTCTTCGGTGTGATGCTTGCCGTCGGATTATTCGGATTGCAGATGTAGACCAGACCTTGTTTGGCGGCCCCGCCCATTTTTGTGAGATCGTGACTGAACGTCGGCGTAAGCGGAATCTTTACTACTTCAGCCCCGTTGGTCTTGGCGTGCTCGAGAATGGATTCGAAAGTCGGATCGGCGACGACCAGTTTCCCCGACGGTCCGGTGAACGCATCGGCGCAAAGCTTCAAGATTTCCCCCGAGCCGTCGCCGACTAGGATCTGTTCCGCCGGGACACTGTTGTGTTTGGCCAACGCTTCTACCAAGGCCTCAGAGTTTTTGTCCGGGTAACGACAGGAGACTCCGAATGAATCGCTCATTGCCTGCAGCGCATTCAGCGAAGGGCCATAGGGATTTTCATTTGAACTTATGCGAACGATTCCGGTGGCCCTCGGATCCGCCACGCGGGGCGAACCCTGGGCGAAAGAAATTGTCGGCCTAACGAGTGCTGCGGCAGAGCCGACCCCGAGCAGGTGCGCGAAGCGGCGGCGAGAAATGACGGTCGTATTCATGCGATGACTCCAGTTTGATCCCTATAATAGAGAGCGATTAATCAGCCTAACGAGTGTTTCCGGCAAAATTCCCAGGAAGAGGACGGCGAAGGCGAGCGCAGCCACAGTAAATTGTGACACGACATCTGGCCGTCCCACCATGACGTCGGACGTCGGCTCCTGCGCGAAAATCGCTTTAAGAATCGTGAGGTAATAATAGAGCGAAATAAGACTGCCGAAAAGTGCGAGTGCGACCAGCCAGAGCAGACCGTAATTTCCACCAGCGCGCACGGCCGCGCTGAAGAGATAAAATTTTCCGAAGAAACCGACCAGCGGCGGCAAGCCGGCTAAGGAGAGCAGGAAGATCGCCATGCAACCGGCGAGCAAAGGTGAGCGTGAAGACAGACCGGCGAAGTGGCGAAAATCGTCGCCCCCGGTTTCACGCCTAACGAGACCAACCACGCCGAAAGAGCCCAGCAGAGTAAGCGCGTAAATCGTAGTGTAAAAAAGCGTCGCACTGAATCCGTCGCGCCCGTTGGCGACAAGGCCGAGCAAGGTGTATCCACCATGCGCGATGGCGGAATAAGCCAGCAGACGACGGACATTGGTTTGCGCGAGCGCGACCAAATTCCCCAGAACAATCGAGGCCGCGGCAAGTGCCGCGACAATCGGAGTCCAACCCGCAATCGCTCCGTGCCACTCGGCCCTCCCGGCCAAGGGCGCGAACCCGACAAGCAGAATTTTTCCGAGAACGACAAACGAGCCGACCTTCGAGGCCGAACCGATGAAAGCTGCGGAAGGAATGGGCGCCCCTTGGTAAGTATCGGGTGCCCATAAATGAAAAGGCGCGGCCGCAATTTTAAAACCGAAACCGACCAGCGTCATCACGACTCCCGCAGCGAGCAACCCTTGCGCGGGCGCGCCGCTCAATTTTTCTGAGATTGCCGCCAGACCAGTCGTTCCCGCCATTCCATAAATGAGACTCAAACCGAAAAGGGTGAACGCGCTCGCCGTGCTGCCGAACAGAAAATATTTCAGGCCCGCTTCCGCAGAACGCTGGTCGCTCTTGTCGAACGCCGTCATGACGTAGAGCGAAAGACCGGTCAACTCGAGGCCGATGAAAATCATAAGCAGCTCTTCGCTGCCGACGAGCAACATCAGACCGATCGTCGCGAGCAAGAGCATCGCGAGAAATTCGCTGTGATGCGGCAGGGTTGGTTGGACGAGTGAAATTGTGATCGCCGCGAGAATCAGCAGGATGATTTTGAAAAGCGAGGTCAGCGGCGTGATCACGAGCATGCCGGAAAACAAGGTCGCTTTCGGCGGCAGCATAAGCACCGCAACGACTGCGACTGCAAGACCGATCACCGCGATGGAGGAAGAAATCGTTGCGGCCTTTGCTCTCGTTAGGCCGATTGCCAAAACGATGAGCGCGGTCAGGACAACGGTCGCTTCCGGGGAAGCGAGCTTCAGCAATTCGAGATAGCTCATTGCAGGAACCTCATCGCTTGCACCGCGGGCTGTATTCGATCGAGCAGAAGCTTCGGATAAATTCCGACGGCCAGAGTGGCGAAGATAAGGATAGCCGCGCCGAATTTCTCTGGAAGGGTGATTCGACTGTCGAGAGGTATTGGCGGTGCAAAATGCCGTTCACCGAAGAATGCCAATCGCACCGCGCGCAAGGTGAATGCGGCCACTAGCACCATGCCGATGCCGGAGATCCAAACTGCCCACGCATAGTTTTTCCAAGCGCCAATCAAAATGGTGATTTCCGCGGCGAATCCGCTGAATCCAGGAATCCCCATCGAGGCGGCGGACGCGACGACGAATACGAATGCCACAAACGGCATAACGCGACTGAGATTCATGCGCGACAATTCCTCAAGATCGCGCGTGTGCGTGCGCGGATAAATCATGCGCCCGGCAATGGCGAAGAGTAGCGCCCCGATAATCCCATGCGAAAACATTTGCAGGACCGCACCAGAGACGCCTAACGAGTTGGCCGCCGCCAGTCCGAGCAGAACGAAACCCATGTGGCTCACGCTCGAGTAACCGATGACAAATTTCAGATCGCGTTGTCGTAACGCCACGGCGGCGGCGTAAACGATCCCAATCACTGCGAGAATCGCAATCCAGTTACGCCACATCGCGAACCCTTGCGGAAACAAATTCAGCGCCACCCGCAAGGCACCGTAGGCGCCCAGTTTCATCACGATGCCGGCCAGCAGCATTGAACCCGCGGTCGGCGCGGCCACGTGACCGGTCGGCGCCCAGGTATGAAATGGCCAGATGCCGGCAAGAACTCCGAATCCGAGAAATAAAATGGGAAACGCCCAGACTTGCAGTTGCGGCGGAAATTGGAAGCGCGCCAATTGTTGGAGATCGAGTGAGCCCGCGGATGCGTAGGCCGCGAGGATTCCGATGAAGACCAAGGCGCCGCCGAAGAAGGAATACAGCGTCAACTTCATCGCGCCGTATTCCTTGTTCGTCGATCCCCAGATGAGGATGAGAAAATATTTCGGAACAATAACCAGTTCGTAAAAAACGAAGAACAAGAAGAGATCGGCGCTGAGAAAAACGCCGTACGATCCCGCGACGACGAGTAGCAGCCAGAAAAAGAACTCCTTAGGCCGCTTCTCCATGTCCCAGGAAAAAAGCACTGCGCTAATCGCAGTGATCGCAGTGACGAGGATCAGCGTGAGACTGATGCCGTCGACCGCGAGATGAAATTCCATCCCGAACGCCGGAACCCAAGGCGCGCGGACAATTGTCTGGAAACTGCGCAAATCGAAGTCGTCGCAGAAAAACATCCCGGCCGTCACAGCCAACCCGCTCGCCGTGGTCGCGAGCGCGATCCAGCGCGCGAAAGCGCGAGGCAGGATCAGCGTCGCGATTGCTCCGGCAAAGCTAAGATAAATCATCCAGGCGATCATTGTCGGGACGTTAAGCAAACAGCTGCGCCATTCGAACGACGCTGCTATTGAAAATGTTGAAGACGAATTGCGGCGCGATGCCGATGGCGAACATGAGCAGGGTGATCGGAACGACGACCAACGTCTCGTTAGGCCGCAGCTCTGGAAACTCGAGCTTGGCGGGACCGCTGAAGAGCGCCTGCATCGCGCGCATGAAAACGATGGCGGTGATAAGTAAACCGAAGACGGCGACTGCGGTGAAAGATGCCGCCACCGCGAACGATCCTTTGAAGATCAAAAATTCTCCGATGAATCCGTTCAGTCCCGGCAAGCCTAACGAGGAAAACATGGCTACGCTCATCCATCCGCAGAACAACGGCGCGCGTTGCATGAGCCCGCCAAAATCGTCGAGACCGCGTGCGCCGCGGCGCTCTTCCAGCAGCCCGACAAAGTAAAAGAGCGCGGCCGCGGTAATTCCGTGATTGAAGATTTGCATGAAGACGCCGCTCAGAGCCGCCTGCGTTTCGGCGACTGGTTTCGCGGTTGTTGAAGCGATCGCGAACAACCCGAGCATGCAGTAGCCGAGATGGTTGATGGAGAGATATGCGACCATGCGTTTTAGATCGCGTTGCGCCCAAGCCGCGAGCGAGGCGAAGATGATCGAGCAAACCGCGAGGCCGAGCAGCCACGGTCCAACGATTTTGCATTCGTTAGGGAAAAGCGGCAGCAAGAGCCTAACGAATCCATACACACCCATTTTCGAAAGAGTGCCCGTCAACACCATTGAGACGCCAACCGGCGCGGTTTCGTAAGCGTCAGGCAGCCAGGTGTGAAATGGAAAGAGCGGAACCTTGACCGCGAGTCCGAGGAAAATTCCGGCGAAGACAAACCACGCTGCGCGACCGCTCAGCAATCCGCTTTTTCCGAGCGCGGCCAGCGCTGCGAAATCGAATGTGCCGCGCGCAAAATAAATTCCGAGAAAGGCCAGCAGCATGGCGATGCTCCCGAGGAAGGTGTAGAGGAAAAACTTCGTCGCGGCGCGGTCGCGTTTTTCGCCGCCCCAGATTTTGATGAGCAGAAACGACGGGATCAGACTCATCTCGTAAAACAGAAACCAGAGGACGAAATTCTGCGCGGTGAAGGTGCCGTAGAGCGCAGATTGCATCACGAGCATAAGTGCGCACTGGCCGCGCGACGCGCGTTGCGCGAGAAGCGCGAAGGGGAAGACTAACGAGACCAAGAGCACGAGCAGCAGACTCAATCCGTCGATTCCGACGAGATATTCTGCACCGATCGAAGGGATCCAATCGTGCCGTTCGACCAATTGCAAACCGGTCGCGGACGGATCAAAACTCCGCCACCACATCAACGCCACGATGGCGGTGATAACATTAAAACCGACTGCAAATCCGCGTGCTTGTTGCGGTCGGGCGGCGCTAACGAAAAGCGCACCGATGAGTGGAATGACAATAAGCGCCGTGATCATGTGAGCCAGGCGTAAAGCAAAAGGAGCGCGACCATCCCGAGCGCCGCGGCGCCCATGTAGAGTTGGATCTGACCGGAGTGAATTGTGGACATCAATCGTCCCGCGCCACTCGCGCCCGCAGCGCTCTCATCAACGCCGGCGTTGATGGCACGCTCGTCGAAACCTTTCGTCAGAATGCCGCCGAGTTTTCCGACTCCGCCGACCAGCCTAACGAGTCCGTCCCAGAAATAGCGATCCATGAAATCGGAGAAACGCGCGGCAAATTTCGCGAGGGCGATGACTGTGTGCTCGTAAAGCTCGTCGAGCCACATGCGGTTTTCGAGAAAGTGAAAGAGGGCCGGTTGCGCGCTTTGAAACGGATCACGTTCACCGGCATTTCGGTAGATTAAAACGCCAAGCCCCACTCCGACCGCGACCAAAGCGAGCGAGACGAAGAGCATCGGTTGAAATATTTTGCCGAAAGCAAAGTGCGCGCTCCCGCCCAGAAGAAACTCATGCAACCACGGCCACGCGGGAGAGAGGAAGACGCTGAGGAAAATTGTGCAGGCCGCCAGGACAACGAGCGACAAAGTCATGACGCGCGGACTTTCGTGCGCATGCGACGAGGCTTCGCGACGTTGCCCGAAGAAAACGAAAATCATCTGTCGCGTCATGTAGAGCGCGGTTAATACGACGCCGGCCATCATGAGAAAGTACGGCACGCGCGAGCTCGGCCAGTGCGACGTCGCATGCAGGATTTCCTCTTTCGTCCACGCGCCGGCGAAGAAGAGCGGCACACCGCTCAGCGCCATCATGCCAATGGCGTAAGTGAAAAACGTGATCGGCATGACGCCGCGCAATCCACCCATTTTTCGGATGTCTTGCTTGTGATGCGCGCCGTGAATGACGGAACCGGCGCCGAGAAATAAAAGCGCTTTGAAAAACCCGTGCGCGAGCAAATGCATAATGCCGGCCGCGACACCGCCCACGCCTAACGAGACCATCATCAGACCGAGTTGAGAAACGGTCGAATAAGCGAGTATGCGTTTGATATCGTATTGCGCGATCGCGATCATCGCCGACATCAGCGCCGTGACGACGCCGATCCAAACGACCACCGTCAGCGAAGTTGTCACGCCATGAACTGCGCCTAACGAGAAGATGGGATAGACCCGCGCGACCAAAAATACGCCTGCTGCCACCATCGTCGCCGCGTGGATCAAGGCGCTCACCGGCGTTGGGCCCTCCATCGCGTCGGGCAACCAAACGTGCAGCGGGAATTGCCCCGACTTCCCGACCGCGCCGCAGAAAATCAAAAGCGCGATCGCAGTTGCGCTCGCTCCGATCGCGACCAGCGCGCTGACTTCGAGACAGCCGTAGCCGCTATCGTAAAAAAGCGTCGTGCCCGTTTTGCCGTAAAGAAAAAGCAATCCGAGAAAAAACCCGATGTCGCCGATGCGGGTGGTAATGAATGCTTTCTTCGCCGCGGCGGCGGCGCTCGGTCGCTCGATCCAGAATCCGATAAGCAAATACGACGCGAGCCCGACGAGTTCCCAGAAAATGAAAAGCAGCAGCAAACTGTTCGCGATGACGACGCCGAGCATTGCCGCACTGAAAAATGACAGATAGGCAAAGAACCGGCTGAAATTTTTGTCCCCGGCCATGTAGCCAATGCTGAAGACGAAAATCCAGAGCGAGACGAAGGTGATCATCAGGAGCATCGCGGCTGTGAGCGGATCCAGAACGAAACCGAGGCGCAGTGTTTGTTCGCCGAAAGTGAACCAGGTGAAGTTGTAAACCGCGCGAAATCCTGGCGCGTGCAGCGTTTGCAGAAACGAAACGATCGATAATCCCAGCGCAACAATTTGGCCGAGGAGGGCGAGAAGAGCCGCAGGTTTACGGCGCGAATTGGGCAGGCAAAGAATGCCTAACGAGACCAAAAGTGGTGCCGCCGGAATCAACCAAACATGAGCGACGATCCAGGGCGTCATCCGTGAAGCTGATCCAAATCCTTGATGTTGGTTGTGCGGTAGTGGCGATAGACCGCAATGACCAGTGCGAGCCCGACCGCAGCTTCCGCGGCGGCGATTGCGATCGAGAAAATCGCCACCATCACCCCGGTCGGCGCGTGTTGTTGTGGAGCGAAACGCCAAAAGGCAACGAAGTTAATGTTCGCGGCCGCCAGCATCATCTCGATGCCGATTAGAACGAAAATGGCGTGACGCCGACTAAGCGCCGCGAGCAAGCCGATGGAAAATAACGCGCTCGAAATGATGAGGAAAAATTGCAGCGTTGGGTTCATGGTCGGGGAGCGCACGAGGCTCGCGTGCCGTCCGCGGTGGCTCGCCGCGGATCTGCAGGACATTCACTCCCCGACAAAACGTCGTCTGCTGTTGTGATCGGCGAGCCGCCGATCACTGCACTCGGGCCGCGTGCGCTCCCCAGACGAAGATTCGCGCGGGGTCGCCTCACCGCTTTTCCTCCAGCACGAGCACGAGTGCGCCAATCAGCGCTGCGGTCAGAACGAGCCCGACGCATTGCAACGGCCAGATGAAGTCCGTCATCAAGACGTCACCGATGCGTTTCACGGTCAGCGGTTCGATCGACGGTGCGGCCAGGGCGACGCTGGAGGTGTTTAGCACCGACCAAATCAGGCCGCCAAAAACAACCAGCGCGACCATGACCCCGGCCCAGTTGAAGCCACGGTCTGTTTCGGCATCGCGCCGCGTCAGCAAAATGGTGAAGACAATGAGAATCGCGACTGCACCCACATAAACGAACACCTGCACGAGTCCGACGAATTCCGCGCCTAACAAAAAGTAGAACGCAGCGATGCCGACGAATGCGATGACCAAACAAAGCGCGGCGTGAATCAACTTCCGCAAACAGGCCGCGGCAAGCGCACCGGCCAGCGTGACAATGGAAATGAGAATGAAAGCGCTGCTATTCATTCGGCGAAACGGTAGGTGCGCGGGGCGAATTGCTTTCCGGTTCCGAGCAGTTTCGAGAGCAGGAAATACATCGCGAGAATCACGCCGAGCGACCAAAACCAGCGCGTGATCGGTGTGCTGTAATGCCAGACTGCCGCGGCGATGACGCAGGTGAAGGCCATCGGCAGCATGAACTTCCAGGCGAAGTTCATCACTTGATCGACGCGCGTGCGCGGGAGTGTGCCGCGAATCCAAATGAAAGTGAAAACGAGCGCGCCGAGCTTGAGGAAAAACCAGGCGTACGATGGAACGAATTGCAGAAACGAAAATGGCGCGTGCCATCCGCCGAGAAAAAGCGTCACCGCCAAACCGCTCACGGCGAACATTCCAAAATATTCCGCGAGGAAAAAGGTGGCGTATTTGAAACCGGAATACTCCGTCATGTGCCCGGCCACGATTTCCGATTCGCCCTCGGGCACGTCGAATGGGGTGCGGTTCGATTCGACCAGCGCGGAGACGAAAAACAAAATAAAACCAGCCGCACCCCACGGGGTGAAGACAAACCAGTGCGGCAAAATGCCTAACGAGTAGTTACTTTGCGCGGCCACGATTGCGTCCGGTGAGAGCGAGCCGACGATCATCACGACCGGCAACACTGTGATGATGAGCGGCAATTCGTAGCTGACCATCTGCGCGATCGCGCGCATCGCGCCGAGCATGGAAAACTTATTATTGCTGCCCCACCCGGCCATAAAGACCGCCAGCTCAGTGGTCGAACCGACTGCGAAGAAAAATAGAATCCCGCCATCGATGGAAAACGGTGTCATGTTCCGCCCATAAGGAATGACGCCGAGCGCGAGAATTGCCGGCACGACCGTGGCGATGGGCGCGAGAAAATGAACCACCTTGTCCGCGCGGAACGGCACGATGTCCTCCTTGATCAACATCTTGATTCCGTCCGCCGCTGGTTGCAGCAGCCCGTACGGCCCGACGCGATTCGGCCCATAACGATTTTGAATTCGTCCGAGAATCTTGCGCTCTAGCACGGAGATGAGCGCGAAGAGCGATGCGAAAACGACGAGCAGCAGCGTGATGTTGAGCAGACTCGATGCGATTTGTTGCAACCAAACTGGTGCACTTACGAAAAAGGAAAGAAGCCAATGTTTCGTCGCGACGAAGATTTGATCGAGGAAGTCGCCGCTCATGCTCCGCTGAAGGAAAGCGGTCTCGAATTGCGCAAGCAAGTCAGAATGCTCTCGCCGGACGAAGTTCGCTCCGCTAAGGAACTGCGCGTAAATTCGATTCTGCGCATCGATGGAGCCTAATCCCTACTTCTTTATCATCATCTTCGCCGCGGTAGCGGTGACGTTTCCGTTGTTTCCGCTGGCGCTCGCGTGGCTGTGGCGAAAGTTTTTTCAACCGCCGAAGCCGGGCGTGCAGAAAAATGCCACGTATGAATGCGGCGTCGAATCGATCGGCGACGCGCAGATTCAATTCCGTTCGCAGTACTATATGTATGCGATTATTTTTTTGATCTTCGATGTCGAAGCGATTTTTCTCGTGCCCTTTGCGGTCGCGTTTTCCGGATTGCCGGTTGGCGCATTCGTCGCGCTGCTCGTTTTTCTTTTACTCCTGATCGAAGGACTGGTTTGGGCTTGGGGCAAAGGCTGTCTAAATTGGGCGAAGTGAGCGACAAGATCGACGAAGGCCTTCGCAGCGAACTGCAAAAGCAGGGCATCTGGGTCACGTCGATGCAGGACCTCTATAACTGGGGCCGCAAGAATTCGATCTGGCCGCTGCAGTTTGGTCTGGCGTGTTGCGCGATTGAAATGATCGCGACCGCCGCGTCGCGTTACGATCTCGCGCGTTTTGGTGGGGAGGTTTTTCGGCCATCACCGCGCCAGGCGGATCTCATGATTGTCGCCGGCACTGTGACCAAGAAAATGGCGCCGCAGATTGTGCGCTTATATAATCAGATGCCGGATCCGAAGTATGTCATCGCGATGGGCGCGTGCGCGATTTCCGGCGGACCGTTCAAGCAGGGTTACAACGTTCTCAAGGGCATCGACCGCTACATCCCCGTCGATGTTTACATTCCCGGTTGTCCACCGCGGCCGGAAGCGTTGCTGCATGCCTTCATGGAATTGCAGCGCAAGATCGACGAGCAGAAATTAACCGGCACGAACAAGGCGAGTCATCTCGATTCCGCACAGCCGAGCGAATTTCCGGTGCCGGCCTTTGGCGCGCACGATCTGGAGCCGTCGCTTAATTCCGACGTTTTCCATCCGCCCGAAATCGAGCGCGCCTAACGAATGGAGTCGCTCGAAGAAATCAAGGCGCGCGCCGAAGCGGTCGTGCCGGATGCGAAGATTGAGATCGTCCTGAATCCCGGTCCGGCCAATCAACCGTCGCTCCTTCTCGAGGCGCTCTCGGCTTTGCGGGTCGCGCGTTTCCTGCACGACGATCCTGCGCTGCGTTTGGATTTCTGTTCGAATGCCACCGGCGTTGATTGGTTAGACCGCAAAGTGAAAACGACGCGCAAAGTGAAGAAGCTCGTCGAAGGCGAAGAGAAGGAAGTTGACGAAACGACGGAGGAATCGGTTCCGGGTTATCTCGAAGCGGTCTATCACCTCTACTCGATGTCGCACAAACATGGACCTGTGATCATCCGGAGCCGCACGGTTAATCGCGCCGACGATGTTCACCTGCCATCGCTTACGCCGGTTTGGCGCAGCGCGGAAATGCAGGAGCGCGAGATTTTCGATCTCTACGGAATTCATTTCGACGGCCATCCCGATCTGCGCCGCATTTTGATGTGGGACGAATTCGTCGATCATCCGATGCGCAAGGACTACGTGGAGCCGGACGATTACGAATACGAGCCGACGCCGCACGACGAAGTGCTGGAACGAGCGAAGGAACACTACCCCGCGCGTCCGGAATTGGAGCAACTCACGCCACGAGAATGAGCGTTGGTTTTCAAGAATTAGCGGCGGCTCCTCCGCCGATGACTTCGCGGCTGGAAGGCGAGTTGCTCGAAATTTCGATGGGCCCGCAGCATCCTTCCACGCATGGCGTGTTCCGCATGAACGTCGCGCTCGAAGGCGAGATCGTGCGCAAGCTCAAACCGGTCTTCGGTTACCTGCATCGCAACCACGAAAAGATCGGCGAGAACACCAGCTATCTCGGGTCGATGCCCTACACCGATCGGCTCGATTATTTTTGTTCGATGACCAACAACTGGGCCTACGCGCTTAGCGTCGAAAAACTCGCCGGCATCGAAGTGCCCGAGCGCGCGGAATATTTGCGCGTCATTCTCGCGGAGCTGACGCGGCTACAGAATCACGCCTCGCTTCTCGGATTTCTGCTCAGCGACATGGGCGCGTGGGGCACACCGCTCATGTATGCCTTTCGCGAGCGCGAAAAAATTCTCGATCTCTTCGAGTCCCTTTCCGGTTCGCGCATGATGTGCGACTTCATGCGCTTCGGCGGCTGTCGCGTCGATGCGAGCGAGGAGTGGTTAGGCCGCGCCCGCAAAATCGCGGAGGCGTTCCCGAAATTTCTCGATGAGTTCGAGCAGCTGATTCTCTCGAACGAGATCGTGATCATGCGCACGCAGCATGTCGGAAAATTATCCGCGGAGCTGGCGATCAACGCCGGCATCACCGGCCCGATGCTGCGCGCCAGTGGCGTGAACTACGATATCCGCAAAGTCGACGGCTACGGAATTTATCCGCGCTTCAAATTCCGCGTCCCGCTCGGCGATCACGGAGATTGCTACGATCGCCTGATGATGCGCTCGCTCGAAATGCGCGAGAGCCTCGCGATTTTGAAACAGGCCTTTGCCGAAATTCCGGCCGGCCCGATCACAAATCCGAAAGTGAAAATCCGCGCTTTCAAACCACCAGTCGGCGAAGCCTACGGCCGGATTGAAGGACCAAAAGGCGAGCTCGGCTTCTATTTGATCAGCGACGGCAGCGCGAGTCCGTATCGCTATCGCGTGCGTCCGCCGAGTTTCATCAACCTTACTATTTTAGAAGACCTCTGCCTCGGTCACACCGTCGCAGACGTGATGGTGATTCTTGGCAGCATCGACATCGTCATGGGAGAAGTAGATCGATGATTGGCACGGGCATTCTCAGAGGTATGGCGGTGACGGCGAAAAATTTCGTCGGCAGTTATTTCGACAAGGAACGCCTGACGACCGTGCAATATCCTGAAGAGCGAATTCCGTTGCCGGAAAATTCGCGCAACTTTCCGTTTCTCATTTTCGACGGCGAGGACGCGCAGGCTGGTTTGCGCTGCGTCGCTTGCCAGATTTGCGAGAAAGAATGTCCGCCGCAGTGCATTTACATCATCAAGAGCAAGGACAAGAAACCGGACTACGTCGGCAAACCGCAGTTCTATCCCGCGATCTTCGACATCGATATCTCCGTCTGCATGAGCTGCCAGATTTGCGTGGAAGTTTGTCCCTTTGAAGCGATCAAGATGGACAAGGTTTTCGAGTTAAGTAAACGCGAACGCTTTGACGCCTTGCTCATGCGCAAGACGGAGCTGGCGAAGTCTAACGAGTACTATCACGAGATCCATCCGATCGAGGCAGCCGAGGTGGATGGGAATTTAGCCGCCGCCGCGGCCGCAGCTGCCGCGAAAAAGAAAGCCGCGGCCGCAGTTGCTGCGACCTCAGCCGTCACACCGCCCACCTCGTCCTAGAATTGGCGTAGCCTAACGAGAGCAAATGACCGCGCGCGAATCCGAGCGGCCCTGATCGTCTAGCGCAATGATGGTGTAGCTACCGGGTTTTGGTTCCCAATTTAGCGGCGTGGTTCGATTGGTGGTGCCGAGAAACGTGCGATCGGCGAACCAATAAACTTTAGCGACATCGGCTTCCGTATCGGCGCGCAACGCGAGTGCGCGATCGGGCGCGTTAGATTCGCCTAACGAGTAGATAACATCGCTCTTTGGCGAGGTGATGTGCGGTCCTTTGCCGGCGCGCGCGACCATTTCGACGTTCGCTCCTGGCAAGAAGGGCGGCGGTCTTCGCCGTGGTAAACCTGCGGCTTCGAAAAGTTCCAGCAAATCGGATGGCCAGAATTCGCACACTTCCTTGTGCGCGCTTTCATCGCTTCCGTTCACACGCAGACCGGTTTTGTTGTCGACCCAAACCTCGCGGTGAATCTCGCATTCGCTGATCGGCGAAACTCCGGGAATGAACCAGCCGCGCACGCGATGGGCGCAGGCCGCGCTCGGCAGTTGTCCGGAGACGGCGCAGAATTCCACTTCCCGAAGATTCGCGTTCGGCGGCGGATCGTGATGCGTGGGCCGCGCATAGCCGGCCGCGCGCAAGGCATCGATGATTTGAAAGAGCAACGGTCCCGCGCAGCTGCGACCGACAAAGGCGGGGTTGCTTTTTCCGTCGGCATTCCCGACCCAAACCGCGAGCACGAAATGATCGAAAACCGAAACCGACCAGGCGTCGTGAAAACCATGGGACGTTCCGGTTTTCCAGAAGATCGCATCGCCGTCACTCGATTCGTTGACGCCGGGCCGCGGGATTTGGCCGAGCATTTCGAGCGTGAGGAATGAAGCTTCCGGACTGAGCAGAGGAAGATGGTTTTCGTATTTGTAAATCGGCGTGCGATGCAGCGGTCGCAGCTCGCCGTCGTTCGCCAGCACGCTGTAAAGATGCACGAGATTTTCCATCGTGATTTCCGCGCCGCCGAGTGGAAGTGCGAGGCCGTAAAATTTTTCGCTGCGCGGCAAGTTTATGCGGGCTTTCTGCAGAAAACCGTAGAGAGTCGGCGGCGCGAGCTGCGCGGCGAGCGCAACCGCAGGAATGTTGCGGCTGCGCGCGAGTGCATCGCTCGCGCGAATCGGTCCGACAAAATCGCGGTCGAAATTTTCGGGATCGAAGCCGCCGAAACTGCGCGGCGCATCTTTCAACATCGTCAGCGGATGAATCAACCCTTGGTCCATGGCCAGCGCGTAAACGAACGGCTTGAGCGTCGAACCGGGCGAGCGCGCACTGCGTGTCGCATCAACTTGCCCGTCAATCGCCTCGCTCGCGAAATCGGCCGATCCGACCTGTACGAGAACTTCCATTTTGCGCGAATCGATCAACATCGCCGCGGCGTTGTGAATGCCGAGCGCCGCATTCGATTCGACGTGATGCGCGATCTGGCGCTCGACCAGTTGCTGCAAATCGAGATCGAGCGTCGTGTCAATTTTTTGTGCCGATGAGTCGTTCAGAATCTTGTGCACAAAATGCGGCGCATGAATGGGTTGGCGCGCACGCGCGATCGGCACGAAATCGGTCGCATAACGAACACGTTGCGCGGCTTCAACGAATGAATTCGACGTCTCCGCCCGCAAGGTGCGTCGCGTCGGACTTTGCGGAATGACGCTGAGCGCGACCGCCTCATGTTGCGTCAGTTTGCGCGCGTCTTTGTGAAAATAAATTTCACTCGCCGCGCCGATGCCTTCGATGTTTCCGCCGTAGGGCGCGAGGTTCAGATAGGCTTCGAGCAATTGTGATTTCGTGTAATGCCGTTCGAGTTCGAGCGCCCGAAGTATCTGCATGCATTTACCGGCAACGGTGCGCGAGTTAAGGTGAAATCGAACGCGCGCGAGCTGCATCGTGATGGTCGAAGCGCCGCCGCGGCCGGAATGGCCTAACGAGTAGTGCCAGGCCGCGCGGACGAGCGCGATGGGATTGATGCCCGCGTGTTTCCAGAAGAAGCGATCCTCTTGCGCGAGCGTGGCGCGAATCAATTCCGGGGAAATTTTATCAAGCGGAGTGAAGATGCGAAATTTTTCGTCGCCACTCAGAGTCAGACAGAGAAGCTTTCCGTTTCGATCATAAACGCGGCGCGAAAAACTAACGCCGTCGAGCAAGGGCGGTTTCGGTAGCGACCACCAACCGAGAAAAATGAGCGCGCCGACCACTGCGACGCTGACGATAAAGCGACGCGCGAACTTCATTTCGAATCCACGACCGTGATTTTGCCAGCGATGCCGCGACCGTTTACACCGCGATCGTACATCGATTCCGCATAGGCGGGCGGCACGACGAATTCACCGCGGTTGGTCGGTTTGATCTGGTAAGAGATGGCGCGGGGAAACGCGGTCACGTTCGTGTAGAAGATCAGGCGATCTTCGCGCACATCGACGTAATCGCAGCCGCTCTGGCTCATCGAACCCGAGACAATTTCGAATCCGCCCGGCAGCAAATCGATGATGGCGGTGTTCGGAATGGATTGATGTTCGAGCGCGCGACACTGAACTCGCACCGTCATCGGTTGGCCGAGCTGCGCGGTGTTAGTCGGGAATCCATCGCGGCCGATGAATTCGTGATAAACCTCCAGGCCGTGCGTGATCGGAGTTGTCGGAAGCGCACGATCGAAACCCGCTTCGATTATTTGGTAGAACGATCCGAAACCGGTCGCCGAATTTTTCGCTGAGAAACGCAGGGCGTTTGCGCTCGTGGAAAAATTAGTATGCCTAACGAGTCGTCCTTCGAGGTTAAGCGTGGTTTCGCGTTTGTCTTTGCCGAGCTCGGTGATGGTCAATTCCGGCGCGTTTTTCGCGACATGCTGCGAGTAGCTTTTCAGCGCCCAAATCGCGTAAGCCGCCGAAAGGGTATTGAATTCGCCCTGGCTGATCGGCTTCAGAATCTTATCGAAATCCTGTGCGGAGATGCGCTTGAGCAGATCGGGGAAATGGCGCGCGACGATCGCGACGTACTGCGAATCAGCGCCGAGCGGCTGGTAGAAATCACAGAGCGCCTCGCGGTCATGTGTTCCCATTTTGTAGGACGCAATCAGTCCGCGCGCTTTGTCTTCCTTCTTTAGAATCGACCAGGACGCGGCGAGATAAACGCGCGACAAATCGTTAGGCCATTTCTTCTCGAAATGTTGATCGAGATAATCGGTCAGATTGAGAATGTAGTTGGTAGTTATGAATCCCTCGCGCGTTAGGACGTAGATCGCGTAGGCGATAGTACGCGCATCGGTCAGATCGTGTGGATCGCGCGCCGCGATGGTTTGCAAATTGCGCAGCGCATTTTTCAACAGATCGGGCGGCGGCATGAAGCCGGCGGCCTTGGCTTCGCTGAGCAAGTGCGTCGCGTAAACGGAAATGAAATCGTTACTCGCGTCCGCCGACGACCAATAGCCGAAGGCGCCTTTATCGTTCTGCCGGCGGCGGAGCGTGGCGTAAACCTTCTCGAGTTGTTGCTCCACTTCCGCGCGGGTTAATCCGAAATCGGATTCGTCGGCCAGGACAAGACGCGCGAAAGCCGCGCTGCTGATTTGTTCGGTGCAACCGTGCGGAAATTTCTTCAGGTAGAACGCGAGACCGTGTGCGAGTCCAAGCGGCAGCGCGGAAATGTTCGCTTCCTCTTCGCGAAATTCCGTGTGCATGGTGCGTTCGATCGGAAGATCGACGCTTCCTTTCGTGAAATTTCCGCTACGCACTTCGGTCATGAACGGAACGGCCGGCCGCACGCTGAGCGTGGCGCGACGCATCGCATCCTGGCCATTAGCCGACGCGTGGAAGGCGAGACTGGCCGCGCCGAGTTCTTCTTTGGCGCGAATGGTGAAAGTCACGGTTGTTTCGTGGCCTTCCGCGATGCGCAAAGGCAGCGCAGGCATCTTTACAATTTCCAATTGCGAAGACGGTTCCACGCCTAACGAGACTTCGGCGTTCTCTCCTGAGCCGGTGACATTGTTTGCGACTGTGACACCGACTTCGAACTTGTCGTTAGGCGCAGCCACGGTCGGAACAGTCGGCGTGATGATGAACGGCCCGCGAATGATCGCATCCTGATCCGCGGAACCGACTGCATCGTTCGCGATCGCGACCGCCATGATCGCGAGCGTGCCGTCGAAATAATCCGGCACGTCGTAAACGATTTCGCGCTCGGTCGTGTCGGCGTCGATGATGCCGGACCAGAACACGACCGGTTTGTCTGTGACACGGCGGAATGGATTGAGTCGCTTATCCGCGTCGCCACCGAAGGCCGCCGCGCTACGCAAGATGGAAAATTCCGGAATGATGAGATCGACGATTTGCGATGTCTCAACCGCCAGCGCCGTCTTGCGGAAAAAATGATCGAGCGGATTCGGCGTGGTGAAATCGGTCACCTGCAAAATGCCGCGATCGACTGCGAAGATCGCGATCTTCGAGGGACGATCCGTCTTGTATGAAATCTTCAATGGCTCGCCCGGCTTCGCGATTTTGTTCGCGTGCAGATCGACTTGCAGGCGTCGCTTTTCCTTGTTCACCGTGAAGGGCACGACCGCATAACTGAGCGGGCTCATGAAAATTTCTTTCGAGTCGAGTCCGCGAATGTAGGAGACGTTGACGTAGCCGGTACCGTCGAACCCGTCCGGCACGCGAATGTGCTGCACACTGCTCGTGGTGCTGCTCTTGAACCACTGATGCGCGTGGACGCGATCGCCTTCAATCGTGATCAAACCGCTGCCGGTAAAGGGCGCGACGATGCTGAGCTCGATTTCGTCGCCGGCATTGTATTGCTGGCGATTCAACTTCACCGCCAGTTCGGCGTTTTTGTCGAGCGAACGCGAAACGTCGCCGTGTCCGACGATCGCGAAGCATAATTTGCTTACGCGCCGATCTTCTTCGTCGCGCACTTCGAGAATGAAATTTCCCGGCGCGGCGGTGTTGATCGCGTAACGGAAACCTTCCGGACTGATGTTCACATCATCCTGCCTAACGAGTCGTTCCTTCATGACCGACTCGAAGGCGTAATTGCCGTTGTCCTTCTTCGACAGAATCGAGACGTAGGTTTGTTCGGTGAGAACGAAGCGCAGTTTGTCTGCGGCGATTTTCATCAGCGCCGAATCGATGGCAATGAAATCGATCGTGTGCGGGCTGTTTTTCGGAATGTAATTGAGCGCGCAATCCGTTTTGTAACCGATGACGCGCGGCAAAGCGGAAACGAGCAGCGAATTGTAAGCGCTGACGCTGCGGCCGCCTTCCGCTTCGAAGCCTTCAGTCGAAAGCGTCATCTCATAGGTCGCGTCGGCGAAACGCTCCAGGTCGAGATCGATCGTCGTCTTGCCATCGACGTCGGTCGTTTTTTCGCCGAGCTCGATCGTTTGCGGTTCGGGCGGTTTGCGATCGTTGCGCAACGGATCGTGAAAAGTGTAATCGGGAAATTTCGCGAAATGAAAACCGCGCGGCGCGAGCTGCATTTTGCTGACGATGCGACGATCGCTCGCGGGCGTCCCGTAAAGATTTTGTAGCCTAACGAATGCTTGCACTTCTTTCGGATCGATCCAGCCGACACTGGTGCCTTTCGAGAGACGCGTTTCAATTTTCATTCGATCCGGCAAAAATTCCTTCACATGAAAACTCGCCTGGCCGAGGAGCGTGCCGCGCTTGCCGTCGCGCACGAGATAGAGATGGATCTGATACGCGCCGGTTGGTGATTCGTAAGCCGTTTGGAAATTCATCTCGGCAAATCCCATCACCGGCAGAGTGAGTTTGCGCACTTGCGCAGATAATCCGCGCGCATCGACGATCTCAGCTTCGAGCGGCAACCCTTCGAGCTGGCCCCGCCAATTGCGCTGTTTTACCACGCAGCCGATGTGGACTTCGTCGCCCGGCCGATAAATCCCGCGCTCGGTGAAGAGAAAAGCGTCGAGCTGTTCGGCCGAAGTGTTTTCGACGCCTTCGATATCGAAGCGTGAAAAATCCAGTTGCCGATCGGCGCGATTGAACGGCGTGAAGGCGATGTCTTCTTTCAGTCGCGCGGTGAATGCGACCGGTTTGCGTTCGTGGAGCAATTTGCCTAACGAGGGCAAGCTGATGTGTCCGTCCTTGCCGCTCGCGCCGTGCGCGATGGCTTCGCCGTTTTTCGCTAGAATTTGAACTTCGACACCGGCGAGCGGTTCGCCTGATTTGATCGAGGCGACGAAAACATCGCTCGCGCCAGCCGCGCTTTTTTTCACAAGCATGCCGATATCGGTCACGAGGATGAAGCGGCGATCGGCGATGTTGCGCGACGGCTTTTGCTTCACCGGGTCCCACTCGCGCGCGCGCAGCAAGAAGAGGCCACGCTCGCTTCCGCCGTCGGAGGGAAGGCGCAGATGATTGGAAAAATCGAACGCGGAATAGTTCGCTTTGAATTTGTTTTCGAGATTGATCGCCTGCTGCTCGAGCGCGATGCGCGCGATATTTTCTTCGTCGAAGTTGTGATTGAATTCCGGACTCTCGAAGTTGCCCTCGGTTTGGGTAACGAGATGATTGATCTGGCTCGAAGCGATGCGCGCGATGTCATATTGAATGTGCGCGACGCCGCGCGATTTGATCGAGAGCTTGCGCTCGCCGTTAAGCGCGAGAATTCCGCCGTTGCCCTGGATTTCGATTTCGCGTGGCAACTCCGGAACCACCACAAGATTCTCGTAAGTTTCGCCGAGCGGAAAACCGCCGGCCGCTTGCACGCCTTTGTCGATGCGAACGAAGAGGGAGCCGCTCGCTTCCACGACGAACTTGAACGAGTGCGTTTTGCTTTGTTCGTGTTGGGAAGGAATGAGCCGCAGTGAGACCGGCTTGGAGCGTTTTAGAATTTCGTCATCAACTTCCGCTGCGCTTGAGACTTCGCACTCTTCGTCCGCAACCGACGAAGCGGAATCGCCGTCGGCTTCATCATCGGATTCTTCTTCATCGCCCTCGTGCCGGTCGGTCGAATAGCGGTCGTGACTCTCTTCTTCGGATGTATCTGTGTTCTTCTCGCGCGGTTTGTTAGGCAGCAGGTAAACATGCAACGCCTTCTGAATGTCTTCCGATCTCGCGGCGGCGGCGGTGTTGATAATCAGCACCTGTTCCGGCTGATTGTGATCGTTGCGGACGACCTGGCCTAACGAGTCGTCGATTTTGAAGAAACTGTAGAGATCGGGCACGCGCACTTTGTTCTCGAGTTCGTCGTGCGTGCGCGCCGGGCCTTGCGTCGTCGCGATTCCCTTCGCCACCGAGACCTTCATGAAATCTTCGCGCTGCGGCAGCTGCAGAGGCGTGGAGCGGATGTAAGCCAGCCGATCGTGCAAACCGTAATCGACCGTGAAGGGCCGCGCGCTGTCGCTGTCTTTGAAAACACGGGAGCCGCCGAGGAACGAAAGCGCGATGCGACTTTCTAACTCTGCACGATTGACGCGATGGGTGAACTCAAGCGTTGCGACAACTTGCTTGATCGCTGGATCGCGCGGGTCCTGGTAAAATTCGATCGCGTTTATCTTCGCGACGAAAACCGGCGTCTCTGCCTCGACGAAATAGCGATCGAGCCGGACGTGCGGCGGAAAGAGTAATTTGTCGAAAGTGATTAGATATTTCTGTCCGGCCAGCCAATCGTTTTTCGGAGCAAAACTCAGACGTCGATCTGAGGCCCACATCCAGTTGCCATCCACGGCTGGGTCGATTCGCACACCACTCGTTAGGCTCTTCCCGATTTGTTCGAGCTTCGCGACCGAGCCGTCGAAATCGATGTAAAGACAACTGGGATGCAATTCTTTTTCCAAACGCGTGACCGGAATCGGCTCCGCGAAAACGCTGACGCGCAGCGGTTTTGGTTGCCGTTGATACCAGCGCCATCCCCACACGCCACCGTTGAGCAGCGCGAGCAACACGATGACGGTCGCGCTGGAAATCAGCCGATGCGCGCGGATACGCACGACTGAGCGCGTGATCCACGGCGGACGGTTCCAGGAAAAATCTCCGAGCAGTTTGCGAAGGTATCGTTGCGACATACGGCAGTTGGTTTCTGCCGTGGATACGGAGCGGGCCGCGCGCTTCTTTCAGCGAAGTGCAAAAATCTCGCGAGGATCGATGAAATCGGCTAAGGGAGCGGGCGATGACGCGCAGCGAAGTTTTGGCCACCCGCCGTAGTTTGGTCGAGCGGCTTGGCGATTGGAACGATCGCAAGCGCTGGCAGCAGTTTTTCGATAGCTATTGGCGCTTGATCCATAACGCCGCGCGCAAGGCGGGACTAACAGAAGCGGAAGCGCAGGAGGTGGTGCAGGAGACGTTGATCACGGTGGCGAAGAAAATCGATCAGTTGAAATACGATCCGGCGATTGGTTCCTTCAAAGGCTGGCTGCTCAACATCACGCGCTGGCGGATTGCGGATCAGTTTCGCAAACGCAAGCCGGATCAAGCGCGGAAGTCTTTTCGCGATGATGGCGATGTGCGGACAGCGACGATTGAGCGTATCGCGGATCCGGCCGGATTGGAGCTTGAGGAAATTTGGGATGAAGAATGGCGCAAGAATCGAATGCAGGCCGCTGTCGCACGCGTGAAACGGCAGGTCGATCCGAAGCAGTATCAGATTTTCGATTGCTACGTTTTTAAGGAATGGCCGGCGCAGAAGGTTGCATCGGAATTGCGCGTGACCATTGCGCAGGTTTATCTCGCGAAACATCGGCTGGCCGCGTTGTTGAAAAAAGAATTGCGAACGGCGGAACGCATCCCGGCCTAACGAATGGTTGAGGGCATTCCCGCTATTCCCGATTACGAACTGTTGCGTGTCATCGGGCGCGGCGCTTACGGCGAAATCTGGCTGGCGCGCGGGCTGACCGGCGCCTTGCGCGCGGTGAAAATTGTTTATCGCAAGACGTTCGAGAGCGAGCGCGCTTTCAATCGCGAATTTTCCGGCATGTCGGCGTTCGAGCCGATTTCGCGCGCGCATGCGGGCTTCGTCAATATCTTGCATGTCGGACGCAACGACTCGTTAGGCTTCTTCTATTATGTAATGGAGCTGGCCGATGACGAAACGTCGGGCGCGCAAATCGACATCGCGAATTATTCGCCGCGCACGCTGAAGTCGAATCCTGCGGCCGCGCTGCCGGCGAACGAATGCATTCGGCTCGGCTTGTTGTTAACGGAAGCGCTGGGCGCGTTGCACGATCACGGGCTGACGCATCGCGACATCAAACCATCCAACATCATCTTCGTGAAGGGCGGGCCGAAATTAGCCGACATCGGACTGGTCGCGTCACATGGCCAGCAATCGTTCGTCGGTACGGAAGGCTATGTACCGCCGGAAGGTCCGGGCACTCCGCAGGCTGACCTCTACAGCCTGGGAAAAGTTCTCTACGAGATCAGCATGGGAAAAGATCGGTTGGATTTTCCCGAGATCGGTTCCGATCTGGAAGCGCGCGCGGATAAACCGCAATTGCTGGAACTGAATCCTATTTTGCTGAAAGCCTGCGCGACGACACCATCAAGGCGTTATCGCGACGCGGAAGAAATGCGGCGCGATTTGGAATTGGTTGCTGATGGTGAACCGTTGCGGCGCAAATTCTGGCCGTGGATTGTTGCGCTTCTTTTGCTTGGAGCGGTTGGAGCGGCATTCCTCGTTACGCGCCTAACGAGTAAGTCGCCGGGGTCAGCGTTTCCGGCTACGACGCCGGCGACCGCAGCCGTCGAAACTGATCCGCCGGGTGCGATGGTTCTGTTGGGCGACCGTATGAAGCGCAGTCCGGCGCGTTTTGAAAACATCGAGCCGGGAAAATACCAGCTGCGTGTGATGCTGCAGGACTTCGACCCGATCGAAACAAGAGTCGAAATCAATTCCGGCGAAGCATTCGCGCCGCCAATTTTCAAACTGCAACACAGTAAAGGTTCGCTGCATTTCGCTTCGCAACCGGACGGCGTCGCGTTCGAACTGAAACGAAACGGCGAAACGCTGGAGGGCGGAACGACGCCGGCGATTTTGCGCGATCTGCCCTCGGGAACGTATGACGTGGTGGCGAAGCGCGGTGAATCGGAGCTGCGCGAAAAGGTCGAAGTGAAGCGCGGCGAGATGACGACGAAGATTTTCGAGTTCGCCAACGGCAGTGTGAAAATCATCTGCTCGCCGGCGGGCGCGACGGTGCTGCAAGACGGACGCGAAATCGGAACGACGCCGTTTCTGGAAGAAGTGACGCCCGGCGAAGTCGGCTATGAACTGCGCCTGGCTGGATTCAAACCGGCGACGGTGCATGGAAATGTGCAACCGAAACAACAGACCTTTCTCGATGCGCGTCTGGAGAAAATAGTCACGGTCGATCCGAACCAGCCGTTCGAGAACTCGTTAGGCATGCGCTTCGTGCCGGTGGGAAACGTTCGCATCTGCATTTGGGAAACGCGTGTGAACGATTGGATGGCGTTCTGTCGTGCGACTGGTCGCACGTTCGATAGGCCGGACTTTAAACAGACGGAAACTGACCCGGTCGTGAAAGTGAATTGGCGCGACGCGTCCGATTTTTGCGATTGGCTGACGCAGGAAGAACGACGGCAAAATCGCATCGACGACACGCAAGCGTATCGATTGCTGACCGACGAAGAATGGAGCATGGCAGCGGGAATTTCCGATGAAGGTGGCGCGACACCGGAAGAGCGCGATGGAAAATTGAAAGGCGTTTATTCATGGGGCAAACAATGGCCGCCGCCCTCGGGCGCGGGAAATTTTGCCGATCAAACAGCGGCGCGACAGCGCGGCGCGATCATCGATGGATACAACGACGGCTTCGTCACCACCGCGCCGGCCGGAAGTTTCAAACCGAACGCGGCTGGACTTTACGACATGGCCGGCAACGTCTGGGAATGGTGTTTCGATCTCTACAAGCCGGCGAGCCGCTGGGGAGTTTTGCGCGGCGGCTCATGGGCGAACAGCAATCGCACCGAGCTGCTCACGTCATATCGAAATGTGGTTGATCGCAACGAACGCGATGTCATTTATGGTTTCCGTTGCGTGCTCGCACCGGCAAACGCGCCATAAAACGCTTATGAAAAAAAATGTGTGTCTCCTCTTTTTCGCAATGACGATTCCGTTTGGCCTAACGAGTAGTGCGGCGACGCCCGTGGTTAGTAATCCGCTGCTGAAGGAAAGCACGCTGCCGTATCAATTTCCGCCGTTCGACAAGATCAAGAACGAGAATTTCCAGCCGGCGATCGAGCAGGGGATGGTGGAGCATTTGGCGGAGATCGAGAAGATTGCCAACCAAAAGGACAAGCCGACTTTCCAGAACACGATCGTGGCGATGGAGAAAAGCGGGAAACTTTTGCAGCGAGCAAATCGGACGTTCTCCAATCTCAACGCCTGCAACACGAATCCCGAGATGCAAAAGATCGACAAGGATCTTTCGCCGAAACTGGCGGCGCATCAGGACGCGGTTCGACTGAATAGTCCGCTCTTCGCACGCATTCAAAGCCTTTACGATCAGCGCGAGAAACTTGGGCTCGATGCGGAATCGAAATTTTTGCTGGAGCGTTACTACAAGGATTTCGTGCGCGCGGGCGCGAAGCTCAACGATTCGGACAAGGGGAGGTTGAAGGCGATGAACCAGGAGATCGCGGGATTGCAGACGAACTTTGAACAAAATGTTTTGAAGGAGAAGAACGCTGACTCGGTCATTGTCGATACGCGCGACGAACTCGATGGTTTGCCCGAGGCGGAGATCGCTGCTGCCGCCAAGGCCGCGAAGGACGAGGGCAAGGAAGGAAAGTTTGCGATCCGTTTGCAGAACACCACCAACCAGCCGCCCTTGAAGCTGCTGAAGAATCGCGCCCTCCGTCAGCGCCTGATGGAGACTTCGCTGGCGCGTAACAGTCACGGGGGAGAGTTCGATAACACCGCGGTTGTTTCGAAAATCGCCAGGTTACGAGCCGAGCGCGCCAGCTTGCTTGGTTACGCCAATCACGCCGCTTATCAGTTAGAAGATCAAACGGCCGGGAACGTCAGCACGGTAAACAAGATGCTGGCCGACATTACTCCGCCGGCCGTCGCGAATGCGAAAAAGGAAATCGCCGCCATGCAGGAAGTGATCGATCAACAAAGTGGTGGCTTTCAACTGGCGCCGTGGGACTGGGATTTTTACGCCGAGCAGGTGCGCAAAGCTAAGTACGATTTCGATGAGTCACAGCTGCGTCCTTATTTCGAGCTGAATCACGTCCTGATCGATGGTGTTTTCTACGCTGCGACGAAGGAATACGGCATCACCTTCAAGGAACGAAAAGACCTGCCGACTTACTTGCCGGACGTGCGCGTCTTCGAGGTCTTCAACGCGGACGGATCGCCCTTGGCAGTCTTTATGGCTGACTACTATGCGCGGCCTTCGAAGCGGGGCGGCGCCTGGGCGAGCGCCTATGTCGGACAGAACAAGTTGTTAGGCACTAAGACAGTTGTAGCTAACCACCTGAACATCCCGAAACCACCGGAAGGCGAGCCAACCTTGCTCACTTGGGACGAAGTGCGCACGGCCTTTCACGAATTCGGTCACGCCTTGCATGGCATGTTTTCGAATGTGAACTACCCGCGCTTCAGCGGCGCGAGCGTGCCGCGCGACTTTGTGGAATATCCATCTCAAGTAAACGAGATGTGGCGCGACTGGCCGGATATCTTGAAGAACTACGCCAAGCATTACAAAACCGGCGAACCAATGCCGAAAGAGTTACTCGATAAAGTAGCGGCCGCGGAAAACTTCAATCAAGGCTTTCGGACAACCGAATATCTATCAGCGACATTGCTGGATCAAGCCTGGCATCAATTGAAACCGGACGAAGTACCTAACGACACCTTGGGCTTCGAAGCGGAGGCTTTGAAGAAGGCCGGAACCGATCTGGCCGATGTCCCGCCGCGTTATCGCAGTTGTTACTTCTCCCATACCTTCTCCGGCGGTTATTCAGCCGGCTACTACTCCTACATTTGGAGTGAAGTGCTGGACGCCGACACGGTTGAATGGTTCAAAGGCCACGGCGGCCTGACGAGAGAAAACGGCGATCGCTTCCGTTCGACGCTCCTTTCGCGCGGCGGCAGTGATGAGGCGCTGAATCTGTTTCGCAACATGGTCGGACGCGATCCTTACATCGAGCCGCTTCTAAAACGTCGCGGCCTCGAAACCGCGCCCGTCTCAGAAGCGCCGTCCCCGAGTTCCACTTCGAACTGAGTTAGTCGGGATCGGCTGGCATTATCCCTTGTCGTAGACAGCCGTGCCTTTGAACTTCTTCCCACTGGCGTCGGTGCCATTAATGCTAACTGTGCGCGACTTGCCATCGACGGAGACGACAATCCGGCCGCTCCATACCATCTTGCCGTCTTTCCAAGTGGTGATGTCGTTAGTCCGATCGTTTACTACTTTGTAGGCTACAGAGTTATAAGGCAGGTTACCTTTTACCGGGTAGCCTTTACCGTCGAACTTGCCCACCCAGACGCTGTGCGTCGGCTTCCCATCCTTGTCCACGCCTTCGACTGTTACCTTGACCTTGTCCTTTTGCTCCGAATAGGTCACGAGCGTGTTCTTACCCATACCGGCCGGGAGTTTGGATTTACCTTCATTAAACTTCCAAGTGCCCATGTGCGCATTGGCCGCAAAAGAAGCTCCTATCGCGACAAACGAAAGGGCCACAACAGCTGCAATTCGAATCCTCATGGGGCCATTCGGACAGATGAGCCGTTAGGCGTCAACATCAATCGAACAGTGCGACAATGCTAACAGCTACAATGACAGCAACGTCATCTCAGAACTCCAGGTATCATGCATGCCTGACTTCGCGCCGGAAAGGATTGGCGCATGGACGATAACAACCGCCTAATGAGTTTCAAGGAAGACACCGCACGTAGAGTCCGGTCTCACACCGATCGGAGTAGCCGGTTAAGGCGACGTCCGCACAGCATTACGAGAATAGCGCCGGCCGCTCCGATGGCGGCGTGCATGCCCAGAACTGCGTCGGGCTCATGCGCTCGTAAAGACCGCCGATCCATCCGATGACGTTATTCGTCACGAAGAGGCTCATGAACGCTATCCCCATCATGGTAGCGTTTACTTTAGGTGGTGCAGTGCGCGAGACGAGAGCTAGCAGTGTCGGCCAGTAGTAGAGAAAAGCGATGCCCAGGCCGGCGCAATAGAGAAACGGCCAGATAGGATGAATAGGTGCGCCACCGGAAGTAGCGATCGCCCCGACCAGGATCAAGTTACTCGCCGCCGCCAGCGCCGCACCAATGCCGATCTTGGCTACATCATGGGGTTCGCGGCCACGCGCTGCCTGGCGGCGCCAGATCCAGAAGACTAACGGCACACCGATGATGCTAAAAAGGGAGTTGATCGATTGATACCAGGGGACCGGAATGTGGAAGCTACCGATGTTGGGAGAGACATATTTTTGAGTCCAGACCGGCCCTACATTGTAGAGCTCGTGGTAAGCGATTGAGTAAAAGATCGTGATCAACATGACTGCGAGAAGCGCGCCGATGATGCGCCAGTCGGCGGTAGTGAGTCGGCTATCCGCGCGGCGGCGCCGCTCGATTTTCGCCGGCAGATAACGGTAGCCGTAAAGGTAGGTGGCAAGACCGGCTAGCATAAAAATAGCAGCTATGCCGAAGCCATAATGCCAGCCATAGACTTGCGCGAGCAGGCCGCAAAGTAGTGGTCCCACGACCGCGCCAATGTTGATTCCCGTGCTGAAAATGATGAAGCCGCGCGTCCGCCGTGCCTCATCCTCGAGCGGATAAAGCGCGCCTACTTGCGCGGAGATATTGCCCTTGAGAAAACCGGAACCCATAACCAGGAGCAATAGCGCAACTAGAAACGTCTGTTCCAAAGCCATGGCGAGGTGACCCGCGGCCATCGAGAGCGCGCCGATTACCACCGCGTTGCGCTGACCAATCCAGCGGTCGGCAATGATGCCACCTAGGAGTGGCGTGAAGTAAACAAAGCCGGAGTAGAGACCGAAGATCTGTGAGGCGAGTCCTTGGATGGAAAGCGGGCCGACTATCGATTGCGAGACTGCGCGAAATCTCGCAAAGCCCGCGATGTGCTCGACATGGCCAGGCAACAGTAGCTGGTTCACCATGTAAAGCACCACCAGCGCCGTCATGCCATAGTAAGAAAATCGCTCCCAGGCTTCAGTAAACGCCAGGTAAAAAAGTCCCTTCGGATGACCAAAGAAGGTCTGTTCCCCGACGCGCTTCGACGCGGTTTCGTTTGCGCTCATCATGCTTGTTCCCGAGTCGGGCACGATCCTACAGGGAAACAAAGGCTATCCGCAACGCTCTCTCGCTGATAAAACGGAGCGGGTATGAGCTTTCCCGCTCCTTCAGAACCAAAGTTCGAGATCGGACATGTCTTGTTCATCGACATAGTCGGTTACTCGAAGTTGCTCATCAACGAGCAGAGCGATCAGTTACAGAAGCTGAAAGAGACCGTCCGCGGAAGCGAACAGGTCCGTCTAGCGGAGGCGGAAGGTAAGCTACTTCGTCTGCCAACGGGTGACGGCGGTGCGTTGGTTTTTCGCAATAATCCCGAAGCTCCAGTTCTCTGTGCTCTTGAGGTAAGTCGGGCTCTTCAGAGTTATCCGGACCTTCGTGTGCGCATGGGCATTCATAGTGGGCCAGTCAATGAAGTATCCGATTTAAACGAACAAGCAAACATTGCGGGCGCAGGAGTTAACTTCGCGCAGCGCGTGATGGATTGTGGCGACGCCGGTCACATTCTTCTCTCTAAACATGTTGCGGATGACTTGAAACATTATCCGCGCTGGCAGCCGTTTCTCCACGAGCTAGGTGATTGTGAAGTTAAACACGGCGTCCGGATAGGTTTGGTTAGCTTTCATGGCGATGGAGTCGGAAATCCCGCGCTGCCAGGAAGACTGCGAGTTCTGAAAAGGCACCGTGCGAAACAACGTTTCGCCATGATCATGGCAGCGCTACTCGCACTCAGCGCAATCGTTACCGGTGTTGCTTTGTATTCCCGCGGCGGCAGATCAACCATAGCTGCGCCGGACAAAAGCATCGCCGTGCTTCCGTTCGAAAATCTAAGTCACGATCCGGAGAATGCTTACTTCGCGGAAGGCATCCAGGACGAAATCATCACGCGCCTCGCGAATCTGCGCGAGCTAAAGGTTATCTCCCGGACCTCAACCGCTAAGTATAAGAGTCGGCCGGACAACTTAAAGACGATTGCAGGCGAGCTACGAGTAGCAAGCATCCTGGAAGGTAGTGTGCAGAAGCTCGCGAATGACGTGCACATTAATGTGCAGCTCATTAGGGCTGCTGACGACACGCATCTCTGGGCGCAGAGCTACGATCGCACGCTCGCGCATGCCTTCGCCGTGCAAGGAGAAGTGGCGCAGACCGTGGCCGACGCGCTTAAAGTCACGCTCGTCCCGGCGCAGATTGAGCAGTTGAAAGCGCTCCCCACCCAGAATGTGCAGGCTTACGATTTCTTTCTCAAAGGCGAATACGAACTACATAGCGCCTGGGCGGACGCGGAGAAGTCTGAGCAGAGAGCACATACTGCGGTTGGTTATTATCAAGAGGCGATCCGCCTGGATCCAAATTTCGCAGCGGCCTATGCTTCTCTCGCTCGGGCGCAACTTTCGGAGTTTTATGTCTCGGTCGATCGCAGCGACGAGAAGCGACGTGTTTTAGGTGCGGCGGCGAAGGCGAGCATCGATCGGGCGCTGAGTCTATTACCTGACCTGACGGTCGCACACCTGGCTCTGGCGGAATGGTACCTGTGGATTAACTACGATCACAGTTCCGCCATCAAGGAGCTGGATCGTGTCATCGAGTTGGATCCGCATCTGAGTGATGCCTACTTGCGGCTCGCAGGAGTCTGGAAGCGAGAAAATATGGTGGACAAAGCGATTGCCGCGATCCAACCCGCGCTGGCCTTTGATCCCCGGAACATCTTTATCCATCGCAACCTCGCGGGCGCTTATATGGCGACACGCCAGTATTCGTTAGCGGTGCAAAGTTTTAGCCGGGCGATTTCCTTGGACCCCACGGATACGGTCGATGTCGGCAATTTGGTTGGCGTCTACGCCTGCCTCGGAGACATGCCGGCGGCCTTCCGCACCGCCGAGTCGCTTCCGCCGATCGCTGCCTCGTATCAAAAATGGAGCCTTCTTTACCTCCAGCGCGACTTCCGCGGCCTGGAAAAACTACTGAAGGAAGCGCCCGCCGAGGCGTGGCCCGAGCGTTGGATGCGCGCTCTCAGGGAAGGGCAGATCGCTGGCGGGCTCGGCCAGGCGGAGATTGCGCGGGCCCGGCTGGAAGAAGCACGGGCAGGCGCCGCAGGGACACTGGAAAAAGATTCCGGTGCGGGAAGATATGCCGCTCTCGGTTACATCGACGCTCGCCTTGGTCGCGCTGAGGAAGCGATCGCAGAAGGAAAGCGTGGCGTGGAACTAGCCAGTCAGAATCATGACCTCGAGGCGGTCGGCGGAGCTCTGACCGCATTGGCCACCATCTACTCACTCCTCGGACGGACGGACGACGCCATTGAAGTCTTGGACCAACTCTTCGCTACGCCGGCAGGTATATACATTTCCGTGTCCGACCTGAAACTCGATCCCGATTGGGATCCGATCCGCAACGATCCGCGCTTTCAGAAACTCTGTCAGGAGAAGCGGCAGTGAGTGTTATCCCGCCCGAGCAACCCCCAGATGTAAAATTCGAGATAGGGCATGTCTTGTTCATCGACATCGTCGGTTACTCGAGGTTGCTTATTAACGAGCAGAGTGAGCACCTGCAGACGCTAAAAGAGATTGTGCGCGGAACCGAGCAGTTCCGCATGGCTGAGGCAGAAGGCAAGCTACTTCGTGTACCTACCGGCGATGGCGCGGCGCTGATCTTCCGAACGACTCCAGAGGCACCAGCCCTATGTGCGCTCGAGATAAGCAAGGAACTAAAGAACCATCCCGAGCTTGGTGTTCGCATGGGAATTCACAGCGGGCCGGTTAATGAATTAACTGATTTAAATGAACAAGCTAACATTGCCGGAGGGGGAATTAACTTCGCGCAACGGGTCATGGATTGCGGCGATGCCGGCCACATCCTTCTCTCGCAACGCGCGGCCGAGGATCTCGCGGCTTACCGGCAGTGGTCGCAGCAGCTACACTCTCTCGGCGAGTGCGAAGTGAAGCACGGCGTCCGTCTGCACATCTTTAATCTCTACAACGAAACATCCGGCAATGCCGAGCTTCCGGCGAAGTTAAACGCGGTAGCGGCGATACCGGAGAAGAAGAGTTGGAGCTACGGAATGGTTATCGCCGTGGTGCTAGCGACCGCTTTGCTCCTCGGTGCAGTTGTTTACTCGTTAGGTAGGAAACGCGCGGTTTCCTCGCCCCCAACTACTGACACCGGGCCGCATGTCATTCGTTCGCTCGCGGTTCTTCCGCTGGATAATTACTCAGGCGATAAGAGCCAGGATTATTTCGCGGAAGGAATGACCGACGAGTTAACGACCGATCTTGCCACGATCAGCCAGCTGCGAGTGATCTCGCGCAGCTCGACCACTCAGTTCACCGGCGCGCAACGTCCGCCGACTCCGGAGATTGCGAAAATGCTCAACGTGGATGCGGTGGTCGAAGGTTCGGTCCGCCGTTCCGGCGACAAGGTACGGATCACCGCGCAATTGATCGATGCCCGGGCCGATCGGCACCTTTGGGCGAAAAGTTTCGAGCGCGATTCACGCGATGTCCTGGCCCTGCAGTCCGAGCTGGCTTCGGCGATCGCCGGCGAAATCAATGTGCAGTTGACTCCAAGCGAGCAGGCCCGCCTAACGAGTGCACGGAGTGTGAATCCCGAGGCTCACGATGCCTATCTTAAAGGCCGCTACTTTTTTAACCGGCCAAGTGATGAGAACCTAAGCAAAGCGATCACGCAATTTGAAGAAGCAGTCAGGTTAGATCCTAGCTTTGCTCCGGCCTACTCCGGGTTATCGGATGCATATCTGTGGGCGGCTTTCAACGAAGGAGTGATCACCGCGGCCGATGCGAAATCGAAAACCAAAGCGGCAGCGGAGAAAGCTCTCGCGCTCGATCCAGCTTCCGCCGAAGCGCATACCTCTCTGGCTAATTACAAGAGCTGGTATGAGCATGACTGGGTCGGCGCAGATAAGGAATTTCGCCAGGCCATTGCCCTTAATCCGAACTACGCCTTCGCCCATGATCAGTGGGGCCTGAGCATGGGATGCGAAGGCCGGTTCGACGAATCGATCGTGGAAGGCCGCCGCGCGGAGGAGCTGGATCCGCTCGATCCCGCCATCGCGGTGGACAGCATTCTGGCCCTTACCGGGAAAGGCGACTTCCAAAAGGCAAAGGATGAAGCCAGAAGAGGCGTGGAGTTAGATCCGACGTTTTTCTTTCCGCAGATGCAATTAGGCTGGATCGCACTCGAGCAGGGAAAGGTCCGTGCCGCCATCCCGGAACTGGAGAAAGCCGCGGCCATGGAGTCACCGCCTTTCGCGACCGCTTATCTCGGTTACGCCTATGGGGCTGCCGGTGATCGCGCCCGCGCCTTGGCGACAATCGAGGAGCTGAAGAAAAAGTCCGTGCGCGGCTACGTGCCGCCCTTCAATCTCGCGATCGTCCATCTCGGCCTTGGTGACCTCGAAAGCGCGATAGACTTACTCGAACAAGCGAGCGCCGATGAGTCCCAATGGATGATGTATCTGAAATTCGACCGAATCTTCGATCCACTTCGCTCCAACCCGCGCTTCATCGGGCTGATGAAGAAGTGGCACTTCGATCAGTGAGAGGCTGAAATGACACCCGATCCGAAAGACAACCTGAAGTTCGAGATAGGTCATGTCTTGTTCATCGACATCGTCGGTTACTCGAAGTTGCTTATCACGCAGCAAAGCGAGCAGCTACAGAAGCTAAAGGAAATCGTGCGCAGCACGGAGCAGTTCCGTCTAGCCGAAGCGGAAGGTAAGCTACTACGACTACCTACTGGCGACGGTGGCGCGTTAGTGTTTCGAACTAACCCGGAAGCACCAGTCCTATGCGCGGTGGAAGTTAGTAAGGCTATCAAGAGCCATCCCGAGCTTCGCGTCCGTATGGGCATTCATAGTGGCCCGGTCAACGAAGTCACTGACTTGAATGAACAAGCCAACATGGCCGGGGCTGGAATCAACCTCGCGCAGCGGGTCATGGATTGCGGCGATGCAGGGCATATTCTGCTCTCCAAGCATGTTGCAGATGACTTGGAACACTACCCGCGTTGGCAGCCCTATTTGCATGACTTAGGGGAGTGCGAAGTGAAGCACGGCGTTCGGATAGGTCTCGTTAGTTTCTATGCCGACGGATTCGGAAATCCTGAGCTCCCAGGAAAATTGCGCGCCATGACAAAGCACCAGGCGAAACGACGTCTGGCAATGATCGTTGTCATACTACTCGCGCTAATCGCTATCGTCACTGGTGTTACCCTATGTTCCAGAGGTAGCAAACTAACTATAGCTCCGCCGGACAAGAGCATCGCCGTGCTACCGTTCGAAAACCGCAGCGAAGATAAAGCGAACGCTTACTTTGCCGACGGGATCCAGGACGAAATCCTCACCCGCTTATCCAAGATCGCCGATCTAAAAGTTATCTCGCGCACTTCAACGGAGCATTACAAAAGCGCGCCGGAAAACCTGCCGGAGATCGCGAAGCAACTTGGCGTTGCTCACATTGTGGAAGGGAGCGTGCAAAAGAGCGGGGACGCGGTGCGCGTGAATGTCCAGCTCATCAAGGCGGCCAATGATTCCCATCTTTGGGCCGATACATTCGATCGCAAACTAACCGACATTTTCGCCGTCGAAAGTGAGGTGGCGAAGACGATAGCGGAGCAATTACAGGCGAAGCTCACCGGTCAGGAGGAGCAGGTTATCGCCGCCAAATCGACGGACAATCCCGATGCTTACGACGCCTATCTGCGCGGTCTCGCTTATGTGCAGAAAACGGCGAGATCATCCGCCAATGACGTGGCGGCACAGAAATATCTGAGAGAGGCTGTGCGGTTGGATCCGAAGTTCGCTCTTAGTTGGGCGCTACTCTCCTTTGTTGATGCGACTGGTTACATTTCCCTCAGTCTTCAACCAACGACCGAGCTTCGTGAAGAAGCGCGGCAGGCCGCCGAGACCGCACTCAATCTTCAGCCCGATCTCGGCGAGGCGCTGATTGCGAACGGGTATTTCCACTACGCGTGCCTGAAGGATTACGACACCGCCGAGCGTTACTTTGAGCAAGCCCGCCAGCTCATGCCGAATAGCAGCCTTATTCCTCAATCGATGGCCTATCTTTTGCGGCGAAAAGGACAGTGGGACCGGAGTGAGTCCTACTTCATCGACGCCGAGCGGCTCGACCCGCGCAACGTCGGCTTGTCCATTCAGCATGCGCTTTCCTACATCTCCCTGCGCCGTTTTCCTGATGCGTTGCGAAAGCTCGATCAGGTTTTAAATATGACACCGGACGATCCTTACCCGGTGGCACTGAAGGCGAGTATTGCTCAACTCGAGGGCGATCTGCCGCGGGCTGCTGCACTCCTCGCTCCGTTGCATCCGAGCGCCGAGAACACTCAAGTGCTGGAAACACAGGCTTACCAAGCGATCTTGGAACGCCAGACTGCATCAATCATCCTTCGGCTACAGGAAATATTGGCCGATCCTGATCCAGCACTCGGTTATAATATTGGTGACCTGCGCTTTTACTTAGGCTGGGCGCAAGAAGTAGCCGGCGACCACGCCGCCGCGCAGGAAAGTTGGCGACGAGTCCGCAACGAATTGGAACCGTTGCTCAAAGAACAGTCCGGAAATTATCTCCTCATTAGCGCACTCGCCCTGACGGATGTGGGCCTTGGTGACAAGGCCGCCGCATTGACTCTCGCCGAAAACGCCATGGCCGGAAATCCAATCGAGAAGGATGCGGTCATCGGGGCCCGGCCGCTCGAGATCCTCGCTCGAGTGGCGGCGCAAATTGAAGAGCCCGACCGCGCCATTGCCGCGATTCAGAAACTGCTCTCGATCCCGTACTCTGGCCCGATGACTCGCCAACTGCCACTCACTCCGGCGCTGCTTCGGCTCGATCCGATGTTCGATCCGCTCCGGAATGATCCGCGCTTTCAAAAACTCTGTCAGGAACAGCTGAAATGACACCCGATCCGAAAGACAACCTGAAGTTCGAGATCGGGCATGTCTTGTTCATCGACATCGTCGGTTACTCCAAGTTGCTGATTAACGAACAGAGCGAGCTACTTCAGAAGTTGAAGGAAGTTGTGCGCGGAACAGAGCAGCTCCGCATCGCCGAGGCTGAAGGTAAGCTACTCCGGTTACCTACTGGCGACGGCGGCGCCTTAGTTTTTCGAACTAACCCTGAAGCACCGGTGCTATGCGCGCTTGAGATTAGTAAGGCCCTGAAGGGCCACCCGGAATTGCGAATTCGGATGGGCATTCACAGCGGCCCAGTCAACGAAGTATCTGATCTTAACGAACAAGCTAACGTTGCCGGTGCTGGCATTAACTTCGCTCAGCGCGTGATGGATTGTGGCGATGCCGGACACATTCTGCTCTCCAAAAGAGTGGCCGAAGATTTGGCGCAATATCGGCAATGGCAGCCGCAGCTGCACGATCTCGGCGAAGTGGAAGTAAAGCACGGTGCGCGCGTGCACGTTTTCAATCTTTACAACGAGGAAGTAGGCAATCCGGAAGTGCCGGAGAAGTTGCGCGGCGCGAAACCGGAAGAGCAAGAGGCATCCGATGCTTCCGCGCGTCGGGAGGAAGGGTTCTGGGTCGCGGTCTTGCCCTTTAAGTATGTCGGCGCAAATGCCGATCTCAGCGCCTTGGCCGAGGGCTTGTCCGCAGACATCGGCACCGGCCTTTCTCGCTTCTCGTATCTTAGAGTTATCGCCGGCAGTTCGACCTTGCGTTTGGCCAAGGACTCCGGGGGTGTGCGCGCCCTAGGCAAAGAACTCGGCGCGCGCTACGTCATGGAAGGCAGCTTACGCCAAGCTGGGGCAAAACTGCGCCTGGCAGTGCAAGTCGTTGATGCGATTTCAGGCGCTCATCTTTGGGCTGAGAACTATGAACGCGCTTTTAGTCCGGAAACAATTTTCGAGCTACAAGACGATTTGGTTCCGCGAATTGTTTCGACGGTCGCTGATGTGCATGGGGTTCTGCCCCGAAGCATGAGCCAAGTGTTGCGGAGCCGCGCACCGGAGCAGTTGAGTCCTTATGAAGCCGTGCTCCGCAGCTTTGGCTACTTTGAGCGAGTTACTCCCGGAGAGCTGGCGATGGCACGGGAAGGCTTGGAGTTGGCCCTGCAGAAGGCGCCGACCCACGCCGATGCCTGGGCCATGCTGGCGTTGCTCTGCGTCCAGGAACACGGGCAGGGATTCAACCTTCGAGCTGACTGCCTAACGAGTGGATTATCCGCAGCGCGTCGTGCCGTCGAGTGTGCACCAGCGAATCATCTTGCTCATTTCAGTCTCGCCCAGGCGCTTTTTTTCCAGAGAGAATTTCAGAGTTTCCGAAACGCGGCCGAGCGGGCTGTCGCACTTAATCCCATGGATGGTAACTCCATCGCTCTCGTCGGCGAGTTGCTCATTTATGCGGGCGAGCGGGAGCGCGGACTCGCGCTGGTGGAGCGCGCCAAGCAGCTCAACCCCAATCATCCGGGGTGGTACTGGTACGCCGACTTCTACAACTCCTATGAGCAGCGCGAGTATCGGGTCGCAATTACTTTCTTGCTCAAAGCAGATCTGCCAGGCCATTGGGGCATGCACGCCGCGTTGGCAGCGGCATATGCTCAGCTCGGGGAAAATGCTGCCGCCGGCAGGGCCTTGCGCGATCTACTCAATCTGCGACCGGACTTTGCCGTCACGGCGCGCAAAGAAGCGGAGAAATGGTGGAATCCCGAATACGTGGAGCACTTTCTTGATGGACTGCGCAAAGCGGGGCTCGAAATTGGTGACAAAGCCAGAGCTTCTGCGGCGCAGACGGCGACCGACTCGGCCACAGATCGCGCTGAGGAAGGGTTCTGGGTTGCGGTCTTGCCATTTAAGTATAGCGGCGGTAACGCCAACCTCACGGCTCTAGCAGAAGGCATAACCGAGGAGATCGTAACCGGCCTGTCGCGCTTCTCCTACCTCAAGGTAATCGCGCGGAGCTCGACTTCACGTTACACCTGTGAGTCGATTGACGTTCGTGCGACGGGGAAGGAACTGGGCGCGCGCTACGTTATGGAAGGCAGCTTACGGCAGGGTGGGGCGAAATTGCGCCTGGCAGTGCAACTCGTCGATGCAGTTTCCGGTGCGAATCTCTGGGCGGAGAACTATGAACGCACTTTTAGTCCGGAAACTATTTTCGAGTTACAGGACGATCTGGTTCCGCAAATTGTTTCGACGGTCGCCGAGTGGTACGGCGTTCTGCCTCACAGCATGAGCGAATCGCTTCGGAGCAAGGGCTCTGACCAGCTAAGTCCCTACGAGGCAGTCCTGCGCAGCTTCGGC
>JBBRYT010000003.1:0-312714 GCA_038237435.1 Chthoniobacterales bacterium
ACACCACCGTCTCGACCGGCAGCCGATTGAGCGGCGGTGTCTCAATGGTCGACATATCTTTCACGCCGACTAACGAGAGGTAAAGCGTGCGCGGAATCGGCGTCGCGGAAAGCGTCAGGACATCGACGAGCTTGAAGAGTTCTTTGAATTTTTCTTTGTGCAAGACGCCGAAGCGCTGCTCTTCGTCGATCACCACCAAACCGAGATCTTTGAAGATGACGTCGCCGGAAATGAGGCGGTGCGTGCCGATGACAATGTCGACGCCGCCTTCCCGCAGCAGTTTCAAAACGCCGCGCTGCTCGGCCTGCGAACGAAAACGGCTGAGCATTTCGATTCGCACCGGATAATCCAGCATGCGCTGGCGAAATGTTTCGAAATGTTGCTGCGCCAGCACGGTCGTCGGTGTGAGAACCGCGACCTGTTTCCCTTCCATGACCGCTTTGAAGGCAGCGCGAATCGCCACTTCGGTTTTGCCGTAGCCGACATCGCCGCAGATCAAGCGGTCCATGGAACGGGCCTGTTCCATGTCGTGTTTCGTATCCTGGATCGCCTTCATTTGATCGACGGTTTCGCGAAATGGAAACGAATGTTCGAATTCGCTTTGCCATTTCGTGTCCGCGCCGAAAGCGTGGCCCAGTTGCGTTTCACGTTCCGCCTGCACCGCGAGCATTTTGCCCGCGTAGTCGAAGATCGAGGTCGCCGCATTTTTTTTCGCGCGCGCCCATTTCGCGTCGGCTAACGAGCTAAGGTGAGGGGATCTTTTCCCGACCCCGACATAGCGCGAAACGAGATACGCCTGTTCGAGCGGCACGTAGAGTTTCGCTTCATCGGCAAACTCCAGCGCGAGCACTTCCTGGAGTCCGCCGCCGGCCGCGGGAACTTTCATTAACTGCGAAAAACGGCCGACACCGTGTTCCAGATGAACGACGAGATCGCCCTCGTTCAGTTCGCTGAAATCAATCTGCGCGCGATTGCGGCCGTGCTTTTCGGCGCGTTGCAAGCGGCGCCGGCCATGCGTGGTGGCGCGTCCAAAAATTTCCGCGGCGGAAAGAACGACCAGATTGCCCGCGGGAAAAACAAAACCGCGCGCCAGCGTCCCTTCCGCGAGTTCAACGTCGTCGAGCGCTCCCATGATTTCGCGGAAGCGCTCGATTTCGCCTTCCGTCTGGAAATAGATGACGATGCGATTGCCATTCGCTTTCCATTCTTCCAGGCGCGCAGAAAATTGGGCGCGCTTCGCTTCCGCGATCATGAAATCACCGGCGGAAAACTCGCCCACATCGGCGTCAAGAAATGCGCCGCTAAAATCTTCCGTCGCACCTTCCTCGATCCAGCCGCTGTTGATGCGAATTGGTTCCTCGGCTTCGTCCTCGACTCCAACCTGAAGATGATCCGGCGCGATATAATCGCGGACCGTTCCGCCTACCTCGTCCGCCGCGCCTAACAAGACCTCAATCGACTGCAGATTGCGCACCGACGTTTGTGTGTCGACGTCGAACTCGCGCAGCGATTCAATTTCGTCGTCGAAAAATTCTGCCCGGACGGGCAGCGACGCCTGCCAGGAAAACAAATCGAGAATGCCGCCGCGCACTGCGAATTGCCCGCGTGTCGTGACTTGCGCGACGCGCTCGTAACCGGCCTGGTCTAACGAGTTAAAGAGCGGTTCCATCTTTTGCCCGGCACCGCGTTTCAATCGCAAAAAAGCGGAATTGATCGCCTCACTGCTCGGGGCGGGCTGGTCTAAGGAAGCGCGTGTCGTGACGATGACGTGCGGTCCGGCTTCGCGCGAGACGCGCGTGAGCAAAGCGAGTCGCTCGGCAGCAATCTCCGGATCGGGCAGGATGTTTTCGACCGCAGCGAATTCCGCCTCCGGAAGAAAGAGCGCGTCCGCCTTCCAGTTAACCAAACTTTCGTAGAGTAGCTCCTGCCCACGTACGTTCGGGCACACGATCCAGAGCGTGCGCGGAATTTTGGCCGATAAAGCGGCGAGCAGGAAGGGTTGAGCCGGCTCCGCCACATGCGAAAACGCGACCGGGAATTTCTCCGATTCAATCGCGCGGAGCTTTTGCGCGATGGGTTCTGCGTTAAAGACGCGCTCGAGCAAACCGCAGCTACAAATCGCGTCCGATCGCGTTGGCCACGGCGCGCAAGCGCGGCATGAGTTTGTTTAACGTCTCGGGCAGGAGCGCCTGTTCGCCGTCGCTTTTCGCATGGCTGGGCGATTCATGCACCTCTAACATGATCGCGTCCGCGCCGGCGGCCACCGCTGCGATCGACATTTGCGGAATGAAGTCGCGCAGACCGACTCCATGCGTGGGATCGACCACCACCGGCAAATGTGTTTTGGATTTCAGAAGAGGCACTGCGGTGAGATCGAGCGTGTAACGGGTGGCCCGCTCGAACGTGCGGATCCCGCGTTCGCAGAGCAGCACGTTGGCGTTGCCTTCACTCAAAATATATTCCGCACTCATGATCAACTCGTCGATCGTGGCGCTGAAGCCGCGCTTCAATAAAACCGGCAGATGGCTCCGGCCGACTTCGCGCAGGAGTGAAAAATTCTGCATGTTACGCGCGCCGATTTGCAGACAATCGGCGTAGCGTTCGATCATCGGCAAATCGCGCGCGTCCATCACTTCGGTGAGAATGGGAAGTCCGGTTTCGTTACGCGCATCGGCCAGAAATCGCAGACCATCTTCGCGCAAACCTTGAAAATCGTATGGTGAAGTGCGGGGTTTGAAGGCGCCGCCGCGGAGAATTCTTGCGCCGGAATCTTTCACCAGACGAGCGACGGAGAGCATCTGTTCGCGGTTTTCCACCGAGCACGGTCCGCAAATCAGAGTGACGGCCGAATCACCGCCGATGCTCACGCCGCAAATCTCAACCTTCGACGCTTCGCCGCGGGATTGAAACGCGGCCAGCTTGTAGGGTTTGAGTCGAGGGACGACCGCTTCTACGCCGGGAATCTCGGCGAAGGATGTTTCGCGCACGGCTTCTTCCGGACCGATTACGCCAACGATGACACGCGAATCGCCGCGGCTGATTTGTGTTTCGAAACCAAACTCCTGCACGCGCGCGACGATTTCGTCGATCTGCGCGTCGGTCGCGCCCGGTTCAGTGATGATGATCATTGCTCGTTAGACGAAACGAGCATGCAAGCTGATTCGGACGCGCGCAAGAGCGCCGCGAATCAATTCGTGATCGTGACTGGTGTGCCGGACGAAACGGAGCGGAAGAAATTTTCCGCCATGAATTCCGGCATACGAATGCAGCCGTGCGAGGCGGGATAACCGGGCAGGTAACCCGCGTGCATCCCAACCCCGCCGACAATGCGCATAAAGTAGGGCATCGGCGCGCCTTTGAAATGCGTCCCAGCCGGCTTCGGATCTTTTTCCACATCGACGTTTGGGACAACGACGTTGCCGCCGCCATCGACGTAGTCGCCGTACTTGCTGGAGACGTGGTCCTTGTCTTTTTGGCTGATGCTGAAGCGGCCGACAGGCGTGTTTAGACCTTCGCGGCCGGTGGAAAGTTGCGAAACACCGACGAGAGCGCCGCCCTTGTAAAAATAGGCGCGCTGCTCGGCCAGGCTAATTTTTACGGAAGCTTTACCAGGGACAGTATCGCCATCCCAGTACGAAACACTGTCTTGCGGCGCCCCGTTCGAGACCGCGCCCGCGCCGTAAACACCGCCAAGATATTGCGTTTGATAATTCGCATCATCTCCACACGAACTGAGAATGAAAACGCCTGCGCCAGCCAGGATCAATCGGGCAAAGAAGGAAAAACGTCGGTCCATAAAAAGTCGTGGGGATGTAATGTTCGCGGTCGTTAAAGTCAAGGAATAGACGGCAATGCAGCGCTTCGCGTGCCGCGGTGGGCTTGAATTCTGCTTTCTTTCACGCAGAATGCCGCCCGCCCAATATCAGGCGATCCAAGCCATGCCGACCTACGAGTATCATTGCGAGAAATGCGAAAAAGATTTCGAGTTTTTCCAATCGATGCGCGACCCGGCTGTCACGGAATGCCCGAAAGAGCATTGCCAGATGAAAAAGTGGGGCCACGGCAAAGTAAAACGACTTCTCGGCACGGGCGCTGGCCTCATTTTTAAAGGCTCCGGCTTTTACATCACCGATTATCGCAGCAAATCTTATCAGGACGCTGCGAAAAAAGATGCGCCCGCCAGCGCCGCGAGCGGTTCCGAAACATCTTCCGGCAAAAAAGAAGGCGCCGCTCCGACCCCAGCGAAGCCAGCCGAAAGCAAAAAGAAAAGCGGCGAATGATGCAAGCGACTGAGGAAATCATATTGGTTTGTCCGGAGTGCCGGCGCGAAAACGAAGCGCAACGCATTTATTGTCATGAGTGCGGAGCGCGTTTGGACCGCTCGAAGGTAGCGAAGCTCAAGGCGCAGGAAGAAGATCCCAAGGAAACGCAGAAGCGGCTGAAGGGGATGCTCGATGGACGGGGCGCGAAACGTAAGCAACTATTTTTTCTCGGCGCCAAATTGGTCCTCGGTGCGTATCTCGTGGCCGGGTTGATCCAGATTTCTCGACCACCGGATTTGCCGCCCCGCGCTTCCACCTCGGTCGCGGAATTGCCGCCGCAAATTAATCTCGACTTGGAAAATGCGACCATGGATCCGCGTGGCGCAGTGCTGCCATACTCCGAGGATCAAATTAACTCCTACCTCACTTACTCGCTCAAGAGTAAGCAGACAACGCTCAGCCAGTATGTGAAATTTGAGCGTCTCGCCCTTGGTTTCGATGAAGGCAGGGTCAAAGTCACCGTGGAGCGATCGCTCTACGGTTACTCCGTTTTCACCACTGGGATTTATAAAGTTAGTCTCGAAGACGGGAACGTGCGCTTCAAGAGTCTGGGCGGCCAGATTGGACGCCTGCCAGTTCATCCGAAGCTGATGCAATACGGCGATATCGTCTTCGCTGACCTCCGCGCGGTGCTGGAACGCGAACGCAAAATGCTCAACAAGCTTGCCGCGATCGAGATTCATCCGAAGCAGGTCGTTTTCGTTTCGAAACAACCGCAAAAATAAAGGGCGGGCCGCGATTTTCATCGCGAAACCCGCCCTCAATTTTCCTACGGTGATTGGCTTAGGCCAATCCCATTGTTTGCAGGAGGCGCTGATCGATCACGCCGTCAACGTGCAAACCGTTCGCCCGCTCGTAAGCGCGAATCGCGCTCCTTGTGCGTGCGCCGATTACGCCATCGATCGGGCCGCGATAATAGCCTTCGCGCGTTAATGCTTGTTGCACATTAGCGCCGAGGTTGCCTTCGCTGCGGTACTCGTTCCCGTAGCGATACTCGTTGCTGTAACCATAGCCGTACGGGTCGTATCCGTAGCCATATCCGTAGCCATTTCCGTATCCGTAACCGTAATTCCACCCCGGGGACCAATACGGATAAAATCCGATAAATACGTTCCCGTGATGATGATGGTGATGTCGCCAGTTGCCATTGGCCCAATTACCGTTGCCACCATTGGCCCAGCGGCCATGGCCAGCCACGCCATTGAAGCGAGTTCCGGCGGTTCGATTAAGAGGCGCGGAACGCCCCGCGAAGTGATTGGAGGAGAAGCCGCGCGATCGGGCAGAGACCGAAGCCGCTGCTCTCGCTCCCCGACTGCCTGCATCCGCGCTAGCGAGCGGCCAAGCCAGCATCGCGGCCACTGCCACGCTGCCCAAGAGAGTTAGTTTCTTCATATAGTTAATATCGTTAACTATTGCACCCCGTCGCCTAAAAAAAGTTTCAAATTTTTTTCGATCTTTCGCTACTCTGGCCGGGGATGCGTCGCGTTTTTCTCTTCGCTTTTGTCGCCTGTCTTACAAGCGTGCAGGCCGCGCCGCCAGAACGCAGCATCAGTAGTTCCCGGCAGTTTATTGTTTATGGACCCGATGCGCGTTTACGCGGCGCGGTTTGCGATCTGGCGGAACAAACCAAAACCAGCGCGCTCCATCTCCTCGGCGAACGTGACGCGTGGAAGACGCCGATCCTCATCGATGCGCACTATCCCGAAGCCAATTCGCCCGAGACTCCGCCCGCGCAACTTGCTGTGAGCCAAACCGGCTTCGGTTTGAAGCTGCAATTGCAATTGGTCATAGGCGGCGAGGTGAATGGGCAACGGGCGGGGCGCGAAATTCTCCGCGCGATTTTTCTGGAAATGATGTATCGCGGCCAGTCACAGGTCGCCCCGGGGACGGCTTACGCGCAGCCACCCGATTGGCTCTTGGATGGAGCGTTCGCCCTCGCACCGAGCAACGATCCGACCGAAATCGCGCAGGCTCTGCGCACGGCGATTAACAGCAGTGGGGTGGTGAGCTTGGAAGATTTCTTGCAGCAGCGGCCTGCGTTGATGGAGTCGCCTTCGCGCAAAATCTATCGCGCTTATTCGGCGGCGTTAGTCGCGATGCTGCTCGATTTGCCGAACGGTCGGGCGCGGTTGGCCCGTTTCCTGGCCAATCGCCCGCGATCGGTTGACTACTCGTTAGGCGATTTGTCCGCGCATTTCCCCGATCTCGCCGAAAATGCAGAAGCGTTGCAAAAGAAATGGGTGCTGAATATCGCGCGCGTTTCCGCGCGCGACCGGTTTGGATTGCAAAGTTGCGAGGAAACTGAGCGACAACTGGCGCAGACTTTGCAGCTGCAGATAGCAGAGCAAAATCAGACGCCGATCGTTTTTGGTCTGGAAGAGTTTTCCGTTTTTCTTTCCCGGCCCTCCGCGAAGGCGGCGCTCCTGGCTTTGCGCCAACAACTTTTGCTGCTTTCCGGCCGGGCGCATCCGCTCTATCGGCCGATCGTCGCGGAATATCTTGAACTCGTTAGGCTACTGCAAAACAAGAAGACCAAACATCTCACTGAGCGGCTGGCGAAAATTCGCGGCACGCGCGAGCACATCACCCGTCGTATGAGCGAGATTGACGATTACATGAACTGGTTCGAAGCCACACAATCGCATTCGAAGAGCGGCGCTTTTCGCGAATATCTGCAGGCTGCGCAATCCGCCAGCGAAACGGAGCCGCGCCGGCACGATCGAATTTCGGTTTATCTCGATGCGCTCGAAGCGCAGTTGAATGAGTGAGCGCGGCTTGCTCCGCGCCTGCGATCCGCTTATCCTACACGCCGCTCCGCACCGAGCGTACCTTGTTATGCAGAAAATTGGATTCGCTGAAGCGCTTGATTCGATCATCGCGACCGATCCGCGCTACAACCGCGACGCTTACGTCTTTCTGCGCGACGCGCTCGATTATACCACCAAGCAGCAGAAAAAAATAAAAGGCGCGCCCGTGCGTCACGTCGCTGGTCCGGAGCTGCTCGAAGGTGTGCGGCAATATGCGCTGAAGGAATTTGGTCCGATGGTCGTAACCGTTTTTTCGTGCTGGGGAATTCGCTGCTGCGAGGATATCGGCCACATGGTTTTCAATCTCATCGGCGCCGGCATCTTCGGAAAAACCGAGCAGGATGCGATTGACGACTTCAAAAGCGTTTATGATTTCGACGACGCTTTTTTGAAACCGTTCGCGCCGCAAAAAAACATCGCGCCGGCCAAACTGCCGCCGAGCCTGCCGGCGCCGAAAGTTTCGTAAAGAAATTTTCGGCTGCGATTTTATGCACGCGCCAGCGCTTAAACCCGCATCATCCGATTCATCGGCTGCGCTCGGTTTTCCACCGAGCACCGCGCAGAAATGGACTTTGCCGAACGGCCTGACCGTCATCGTGCAGGAAGATCGCAGCGCGCCAGTCGCGAGTGTGCAGGCGTGGTGCGAGACCGGCAGCATTTACGAAGACGAACGTCTTGGCGCCGGCCTCTCGCACATTCTTGAGCACATGTTGTTCAAGGGAACAAAGATGCGTCCGGCCAATGCGATCGCGCAGGCGGTCCAAGACGCGGGCGGTTACATCAACGCCTACACATCGTTCGATCGCACGGTTTATTGGATCGACGTGCCGAAAGCGGGCGTAAGTGCCGCGCTCGATATTTTGTCCGACGCGACGATGAATTCGACCTTGCCGTCGGAGGAATACGCCAAGGAACAGGAAGTCATCCGCCGCGAGTTCGCCATGGGTTTTGACGATCCCGATCGTATGGCCGGTCAGCTGTTATTTTCGACAACGTTTCAGCGCCATCCCTATCGCCTGCCGGTCATTGGGCTGCTCGATGTTTTCAATCAGCTTACGCAAGAGCAGGTGATGCTGTATTACAAAGCGCGCTACGTCCCAAACAACATGACATTTGTTGTGGTCGGCGATGTCAGTGCAGAGGCGGTGCGTCAACAACTCGTTGGGCTGTTTCGGGATTATCCCGCGAAATCGATCAAGCCGGTTTATATTCCGCCAGAACCGCCGCAGCTTGGTTTGCGGGAAGTGCACGAAGAATTCGCTACCGAGCTGACGCGACTGTCGCTTGCCTGGCACATTCCCGAAGTCACGCATCCTGATGTCCCTGCGCTCGATCTTCTCTCCACCATTCTCGGCGATGGCCGCAGCTCGCGTTTATATCGGCGCGTACGCGAGGAAGCGGGTCTAGCCTTTGGCGTTTCTGCGTATTCTTACACGCCGGGCGAGCCGGGAGTTTTTGGAATCGACGCCACCACCGAACCGGAAAAACGCGTGGCCACGCAGGAATTGATTCTCGAAATCATCGACGAAGTGCGAACGAGTGGCGTGACCGCGGAGGAGCTCGCGAAAGCAAAAAAGATTTCGCTCAGCCATCATCTCTCCTCGCTTACCACCATGCGCGGACAAGCTTCCGATCTGGGAGGAAATTGGCTGCTGACGCGCAATCTCAATTTCACCCGCGACTATCTCAGCACCGTCAAAACGGTCACGGAAGATGACGTGCTGCGCGTTGCCGGAAAATATTTTACGCGCGAAAATCTTACGATCACTTCGCTCAATCCGAAGGGCGCTCTCGGTCTAACGAGTGATAACGCATTACGGGTTGCGGCCGGCGAGATCCAAAAATTTACCCTAACGAATGGTCTCCGAATTTTAGTGCGCGAAGACACGCGTCTGCCGCTCATTTCGATGACGGCAATTTTTCGCGGCGGTTTGCTGGCAGAAACGCCTGCGACTAATGGCATCACGCAATTGATGGCCAAGACGCTGCTCAAAGGCACGAAGACGCGGAGCGCGGAGCAGATTGCCGACACCATCGAATCGGTGGGTGGACATCTTGGGAGCGATTCCGGGAATAATAGCTTCAGCATTACTCTGGAAGTGACGCAGCCCGATCTGGCTCTCGGCGCGGGCCTGTTCGCCGATGTGGTTTTGAACGCGACCATGCCAGCGGCGGCGGTCGAGCGGGAGAGGGAGGTGCAGCTCGCGGGAATCAAGGATGAGGAAGAGCAGCTCACTTCCGTCGCGCGAAATATTTTGCGCGAAGCGCTTTTCGGCGATCACGCCTATGCGTTGCGCGGTAAAGGCTCGGCGGATGCAGTCGAGAAATTAACACAAAAAGATCTGCTGCAATTCCGCGACAAATTCCTCGTGGCGAAGAATGGCGTGCTCGCTGTTTTCGGCAACGTGAACGCCGTCGAAGTAAAAGAGCTTTTCGAGCAATTGCTTGCGACTATGAAACCCGGCGAGCTCGCCTTGGAAAAAGTTGCGCCGAGCAAGCCGATTACAATACCGCTCGAGGTGGAAAGCACGCGCGAAAAAGCGCAGGCGGTTTTGATGGCCGGATTTCGCGGCGCGGACATGTTTAGTCCAGATCGGTATGTTCTCGATCTTATCGATGAGGCGAGCAGCGATCTCGGCTCGCGGTTTTTCATCCGCATTCGCGAGCAGATGGGCCTGGCCTATTACGTCGGCTCATCGCAACTGCAGGGATTGGTGCCGGGGATGTTCGCGTTTTATCTCGGGACCGATCCGCAAAAAGTGCCGGCCGTGAAAGCCGCCCTGCTCGACGAAATTAACAAATTGGCGAGCGATGGCCTAACGAGTGAAGAGCTGGCGCGCGCGAAAAAGAAATTGATCGGCCAGCAACAGATCGCGAATCAAAGCAACGACTCATTCAGTTACACCAGCGCGCTCGATGAAATCTACGGGCTTGGTTTCGATCATTACAAAAAGCTCGAAGAACAAATCGAAAGCGTGACGGCGGAAGATGTAAAACGCATCGCCTCGAAATATTTTAAGGATCAACCGTTCGTCCTTGCCACCGTCCGGCCCTCGGGCGACGAAACAGTGAAGGATATTTGATATGGCCGAAGTGCAAACCAACACAAACACCGGTGAGATGGCGCAGCGCTTCATCGAATTCATTATGATGCAGGCGCAAAACGCCGCGCTTTTTCTCGGGCAAATTCCCAACCCGCAGACTGGTCAGGGCGAAGTGAATTTGGAGCTGGCGAAAATGTTTATCGATCAACTCGCAATGATTCAGGAAAAAACGCGCGGCAATCTTTCGAACGAAGAAGCCGCCGTCCTGAAGAACACGATTGCGAATTTGCAGATGGCATTCGTGGAAGTTTCGCAAGCGCAAGGTGGCGGCAAAGCGCCGGAGAAATCCGCTCCACCACCCACACCCGAAGAGGAGGCCTCTCCGACCACTTCTCCAAGTGGCGAACCACAGCAGGAGCCGGAAACAGTGACGCCGGCTTCATCAGAATCAGAGTCGCGCAAAAAATTCACCAAGAGTTACGGCGCGTGATGTAGGCCGGGTCTCCCGACCCGGCGATGTGCGGCGCGGCGACATCGTCCCCGCGCCGCGTCGGGAGACGCGGCCTACAACGTTGCAGCCCTTCAAGGTTCGCCGTGCGTATTGATTACATGCCGACTGCCACTCGTCCTCTCGCGCAGGAGAAGGAAAAAATCGCCGATCTGGAAATCGTCACCGATCCCGAGGAAGCGGCGGAAGACGCGGGCTTGCGTTACGTCAGCGACGAGCAGCCGGGTTACACGCGTAAGAAAAACGGCGACGACTTCGAGTATTTCGACAGCGCGGGCAAACCGATAACCGACGAACGGCGCGTGCTGCGCATTCAGCGGCTCGCCATTCCGCCAGCCTACACCGACGTTTGGATTTGCCCGTGGTCGAACGGACACATTCAGGCGACCGGTCGCGATGCGCGGGGGCGAAAGCAATATCGCTATCACGAAAAATGGCGCGAAGCGCGCGACGAAACGAAATACGAACGCATGGTCGTTTTCGGCGCGGCCCTGCCGAAGATTCGCGAACGCGTGCAGGAAGATCTCGCCCTTCCCGGCCTGCCGAAGAAAAAGGTATTGGCCACGATCATTTCCATCATGGAACGAACTTTTATTCGCGTCGGCAACGAAGAGTATGCGCGGGAAAATAAATCGTATGGTCTAACGACTATGCGGAATCGCCACGTGAAAGTGCGCGGCGCGCATTTGCGTTTTAATTTTCGCGGCAAGAGTGGGATCGAGCATCAAGTCGATGTGGCCGATCGCCGGCTCGCGCGCATTGTGAAGAAAATGCAGGATCTCCCCGGCCAGGACCTCTTCGGTTACCTCGATGAGGCCGACGGCGCGGTGCAAGACGTCTCATCGCAGGATGTGAACGATTATCTGCGCGAGATCACCGGCGAAGATTTTACCGCGAAAGATTTTCGCACCTGGGCGGGAACGGTCCTGGCGGCCGTGGCGTTGAATACCGTTGAAAGTTTCGAGACGAAGAAGGAAGCGAAACAACACGTGAAAAACGCAATCACGGCGGTTTCAAAAATTCTCGGCAACACTCCGGCGATCTGCCGAAAATGTTATGTGCATCCGGCCGTGCTAGAAACTTATCTCAGTGGAGAGATGATCGATGGTTTGCGCAACAAAACGGAAGCGGCGCTCACGGAAAATCATCAGGATTTAAAGGCCGTGGAAGTCGCAGTGATGCAATTTCTGCAGGCTCGACTGAGCGAAGCGAAGAAATAAATTTTCGTTAACTACCGATGTGGTGCCGGCGTCGCTTTTGCCTTGGTGCTTTTTCGGACAGTTATCGTTTCGCCGGCCGGCTTTTCATCGCTCGGATATTTTTTCGTCGTCGGATAAATCAGCCGCCATGGCTGACGCTTCACCGTGTCGGTCAGATCCTTCACATTTTCGCCGGTGGCTTTCAGGTCGGGTGAAAGTGAATTCATGGCTGATTTCAGCTTCTCCGAAGAATCGCGAAAGTTTTGCAGCGTGATCTGAATGTTGTCATTGGTCGTCAGGTCGGTGCTGATTTTGTTCAGATTGGTACTAATCGATTCGACATTCTTGAGCGCGAGCTGCAACGGGCTGTTCTCCGCCGTCATCGTGGTGAGGTTTTCGGCGAAGGTGCGCATTTGTGCGAGAGCCATGTTCAATTGCGATTGTTCGTCGGTGATCTTGCTCAAATTTTGCGCGGTCGTTTGCAATTCCTTCAAGGTCGCGCTCGCTTCCGCTGCTACCGGCTGAACGATGTCGAGCATTTTGGCGATCGATTCGCCGAATTCCGGCACGCGTTCGCCCGGGTAAACCTCGCCATCTTCCGCGCGGCCGGAAGTTTCGATTCCTTCCGTGATGTCGATCGCGGTTTCGCCGAGAAGTCCGAGGGTGATCAAGCGCGCCTTCGCATTCTTGTAAACGGTGGCGCTTCGATCTACCCGCACATCGATCCGTGACTCATATTTCCGTTTCGGCGGAGTCGTGCCGGGCTCGGGCGGCCAGATGGTATTGGCAAGCACCGCGGCCTGATTCGATTCCTCTTTGGAAACCGGCGAAAATAATTTGTCTACCTGCCCGATTTTTCGACCGGCCAGCAAAACGGGCGCGCCGAGTTTAATGCCGGCGGCGTTGTCGAGGTAGATCTTGTAAGTGACGAGCGGCTTAAAAAGGCCGGGCGCGCCCAGCAAAATAAGAATGCCGGCGAGCACTACGATCGTGGCCAGCACAAGCAAGCCGGTTAGAAGTTCATTTTTGCGCAACTGCATCCTGGCTTCCTTCCAAAATTGGTCCCTCGGTGCTGCCGCTCAAGAACTGCTGCACCACTGGATTCTGTGATTGTCTGAATTCGTTAGTCTCCGCCATCTCGATAATTTTGCCGCGATAAAGCATCGCCATTTTCGTGCCAATGCGGAAGGCGCTGTCCATTTCGTGTGTCACAATTACTGACGTCACTTTCGATTGTTCGCTCAGGCTGATGATTAACTCGTCGATGACGGAACTGATCACAGGATCGAGGCCGGCGGAGGGTTCATCGAAAAGAATTAATTCCGGGTCCATCACCAGCGCGCGCGCCAGGCTGACCCGTTTGCGCATACCACCGCTCAACTCCGATGGCATCTGATTTTTCACGCCGGTCATCCCGACCAGCTCGAGTTTTTCTTCGACGATGTGATCTATTTCATCCGGCGTTTTGTCGGTCAATTCTTCCAACGGCAGCGCGACATTGTCGTGCACATTGCGCGAACTGAGCAGCGCGGAATACTGATAAACCATCCCGATTTGGGTGCGGATTTTTTGCAACTTCCGCCGCGGCAAACGCGAAATTTCGAATTGTTTAAAAAAAACCGAGCCGCTCGTCGGCGGCAGGATCCCGAGGATCAAACGCAGGATGGTGCTTTTGCCCACGCCGCTCTGACCCATGATGACGAGCCGATCCTGCGGCTCCACGATTAAGGAAACGCCAGCGAGCACTTCTTTTTCGTCGAAGCGCAAACGCGCATCGCGCAATTCCACCACCGGCGGCTGAGGCGTTTCGTTCATGGAAAGAAAACGACGTAGACGACGTTAAAAAGCGTATCGAAGCCAATGACCGCGGTAATGGCGGTCACCACACTCGATGTGGTCGAGTTGCCCACGCCGGCCGCCCCGCCTTTCACATTAAGGCCGCGGTAGCAGGCGATGGCCGCGATGAGCAAACCGAAGAGGAGACTCTTGAAGATGCCAGTAAGGATGTCGCGAATGAGAAGGCTTTCGAGAACGAGATCTTTAAAGTAGACGGTCGCGATATTGAAATAACCGGCGGAAATCAGCGCGGTCGCGACAATCGCGGCGATGCTGGAAATAACTGAGAGACATGGCATCAGCGCAGTCAGCGCCACCATCCGCGGCGCGACCAGAAAACGCAGCGGACTGATTCCCATCGCTTCGATCGCCTCGACTTCTTCGGAAACCTGCATCGTGCCGAGTTCCGCGGTGAAGGCCGCGCCAATCCGCGCCGCCAGCATGATGCCGGTGAGCAATGGTCCCAGTTCGCGGGTGAAGGCAATCGAAACCAGACCCGGCACGAGCCGTTCCGTGCCGAAGCGTTGCAATTGATAGCCGGTCAGGAGTGCCATCGTTAGTCCGAGAAAAAACGAAACCATCGCCACCAACGGCACGGAACCGACACCGGCGCGTTCCGTATGCACAAACAAACTCGAGGCGCGAAAGGGCGAGCGGCCGCGCCGCACATTGTCCATCGTCTCGGTGAAGGTGTTGACGATGAACCAGAACATGGCGCCGATTTCGCGCAGAAACCCGCTCCCGAGCCGGCCCACGCCTTCCACGACCACGATCGGATTCGTCTCGATCGTGTTGCCGTCGCCGGCGTTTGTGCTCACTTCTTCGGCCATGCTCGGTGAGAAGTTGCCTTAGTTAGTTGGGCGCGAAAGAGGAAAGTGACTGGCTCATGCTCGATGCGTTTTCATTCGTAATCCCGGCCTACAACGAAGCGGCCCGCATTGGAGAAACGATCACAACAGTGCTGAATTATCTTCGCGACCACAGTCCGCAAAGCGAAGTGATCGTGGTGGACGATGGGTCTAACGACTCCACCGCCGAAGTGGTCCGCGAATATTTTTCCCGCGCCGACGGAATCGAAACACACTTGCTGCAGCGCTCGCCTAACGAGGGCAAAGGCGCCGCCGTCCGCGCCGGTCTGCTCGCGGCCACACGATCGGTCTCCTTGTTTTCCGATGCCGATTTATCCACGCCGATCGACGAAGCGCCAAAACTTCTGGTGCCAATTTTTAACGGCGAACTCGATGTTGCTTTCGGTTCGCGCGCGCTGAATCGCAAGCTAATCGGCCACAGGCAAGCCTGGTATCGAGAGGAAGGGGGACGCGTTTTCAATCTGATCATGCGCCTAACGACCGGTCTGCCGTATTGGGACACGCAATGCGGTTTCAAAGCTTTTCGCATGGAGGCATTTCGTCCAATCCTCGCGCAGACGGAAATCAACGGCTTCGGCTTCGACGTAGAGTTCATCTATCTCGCTCACAACGCCGGTTTGCGGATTCGCGAAATTCCTGTTCGCTGGAACCACAACGAGGGCAGCAAGGTTGATTACGTACGCGACAGCTGGCGCATGGTGAAGGAGGTCGTCGAACTGCGCATTCGGTGATTTTTTCCTAACGAGTGCTTTCGATCAATTCCGCAAACTGCGCGAAGAAATAATTGGCGTCGTGCGGCCCCGGCGCCGCTTCCGGGTGATATTGCACGCTGAAGATCGGCAGCTCGCGATGGCGCATTCCTTCGACGGTTCCGTCGTTCAAGTTCAGGTGCGTTAGCTCCACTTCTTTGGGCAGTGAATCTGGATCGACCGCGAATCCGTGATTTTGCGAAGTGATTGCTACTTTCCCGCTGCGTAAATCTTGCACCGGTTGATTCCCGCCGCGATGACCGAATTTCAATTTGAAGGTGCGACCGCCAAACGCATAACCGAGCACCTGATGGCCGAGACAAATTCCGAAGATCGGTTTCTTCTCTATCAGGTCGCGCACGGATTTGTGCGCGTATTCCAGCGCAACAGGATCGCCCGGTCCGTTGGAAAGAAAAACTCCATCAGGATTCAGATCGAGAACTTCTTTGGCCGTCGTCGCGGCCGGCACAACCGTCACACCAAAACCTTCGCGTCGAAGGTTCCGCAGGATGTTTTCTTTGATGCCGTAATCGTAGGCAACGATCTGATATTTTATCGGCGGCAGCGGCTGATTTTGCATCTCGCCCGCGCTTCCAACCGGTACCGACCAGTTCGCGCTCTCTCGATCTTCGGGATCCCATTTGTAAGCAGCGCGCGCCGTAACCTCCTGCACGTAATCCATCCCGATCACGCCCTCGCCGCGAATTGCTTCTTCGACTGCTTCCTTCTCCGAAAGCGCATCACTCGTTAGGCAAGCTTTCATCGCGCCGCGTTCGCGCAGATGCCGCGTCAGCGCGCGAGTGTCGATGCCTTGCACGCCGGGAATTTTCCATTCGCGCAGATAATCATCGAGCGATCGTTCCGAGCGCCAGCTGCTTGAAATTTCACTCAATTCCTCCACGACAAATCCGCGCACATGGGGCTCGCGGCTTTCCTGATCGAGCGCATTCGTTCCGTAATTTCCAATCAGCGGATACGTCATCGCCACGATCTGTCCGCGATACGACGGATCGGTCAGCACTTCCTGATAGCCGGTCATGGAAGTGTTGAAACAAATCTCGCCGACGCGTGTGCCGCTCGCACCAAAAAATTCACCTTCGAAAATTCGTCCGTCTTCCAAAGCGAGAATCGCGCGCATCGGAAATGACGCTTAGCAGATTTCGCCGCGCGCGAAAGAGAAAGCCCGAGCCACTTTCGCAGCTCGGGCTTCAGATTATTACCCCACTGATGCCGTTTAGGTGGATATCCCGTTCCCTTTCGGTAACGGGCGGGTGACCATCGCAGCAGCGTCTGACTTCCAATTAAGGCATGTCATCTTCCGCTCACGACCAAGCCCCCTTAGCTAACACAATATCGGTCCGGGAATCACACCTGTAATCTCGAACATCGCAGGGTAAATTTGTTGAGAGCTCTTGCTGGAGAGTTGAGCGAAAAACTCTGGTTTCCATCCCAACCCTCAACCAAAAACTCCCGACGTTTATCAAAGAACTATTCCCGCAGTTCCGCTCCCAATTCGCTTCTCAACTTTTCGCGAATCCTCCCGTGAACCACGGTGACTTCGTCGTTGGTCAGTGTGCGATTCTTATCGCGATATGTCAACGTGTATGCCACCGACTTTCGTCCGGCTTCGATGGAATTCTTGTCTTGAAAAAGATCAAAGAGTTGAACCTCCGAGAGCAACGGCTCCTTCGCCGTGAAAATCATTCGCATGATTTCGTCGTGCGAAAGTTTTTCTGGAATAAGCATCGCGATGTCGCGGGTCACGGACGGAAAGCGTTCTATTTCCGCGAAGTTTTTTTCGTCGTCGCCTAACGAGACCAGGGAATCCAAAACCATTTGTGCGACGAACACCGGCGAGTTTGCGCCGAACTCGGCCGCGCGCGCGGATGATAATTGTCCCGCTAGTCCAATCACATTTTCTCCGCTGAGGATTTCTGCGGCAATCGCTAATCCCGAATTCTCTGTGCGACGAAAATTCAGCCGGGGAATGTGCAACGACTCGATGGCCCCTTTCAAATCGAAGAAGTCGAGCTGACGCCTGGCATGGCCGCGCCAATGCGGCCGACTCGACGAAGCACCGGCAAAGGCGAAACCCAACGCACGTTTCTCGTCGGCGTTCGGTTGCGTGAAAATATTTCCGAGTTCAAACAAACGCACGCTGGCGGCGCCGGCGTTGAGATTACGCGCGAGCACATCAAGTAATCCACGCACCACGTTCGTTCGCAGGGCCACGTGATCTTCACTGAGCGGATTGCGCAGTTCGATCGCCTTTTCCGCGGGCATCACACTCCGCGACACGAGCGACGAAGTGCGCGCTTCGAAAATTCCCAGACTAACGAGTCGCTCCCGCACGCTGTTTTCAAAATCCGCGATGCGATCCGCCTCGCTCAATGGCGTAAAGCGACTGCGATCTGCCACAGGCACTTTATCGACGCCATGTGCGCGGATGACTTCCTCGATCAAGTCCACTTCCCGGCGAAGATCGACGCGATAACTGGGAATCTTCCAAGTCGCCCCGTCGCTTGTAGCAGTGATTTTCGTCAGACCGAATCCGTGCAAAATCTTGTCGACCGTCGACGGCTGGATTTCGATTCCCAACAATTCGTTAGACCGCTGATATCGCAGCGAAACATCGACTGGAGCGGTGGGAAATTCGCCGGTCGCGTCGGCATGTTTCGCCGGCGAGCCGCCCGCGATTTCCTGCATTAGTTTTGTTGCTCGTTCCGAAGCAGGCATGATCCCCATCGGATCAACCCCGCGCTCGAAGCGATAACTGGCATCGCTCGGCAAGTTCAAACCTCGCGCCGTTCGCCTGATGCTCGCGGGCAAAAAGTAAGCGGCTTCCAAAAGGATGTTGCGCGTCGTCTCGCTCACGCCGGTGTCTTCGCCGCCCATCACGCCACCGATTCCGATGGCGCGTTCCTGGTCAGCGATCACGAGGTCGCGCGTGGTTAACGAATAGGTCTTACCGTCGAGCGCGAGAAATTTTTCGTCGTCACGCGCCAACCGTACCTGCACCGCGCCTTTAAGTTTATCGGCATCGAATGCATGGGTCGGCTGTCCCATTTCCAGCATCACGAAATTCGAGATATCGACGATGTTGTTGATCGCGCGCATACCGGCCGCTTCCAATTTCGCGCGCAACCAATCCGGGCTTGGGCCGACTTTGACGTTCTCGATGCGGCGGAGCGAATAGAACGGACATTCGCCAAGCGCAGAAATCTTGATCGCGCCATTCAAGTCTAACGAATCGTTAGAAACGGCGGCTGCTTTAATTGGCTTACCGGTCAGCGCTGCGATCTCACGTGCCAAACCCAAATGGCTGAGTAGATCGCCGCGATTCGGCGTAATCTCGACATCGAGGATAGTATCCGGCCTAACGAGTGATCCAAACGGCTCGCCGATTTTTGCGTCCGGCGAAAGAATCAGGAGTCCGTCGCTATCCGCTGACAATTTCAGCTCGCTTGGACTGCAAAGCATCCCTTGCGATTCGACACCACGCAGCTTGCTGACTTTGATCTTGAGGCCGTTGGGCAAATTGGCGCCGGGCAGAGCGACCGGAATTTTGTCGCCGACTTTGTAATTCTTCGCGCCGCAAACGATTTGGCGAATTTGCCCGCTGCCATCATCGACTTGCGTAACGCTTAGTCGATCGGCATTCGGATGCTGCGCGGATTCCTTGATCTGACCGATAACGACGTTGTCGAAATTTCCGCCGCGTTCTTCGATGTCCTCAATCTCGACACCGGCAAACGTCAGCAATTCGGCGAGATCTTCGATCTTCGCCGGCAGTTCGACGAATTCGCGCAGCCAATTGACGGAAAATTTCACGCGAACTGCCTCAGGAAACGCAGATCGTTCTGCGAAAACAAACGGATGTCGGGAATGCCGAATAGGATCATGGCCAGCCGATCCATGCCGAGGCCAAAGGCGAAGCCGGTAAATTTCTCGGGATCGTAAGCGTCGTCTTTGCGCGCGCGATTGACCTCTTCAAAGACGGCGGGATGCACCATGCCACAGCCGCAAACTTCAATCCATTTCTCTCCGCTCTTTAGTGCTTTTGATTTCACATCGATCTCGAAACTCGGTTCCGTGAATGGAAAATAGTGAGGACGAAAACGCACCGCCGTGTCAGCTCCGAAAAGTTCGCGCAGGAAAAATTCCAGCGTGCCCTTCAAATCGGCGACACTCACTTTTTCATCCACATAGAGTCCTTCGATTTGGTGGAACTGCGCGCTGTGCGTCGCGTCGACTTCGTCGCGTCGGTAGGCGTTGCCGGGCGCGATGACGCGAATCGGCGGCGGCGCGTTCAACATCGCGTGGATCTGCACGGTCGAAGTGTGCGTGCGGAGCAGGCGACCATCGGGCAAATAAAATGTGTCCTGTTCATTGCGCGCCGGATGATCGGGGGCGGTGTTGAGCGCATCGAAGCAATACCATTCCGTTTCCACATCGGGGCCGGTCGCGAGCGCGAAGCCCATGCGACGAAAAATCGTCGTGGCGCGATCGAGCATTTGCGTGAGGGGATGAATCGCTCCGACCTCATGGGGCATTCCTGGTAGTGAGACATCAATGTTGGCGAGCGCAGCTGATTCCGTCGCCGCGCGTAAACGTTGGCCGTTTTCATCCAGCGCTGCAGTCACGGCATTGCGAACTTCGTTCAGCAATTTGCCGACAACGGGCTTCTCCTCCTTGCTCAGCGAACGCATCTGCTCGCTCCACGCCGAAATGCTGCCGGTCTTGCCGAGAAAACGGACGCGCGCCGCCTCGAGCGATTGCTCGTTAGGCGCAGCCGCGATCTCGCGCAACGCAGCGTCGCGCAGTTCTTCTAGCGGGTGTGTCATTGGTCCTGTGACCTATATGACTTACGCCGCTTTCTTTTTCGATTTCGACTTTTCTTCGAGCGCGGTTTTCACCTGCTCGACGATCGATTTGAATGCGACTTCATCGGTGATCGCGAGATCGGAAAGAATCTTGCGATCAAGCCCGACGTTGGCCGCTTTCAGTCCTTCCGCGAAACGGCTGTAGGTCAGGCCTTGTGCGCGGACGGCGGCGTTGAGCCGCTGGATCCAGAGATAACGGAAAGTGCGTTTGCGCGTTTTGCGATCGCGATAAGACCAGTATTTGGCCTTCATCGTCGCATCTTTCGCGTAACGGAAAAGTTTGGAACGACGTCCGCGATAACCTTTCGCGGCTTTGACGACGCGTTTGCGTCGCTCCCGGCTGGCCGGGGCGTTAGTTGCTCTAGGCATTTTGTTGTCCGCGAATCTCTTCGCGGTCCTCTTTCAGCGAGCTGTTCTATTATAGATCTGCGCGACCTCACTCGCTGATTAGGTGGAACTCAAAACCACCAGGAGCGCAGATATTGTTTGGCGACGCCGAAACGTCGGGGCGGGGAAGGTAAACAAGTCTGAGGTTGATGCAACCTGCGCGTTTCCGCAGAGTGCGCCAAGTGAATTGGATCGCGCGTCATCGTCGGCTTGTCCTTGCCTTCATCTGCACTTTTTGGACAGGCCTTATTCTGCTGACCCTAACCTTTCCGGAAGCTCCATTCTTCTCGTCGGTCGCGCGCGGCGAGCAGAGTTTTTACGACATGCTCTATCGGGAAGGTCGCAAGACTCCAACCCGATCGGACATCATTTTCCTGGGGATTGATGAAAGCACGCTGAATTTTCAGCCCTTCAATCCCGATGACGTCGCCAACAATCGCGCCTTCCAACTGTTGACTGAACATCCAGCGCCCTGGTCGCGCGAGTTGTGGGCCGTCACGCTCGATCGACTCTTCGAAGCGGGTGCGCGCGTCGTGATGTTCGACATGATTTTCGGAAAGCCCGGTGAAAGCGACGAAGCTTTTCGCGCCGCGCTCGATCGTTACCACGACAAGGTCGTGCTCGGAGTCAATTTCGATCAGGAGAGCCAGATGTTTATTTGGCCTAGCCGCACGCTGATCCCCGAGAGCGAACATGACGATCGCATCGGGTTTGTAATTTATTTTCCCGATAGTCTGGACGGCGTCATTCGAACGACACGTTTTTTTATTTCCGATCGTCAGCTCGCCGGCCAGAAGCCATTTCCCGGGCAGGAAATCTTCGCCTCGCTGGCGGCGCGGGTGGTGCAGAAAATTGGAGAGACGGCGCGGTTACCGACTGCACTCGAATCAGAGCACCTGCGCTTCACTGCGGCGGACGCCTACGATCCGAAACCGCTCTGGGAAATTTTCGATCCCGCCGTCTGGCACGCGAATTACCACGATGGCGCACTATTCAAAGACAAGATCGTCATGATCGGCGCCGCGTCGCAGGTCGCCCACGACGTCGTTGTCACTCCGCTGAGCTCGAGCATGTCCGGGCCGGTTCTGCATTTGAACGCGATTGCCGCCGCGCTGGCCGGAGAATTCTTGCATCTGACGCCGGTTTGGTTGCGTTACGTTTTGGTTTTGGCGGCAGGTCTGACGGCGTGGCTCCTGATTGTCTTCGTGCGGCGACTGATCGTCTGTCTGGTCTCGTTAGGCGCACTCACCTTTGCCTATTTGTTCGTCGCACGAGTCGCTTTCGACCGCGGCAGTTTTCTCCTCATGACCGTGCCGGTTTTGTCTGCGTTTCTCGCCAGCGGAGCATCTTCGTTAGGCTGGGAATACATTCTCGAGCGACGCGAGAAATTAAAAACGCGACGCACGCTCGAGCGCTACGTTTCTAAAAACCTGGTCAAAGATATTCTCGATAATCCCGAGAGCTTTTACAGCACGATGAAGGGTGCCCGTATTCCGGTGACCGTCCTTTTCACTGATCTCGTTGGCTTCACGACTTTGAGTGAGCGCGCCGATCCCGAAGAACTCGTTAGGCAACTCAATGAATATCTGAGCAAGATGGTCGGTGTCGTTTTCGCCCACGATGGAACGCTCGATAAATTCATTGGCGACGCGATCATGGCCGTCTGGGGGAATGTGCAGAGCGCCGGGCCGGTTTCCGACGCGAAAGCGTGTGCCCGTGCCGGATTGGGCATGCGGCGCGCGTTGAAGGAATTGAACGAAGGCTGGCGCAAAGAAAACCGCATGACCCTCGGGATGGGTGTCGGGATTAATTCGGGCGAAGCGCTGGCCGGCAACATCGGCTCGGGCGATCGCGCCGACCTCACCGTGATCGGCGATGCAGTGAATCTCGCTTCCCGCCTTGAGGCATTAACGCGAACTTACGGTGTCGATCTTCTTGTCGGCGAAGCCGCGGCGGAATTGATTCGCGACGAGTTTTGTTTGCGCAGCGTCGCGCGCGTGCAGGTGAAGGGTAAATCCATCCCGGTAGCGGTTTCGACTTTGCTGTGCGCGAAAGGTGATGAATTCGATCCGGAACTTCTGAAGTGGATCGAGTCGTACGAAGAGGGGGTCGTGCAATTTCGGGGACGCGAATTCACCAAGGCGAAAGTGAACTTCTCGCGCTTCCTCTCGTCTTATCCGCAGGATTATCTGGCGAAGATGTATCTCGAGCGCACGGTCGAATACGAAAAAACGCCCCCGGATGAATCGTGGAATGCGGCAGAAGTTTTCACGAAGAAGTAGCGGTGCGTTTTTGTTCGTAGCCAAATTGCAGCATCGCGTCTAAGGAACCGCGTGACGAAAAACGCACCGCGTTTTCATTTCCTCGGCATCTGCGGCACGGCCATGGGCTCAGTCGCGGCGGCGCTGCGCGATCGTGGTTTCACCGTCACTGGTTCGGATGAAAATGTTTATCCGCCGATGTCGACCTTTCTGGAAAAACGCGGCGTGATTCTAACGGAAGGTTTTCGCGCGGAAAATATTCCAGCTGACGCAGACATCGTCGTGGTCGGCAACGCGATGAAGCGGGGCAACCCCGAAGTGGAAGCGGTGCTCAATCGCAAACTGCACTACGTTTCGCTGCCGGAAATTCTGCGCAACGAATTCCTGCGCGGCCGGCACAATCTCGTCGTCGCCGGCACGCACGGGAAGACGACCACGACTGCGCTGCTCACCTGGATCATGCAGGTCGCGGGCTTCGATCCGAGTTACATGATCGGCGGCATTCCGAATAATCTCGGGCAAGGCGCGCACTTCAATGACTCGAAATATTTCGTGATCGAAGGCGACGAGTACGACAGCGCGTTTTTCGATAAGCGCTCGAAGTTTGTTCACTACTTGCCCGAGCTGCTGATCGTGAACAACATCGAGTTCGATCACGCCGATATTTTTCGCGATCTCGATCACGTTAAAACCAGCTTTCGCCACGTGATTCGCATCGTGCCGCAGAACGGCATGGTGCTGTTAAACGGCGACGATCCAAATTGCATGGAGGTGGCAAAGGAATCTTCGGCGCCGATTGTCGAAATCGGATTTTCCGAAAACTGCGCCGAAAAAATCCGCGACGTGAGCTATTCGGAGAATGGATCGATGTTCTCGTTAGGCGACGAAAAATTCGAGGTGGATTTGATCGGCGAATTCAACGTGCGCAACGCGGCCATGGCGATTTCCGCGGCGCGTTTTTACGGCGCGTCGTGGGAGAAGATTCGCGAAGGCCTAAGGAGTTTCAAAGGCATCGCGCGTCGCCAGGAAATCCGCGGCGAAGCGGGCGGCGTAAAAGTGATTGACGACTTTGGCCATCATCCGACGGCGATTGCGCAGACTTTAACAGCGTTGCGTCATCGCTTTCCTGGATGTCGACTGTGGGCGGTTTTCGAGCCGCGCTCGAATACCACCCGGCGCGCGGTTTTTCAGCAGCAGTTGCCGGATGCGTTGAAATTAGCCGACGGAGTTTTCATTTCTCAGGTGGCGCGGCTCGATCAGTTACCCGAAGGCGAGCGACTTAACCCGGAAGCGGTGGTTCAGGCGATCGCCGATTCGGGCCGTCCAGCTTTTTACGAGAAAGACGCAGCGCACATCGTCGAGCGACTTTTACCACTCGTTAGGCCAAAAGACATTGTCGTGGTTTTCAGTAACGGCGGCTTCGATGGCATTCACGAGAAAATTCTTTCGCGTCTGAGCGCGGCCTAACGAATCCAAAGCCTTGGCCTGCTTGGTGCTGTTTTTTGATTCGTTTCGGTAACATCGATGATACGGTTCGTCCCACGCAGTTGATTGTTTTTCCTATATATCGTTACATAGGGCTCGTGCTTCGCGCCTTCATTCTGTTTTGGGCGGTTTTTCTCGCCGGCTTGGTGCGCGCGCAAGAGCCGCCGCCGCCGAACGCGAACTTCGCGGCCACCAACATCGCCGCGGCCGCTCCCGCCGGTCCCGCGCCGGCCGGCGCACCGGACATGGTGACGCTGCAATATCCAAACAGCGATGTGGCTGATGTGCTGCGCCTCTACGAAACGCTGACGGGCAAGAAGTTGGTCATGGATAACTTCGTGCAGGGAAAGGTGAACATCTTCATCGCCAAGCCAATCCCGCGCGAGGAGGCGATTCGGATCATCGAGATTAACCTGCTCATGAACGGCTACTCGCTCGTGCCGGCGGGCGGCGATTTGGTGAAAGTGATCGGCACCGGAAAAAATCCTCGCAACGCCGGCGTGCCGATTATTTCCGATGAATCCCTGATTCCACCGGGCGAACACGTCATCAGTTTCCTTTTCAAACTGCGCTTCGCCGATCCCACGGAATTACAACAGGTCCTCGGCCAATACCTTTCGCCGCCGCAGCCCTACACTTCGTTCCTCGCCTTGCCGAAATCGGGCAGCATTCTCGTCACGGAAAATTCCAGCGTCATTCGCGGTTTGGTCAACATCATCAATCAGGTCGACATCCCGCCAGCAGAAGTAGTGAGCGAGTTCATCAAACTGGAACGCGCTGATGCCAGTAAAGTGGTCGACATGCTGAAAGACGTTTTCGAAAAGGGAAACCAGCCGCAGACCACCGTGGCCGGTGGCGTGCGCAATGTCCGGCAGGGCACGCCGGCGCCGCCGCAGCAACCGACCTACGAACCGGATCTCGGATCACTGACCGCGCTTTCGGAAGATTCGGTCGTCATTGGCAAAATCAAACTGGCGGCGGACGTACGGACGAATCGCATTCACGTCATTACGCGACCGGTCAACATGCCGTTCGTTAGGCGATTGATCGCGGAGTTCGATGCCAATGTTGATTTCGCCAAGCCGGTCTCGCGTCCGCTGCGCTACATTTCCGCGGCGGATGTTTTGCCGGTGATCGTGCAGGCATTGCAGGAACCCGGCAGCAATCAAACCGGAGAAGGCGCCGCGAATCCGAACCAGCAGCCGGGGCAGCAACAACAACAGCAGCAACGAAATCGTCCGAATAGCACGAGCGCATCAACAAACGATTACAGTTCCTCCGGCGCGAGCGGCGCGCAGGGTTTTTCCGAGGAGCTTTCCACACAGGCGGTCGATACCAGTCCGAAAGCGGTCACGATAGGAAACGCCAAGATCATCGCTGATCAGCGGTCGAACACGATCATCATTCTGGGAAATCGCGAGGTGGTAGTGAAGGTGACGAAAATTCTCGATGAGATGGATGTGAGCGCCCCTCAGGTGGCGCTCAGTACTGTGATCGGTGAGCTGCAGCTGAACAACAACGAGCAATTCGGCATTGATTATTTGCAGCAAAAACTGGTGCACAGCGATGATGGCCTGGCCGGTGCCGGATTTGCTCGCAACACCGGCGCCCCGCTCCTGCAAGCGGGTGCCCTCGGCGGTTTCAGCGCATTAGCAACGGCGGCGGCCACCGGCGGGACGAATATCTTTCTCCATACAGGGTCAAATCTGAACATCATTGTGAAAGCGCTCCATTCCACGGGCCGCTTCCGAACGATTTCGCGGCCGACCGTTTTCACGAGCAATAACAAGAAGGCAATCATCGCTTCCGGGCAGGAGATTCCGGTTCCGGTAAGCACAATCAGCAACTCGACCAGTGGCGGCATCATCAATACGGGTCTGGCGCAGCAGTCGAATATTCAGTTCAAGAAAATCGCGCTACAGTTGGAAGTCGTCCCGCTGATTAATTCAGAGAAGGAGGTCACTCTCGACATCCTGCAAAAGCTCGACAGCGTGGCCGGCACGACCCGCGTGGATAACAACGACATTCCCAACATCGCCACGCGCTACATCAAGACGACGGTGACCGCCCCGAACTGCTCGACGATTATTCTCGGCGGACTGATCCAGGATCGTAAAGACCGCTCGGAGAATGGCATTCCGATTTTGAGCAAGATTCCACTCCTTGGCGGTTTGTTCAGGCAGACCAATCGGGACAAGGATCGACGTGAGTTGATCATCTTGATGCGGCCAGAAGTCAGCCTGTCGAAAGTCGACCTGAGACGGTTGCGCCAGAAGAACAGCGACAAGACGCACTTCGGTCCGGAGATTGATGAGGACGATTGCCCGGATTGTCCACCGCGCGCTGGAGAAGACAAACAGTTGCCCGCGCCGGATCTTCCGCCGAATTATTATAAGTGAATCCGGCCGTCGGTCAGTCCTTGATTGAGTTGCTGCTTTCGGCGGGAGTTCAAACGCGCGAAGAAGCGGCGCAGCTCGCCTCGAACCTGAATGGCGGTTCCTGGACTGCGCAGGTGCTTGACTCGGGGAAGGTGGATGAAGTCCGTTTCCTCAACGTCATCGGAGATTATTTTCAGGTTCCGGTGGTGGCGATCGACTCGAAGAGTATTGATCGCCAAACGCTCGCACTGCTGCCGAGCCGTTTCGTTTTTCAACATCATATCTTGCCGCTGGAAGTGCGGGAGAATGCGGTCGTGGTCGCGACCTACGATCTTTTCAATTCCGTCGGTCGCCAACTCGCTTCGCAGTTACTGAAGCGCCCGGTGGAATGGGTGCTCGTTCCACGTGTGCAAATTCTGCGCGCGATGAAATCGCTTTACGGCGTCGGTGCCGAAACCTTTGACGAAATTCTAAAGACGCGAGGATCGCTCGATTCGTTGCAGGATACGGAAGAGAGCATGGATCTGAACGCCGACGATCCGGAAGCGTCGGTGGTGAAATTTGTAAACCAAATTATTCGCGAAGCGATCGTCGAGCGCGCCACGGATATTCACGTCGAACCGCTCGAAGGCGATCTGCGCATTCGTTATCGCATCGATGGAATTTTGCACGAAGTAGCGGTGCCGCCGCAGTTGCGCTTGTTGCAATCGGCCATCATCTCGCGCCTGAAAGTCATGGCGCATATGGACATCGCCGATCGCCGTCTCCCGCAAGATGGGCGCATCAATTTACAGTCGAACACGCAGAACATCGACGTGCGCGTTTCGACTATTCCGACGGTCAACGGCGAATCGATCAGCTTGCGTCTGCTCAGTCGCGATCAAAAAAGTGAACAGTTCGGTTTTGAGCGGCTCGATCTGAGCGAAGATCATTCGCGCATCGTGCAGTCCTTGCTCGCGCAACCAAACGGTATCGTGCTCGTCACGGGTCCGACCGGTTCGGGGAAATCCACTTCACTTTATTGTTTTCTCAGCAGCATCAACTCGGTGCAGCGCCGCATTATCACGATCGAAGAACCAGTGGAATATCGATTACCTGGCGTTTCGCAGATCGATGTGAAACCGGAAATCGATCTCACCTTCGCCAAGGGTCTACGCCACATTTTGCGACAGGACCCGAACGTAATCATGGTCGGAGAAATTCGCGATTTTGAGACGGCGGAAATTGCCATTCGCGCCGCCATGACGGGCCACCTGGTTTTCAGCACGCTGCACACGAACGACGCGGTTGGCGGCATCACGCGCTTGCTCGACATGGGCGTCGAACAATTTTTGCTCGCGTCAACCGTGCGCGCGTTTCTCGCGCAACGACTCGTTAGGACAATTTGTCCGGACTGCAAACAAGTCGTCGGTTATCCGGTCGATTATCTGAAGCAGATCGAGGCAATCGTTGCGCCCAGCTTCAAATATTATCGCGGTGCCGGTTGCGAAAATTGCCGCCACACCGGCTATCGAGGACGAATGGCCATCTACGAGATTTGTGTGGTGACAGAAGGTTTGCGCCGGCTGATTATTCAAAAAGCCACGGGTTCGGAATTAAAGCAGCGCGCCATTCAGGATGGCATGATTACTTTGCGCGCAGACGGCTGGCGACGAGTCGCGCAAGGGTTGACGACGGTCGAAGAAGTCGTTCGCGTAACGCAGACTGACGAAGTGATGTCGGAAACTTCTTTGATCAGCGCGCCCGCAACGGTGGCGGCGGTCTAACGAGTAGTTAACTACCACGCAGCGCGCGGATTTCCGCCGCATAATCTGGGGCGCGGAAAATGGAAGTACCGGCCACGAGAACATTGGCGCCGTTTTTGATCGAGAGCGCCGCAGTGTCGGGATTGATCCCGCCATCCACTTCGATGTCGAGTGATGACTTGTTGGACTCCTTCCAAGCTCGCGCGGCCTTCACTTTCTCCATCATCTCGACACGGAAAGATTGGCCGCCGAATCCAGGATGAACGGTCATGACTAAAAGAAGATCGATATTTGGTAAGTGCGTCTCGATAGACTCGAACGGCGTCGCTGGATTCAACGAAAGACCGGCGCGGCAGCCCGCCTCGCGAATGGCCCGCAAAGTTTTTGCAACGTCGTGTTTTGCTTCCGACTCGACATGAACCGTGATGCCATTCGCGCCCGCTTCCACAAACCGCGGCGCGTAATGATCCGGATGTTCGATCATGAGATGCACGTCGAGTGGAAGACTGGTTAGGCCGCGCACCTTTTTCACCAAGGCCGGGCCGAAGGAAATGTTATCGACGAAATGGCCGTCCATGATGTCGCAATGGATCCAATCCGCGCCGGCCGCTTCGACTTTTCGAATTTCGTCGGCCAATCTCGCGAAGTCAGCGGCGAGAATAGAGGGCGCGATAATCATGGGCGTGTCAGGAGTTTGCCATGGTTATTCACAGCTTTCCCTTGACGTTATCAAACTCCGTTCCTAGATACGCGAAGCTAATTCATGTTCAACGGACTCTTCGGCTTTCTCTCTAGCGACATCGGCATCGATCTCGGGACGGCGAACACGCTCGTCTACGTCAAGGATCAAGGGATCGTCTTGCGCGAACCATCGGTGGTCGCGGTCCAAGCCGGCACGAACAAAGTTCTCGCAGTCGGCGACGAAGCGAAGCGCATGCTTGGTCGCACGCCTTCTAATATAGTAGCGGTGCGTCCGCTAAAAGATGGCGTCATCGCGGACTTCGAAGTGACGGAGGCGATGTTGCGTCATTTCATCACCAAAGTGCACAACCGTCGTGTGCGCGCGCGACCGCGTGTGGTCATCGCGGTTCCGTCTGGAATTACGGAAGTGGAAAAACGCGCGGTTCGCGAATCCGCGACGCATGCCGGTGCGCGGGAAGTTTATTTGATCGAAGAACCAATGGCCGCAGCCATCGGCGTAGGTCTGCCTGTGCAGGATCCGGCGGGCAATATGATCATCGATATCGGCGGCGGCACGACGGAGGTCGCCCTTATTTCGCTTTCAGGAATTGTCTTCAGCCGCAGCGTGCGTGTCGCCGGTGACGAACTCGACGAAGCCATCGTGCAGTACATGAAGCGCGCCTACAACTTGATGATCGGCGAGCGCACCGCGGAAGAAATTAAAATCAAAATCGGTTCTGCTTATCCGAGCGAAAAAGAAACGAGCGTGGAAGTGAAAGGTCGCGATCTCGTAGCCGGTTTGCCGAAGACTTTGATGATCACTTCGCAGGAAGTACGCGAAGCTTTACTTGAGCCGATCTCAACCATTGTAGATTCCGTGCGCATCACGCTCGAACGTTGTCCGCCGGAACTTTCTGCCGATCTGGTCGATCGCGGTTTGGTGCTCGCCGGTGGTGGAGCCTTGCTGCGCGGCTTCGATAAACTTTTGAGCGAAGAGACTGGTTTGCCGGTTCATGTGGCGGAGGATCCGTTGAGCGCCGTGGCGGAGGGGACGGGCAAGTGCCTGAATGAACTTAAATTTTTACGACAAGTCGCTTCCACCGATCGTCAGTGGCGCTGACGATTGCCAGGAGAGCGCGATTTCAACTACTCGTTAGGCAAACGCGATGAATCGCTCGAGCATCATCGCGTTGTTAATTTTCGCTGCGATTCTCGGCTATTTCCTCACCTTCGGCGCGGAGAGCACGCGCAAGCTGCAGGCAGGTTTCTACCAAATTATTTCGCCGTTCTTGAGCAGCGGTTCGAGTCTCGAAAAACAAATCACCGGAATGCGGAGCGGATTGCAGTCGCTCGAAGAACTGGAGCGCAACAATAGTTCCCTTCAGGTCGAGAACCGATCGCTGAAAGCAACCAATCAGGCGTTGCGCGATGTCGAACATGAAGTGAATCGATTGCGCGTCGCGCTGAATTATCGAGAGCGTTCGGTCTTCAAACTCGTCCCGGCAGAAATCGTTACGCGCGACGCTTCTTCCTGGTGGCGCACCGTCACAATCAACCGCGGTCGGCAGGACCGCATCGAGACTGACATGGCGGTGGTGACCGAAGAAGGTTTGGTGGGAAAGACGACGACGGTCGGCGAAACTATTTCGGTTGTGTTGTTGGTCTCGGATGAAAATTGTCGCGTGGCCGCGACCGTCGAAGGGACGCGCGAACAGGGCATCGTCGTCGGCGAACGGGTGGCTGGCGCGCAAACGCCGGTGCTCGATCTGAATTTTCTTTCCAAACAGGCGAACCTGTCGCCCGCTCAGCGAGTTTACACTTCGGGTGTGGGAGGCGTGTTTCCGTCGGGATTGCTGGTCGGGCTGGTGAAAGATTTCAAAGTGCGCGAGCTCGACAGTCAGGCGCACTTGAGTCCGGCGGTTGATCTTTCAAAGCTCGAAGATGTTTTCGTAGTGACGGGCAACAAGAAATGATCTTCTTCGGTATTCTCGTTGTCCTCGTCTTCATCGCGCAGATCATCGAGCTTTTCATTCCGCCGCTGGAGTGGATGTACAACGCGCACATCTACATCGTGCCGGTGATTGTTTTTTACGGCGCGATGGCGTTGCCTTTTCCGCTCATGCTCGCGCTCGCGGGCTTCGCCGGATTTCTGCTGGATGTCCTCACCATGCAGGTGGTGGGCGACCGAGTTGAAATCGCGCTCGGCTGGTCAATAATGATCTACGCTGTGCTCGCGTCGATTATGCATGGGCTGCGGCCTTTGTTCATCCGAGGACGCTGGGAGATTCATTGTGTGATGAGTGGCGTTTGCACGTCGCTTATTTTGTTGGCGCAATATCTCATGATCACTTTTCGACGCGGCTCAATTCTCTTCACGCCCGAAGCGTGGTGGCAAATCGGAGGACCGGGCGTGATCGCTGCCATCATGGCGCCGTTGCTGTTTTGGTTTTTGCACACGATTGGTGAGGCAACGGGAAATCCATTCTTGCCCGAACGAGAGACCTACTGATGAATCGTCGCCGCCAAATTCTGAGTCCGCGCATTCGCATTCAGATTCTCGGTCTTCTCATGCTGTTGGGGTTGGGCGCAGTCGCGACCAGGTTGTGGTGGGTGCAGGTCGCGCACGGTCCGGAGTGGACTTCGAAAATTCGCGGCAGCTCGGAAGTGACGGTGCGCATCCCATCGATCCGCGGTGAAATTCGCGATCGCAATGGTGTGACCCTGGTGCAGAACCGCGCCAGTTACGAAGTTGATTTCTATTTGCCTGAGATGGTGAAGGGCTATCGGTCGCGCGTCGGTCAACCGCCGACGGTGGAATACATGGCCACGATCAGCGGCATGCCGAAAAAGATGAAGGAACCGGACATCATTCGCATCGTGAATGATGGCGTGGTGCCGCGCTTGGAGGATCTGAATCTGGCGCGCGATTACAACGCGACCAAACTGCAAAAGCATTATCGGACCAACACCGAGGTGCCGTTCTCTTACATCAAAGACATCGACTTTAAGACGATGGCGAAATTTTCCGAGCACGATGTCGGATTACCCGGAGTCGATATCGCGATTCGCCCGGTGCGATCGTATGTCTACGGCGCTCTCGCCGCGCACTTGTTAGGCTACGTCGGCGCGCCGGACGACACGAACAAGGAAGAGGCCAAGCACTACACGTTTTACCAAGGCGACGTGGACGGGAAATCAAACATCGAGAAATCGATGGACGAATATCTGCGTGGAAAGCCCGGGGTGCGTTATATGCGGCGCAACGCCAAGGGCGTGATCGAAGGAATGCTGCGCGAAGAACCGCCCACGCCGGGCGGTAATGTGATTCTCACTCTCGATGCGCGTATCCAGATGATTGCGGAAGAAGCGTTGCGAGCCGTAGCGCGCGGCGGGGCCGTCGTGATCGATCCGAACAACGGGAATATTCTCGCGATGGCTTCGGTGCCGTCATTCGATCCGAACACTTTTATTCCGAGCATTAAAGCGAAAGACTGGGACGCGCTGCGCAAGAATGAAGCGAATCCGCTGATCAGTCGCGCCACGAGCGCATTTCCGCCCGGCTCAACCTTCAAGCTCGTCACGACGTTGGCCGGTTTACGCAAAGGACTTTCCGGCGCGCATTTTAATTGCGGCGGCGGCGTTTCCTACGGCGATCATTTTTTCCATTGTTGGATCGGCGAGAAAGGCGGGAGTCACGGAACGCTGGGTCTGACGGACGCGATCAAGGTTTCGTGTAATTCGTTCTTCTATCAATTCGGCAACGCCGCCGGGATTAATTTGATCGACGAGACGGGCGAATTGCTCGGCCTCGGCAAAACGTCCGGGATTGAAATTACCGGCGAACAGCCAGGCGTTCTGCCGGGACCGGAATGGATGCGCATTAATTATCCACGCGAAAAATGGACGTCGGCCTATACCGCCAACGTTTCCATTGGCCAGGGTTTTGATCTCGTGAGTCCGCTGCAGTTGGCCATGGTTTATGCGACGGTCGGGAACGGCGGTGTTTCGTATTATCCGCGCCTGATTAAGGATGTTGTCGGCGCCGATGGCAGTCCGCTTCGGAATGAAAGAGGCGCGCCGGTGATTTCGCAAACACCCAGAGTTCACGGCGATTTGCGCAACGAAATTCGGCCGGAGCAAATCGAGCTAGCGCGCCGAGGTCTCTGGAAAGTGGTTAACGAAGATGGTGGGACAGGGAGCAAGGCGCGTTTGCCCGGTGTGCAAGTCGCGGGAAAAACCGGCACGGCGCAGGCGATGTTGGACGGGAAGAAAGATAACTGCGCCTGGTTCGTTTGCTTCGCGCCATATGATCATCCGCGTTACGCGATCGCGGTGATGGTGCAAGGCAGCGCCGGGCACGGCGGTTCCGTGGCCGCGCCGATTGCTGCGCGCATTTTGCAGCGGACGCTCGCGATGGAAGAAGGACATTTCGATCCGCAACTGGCTTGGCTCGCGCCGGCGAACAAACCGAATCCGTTTCAGCTGATTCAATCGGTCAGTTTCAAAGACAGCGGACCAGACATCAAGGACAGCGAAGAAGAGAACTTCGATTCGAGCGACGCGAATGTGCAGATGTCGTCGAGCAACGCTTCACCTGATGTAGAACCGGAGGCGGACGCGCGCGGAAAGTTGATTCCTCGCGCGCAAAAAGCGAACGCGCGGTCGCTCGCGCCGGCTCCCACGCCCCCACAGAAACTCAATTTTTTCCAAAGACTTTTCGGAGCACGTCCGGCACCGCAACCCGCAGCCCCTCCAGCGCGCGGTCGCCCGGCACCTCCGCGCAGATAATAAATGATCACGCGAATGAAAGCCCCGCTCTCTTTCCGGATCGCAAAGAATTTCATGGCTTATGATAGAGAAAGTGAAACGGATTTTGGGGCTTGCTTCGCGCAAGACGGGCAACAAGCTCGTCATCAGCGTGGAGAAACTGGAGCGTCGCGTGGCGCTCCTGGAAAACAGCCGTCTTGAAGAATATAGCGTAGAACGGAACAGCTCCCGCAATATCGTCGGGAGCGTCTACAAGGGAAAAGTTAAGAACATCGAGATGGGTTTGAAGGCGATGTTTGTCGACATCGGCTTCGAAAAAAATGCTTTCCTGCATTTCTGGGACGCAATTCCAGCTGCGCTCGACAGCGGGATCGAGGAAATCGATCGTCCCGGTAAACGCGGCCAGAAAAAACGGATCACGGCCAAGGATATCCCAAATATTTATCCGGTCGGTTCTGACGTGATCGTGCAAGTGACGAAAGGGCCGATTGGCACGAAAGGCCCGCGTGTCACGACGAACTTAAGTTTCGCCGGCCGCTATTTGGTCTTCATGCCTTATAGCGATCGCAGTGGTATTTCGCGCAAGATCGAAGACACGAAAGAACGCGAACGACTTCGCAAAATCTTGCGCCAGCTGGAGATCCCCGAGGGGATCGGAGTCATCATTCGCACGGTTGGCGAAGGACAACGTGCGCGCTACTTCGTTCGCGATCTGGCCGTTCTCCTCGAGCAATGGCAGCGTGTCGAGCAGGCGATTCAGGAACAGCCGTCTGCCACTCGCGTTTTCGAAGAACCGGATCTGGTTGAGCGCACGGTGCGTGATTTTCTCACCGACGAAATCGACGAAGTGGTGTGCGACGATCGGCCAGCGATCGACCGAATGAATCAGATGGTCGGTCAGATTTCGCGACGCGCGCGTAATCGCATCCAGTTTTACGATAGCGCTGCGCCGATCTTTGAGACTTTCGGGATTCAAAAACAGATCGACGATGCTTTTCATCGCCAGGTCTGGCTGAAGTGCGGCGGTTATATCGTGATCGACGAAACTGAAGCACTGGTGGCGATCGACGTGAATACCGGCCGCAACAAAGGTGGACGCGATGTCGAGAAGACGATTCTACAGACCAACATCGAAGCCGCTGACGAAATCGCGCGCCAGCTACGCTTGCGCAATATCGGTGGTCTGATCATTGGCGACTTTATCGACATGAAAAGCCGCAAGGATCAGCAGGCAGTTTACAATTTGATGCGGGAACGGCTGAAACGCGACAAGGCTAAGACGCATGTTCTGCCGATTTCTGCGCTCGGCCTGATGGAAATGACGCGACAACGCGCGCAGGAGAGCCTGAGTGATTCGATCTACGAAAATTGTCCCTATTGCCAGGGCCGCGGCGTGGTCAAAACCTCGATGACTACCAGCGTGGAACTGCACCGGCTCTTGAACCACGTCATGCGAAAATATCAGGACTCAGTTCACGATATTCGCGTGATCTTAAATCCGGATGTGTTGAAGCGATTGAAGGAAGAAGACGAAGACATTCTCGTCGAATTGGAGCGTCGCTATGCGGGCCGACTCATGTTCCGGGGCGATCCGACATATCATCACGAAAAATTCATGGTCACCGACGCCAATTCCGGCGCGGAGTTAAAACCCTAAAATGTTGTAACCGACCAGAGAAACCACGTGGTCATCACGTGAGGAACCACTGGAAATCTGACGTTCTTGTGCAAGAGTTCCGACCCGAAACCTAGGGATGGGTTTCAAAAGTCCTGGCGCATCCTCTTAAGACACGCCGGACGGAATCAAAAGGAGAAACAACACAGTGAAAAAACTAGTCTTAACCTTGTGCGCGCTGACAGCTCTGGCGTCGCTTGCCTGGGCCGGCTCGGAGTCGTATTCCAGCAAAGAATCAAAGCAAACGGTAGCGCAGTGCCCTGTCTGGTATGGGGACAGCGAGTGGAACCTCGGCATTTCGGGCGTGTATGCCGCAACGGCCAATGATTGGTCGGATGACCGCTATCTTGGTGTGGACCACGCCTGGGGCGGTGCGCTTGATATCAAGTACTTCTTCCACCGCTATTTCGGTATCGGTGTGCAAGGATTTGGTCTCGCTCTCAACCGCGAAACAACCACGTTCTTCGGTGTCAATAATGACGACAACCACGATTTTGCGGGTGGCGCGCTTGGCACATTCACCTTCCGCTACCCGATCCCTTGCTCGCGCTTCGCGCCTTATGTTTGGGGCGGAGTTGGGGGAATCTGGGGCGGCGGCGATAACCATCTGTTCTTCAACGATGCGGGTCTGCTCGTTCACAGCAATAACGACGATGGTCGCTTGATGGGCCAATACGGAGCGGGCTTCGAAGTTCGACTCAGCCGGCACATCGGTTGGACCAACGACGCCAGCTATAATCAGGTCGAAGGCGGTCACAACGACTTCTTTCAGGTGCGCACCGGTATTAACTTCGCGTTCTAACGAGGTAATATTTCTTTAAAAAACAACGGCATTCGGCTTGACCGGATGCCGTTGTTCTCTATAAACCGGTTCACTATGAGATCGCCGACCTTAACCCTAGCCGTCTTTTTTGCTGCTCTCGGACTCTGTTACGCAGGGACCGAGCGATATAGCGGCAAAGAAATGAAACAAGTCGAACAACCCTGCCCCGAGTGGTATGCGGACAACGAATGGAACCTCCAGCTCTGGGGCGCGTATGCGTTTCCAGGCAATCGCGGAGAGCGGAGTATCGCCGACGTTCTCTTCGAACACGAAAATAACGAGGGTATCGATAACCGCGAAAATGACATCGGACATTCCCGCGATGACCGCTTCCTCAATAAGGACGACGTCTTCGGTGGCGGCGCGGACCTCAAATACTTCTTCCGTCGCTATTATGGTGTCGGCATAGAGGGATATGCTCTGGACGGCGCTGACGCGGTTTACGGCGTACTCGGCACCTTCACCTTGCGTTTCCCGATGCACTGCTCCCGTTTTTCGCCCTATCTGTTCTGGGGCGTTGGGGCCGCGTTTAATGGCTCGCACGATGTCGTCGCGGAAGATGAGTTCGCCGACCCCGAGGTGGCCTTCTCGCGTCGGATCAATAGCGATAGCGTCTGGGCTGGTCAGGCTGGCGGCGGATTCGAAGTTCGCTTCACCCGCCACATCGGCTGGATGGCAGACTTCAGCTGGAACATTCTCGAAGGTGGAAACAACGATTTCGGAATGGTTCGCACCGGTTTGACGATCGCCTTCTAAAGAAATCTTAGATACTAATCTCAGAACGCCGGGACACCTTGTGTGCTCCCGGCGTTTTCTTTTTTTGTTGTAGCGTGCGACCCCCGAAGTTTGCGAACTCGCTGCGAGACGCGAAATTCAGCCATGTCCTTCGCGCGCGTTCTCGATAATCTCGCGCTGGACAAATCGGCGCAGCTCCGGCAATTCGAGCGCCTCATTGCGCCGAGCGATGACGCAGAGTTTGAAAAAAATGCGCAGAACTCGCGCTCTCTCACCTTGCAAAACTTCGGACGCACCATGCGTCTGTTTGCCCCGCTCTATTTGTCTAACGAGTGCATCAACAACTGCCATTATTGCGGGTTCTCGCGCGACAATCCCATCCTCCGTGTAACTCTTACCGTCGACGAGGTCATCGCGGAAGCGCGCCATCTCGCGACAGAAGGGTTTCGCCAGATTCTGCTCGTAGCGGGCGAGCATCCGAAGTTTGTCAGCGGAGATTATTTGTCGGATTGCGTTCGCGCACTCTCTCCGAATTTTTCATCCATTGCGATCGAAGTCGGTCCGATGGAGAAGGACGAATATCTACCACTCGTTAGGGCGGGAGCGGAGGCGCTCGTCGTTTATCAGGAAACATATGACCGTCAGGTTTACGCAGAGATGCATACGAGCGGTCCTAAGCGTGATTTCAATTGGCGACTCGACTGTCCGGTGCGCGGTTACGAAGCTGGTTTCCGTCGCGTAGGAATCGGCGCGCTTTTTGGTCTCGCGCCGTGGCGCAATGAGGCCGTCGCGCTTGCCGCGCACGTCGAATATCTCTTGAAACGTTGCTGGCAGGCGCAGATCAGCGTCAGCCTTCCACGGCTTCGCCCCGCCGCGGGAGGATTTCAGCCGCGCTTTACCATGATCGATCGAGAATTGGCGCAATTGGTCTGCGCATTGCGCATCACTTTCCCGCAGGTCGGGATCGTCTTGAGCACGCGAGAACGTGCATCATTGCGCGACGCGCTCGTTCCGCTCGGTGTCACGATGATGAGCGCCGGCAGTCACACCGAGCCGGGCGGATACACACGACAAGGTCGCGAACATTTGCATCAAACCGTGCGCGGGAAAATTGTTGCGCCCGATTTCGATGGCGGTCTGGATCAAATCGCGACCGGTCAATTCGAAATTAGCGACGAACGTTCGCCGAGTGAAATCGCCGCGGTCTTACGTCAGCGCGGCTTCGAGCCGGTGTGGAAAGATTGGGATCAAGCGTTGCTCGCTTCATGACCGTCGTGCTCAATGGTGAACGCGCCGATGCGCGCGGGGCACGTACGATCGCGGAGTTAGCCGACCGTTGCGGACTGCATCCGAACAGCATCCTAATCGAACACAACGGCACCGCCTTGCATCAGCGCGAATGGAATGCGCGCGAGCTGTTCGAGGAAGATCGAATCGAGTTTATCCGCGTCGTCGCGGGCGGATGATTGCCTAACGAGTAGTAGCGAGCCGAATTCCGAGCGCGACGAAAAGCGCACCGACGGCGCGATTTAACCACGCGCCGAAACGCTCGCTCTCGCGCAAGCGTCGACCCATGGCATCGGCGAACCAGACGAGCATCAGGCACCAAATCGTTCCGGTTGTGACGAAGGTTAACCCGAGCGCAAGAAATGCCGGCACTTTTGCCACGGCCGACGGCGCTATGAATTGTGGCAGGAAGGCGAGAAAGAAAAGGGCGACCTTCGGATTGAGAAGATTCGTGATAATGCCCTGTCGAAATGCCGGAGCGAAACTTGACTCGCGTATTTTTTCTGATGGCGAAACGAACTGATTTTTTTGGAGTAGCATCCGCACGCCAAGATAGAAAAGATAACAAGCGCCTAACGACTTCACGATTGTGAAAGCCCACGCCGAGGTGGCGAGGAAAGCGGATAGACCAATTGCCGCCGCGCACGTGTGGCAAATGCTGCCGACGCTAATTCCGAGAGCGGAAGAGATTCCGGCGCGGCGTCCGCCGGCGAGCATGCGGCCGAGAATGAACGCGGTGTCGGGTCCAGGCGTGAGGTTGAGCAAAATGCCGACGCCGAGGAAGAGCGCGAAATGTTGAATGCCGAACATCACGAAATCGCTTTGACGACCACGCGCATTCCATCGCTCGAGACAACCGCGACCGCCGTTTGCGCGGGAATGAAATCTCCTTCAGTCACCACATCGACGATTGATTCTCCAAAGCGCGCTTTCCCACTTGGACGCAATGTCGTCACCGCTTGACCTTGCGCTCCGGTGGCAATCTCCATGGCGCGGTGAAAATCGCGTTGCGATGAGGAAAGCGAAGGACCGGATGGACTGTTAGTCGAAAGAACGAACCGCCGGTAAACGCTCGTACGCGGCAAATATTTCGCCAATAACGCGATGACAATAACGGAAGCGATCATCGCGATGAGGAGATTCAAAACCGGCACGCGCAGCATCGGCGCAGTCGGAAAAAATGTTTCGCCAGGATAACGATCGATCATGGCCCAGAGGAGCGAGCCCAACATGAGGAAGATCCCGACAACTCCAACGATGATGGTGGAATGCGCGAAGAAAAGGATTTCGAGAAGAACGAAGAAGACTCCGAGGACAAAAAGCGCGACAACTTCCCAACCCGCCAGGCCAGCCAGATAATGGCCGAGAAAAAATAGCGCGAAACAGATCGCGGCGACGAACCCCGGCAGACTGGCGCCGGGAATCTTAAATTCTAGATAGGCGCCGATAATTCCGCCTAACAAAAGCAAAGGCGCGAAGGTCGTGATCCAAAAAGCGAGCCGTTCGAAGCCGGTTGGTTCGATCGTAACGACGGTGCCGGACAAGCCCGCTTTGTGCGTCAGCTCAGAAATGGAATCGACGGTGCCGGCGGCGAGCAACGGCTTGCCATTGATTTGTTCGACCGCTTCCTGCGCGTTCAGCGTGAGCAACGATCCTTTCGCATGCACGACGCGTTCGCCGATTTTCACTTCCTTTTCCTTGTTCATGAACGCTTCGCCGACATCGGGATTATGTCCGTTGCGAATCGCGGATCCGCGAATGATCGCCGACCAATAGGAAAGGGTTTTCTCCCGCGCCGTCGTCGGAAGATCTTCGCCGGTGGAAAGAATGGGGGCGGCCGCGCCGATCGCGCTTACGGGCGCCATATAGATATTGCGCGTGGCCAGAGCGATAAGCGCGCCCGCCGAACCGGCGTTGGTATTGATAAAAGTGTAGGTCGGAATCTTCGCCTGATTGAGCAGGTGCGTGATCTCTTCGGCGCTGTCGAGTCCTCCGCCGTAAGTGTTCATATCGAGAATGAGCGCGGCGGCGCCTTCGCTCTCCGCACTTTTCTGGACGCGGCGCAAAAAAAGAAACATCGGTTGCGAGACTTCGCCTTGCACCGGAACGACAACGAGATCGCCTTTGTGAATGGTCTCGCGCGCTTGCGCGACCGGCGACAGGAGCAACAAACAAAGAAAAACGAGCGGTTTCATTGACCCCGATTTAGTTTGCCAATCTCTCGCCATGGGAACAATCCCCAATCATACCATCGAACAAGTCGCGGCCGCGAACGACATCGTGGAAGTGATCGGTGCTTATTTTCCGCTGAAGCGCGCCGGGGCGAGCTACAAGGCGCTCTGTCCGTTTCATCAGGAGAAAACGCCGTCGTTTAACGTCAGTCCGCAGCGGCAATCGTTTCACTGTTTCGGCTGCGGCGTGGGCGGAAGTGTTTTTCGCTTCGTCATGGATTACGAGCATCTCGATTTCCCGAGCGCGGTGAAAAAATTAGCGACGCGCGTCGGCATCACGGTAATCGAGGAAAGCAGTTTCAGCGCGTCGGATGATCGGCAACATGAAACGCGCAAGACGCTCCTCGCCTTGCACGCGGAGGCGGCAGAATGGTTTCACGAAAATTTGTTGAAACGCGATTGGGCGAAACCAGCGCGCGACTATTTGAAGAAGCGCGGGATCGACAAGGAAGTCGCACGCAATTGGCAAATCGGTTTCGCGCCGGATAGCTGGGACGCATTACTAAAATGGGCGTTGGAGCGCGGTTATCGACGCGCGGAGATCGCGCAAAGCGGTCTGGTTAAACCACGCGATGAGAATCGGCGGGACGGCGAAGTTTATGATCGATTTCGTGGACGAATCATTTTTCCGATCCACAACGATGTCGGTGAAGTGATCGCCTTTAGCGGCCGCGTGCTGGAAAAAGAAAGCGAAGGCGCGAAATATTTAAATTCTCCCGAGACGCCGTTGTTTCGGAAAGGGAAAATTCTTTTCGGCCTGCACAAAACAAAACGACCGCTGATCGAAGCGAATTCCGCAATCGTTTGCGAAGGGCAGTTGGATTTGATCACCCTCTACGAAGCCGGAATAACGAACGTGGTCGCGCCACAGGGGACAGCTTTCACGGAAGATCAGGCGCGGATCCTAAAGCGATTTGTTTCTGAGGTCGTGCTTTGCTTCGATGCCGACGCGGCCGGACAAAAAGCAGCAGAGCGTTCGCTCGAATCGCTTTTGGAAAATGACTTGCTCGTACGAATCGCGGAAATGCCGGCGGGCGAAGATCCTGACTCCATAGTCCGCAATAAAGGCAAAGAGGAGTTTGAAAAACGCATCGTCGGTGCACGTGATTTCTTCGATTACTGGATCGAACGAGAAGCGGGGGCAACAGACTTGAATTCGTTAGGTGCAAAGATGCAGCTCGCGCGCAAACTGGCTGAAACCGTCGGCAGGGTGCATGACCCGATCATGCGCAGTGAGGTGGCGAGCAAAGTCACCGCGCGCATCGGCGTAGCGCCGAAAGATTTCGCTGCTTTGTTGGAGAAGCCGCAGGCGCATCGCTTTTCCAATGTGGAAGAGCGCGCACGAACACAACCCGCCCCGGCGCCGCGGCACGATGTGGCGATGTTATGTTTGCTCGCGCTGCGGGACACGGAAGCGCGCGAATTTCTTCTGCAACAAGATTGGCGAGAAGTTCTCGGGCAAACACCGGATTCGGAAATGTTGGTGCGCATTCTCGAGAACGAATTGCGGCCGGACGATCCGGCATCGACTGCCGCTTTTCTCGCAACCCTATCGCCAGAAGAAGAAGCGCTTGCGTCTTCCTGGTTGTTGCAAAAAGTTCCGCCGAACGCGGCGAGCGTGGTACGCGACTGGTGGGCAGGTCTGCAACAGTCCGCGGTACGCCGCCAGCTACAGATCGCGGAAGGAAGGATGAAGATACCTCAACTAAGCGCGGGGGAACTAACGGCTTTGCAGAAACAAGTTGTTGACCTGAAAGCGCAACTCGCTGAACTTTCGCAGCTTTCGTCCGCTCGTGTGGTCGACCGTTAAGGTTTAGGGGAGGAGCAGGAAGCCGGAATGATTGGAAACTCAGTAATTCCTCTAAAAACACCTAGTTTTGGCAAAGCATTCGAAAGTTAACGGATCAGCTCGATCGAAGCCGAAGAAGAGCGCCAAGCACAAGAGCGTGCGGCGGGCCTCGGTTTCCGTGAAGCCAAAACGGACTGCAAAAGGCGGCGCGCGACGAATTCAACTTCCGAAAGGTCGCGGACGGCCAAAGAAAATTTCAGCAGGGCATGCCAAGCCAAGTCGACCAGACAAGCAGGCAAAAAAGGGTAAAGATATTTTGACTTCAATTCCAGTCGCACCAGCCGACATGCAGAGCCGCATTCGCGAACTCATCAAGCTGGCGAAAGAACAGGGCTACCTGACTTTCGACGATCTCAACGAAGCGCTGCCTGCGGAGGTGACCGATGCGGATGAATTGGATGCCATCCTAACGCGGCTGCGCCGGATGGAGATCGACATCATCGAAGCTTCGGAAGTCGATCGTTACAAAGACGGCAAGAAAGACGCCGAGGAAGAAGAAGAAGAAAAACCGGAAACGAAACTCGATATTCTGGATGATCCGGTGCGCATGTATCTCAAGCAGATGGGACAGGTCCCGCTGCTGACGCGCGAGCAGGAAGTCGAAATTTCCAAGCGCATCGAAGAAGCGGAAGTTATGGTGCAGCGCTTGATCAACCGTTTTGGATTTATCGCGCAGGCCCATCTCGATCTCGCGCAAAAGTTGAATGAAGGCGGCGAGCGTTTCGATCGGGTGATTCTCGACAAGAAAATCGAGAGTCGTGAGCGCTACATGAAAATGCTGCCACGGCTTTGTAAACAAGTTTCAAAGCAAAGCGGGACTATCGCTCAGCAATACGCGCACATCTTCAGCGGTTCGCGCGTCGATCAGAAAAAACTTAAGACCTTCCAGAAATCAGTCGCGTCGCTGCAGAAGCTCTACCCGAAGTTTTTTTTCAAGCAGAAGGTGACAGAGGAATTCGTTCATCTGGCGGATGAGAAATATTTGATCATGACGCACATCGTCACCGAGATGAACAAACATCCGCGCGACAACGGTGCACGCTCAACCGTGGGCGCGAAGGCGAAAGAGCTGGAGCGTTTGCTTTGGCTGACGCTGGAAGAATACGCCGAGCAATATCAGCAGCTGAAAGGCTGGTTGCGAAAAGCATTGCGCGCCAAGACGGAAATGGTGGAAGCCAATTTGCGTCTCGTGATTTCCATCGCGAAGAAATACACCAATCGCGGCCTGTCATTTCTCGATCTGATTCAGGAAGGCAACATGGGCCTGATGAAAGCGGTCGAGAAATTTGAATATCGCCGCGGCTACAAATTTTCCACCTACGCCACTTGGTGGATTCGGCAGGCGATTACGCGTTCGATCGCCGATCAGGCGCGCACCATCCGCATTCCGGTGCACATGATCGAGACGATCAATAAACTGATGCGCGTGCAGAAGCAGCTCGTACAGGAATACGGACGCGAGCCTTCTCCCGAAGAAGTGGCCGAGGAAATTTTGCTGCCCGTCGATCGCGTGCGCGCGGTTTTGAAAATGGCGCAGCAGCCGATCTCGTTGCAGGCGCCGGTTGGAGAAAGCGAAGAAACGAATTTCGGCGATTTCATCGAAGACAAAGGTGCGGAAAACCCGAGCGACATGACCGCGATTGTTCTCCTGAAGGAGAAGATCAAGGATGTGCTCGAGACGTTGACCGAGCGCGAACGACAGGTTTTAGAACAACGTTTTGGTTTGGTGGATGGTTACAGCCGCACCTTGGAAGAAGTCGGCCGGCAATTTCGCGTTACGCGCGAACGGATTCGGCAGATCGAAGCCAAAGCGCTGCGTAAGATGCGTCATCCGACCCGGATTCGGCAGCTCGAGGGGTTCCTCGAAGCCGCCGAGGTGTAGCTTCAGGCTTGCCTAAGCAGCCGGGGCTGCGCAACTTTCAGCGCCGCGAGAAGTTCAATTTCTCGAGAATGAACCGCGAAGACGATCAGGAGTTGTGGGACCTGCTGGGAAAATCGGCCCAGCCGACGGTGTCCCCGTTTTTCGCACGGAATGTCGTTCGACAAATTCGTCAGGAAAAAAATTGGATGGATTACGCGCGCGGGTGGCTGCGTCCGCGCCTTATTCCGGCTTCGACGGTTGCGCTCGTCATGCTGGTGAGCGCGCTGGCGTTCCATTCCACGAAAAATCCCGCTGACAATCCGCCCGAGCTGGTGACGAAGATCGATCCGCAGGATTACGATACCGTGGCCGATCTGGACGATCTTCTCGCAACGGATGATGATGGCATATGGACCGAAGGCGAATCTGTATCGCTCTGATCGCGAGCGGCGTTTTGTCGCTTTTCGTTGCTGAACCTGCTCGCGCGCAACCGCCGCCTGGAGGCGGGGGCGGGAAATTTTTTGGTCGGCGCTTTCACGGCGCGCGTGAGCGCTGGCGCCAGATGTCGCCGGAAGATCGGCAGCGTTTTAGAACGAACGCGGAACGCTGGTTGAATATGTCGCCGGAGGAGCGGCGCGTTTTGCGCGATCGCGAAGGTGCGCGGCACCTTCGTTTGCAGCACGAAGCGGATGCGGCTTTGCAGCAATCCGGTTTAGAACTGGAAGCTGAAAAACGTGAGGCCTACGAGCGCCGCTACATTCAGGAGCGGCGACGCATTGAGAGGGCCATTCGGCTTGAGGTAGAGGAGAAGCGGCAGAAAGAACTCGCCCCGGTGCAGGAACAATTGAAAAAAGAATTCGGTAACGGGCAAAACTCTGCACCGATCAACGGTCCCGTGAATACTTCCCCAGCGCCTAACAAGTAGTAGGCGTTTGTTTTCCTGAGCGAATCTTGAAACAAAAAGAGCTGGCCGAACAAATTCAGCCAGCTCCTTGTCGAGGATCTTTTTCGCGATCTTAGCGCCAGCGACGATAACGAGAGCGCGCGGGGTAATAAACGCGGCGCCCGTGAGACCAGTAGTAGCGCGGACCAACCGATATCGCGACACGCGAGCCGTAATATCCGTAAGGCGCATAGCCGTATCCGTAAGGGTAATAGACCGGTCCCGGACAACCGTAGTACCCCCCCCCGTACCCGACGGGAAAGCCGAAACCGATGCCCACGTGCAGGTGGGCTTCAGAGCGCGGCGCGGCCGCGAAAGCGAATCCGCCGGCAACCACCGCAATCAAAAAAAGTTTTTTCCAATTCATGTTTTCACCTCCTGTTTGTGCTGATTGAACACAAATTGAGACGAGAAGTTTCTATTTATTATTCGGGAGAAGATAAGCGGCATCTCCTGCGATTAAAATGTCGTCGCCAAATTCTTCGTAAGACGGGTTTCGCACTGCGAGCGCACGATCGCTCGAAGAAAATCCTTTCCCGGAAAATGCGATCACCGGTCCGCCGGAGAATAGCGGAGCAACGTAGATGTGAATTTTGTCGATCAAACGCGCATCGAGCGCCTGCCCGAGAATATCTCCGCCGCCTTCGATCATGACACTGGTGATTTCTTTCTTGCCCAGCTCGCCAAGGACGGTGCCGAGAGATGTTCTTCGGAAAACGAGCGTGCGATTCGCAAAACGATCTTTAAAGACGTGCGCCTGCGGTGGCAAACGTCCCGAGCGCGAAAGGATAACCCGCCACGGCTGCCGCGCGCCGACGACGCCGCGAGGCGTTAGGCGTGGGTTGTCTGTGCGCAGCGTCTCTGCACCGATGAGGACGGCATCGACTTGCGAGCGAAACCGATTCGCATGTTTTCGTGTGCGAGCGCTCGTGATCCATCGCTCTTCCTCACGCCGGCGCGTCAAGCGACCATCCAATGTCATTCCACATTTCGCGATGACCAAAGGGCGGCCAGTCTGGATCCATTTGTTAAAAGCCTCATTGATTGCTGTGCATTCGTTAGCAAGGACGCCGCTACGAACGGTGATGCCGGCTCGGCGCAAGAGATCGATTCCGCGACCAGAATGTTTTGGGTTCACATCCACGGCGCCGATCACGACTGTTCCAATTCTCGAATCGATCAGAGCCCGTGTGCACGGCGGGGTGCGGCCGCTCGTCGAGCACGGCTCAAGCGTCACGTAGAGTGTAGCGCCCTTCGCAGTCACGCGGCCGAGCCCGCGCAGACATTCTACCTCTGCATGAGCCTCACCGGCTCGACGATGGTGTCCTGTCGCGACGATCTTGTTGCCGACGACTAGGACTGCGCCGACGGCAGGATTTGGACTCGTTAGACCGATTCCCTTTTTCGCTTCATTCAGCGCTGCGCGCATGAATTTTTCGTCTCGCAATTCATCGCGCATCTTCGAGCAACATAGTGGGTCCTAACGGGCGAGCAAATGGCACGAAAAGCGATTCATACCCGAAGGACAGCGAGCAAAAATGTCTCTAATTCTAGGATTCAGTCACTGAGGTAAAGCGCCGTTTCGGCTCTATTTGCGCTACCAATATTTCTAATTGTTCTTCCTTAAGAAGCTACCAAGTAGAAGTTTACGTAAGACATAATGGACTGGCATTCAAGCCGCTAGGGAGTAAGGAACAATTTTAACTCAGAAAGGAACACGTTATGAGCTTAATCCGATATCAAACTTCGACAGCGTCGCCATGGCGAAGCCTCGACCGTTGGTCGAGTCTCCGCGACCTCAACAACCTCCTCGAATTGCCCAGTTGGTCTATGCTACCGCAGGCGCAACTCTTCAATGGTTGGACGCCCGCGCTCGATCTCTACCAGACCACCGACGACATCGTCGCAGTGGTGGAACTGCCCGGACTGCGCAAAGAGGAAATTGAAATCTCTTTGAATGACGGAACGCTGACCATTAGCGGCGAACGCAAAGAAGAGACGGCGAACGACGACAAGAACGCGCGCACGGAACGAATTCTCGGCAAGTTCCGCCGCAGCATTTCGCTCCCGACTCGGGTCGACGCGAACAAGGTCAACGCTTCCTATAAGGATGGCATCCTCACCGTGACCCTTCCTAAAGCGGATGAGGTCAAGCCGAAACAAATTCAGGTCAACGTTGCTTAACGACTCGTTAGGCAACAACAAAACGAAAGGAAATTTAAGAAATGGAAACTTTAGTTCGTGAAGATCGTGTCCAAAACGGCACAAACGGCAGCCAGCGCACGGAGCGATTCGTCGCGCCGGTGGCGACTGTCACGGAAAACAACGACGGCTACACTCTCGAAGTCGAAATGCCGGGTGTTAATAAGGAAGGCCTCGAAATGTGGGTGGAAAATAACGAGCTCACCGTCAGCGGGCGCCATTCAATGCCGCAGATTTCCGGCACGGTGATCCATCGCGAGTCGCGTCCGGAAAATTTCCGTCGCAGCTTCGAGCTCGATCCTTCGATCGACGCTGCCAAAATCAGCGCGAAGATTGAACAAGGTGTGGTCACTTTAATTCTGCCGAAGGCAGAGCAGGTGAAGCCGCGCAAGATCACGGTTTCGTAAGTTAAGTTTTTGCAGAATGTCAAAGCCGCAGGCCTTCGGGCTTGCGGCTTTTTTGTTTGGCGGTGAAGGAGAAATGATCGAATCCGCACTTCCCAAAAAGTTGATCACTCGTTAGACCTGAATCAAGCCATCATGTCTGAGGCAATCGACCGCGCGAAGCAACTGCTCAAGAGTGAATCCGTCGTCGAGACAACAGAGCTGGTTGTGCTCGCCCGCCAACTGAAAGGCGAACAGAAATTCGACCTGGCTCGGCGGCTTTTCCGGCAGGCTTTACAACAATGCTCTGATGATGCGCGGCGGCGGCGGAAGATCACGCAGCAACTCGCCAACTGCACGGAAAAGGATCCTGATCTACCAATCGAACGGCGTTTCGCTGACGCGCGCGTCATTATTTTGCCGGTGCTGGCCGAGGCCGAAGAAATTGCCCGGAAGTCCGCGGAAGAGCGGAGAAAATTAACCGACGAGGAAATCAACGAGCACCAGGAAACTTTCGGCATTGCCGGCGCCATTTATAAACGTTGGTGGGAGGCGGATCCGCGACCGCAACATTTGCAGACCGCGCTGGAGCTTTACGAAAAAGGCTACCTCATTGGAGTTGAGCCGGAGCGCGAAAAAATTCCTGATAACGGCTACACCGGCATCAATGCGGCGTTCATGCTCGATCGCGTCGCGCAACAGGAGGAAATTTCGGATCCCGACCTCGCCGATGTGATTGCCCAACGCCGCGCGCGCGCCCAGGAAATTCGGCGCAAGATTGTGACAAAGCTGAGTGCGCAGCCGCCGGAGAAACGCGACTGGTGGTTGCTCGCTACATTGGCAGAAGCGTGTCTCGGCCTGCGTCAATACGATGACGCCAAACGTTGGCTGGCGGAAGCTGCAGAATGGAAAACACGATTGCAGCCGTGGGAATACGAAACGGCGGTAAAACAGTTCGCCTCACTCGTTATGCTGCAAACCAACGGCGATCGCACCGCGGAAGATTTCTTGCACAGCGATGGTTGGGCCGCCCTGAAAACTTTCGTCGGCGGCGATGAGGCTGGTCTTTTCACTGCGTTCAGCGGGAAGGTCGGACTGGCTCTTTCCGGCGGCGGATTTCGCGCATCGCTTTTCCACATCGGAGTGTTCGCGCGGCTCGCCGAGATGGACATGCTGCGGCACGTCGAAGTGCTTTCCTGCGTCTCGGGCGGCTCGATTATCGGCGCGCATTACTATTTGAAGCTGCGCAACCTGCTGCAGGAAAAATCCGACAGCGAGATCGTGCGCGAAGATTATCTCGCCCTCGTCCATGAAATGGAAAAAGAGTTCCTGGACGCAATCGTCACTAATCCGCGCATGCGCGTTTTCAGTGAGATCACTACACTCGGCACGCGCACTGATCGGATGGGAGAATTGCTCGACGAGACGCTTTATGCTCCGATCGCTCGAGTGGCCAAAGGCACGCGACCCATCCTGCGCGATCTCATCATTTGTCCGAAGGGCACGACCGATTTCAGACCGAAGTACAGTAATTGGCGGCGACGCAACAAGGTGCCGATTCTGATTCTCAATGCCACGACCTTAAACACCGGTCACAATTGGCAATTCACCGCCAGCTTCATGGGTGAGTCCCCCAACACCATCGATCCCGAGATTGATGGCAACGAACGATTGCGCCGCATGTACTATATGGATGAGGCGCCGCCGCCGCATGATGTCATGCCGCTGGGCCGGGCCGTCGCGGCCTCCGCGGCAGTGCCCGGTCTCTTCACGCCGATCAAGCTCACTGGACTTTATCCGCAGCGCGACGTTGAGCTGGTCGACGGCGGTGTGCACGATAACCAGGGCGCGGGCGGTTTGCGCGAGCAAGACTGCACCGTCCTGCTAGTGAGCGATGCCAGCGGTCAACTGGTCAGTGAGCCTCATCCGTCGCGCCGCGCGATTGACGTTGTCATGCGCAGCAACAGCACTTTGATGGCGCGGGTGCGTGAATTGGAGCACAAGGAATTACGCGCACGGAAACGCGCGGGCTTGTTGCGCGATTTCATGTTCGTGCATTTGAAAAAAGATCTGCTGGTCGAGCCGGTGAATTGGACTCAGTGCGATCTGCAAAAAGAATCGCAGCCGCGGCCCGGCGCGCCGCCCGACAGCGATAAGCTCACGCAGTATGGCGTGCGGGGCGACGTGCAGAATCTGCTCTCCGGCATTCGCACCGACCTCGATGCATTTTCCGAAGCAGAAGCCTACGCCTTGATGGCCTCGGGTTATAAAATGACCGGCTGGGATTTCCCTAATTGCATCACCAGCTTCCGCCCCGACCCGGGCATTGATACGCGCTGGCGTTTCCTAAAAGTGAATGACCTCATCGGCGCATCTGGAAAGGCCGATGAATTTCTCGCGGCGCTGACGCTCGCCGGCTCGTTACTGTTCAAGGGTGTGAGCCTGCATCCAATCACCAGGCGGTTTCTGCGATTGCGGCGAATTTACCTTCTCCTGCTCGCGTTCGCTCTCGCAGTCGCGTTCTACTGGCTGATTAGGATTTGGCCGCCGCTATTATTGATCTTGCTGGTCTCGTTAGGCCTGCTCGTTGTTTGGTTCATCCGCGGGGGTTTGTATGGAATAACGCGAACCTTCGATCGCGTTTATTTGCAGCACGGGTCCCTTTCGAATTTCCTCCGCCCGCCGCCGCCTTCGTAGGCCGAAGTCCATTTCTACTTGGCGGCTGCGCGCAAAGCGACTTAGGTACTTTTATGCCGACAAAAACTGACGAAAAATCCGCCGAAGATAAGGTGACCGCGGCGCGTAACAAGAATCTCGACCTCGCCCTCCAACAAATCGCCAAAGATTACGGCGACGGCGCGATCATGCGCTTAGGAGACGAAAAGATTGTCGACATCGATGTCATCCCTACCGGCAACATTCTAATCGATCGCGCGCTCGGGGTCGGAGGATTTCCGCGCGGTCGCGTGGTCGAAGTTTACGGACCGGAGTCCTCGGGGAAAACGACACTTACTCTCACGGTTATCGCGCAAGCGCAGAAGCGCGGAGGCCTAGCCGCGTTCATCGATGTCGAGCACGCACTAGATCCGCAATATGCGCGTCGGCTCGGCGTAAACATGGACGACTTGTTAGTCTCGCAACCTAGCTCCGGGGAAGAAGCGCTTCGCATCGTCGAGACGCTTGTCCGCTCGAATGCGCTTGACGTCATTGTTCTGGACTCCGTCGCCGCCCTGGTCACGAAGCAGGAACTCGAAGGCGAGATTGGCGACTCCACGGTCGGCGCGCAGGCTCGCTTGATGAGCGCTGCGATGCGCAAACTGACCTCGTTGATTTCGAAGGCGCGCACGTGCTGCGTTTTCACGAATCAAATTCGCGAAAAGATTGGCGTCATGTTCGGCAATCCAGAGACCACACCCGGCGGCAAGGCCTTAAAATTTTACGCCAGCGTGCGGATCGACATTCGCCGCATCGGCGCGATCAAGCAGACCGACGGAGTTGTCACGGGCAACCGTACCCGCGTCAAAGTAGTGAAGAACAAAGTGGCGCCGCCATTTACCGAAGCCGAGTTCGACATCATGTATAACGAAGGAATTTCTTCGACCGGCGCTTTGCTCGATCTCGCGCTGGAAAAACAGATTATCGAGAAACGTGGTTCGTGGCTCAGCTATAAAGGCTCGCAACTCGCGCAAGGACGCGACGCGGCCAAGGATGTTCTCAAAAACGACACCGCGCTCTACGAAGAGATCGAGATCGCAGTGAAGGCGAAGCTCGACGAGGAAAAGAAGTAACCTCTCTCTCGTTAGGCCTCCCGAAACGGTGAAATCCTGCCGTTTCGCGCTACCGTCATTTTTGTTCGCATGACCAGCGCCGAAATTCGCCAATCGTTTCTCGATTTCTTTCGCGAGAAACAGCACACCATCGTGCCGTCCTCGTCTCTCCTGCCGGACTCGCCGAATCTGCTTTTCACCAACGCCGGCATGAATCAGTTCGTACCAATTTTTCTTGAACAACAAAAAGCGGCGTGGAATCCGCCACGCACGGCCGACACGCAGAAATGCATCCGCGCCGGCGGGAAACACAACGACCTCGATGACGTCGGGCTCGACACCTATCACCACACCTTTTTCGAGATGCTCGGCAACTGGAGCTTCGGCGATTACTTCAAGAAAGAAGCGATCGAGTGGGCCTGGGAATTAGTCGTTAGGCGCTGGAAATTTCCGCCGTCGCGCGTTTACGCCACCGTTTACAAGCCCGGACCTAATGAGCCGTCCGAGTTCGACCAGGAAGCGCACGATCACTGGGAGAAATTATTTCGCGAAGCCGGGCTCGATCCCGCGATCCACATCGTCAACGGCAACAAGAAAGACAATTTCTGGATGATGGGCGACACCGGCCCATGCGGCCCGTGTTCCGAATTGCACATCGATCTTACCCTCAAGGGCGACACCCAAGGTTCGTTAGTCAACGCCGGCGATCCGCGCTGCATCGAGATTTGGAATCTCGTTTTCATTCAGTTCAACGCTAATGCCGACGGAAGTTTTGTTCCGCTCCCACAACGTCACGTCGATACTGGCATGGGCTTCGAGCGCGTCACCGCCATCATTCAAGGCACGAAAAATCTCACTGACTTTTCCGGCACAATTTCCAACTACGAAACCGATATCTTCCGCCCGATTTTCGAGGAGATCGGGAAGCTAAGCGGAAAAAAATATTTGAACACGTTGCCGAAAGCCGGCAGCACCGGTGACAACCAGCAGGAAAAGATCGACGTCGCCTTTCGTGTCATTGCCGATCACATCCGGACATTGAGTTTTGCCATCGCCGACAGAGTTCAGCCGAGTAACGAAGGTCGTGGTTATGTTTTGCGTCGCGTCTTGCGGCGCGCTGTTCGTTACGGCCGTACCTTGGGCTTCCACGAACCGTTCTTCTACGAGTTGGTCGAGGCGCTCGTCCGCACGATGGGCGAGGTTTTCCCGGAGCTTCGTGCTAAACACCAACTCGTAGGCGACACGATTCGCGGCGAAGAGGAGTCCTTTAACAAGACATTAGATCGCGGTATCGAACTTTTCGAACGCGAGGTCTCGAGAATTCCGGGGAGCGGACGCGGCTCGCGTGCCATTTCCGGCGGCTCGCCGGAAATACCTTCCGAGCCCCAATACTCAAAACGCAATCTCCCACACTTCGAGCGGCCATGGGCTAAGTACGCGGTCACGTTCTCTACCGCGCAGCGCAAAGAACTCTCACCCCAGGCCCGCCAAATCGTTCTCGACTGCGCGCGGTATTGGAACGAGCAGCGTTACCAACTTTACGCGGCCACGGTCATGCCGGACCATGTTCACCTTCTTTTCGAGCCTCAGATAAAAGAGAGCGACGCAGGCGGTGATCCGACTTTTTTTTCCCTCACCGAAATTCTACACACGCTCAAGTCTTTTACTGCACACGAAATCAACAAGCTGACGGGAGAAACGGGGCCGGTTTGGGAGAAGGAATCGTTTGATCGTCTGATTCGCTCTGAAAGTGATTTGCGGGAGAAGTTTGAGTACATCACGCGCAACCCGTGGGATGCGAAATTGGTTGGAGCGAATCAGGATTATCCGTGGGTTTGGTGGCCGGAGATTGATGCATCTCGGCGAGCCGCCGAGATGAGCACGCCAGCGGCGTGCGCTCCCCAGATTTCAGGGGCGTTCGCTTTTCGGCTGTATGATGAACAGGGCTTTCCGCTCGATCTCACGGAGTTAATGGCGCGCGAGCGCGGACTTACCGTCGATGTCGCGGGCTTCGAGAAGTTGATGAATCAGCAGCGAGTGCGTGCACGCAAGGCTCAAAAGAAAACCGAGATCTCCATAGAACCTGTCTGGTCTCATCCAACAGAATTCATTGGATACGATCACTTGGAGACAGATGAGGCAACTCTCGTAAAGGTCGTCGAGACCGTCCCAACGGCGGAGCAGTGGGGAATAGTCGACGTGTCCCCTCTTTATGCAGAAATGGGCGGTCAAGTCGGAGATACCGGCTCTATGAAGTTTCTGGAGGACGGTCAGATCGTTGAAATCGTAGGCACTTTGAAACGGGGTGAAACATTTTACCTCAAGCTCGACGGGCTTCATCGCCTGCCCTCACCTGCGAAGGTGCGGTTAGCTGTCGATGTGCCGCGACGGGCTGCGATTCAGCGGCATCATACCGTGACTCATCTTTTGCACTGGGCGTTGCATGAACTCGTTAGTCGCGAAGCGGTGCAGAAGGGGAGTTATGTCGGGCCGGAGAAGCTGACGTTCGATTTTGCGAGCGCGGCACTTACACACGAACAGGTGCGCGATGTCGAAAAACTCGTGAATGAACGCATCGGGGAAAACGCTAAGCTCTCGTGGACGGAAGTTCCGTACGCGGAAGTGAAGAAACGTTCCGACATCCAACAATTCTTCGGCGACAAATACGGCGAGATCGTGCGCGTGGTGCAGATCGGCGGCGCGCCTAACGAGCTGAATGGTTACTCGATGGAGCTTTGCGGCGGCACGCATGTGCGAAACACCGGCGAGATCCAGCAGTTCAAAATTGTCAGCGAGTCGGCGATTGCGGCGGGAATTCGGCGCATTGAAGCGGTGGCGGGCGAGGAAGTTTCACGCTGGGCGGAAGGCGAGGCGAAGCGGCAGCAGGAAAAATTTGAAATGTTATCGCGCAAGAAACCCGGCCTTGCGCCGCTGCCTTCTCATTCCGATGTCGCTTCACTCGAAGCTCGCGCGGAGCATTTGAAGAAGCTCGAGAGCGAAGTGCACGATTGGGAGAAACAACACGCCAAGGCGGCGGAAGCGGAGTTGCAGAAGCGTGCGGCGACGATTGCAAACGAACTCGCGGCGTCGCATTCGGCAGAGAAGGCGTGCGTTACGGAAGTGCCGGAGGCGGACGGTGCCTTGCTACAAGCCGTGGCGGATCTTTTGAAGAACAAGATCGACGGACCCATTGTTCTCGCCGGCCTAACGAATGGTCGGGTTGACCTGGTCGCCGCGGTGCCGAAAAGCCTAACGAGTTCAATTCGCGCGGATGAAATTATTCGGCAGATTGCGCCGATCGTTGGTGGCAAGGGTGGGGGACGGCCTGACAGCGCGCGTGGGGCGGGCAAAGATCCTTCGAAGATTAGTGAGGCTCTGGCGCGCGCCCGGACGCTAATCGCGTCGTGAACCTTTTCGCACGGCACGTGGGAAAGCAGACCTGGTTACGCGATTTGCCAGCGAAGCAGAACGAATTGGGCGGCGCGCAAACGCTGCTGAGATGACGGCGGTGGTGCAACGGAGCGAAAATTAGTCCGGTAACAGGAGCGTGATGAAGGCGGTCGCGCCCACGGCGATGATGAGAATGACCGCGTAGGCGATCGAACCGAGGAGGAATTTAAACGTGCTCAAAAACCAGCCTTCGCCGTAAACGCGGCGAATGGAGAGAAAGACGAGCACGAACATGGCGATGCCGGCGAAGGTGGCGAAGATCGCGCGGATCGCGTCGGATACCTGTGCAAGAGCGAGCGAGATGAGCACGATCACGGTTGCGCCGAGATAGAGGAAGGTGTGGACGTGGAGCGCGTAGACGAGATGCTCCACGTAATAGCGGCCTTTGCGGATGTAGAGCATCTTGAGGACGAGCGCAAAAAGCGGGATGCAGCAGAGCATCATGGTCGGGATGTTATTGCGCAGTGTCTCGAGGAATAGTTTCGATTTCGTTCCGTCTTCGCCCACTTTGTTTTTGATGCGGCTCTCGATCCAAGTGCCGAACGGCGTCTTCGGTTTGTCCTCCGGACCGAAATGAATACCTGGTTTCGGATGCTTTGGCGCAACGGATGGTGAAGCGACATCCGGCAAAGCAGGTATCGGTGGCACCACCGTCTCGGGCATTATTGCAGTGGCCGATTCTGCGGCGGCCTCGGCCGCGAGTTCTGCATCGACTTCCTTCGAGACCGCCGCTTTGCTTCCGGGCGGAGGCGGCGTCGGAATTTCCGGGATCATGCGCAGAGCGGCTTTCAATTGCGCTTGATCGTGCTTCGCGAACTTGTCTTTCAACTTGGAGGTCAGCGCCGCGCGCACGACTTCCTGCAGCTCTTTTTTCTCCTGCTCACTGATCGCGCCGTCGGCCTGCGTGAGGCGCGCGCGCACGCCATTGACTTTCGCCTGCTGCTCGACGGTGAGCACAGAATCGGAACCGACGAGCTTGCCTAAGGCCGCAGCAATCTCGGCGCGATCTTGTGGGCGAAATTCGAACGACCCGCTGTTATCGAACTTCGCTAATTTCGTCATCAGGAAAAAAGTGATACTGGCGAGCAGGTAAAGGCGAAGGGGATGGACATAGCGGGCGCGCCGCCCGCCGTTAAAATCGTTCGTGAGTTTCCACGGCCTGGTCAGCAGGACCCAGATGGAGCTAAGAAATTTCGTATCCCAGTTGAGAAACGAATCGGCGGCGTCGATCAAGACGCGCCAAAGCGAGCGGCGATAATCGATCGCGTGTTGTCCGCATTTCGCGCAATACTCACCGGCCAGCGGCGCGCCGCAGTTCTCGCAATTCGTCAGGACTCGGTCGTCTGTGCGCTGTTTGCGTGGGCGACGCAGTCCGCGCCGCCCCTCCGTGGTCGCATCGACCGCAGCGTCAGCGAGAACGAATTGCGATTCGTCAGACATGCTGGCCGCAGGTTAGCGAAACGCGCGCGATGCGTCCAATCAGGAGAGAGCCGCCCAAACCCGGTGCACGTCGTCGTGGTCTTCCAGTTTCTGTAGAAACTCACCGACCTCTTGTCGTTCGGTTTCGCCTAACGAGACGTTGCTTTTCGCGATGTAACCCCATTCGCTCGTCACCACGGTCCAACCGTTCGCGGCCAGCCATTGCGAAACGGTGTGCAGATCGGCGCGCTCAGTGATGAATCGTGCGCCAGCGGCATTCTCCGGAATGTCGTCGTTGGTCGCGTGCGAAAGTGGCTCAACGTTCTGCGCGCCAGCTTCAATCGCGGCCGCTTCGATGTCTGCGCCAGCATCGAGGTGATGCGCTTCGACCAGACCGACATGATCGAAAAGAAATTTGTTGCTGCCCGGCGCGCCGAGCAGGCCGCCTTTTTTAAATAGCACACGAATTTCCGGCGCGGTGCGATTGTTATTGTCGGTTAGAATTTCAATGATGATCGCCACTTTGTGCGGCGCGTAGCCTTCGAAGACGACGTGCTCCATCACTAATTTTTCGTCGCCGATGCCTGCGCCTTTTTTGATCGCGCGCTCGATCACATCGCGCGAAACGCTCGCTCTGCGCGCTTTTTCTACGGCCGCAAAAAGACGTGGGTTACCGTTCGGATCCGCGCCGCCGAGTTTCGCGGCCACCATCATTTCCTTTACGAGCTTGCCGGTGACCTGGCCTTTCTTTAGACCCGCGACTTCGCGTTTCGCATGCAGCCATTGCCGACCCATGCAGCGCAATTAGCACGCCGAGGTGAGGGCGACAAGCGTTCGGATGCTTAATCGCGCCAGATGAAGAGAGCCGCGGTCAAGATTGCGCCTAACGAGTAGAGCAGTGCATCCGTGGAAACGAAAAGGGGATAGACCATGAGCGCAATGCCGAGGAACATCGCCTTCCAAAAGTGCATGCGCTTGCCATAAACGAAGGCAACGAAGCCGACGGAGCTGAAGATCAATCCGCCAATAAGTTGTGCTCCACTGAGGCTGGGCATGGTTTTCCTAAAGCTAAAGTTGCGCCAAGACGATTCCGGATTTTTTCCTAGGCCGTGATGCCCGCGATCGCTAGCGTCGGCACGAAAAGAGATCGTGGCGTCGCAACTTTTTAAAACCAAAAGCCCGGAGATGCTCATCCGCGAGTCGGAAGCGCCGGAACGTTTGATGAAGCGCTCGCTGACGGCGCTTGATCTGACCGCACTCGGGATCGGCGCGATTATCGGCACGGGAATTTTTGCGCTGACCGGAACGGCAGCGGCGGGCGAGCAAATCGTGGGCTCATTCTGGAAAACGCCAGTGCTCAATTATATCCAGGCGGCGCTCAGTCATTCGGATGTGGTCATGGGACGAGCGGGGGCGGGACCGGCGGTTATGATTTCTTTTATGGTTGCAGCCGTCGCCTGCGGATTTGCTGCTCTCTGTTACGCCGAGCTAGCTGCGATGATTCCGGTGTCGGGTTCGGCCTACACATATTCCTATGCGACGCTCGGCGAGATCGTCGCGTGGATCATCGGCTGGGATTTGATTCTCGAATATGCGGTCGGCAACATGGCCGTCGCAGTCGGTTGGTCGGGATATTTTGTGAAGTTATGCGGCAGTCTCTTCGGACTGAAATTTCCGCTTTGGGCAATAACTGACACGACGACGGCGCTGGGTGTTTTGGAGAAGCGCGATGCGTTGGGGGATTTTTCATCGACGACTTTGCCGAGCATTTTTGGTCATTCCTTCGCACTAAATATTCCCGCCTTCCTGATCGTCGCGGCGGTGACGGTGCTTTTGATTTACGGCATCCGCGAGAGCGCGCGGGCCAACACCGCGATCGTCATCATCAAGGTGGCGGTTGTTGTCTTCTTCATTGCTTTCGGCGCTTTCATGGTCAATCCGACAAACTGGGTGCCGTTCATGCCGAGCGGATTCGGCGGCATCATGAGCGGTGCGGCCATCGTCTTCTTCGCCTTCATCGGCTTCGACGCGGTTTCTACTACGGCGGAAGAAACGCGTAACCCGCAACGCGATATGCCGATCGGTATGATCGCCAGCCTGGCGATTTGCACGCTGCTCTATGTGCTGATGTCGGGTGTGCTAACCGGCATTCTGAAATACACAGTGTATCTGGGCGATCCCGCGGCCGTTGCCACCGCATTTGCGAGCAAGCCTTGGGCACAAGCACTCGTGAGCGCGGGCGCGCTCGCCGGCATGACGTCAGTTCTGCTCGTTTTCCAATTGGGCCAGCCGCGCATTTTCATGGCGATGGCGCGTGACGGTCTGCTCCCGCAATATTTCGCGCGGCTCCATCCGCGTTTTCGTACGCCTTACATCACTACGATCTGGACCGGTGTGGTCGTCGGTGGTGTGGCCATGATCACGGACATCGGTTCGCTGTCCGATCTGACGAACATCGGAACGCTCTTCGCCTTCGTGCTTGTTTGCATCGGCGTGATTATTCTTCGTCGCACCGATCCGAATCGGAGCCGACCTTTTCGCGTCCCGTTTGTGCCGATCTTTCCCTTGCTCGGAGTTTTATTTTGCTGCGCGCTCATGCTCAGCCTGCCTTTCGAAACTTGGCTGCGTTTCGTGGTTTGGCTGATCCTCGGTTTGCTAATCTATTTCTTCTACAGCATCCGGCACAGTCGCCTGCAGCACGGCGTGCCCGCGGGCGACACGGAGGCGAATCTGCCGCCGCCGATCAAGCCGAAATAAAAAACGCGACGACCTTTCCGATCGCCGCGTTTCTTCAATTCGGTTTGCTAACTACTCGTTAGGCAGCTTTCTGCTTGTAGCTTTCGCGGTCGTCGACATCGAGCCAATCAAAGAGGGTCGTCGTTTTGGGATCGAGATTGTAGGGCCGCACTTGTTCCTCAAACCACTCGCGTTTCTCGGGATTGTTGTAGGGATTGGTCGACATCATTTCATCGGCCCACGTCTTCGTTTCTTCCGGCGTCTTTTGGTCGCCGTTGTCGGTGACCCACTTCACCATTTCATCATCACTTGCGCCCTTTTCGACCGCGGCTTTGAAATCGTCGCCTTTAATATTCTTCCAGCCGAAGAGCATGTTATCGAGCGGACAATCGAAATGGTATTCGCCGATATCGCCCCAGAGTAGCGCGCGGCATTTATCGAGCGTGCGTCCGAGAATGACGTATTCGCCCAACCGCGTTTTCGGACTGCGCGGCGCTTCTTTGGTCAAATCTTTTCCAGTATTATTCATGCGAAAAGCTAAGGCCGAATGAGCGTATCGCAAACCGTGCCATGGATTTCTCGCGGGGCGGAGCGACCAAATTCCCCGCACACACGTATTGTTTATATGAGCTTACAAAAGGAAACGATCTCGACGATCAATGGGTTAATCGAAACGCTGAAAGACGGTCAGGAAGGCTTTCGGCAGGCCGCCGAAGCTGTGAAGGATTCGCAGCTGAAATCGCTTTTCAACGAATACTCGATGCAGCGCTCGCGCTTCGCCGGCGAATTGCAAAGCGAAGCCATCGGCATGGGTGAATCAAAGCCGGAAGACAGCAGCAGCACGGCTGGCGCGTTGCATCGCACCTGGATCAATTTGAAGTCCGCCATCACCAGTCAGGATGACCACGCCATTCTCGCCGAGTGCGAGCGCGGCGAAGATTCCGCCATTGGCGAATACAAAAAAGCGATGGAGGAAAAAGAACTGACCGGCCCGGTGCGCGATACGATTTCGCGCCAGTACACGGAAGTGAAAGCGGCGCACGATAAAGTGAAAGCGCTGCGCGACGCGCGGAAGTAGTGTCGTTATGATGCAGGTCGCGCCCGACGCGGCCTGCATCGACAACGTGCGCACCTCGCGCATAATCGTTGCATGGTTGAAATATCGGTCCGGTACACGGGCGATCTGCATTGCGCCGCCACGCACGGTCCGTCGAAAACTGAAATCGCCACCGACGCCCCGACTGACAACAAAGGAAAGGGCGAATCATTTTCGCCAACAGACCTGGTCGCGACCGCGTTGGCCAGCTGCATGGCCACGACGGTTGGAATCGCGGCGCAAGATCACGGTCTGGATCTCAAAGGCATGACGGTGAAAATCGGCAAAGAAATGTCGAAAGATGCGCCGCGCCGCATCGTCGCTTTACCGTCGGAAGTTCATTTCCCGTTGCCACCCAACACCCCGCAGCGAGCTCTTCTCGAGCAGGTCGTGCTCAACTGTCCCGTGCACAAAAGTTTGCCGCCGGAAATTGAGCGGCCGACGAAATTTTTCTGGGAGGGCTAGCCCTCGTTAGGCCGTCGCCATTTCGCGTTCGGCCTTGTGGGGCAAGAGCGTCGCTTGCCTATTTCCTACTGCCCCAGCACCCAGGCGAAGATCAGAGGCGCGCAAATCGTGGCGTCGCTTTCGACCACGAACTTCGGAGTTGAGGCCGCGAGCTTGCCCCAGGTGATTTTCTCGTTCGGCACCGCGCCGGAGTAGCTGCCGTAGCTCGTGGTCGAATCGCTGATTTGGCAGAAATAACCCCACAGCGGCACACTGGTCCGCTCGAGATCCTGGTGAAGCATCGGGACGACGCAAATCGGGAAATCGCCGGCGATGCCGCCGCCGATCTGGAAAAAACCGATTGAGCCCTCGCCATTGCGCAGCTGCTTTGACGACTTCGTGTAATACTCGGCCAGCCAGGTCATGTATTCGATGCCGGTGCGGACGGTATGCACGTTCTTCACCTCGCCGCGGATCACCGCCGCCGCATACATGTTACCCAACGTCGCATCTTCCCAGCCCGGGACGACGATCGGCAGGTTCTTCTCGCACGCCGCCATCATCCAAGAGTTCTTCGGGTCGATCTGATAGCTCTTCTTCAGCTTCCCGCTGCGAAGAATCAGATACACGAACTCGTGCGGGAAATAACGCTCTCCCGCGCGATCGGCCGCGATCCACTCTTCGAGCACCGCCTTCTCGATCCGCCGCATCGCCTCCATCTCGGGGATGCACGTGTCGGTCACGCGGTTCATATGCCGGTCGAGCAATTGCTCCTCGTCTTTCGGCGTGAGCTGCCGGTAGTGCGGCACTCGCTCGTAGTGATCGTGCGCGACGAGATTGAAAATATCCTCCTCGAGGTTCGCCCCGGTGCAGACGATTAGGTGCACCTTGTCGCGGCGGATCATCTCCGCGAGCGAGATGCCCAGCTCGGCGGTCGACATCGCGCCCGCGATCGTCATCAGCATCTTGCCGCCGGCGGCGAGGTGGACCTCGTACCCCTTCGCCGCGTCGAGCAGCGCGGCCGCGTTGAAGTGGCGATAATTCTTCGCAATGAATTTCGAGACCGGACCTTTGTTTGCCGCGAGTCCGGTATTGATCTCTTCCGGATTTTTTGACAGGCGTTTGGCTTTCATCGTCTGGGCAAACTGCGTCAGGCGGGATAAAGCCACTTCATGTAATCGGCCACGCCATCTTCGAAGGAAAACTGCGGTTCGTAACCGAGTTCTTTGCGCGAGTTGGTCAGATCAGCCTGGGTGAAGTTCTGATAATGTGCGTGCGGATTCTCGATGTATTCCGGCTCGAAGTTTTTGCCTAACGAGTGGTTGAGGATTTGTACCAGTTCGTTAAACGAACGCGCTTTGCCCGAGCCGAGATTGTAAACACCGCTCGTCTTTGCCTCCATCGCGCGCAGGCAACCTTGCACGATGTCCTTCACGTAAACGAAATCGCGCTGCTGTTCGCCATGCTTGAAAATGCGCGGCCGTTGTCCGACCGTCATTTGTTTCGAGAGATGATAAATCATGCTCGCGGGCACGCCTTTGTGCGCTTCGCGCGGTCCGTAGACGTTAAAGAAACGCAGGCCAACTAAAATCCATCCCGGCGTTTCGGTAGTTGCGCGCCGCGCGATGTTGTCCATGATCACTTTCGAAAACGCGTAAACATTGGCCGGTGCCGCATCGCTCGCTTCACTGCTTGCGCCTTTGACCGAGCCATAAGTTGCGGCCGATGATGCGTAAACAATTCTGGTCTTGTTAGGCCGCGCGAAATTCAACAGCCGACGAAAACTCTCCACGTTGTCGTGTGTTTGAATGAACTGATCGTGCAACGTCGTATCGGTGATCGACGCCATGTGAAAAATGACGTCAAATCCCGCGACTGCGGGATCACCGAACTGCTCGCACCAATTCAGTTTCGCCAAATCCTGCGCGACGAAATCGCCTTTGTAACCCGCGAGGTTCTTGAAATCGCCCGAGCGGAAATCATCGATCACGGTCAAGCGCGCCTCGGGAAATTTATCCTGTAACGCCAGCGCGAGATTTGAGCCGATGAAGCCGGCCCCGCCGGTGATGAGAATGTTCGCAGCCAAAGTGAAGAACTTTTATAGCAGCGTCCACTTGACCTGTCATCCGGCGCGGCTCATTCGTCGACGGCACGACCGACCTTACGTCTATCAGCCTATTCGCCGCTCGGCGTATGGCGGGGTATCATTCGGTATGAAAAATTCACACTAGAAATGTTGACGACTTGGGGGCGTTTGGGTCTACTTGTGGCACAAAGCGTATACAATGTAGAACAACGTAGAAGAGCAGGGAAAGCGACGGAAGGATTCGAACCTTCAACCTGACTCGAGTAAAAGCCTGCTCTATCCGTTGAGCTACGTCGCTACTGCGAAGATTGGGCCACAGCACAACCTGTGGCCTTTTCCTTTTGCAGCGACTCCAAGATGCAGCGTTAACGGTTCTTCCTTCAAGCCGAAAAATGTAACATTTTTTCTACGTCTGTACAAGCCTTGTGCAACCGCTGACGAGAAGTTAGGGGGAATTCGAGCCAACGTGGAACAGGTTTATAGCGGCGTCGACTTGACCTGTCATCCGGCGCGGCTCATCCTGCGCGCAGTTCTTTGCGAGTTTGATCAGTGGATCGGCGCGAGAAATCCCGTGTGAATCGGGAGCAGTTGCGCTGCTGTAACTGGATACGACTTCCCATAAACCAATCCTCGACTGGGTCGAGGGTGAAGGCGGGGAGAAGGTGTGCTTGGTCTCGTTAGGCCAAACCGCAAGCCAGGAGCCAGAATATTCGCCCGCTCCACCTCATTCGTGCCCCTGCGTGTGCAGACGGTTCGACAAAACTTCTTCGCAAAAAAGAAGAATGAGAGCTGTGGGCTGCCGCATTCGGTTCGTCCGCCTCTCAACAAATGGAGGAAAACGAAAATGCGGAAATGCTCACCTTGGTTGAGTCAGCTCGTCGGCATGGCTTTGCTCGTCATGCCGATGATCGGTCGCGCGCAAGACGCCGTGACCGAAAGTGCAGAGATCATCGTCACCGCGACGCGTCTGCCGATTCCGGAAGATGAATCGCCATCAAGTATCAGCGTCATCACCAGCGACGAAATCGAAGAGAAACAAATCCACCGCGTGGCCGACGCTTTGCGCGAAGTCCCTGGTCTCTCGGTTGTGCAAACCGGTGCACCCGGTCAACTGACTTCGGTTTTCACGCGCGGATTGCGCAGCGAAGACACGCAGGTGTTGCTCGACGGTATTCCGATCAATCAAGGGCTGGCTGGTCTATTCAACTTCGCCGACCTAAACGTGGATGACATCGATCGCATCGAAGTAGTGCGCGGTCCGCAGAGCACGTTGTATGGAACGCGTGCCCTTGCCGGTGTCATTCAAATTTTCACCAAGCGAGGCGAAGGAACGCCGACGGGTTCGTTTACTTTCGAGGGAGGATCCTTTGAGACGTTTCGCGAAACGTTCGCGAGCAGCGGATCGTGGAAGCAACTCGATTACTCCATCGGGCTGAGTCGGCTCGATACCGACAACGAAAGGCCTAACGACCAGTATCGTTTGAGTAGCGGAGTCGCCAACATCGGCTGGTCCCCTAACGAGAGGTTGCGCGTCGGAAGTCTTTTCACTTACTCGTTAGCCGACACCGGAAACCCGGACAAGATCTCAACTCCAAAGCCGTTCGACAATTTTCTCACCGAACGCTGGCTGATTGGACCGCGCATCGATTTTCTGCCGGTCGATTGGTGGAAGCATCAACTCATCATCAGCTACGATCACGAGCGGCAGGTGAACGATCCAAATTTCGACGGATTCCTGCCGGGGACGACCTTCGTCGGGCCGACGCGCGCTCTCTTCAAACGGCTGACGATTGATTACCAGAACGATCTCAAGCCAACGTCGTGGCTTACCCTAACGAGTGGTTTTTTCTACAGTCATGTCGATGCCGGGCAAGAGCGGCCGTTCGTTTCCCAGGATTTCGGTTTCCAATCGACTTTCATTAGTGATGAAACGAGAGAAACGGGCGGCTTCGCGCAGGTTAGCGTCACGCCGCTGAAAGATTTGAACCTGGTCACGGGTGGACGTTTCGATCATTTCAATCAGTTCGGAGACATTTGGACCTATCGGTTCGCCGGTAGTTATCTGATCAGGAAAACCGAGACATCGCTTCACGCCAGCTCCGCGACCGGATTCAGTCCGCCCAGCAGTCAGGATAAGATCTTCGGAATGAATTTCGATTTGAATCCGGCGCGCGTTCGCGGTTGGGATGCCGGCATCGAGCAACGTTTCTGGAATGGGAAGGTCTCGTTAGGCGTGACCTATTTTCATAACAACCTTTCGAACATCATTGGTTTCAACGGACTTTTTGATACCCTCAATCTCGGCGCGGCGCGCACACAGGGGCTGGAGGCGGAAATGAAATGGCGCCCGATGACCGATCTGGTTTTCAGCGCGAGTTACACCTATCTCGAGACCGAGAAAACCTCCGCGGCTGACATCAGTCAGCTACAAGGCGCGCGTTTGCCGCGTAGACCGCGTAACGAAGTTTACGTTTCCGGTTCTTACCTTTGGGTCAAGAAATTGCGCACCACGGTGGAAGCCAAGTTCGTCAACGCGCGCGAAGAACTCAATTTCGGCGGGCCTAATTTCGACATCGAAGATTACTTCTTCATTAACTTCGCGGCGGAATACGAGCTCAATCAGCACCTGACTGTTTTCGGGCGCATCGACAATTTGACTGATGAAAAATACGAGGAGGTTTTCGGATTTCCGGCGCTCGGGCGCGGCGCCCACGCCGGCCTGCGGGTCCGCTGGTAAACGCCAGCGTCCGGAGCGATGCCCGCGAGGTATCCCCGTCATCGCAACAAAGTATCCGTCGCAAGCGAATAACATTGACCGCCTAACGAATTGTTCGTTAGGCATGAGCTCGATTACGTCACCCGACGTTTCAACGCACCTCCGGCCGGGCTGAAGCAAAGGCCCGTGGGGCTGGACCTCGCTGGGACACCGTTTAGCGCGATCTTTGGATTCAATAGGGGCCTGACTCAGCCGAAGTGAGACCACTGTGTCTCCGGAGCATGATCCGGTTCCAGCGCGGGTCAGATCAACCACAACGAAAGGCAATCAGATGAACCTCAAAACTCGACTAATAACTCCGTTCTCCGGAATCGGTGCGACCGCTTCCTTGATCCTTCTTCTACTGACCGTTGCGCCTTCTTTCGTGCTGGCCGGAAAGCAGGTGCCGTTTAAGGCCTCGTACACAACACAGTTCCAAAGCGTCGTCGCATTCCCGATTGTAACTCTCTCCATTACGGGAGAAGGCCAGGCATCACACTTAGGCCGCAGCACGGCCGCGACCACCAATCAAGCGGTTAACCTCATCACAGGCGCGGCAACCGCCACCTATACTCTGACTGCGGCGAACGGCGACACTGTAGTCCTCGAGTTGGTGTTTGGAACCACCAATGTCCCCGGCGGCGTGACCTTCCACGGTTCCTACACTGTCGCGGGCGGAACCGGCCGTTTCGCGGGAGCGAGCGGTAGCGGATCGTTGAATGGCTCAGCAACCTTCACTGGACCCATCGACGGCTTCGGTGCGTTTTCGGTAGAGGGAACAATTTCGTCGCCCGGCGGCGCAAAGTAACGCGGGCGAAAACCCGTTGGTTAACGCCGGCCCGGTTAACCTGACGAACGCCAACACCCGTACATTGCGGCAATCCTGAGCGCCTAAGCTTTTTCTGGTTTTCGCGAACGGGGGTAGTCAGGCGCGAAACGCTTTGATAGGTTACGCGCCGTGCCAGCAGGAGACTTGATCGCGACGGGTGTTTTGGAGGGGCTGAAGTCCGCCCTTCCGGCGCTGTACTATGTCTTGGTCGGGGTCGGCGCGTTCACCCTCGGCGCCGGAATCATCTGGTTGCTATCGCGGCAAAAAAGCGCGCTGGCCGTGGCGGAATGCGAAGCCTCGATGAACAAGCAGACGGTCGAGCTCGCGCAATGTCTGGCCACGTCGCAGGAGAAAAATTCGCGCATTCCGGAATTGGAATCGAATCTCACCGGGGCGAAAGACGAAACGAAAGCTTATCGCGATCAACACGCCAAGGCGACCAACCGTATCGCCGCCTTGGAGGCGCAGCTCGAGCACGAGCAAAACGCGACGAAGGAGAAACTAACCATGCTGGAAGAAGCGCGGACGCGTTTTTCCGACGTCTTCAAAGCGCTTTCGGCTGAAGCATTGAAAGCGAACAACACCTCGTTTTTGGAGTTGGCGAAAACGACGCTCGAACGAACAAACGAGAGCGCGAAGAGCGATTTGGAAAAACGCCAGACGGCGATTGATGCGCTGGTCCAACCGATGCGCGAATCGCTTGAGAAAGTGGATTCGAAAATTCACGATCTCGAGAAAGCGCGCAGCAGCGCTTACGAGGCGCTGACCACTCAGGTGCGTTCGATGGCCGAGACGCAAAATTATTTGCGTTCGGAGACGAGCAATCTGGTGCGGGCTTTGCGTTCGCCGATCGTGCGCGGCCGTTGGGGCGAAGTGCAGTTGCGCCGGGTGGTTGAGCTCGCCGGGATGGTTGAGCATTGCGATTTCCTCGAACAGCCGACGGTGCACACCGACGACGGGCGGATGCGGCCCGATGTGGTGGTGCATCTGCCCGGCGGCAAATCGATCGTGATCGATGCGAAGGCAACGCTCAGTGCCTATCTCGACGCGCTGGAAGCGGCGGACGATGACGCGCGCATCGGGTTGCTTGAGCAACATGCGCGACAGGTGCGCCATCACATCGAAAAACTTTCTCGCAAAGCCTACTGGGAGCAGTTCGATAATGCGCCGGATTTCGTCGTGCTCTTTTTGCCCGGAGAAGTTTTCTTCAGCGCCGCCTTGGAACGTGATCCGATGTTGATCGAATACGGCGCAGATAAGAAAATCATTCTCGCTACGCCGACGACGTTGATCGCCTTGCTTCGCGCCGTTTGCTACGGCTGGCGCCAGGAAAAATTAGCGCAAAACGCGCGCGAGATCAGTCAGCTCGGACTCGAGTTATATAAACGCTTCGCCGATCTTTCGATTCACATCGGTCGGCTGGGAAGGACGCTCAATCAATCCGTCGAGGCCTATAACCGCGCGGCGGGAAATATTGAGTCGCGCGTGCTCGTGACCGCGCGAAAATTCCGTGAGCTCGGTGCTGCGCCGCTGGGAATGGAGATCGAAGTATTGCCGCAGGTCGAACAGATCGCGCGCGAATTGCAGGCGCCGGAATTGTTGCCCGCGCACGAAAACGGGCACGGCAACGGCACGCTCAATCCCTGAAAATTTATTTCGTCGCCGGCGAAGCGAGCGGAGATGCGCATGGTGCAGCCTTGATGGAGAGCCTGCGCGCGCGGTGGCCCCAAATCGAATTCGTTGGTCGCGGCGGTCCGCGCATGAAGGCAATCGCGGGCGGGAATTTTCTCGATTGGAGCGAGCAATCAGCCGTTCTCGGATTGTGGGAAGTGCTGAAGCATTACGGGTATTTTCGTGCGCAATTTCGGACGGCCTTGCAAGAGGTCCGACGCGAAAAACCGGATGCGGTGGTGTTGATTGATTACCCCGGATTCAATCTGCGTCTGGCGCGAGCGCTGTGTCAGCACTCTTTAGGCGGGAAGATTATCTACTACATCAGTCCGCAAGTCTGGGCCTGGAATCGCCGGCGCATCCCGCAAATGGCGAAGTGGTTAGACTTGATGCTCTGTATTTTTCCTTTCGAAGCCGAGCTCTACAATAAATCCGGTCTGCGCACGGTCTTTGTCGGCCATCCCATGATGGAGAGTTTGCAGGCGCGTCGCATTTCCGCTGCGCGCGAACCTAATTTGATTGGATTGTTTCCCGGCAGTCGTCTGCGCGAAGTGCGCAAAATTCTTCCGATCATGTTGGAGACGGCGACGTTAATTTTGGAGAAACAACCGGAAGCGCGTTTCGAGATTGCAGCAGCTAATTCCAAGCTCGCCGCAGAAATTCAACATTTTTTGCCTAACGAGTGCTTTTGCCTAACGAGTGGTGAGGCATCGTCACTTATGCAACGTGCGCAGGTCGGTATCGTCGCTTCCGGCACAGCGACGCTGGAAGCCGCCTCTTTTCGCATGCCCTTCGTTCTGGTTTATCGCGTCGCCTTGCTGACCTATCTGGCGGCGCGGTTGGTCGTCAAGGTGAAGCACCTTGGCATGCCGAATGTGCTGGCGAATCGTGAGATTGTTCCTGAATTTATCCAGGGCAAAGCTAAGGCCGACGCGATCTGCGAAGCCGTGCGGCAACTGATGAACGACAATGTTCGACGTGAACAAATGGTCGCTGACTTTGATTTAGTGATCGGCAAACTCGGCTGCGGCAAGGCGAGCGAAACCGCTGCGCAGATGATTCTTGATGAACTCAGCTGACGAAATCGAAAAACGGATATCGCGCCTGCACGCGGATCGATTAATCGACATGCATTTCGATCTGCCGCTGAGTCTTTTCTGGAATCGTGCGCGCAGGAACATCGTGGCAACGGATTTCCTGTCGGAATTCGAAGCGGGCGACATTGGCCTTCTCGGGGTCGCGACGTATGTCGAGGACAAACATCTCGGGGATGCACTTCGCGTCGCCCTCGACCAGATCGCGCTCGTCTATGCCGAAGTGGAAAGCAATTCGCGCCTGATGCTTTGCCAATCGTTCGTCGATATTGAGCAGGCGCGCGCCGAAGGTCGCATCGGACTCCTGCTCACCATGGAAGGAGCCGAGCCGCTCGGTGATGATTTGCATCTTCTGCGCGTATTTTACGAGCTTGGGGTTCGCGCGATCTCGCTGACGCACGCGCGACCAAATGCTGCCGCCGCCGGTGGAATTTTCGCCGCCAGCGGTTCGCCCGGGACTGGCCTAACGAGTTTTGGTCGAGAACTGGTGCGCGAGTGTGAGCGCCTTGGCGTCCTCATCGACTTGGCGCACATCAATCCGGTCGGCTTTGATGAAATTTGCGCCGCGACCTCACAGCCGCTCATCGTCTCGCACACCAACGCGCGAAGGTTTTACGACATCGAGCGCAATATCAGCGACGAGCAGATCAGAAAAATCGGAAAACGTGGCGGCGTTATTGGGGCGAACGCCATTCTCGTTAGTCCAACGAAAGAGAACGCGACGCTCGACCGTTACGTCGATCATATCGAACACATGGTCGATTTGGTGGGCATCGATGGAGTCGGGATTGGTTTTGATTTTTGCGAGTTCCTTTTCCGACAAATGCCGGCGGCAGAACTAAAAGAGATGCAGTTGAAACTGACCACGCCAAATTTCCTGCCCGATCTGACGAATCACTCGCAGTCGCGCAATCTCACGCGAAGATTGATCGAACGTGGTTTCGACGACGCGCAGATCGAGAAAATTCTGCGTGGAAACTGGCTGCGCGTTTTGCGACAGGTGCTAAGCAAATAATTGCCATGGCTTCGGAGAGAATCCTGAACTTCATCAACGGTAAGTTCGTCGAACCGCTTGGTGGCAACTATCTCGACAATATCGAACCCGCCACGGGCAAGCCGTATTCGCAGGTGGCGGACAGCGATGCGCGCGATGTCGAGCTGGCAGTGACTGCGGCGGAAATCGCGTTTCCCGCATGGTCGCGTAAACCAGCGGCAGATCGTTCCTGCGTTTTGCTGCGCATGGCCGATTTGATCGATCGCGATGTCGACAAACTCGCGCGGGCCGAATCAATCGACACGGGCAAGCCGCTTTCGCTTGCGCGCAATCTCGACATTCCGCGCGCGGCGGCAAACTTCCGTTTTTTTGCCACGAAAATTCTGCACACGGAAAACGAAGCGCACATCACAGATGGCGTCGCCTTCAATTACACTTTGCGGCAGCCGCTCGGCATCGTCGGTCTTATTTCGCCGTGGAATCTGCCGCTTTATTTACTGACGTGGAAAATCGCGCCCGCGTTGGCCTGCGGGAACGCGGCGATCGCGAAGCCGAGCGAACTTACGCCGATGACGGCTTACTTGCTCGGTGAGTTGTGTCGCGAAGCGGGTCTGCCCGATGGCGTTCTCAACATCGTGCAAGGCACCGGGCAAAATGTCGGCTCGGCCATGACGGCGCATCGCAAGATCGTGGCGATCTCATTTACCGGCGGGACAGTCACAGGCCGAAAAGTGGCGGAGGCGTGCGCGCCGCAGTTCAAAAAAATTTCGCTCGAGCTCGGCGGAAAAAATCCAAATATCGTTTTTGCTGACGCCGATATGGATGCCGCCATCGCGGGCAGCCTGCGCTCGTCGTTTGCTAATCAGGGGCAGGTCTGTTTGTGCGGCTCGCGCGTCTTCGTTGAAAAATCTGCCTATCCGAAATTCGTCGAACGCTTCGTCGAGGCCGCGTCGAAACTTAAGGTGGGCGATCCGCTCGAGGCGACGACGGATCAGGGGGCCGTCGTTTCCAAAACGCAGCTGGAGAAGGTGAAGTTCTACGTCGATCTCGCGCAGGAGGAAGGCGGCAAGATTGCGCTCGGAGGCGTGGCGCCGGAATTGCCTAACGAGCGCTGTCGCGACGGGTATTTTTTTCCGCCAACAGTCATCACCGATTTGCCAGTCAGCTGCCGCGTGAATCGCGAAGAAATATTCGGACCGGTCGTCACGATCACGCCTTTCGAAACCGAAGAGGAAGTGATCGGATACGCAAATGATTGCGACTACGGATTGGCTTCCAGTGTTTGGACACAGAATGTCAGCCGCGTCCATCGCGTGGCCGAGCAAATTCACACCGGCACGGTCTGGGTGAATTGCTGGATGGTGCGCGATCTCCGCGTTCCCTTCGGCGGCATGAAACAGAGTGGAGTCGGCCGCGAAGGCGGGGACGAAGCGCTGCGCTTTTTCACCGAGGCGAAAAACGTCTGCATCGCGCGGTAGTCGCCTTGCGAACCAAGTTCTTTCCTCAAGCGGTTACTTCCGCCTGGAGTCTACTTCTCCCCGGCAGCGAAGTTTCGCATCGCGGCCCTGCTCTACGCGTGCTCGAAAGCAGGGAAGATTTTGCCATTCCAAATGAAGGTCCAAGCTTTGTGCGAGTTCGCAGTAGCCATGCGGAATTTTGTATGGAGACTGAGCAGATATGAGCGGAGTGCGATTACTCGTTGGCACGCGTAAAGGCGCGTTTGTTCTCACCTCAGATGGCTTGCGCAAGAGCTGGGAGGTAAGTGGGCCGCATTTTGCCGGATGGGAGATTTATCACCTCAAAGGTTCGCCAGTTAATCCGAACCGCCTCTATGCTTCTCAAACCAGCGCTTGGTTCGGGCAGATCATTCAGCGTTCGGACGACGGCGGAAAAACCTGGATGCAACCGGGAACGCCGCCTAACGAGTCCAAGACAACGCCCGATGGAATGCCGAAAGCGGAGAGCAATAAATTCGTTTACGATGGCGTGCCGGGCACACACCAATGGTATGACGGCACACAGCATCCGTGGGAATTTAAACGCGTCTGGCATCTCGAGCCCTCGTTAGGCAATCCTGACCATCTTTACGCCGGAGTGGAAGATGCGGCCTTGTTTGAGTCGAAAGACGGCGGCACCTCGTGGCAGGAACTGTCGGGACTGCGCAAACATGATACCGGGCCGAAATGGCAGCCGGGTGCAGGCGGGATGTGTCTGCACACCATCCTGATCGATCCGACAGATCCGCAGCGCATCTTCATTGCCATTTCCGCGGCAGGAGCGTTTCGCTCGGATGATGGCGGTAAGAGTTGGAAGGCAATTAACCAGGGCTTGCACTCGGAATATATTCCCGATCCGAAGGCAGAAGTTGGTCACTGCGTTCATCGCCTTGCCCTGCATCCATCGCGGCCCAGTACGTTGTTCATGCAAAAGCATTGGGACGTGATGCGGAGCGATGATGCCGGCGATTCCTGGCGCGAAGTGAGCGGGAATTTGCCGAGCGATTTTGGTTTTCCAATTGATGTTCACGCTCACGAACCGGAAACGATTTACGTCGTGCCGATCAAGAGTGACTCGGAACATTATCCACCCGACGGAAAGCTACGCGTGTATCGCAGCCGCACCGGCGGCAATGAATGGGAAGAGCTAACGAACGGTCTGCCGCAGCGCGATTGCTACGTGAATGTGCTGCGCGATGCGATGTCTGTGGACTCGTTAGACCAGTGCGGAATTTATTTCGGCACGACCGGCGGCCAGGTTTACGCCTCGGCGGATTCGGGCGATTCCTGGAACGCCATTGTGCGTGATCTGCCGGCAGTTCTTTCCGTGGAAGCGCAAACTTTACCATGATCCGAGTGGTACTCCCGCATCAGCTGCGGACGCTGGCGCGCGTCGGCGAGGAAGTGGAGTTGCAAATCGACGGCGCGGTTACGCAACGGGCGATAATCGATGCGCTGGAAGCGAATTTTCCGGCGTTGTCCGGAACGATCCGTGACCACGTCACGCAAAAGCGGCGTCCGATGGTTCGTTTTTTTGCCTGCGAAGAAGATGTCTCTCACGAATCGCCCGATACACCTTTACCGGCAGCTATTGCGGAGGGTGCAGAGCCTTTCTTCATCATGGGCGCCATCGCCGGCGGCTAGGAGTCGTGAGCGAATCTTTCGAAAGCACGCGCGCGCCGGAACCGGTCGGTGCCTTTCCCCATGCGAAACGCGCGGGCAATTTGCTTTTTCTTTCCGGCATCGGACCGCGCGTCCGCGGCAGCAAAGAAATTCCGGGCGTGACTCTGGACTCGTTAGGCAACGTCGTTCGTTACGATATCGAAACGCAATGCCGCGCGGTTTTTGAAAACGTGCGGCTGGTTTTGGAAGATGCTGGCGCAAACTGGAATGATATTGTCGATGTCACGGTTTTTCTCATCGACATGAAGAAAGACTTTCCGATCTATAATCGCATCTATCCCGAATATTTTGCTGGCGAGGGAAAGCCGAATCCAACGCGCACGACGGTTGAGGTAGGCGCGTTGCCGACGCCGATTGCCATTGAGCTAAAGGTTATCGCGGTCGCGCGATAAGTTTTTTGTGAGCGCGGCGTTTCAGATTCTCGCCGTCGATCATACTGGTTTTACGGTTACCGACATCGAACGCTCGCTCGCATTTTGGCGCGACGTGCTCGGCTTTGAGTTGTCGCATCGCGCTCATCACACCGGCGAGTTGGCGAGCGAAGTGACCGGTGTTCCCAGCGCGGAAATTTTGCTCGCGGTCCTGAAGGCGCCAGGGCATCGCATCGAGTTGCTACAATATCTTTCGCGACCCGAGCGCACCGGGGCGCAACTACGTCCGTGCGATGTCGGATCGGCGCATGTTGCAATGATGGTCGATGATCTCGATGTGGTTTTGCAGCGCATCGCGGAAAATGGATGGAAAGCGACCGGGAAACCACAGACTTTGCAATCGGGTCCGAACGCTGGGCGGCGCGTGATTTACGTACGCGATCCGGATGGGACGACGATCGAGTTCATGCAACCGCCGGCCGGCCGCTAAATTTTCTACACTACTCGCGCTCGAAGCGCTCGATCTCGTCGAGCACCCTTTGCGCCCGGTTGACGGCGCGACCTATCCAACTGTCGTGCAGATATCGCGCAAACTTGCTTTGACCTGGCTGGCGCGCCCATCGCACCACCGCACAAACAAGCCCGAAACAAACCACGCTGTTGGAGAGAAACCAAATGATAACCTGCGGCTTGTTGTCCCAAACGTCCGCGCCTAACAAGTAGAGGATCACCAGGATCAGAGGCATCCAGATGAAGCAGCCGACGGCGGCGAACCACAACCCCGCGCGAATGTGCCAGGCGCGCAGGGCCGCGACCTGTTTCTGTAAGGCGATCACCGGTGCACTGTAATCAATTCGCCCGATCAAAACCAAATCGCGCACCGCGAAAGCCAGGAGCATAAGACCGTAGGCGTGGAGAGAGATTCCGTAGATCAGCAAATGCGGCTGGCCGAAATGTTTCGTCCAGAAATTCGCCGACCATCCGGCCAGGATCGCGCCGCAAACAAGCTGAATGATTTGTCCGGACGCTAGCGGGCGCAGACCGGCGCGAAAGCGCGTCATCGTGTTTTCGTTGAACAGACGCCGCGCGAGCGCGTGCTGGAGTTCGGGGTTTCGGTTCAAGGTCTGCCACGCAGATTTTAGATCGTCTAGTTCGTTGGTTTGCATTCGTTAGGCACTAAGAGAATCATGTCACGGCGGACACGTTGTTTAAGGCGGCTGATTTTGGTGGCGACGTTGGTTTCGCTGAGCCCGAGGATTTCCGCGATCTCGCGGTAGCTGTGTTCGTCGAGATAGAGAAGGAGCAGGGCGCGATCGAGAGGATCGAGCGCCGCAATGACTTGCTGAAGAATGGCCATCCGTTTGTGAGTTTCCGGCGAAACAGACGACTCGTTAGGCGCCTCGTGCACGAGTTCGTCGAGTGGCACGGTCTGCCGGGCCGGTCGGGAGTTTTTGCGCAGGAAGGAGATCGCGACGTTGAGTGCGATGCGATACATCCAGGTCGAGAACGAACGATCCCGCGCGTAACGCGGGTAGGCCTTCCACAATTGCAGGCGAATTTCCTGCATCAAATCGTGCCGGTCCGCCCGGCTGCTGCTGTAACCGGCCGCGACCTTGTGAATGATGCCGTCGTGCTGCGCGAGCAAACGGAGAAATGTTTCTCTATCGTCCACGGCGATGGGAATTGATGCGGCACGATCGATCATCTTCGTCAGAGTGAACATCTCCTTTGCCTACGTGATTCGCGGCCGCGTGCGAAAAATCACAAGCGATTGGTTTATTTTCGGCGCGATTGCTAAACCGCGGCGGCCAAAGTAAATTAAGAGCTGTGATGCGCGCGGTCTTTCGTTTTCTAGCGGTGACGCTTTTGTGCGCGGCCCTGACCATGTTGGTCGCGCCGATGCGGGCACAGAAAATTTCGTCCGCCAATTCGGATTGTTGCGCGCACATGACTGCGCAAGAGATGGTCGCGCATAAATGTGCTGGCGGCGATCATGCGCCGTCGAGAGAGCGCGATCAATCTTGCTGTCAGGCGTGCGCGCTCGGTTTGACATTCCTTTTCGTCGCGCCGCCCTCGTTTGTTTACGCGCAAACCGGCGAAGAAAATTTCCGTACGCTTTCCACTCATGGCGATGCCATGCCGCATCGTCCTCCTGTTCCGCCTCCACGCACTTCGCTCAGTTAGTGCGTTGGCTCGCCGTTCGCGGCGAGGTTGGTTAGGAAGCTTCAACAGGAGAATTCCATGAAGTATCTAATGATTATCCTTGCGGCGATGATGTTCGCCGGCAGTGCCAATGCGGCGTCCAAGCCGCAGAAGAGCTGCTGCCCCGGCGCGTGCTGCAAGGTGGCGAAGAAGTGCTGCACGCACTAGGCGTGGCACTCAGCTAGCAACGCCCCGCCGGAGCAATCCGGCGGGGTCAGCCGCTTTTCGTTCGTTCTTCCGGAACCCATTCGCCTTGAAAACATCTTACTTCTCATCACTTAACTTTTCCCTGACTCCTCAGGTCCGATTCGGACCGAGATTTGTAATACGCACTTTTCTCATCTGCTTAATTTTCCGGTGGACGGCCACCACCGCGCCAGGCAAGCCGCTCTCCTATCCAGGCGGGACATGGTCATGCAGGAGAACGACCAGACCGGCAATACAATATCAGTCGACTACACTTTCGATCCGCATTTTGCGCTGGGCATTTATGCCAAAGGCGATGCCGGTCGCAACGAGTTCTAGGTGGAAGGCCCGCAGCTCAATACCTTGATCAAGCGCTGGAACCTGCCGGACGGACAGGGAAACATCTTCAGCATGACTGGCGCGGGACTAGCGCGGCAGGGCAGCAATACTCAGCCCGCGGCCTGGATCTCAATTCTGGCTGATTACGAGACCCGCCGCGTCTTTATCTCGTAATCAGGCAGGCAGAAAGCTCCGCAATCGTCTGACTTTGGACAAAATAACCGAGCTGCCGTAACGTAAGAGGAATGAAATTCGTTTCGGCATTCGCATTTCTTGCTTTGCTTTCGACCGCATGCGCAATCGATCAAAGAGACACGATGTGCGTGAAGCAAAAGAACGGGACCTACAGGTGCAAGGCGAGCGGAAAGATTCAAAAAGAGCCGTGCTGCGACACACCTGGCAATAAGCCAATTCCAACGCCGAAGAAATAATTGACGACCGACGTAGGCAACATCGCGCATTTGCAAGAGATTTGAACATTCCGCCTCCGTGAGCGACTAATCAGGTGCTCCGATGAATTTACTTCGCAATCGCCTGCTCCGTTTACCGATCGTAGCGATCGGAGCGATAGCCTGGTTGGCAGTCTCGAACCACTGCGCGATCGCCGCGGCTGAAGGCGCGTCGAAATTGCCGATGCTTAGTTGCCATGGCGGCGCGGCCGAACACGGACCTGTAAAACACGAGGAGAAGGGCGGCGCTGAATGCTGCAAGGTTTTGCGTGCAACGTTGCTCACCCTCTCGAGTAACCAGGCGGCGCTCGACCTATCCAAATTTGCGACGCATGATTATGTCCTCGGGCTAACGCCCATCATTGATCACGCGCGAACCGCGCGCATTATCGAATGGGACACTGGTCCGCCGTCTGCGAATTCCTTCACCGAAACTGTCTTGCAGCGGAGCATTCTCGCTCACGCTCCTCCGTCTCTCGCCTAACTACTGAAGCCCGCCTGCGCGGACTTCGTTAGTTAGCGTCTCAAGCGTCCCGCGTCGGGAGCCTTTTGCTGCCGTCACTGCGGGGCGTCACGGCCCCGCGCTTTTTGCGCGTCGTTTCACCAAACAACCAACACTTATAACTAAAATGAACATTAAGAAAATCGCACTTACTGGCGCGCTCGCGCTCGCAACACTTGCTTCAGTTGGAGCAGCGCAACTACCCGACAAGGACAAACAGTTCCTCGCCGGATATAAAAAAATTCACACAGCACTTGTCGCTGATGATCTGAGCGCGGCCAAGGCTGCGGGCAAGGATCTTGGAAGCGAAGGCGGCGACGTTGCTAATGCCTCGTCGTTGAAGGATGCGCGCGCCGGCTTTGAAAAGCTGAGTGATCGCGCCAAGTCGCTGGCATCGGGGCAACCCGGTTATCACGTCATGCATTGCCCAATGCTGAACAAGGATTGGGTGCAGCCTTCGAAGGAAGTTTCGAACCCTTATGGCGGAAAAGAAATGCTCACTTGCGGCGAGGTAAAATCATAACGCGCCGCTTCAACTAGCCAACACAACAACCAACGAAAGAGATCCATATGAAAAAGCTAACAACAGTTCTATCGCTCGCCGCTTTCGCGGCACTCACGTCAGTCTCCGCGCTGGCCCATGAGGGCGAAGAGCACGGCAAAGAAGCCGTCGGCGGCGACAAGGAAATGAAAAAAATCACCGGCGAGGTCGTCGATATGGCCTGCTATGTCGATCACAACTCCACGGGAGAGAAGCATGCTGATTGTGCGAAAAAGTGCATCACCAGTGGGCTACCCGTCGGTCTTAAAGCAGACGACGGAAAGACCTACCTGCTGATCGGAGATCATAAGCCGCTCAACTCCGAACTGGCGGAATACGCCGCGAAAAAAATCACGGTCGAGGGCAAGATCGCATCGCGCGACGGCATCAACATGATCGAGAACGCGGTCATTCAGAAGTAACTGAACCTAACGAGTGATCGAACACCTCAGTAATCCGGAGTATCTGCACGTCTTGCTGAACCCACTGCCAGTCTACGGACTGGCGGTGGGGGTGCTCGGCCTGGTCATTGCGCTTATTTCGCGGGCGCGTGCGGCGCGCGTCACTGCGCTGGCGATCGTCTTCGTTAGCACTTTTGCCGCGTGGCCGGTTTATCATTATGGCGAAGCTGGCTACGATCGCGTGCTTTCGATGGCGGATAACGATGGGAGCAAATGGCTCGAGGAACATCAACGCCGCGGGGAGCAGTTAATCTACGTCTTCTATGCGGTAGCGACTCTTGCCGCGCTTGCGATCGCGGCAGAATACAAAGTGTCCCGCGCTGCTCTTCCTCTCGCGCTGGCGACTGCCGTCTTAGCAAGCGCAACGCTCGGCGTCGGCGGCTACATCGCCAACGCGGGCGGGCGGATACGACATCGTGAGTTCCGCTATGCGCCGCCACCCGAGCAATCGAAGGAGCATGAGAACTAGCATTCCCTTCCTTTTCTGCTGCGCATTGCTGGCGGGATGTGCCACGAACTTCGAGCCAAAACCGTTGCCGGCTAACCATCCGGCAAGTGTTCACGCGCAAGAAGCGCCGCGCTCACACATCAAACGGTTGATCACGACGGATGTGCTGACACAGACAACCAAAGCGCAGCTTACCACGAAAGAGGCACCGACTCCTGATTTCCAAGACAACGGAAAGTCAAAGGACATGGGTTCGATGGAGGGGATGGATCAATCGCGAACGAAAGTAATTCCGCCTGCTCCCGACCCAACCGCCTCGCCAGCGCGGATCATCTACACCTGTGTGATGCATCCCGAAGTGCAGCAGCCGACGCCAGGCAAGTGTCCGAAATGTGGGATGACTTTGGTCAAGAAAGAAGGTGCTTTGCCGTGAGGTATTCCCTTCTTATTTCCGTTGCGGTAACTATTGGGATTTCTGCAACAGCGTCGGCGCGACGGTCGGACTCGGCGCACAACGTGCAGTCGAGTGTAAGCGACCGCATCGGCACGCGCGTTGAATGGAGAAAAGACTTAGAAGCGGAGACCGAGATTTCGCGAACGGTTCAGACGCTCCTTCGCGGAACAATCACGGCTGAACGAGCGGTGCAAATCGCGTTGCTTAACAACCGCGAGCTACAGGCGACCTTTGAAGAAATTGGAATTGCGAACGCTGACCTGACCGAAGCCGGGTTGCTAAAAAATCCGCTTTTCGACGTGAGTGCTCGCTTTCCGGATCGACCGCCCTCAGCCACCAACCTCGAATTCGCGATCGTGCAGGACTTCCTTGATCTCCTCATGATTCCGTTACGGAAAAAGGTCGCGGCTAACGAACTGGCGCGCGCGGAACTGAAAGTGGGCGATGCGGTCTTGAAACTCGTGGCCGAAGTGAAGACTACTTTCTACACCTTGCAGGGGAAGCAGATGTTGTTCAGTCGTCTGGGCGCGCTCGAAAATACAAATGCCGCCGCCTTGGAGCTCACGCAACGGCAGCACGAAGCGGGTAACATCAACGATCTCGAGCTCGCGAATCAGCAGTCCACCTATTCGCAGTCGAAGCTCGACGCTGCTCAGGTTGCGAAAGAGATGCGGAGCGATCGGGAGAAGCTGAATCGGTTGATGGGGACTTGGGGAAACCAAACTCAGTGGACTATTTCGGACGAGCTTCCCGAGATGGCAGGCCGGGACTTTCCGACCGACCGACTCGAATCGCTCGCGATCTCTCAGCGACTGGATCTGGCAGCGTCCAAAGCGGAAGTCAGCGCAGTCGTCCAGAGCCTCGGCCTAACTAAGACTTATCGTTACGTCGGGGCGATTGAGTTTGGCCTCGATACCGAAAAGAGCCCGGATCGCCAACGCGTGACTGGTCCGACGCTGAGACTCGAACTGCCGATCTTCAATCAAGGCAAAGGCCGTATCGCGCGCCTCGAAGCTCAACTGCGCCAGGCGGAGCGGCGGCTCGAAGCTCAGGCCATCGACATTCGCTCCGAGGTCCGCGAAGCGCGCGACCGTCTTCTCGCGGAAAAAGACCTCGCCACTTACTACCGCGAAGAATTGGTGCCGGAACGGAAGCGGGTGCTCGATCTCACTCTCACTAATTACAACGCGATGCTGAAAGGTCCTTACGATCTTCTGCTCGCGCGCCAGAATGAACTCGCCGCCGAGCGTGGATACATTGAGGCGCTACGCGATTACTGGATCGCCCGCGCTGATCTGGAACGTGCCGTGGGCGGTCGCCTAACGAGCAGTAGAAAAACGCAATCAAGCTTCAAGGAGACGCATCAGTAGTTATGTTTACACGACGCAAATTCTTTTCGGGCGCAGCGGCCTTACTAGGCGGAACTGCGCTGGCGAGTCGTATCGCACGCGGCGCGGAAGTGCTCGAGGCTCAAGGTTCACCTTCGCCGACAACGCAGGAAAACGCGCCATATATTCCGGTAGTCACGCCTAACGGTTCGACCTTGCCGTGGAAAATGGTGGGCGGTGTAAAGGAGTTTCACCTTATCGCTGAACCGGTGAAGCGTGAGTTCGCTCCGGGGATGACGGTGAACTGCTGGGGTTATAACGGCCAAACACCTGGCCCGACAATCGAAGTAGTCGAGGGCGAGCGAGTGCGGATTCTGGTCACGAACAAGCTTCCTGAAGCTACCTCGGCCCACTGGCACGGAGTTATTTTGCCTAACGGGATGGATGGAGTTGGCGGCGTGACGCAAAAGCATATCCAGCCGGGCGAGACCTATGCGTATGAGTTCACGCTCGTGCAATCCGGCGTGCAAATGTATCACCCGCATTCCGACGAAATGGTGCAGATGGCGTTGGGCATGCACGGCTTTTTCGTCATTCATCCCAAAGGCGGATATCCAGCGCCAGTCGACCGGCATTTCTGCATCTTTCTCGCGGAATGGTTTGTCGAACCGGGAACGTTCACTCCGAATCCGAGCGTCATGACGGATTTCAATCTTTTCACTTTCAACAGTCGCGTCTATCCCGGAACTGATCCGCTGGTTGTAAAACTCGGGCAGCGTGTCCGGTTTAGTTTCGCGAACCTGAGCATGGATAGTCACCCGATCCATTTTCACGGTCATCGTTGGTGGTCGGTCGAAACGGATGGGGGACAAATTCCCAAATCAGCCTGGTGGCCGGAGACAACCGTCAATGTTCCGCCAGGCACTACGCGGACGGTCGAATTCGTCGCCGATAATCCGGGCGACTGGGCGTTCCACTGCCACAAGAATCATCACACGATGAATGTGATGGACCATCAACTTCCCAACATGATCGGTGTAAATCAGAAGGGCGCGAAGATGAACAAGATCATTCCCGGTTACATGGCGATGGGCTCGAGAGGAATGGGAGAAATGGGGGCGATGAACATGGGCGCTCCAAAGAATACCTTACCGATGATGAGCGGAGACGGTCCATTCGGACCGATCGAAATGGGCGGCATGTTTACCGTCCTGAAGGTGCGCGAGGGAATTACAAGCTACGAGGATCCCGGTTGGTTTAAGCACCCGGAAGGAACCGTGGCCACGCTGGCAAAAGGCTAACGCTATGAAAATCAAACTATCTAAGTCCCGTTTGCTAAAAGTAATTTCGATCGTGGTTCGTGCGAGCAGTGTCATCAAGCGCCGCCTAGTCATTACATGATGCATTTTGAAATGGTCTCGAAGAGGATCGCCCGGCAAGAAAATGCGCAGGTCGCCGAATGCTGCGGGCCAATCCGGGAAAACCACTGCTACCGCTCACCAGGCCACGTCCCGGAATGACATCAAAGGTGTCGGTTACTACAAATATGACTAACAACAAAGTTAGTCCGCCTTAATCGTATTATTGCATGCTATGAACCGAACCCTTTATGTTGGAGGAGCGATCAGTGTTTTGCTCCTTGCTTCGAGCTGGAGCGAAACACTTTCCGGGGACACGGCACCGAGTACCGCGGCCGTAGAAAAATTTCACGATGCGCTTGCGCGCGGAGACGGACAGGCGGCGATGAATCTGCTCGCTCCGGATGCCGTGATCCTGGAAAGCGGCTGCGCACAATCACGCGCCGAATACGAACGCGAGCACTTAACCGAAGACATCAAGTTTGCTCAGGCAGTTCACAGCACGCGGTCTGATATCCACGTCGACATCAATGGCGATACCGCCTGGCTAACGAGCCAGAGTAAATCCGAAGGAACGTTCTTAGGTAAGCCCGTGAACTGCAGCGGCGTTGAGTTAGCCGTTCTGACCAAGACTTTCGATGGCTGGCGAATTCGCGCAATTCATTGGTCTAGCCACGTGATGAAGAAGCCACAATGACCCGGCCGACCTTAGCGCCACTGATAATATCCTTCGGCACGCGCATGAAGCTCCTGCTCGATGTGGTGTAGTTCGCCATGCATGTGCTGGATTTCGGCGCGCAGTCGGTGCCGATCGTAGTACTGCTCTCCACGGCGGAACTGATTATTCAATTGGGCAGCTTCGGCACGAAGGTGTCCGTACTCGCTCCAAATGTGGCGACCGGCGCGATACTCACGCATCTCGCGTTCAACATGCGCCATCATACCGTTCATGTGGTCAACCTCGCGTTGCAGTTCGCCGAGGCCACTTCGACGATGCTCAAACACGCGGTGATCACCATAGTCCGATCGTCGGTCATCTCCCCGCTGCTCGTAAATTGGCTGTTGCTGCGGAATGTTCTCGTCCTCCTCGTGGGCGGTCGCTGTCAGTGCGAAACCGGCAAGGCTCAACAGCGCCGTCGCTGAAGTTGTGATGATCTTTTTCATATTAGTGCGTTGCTGCAATCTTGGACGAACGTAGGGCCAACGTATTCGATTTGGCGGCAGGTTTCGGCTAAATGAAAATAGGAACAACAGTGCGCGATCCGATCTGTGGGATGGAAGTTGATCCCGCGAATGCCGCCGCTCTTGCCGAGCGAGACGGCGAGACGTTCTATTTCTGTTCCGAGCATTGTCGACAAAAATTTCTACGCGAAGGCCGCTCAAGCGTAACGTCGTCTAACAAATCCAATGAGGATCACGCGTGCGGTCACGGGAATCACGATTCCGAAATGGCGGCGGCGGAGCGCAAGCCGGCGAAGATAATTTATACCTGCCCGATGCATCCGCAGATCGAGCAGGATCATCCTGGCAGTTGCCCCATTTGCGGCATGGCTCTTGAACTGAAGAACGTCGTCGCGGGAGCGGAGGAAGATATCACCGAGCTGCTCGATATGACGCGTCGGCTCTGGATCGGCGCAGTGCTAAGCGCTCCGGTATTCCTCCTTGCAATGGGGCATGTGGTGCCGGGCGCGCCGCACTGGGTGCAGGGCGATGTGTCGCGTTGGGCGCAGTTCATCTTGAGTACACCGGTTGTGCTTTGGTGTGGCTGGCCATTCTTCGTCCGCGGCTGGCAATCCATTCTTAATCGCTCGCTCAATATGTTTACGCTCATCGCGATCGGTGTAGGCGCGGCGTATCTCTACAGCGCGGTCGTGATGCTCCTACCGCAAATCTTTCCACCGTCGTTCGCGATGCATGGGAAGATCGGCGTCTATTTCGAAGCGGCGGCGGTGATCACCGTCTTGGTCTTGTTAGGCCAGGTGCTTGAGCTTCGCGCACGCAGCCGCACCGGGAGCGCGATCCGTGCGTTGCTCGGATTAGCGCCAAACATCGCGCGCATCATTCGCGACGGAGAAGAGACCGATGTTCCGCTTGATCGAGTGCAAAAAGGCGACCGGCTCCGCATTCGTCCCGGCGACAAAGTTCCCGTAGACGGTCGAGTGATCGACGGCAGGACCAGCATTGATGAAGCGATGATCACGGGCGAGCCAATGCCGACTGAAAAGAACAGCGGCGATCGCGTGACGGCTGGCACAGTCAATCAAACGGGGAGCATCGTCATCGAAGCGGAGCGTGTGGGCAGCGAAACCATGCTCGCGCAAATTGTCGAAATGGTCGCGCAAGCGCAACGCAGCCGCGCACCCATCCAAGGCTTGGCCGATAAAGTAGCTGGGTGGTTCGTGCCTGCGGTGATCCTCGCGGCCGTAATCACATTTTTTGTTTGGTGGTTTGTTGGACCTGAACCGCGGCTGGCCTACGCGATCGTTAACGCTGTCGCGGTCTTGATCATCGCGTGTCCTTGTGCGCTCGGACTCGCGACGCCGATGTCGGTTATGGTGGGGGTAGGCCGGGGTGCGCAAGCGGGCGTGCTAATTAAGAAGGCGGAAGCGATGGAGTTGATGGAAAAGGTGCGGACGCTGGTCGTCGATAAGACAGGCACTCTCACCGAAGGTCGCCCACGCCTAACGACACTCATCCCTGCCGGTTCCGTTACTGAGGTAGAGCTACTCGCCGCCGCGGCGGCGGTCGAACAGAATAGCGAGCATCCTCTCGCCGCCGCGATTGTGAACAGAGCTAAAGAACGCGGCCTGAAGCTTCCGGCTGTCACTGACTTTCAATCAACAACGGGCGGCGGTGTGTTTGGCCAAGTCGATAGCAAACGTGTGCTCGTCGGCAAACAGCAGTTCCTCCGCTCGCATAACATCGGTGATCTGGAGACGCTGGAAGCGAAAGCCGCCGAACTGCAACAGCAGGGAGAGACCGCGATCTTCATCGCCATCGATGGCCGCGCGGCCGGGATTGTCTCTGTCTCCGACCCGATAAAGGAATCAACGCCGGCTGCGATCGAGCAACTGCACAAGCTCGGTCTCAAGATCATCATGCTCACGGGCGATAATGAACGCACCGCGCGCGCCGTCGCCGAGAAGCTCGGCATCGATGAAGTCGAAGCCGGCGTCGAGCCGCAAGATAAGAACGATCGCGTTCGCAAACTGCGCGAGCAGGGCAGCATTGTCGCGATGGCCGGTGACGGCATCAATGACGCGCCTGCGCTTGCCGCCGCGGATGTTGGGATTGCGATGGGGACGGGCACCGATGTCGCGATGGAAAGCGCCGGCATCACGCTTCTCAAAGGCGATCTGCGCGGCATCGAAAAAGCGATCCGTCTTAGCCGCGCCATGATGAGCAACATCCGGCAGAATCTTTTCTTCGCCTTCATTTACAACTCGTTAGGCGTCCCCATCGCCGCGGGCGTTCTTTATCCCACATTCGGTTTACTCCTGAGCCCGATCCTAGCCGGCGCAGCGATGAGCCTGAGTTCGGTCTCCGTTATCGCCAATGCGTTGCGGCTTCGTACGGTAAAGCTTTAGCCGCCTCCGTTTTCTTGGCTTGTGTCAAACCGCCCAGAGCTGGCTCGACATCTTGGCCGCATTGGTTTTCGCTGACTTGCTTATGATTCATTTTCGGAAGACGAAGGGTCACTGAAGCTCGACCAATGCAGCCGTTCCAATTTTCCGCCGATGAAGATTTCGCCCAGCAGTGCGATCTTCAGGACTCGTTAGTCAAGTTTCGCGACAGTTTCCACATCCCACTAGGGAAAAACGGTCGCCCGGTCATTTATTTCGTTGGGAACTCGTTAGGCCTGATGCCCAAGACGACACCGGCAATCGTCAAACAGGAGTTAAAGGATTGGGCGGAGCTCGGAGTCGATGCGCATCTCGCAGGAGCGACGCCTTGGTATTCCTATCACGAAACCGTTCGGGCAAGCGCGGCTAGGATCGTGGGCGCGCAGCCGACCGAAGTCGTCTGCATGAACAGCCTCACGGTCAATTTGCATCTGATGATGGCGACTTTCTACCGTCCCACGAAATCGCGTTCGAAAATCCTGATGGAAGATCCCGCTTTTCCCTCGGACAACTACGCCGTCAGGTCGCAGATCGTTCATCATGGCTTTGAGCCTAACGAGTCGTTGTTGCTTGCTCGTGGGCGCGAGGGTGAAGCGACGGTGCGGGCGGAGGAAATCGAGACGATTCTCGAAAAACAGGGAGACGAGATTGCGCTCGTCCTTTTAGCGGGTGTGAATTTTTTCACGGGCCAGCTTTTCGACATCGCAAAAATAACCGCGCTGGCGCAGAAGCAAGGCTGTCTGGTGGGGATCGACCTTGCACATGCGGCCGGGAATGTGCCGCTCTCGTTGCACGACTGGAATGTGGATTTCGCAGTCTGGTGTTCCTACAAATATTTGAATTCCGGTCCGGGCGCAGTCGCCGGCGCCTTCGTGCATAAACGGCACGCGACCAATACCGATCTCCCGCGCCTCGCCGGCTGGTGGGGAAACGACCCGGCTACGCGTTTTCGCATGCAGCTCGAGCCGGAATTTATTCCGGTGCGATCGGCCGATGCGTGGGCCGTCAGTAACCCGCCAATTCTCGCGCTGGCGCCGGTCCGCAGTTCCTTGGCTATTTTCGATGAAGCCGGCGGCATGCAGCCATTGCGGGACAAGTCGATAAAACTTACCGGTTATCTGCACTACTTGTTAGACCAAATTGGTTCGGATCGCTTCACCGTCATTACTCCGCAGCCTCCGAACGAGCGCGGATGTCAGCTATCCATCCTGGTCCACCAACATCCAAAGGAATTGTTCGCCGCATTGGAAGCAGCCGGAGTGAAGTGCGATTTTCGCGAACCGAATGTCGTCCGTGCTGCGCCCACGCCCCTCTACAATGCCTTCCACGAGGTTTGGCGTTTCGCGCAGATCCTCTCCTGCCACCGTTAGCTACCTTCGTTCTACCGGCCGGCGCGGCGAAAGCTTCAAGCCTGCTTCTTCTTCTTTGGCGTAGCTGTCGGGCTCGCGTTCTTACCACCGCCGTTGCCCTCACATTGCTGCTTCGCCTTGTCGCATTTTTGCATGCACACCTTATAGGCCTGTTCGCAGCGACCCGGGTCGCTACCGCCTGCTTTGCAATGGTATTGCACGTTCGTACAGTCGTCGACGCAGCTCTTGTGCTTCTCCTCGCACGTCTCGACCTTGGCCGCGAACGCCATCATCATACACCCCATCAGAACCAGTACTGCCGCAGATATTTTTGTTTTCACGCCTGATATCCTTCGCATTTTGCGCCGGCCGTCCAGTAGAACTTGACCGAAACTGCGCATGGCTTCTCGCTCTTTCTCCGCCCTCGGGCGCCCAAACGAGAGCTTAGCTAAGCAGTTGCTTGACGCACTGGATCAGGCCGCTGATCGGGAACGGTTTTACCAGGAACTTCACTTCCTGTTCGATGAGGAAATGCCTGACTTGCGGATCGGTCGCGTAACCGGTGATGAAGATGAACGAATCGGCCAGGTTGGGCCGAAGTTTTTGCGCGCAAAGATAGAATTCGTCTCCGCGGACATGAGGCATTTTTAGATCGCAGATGACTGCGTCGTAGGCGTGCGTCTTGACCTTGAGCAAAGCCTCCTCGCCATCAAAGGCCACATCCACCAGGAAATTTTCGTCCGCCAGAATCCACTGCAGCGCAGTAGCAAGTTGTTGGTCGTCGTCCACCACCAGAATTGCCTTCAACGTCAGCTCGTGGCTGCGGCGCTGCGTGTTGTCCGGTTGCGGCTCGGGGTTCATTTACCGGATGCAATCTTAGCAGTGATGGTGCCATCCGTCTCGCGAAGCGGCCAGTCGGCGAAGTTCGAACCAAGATTTCATGGCGTTTCTTTCGGTGCGGCTTAGGGTCATGACTCACTCAAACCCATGAAATACGCCATCATTATCGCTCGAGTCCTGCTCGGACTCATGTTTGTCGTCTTCGGTTCCAACGCCTTTCTGCACTTCATTCCCATGCCGCAAATGGAAGGGCCGGCCGGCGCTTTCATGGGCGCATTATTTACGAGCGGCTACGATCTACGCCATCGCAGCGCTGCAGGTGATCGGCGGACTGCTACTCTTGTTAGGCACGCGCTTTGTCGCGCTGGGCCTGACTCTGCTTGGTCCGGTTATTGTGAACGTCGTGCTTTATCACATCTTTCTCGACCGGAATGGTCTGCCGGTCGCCTTTGTCGTTCTCCTTCTCTCGCTTTTCCTCCTGTGGATTTATCGCTTCAAATTCCCCAACATCTTTCAGATCTAGCCTAACGAGTCCTGAGCGGTGACACGATTCACCCTCATCGGTAGTGGTCTCGCCGGCGGATTGCTGGCCGCTTACCTCGGAAAACGAGGTGAAGCAGTCCAGCTTTACGAAAGGAGAGCGGATCCGCGCGCTGGTAACTTTGTCGGCGGACGCTCGATTAATCTCGCCTTGTCGCGGCGCGGTATTCATGCCTTGGAGCAGTTGGGTATTGCCGGCGAAGTTTTGCAGCACGCCATTCCGATGCGCGGCCGCATGATTCACGATAAGTCCGGCGAGCTACATTTCAGTCCTTACGATCGAGACCCTGACAAGTGCATTAACTCGATCGGCCGGGCCGCGCTTAACACGTCAGTGATCGAAGCCGCGCTGCGTTATCCGAGCGTGCGCGTTCATTTCAATTCTAAGTGCACAGGTGTCGATCTCGACTCAGCTACTGCTCACATGGTTAACACTGAAACCTCTCAACAAATTGCTGCTTCTGGCGATGCAGTCATAGGCGTCGATGGTGCCTTCTCCGCCGTGCGTCAATCCATGCAGCTCAAAGGCCTGCGATTCGACGAGAGTTACCTGGCTCACGGTTACAAGGAACTAACCATTCCGCCCGCGCCGGGCGGTTCGTGGCAGATGGAAAAAAACGCGCTCCATATCTGGCCACGGAAGAGTTTCATGATGATCGCGCTGCCTAACCCCGACGGCTCATTTACATGCACACTTTTTTGGGAATTTGAAGGACCACGCAGCTTCGCCACGACAAAGAGCGACGACGATGTTCGTCGTTTCTTCGAGACCGAATTTCCAGATGCCGTTCCGCTCATGCCTGCGTTAGTAAATGAGTTCCACGAAAACCTTACTGGTTCATTGGTCACTATTCGATGCGCTCCGTGGACCTACAAAGATAAGGTCGCATTAGTAGGCGACGCCGCCCATGCTGTGGTTCCTTTCTACGGTCAAGGCATGAACGCTGCCTTCGAAGACTGCGTTGTTCTCGACCAATGTCTAGCGCAGTTTCCCCATGACCGTGAACGCGCTTTTAAAGAATATTTCTCGAGGCGGAAAAAGAACGCTGATGCCCTGGCCGATCTCGCGGTGCAAAACTTTATCGAGATGCGCGATAAGACAGCCTCACGCATTTTTCGTGCGAAAAAGAAGCTCGATCACGCGCTGGAAGGCCTGCTGTCCGGCCTTTACCTCCCGCTTTACACCATGGTAAGTTTCACCCGAATTCCTTATGCGGAAGCGGCCCGTCGCGCGCGCCGTCAGGACAAGATTGTCTACACCGCGCTTCTCTTCCTGCTGGCGTCGATCCTGGCGCTTCTTATTCTGACGATCCGATAATTTCATATTACCTTTATGAAAACAGCCTTACTCTTATTTTTGCTGCTTGACCTGCTCTGGCCGCGGGCGATGCAAGCGTATGGTCCTCTTGGCCATCAAGTGGTGGGAGCGATCGCGGATGAGAAGCTCGCTGGCACGCCGGCCGGTAAGAAGGTAGCGGAAATGCTGGACGGTCTTACTTTGCAGAAGGCTGCTCTTGTTGCCGATGAAATCAAAGGCTGGGACAAGAAGGGAGCCGACGATCCTGGTATCTTTCACTATAGCTCTCGTCCGCGCATCGATACGCAGCTCCGCGCCTTTTGGCATGCCAATCCGCCGACTAAAGATAAGGATTCCAGCGTGCCATCGCATCATTGGTTTCATTATACCGATGTGCCGATCCTCAACCCGGAGAAATACGCCGATGGTAAGATCGGACGGAGTGAGTGGGACATTGTCCACATGATGCGCTACTGCATCGCGGTCCTGCGTGGCGAAGAACCGGAAGAGAACGCGCGCAAGATTACCAAGCCGATAGCTGTTATCCTGCTGGCACACTACGTCGGCGATATTCATCAGCCCTTGCATGTAGGCGCAGAGTATTTTGATGGCACGGGTAAGCCGGCAGATCCAGAGAAGGGAGGCACAGATTTCGCTGACCAGGGCGGCAATACTATAACGTTACCGGCGGTCGGTGGACACAAGAAGCTCCACGGATACTGGGACAATGATCCCGTAGTAGCTCTTCTTCCTGGTAGTTCGAATTCGATCGCAGCAAAGGACGAACGACGCGCGACCAACGACGCTGTCATGCAGACCTTGGTGCTAAAGTTGGCCAAGGAAGAGCCAAAGGATTGGCGCCCACCGGCTCCGCTTAAACTTACCGAATATCCGGAAGCCTGGGCCAACGAAATCCTGCCCATCGCTCGCGAGGCGCATGAACGTCTGCAGTTTCAAAACATGCACACCATCGTGCAGGAGGACGAGACGCTGGCTGCGGGCAACGCCGCCGAGAAGCCGAATCCGACTAACTACCATGATTGGTCAACCGGCGTGGTCCGTGATGAGTTACACAAGGCTGGCTGGCGGTTGGCCGACTTACTGGAGAAAGCGTTACAACCACCAGGCACAAAGCCGTCGCCTACTCCTACTCCTACTCCTGCTACTAGTTCTACGGCTACCGTCGCGCCGGAAAGTAATTCTGCCACCCCCGCGCCCGCCCCCGAGCAACCCAAGACGGCTACGATTACTCAACCGGTTCCTATTCGAGTTCCTTATGGTTCAGCGCAAATACCGATTGGGACCAGATTACCCTATACGGTGCGCGGGCCGAACACAGTCCGGGTGCGTTACATGGGCGCGGAGTATGACGTGCCCATCACATCGACTGATGTGCATTAGTGTCAGCACTAGCTTTTTGAACCATAAAGACGGCCGCCATCAAAATAATGCCGGCGACAATTTGGTGTGGGTAAAGAGTAGCGTGAAAGAAGCACCAGGTTATGGCTACCGCGGCGAGTGTTTGTAGCATTTCAAAGTAACCGGCAGTGGAGGCGCGCGTTAGTCGCAATCCTTCGAAGTAAATGAGCAAGGGAAGCCCACCGGAAATAGAAGCCAGGAGTAGAAGCGCAACGATGGCTGTGCCGGCGTGAGTTTGGGCAGTTACGGGCCAGAGCGCCGCGGCGTTGACCTTATGGGAGGCCAGAAGAATAAACGTCATACAAACGAGGCCGACCAAGATACGCATACTTGAAGCTAACCGCAGCGACATACCGACCATCACTCCACGCCCGGCCACGGTGGAAAGTCCCCAGAACAATGCGCAGATCAACGCGTAGGCGACACCCAGGTTAAGACCGGCTTGGGCGAAAGACACACCTATGAGTGCGGGGTGCTCCACGGAAAGGAAAATGCCGGCGATGATCGCAATACCGGCATAAAGAAAGAAGCGCGGAGTAAGCCGATCGCCAAAGAGCACGAACGCGCCTAAGGTTGATATAACCGGCTGGATGTTTAGGATGACGTTAACTACCGTCGGATTACCGTTCTTGAGTGCGAGGGTAAAAAAGACTGTGCCCACGGCCGAGCCGGCGAAGCCAGAGAAGATGAGATAGCACCAGGTTCGTCCCTCGATCTTGCGAAGTTCCTTCAGCCGCGGGATAAGAATGGGAAGGAACATGAGCAGAATAAGCGCGTGCTCCCCAAACACGATCACCTCCGCGTCGAAGAGATCGTTGAGTGGAATGCGCCAGGCGCTCTCGGTTCCCCATAAGGCTGCCCCTAGTCCTACCAGCCAAGGTCCATAGCTTGCGCGTCGCGGGGAAGCTTCCATAATCGAACCTATCCTACAGCAGAAGCTCGCATTTTCGAGTAACCGCGCAGCATAAGTATTACTCCAAGAAGATTAAGTAATGGAGGTGGCAGGAGTAGTAGCCAACCTAGTTTAGTTAAAGAAGACGCGGCCACGATGTAGCAAATGTCAGTGAACAAATCAGAGAAACGAACCCCAGCGGTAATGACTAACCACACCGGTTTCTTCCGCCAGCATAACAAGGTAATAGCTTGAGCGAGCGCGAAAGCCAACCATTGCCCGCCCGCTCGGCGGAGAAAGGCGGTCTCGAGAACAGTAAAGGTGGTTGTGTTATGAAAGAAGTGAAACCACATCTGAGGCGCGCACCAGCTCATGACGAAGAGGACGGAATCTTCGATTAATGCGACCCAGAGATAGACCAGGATTGCGATCTTAAGTGTGCGGTTCATCTTTCTTGTCTTACGACTCTTCGATAGACGAGATCCGCCGCGACTACATCCTCGATCGCCACACCGATTGATTTGTAGAGAGTAATATCTTCGTTGGATTCTCGAGCCGGCTTTGTGCCGGCCACGACTTCGCCCAGCTCGGCGAAGACCTGGCCCGCGGCGATGACGTCCCCGGATTCTTTCATAGCTGCTTCGCGCGACTCTACATAAAGGCGGGCGCGATGAAGGACTTTGTCGTCGAGTTCGCGCCAGGTAGGACGCGTAGCGCCGACGGCATTGATGTGCTTCCCGGCTGATAACCATTCGCCTGAGAGAACAGGTGTGGTAGCGGAGGTCGCTACAACAATTATATCCGCTCCGCGCACCGCTTCTTCCGCGGAGGATTTCTCGGTGATGTGGAATTCCTCAGCGAACTTGCCGGCGTTACGCGGGCTCCAGACTCTTACTTCGCGAAAGTGCCTAACGAGTCGTAACGCCTCGAGATGACTGCGCGCTTGGACACCCGAGCCAAGGATGGCCAAGACCGCGACCTCCTTCCGTGCAAGAAGATCGGTAGCCAGCGCCGAAACAGCGGCGGTGCGCATCTCCGTGATGAGGCGCCCATCCATCGTTACGAGTGGTTCGCCGGTTTCGGGCCGAAAGAGTTGGATAATGGCATGATGTGTCGGCACGCCCTGGTTGTTCGGATAGAAGGTGACGAGCTTAGCGCCGAGCGCTCGTCCGTACGCAGGCATAACGCCGAAGAATCCTTTGTGCTCGGCGATTGATAGGACCTGCCGCAATGGCTGCTGCACTTTGCCTAACGAGAGGTCGCGCATCGCTTCGCCCATGGCGGGAATCAGTTCCTCCATGCGCAAATGCGCGCGCACTTCATTTTCGGTCAGAAACATATTTGGGTGGGCGCTTCGTCTTGTAACAAATTTGAAAACATTACAGGAACATCTTTCCCTCGCCTTGCGATTCGGATTTAGTCGCAGGTCACATGGGTTTCTTCGATCGAGAAAATACAGTCGCTCCTCCCGGCTATAATCGCTGGCTAGTTCCGCCGGCTGCGTTGGCGGTGCATCTGTCCATCGGACAGGTCTATGCCTTTAGTGTGTTCAAACTGCCGCTGACGAAAATCATCGGCATCTCTAAGTCGGCGCCGGAAGATTGGTCGCAACCGTCGCTCGCCTGGATTTTTAGCCTGGCGATTTTCTTTCTCGGCGCCTCAGCCGCGATCTTCGGCAAATGGGTCGAGCGCGTCGGTCCGCGAAAGACCATGCTGGCGAGCGGTCTTTGTTTCAGCGGCGGATTTCTGATCGCGGCGCTCGGCGTTTCGCTCCACCAACTCTGGATCATTTACCTCGGTTACGGCGTGCTCGGCGGCTGCGGGCTCGGGCTCGGTTACATCTCGCCCGTCTCGACTTTGGTGAAATGGTTTCCCGATCGACCGGGCATGGCGACTGGAATGGCGATCATGGGTTTTGGCGGCGGTGCCTTTATCGGGTCGAACCTAAGTCTTCTGCTGATGGACCATTTCAAATCCGCCACCAACACCGGCGTGCTGCAAAGTTTCGTCGCGATGGGCCTGATTTATTTTTGCTTCATCCTTTTCGGATCGTTCATCGTGCGTGTGCCTGCGGAAAATTGGAAACCGGCCGGCTACGTCGCGCCGACGCATCAGCGCGGTTTGATTACGAGCGGAAACGTTGCGCTCGATCAAGCGTGGCGCACGCGCCAGTTCTGGTTCCTCTGGATTGTGCTTTGCTTTAACGTCACGGCTGGCATCGGAATTCTCGAGCAGGCCTCGCCCATGATTCAGGAAATGTTTGCCGGCAGAATCACGGCGGCGGCGGCAGGTGGTTTCGTCGCGCTGCTGAGTTTGTTCAACATGGGTGGCCGATTCATTTGGTCGTCGCTGAGTGATTACACCGGACGCAAAACGATCTATGTCATCTACCTCTTGTTAGGCGCAATTTTGTATTGCCTTATTCCATTATCCGGCCACAGCGGCAGCGTCGCGTTTTTCGTCGGCGTCTGCGCTATCATCCTGAGCATGTATGGCGGCGGGTTCGCCACCATCCCCGCCTATCTGAAAGATCTTTTCGGAACGATGCAGGTCGGCGCGATTCACGGGCGATTGCTGACCGCCTGGTCGGTCGCAGGAATTCTCGGGCCAGTGCTGGTCAATTACATTCGCGAACATCTGAAGAGTCAGGGCGCGACCGGGGTCGATCTCTACGCCCCGACGATGTATTTAATGGCGGGCCTTTTGGTGATCGGATTGATTTGCAATCTACTCGTTAGGCCGGTGGATGAACGGTTTCACTACCGCGGGGACGCAATGAAGTAACGGAACGAATTTTCATGAACAAAGAAACGCAACCAGGGAGCAGCGCCATGCGGTTTTTGATTTACTGGACGGTGGTTGGTGTGCCGCTGGTCTGGGGCATTTGGACGACGGCGCTGAAGTTGAAAGCGCTTTTCGGATAACGCTTTCAGTTTGCGCAATCGTTTCGCGCTTGCGAAACGTATTACCGGTATGAGCGACGCGCCGCATCTCGATACCGTTCATCAAAAACCGGAGTCGCTCACTGCCGGCGCGCCGTTAACCCCGCCGGCCGATCATGCGGAGCGCGATCAGGAAAAACCGACGCCCGGCGCGCGGACTCCCTTGGAAGAAGAGGCGGCGAGGATTACCGAGCCGCATCCTGTCGCGGCGGGCATGCCGGCTGTTTATCAGACGACGAAATTTGCCGTCGGCGAAATGGGTTTAGCGCGCGGGGTCAAGGCACTGTTGAAGGTAAATCAAAAGGATGGTTTCGATTGTCAAAGCTGCGCCTGGCCGAGTCCCGATAACCGCCGGCAGGTGGCGGAGTTTTGCGAGAACGGCGCCAAGGCCATCTCGGATGAAGGCACGACGAAACGCGTCACGCCTGATTTTTTCCGCGCGCATTCGCTCGATGACCTGCGAGAGCAGAGCGACTACTGGTTAGGCCAACAAGGTCGGCTAACTCAACCGATGGTGAAGAGGCCGGGCGCGACGCATTACGAAGCTATCTCCTGGGATGATGCCTTTCAGTTAATAGCTAACGAATTGAACTCGTTAGCTACTCCGGACGCCGCGGCTTTCTACACCAGCGGCCGCACCAGTAATGAAGCGGCCTTCTTGTATCAGCTTTTTGCGCGGCAATTCGGCACGAACAATCTGCCCGATTGCTCGAATATGTGTCACGAATCGAGCGGCGAAGCCATGACCGAAACGATCGGCGTCGGCAAAGGTTGTGTGAAGTTGGAAGACTTCGATCAGGCCGACGCGATTTTTATCATCGGACAGAATCCGGGAACGAATCATCCGCGTATGCTCTCGAGTTTGCAGCGCGCCAAAGAACGGGGGGCGAAAATAATTTCGATCAATCCCATGCCGGAGATCGGAAATTTTCGCTTCAAGAATCCGCAGGACTTAAAGAATCCGCTTCGCCTTCCCGGTTTTGTTTTCGGGAAAGGAACGGAGCTGAGCGATCTCTGGTTGCAGATCCGCATCAACGGCGACGTCGCCGTTTTGAAAGGCATGATGAAGGAAATGCTGGCCGCGGAAGACGCGCGACCGGGCACGGTCTTCGATCTCGATTTCATTCGCGAATACTGCGTGGGTTATGAGGAATTCATCACCGATCTGCGTGCCGCCAGTTGGGACGACGTCTTGGTCGGCAGCGGCCTAACGAGAGATAAAATTCGCGCCGCCGCTGACATCGCGACGAACTCGAAGCGCATTATTTGTTGTTGGGCGATGGGCTTGACCCAGCACAAAAACGCCGTCGATACCATTCAGGAAATCGTCAACTTCCTCTTGTTAGGCGGAAACATCGGCCGGCCCGGTGCGGGCCCTTGTCCGGTGCGCGGCCACTCGAATGTGCAGGGCGACCGCACCATGGGAATTTGGGAGCGCATGAACGACAAGTTCATGAACAAGCTCGGCGACGAATTCGGTTTCAGGCCGCCGGCAAAACACGGACACGACGTGGTCGAGACGATCAAGGAAATGCATCGCGGTCACGTGCAAGTCTTCGTCGCCATGGGCGGAAATTTTCTCTCGGCTACGCCTGATACCGAATACACCGCGAAAGCTTTGAGTAGATGCAGGCTAACGGCGCATGTCGCGATTAAATTGAATCGTTCGCATCTGGTAACGGGCGTGACCGCCTTGATCTTGCCGTGTCTAGGTCGTTCTGAAATAGATCGCCAGGCCGACGGCGAACAGTTTGTTACCGTGGAAGATTCGATGGGAATCATCAATTCATCGCGCGGCACGCTCGAGCCGGCCAGCGAACATTTGCGCAGCGAGCCAGCTATTATCGCCGGACTAGCGCGGGCGACTCTGAACGATCGGACGACGGTGGATTGGCGCGGGCTAGCAGGTAATTACAATCGTATCCGCGATCACATCGATCATGTCATTCCCGGCTTCGAGAATTTCAACGAACGTATAGCCAGCGACATTTTCTATTTGCCGAACGACGCGCGCGATAAGCGGAAGTTTAACAACGAGATCGGCAAAGCGAAATTCACCGTGCACCCGATTTCGCGGCACGAGATGGAGCCCGGCAAGTACATCATGATGACAATTCGCTCGCACGATCAGTTCAACACGCACATCTATGGTTTGGACGATCGTTACCGCGGCATCTATAACGGCCGTCGCGTCATTTTTATGAATGCTGAAGACGTCGCCGTCGCCGGTTTGCAGCAAGGCCAGCTCGTCGACCTCACGAGTCATTACGAAGGCGAAGAACGCGTTGCCGGTCATTTTCAGATTGCGCCTTATGACTTACCCCGTGGTTGCACAGCTACTTATTTTCCGGAAGCTAACGTCCTTGTTCCTATCAACAGCGTTGCTGAACGATCGAACACGCCGACGAGTAAGTTCGTAGTAATCTCAGTTACACCATCGCCGGACGCGGGGACCGCGGTGAGCGCCATCCTTGCGAACCGCGGTAGCTCCGCGAAGTCTTAAGACTTAGTCGCTCGAGCGCAGGATCGTGTGCACGATTCTTGATCCAGAACTTCAAGTCGTCGCCAAACAAAGCCGACTCACAATCGTAGCACGATGGGATGTCGTCGGCGTACCCAGCGTAGGTTACAACCCGCGTTCCAATGGGACGCGCGCCTAATTGCTCCGAAACGTAGTCGGTGTATTTCTTGAACAGGGCCTGCGAGAGCGGGACAGCGGAATCGATGTTGTGTCCGTGCATGTTTTCTTCAAAGGGATTAAAGAGGTAGAAGGTGTCGTAGTTACCGAAATCGATATCCATCATGTTGACGTGAAGGAATTCGACGCTGGTTAGACTCAATTTCGCCGCGGCTTTCTTCGCGGCCGCGACTAGTTCGGCCCTTTGCTCGATCCCGGTGAAGTGGGCATCGCTAAATGCGCCAGCCACCAGGCAAAATTTTCCAGGTCCACATCCGATATCCAATACGCGAACGCCGGGCGCCGTGGCCAGGAACTTGGCCGCCTCGGTCGCGACGGCTACCGGCGTCCAGAAAAGGGAAGAAAGTTTTCGAAGCTTAGGCGGAAAGATGCGATCGAATTTCTCGTCTTCGATCGAGAATGCATCCGGATCGTCCAGCGCGTTAATTATCGTTGGCACGCACCGCAGTTATTTTTCTATCTGGCTCTGTTGGTAAAGAACATTCAACCAGCGATCGCCGCGCTTCATGTAGAGCGAGCTAACCCAACAGGGCGATGGCACAGGTTTGTGGCAGACGGTGTCCTGCGCTTCGCGATAAGTAAGAAGCGCCGTGTTTTTATCGAGCATCTTTAGTTCGAAGTGATCGAGCTCATAGCTCTTCACCGTGCAGACGGGACTGCCGACGAACGACACGATGTCGGCTTTGCCAGCGACGCCGCCGAAACCTACTTCGACGTGATCGTCCGAAAGAAAGTCTTGGAAAAACTTTCCGTCGCGATTCTTCCAGGCTTCCCACGACTGTTTTTCCAAACTTACCAGATGCTCTTTGAGCGCGGCTTGGTCATCCGGCTGGCTTTCGGCGTCAAAAAGAACAAGGGTGGAGAGAAGAAAAGAAGCAGGAATAAAGAGAAAGGCGCGTTTCATATTTGCGATTAGTCTTTCGGAAGCGAGGGCGGGCGAATAGGACATAATGCAGATGAATCAGGTCTATTTTTGTGACTCAACGACTCGTTAGGCCAATCTTTCGCAAGACGACGGATACATTCAGCGCCGGCGCGACGACACTAGCGCAGCGTTATTTTGTTTCGCCGGAAGTTTTCTCGGAGGAACAGGCGACGATTTTCTCCAAGCAGTGGGTCTGTATCGGTCACCAGAGTCGGCTCCCAGGCGCGGGAGACTATCTGGTCGTTGAAGTCGCGAGGGAGAGTTTGATTATCGTGCGCGACCAAAAGGGAATCATTCGCGCCTTTTATAACGTCTGTCGGCATCGCGGGACGCGCTTGTGCGAAAATGCGACTGGGCATGCGGCTGCGATACAATGCCCGTATCACGCCTGGACTTACGCGCTCGATGGCCGGTTGAGCGGCGCACCGAACATGGATAAGGCGGCTGGGTTCGACAAATCGAACTACTCGTTAGGCGCAGTCCATCTCGGACTTTGGGAAGGATTCATCTTCGTGAATCTGGCGGAGAATCCGGCGGCGCTGGAGGAAGTGTTTGCTCCGCTGGCCGGTAAGTTCAAACACTGGAACCTGCCGCAACTTCGTTCAGGCAAGCGCATCCATTACGACGTGCATGCGAACTGGAAACTTATCTTTGAGAATTACTCCGAGTGTTATCACTGTCCGGGTGTGCATCCAATGTTATCGAAAGTTTCGCCGTACGATTCGGCGGAAAATGATTTCGTGGAAGGTCCGTTTCTCGGCGGATTCATGTCGATCGCCAAAGGCGCGAGTCTCACCATGAGCGGAAACGCGTGTGCGTTGCCGGTAGGCGAAATTCAAGGCGAAGATCACGCGCGAGTTTTTTATTATTCCATTTTCCCGAACATGCTGCTGAGCATGCATCCCGACTACGTCATGGTGCATCAAATCTGGCCGCGGGCGCCAGACCGCACGACGATTCTTTGCGATTGGTTTTTTCATCCCGACGCTTTCGCGCGCGAAGATTTTCACCCGCAGGACGCGATTGAGTTTTGGGACGTAACCAACAAACAGGACTGGCATGTGTGCGAGCTAAGCCAGCAGGGGATCGCCTCACGGGCCTATCGTCCCGGACCATATTCGCCGCGCGAGAGCATTACGGCAGCGTGGGACCGTGAATATCTGCGCCACGTCTGCTGAGGGACGAGAAAAATTCAAGTTTTCGAAATTCCGAATAGGCAGCGGCGGGTGCGATCAATATGATCGGCCACCTGTGCTCGATATCGCAGAACCACAAATCTTCAACGGCTTCGAAGAGCGACCGCAACCGCGTATTCTCGGACCGGATCTTTCGAAGCAATTGGAAGCGCTGCGCGTTCTCCTGCAACGTTCGCTGTGGCTCGCGGAAAAGTGCGCTGACTACGATGCGACGCAGATTCTGCGAACCCGTCTGACGAATCTGCAGGCCGCCGCGCTCATTGTAGTGGTGGGCGAAGTGAAGGCGGGTAAGAGCAGTTTCATCAATGCCCTCGTGCATGAGGAAGTTTGTCCGGTTGCGCCCGGCCCGTGCACTGCCGCGATTCAAGAATTGGTCTACGGAAGTGAACCGGCAGTGACAAACATGGCGCGTTCCTGGGAGCGCGTTTTTCTGCCGAAGGAAGTGCTGCGCGAAGTCACCATGGTCGATACGCCGGGGACGAATTCGATCATCCACGATCATCAAACGCTTACGGAAAAATACATTCCGCAGAGCGATCTGGTCGTTTTCGTTTTTTCCGCAGTCAATCCCCACACCAAAACATCGTGGGAACTTCTCGCGCTCGTGCGCAAAGAGTGGCATCGGAAAACGGTTTTCGTTTTGCAGCAAGCTGATCGTGCCAGCCTGGCCGAGCTCACGACCAATCGCGAACACGTCCGCCAGTACGCGCGCGCGCGTAACGTCGCCGAGCCAGCCATTTTCACTTTGTCGGCAAGGCTCGAGCAGCAGGGAAATCCCGACAGCGGCTTCGCGGAGTTCCGTCATTTTTTGCAGAACGCCGTGGCACAAGGCCAGATGTGGCGAACCAAAGTCGAAGGGTGCTACGAGACGGTGCGCACCGTCATGAACAGGTTGGACGCGCACTTCCGCGCGGAAAACGAGGCCATCGCGGCCGAGCGCGAATTTTATCAGCGGCTGCTGAAGCGCGTCGAGGCGCGCGAAGCGACCGCCATGTCAATCAAGCAGCTCATCATCGAGAAACTTTGCGCCACTTACGATAAGCTCGCGAGCCAATCCGAGCAGGATTTTACCGAAGGGTTGCGTGTCGGAAAATTGTTTCACCGCGCCATTCCATTTTTGCGCGACAAGGATCTGGAAACATGGATCGCACAGCTCGAGTCGGGCTTGCAGGAATCGACGCGTAAACGAATCGAAGTCGAAGCACCCGGACTGTCGCAAGAGCTTTTCGACGAAATCCAAGCGATGTTGGACGACGTGGCGCGAAGCATTGCGGGTCGCGAGGAAGGGATTCGCGAAAATGCCAACCTGCCGCGGACGACCGATCGGCTGGCCATGCTCGAACGCTTGCGTTCCAAACTCGATCGCATCCGCGTAGGCGACGAAATTGCGACCGACAAAATCGAGCGCACGACTGATGTACGAAGGTTCGCGTTCGCCGGCGCGGGGGTGGCGGTGGTCGGTCTCGGCATCGCGTTGCTTTCGCAAAGTAACTGGCTCTGGGCCCTCGGCGTCATTTTCGCCGGGCTTGGTGTTGGCTTGGTGGCGGTCGGTCTGCTCTGGCGGCGTACCGGTGTTCTGCGCGATTTCCGGGAAAAGATCGGCGCTTCACGCAAGGAATTTCACGAGCGCCTCGAGACGGAATTCAGTCAGATCTTTGACGGACTTTTCTACGAAGTGCGACAGGCGCTCGCCGAAACTATTTTCCGACTCGAACTGCAAAGCGCGCATGTTGCCCCGCTGTTGCAGGAGATTTTCCACACAGGCCAGACTGCGTCGGAGATGCTGCACGGCTTCCAGCAAAATCTCAACGCGCCGCCAGTCGATCGGATCGGCGCTCGTTAAGCGAGGCGCAGGAATTCGCGGGCGGTCCCCGAGAGTAAGCTTGTTTTTTCCTGCGCGGAAATTTCGTTCATCGATTCGATGAGTTCGCCGGCGCGTTCCTCGCCAAGCGGAAAGGGATAATCAGAACCGAGCGCGATGCGCTCCGCGCCGAAAAGTTTCAGCAAAAACTTCAGGGCCTCGCGATCGTGGACTAACGAGTCGACATAAAGTCGCGCAGGCTTTTCCTCGCTGGCCAGGTAGCTGCGCGGATTCGTCTTGTTATCGATCGCCACCAAATCCGGCCGGACGTGAAAAGCGTGCTCAAGGCGGCCGATGGTAAATGGAAAAGCGCCGCCGCCGTGCGCGAATGCTACATGCAGTTTTGGAAAACGATCGAAGACGCCGCTGAACATCATCGAACAAATGGCCAGCGAAGTTTCCGCCGGCATTCCGACCAGCCATGGCAGCCAATATTTCGGCATGCGTTGTTTGCCGAGCATGTCCCACGGATGGACGAAAATCGCCGCTTCCAATTGTTCCGCTGTTTTCCAGACGACATTGAGCGCTGCGTCATCGAGGTTCTTGCACTCGTTAGGCGAACAATACTCGTTGGCATCAACATGCGTGCCGATTTGCGCGCCGCGCAATCCCAATTCGCGCATACAACGTTCCAGCTCGGCCGCGGCCAAATCCGGATCCTGCATCGGAACTGTTCCTAAACCGGCGAAACGTGTTGGATGCGCGCGTACCACTTCTGCGATGTGATCATTCAAACGCCGCGAAAGATCGAGCGCATCTTTCGGTTTCGCCCAGTAGCTGAACATCACCGGCACCGTCGATAACACCTGCATCGAAACACCGGCGCGATCGCAATCTTCGATGCGCCGCTGCGGATCCCAGACGTTGTCGGTTATTTCTCGAAAAACGCGCTCGCCCACCATCATCCGCGCGCAGCACGGCCGATAATGCTCCAGCCTAACGAATCCTGAATAGCCGTACTTCGCATCTAAGTCCGGCCACTCTCGCGGGAGGATGTGTGTGTGCAGGTCGATTTTCATGCGACCCGGCACAATCGACTAAAACGGCTTCACCGGTTCCGGCTTTTTTACTTTCTCGCCGCAACTCTTGCAGGTCCGGCGCGCGTCATCGCTCCAAAAATCGAGCATCGCCTGGCTGAAATGCTCCACGATGTCGCCGCAATCGAAGTCGATGTCTTCCACGAGTGCGCCACAGTTCTCGCAATAGAAAATTACGTGCTCGTGTTCGCCGGCCGGTCGGCGACGTTCCACCACCAGACCCAGGGTATTGGGCGGACGCACCGGCGCATGTATTACATTCGGCGGAATAAAGAATGTCTCACCTTCGCGCACCAGATGATCGATGATGCGGTCGCCTTCGCGGATACGCACTTTGATGTCGCCTTTCAGTTGATAAAAAAATTCTTCTGAATCGACTTGGTGAAAATCATTCCGCGCGTTCGGACCTTTGATGATCATGACAAAAAAATCGCGCCCGTCGTAAAGATAACGATTACTGACCGGCGGTTTGAAAAGGTCTTTGTTTTCCTCGATCCAATTCTCGAGATCGATCGGCGGTTGAACAGATTGCGCGGGGGGATCGACGAGCTGGGGCATAACACAGCGTATTTTCCCGAAGGGGCAGCGTCAACTTTGTCGCATGTGCCCGCCTGATCGCCCGCGCAGCACCGCGATGATTTCCGCCAGGGCGCTAATGGCAATCTCTGCCGGCGAATCGGCGCCGATATCCATTCCGAGCGGGGCATAGACACGGGCCAATTTTTCATCGGAAATTCCGCGCTCGCGCAAAGCGTCGAAGACCATTCGCACCTTTCGCTTGCTGCCGATCATACCGATATAACCGGCCCCGGTTTGCTCGACTGCGACGGCCAGCGCTTCCCGATCTATCTCGTGATTGCGACTTACCATGACGAGGCCTTCGTCCGACTGCCACGCGTGCGAGCGAATAAAATCAGCCGGCGTTACATTCGTTAGGCGTTTTACCAGCGGAGGCAGCTCTCCCAATGATTCCGCGCGATCGTCGATCACAGTCACGCAAAAGCCGCAATCCGCCGCAAGTCTTGCGATGGCTTTGGCACAATGTCCGCCACCCACGAGAAAGATGGCCTCGTTTAGAGTTTGCGGTTCAATCAGGACTGTTGCTTCGCCGCCGCAGATCGCACCGAAGGAATCTAGTTCGCCTTCATGCAGCGGATAATTTTTCAAGACCGTTTTCTTATCGCGCATAGCGGCGATCGCTTCGTCGCGCACCAGTGCTTCAAATTTTCCACCGCCAATCGTTCCGCTGATTCTTCCATCGGCGTAAACGAGCATTTTCGATCCAGTCGCGCGCGGAACCGAGCCCGTCGTCATCGCGACCGTGACTAAAGCGCACGGCGATCGCGTCTCTCGCGCCGCGATCAATTCCGCCAGGAGCGCGTCAGTCATCGCGTGCCATCGTCACTTCGATCTGGCCATGCGGTTCGTCCGTGGGAACGAAAAGTTCGTTTTCATTGGTTAGGCCAAAGGGCGCGAGATTGATCAGTAGACAATGCTTGTTCGGCATCGCGAGATCGAGCCCGGAAATCTTGCCGCATGCGGCAAGCGCCGCCTCGCCCATTTGAAACAATGTCGTTTGCGCGGATGGGCTGTAATTATCCGCGAAAATTTTCAGCATCGCTTCCAGAATGGCATCGTTCACGGTGATGAAATTTTGCGGATGATCGCTGAATCGCCAGGTCGCGCTGAAGGACGTCGCCAGAATGCGATCGTTCGTTTCCAGCAAAGTGGTGAATTCGTCACGCGGATATTTTTCGAAACCGGAGCCGGTCGATTTCAAAATCAGCAGATCGCGCACACCCGATGCCACTGAGGTCTCGTTAGATGTGCAAACGACACGCGTGAACATTCGCGCTTCACTTCCGGCCGCGAAGGAATGCGGGTGCGGCTTTCCGTTGATCATCATTCGCTGCCAACTGCGCTCGGCAATTTCGATTTCCGCCTGTTTCACCTGGGAATACTTCGAGACGAAATGCTCTCCCAGAATGATCGCGAATCGTTCAATCTCGTGCCCGAGATGTTGTTTTGCCAAAACGTTGATCGTGTTCTTGATCGTGTCCGTCGCGACCACCTTGCTGTTGTCGCCGCTGGTGTAGGAAGAAACGAAATCGCCGCGCAGCAGCGCTCGCACATCGATGTCCTTCAAAGTGTGCGTAGGACCGTCGCGCAAAATTTTCAGCACCCGCACGCGGGCTTTGCCGTAGCGATGGTCGGTCACCTTCGTCATTGCCGATGAGAATTAATTCGTTTAAGCCGACAACGCGATGCCAAACCTCGCCGAGTTGAATGCGATGGACCGTGAAACTTTCGCGCGCACCATCGGACCAGTCTTCGAGCATTCGCCTTGGATCGCCGAACGAACGTGGGCGCGAAGGCCTTTTTCATGCCTCGGAGATTTACACAGCTCCTTATGCGGAAGCGTGGAAGCCGCCAGTCGCGAGGAACAGCTTTCACTCATCCGCGCTCATCCCGATTTGGTCACGCGCGTGGTCTTGACTCGCGAGTCGCAAAATGAACAAGCGAGCGCCGGCTTGAGCAATCTTTCCGCGGGTGAGGCGGAGCAATTTCAGAACTACAACGCCCAGTATCGCGAACGCTTCGGATTTCCGTTTGTGATTTGCGCACGGCTGAACAAAAAGGAAGCGATCCTGCATGCGTTTCCGGAGCGCTTGCAAAACTCACCGGAGCGCGAGATGAAAACAGCGCTGGAAGAAATCTACAAGATAACGGAACTGCGTTTGCACGACTTACTCAAATGAAAGGCCTAACGACTCATGTGCTGGACACCGCCCGCGGCGTTCCAGCCGCCGGAATGAAAATCGAGCTCTACTCGTTAGGCAAGCTGCTCAAGACCGTGACAACAAATGCGGATGGTCGGACCGATGCGCCTCTTCTCGCAGACAAGGAATTTGCTGCCGGAAATTACGAGCTCGTTTTTTTCGTCGGCGATTATTTTGGCGAACGCCGTTTTCTCGACCGGGTGCCGGTGCGCTTCACCATTGATGACGCGGAGGCGAAGTATCACGTGCCGCTACTCGTCTCGCCGTGGGCTTACACTACCTACCGCGGAACCTAGATGAGTGCGGCTGACGCCACACCGCCCGGACTGGTTGATCTTGCGGCCGCACGCGTGGGCGGAATGGCGGTTCTGGCGAACGACGAATTTTTTGCCGAAAAAGAAAACCTTTTGAAGCCAGGCCGCGGAATTTTCATTCCCGACAAATACACCGACCATGGCAAATGGATGGATGGCTGGGAGACGCGACGTCGTCGGGCGCCCGGAAACGATTGGTGCGTGGTGCAGTTAGGGCTGCGCGGCGTTATCAAACAAGTCGACATCGATACCAATCATTTTCTCGGCAATCATCCGCCGTTCGCTTCCCTCGATGCCATTTGCCTAACGAATGGTTTGCCAGGTGACATCGAGACACTCGATTGGAAATCGGTTCTCGAGAAGTCGCCGCTAAATCGCGGCTCGCAAAATCTCTTCACCATCAAGAGCGACGAGGCTTGGACGCATTTGCGTTTAAACATCATTCCGGATGGCGGCGTCGCCCGATTGCGCGTCTACGGCCAGGTGATGCCCGACTGGAACAAAGTGAAACCCGGCGAGCTGGTCGACCTCGTGGCGGTGGAAAACGGTGGGGTGCCGCTAGCCTGTAGCGACATGTTTTTCAGTTCGATGAACAATCTCATCATGCCCGGCCGTTCGGAGAACATGGGCGACGGTTGGGAAACGAAGCGCCGGCGCGGACCTGGCTACGATTGGATAATTTTGAAACTCGGTTTGCCGGGGGCGCTTCAAAAAATCGAAATCGATACGAACCATTTCAAGGGTAACTATCCCGATACCTGTTCGATCGAAGGCTGCAATGCCGCGCCTGCATCTTCCATGGAAGAACTGCAACAGGTGTGCTGGTTAGAAATTTTGCCGCGGACAAAATTGCAGGCCGACGCGCGCCATTTCTTCGAGAAGGAGCTCGCCCCGACCGGAGAATTCACGCACCTGCGGCTGAACATCTACCCCGATGGCGGCGTAAGCAGGCTGCGCGTGTGGGGAACGCCGGTTCTGCCCAACGAATGAGCGATTTCGATTTGCTCGTGCGCGGCGAGCAAGACATCGGAATTAGCAACGGAAAAATTGTCTCGTTAGGCCAGAATCTGACCGGCTCGGCCAAGGCGGAGATCGACGCCACACGCTTGGAAATTCTTCCTGGCGTAATCGATTCGCACGTTCATTTCAATGAACCCGGCACCGATTGGGAAGGCTTTGCCACCGGATCACGCGCCGTCGTGGCCGGTGGAACAACCACGGTTTTTGACATGCCGCTCAATGCGCATCCGCCGACGATCGACGGTCCGGCTTTCGACGCGAAACGCGCCGCCGCGGAAAAGCATTCGTTAGTCGACTTCGGATTGTGGGGCGGATTAGTGCCGGGAAATATCGATCAACTCGAAACGCTGCGCGAGCGCGGTGTGGTCGGCATCAAGGCTTTCATGTGCGAGAGCGGAATCGACGATTTTCCCGCAGTCGATCTCGCGACCTTGCGCGCCGGAATGAAGCGCGCCGCCGAATTGAACTTACTCGTAGCGGTGCATGCCGAGTCTAACGAGTTGTTACAAAATACGCCGAGCCACGGAACGGTGCGGGATTATCTCAATTCGCGGCCGATACAGGTTGAGCTGGCGGCAATCAAAACCGCAATCGAGCTCGCACACGAAGCCGGCTGCCGGTTGCACATCGTACACGTTAGTTGCGGTCGCGGAGTTGCGCTCGTGAAGTACGCCCGTTCCCTCGGAGCTAATGTCACGTGTGAAACGTGTCCGCATTATTTGTTGCTGACCGATGAGGACATGGTGGAACTCGGCGCGGTGGCAAAATGCGCTCCGCCTCTGCGTTCGGTGAAGGAACAGGCCGATCTTTGGCGACAAGTGGACGACATCACGAGCATCGGTTCCGATCACTCGCCCTCGCCGTGGTCAATGAAAGAAGTGACAGACTTCTTTCAGGTCTGGGGCGGCATTTCCGGTTGTCAGCATCTTCTGCCGTTGCTCATCGAAGCGAAAATCTCGCGCGCTGAAATCGAACGCCTAACGAGTGCTGGCGTGGCAAAGCGCTTTCGCATTCGCGGAAAAGGCGGAATTGAAATTGGCCACGATGCCGATTTGACACTGATTGATCCGCGCGGGGAAGAAAACGTTACCGCGGAATCTCTACACTATCGCCATCGGCACAGTCCTTACGTTGGCCGCACATTGCGCAACCGAATCGTTCGCACAATTTTGCGAGGGCAAACCGTCTTCGAGAATGGTAGGTTTTTTTCGCCGCCAAATGGACGACTTGTTAGGCCGGATAATTCCTTGATGTGAAAGTAAAAGTGCGCACCAGCCTTTGGCCGGAAGAAGTTAAAAAAATCGGCGCCAGGCTCGGCGAAGCCAATCAAGCATTCGTTAGGCGTTATCCCGGCGAATCAAATCGGCGCCAGGCCGTGCACACGGTTTACGGTGGAGCGCATCTTTTTAAGTCCGACTCGGCCCAGCGACTCGGCGCGGTGGCACTTCGCTCGCTGCACGAGTATGCGCCCGATGCGGAGACGCTTGCGCGCGTGCTCGGTTATCGAGAAGGCGTTTTGGGCCAGAAAATTTTCGAACGCGTCACCGAGAAATTGCAGCGCGAGGCAATCGAAGATTTCCGTCTCGATTTCGAAGATGGTTACGGCAATCGCGCCGAGCACGAAGAGGACGGTCACGCCGCCTCTAGCGCGGTGGAAGTTGCGCAAGGCTTGGCCGCGGGAACGTTGCCGCCCTTTATCGGCATTCGGATCAAGCCGCTCAACGAAGATTTACGCGCGCGCAGTGTGCGCACGCTCGATATTTTCATCACCTCGCTCCTGGCGGAAACGCAACATCACTTGCCGGGAAATTTCGTCGTGACCGTCCCGAAAATTCAAATACCAGAGCAAATGAATGCGGCCGTGCGCTTGTGCGAAATGCTGGAGGCGCGAAATGGTTTGCCGGCCGGATCGCTGCATCTCGAGCCGATGATCGAAACGCCGCAGGCGATCATCGATCAGCGCGGAGGTTGCGCCCTCAACGCACTCATCGAAGCGGCGGAAGGCCGCTGCCGCAGCATTCATTTCGGTGTTTATGATTACACGGCGGCGTGCGGCATCACCGCGGCCTATCAAACGATGCGGCATCCGGCCTGTGATTTTGCGCGTCAGGTCATGCTCGTCTCGACCGCGGGAACCGGCGTGCATCTTTCCGATGGCGCGACGAACATTTTGCCGGTTGGCCCGCATCGCGCGAGTGAAGGTGGGAGTTTGGCCGACGAACAACTACGTCAAAACCGCGAAGCGGTCCATGGTGCGTGGCGACTTGGCTTCGACGACAACATGCACTCGCTCCGAAACGGTTTTTATCAGGGTTGGGATTTGCATCCGGCGCAATTCGTCACGCGTTACGCAGCGGTTTACTACTTCTTTCTCGGCGGCCTAACGAGTGCTTCCAATCGGCTCAAGGCCTTCGTGGAAAAAGCCGCGCTCGCTTCTTTGCACGGCGATGTCTTTGACGATGCCGCGACCGGCCAGGGTTTGCTGAATTTTTTCCTGCGCGGCATCGCTTGCGGCGCGATCACGGAAAACGAAGCGCTCGAGACCGGCCTGTCGATCGAGGAAATTCGTTCGCGCTCGTTTCTCAAGATCCTTGAATCGCGCCACGGAAAATGAGCAACGCGATCGAGTTTCGATTGAACGGGAATCCGGTTCGCGTCGATTCCGTTTCGCCCAACATCACGCTGCTCGAATGGCTGCGCACGAACGGCCTCACTGGTTCGAAGGAAGGTTGCGCGGAAGGTGATTGCGGCGCCTGCTCAGTCGCGATCGTCGATCGCGATGCGCGCGGCAAGCGTTGCTACCGGGCGATCAACAGCTGTCTCGTGCCGCTCCCGCTCATGGCCGGCCGCGACATCATCACGGTCGAAGGTGTCGGCGGCGCGCAGATGCATCCAGTGCAGCGCGCCATGGTGGAAAATTTTGGATCGCAATGCGGTTACTGCACGCCGGGTTTCATCATGTCGATGTTCGAAGGTTACTACCGCAAGGATCTCAAGACCGCGGCGCAACTCGACGAGCAACTCTGCGGCAATCTCTGTCGTTGCACCGGTTATCGCGCGATCCGCGATGCGATGGCGGATTGCCTAACGAGTCGTAACGGTGCCGATCAATTTAATGAGCAACTGAAGGCGGCCAAAACAAAACTGGGCCCGGCGCGATACACATTTGGTGGCGAAAAATTTCTGCGACCCACTTCGCTCGCCAGACTCTTCGCCATGATGGCGGAGAATCCGGACGCGCGCCTTATTGCCGGCGCAACCGAGCTCGGGCTCGAGATCACGAAGAAATTTCGCAAGTTCCCGATTCTTATTTCGCTCGAAGCGGTTCCGGAATTGTCTTCTATCACATCAAGTGAAACGGAGTGGGTGATTGGCGCTGCCACCACGCTGACCAGAATCGATGATTCGTTAGGCGCGGAGTATCCGGAACTGCGCGAAATGCTATTGGTCTTCGGTTCTCGACAGATCCGTAACCGGGCCACCATGGGCGGAAATATCGTGACGGCGTCACCAATTGGAGACTCCGCTCCGGTTTTGCTCTCGTTAGGCGCGAGGGTTGTTCTCGCCTCCGCCGATGCCGAACGCGTGCTGCCAGTCGAAGAATTTTTCATCGCCTATCGCAAGACCGCGTTGCGGCCTAACGAGATCTTGAAATCGATCTTGCTCCCGCGAATTTCGCCCGACGTAAGGTCGGTGCGCAGATTCTATAAAGTTTCCAAACGTCGCGAGATGGATATCAGCACGGTCGCGGGGTCGTTCGCTCTACGACTAACGGACGGAGGGACCATCGTGCATGCGCGCCTCGCTTACGGCGGCGTCGCGACCATGCCGATGCGCGCGCGCAAGACTGAGGAAGCGCTGATGGGAAAGCGCTGGCGCGCCGAAACCTGCGAGGAAATTTTGCCGACGCTCGACTCGGAGTTCACGCCGATCACCGACGTCCGCGGCGGTGCGACCTATCGCCGGGAGTTGATCAAGACTCTGCTGCGCAAATTTTTTGCTGATGCAGAGGAAGCGCCGTCGAAAAAAATCAGACGATATCTGACCGAAAAGGAAAATGCGTTGCCGCACGAGAGCGCGCACAAACATGTCAATGGCGCGGCGATTTACGTGGATGATTGCGCTCAGGCAGAGTCGATGCTCGAGACGTGGCCGGTTTGTTCGCCGCACGCGCACGCGAAAATCTTGGCGCGCGACGCTTCGGCCGCGCGCGCCATGCCTGGCGTTCAAGCGGTCTTACTCGCGGAAGATGTTCCGGGACTGAATGACGTGGGCGCGGTACGGCACGATGAAATTTTATTGGCCGACAAAGAAGTTTTCTATCATAGCCAAATCATCGCGCTGGTTGTTGGTGAAACGCAGGAAGAATGTCGCGCGGCGGCGGAAAAACTTGTCGTCGAATACGAACCGCTGCCGCCCATCTTCACCATCGAAGAGGCGATTGGGGCGAATAGCGTTCACACCGAACCGAATTTCATTCGTCGCGGCGATGTCGCATCCGGCCTGGCGAAGTCGCCTAACAAGTTGTCAGGCGAATTTTCGTTTGGCGGCCAGGACCATTTTTATCTCGAGTCGAACGCCGCCTGGGCCGAAGGGGGCGAAGACGGCAGCGTCTTCATCAGTTCCTCGACGCAGCATCCATCGGAAGTGCAGCACATCGTCGCGCACGTGCTGGCGCAACCGATGAAGAATGTGGTGGTGGAGTGCCCGCGCATGGGCGGAGGTTTTGGCGGGAAAGAAACGCAGGCCGCAGGATTGGCCGCGCTGGCGGCGCTGGCCGCGACAAAAACGAAACGCAAGGTGCGCATTCGTTACAACCGCGATCAAGACATGATGATCACGGGGAAGCGACATCCATTTCTCGGAAAATTCGAAGTTGGTTTCGACAGTGACGGCATGTTGCTCGCCGCGAGAATCGATTTGTATTCGAATGGCGGCTGGTCGTTAGACCTTTCTCGCGCAGTCACTGATCGCGCGGTCTTTCATCTCGATAACGCCTACTACATTCCGCACCTCGCCTTCAGCGGGACGGTCATGAAAACCAATCTCGCATCGAACACAGCTTTCCGCGGGTTCGGTGGGCCGCAGGGCATGCTGGTTATGGAAGAAATTATCGACCGCATCGCGCGTTCGACCGGTCTCGCGCCAGAACTCGTTAGGCAACGCAATCTGTATCGCGGTCGCGGCGAAACCAACACCACGCATTACGGACAGGAAATTGAAGACAATCGAATTCAGCGCGTTTGGGACGAACTGCTGAAGTCGAGTGACTTCAGCGCGCGTCGAGAGGAAATCAATGCTTGGAATTCTGAGCAACCAAATCGCAAACGCGGTCTTGCCATCACGCCGGTGAAATTTGGAATTTCATTCACCACCACGCATCTCAATCAGGCCGGCGCACTCGTTCTCCTTTATCAAGACGGCACCGCGCAGGTGAATCACGGCGGAACGGAAATGGGGCAGGGGGTTTACACCAACATCGCGCAAATCGCAGCACGCGAACTTGGTCTAACGAGTGATCGCGTGCGCGTCATGGCCACGCGCACCGACAAAGTGCCGAACACATCGGCAACCGCCGCATCATGCGGCACGGATTTAAACGGCGCCGCCGTCAAGAATGCCTGTGACAAGCTGCGCCTGCGCCTGCTGCCTTTCGCGATCGAGATGTTGGAGGAAAAAAACGGGCGCGCTCTTTCGCGTCACAAAGTCGTCTTCGCCGATAATTTTTTCTTCCATGGCAGCGCCCCGGAAAATCGACTGCCGATTTCTGAATTGCTGCAACGCGCCTATTTCGCGCGGACGAGTTTGAGCGCGACCGGATTTTATCGTACGCCCGACATCACCTACGATCGCGTCGCCGGGCGCGGAAAACCGTTTCATTATTTCGCGGTCGGCGCGGCGGTCAGTGAAGTGGAACTCGATGGCTTTACCGGCATGCATCACATCCGCCGGGTCGATATCTTGCACGATGCCGGCGACCCGGTGAATCTCGGGGTCACGCGCGGACAAATAGAAGGCGGCTTCGTGCAAGGCGCGGGTTGGCTCACCTGCGAAGAATTGGTTTGGGATTCCGAGGGCCGACTGCGGACGCATTCGCCGGACACCTACAAGATTCCGGCGATTGGCGATACGCCGGATGTTTTCAACGTGGCACTGCTAACCGAAGCAACGCAGTCGAATGTCATTCATGGTAGCAAAGCCGTGGGCGAGCCGCCGCTAATGCTGGCGCTTTCTGTGCGGGAAGCGATCCGCGATGCCGTCGCGGCTTTCGGAAAAAATGGTGGTCAGGTCCCGCTCGCATCCCCAGCAACGCCGGAAGCAATCTTTACCGCCATTCGCGGCCTAACGAGTAGTTCGTTGCCGACGGAGGCAAGACCGGAGCATGCCATGGCCGAGCAGGTTCTCTCGTGAGAGAAATTGCGCACAAGCTCAAGGTTGCGCGCGGGGAGACGCCCGCAGAGTTGCTCTTCAAAAACGCGCAACTTGTTAATGTTTTCAGCGGAGAGATTTATCGCGAGAACGTTGCGGTCGATGATGGACGCGTCGTCGGGTTTGGCGAATACGAGGCGCGCGAGGTGATTGATTTGAACGGCGCGTATCTCGCGCCCAGTCTGATCGACGGACATTTTCACGTCGAAAGCACCATGGTCACAGTGCCGGAATTTGCGCGCGCCGTCGTGCCGCACGGCACGGGCGCAATGGTGATCGACCCACACGAATTCACCAACGTGCTCGGCAAGGAGGGCATTCAGTACGTGCTCGATTCGAGCAAAGGTTTGCCGATCGATTTTTTCATCATGCTGCCGTCGTGCATTCCCGCGACGCATTTGGAAACGAGCGGCGCGCGGCTGCACGCTTCCGATCTCGCCGAGATGATCAACGACGAACGCGTCGCTGGAGTGGCGGAGTTGATGAATTATCCCGGCGTTTTTCTCGGAAAGGAAAGCGAGCTGGCCAAGATTCGCGCAGGCAAAGGAAAACTAATCGACGGACATGCGCCGGGGCTGCGTGGGAAGAATTTGAACGCTTACGCGCTGGCCGGCGTGCGCTCCGATCACGAGAGCACGGATCTGGAAGAAGCGCGCGAGAAGTTGCGTCTCGGCGTCCATCTGCTCGTGCGCGAAGGAAGCACCGAGCGAAATCTCGAACACATCATATCACTCGTTAGGCCAGAAAATTCCGCGAACTGTTCCTTCGCCACCGATGATAAGTTGCCCGGCGATTTGTTGAGCGAAGGTCACATCGACCATTCGATTCGCAAAGCTATCAAACTCGGCGTTGCGCCGATCACGGCGATCCAAATGGGCACGATAAATACCGCGCGCCATTATCGTCTGCGCAATCATGGCGCGATCGCGCCTCGCTATTGGGCGGACTTCATCGTGCTCGACGATCTGGAAAAGTTTGTCGTCAGGCGCGTCTACAAAAAGGGGGAATTGGTCGCAGAGAATGGTGAATATTGTGGCGCGGAAGTCGCGACCACAAAGCCACCACGCAACACCATGAACATTCGCTTCCGCGGCGCGGAGGACATTGCGATCGATGGAACGAACGCCAAGAAGATTCGAGTGATCGAAATTGTGCCCGATCAAATCGTGACTACGGCCATCAGCGTGGAGCCGAAAATTGAGAATGGCCGGATCGTTTCCGATTCGTCGCGCGATATTTTGAAATTGATTGTGGTCGAGCGGCACAACGCCACCGGAAATGTCGGTGTCGGTTTTGTGCGCGGATTTCAACTCAGGCACGGCGCACTCGGTTCGACCGTGGCGCATGACGCGCACAACATTGTCGTTGTCGGCGTGGACGACAGCGACCTGGTCGCGGCCATTAGCGCGCTGCAAAAAATGGGCGGCGGCCAAGTCGCAATCGAGAACGGAAAAGAAATCGCGGCCTTGCCATTGCCAATCGCGGGCCTGGTTTCCGATCGACCGCTCGCGGAAGTTGTCGAGAAAATCGCAGCGCTCAAAAGCGCGGCGGGCAAACTTGGCAGCAAACTGCCGGCTCCTTTTATGTCGCTCTCCTTCCTAAGCCTCTCGCCGATTCCGGCACTCAAGCTGACCGACCAGGGTTTGGTCGATGCGGTCAAAATGGAATTGACCAGTCTGATCGAAAATTAGCAGCCGCGTTGCCTCGCCGCGCAATCGCTCGTAGCATCGCGGTTCTAGTGAAAGGGACCTCACGCGCAGACGCGCAACAACTCGACGCCAACGACTCGTTAGGCAAATTCCGCCGCCGGTTCTACGTGCGCGAAGGCCAGATTTATCTGGACGGCAATTCGCTCGGTCTCCTCTCCCGCGATGCCGAGCAAAGTCTGGTCCGCGTCCTGGAGGCATGGCGCACCGGGGGAATTGGCGGCTGGCTGGCCGGCGACACCCCGTGGTTCACCATGGCGGAAACGCTCGCGGCGCGCGTGGCCAAATTAGTCGGCGCGGAAGCAGACGAAATCGCCATCGCCAATTCAATGACGATCAACCTGCATCAACTGCTTTCGACGCTCTACAAACCGAAGGCGAAGCGAACGAAAGTCTTGATCGATGCGCATACTTTTCCGACCGACCGCTACGCATTGCGCAGTCATTTGCGTTTGCGCGGACTCGATCCGGATGAGCACATCGTGATCGTGCCGGCGGATGAATCGCGTTTTTTGGACGAAGGACGGATCGAACAGGCCCTGGCGAATCCTGAATTGCAGATGGCGCTTTTTCCTTCGGTCGTTTACACGACCGGGCAGCTGCTTGACCTCTCGCGAATTTGCCGCGCGGCGCAGAAACACGGCGTTATCATCGGGTTCGACATGTCGCATTCCGTCGGCATCATGCCGCATTCGCTCGACGAATGGGGCGCGGATTTTGCGGGCTGGGGCCATTACAAATTTATGAACGCGGGCCCGGGCTCGGTCGCCGGTCTCTATATTAATAAGCGTCATTTCGCGGACGACGGACGCGTCGATGCCGGACTGGCCGGCTGGTGGAGCGTGCATAAGGAAAGCATGTTCGAGATGTCGGAGGAATTTTTTCCGGGCATCGGCGCCTCGGCGTTGCAGATCGGAACGCCGGCGGTTTTGAGCATGGCGCCGATCGAGGGTGCGCTGAAATCGATTGAGGAAGCCGGACTCGATCGCATTCGCCAGAAGTCGTTAGACATGACCGATTTCATCATTGCGGCGGTGGATGCGGAGCTGGCGCAGTTTGATTTCGAAATCGGAACACCGCGCGAACCGGCGCGCCGCGGCGGGCATGTTTCGCTTCAGCACCAGGATGCGCAGGCAATGTCGCTCGCTTTGCGCGCGCGGGGGGTCATTCCGGATTTTCGCAAGCCGGATGTGATCCGTTTCGCGCCCGCGCCACTCTATAACACTTTCGTTGAATGCTGGGAGGCGGTGCGGATTCTAAAAGAGATCGCGGTCACCGGGGCCTATCGAGAGTTCGAAACGGTTACCGCGCTGGTCACCTGAGCCGTGGAAAAACTTCGCGATGAGTGAGAGGAATTTCCTCAACGAAATTTTAGCGCACCGCCGTCGACGCATCGCGGTGGAAAAAAACGCGCGCTCCATCGATCGACCGGCGCGCGGAAATCATCGCCTGAGCCGCGCCCTTCGATCGAGCGACGGCGTGAATATCATCGGCGAATTCAAACGCGCCTCGCCCTCGTTAGGCTGGATTCAGCGACATGCGAATCCGGAAGAAATCGCGATGACTTACGAATTGGCCGGCGCCTGCGCGATTTCGGTTTTGACTGAGCCGGATTTTTTTCACGGCTCGATCGAAGATGTGCGCGCGGTGCGGGTCGCGGTCGATCTGCCGATTTTGCGCAAGGATTTTGTGGTGGATGAATTTCAAATCGAAGAAGCCGCCGAAGCCGGTGCCGATGCGATCCTGCTCATAGTGGCCGCGCTTCCCGATGACGAGCTGCGGCGTTTCCGGGAATTTGCAGAGGACGAACTGGGGATCGATGCCCTGATCGAAGTGCATACTGTCGCCGAAATGGAGCGCGCGAAAAATTCCGGGGCAAAATTGCTCGGGGTCAATAACCGCGATCTGCGCACCTTCGCTACTTCGCTCGAAACGTCTGTGCAGCTGGCGTCGCTCGCGCCGGCCGATGCGACGCTCGTAAGCGAAAGCGGAATTTCCTGCGCGGCCGACATCACTCGGTTGCGAGCGTGCGGCTACCACGGATTTCTCATCGGTGAATCGCTCATGCGCGCGGACAATCCGGTGAACTTAATTGAATCTCTCTGTCATGCCTGATGCGAAAGAGAAAGAGGTGGTGGTGAAAATTTGCGGCCTAACGAATGTTGCCGACGCATTCTTCTGCGCCGATGCGGGCGCGGAAATGCTTGGCCTGAATTTTTCGCCGCAGAGCATGCGCGTCATTTCGGTTTCGACCGCCCGAGAAATCATCGACGAAATTCGACCGCCCCATTCGGAGGTGAAATTCGTCGGGATCTTTGTCGATCAGGAATTAGATTTCGTGCGCGCGACCGTTCGAACCCTCAACCTCGACGCGGTGCAGTTGCATGGAAACGAACCGGTCGAGTATGCAACTCAGTTGGGCGCGCCCTATCTGATCAAGGCACTCCGCGTCGCACCGCATTTTAGTCTGACGAGTGCTTATGTGTGCGATGCAATTTTATTGGACGCCTGGAACGTGAAGGGTCGCGGCGGGACGGGCGAAACTTTCGATTGGAAAATCGCCGCAGACTTTCCCCGAGGAAATCGGCAGCTCTTCCTGGCTGGAGGCCTAACGAGTGATAATGTGGGCGCGGCCATTGCCACCGTTCGGCCTTTTGCCGTCGATGTGTGCAGCGGAGTCGAGAAAGAACCGGGAAAAAAAGATCGCGCAAAAGTTCATCGCTTTATCGCCGCCTGCCGATGAAGAAATTTCGTTCGGAACCGGATGGGGACGGGTTTTGGGGAGCCTACGGCGGGCGCTTTGTGGCCGAGACGCTGATCGCACCGCTCGAAAGCCTAACGAATGCTTTTCATTCCGCGCAACGCGACAAAAAATTTCAGCGCGAGCTGGCGGAATTGCGGCGCAATTATTCCGGACGACCGACCCCGCTCGGCTTCGCGGCGCGCTTGACCGAGCACGCCGGCGGGGCGCGGATCTTTTTGAAACGCGAAGATCTGCTGCACACCGGCGCGCACAAAATCAACAACGCATTGGGTCAGGGTTTGCTCGCGCGACGCATGGGCAAAAAACGCATCATTGCCGAGACGGGCGCGGGTCAACATGGCGTTGCGACCGCGACTGTGTGTGCGTTGCTCGATCTCGAATGCATCGTTTACATGGGTGCGGAAGACGTGCGCCGGCAGGCGCCGAATGTCTTACGCATGCACTTGTTAGGCGCAGACGTGCGCGTGGTCGAAAGCGGATCGCGCACGCTTAAGGATGCGATCAACGAAGCCTTGCGCGATTGGGTGGCGAATGCGCGCGAGACGTACTACTTGTTAGGCAGCGCGCTCGGTCCGCATCCTTATCCGCTAATGGTGCGCGAATTTCAGAGTGTGATCGGCGAAGAAACGCGTCGGCAATTTCTCGCGCGCGAAAAACGGTTGCCGGATGCGATCGTTGCCTGCATCGGCGGCGGATCGAATGCCATCGGAATTTTTCATCGCTTTCTCGGCGATGGGAAAGTGCGATTGATCGGCGTCGAAGCTGGCGGCAAAGGCAAACACCTGGGCGAGCACGCAGCCCGCTTTGCGCGCAATGGCGGCGGCAAGCCGGGTGTTCTTCATGGCACGATGAGCTACGTCTTGCAGGATGAAGACGGGCAAATTTCCAACACGCATTCGATTTCGGCCGGGCTCGATTATCCGGCCATCGGGCCGGAGCACTCCTTCCTGCGCGATTGTAAACGCGTCGAATATGTTTCGGTCGGTGACGCCGAAGCCCTGCGCGGTTTTCAATTACTGGCCGAAATGGAGGGAATTATTCCCGCCTTGGAATCGGCGCACGCCGTGGCCTACGCGGTGCGTTTAGCGAGAAGGCTTTCGCGCAGTAAAGCGATCGTGGTAAATTTGTCCGGCCGCGGCGACAAGGATTTAGCCAGCGTTCAACCACTCGTTAGGCGATGAGTCGCTTTCGGACGAGGGATCGCGCGCGATTTATCCCGTTCATCGTCGCTGGTGATCCGGACTTGAAGACAAGCGCGGCCCTGATCTCGGGGCTGAGTGGACTCAAGCCGATGGCGATTGAAGTGGGCGTGCCCTTTAGCGATCCCACCGCGGATGGACCGACCATTCAGCGAAGCGGACAACGCGCCTTGCGGCATGGCACGACGCTCTCGGCGATTCTCGAAATGTTGAAAAGAACTCGCGGTGAGGAGCGCGCCTCGATTGTTTTGTTCGGCTATTACAATCCTATTCTGCAATTCGGCTTGGATCAGTTTGTGCGCGCGGCCGCGCAGGCAAAGGTGAGTGGCGTGCTGGTCGTGGACTTGCCGGCGGAAGCGGCCCGTTCGCTGCAGAAGAAACTGCGAGAGAAAAACATCGATCTGATTTTTCTCGTCACTCCGACCACGGGAGATAAGCGACTGAAACAGATTGTGCGCATGGCAACCGGGTTCATTTACGTCGTCGCCCGCACTGGTGTTACGGGTACGACTCGCGGCCTGGCGGATGAGTCGCAACAACTCGTTAGGCGAATTCGCGCCCTGACGAATTTGCCGGTCGCGGTCGGCTTCGGAATTACAACAGACGAGCAGGCGCGACGAGTTTGTCGCTACGCTGATGCGGCGGTGGTCGGTTCGCGACTCGTGCAAGAGATCGAAGAGAGTAGAAAGCTAAGTCGTGCGCAACTGGTGAAACGAGTTGTGCAATTAGCGCGGCGATTTGCGGTATGAAGATTTTCGACATCTCGCGTCGCCTAACGAATGATCTCGCGCCCTGGCCGGGCGACACTCCATTTACTTTCAAACTGAAGGGACAGATCGCGCAGGGCAGCTGTGTGAATGTGGGTGCGATCGAAATGAGTGTGCACAACGGCACGCACGCCGACGCGGAATTTCATTTTGATTCTGCCGGCTGGACGATGGAAAAAGCGGAACTGCAAACCTATTTTGGTCCGGCCGTGGTAATTGATCTGACCAAGCTTTTTCAAGACGGCGCGCTGCCAAAGATCGGGGTCGGTGATCTCGAAGGGATGGAGGCCGCCTTGAGCACAGCCCCACGCCTGTTGTTGAAAACGGACTTGTGGCCGGACTCGACAAAATTCCCGGAAAAGATTCCTGTGATTGCGTCGGAAGTTCCCTCGTGGCTGCAGGCGAGGGGAGTGAAGTTGCTCGGTCTCGATTTGCCTTCAGTGGACGAGATAGACGCGAAGAATTTGGCCAATCACCACTCGTTAGGCAAAGCGGGCGTTAACATTATCGAGTCACTCGATCTCAGTGAGATTCGCGAAGGAAGATATCAATTCGTTGGACTGCCCTTGAAAATTTCCGGCGCCGACGGCGCGCCGATACGGGCGATATTGTGGCGGGATTGAGAGAAGTGGAATTTCTGGGGCGACCTGCGCTGCGAGGCGCCGTGTGGATCATGATTATTCTGCTCTTCGCGATCACAAATTTGCCGTGGCATCTCGATAACTACGATCAGGCGAAACAAGCCTTCACTTCTTTCGAGATGGTGAATGAAGGCCATTGGATTTATCAGCACACGCCTAACGAGAAGATCGCGACGAAGCCGCCGTTAGTCGGTTGGATTTCGGCGGCCTGCTACGAAATCACTCGCTCGTGGGAAGTGGCGTGGCGGTTGCCATCGTTGGCGGCGGCGCTGGCAATTGCCCTGGTTTTGCTGCGCGCGGCGGATGTTTACGGATTTGCCGCAGGCACGATCGCGCTCGGTGCATTCGGTTTGAATCTGCTCTCGCCGAGACTGGCGACATTGGTGCGAACGGACATGCCCCTGGCCTTGGTAGTTTTTTTATTGGGCTGGAAAATCTGGGAAAAAATCCGCACGCGCACGCGATGGAATTCGCACGATCGCGTAATTATGTTCTCGCTGCTGACTGCGGCGATGTTGATCAAAGGGCCGATTGTCTATGCGTTCCTGTTTCCGGGCATCGTCGCCTTTCAGCTTTGGAAACGCGAGGAAGCAGTGAGTGCATGGTGTGGTTGGTGGCCATGGATTGCGTCGCTGGCAATTTTTGGACTGTGGGTCGCAGCGGGAATCCAGTGGGTCCCTGGCTTTTATGAGCAAGTGGTGCTGAAGGAATTTGCCGGGCGCTTCGGCGAGACGATGCATCGACCGCAGCCCTTCTATTTTTATTTGCCGCATCTGCTGCAAAAATTTGCGCCTTGGATTTTGCTCTCGTTAGGCCTGGGAGTGGCCGCCTGGCGTGCTCGAGAAAAATGTTCTCCGGATATTTTCTGGCTGGTCGTTTGGAGCCTAGGCGGATTGGTCGTGATGTCACTGATTCCCTCGAAGCGCGTCGATCGAATATTTCCCATCGTGCCGCCATTATGTTTGCTGCTCGCAGCACAGTTTTCGGCGCGGCCGGTTCGGGCTCGCCGCTGGTCGGCGATTGCGCTGATCGCGGCGCTATTTTTCACCGGCGCATATTCGGCCCAGAGAATCTTTCGCGCATATCGCGATGATGAAGGCGCCTTGGCTCGCTTTGGCACGCAAGTTCGTCACGAGGCGGCGGCGAACAATTGGCGCTACGAAGTGATCGGTGGAAAGGAGGAAGGGTTGCTCTTGTATTTGCGTCGGACACGATTCGTTAGGCCGGCCGAAGCAGTCGAGCGATGGAACGCGGGAGCGCTCGACGCGTTGGTTGCGCCTGTGGAAGAGCAGGCGCAACTGCTGAAAGAAATGGACGGGGCTAAACCGGCGGGACTTGAAGCATCGATCGTGGTTAACGGCGAGCCGCGGCGGTATTTTCTCTTGCGGAGATGAACCGCTACTCGACTTCACAGGCGTTCAACACAACTGTTCCTTCCTCGTGAGCGATTTTCCGAAAACTGAAATTGAGACACTCTGGTGTCCATGGCGCGTGGAGTATTTCGAGAAGGAAAATCCGAATCCCGATTTCCTTTCTGAAGCTGCGCGTGCCAGCGACGACGCGGCGCATCTGGTGATCGCGCGGCGCAAGAACGCCTTTCTGATGATGAATCGCTATCCTTACGCGGTTGGGCATCTCATGGCCGTGCCGTATCGAAAAACGGGCGAGATCGACTCGTTAGGCGAAAACGAAATTGTTGAGCTGTGGCAACTGGCCGCGCATGGACGGCGTTTGTTGCGCGAGACGATGAAGGCGCAGGGATTCAACATTGGAATCAATCTTGGCACCTGCGCGGGTGCAGGCGTGCCGGATCATTTGCATCTGCACATCGTCCCGCGGTGGAACGGCGACACGAATTTCATGCCGATGCTGACTGGAACGCGTCTGTTGTCAGAAGGCTTGCAGAGTCTTTACGAAAAATTGATGGCCACGCAGGCGAAACTCGCGCAGGAAAAATCATGAACGAAAACCCTGCAGCACCAGCTCCACCACCGAACGCAGGCAGCGGTTGCTGTGGCATGGGTTGCGCAACACTGCTCGCGCTAATTGTCTTCTTCGCGATCGCTTTTTTCGGCGGTGGGCTCTGGGCGGTTCATCATTACAAACACAAATATACTTCGCCGGAACCGATGACGCTGCCCAACCAGGAAACCTCCGAAGAACCGGACGCGGACGCGGGCGCGGCAAGGGCCACACCAGTCGCGGTGAGGCAAACAGAGACCGATTGGAAAGCTTTTGAAAAGGCGGGCAAGCGAAACGAAAAAGCGCGGATCGCGTTGAGCGCAGAGGAAATAAATTCGTTGCTGCAAGATAACAAGGACGCGCAAGTGAGCGTCACAATCGACAATAATGTCGCGCGAGTTCGCTTTAGTATGGCGCTCAAGAACGTGCCGATGCTTAAGGGTCGCTATCTTAATGGCGAAGGCACGGTAAAGGCGTCAGCCGACGGCGACCCGGGCAAGGCGGAAATTTCCAACGTCATTTTGTCCGGTGAAAACGTTCCGGACAGTGTAATCGATCAGCGATTTCTCGGGATGAAATCGCTGCGCAGCGTGATTTCCGATTGGTTGGACAAGCGAAACATCCAAAGCTTCCAAATCGAAAATAATACGGTGATCGGCGAAACGCGCGGCGATTAAATTTTGGCTACCGCTTGCGTTTTGGAGTGCGGCGCCGCTGCGCCGCTTTTTCTGCGCGCCAGAATGCTAAAGCGCCGGAGCACGGGCGCACTCCAAAACGCAAGCGCGTTTGAAAGTGCGGAGGAATAGCTACTGCATGATCTCGCGGACGAAAACGTTGAGTTGTCCGTCGGATTGCTTGCGCACTTCGGTGATTTCGTAAGGACGCGCTTCGTCGCGCGTCACGACTGATCCTTGCGCGGGCGGCGTGTAGCCGGCGGGAAATTCGACCACGATGCGAGTCAGTGAGGGCGCGCCGAAATGCAGGACGGTGTCGGTAAGTTTATTTTTCGGACGAAGAACGGCGCGGTTCGCCTCTGCGAAATTGACCACGAATTGTCCGCGCAGATAAACGCGTTCGCCTGCGAGTCCGTGATCGGCGACGTCGCCGAGATCGGCCGGATTAATAAGACGGCCCACCGGCATTTTCCCCGGTGGATAGGTTTTCCAAGATCCGCCGCCCGCGGTCGAGGCGAGAGTTGAATCGGGATTTGCAGGTGGAATCGCCGGCGCATTCGGCGCCGCCACGGCGACAGCAGGTGATGATGAAGTTCCGGAAACGTTCGCGCGCGGCGCGGTTGAGGCAGCAGCGATACCAGCTGGGGTCGACGTCACCGCAGGTTTGTTTGCGACTGCTGACGGTGTGGGCGAGGCCTTTTCGCCTTTGGCGAGCTTTCGGCCTTTTGCGGTCAGCGCTAATTTCTCCGCGATGCGTGGCGCCGGAGTCGGCGTTGGTGTTTCGACCGGCGCAGCTTGTTCGACACGAATCAGTTCGTTTGCCGCCACCGCTGGCGTCGCGTTTGGTCCGATCCCCGAAGTTGTTATTCCCGGAATTTCTGTCTTTGATCGCGCCGCCATTACGACCTGTCCACGGCTCGCTTCCGCGGTCTTTCGTTCGTCGTCTTTAAAGAGTGGCCAGCCCGCGGCCATGTTCAAATCGAGCGGCGGTTCGAGACTGAAACTGCCGCGACCCTGCGTGACGGTGTAACTTCCGTAGAGCAACGGCACGGTGGTAATGAGCACCCGCCCGTCATTCAGTTTCTCGGCGTGAACGACGACCGAGAGATCGTGCGTACGCTCGAGTTTGATCTCGAGACCGCGCAATAGCGTTTGCTTCATGAGCGGCACCGTCTGTGGATCCGCCGGGTAAACATGCTCCATCAGCACCTCGCCAAAATCGACCGCGTCGGTCAACGTGACCATGCCGGAAGTGAACAAGTCGTCCGACCCAAGTTCGCGCGCACCGACCAACGTGAAACGGCCGACCACGTACGGAACCAGACCTGCCACTTGCTGATAATTGCGAATGAAATTGCGCGCCAGCTCTGCATTCGTCCTGGCCAGTTCGGCGGAATGCATCGCGCCGTAACGCTCGAACAATTGTTTGGGCGCAAGGAATTCGCCGGGCGGCGCCGCCGTTAATTGGAATCGTTTCGGCTGCTCGATTTTGTGCAGCTTCTTTAAAATACGGTAGCTGTCCGGCCGCTCCGGTTGCGAGAAAATGTAATAGCTGCCGAGCCACGCTCCCATGGCGAGGCCGATCAGCAGCAGAATGGCGATCGTCCAAACGAAGAGATTGGCTTTGCGCCGCGGCCGCGTGTAGGCCTCGTCGTAACGATGGTAAGCCCGATCCATCTAGGCGGCTGGCTCTCGCGCCGGTTCCGTCTTCACGCCGGGCGCGCCGGTTCGAAAGAAGTGCCGCAACCGCAGGTCCGCGCCGCGTTCGGATTGACGATCTGAAAACCAGCACTCGTTAGACCATCCTGATAATCGAGGGTCGCACCGCGGAGAAGTTGCGCGCTTTCGTCATCGACGAAAAACTCCATGCCGTCGCGCTCGATCACGGCGTCGCCGGTCTTACGCGCATCAAGCGACATCTCGTATTGTAGTCCCGAGCATCCACCCTTGGCGATCTGGACGCGCAAACCCTTGCTAGCGCTGTCCGGCCGCTCTTGCAGGAGCGATCGGAGTTGGCGCACGGCGTTATCAGTCACGTTGAGCATGGCAGGAGGATTATCGCGCCACAGAGTTCCGCTCGCAATCGAGAATCGAAAATCTAGATTCGAAAAACGCATGAGCCGCATCCACTTGCTTCCCGACATTCTCGCCAGCCAGGTGGCCGCGGGAGAAGTGGTCGAGCGGCCGGCTTCAGTGGTGAAGGAGCTGGTCGAGAACAGCGTCGATGCCGGCGCGGGCCGCGTGGAAGTTGTCATTCGCCGGGGCGGAATTTCGCTGGTGCGAGTGGTCGATGACGGCTGCGGGATGGACCGCGATGATGCGCTGCTCTCGCTGGAGCGACACGCGACGAGCAAGATCCGATCGGCGGAAGATTTGGCGGCGATCAGCACTCTGGGTTTTCGGGGCGAAGCGCTGCCCAGCATCGCGAGCGTTTCGCGCTTTCGCCTAACGAGTCGTGAAGCTGGCGCGACGGCTGGGACGGAGATCGTCGTGGCCGGTGGGAAAATTGAAACCGTACGCGAAGGCGGAGAAGCGCCCGGCACACAAGTCGAAGTGCGTGCTCTTTTCTACAACCTCCCCGCGCGACGAAAATTTCTTCGCTCGGAAAATACGGAAAGCCGCAATGTCGAACATCAATTGCATCTGCAAGCAATCGGTCATCCTGAAATCGCCTTTGCCTTTGTGCGGGACGAGCGCGTCATCTTTCAGTTGCCGGCGACAAGCTCATTGCGCGATCGAGCGCGCGATTTGCATGGAGCGGATTTGGTCGATCGTCTCTTGGAAGTCGAACCGGTCCCCGGCGCGAGAATCGAAGTCAGCGGACTGATCGGCCAGGCAGGACTGAGCCGCCAAACGCGCGCGCAACAGCTCGTTTTTGTGAATGGGCGCGCGATCGAAAGTCCGGTGATGAATGCGGCTTTGCGCGAAGGCTATCACACCGCGCTGATGAAAGGTCAGTTTCCGGTGACGTTTCTATTCGTTAGGCTCGATCCGGCCGCAGTGGATGTGAATGTGCATCCGGCGAAACGCGAAGTGCGCTTTCGCGATCCGAACGGCGTTCGCGAAGCTGTCGTCGCGGCGATTATTCGCACCCTGGAGGGCGGCCGCACGAATTGGCAGGAACAGTTCCGAGCTCCGCCGGCGGAGATTCTTCCTACTGGTGACGGTGCGCTGGAACCGCCACTTATTCCTCCGGAAAAACTCGAACCCATTGCACCAGCACTCGTTAGGCAAGAAGACCGCGAGTCGTTCAGATCTGAGCCGCGGCCCGATCAACAATTTCAGATCATCGGCGTTTTAAACAAACTTTACGTGCTGATGGAGAACGCGGCCGGGCTTGTTCTGGTCGATCAACACGCGGCGCACGAGCGGGTCCTTTTCGAGGAATTACGTCGGCGGATGGAAGATAAGGGCGTGCCTTCGCAACGCCTGCTTTTGCCGCAAACATTTGAATTGCCACCGCGCGATGCGGAATGGGTCGAGCGAAACGTCGCGACTCTGCAAAAAATGGGAATCGGGATCGAACCGTTCGGTCCGCAGACCTTCAAGATCGACAGCTTGCCGACTTTTTTTCACGCGCCCGATCCGCTGCGCTTCCTGCACGACGTCATCGACGAATTGCGCAGCGCCACGAACAACAGCTCGGCCTTGCGACTGGGCGAAGACATGATCGCGAAAACGGTTTGCCGTCACGCGGTCAAAGCGAACGATGTGCTGCGTTTTCCCGAAATAGAAAAATTGATTCGCGACTTGCTCGAGTGCGAGTTGCCCTACTGTTGCCCGCACGGCCGGCCGACGATGATCCAAATTTCGCACGCCGAATTGGAAAAGAAATTCGGACGGAAAGTCTAACGAAAAAATCCGTCGCGCAGCAGATAATAAAGAAAGAGACTGTTATAGCGCAGGTAACGTCTCGCGAGACGACGCGGCTCGCTCCAGAGGCGGTAAAGCCATTCCAAACCACGATCTTGCAGCCAGCGGGGCGCTTGTTTCACTTGACCGGCGTGGAAGGCAAAGGCGGCGCCGACGGCAATATAAACGCCGCGCGGCAGACGATGTTTGTTGCGCGCGATCCATAGCTCCTGTTTTGGGCATCCAAGACCAACCCAAATATACTGCGCCCGTGAATCGCCAATGGCGCGAATGATTTTCAGATCTTCCGCTTCGTCCCATTCACCAAAAGGCGGGACATAAGTTCCGGCAATCTTAAGTGCGGGCATTTGCCTAACGAGTTGTAGCGCGAGCTGATCGAGCAATAACTGCGGGCCGCCGAGTAAGAAATGCCTGGCAGCCGGATCGTGGGAGGATGCTTCCAACAAGCGCAGCATAAAAGTCGGACCATAAACGCGATCGCGTAGTTGCTGCTGGGACGGGAGCGTACGATTCAGGCACCAGACCAGGGGCATCCCGTCCGGCAGGAGAAGATCGAATTTCTCCAACGCGGCACGAAAAGGGGTCTCGTGACGGGCCAAGGAAACGACATGGGTGTTTGCCGCAGCAACGGCGAAAACGCCATCCGATTCCGACCACTCTCGCGCGATGGCGACTGCCTGTGCGTAATCCAGAACTGCCAGAGGGCTGCCTAAGATCGGGTGAGTGTGAAGCGAAACTGGCATGATAGCCGAAAATAATGCCTAACCATGCCTGCGTTGCGCAATCGGTCACGATGTTTTAACCTCTTTGCTCGCATGAGTAACTCCGGGGCCGCGCTCGCCGCCCGCCATACTTTTGATTGGATCAAGCGCAATACGCTCGCGGCCTTTTTGCTGGCCACGATCGCCGGGACGTTGGTGTATTTTTACGGTTTCCTGCACCTCTACGCCGGTCGTGCCATCGCCAACTGGGCCTGGATTCGTTATCTGCCTGAATACAACCAGGAACACAGTCGACTCATTCCATTCATTTTCGGTTTTCTAATCTGGTATCACCGGAAAGAACTGGCGGCGGCGCGTAAGGAAGGCAGCAACTGGGGACTCGCGCTCATCGGCTTCGGGGCATTCTTCTATTTGGTGGCGGCGCGCGCCCTGCAGGCGCGTGTGGCCTTGTTCGCCTTACCCTTTTTGCTCGCCGGCGTAATCATGTTCATCTGGGGCAAGCAAGTAGCGCGTATTCTCGCTTTCGCCTGTGCATTTCTGGTTTTCCTCATTCCGGCGGCGGCAATCGAACAAACTAGCTTTCGTTTGCAGTTTTTCATCACCGGCGTTGTGGAAAAACTGAGCGGATTTTTTGGTATCCAGATTTATTCGGTCGGGACGACCTTGCGTGCGGTCGATGGCAGCTGGGGATTCGACATTTCCGAAGGGTGCAGTGGCATACGTTCGCTCATCGCCATGACCATGATCACCGCGATTTACGTTCACATCATGGAAAGGCAGCTTTGGAAAAAGGTCGTTATCTTCAGTCTTTCGGTGGTCTTCGCCGTAATTGGGAACGTGGGACGCATTTTTACTATTATCATTCTAGCGCGGCTCGGTTTTCCTACCTTTGCTGGAGGCCTTTATCACGATTGGTCGCCCTTTATCATCTTCCCCTTTGCTTTGGGCGGTATGGTTTTGACGAGCAAGTTGCTGAACATGAACGTTCGGAACGTTTCTCGTGAATCGCGGCGTTCGCTTACCAGGCAAGAGAAGGTGACCTATGACTACTAAGAGGTTACTCTTTCTCCAAGGTTTCCTTCTGGTGTCGTTAGGCACGGTCTTCCTACTTCCAAAAGTAGCTGAGTCGACGCCGCAAGGGATTGAGCTGGCCTTACCGGCAGCTGTTGGCAACTGGCAAGGCGAAGACCAGGAGATCACGCAAAGGGAGCGGGAAATTTTGGCCAAGGATACCTCCTTCGCCCGCAAGCTCTACGTCGATGGCACAGGTCGCGGAGTTTTTGTTTCCATTGTCATGTCTGGCCAGGACCTGGATAATAGCATTCATCGGCCGGAAAGGTGTCTGCCTGCACAAGGTTGGAGTGTGGTTGATTCCCGCCTGGTCAAGGTCCCTACTCGGGGTGGCGGCGCCTTGGAAACAACGCGATTGCATAATGTGCACAAGGCTACCACGACCGACGGGCAGGTCGTTTCCGTTTACAACCTGAACTACTACTGGTTTGTCGGCTACAACGAGACCACCGCCTCGCACCTCCGCCGCAGTTATCTTGATGTCCGCGATCGCGTTCTTTACGGGTATAACCAGCGTTGGGCTTACATCACTATCGCCGCGAATATTCCACCGGGCGAGCTGCGCTTCGGCGAACAAGACACGGATGCGATGCTGAAGGACTTCATCCAGGAGTTACTCCCGGAAATTCACCGGCCCGCCGCTAGTGTCGCCACACGGTAAAGGCCGGCAAGGTTCGCTCGACGGTAAATCGGTTGTCAGACAGGTAAGTAGTAATAGCGTTGTTGGCGTCATAGAGTTCGGGTTTCGACAAAATCACAACATTTGGCGGCGAAAGTTCTCGAAGTTTTGCCACGGTAGGATTGAGGACCAGACTGATCGACGAGGCTGGTCCCTCAAGCGGTAGCTGATAATACCTCGCACCGGCCGCGTCCGCTGCCCACCAAACGGTCTCGTTCTGTACGATTGCTTCGCGTGCTTGGACCGCGGCGCCTCGATAATCATCGTTCTTGTGGCGTGGGGCGAAACGAAGGGACAAGGCTGACGCCAGCCAGAGCAACCAGGTTATTGCAGCGACGATTTGTCTTTTCGAATTCCACATGCGCTCGACCCCGATGGTAACAAGAACAATTATCAGGGGACTTAGCGGAGTAAAGTGTCGGCCTAACAAGTGGAAATGCGCCACGAAACCGAATATGCCTGTCGCTGTCGCCGCGGTAAGTGCATACAAGGAGGCTGCTATTACTCTAGTGCGATGAACAGGGTTGCAGACAATGGTTAACGAATGCGCCAATGCTACGGCCAAAACTAATGCGAATGTGAAGATAGGCAGTAGGTATTCGTGGAACGATGGGGAGCCGATCTGTCGTATCTGAAGTCGGCCCGGGCCAAATCCCGAAAAACCGAATAGCTCGAAGGCCGCGTAGGCCAGGTTTCGCAAGTCCATTTGGCCGATAGAACTTCCACGAGCGCCAAACTCGAGCGTCCAGAAGTAAAAGGCGGTAAGCGCGGCCAGTCCTAGCGCCGTGCCGGCCACCCACCAAGTTTCGCCCGACCGAAGTCTCCATCTTAGGTGCATGACAAGGAAGAGAAGGGCGACGATCGCACTTGCTGCCCATGCCATGCCGAGGAGACTACTGGCGGCGAGGACAAGAATTCCCGCTAGCGCTAGTTCAAGCCCGCGCGAGTTCTTGCCTGCCCGCGATGGACCCAGCATTGTGTCCAACCCCGAAATGACCAGGCACGAGCCCGCGTATTGCATGACATAAGGTCGCGCCTCATCAAGGTAGAACCAGAGGAAGGAATTCACTGACGCCATCGCAAGCAGCGGCAAAGGATTAATTCCGCGGCGTTGGCACAGGCGATAGAGCGAATAATGCCCGACGAAAAGCCAGGGCACATTAGCCAAACGCAGAGCTAGCTCAGAATGGCCCGCTATCTTTTCCCAAAACCAAAGGTAGAACATGTAGAGTGGCATTTGCAGGTCAGATCCTTTTTCGCTGGTCAGTAACTGCCACCATGAGCTAACCGATGGCTGCATCGCCTTGAGAGCGGAATTAGCTTCGTCGATCCAGAGGCTTTCGGGGCTTAGAGCGAGGAGCGGCAGAAAGACGACCAGCCAATAGAAGCTACGACGGCTGAGAGTCATCGCTGATTATCCCGATCAACGGACGTGCTTCACGTCGGTGAGCATTTCCAATCCCATCGTGACAATGCGCTGGAGATTTGTACTCGAGCCGCTTCGTCGCGCGCGAAAGTGAATTGGAATAACGTGCCAGCGAACGCGGTTCTTCTTGAGCGCGAGCGCCAGCAAAACGTTTTGAAGATCGAGCTCCGGCGGAATGCGTTTGAGAGAATTGCGCAGAGCTTCGGCTCGGATCAAGCGGTAAGGAACATTTGGGTCGTGCACGTATGCGCCCCCGACACCCCAGAGAAGAAGGCGGCAGCAAAAGGAGACGAAGACTCGAATCGAGCCGTCATCCCGTGTTCTGCGGTCACCGAAAACACAATCGGCGTTTGCCCGCGCGTTCCAAAGCTTTTGGAAATACCTCGGGTCGCACTGTCCATCCGAGTCAATCTGAAAAATCCACGACGCCTCCTGCTGGAGGGCGGCTTCGTATCCGACCCGGCAACTACGACCGTGTCCCGAATTAGGCTTATCGATAATTTGCAACTCGGGAGCCGATCCAGCTTGAAACTCTTGTAAGATCGAAAGGGTCTTATCCTTAGAACCATCGTTTACCGCTACGAAAACGAATGCAATCTTGAGGGCACGGAAAGTTTGCAGCCATTCGGTCAGAACCTCTCGAATGTTCGCCTGTTCATTGTAGACGGGCATGACCACGATCAATTCGGACGTGGTCATCGCCCAGCAGCCAACCACTCGTTAGGTATTGCATTTCTTGCTGTGCTTTTCATTAGAAGCCACCGCCCGGTCGATCATGCCCGTGGAAGGACTTTAGCCATTCCGCTGTCTGCCCGATCCCTTCTTGCAATGTCCATGGATTTTCGCCCAAGAGTTGAAACGTTGGCTCCATCGGCGTGTTGTAGTCAGTAGTCATGCTGCGGAGGCGAGAGCTAGTAAGAGGAAAGGTTTTGCCACTAAGATTAACCAGATCTCCGACCAGGGCGATCACGCGCATCGTCCGGCGTGGCATCACACGCACATCGTGTCCGGTGATCGCGCGCGAAAATCCATTTACCCAATCGTATAAGTTTGCCGGTCGATCACCGAGATAAAGCGTCTTTCCATCGACGAGCTCGCGTGGTGTTTCCAAGATCTTTTGTAATTGGTGAATGACATTTTTCACGTAACCGTAAGAGCGTATCACCGGTTGACGTCCAGGATGCAAATAAAGTCCACTCGCCAGCACTCGCCAGAACTCGCGTCGATACCTTAGGTGCCATGGACCCCAGATGTTGGTCGGTCTGACGATTGTCCAGCAGCTCTCGAGATTTGCTTGGCGGGTAAGCTTCTCGGTAATGACTTTGCTTTCGCCATAGACCGTTTCGGGAAAATAATCCGTGTCACTTTGGGGCAGTCGGCCGGGCGCGCAGACGAATTGAGTCGAAGTAATGATTGTTCGTTCGACTGAAGGCGTAGCGTTAATCGCGCTTAAGACATTACTAGTCCCTTCCGTGTTTACGCGATAGCCAGCCTCGACCGTCGTGGTCTCATCGCATTCTGCGCGCGCCGCGAGGTGGAGAACGCTATCAGGTCGAAATTCCTGAAAGGCGGCGATGGTTTCGGAAGCATTTAGAATGTCACCTCGCTGCCAATACTCCCGGTGTACCGGGTTTAGGGGTGGATGGAGCGAATAATTGAGAATAGCATTTCCTCTCTGAGAGAATGCTTCCACCGCGTTTGTGCCGATAAAACCGGATCCGCCGGTTACTAGAATTCTCATTGTTTGGACGTCGCAAAAATTGGACGAGAATCGTCGCAGCAAAGCCTAGGATTAAGTCGTGTTAAAAGAGATGGCGGAAAATATTTCATGTCGTTAAAAAAACCACGGGTCGTTGTGGCAGGTCAGATTCCTCCACCTATAGGCGGCCAGAACATTATGGTTCAGAAAGCGCTGACGCAATTTACAACCTCGAATTGTTGTGAGGTAGTTCATCTTCCCTTCTTTTTCACGCCTCACGTTGGGCGTGCGCGAACTTTCGACCTCCGCAAGGCGTTAGAGCTGCTCAAAGTCATCATGAGGCTGGTCCGAATCCGACTCTCTGGCCCCATCGATCTGATTCTCTATCCCAGTGGCGGCCCTCAGACCGCGCCGATCATTCGTGATATTTTGCTCCTTCCTTGGATATTACTTTTTTCGCGCCGACTGATTGTACATTTTCACGCTGCGGGAATCGCTGACCGTTTGGAACGCGATCGCCCGAGTATTCGATCTCGCCTGCTTTTATTTCTGTATCGCCGGGCAGCTGCAGCCATCGTGATGACGGATTTCAACCGTCGCGATCCGGAAGCGCTGGGAATCAAGCGCATTCTTCTTCTGCCTCTTCGGATCGAGGACGATTTCGATCAGACTCTGGTGCATCGCGATGAGCCGAATCGCCTCCGCCTCCTTTACGTTGGCCATCTGTGCCCGGACAAGGGTACTCCCGAACTTCTGCATGCTTTCGCTTCCCTTCGTAACCAGCATCCTGAATTAGAACTGGAGCTTGTAGGCGAATGCCTTGCTCCGTTTACCGACCTCGTTCTCCACCAGTTAGTCGATCGTCTCGCCATCGGACCGTATGTGCGTATATCAGGCGTCCTCAAGGGCAAGGCAAAGGCGGTAGCTTTCGGCCGTGCCGATCTTTTCGTCTTTCCTTCGGTGGCCCCTTACGAATCTTTTGGGCTGGTCCTCGCTGAGGCAATGGCTTGGAAACTCCCGATTGTCGCTAGCAACTGGCGAGGCAATAGTGATGTTCTTACCGTGCGAGCGGGCGCAGTTTGTTTCTCCGTTACGTCTGCCTTGACAGACGATCTAACCGCTGCCTTACAGACAGCTATCAAGGACCGGGTACAGTGGCTCAAATGGGGCGAAACAAACCGCGCTATTTTTAAAGAGCGTTACCGGGAGACTAAAGAAAGCGGATGGCTCTCGGAGCCTATTCTTTCTTTGAGCGCTTTAGGGCAAGAGTCGGACTTCCTTTCCAAAAGCCGCCAAGATTAATTGCGCTGAAGCGAACTCTCTTGCGAGGCGATTCGAGCGTGTAGATTTCGTAGGAAAAAGATCTTCTCAAATAGGCGCCCGCCAGCAATTTTCGAAGCCGGTGTAACCCGACTTGGTAGGAAAATCTAACGGATGACGAACGTCCCACTTCTGCCAGCCAGGCACTTTTTTCTACTTCGCTTGTCCGGTTCTCAATGCTCAGATTTCGACCAGTCAAGGCGAAGACCGATAGTAACTGCGGATAGACTGCTAAGGTTCGACCTGCCTTGAGCATTTCATATATCCACACAGCGTCGCCGATCGATCGCCATTTCGCATCTAACCAATGACCCTTCTCTAGGATGGAGTGCCGAAAGAAAGTAGCGCAGCTGAAAACATTCAGATGACTTCTCCGAATGTGTTCGGCGGAAGGTAGAATGGCGCGTCGATAGGTCTTTGGATTTCCCCTTTCATCGACGACCAGGACATCGCCGAAAACGACATCAACTTCCGGATGCGAAACAAAGAAATCGGCTATCTGCCTTAGCGTTCCTGGAAGATACTGCTCGTCACAATTAAGATAGGCACAGAGTTGCCCAGTGGCGTGTTTTAGGCCGCGATTGATCGCGTCGTACATTCCGACATCCTTCTCCACGAATAATTTCGCGTGGGCCTGCTGCAATTCAGAACCGAAGGCTTCAATTCCTTCTGTTCCACCATCCTGCACAATGTGCTCAACTTCGACACCTTCCTGGTCTGCTACCGAGGCGACTGCAAGCCGCAGCCAATCAAGCTGACCAAAACTCGGAGTGACAACAGAGATCATGAAAGAAGCTCGGAGTAAACATCCATGTGTCGCCGTGCGACAACGGAAGGATGATAGCGCCGTGCCATTTCCGTGGCAGCTGAAATTGGACGAAGAAAGCCGGCTCTCATCCACGCGGCCAGGCCCGCGCGCAATCCAACCCAGTCATTCACCTGGTATAGCTCTGCCATTTCTATCCCCTCGCTGATGTCAGGAATTCCGCCGGCGCGCGCGCCGAAGAATTTTAGGTTCCGCGCCAACGCTTCTGCCACGACGAGGCCGAATGATTCTTCGCGAGAAAAATGAATCAGCGCGTCCGCCGCGTCGAACAATCCCAAGAGCTCGCGGTCTGAGGTCGGATGGCACTGACGAGCGAAGCGCTGCGTCGCAGGATTATTTATGAGTTTGGTAAACTTCGCGCCGTATCCATCACTCGATACCTTTCCGATGAACTGAAGTTGAAAGCGATGCCCATCCTCGAACAAGCGGCTGGCTACCTCCAGAACTTCGATTTGTTGCTTATAAGATATGATCGAACCGATGCTGAGAATGACAGGTTCAGGATTCGGTCCTCGATTCGATCGCGGCCCGAAGAAGATTGGACGAAGAGCGTTGGGAACGCGCCATATTTTTTTTGCGCGGGCTTGCGCCAGCTTTTCGGTATAAGCGGAGTTACAAACTACGCCGTTAGTTCGCTTAACGGTGTATGACTCCAAAAGGGCGTTGCACCAATAGAAGCTACCGGGCTTAGCGTCCAAGGTGTGAGCCATCCCACGCATGTTGCCGTGAATCGTGATTAAGTTAGGAAACCCCGAGTAAACCGCGGCCAACCCGCAATAACGCTCGGTTCCTTGCCCGTGCACCAGGTCTGGTTCAATCTCGCGTAGCTTCCGTCGGATAGCTCGAACGCAGCCGGAGTAAAGCGAGCGCAAACCTACGCCGCGCTCGACATGCAGCTGATGGAACCAGATGTTACTCGCCAACTTCGTGGGAGCGAGCATTGGTATTTTAGCACACGATATAATATGCACCTCGAGGTCGGCCTGGCTTGTAAGACCTTCCAGCAATGCTGTCGGCGCCGGACCGAAGAATGGTTCCGCTTTGTCGTATTCTTGAAACTCGTCCCGATTGTCAGGGATAAGCATTGCGACCCTGAGTGGCGGCATTAGTTCGGCAGGCTGCGGTAGATCTCCAGATACTTGGCTGCTACCTCGCGCAAACTGAGGACTTCGAAAGTCTGCCTGCTTCCGCGGCGTGCGTGTTCGTAATAGGAGCGTAGTGCAGGGACCAACGATTGTGGTGTGCCGAGCGGCACGTGAGTGATTCCGGTGCAGCGAGGATAACCATGTGTCGCCCAAGGCAGATTCGGTAACAGCAGTGGAAGTCCGGCCGCAGCGGCTTCATAGGCTGCGACACAACCGCTTTCGAATTGACTGAGGAGAACAAAGCCGCGCCCCCGTTTCAAATAAGAAAATTTCTGCTCCTCGCTGACAAAGCCAGGATACAAAACGAACTTGTTATCTACCAACTGGAGGAATTCCCTAAAATATTCATCCTCCTGCGAGTAGGGTTTGCCTAGAAACACAATTGGTATTTCCGCCAGCCGTGCGGTTTGAGCTAGAAGGACGCTATTCTTTCGAGCCGCGATCGTGGCGACGGAAACCAAATAATCCTGAGACGCCGCTGGTTCTCGTAAGACGGAAAGGGCAGAACTTGGCAGTCCATGTGGAATAACAAACCCGCGCGAGGGCAATGCTTCAAACAAGTACTTCGCCGCTTCCCATTCGTGCGGTGCGGCGTAGACCATCGCGCCCAATTCGTGGTAAGCATCCCAAGCTAGTCGGCCAGTTAAGCCGCCGAGCGTTCTGCGCGCGAGACGGATGACCTGGCGTTGCAGGAATAGGCCCTTCCTGCTGCGCGAAGATGGCTGATCCAGGAACTCTGTCATTATGGTCTTGAACCCTTTCTGCTTCGCCAGCGTGATGTGCAGGAGAGAACTCGGCCGCCCAACGAAATGCAAAATATCGCCACGCTGAGTTTCATCCCACCACCGTTCGGGCTCGACTTCCACACCTAGCTCGGGCAGTTCTCGCATCATCGATTCGACAAATGTCTGCGTTCCGCCGTGCGCGAGAAAGAAAGGCAGCGATTGGGAAAACAAGACCTTCATCAGTTGCCTACGAGTAATACGGCGCGATCAGACTTTCCCTTGTCCAAGTTTTAGCGAGAGCCGGTCTGGTAAGAGTCGTAAAACAGCGCCGCAAATCGGGGCGGGAAGAAAGGCGGCGGCGAGTTCCGCAGGCTCCAAACGCATGCGGAGAAGATGGGCGCGCGCCACACGCAGACTTTCCGCGGATGGCTGCGGCTTGATCTTCCTCGCGAAGAAGAGGCCTTCCGCACTGACGTCGTGGATTTGCGATTCCCAATTGTCGAGACTGCGCATGTACGGAATCAACCACTTCCCTTTACGAAGTTTCGCGTCATGCGACATCAAAATTCCACCCGGTGGCATACGGGCATCGATAGCTCGAAATTCCGTGATTTGCTCGGCAGGATTGTTGCCTCCGTCCAAAAATACTACATCGATCTGAAAGTCTTTTCCGTGTTGCGCTAGCCACTCTGGAATTACTTTTTGCGAATGGCCGAAGAGCGGAGTAAAGCGTGCGCTCGCTGCCGGAAGGGCCGCGCGAATATTCGCAAGCATGCTCTCGTAGATCGATCGATCGGCTTCGATACCCCAGAGATGACCGCACTGGTTCTTCTCCAGCGCCTGCAGGATGTGCAATGTGCTTCCGCCACCTAACCAGGTGCCAACTTCTAGCACGACCTTCGGTTTTGTCGGCGTATTTAGGATCGCGTCAGTAAGCAACTGGCGCTCGGCTTTGTTGAGCTGACCGGCAATGTTCATGATTTCATCACGCCCCGGTGGGCGAGCAAAGCCGGGTGTAAAGGCCCGTCCTCATCATCTGCGCGTCGAATTCGTTTCGTGCGCATCGTAGAATTTCGGCCCTGCGAATGGCGCCTTCGTCGCGATTCGAAAGACCGGCTCGCAAAAGATTGTCCATAAGGTCAGTGTTCGTTTCATCAATTCGAATTCCGAGCGCATATCGTCCTGCAAGATGCGCAATGGTTGAAGCGCTATGGGCTATACATATTGTCGGCAAACCGGCGGCAAGATAGCTAACCATCTTCGTTGGAAGACTAAACCGATTATACCGCGGGTTTTTATCCGTTAGATCCATCGGAGCAAGACCCCAATCGCACTTGCGCAAATGCGCCAATAATTGGCCCCCGGCGAGCTCACCATGCTCCGTCATCCACTCGCGGTTAAACCATGGCTGCGATGCAGAAGTGTGAGCGCTGAAAAAATGCAATTCGACTCGTCTGGCAACTTCCTTCCGCACTCGACCAAGACTTCGAACAAACGCCAGGAATGTCTCGCGCGCAACGATTGTGCCGGCGTAGGCAATTTTGATTACGTCGCGGTTAATTGGGACTGCTTGTTCGAGGTAATCAAAGTCCGCCGGCTCTACACCGGCATGCAAGATCTGGTTAGCCAACATGCCTGTTCTACTTTCCATGTCCGCGGCCATCTCGTCGCTGATTGTATCGCGGGACGTCGCTCGACGATAAAGATCCTCCACGATAGCTACAAACTTAGTCGTCCTATCGCGACCGATTGTTCGCTCGGGATGATGCGCATCTGGGTAATCATGGATTGATATATGGTAGGGCACGTTAGTGTGGGGTAGAACGTGGCCGAGGGGCGGAATTGCCCATTGATGGGGGACAATCCAAATAGCATCCGGTTTAGTCCGTTCGATCATCGAGCGAAATTCCTTGCTTGCCCGAGGTACCCAAAACCGCTCCAAGAGCCGTGATTTTAGGCGCGGGGCGCGCCGTCGTGGATAGAGCTTTGGCGGAATCTTGGAGACAGACTGAACCGAGGGTTTTAGTTCGCAGTTCTTGTGCGACTCGGGAAAGCAACTCCACCAAATTAGCTTACCTTCTGGCCATCCTTTGAGCATCTGGCGGAGGATCGCAGGACCGCCGCCGGAAGCATTTGGCGGAAACTCTGTGGCGACAAAAAGGCGAGGGAAATCGCGGTTTAGATCCAGGGACATCTAAAGCTTGCCAGTTGTTGATTTATGGGTCGAGTGCCGCGCGGTTATCAATCAACTACCCAGGGAGGCCTAGACGAATTCGCCGGATAGGGTGGCGCCAGGTCTGGTTTGTTTCGCTACGTCACGGTAGAGCTCGCGGTACTGCCGAGCCGCCTTGGCCCAGTCCATTTCGGCGATCTTCTGGAAACCTCTCGCGACAAGCTGCTGACGTTTCGTTAGGTCGCTGGTTAGGATGTGCAGCGTCTCCGCGATGCTGGCAGATGAAAGCGGCTGAAAAAAAAGGACTGCATCAGCCCCTTGTTCTCGGAGTTGTGGGATGTCAGAACAAGCAACCGGAATTCCTTCCTGCCACGCTTCTGCCATAGGACCGCTAAGGGCTTCGAATAAAGTGGGGACGACAACGCCAAGTGCAGCACGATATAACCCTCGCATATCGCGTTGAGGAACTGCACCGAGGAACCTAACGCGCTCGCGCACACCAAGGTCCTCGGCCTTCCTCTCCAGTTCCGACGTCAAATCTGTCCGCGCGCCTGAACAAACTAGAGACGTTTGATTTCCCTGGTTACTCAGCAATGCAAGAGCCGCTAACAAGGTAGCGTGATTCTTGTGCGGCCAGGCGACGGCGGGATAGAAAACGAATTGCCTGGGAAGCTGGTATTCTGAGCGCAGCCTGGCTATTTCTTCAGACGTAGGAATGGGCTCGCCTGAGGTAGCAGCGCCCCAAGGGATAACAGCAATTTTTGACGGAGCTATATTATAGTTTAAGGAGATGTCGCGTGCGACCCACTCGGAGGCAACGGCGACGCGTTGTGACACCTGGCACGCGAATCGATAAAGAACCTCCCGTCGCATGATATTATCTGGAGAGAAGAACTGCGGAAAGTGCAAATGCGCGAGGTCGTGCGGATTAAAAATTGAGGGGACGCTGGAAAGAATAAACTCTTGAAAAGGAAAATGGATCGCAGAGACTCCGAGCGATTCAATCTTACCGCTGGAAAGAGGAACAATGTTTCTCAAATTCGAACGCGACCTCGGAGCCCTGCACTTAAACGCGAGAGGTTTTTCCTGACTTGGCGGTGTTACGTCAGGCTTGCTGCCTAACCTGTTCCGCCAGCCTTGTAGTAAGCGACTAGCCACTCCGGGCGAATCGCGGGCGACGGGTACGATAGTTTGATTCGGTCCCCGCAACTCTTCAATCCAATCGCTATCGCCCTGCGGGCCTAGCAGAAGGTACTCTTCAGGACCATCAGTTAATTGTCCTAGAGCCCTAATCAGTGCGCCCAGGTAAACCTGACTCCCTCCGCTACCCGATTGCGGCCCTACATCGGCGTAAAGGGCTATCTTCACGCGGATAGAGGGTAGCTGTAATATTTGGCGAGAACTGAATCGCCGCTCCTGGCGTCCCGCCGAATAAACGAAAATCCAAACGACTCGTAAATCGTTCTCGCCCTCGAATTGCCCTCCTTGACCTTAAGCAGAAGTCCAGGAAAGCGGTTTAGGCGACAGACAGTCTCTGCATGAAACATTGTTAGGCGGCAGAGTCCAAGCCGCTGAAATTTCTCGGCTACGAATACGCCATACATCGGCTCTGCAAACCCTTCATCCAAGCCTCGGAGCATATAGAAGCCGGCTAGCCCGATAGAACCGGGAGTCACTGCTTCCAACGCAAAAAAACAATCCTTGTTAACCTTTGACAAAGCCACTCGCACCGAGTCGACGTCAAAACTAAAAGGCGTGAAATACTGGATGTAAGTCTCAGAGCTTTCCAGCAAAAGCGCGCTTACACGCTCGCTGTCATCCGCTGTAAGTTGGCGTATGGCGATATTCGTCACTGCGAAAAAGCTAACAAGGTTTCGCAGACAAACCTGACTTCCTCGTCCTGTAAGTCAGGATAGCTGGGTAAGTTTATGCCTCTCGCGCCGATATCCTCCGAAACAGCATGTTGTTGATACAGGCTCGAATACATCGGCATAAGGTGGGCGGGATAAAAGACGGGGCGCGTTTCGATACCATGCTTTAGTAAGTGTTCACGGATCGCGTCGCGCTGCGCAGCCTCGGGGATGAGAATCGATACCATCCAATAGGAATGCTTTACGTTACTACCTTCCGCTTGAACTTCGTATGGAGAACCCCTCAAGATTGACTTGTAAGTGTCTGCAATAACGCGTTTACGCGCAATGATGGCTTCTACCCGTTCGAGCTGAGCAAGGCCGATGGCCGCGCAGAGATTTGTCATTCGATAGTTATAGCCGACGACGTCGTGCCAATATTCTCGATGCTTGGCCAGACCCTGACCTTTGAAATGGACCGCCCGTTCCCAAAGTGTGGGATTATTGGTCGTAAGCATTCCGCCTTCTCCCGTCGTGATGGTTTTATTGCCATAGAAACTAAATGTACCTATGTCGCCGATCGTCCCGACGTGCACGCCTTCGTAATAAGAGCCGATGGCTTCGGCGCAATCTTCCAAGAGCAGGAGATGGTTCTTTTTGGCAATGCGATTCAGTTCCGAGAGCTCACACGGATGACCATAAAGGTGCACGGCCATGATCGCTTTTGTGCGGGGAGTCAGCTTTCTTTCAACATCCGCCGGGTCAAGTTGCCAGGTAGCGCGCAGGCAATCCGCGAAAACCGGGGTCGCTCCCGTATAGGTGATGGCATTAACCGAGGCAATATACGTCAAGGTGGGGACGATAACTTCGTCTCCTGGCCCGACCCCTAATGCTACTAGCGCCAGGTGTAACGCAACGGTCCCATTACAGACGGCGATGGAATAAGGCGCGCCGGTAAACGTCGAGAAGGCCTTTTCGAATCGTTCGATATATTGGCCTTTGGAAGAAATCCAGTTAGAGGCTAGACAATCGTTGACATATTGAGCTTCGCGCCCTCTCAGGTTCGGTTGGTAAACTGGAATCTTAATCATGTGTTTATCTGCCGGGCGACGTGAGAAGTCCACGAATATAGCGGCGACTGCGTGTTATGAAAGATGGATGGCCAGCGAAGCGGTGATGATGATGACGAAAATAATTTCGTTTTAGCCTCAGGGAACATACCAAATCTCTGACGGCAGCTTCAGCCTTACGGGGTGAAAAGCATTCTCTTAAGTCGCTTTGTTTCTGCGAGAGTTTCACCGCTACACCCGGATCACGCAGGCATTCCTTAGCGAGCTGCATGGCCTGATCTCGCGAGTCGCACATCCCCGCATCTCGCAGGTATTCCTCCGTCTCGCCGTAATAACGAGCGAAATGCGCGATCGAGGCATCCGAGAAAAAAATTACCGGGATCTTCATCGCTAGCGCTTCCAGGGCATGGTAATGGATGTGATAAGGGCTACTCAAACCCTGGTAGAGCATGGCGCGACAACGGGCAAGCTGCGGATAGTATTCCTTGTCGGTTAAGGTGCCAACTATGCGCGAGTCCGAACCATGAGAGCCGCCTTTTGGATTCTGACCAAAAATTCTTAGGGGAAGCTCCTTGTAAGACTTAAGAAAAGAGTTGTAGGTATCCAATCGATCGCGGGCAATGAGAGAGATGACCTCGCCAATATAAGGGAGCGAATCTCTTTCGAACCATTCGCAGGGATAACGCCCGGACGAGACAGCGGCGGGTATGATCACTTCGTTCCGGGTAATACGCGGATCTTCCGTCGCGCTTAAGTAGGGGATGTTAGGACTCCATAAGTACCGATCGTTTTGGGCAATCCGATCAAGATTACGGTTCCCTTTACGAGTGTGTGGCCGCAAGATTCCCGAATAAGGATAGCCGCCGAAAGCCCGCAGCATAACAAATCCATTAAACCAGGAGAGAAAGGAGACGAGGATCTTTGTATAAGAGGCGATAATCACGAGGTCGATCCACTTATTGATCAGACCTTGATCTTCTTCCGCGACCGCTCTCTCATAATAGTTAATGCTTCTTACTCTGTGTAGTATTTCGTTCGGGATGGTGTTGGCTGCGCGCCACCTGGGATTAAGTGGATCTGAATCTTCCGTCAATTCAACTGCATTTGGATACTCATCGTTGCTAGTTTCAATAGGAACGATCTCTGCCCCCGCATGGAGGAACAAAGATAGTTCCTCATAGCGATGTGTGCGGTGCGAGCAAATCCAGAGGATTCGAAAAGGTTCCCCTGCAATCAGATTATTCACTTGGTTGCGATGATTGCCAAACCAGCCCCGGCCTCTCCGGAGCGACACTGGTTTAGGTATGGAACCAGTGCTTTCCGATACCATGCGACCCACTGATCTTCAGTCAAGGAATCAGACGCGCAAAAACAGTCTTGAGCGTTGGAGGATAGCTTTGTCAGTCCGCGTAACCCACGAACACGGACTGCGCCAGAATACCGCGAAATAAGAAGGGCGGTATGCGGCGGAACATACCCGTAGCAACGCACCTCTCGAAAACCTGTTCGTTCGAGAAGATTCTTCCATTCTGGCAAAGAATGAATACTGACGTGATGGTAAATAGAATCTTCCCGCTGGGCAATGCGTCGTCCCAAAAAGTCTAGTCCGAAAGCGCCTAGAGCTTTCCGCCAGTAGTAATATTCTTTCTGTCTGAAGATCGAAGAGGGTGTTGTGAAAATTAATTTGCCGCCGGAGTCAAGCACTCTTGCGACTTCTCCTAAAAGCACGTCGATGTGATCGACGTGTTCAAAGACTGAATTCGCAAAGGCCAAAGCGAATTGCTTATCTTTAAAAGCCAGGCGGCGCCCATCGCCAACGGAGCAGGAACTGTAAATATTGGCATCTTGCGCAGCTTGCACGTCCAACCAGGACAGGTCGATCCCGTATGACTGCCGACTCTTGCCGAAGACTGCGGCGAAGACGTCGCCATTTCCACATCCGATGTCGAGAATAGGTTCTTTATCATTACCTTGGAGTAGGACATCCACCGCAGCTAACTCAAGCACGCGCCAGAGGCCTTCATCCCAACGCTTGCCGAACCGAAACGCTCTGCGCATGGTCGGCTCGAAATACTTCTGCACAGATTCAAGGTAGACCCGCTCATCGGAGCTACTCACTTTGTCTTCCATGACCATTGGCATGGTAGCTGGACCAGGCCGCCTTCCTGTTGTCCCTGTACCGGAAGCATTACGGGTTCTGAGCTAACGTGGACATCCCCTCCATTTGCATAGATTGAGAACAAGAGAGAGTAAACGCCGGCGCGAATTGCTAATCTCTGTATATCTACGGCGACGCAGTACTGCCCTGGCTCAAAAGTGGGATTCTGCAGTCCCGCCAAGTCTGTGCGAGTGTGGACGAGAAACTGTCCGCTCTCGTCTTTAACGACGAGATTGAGATAACAATCTTTCAACGTCTGATCCGTCCTAAACTCGGCTCTTACAAACAACGGCTTCTCCGCGGTGAAGTCCTCACTACCAAGAGTCGACGAAGCCGTGAGCGACAGAACTTGCGTGCCTCCCTGCTGTTCGCATTCTGTCGCTCGCGAGAGGGAACTTTGATAAGTATGGATCGAGACCGCAGGTGTGCCATCTGCAACGATGCTGCCTCTGGTCAAAAGAATCACGCGTGAGCAAAGCATTTGAACAGCTACGAGGTTGTGACTGACAAAAAGCACCGTCCGGCCGCCCTGGCTAACCTCGCGCATTTTACCGAGGCACTTCCTCTGAAATTCAGAATCCCCCACCGCCAGGACTTCGTCGACAATCAAAATTTCGGGCTCCAAATGCGCGGCTACCGCAAAGGCAAGCCGCACATACATTCCACTGGAGTACCGCTTTACTGGGGTATCGAGGAATTGCTCGATCTCAGCAAAAGCAACGATCTCATCGAAGCGAGATTTAATCTCCGCCCGGCTCATGCCTAGGATGGCGCCATTAAGAAAAACGTTTTCACGTCCTGTTAGCTCGGGATGGAACCCGGTGCCAACTTCCAGCAAACTCGCTACTCGGCCCCTGATCCGAATCTTACCCGTTGTTGGTTCGGTTATGCGGCTGAGAATCTTGAGCAAGGTGGATTTACCCGCACCATTACGGCCAATAATCCCGACGACCTCGCCCTCTTGGACATCGAAACTAACATCGCGCAGGGCCCAAAATTTCTCTTGTTTAACTTGCGAACCGTTTCGTCGGAATAGCTGTTGGGCGCCGCCCGCGATCGTCTCTCGAAGGGTACGATAACGAGGACGCACCTCACGACCAGCGCCCAGCTCGTAACTCTTGCTGACGTTTTCAACGCGGAGAGTGATCTCAGACATATGACGACCGACTAGCTCGACGTCCCAAATGATCCACTATCTAACGAGCACCTGCCGGAACCCGAACCAATGATGCCGGTCGCGACGTTGTTCTGGGCCGACGTTCTTCTTGCCGCGGATATTTTTCGAGGGAGTTATGGATCAGTTTCAACATTCCGAGACTGAAAATCGTATTCGGAAGGCCTGAGTCGTATGCGCCGAAAACAAGAAGATAATTAATTGGTTCCCAGATTACGCCCAAGCCAAAGAAGAGAGCGAGAGAGTAGTAAGCAGTTCGCTCGGCTCTTCGAATGAGACGCCATGCATAACCGGCTAGAGCAATGAGAAAAGTGCAGTATAAGACCAGACCTACCACGCCGGTAAAGCGAATGGCTGACAAGGGGCCGTTGTGAAAGGCGCCGATAATCATGAAGTATTCCTGCACTTCCTGGCCACCGGCCGTGTGCTCTCGCTGCATCGCTTGGAGTTCAGTGCGATTAAAGCCGAAACCGTCCCCCATCGTCTTGTTCTGAATATATCGACTGCTCTTCCAAATTTCTCTCCACATTTCTAACCGCCACTCTGTTGACCCCGTCGCGTCGTCCCGGGCGCGGAGATCCCAGTCTCCTGGTAGGAAGGACAGTGTTCTTTGGACGGTAAGTGGAAGTGGATGGACGGCCGAATTAATAACAATTAACGCGAGCGTCATGACTGTCAGTCCAGCGACGGTTGTGAGGAGATCGCGCCAACCCCCTCGGAAATAGCTGGCTAGGAGGAAAACCGCCGCAGCCGCCAAAAGCGCTGAACGAAATCCAGAGATCAGAATTAAAAGGATAGCGATCAGTAAGAGGAAAAGACGCAAGGCTCGAAGCGGATTGATCAAACTCAAGGGCCTGAAGTAGGAACACAACAGCACAAGGAGACTATTGCCTGTCCCAATACTAACCCGCCCCACAAGGCCATTGCTCTCATATGCCTCGGCTGGTGGAAAGAACTCACTGTAAAACCATCCCAATTTTAGGCCAATAGAAGGCTTGAAACGTACCGCTAGTTTGACCACAGACGACAGAGCCTCGGGGATCAGAACTAGGATGGGAATGGCGCGCGCCATTTTTGGCGTCGCCACCTGGTTGCAAAGAATCAGGTAGGCGAAGGTTGCAATGACAATGTTAAAATACGGTCGGGCGCCGACGGTCTCCGAAGAAAGAGTTCTTAGACCCATCGGATGCGAGATAAAGACGATGACGATCTGCGCGAGGTTGAGCAGAAGAATGAGGTCAAGCAAGGTCCGGGTATTGCGAAACCGGAAGATCCGCAAAGCGAGGAGCGCGCAGGTGATGCCAGTGACGAGTAAGACGACCAAGTCCCTGACGGAAAACGGTAACGGAAGGAGATAGATCGAACCGGTAAGTCCCCAGAAAATGGGTAGCAAGACCCACACTCGCTCGCGCAGGCCCGATGCGACGGCTATCGCAGCTCCTACTCCGAATACAAGGCCGATAGTGCGGATATCGCCTTCACCGATCGACATGCCGATGAAAAGGGCGATCACCAGGCCGACAAGAATGACGACCAGCGGAACGATATTCAGCGGACCATCATCGGCTCTCATGAATTACTCCCCGTTTGGCGCTCATGTTTATCGCTCACGACTAACCGATCGCGGTGGATTTGTTGCTGTTGTTTCACAAGCCCCGATCCCTCCAGTTTTCTCGCTTCTGGTTTTGCCAAAGAAGTCATGATCAACATTAGAAGGAAATTTCCCTATCGTGAGCGCGGGACTGCCCTCCCTCAACCGGTAATCATCCATCGCGGGCATTACAAATTGTGGATCAACCTCGAGGGAATGTCCGTCCTGTCCACTGCTGCTCTGCCAATCTTTCAGCGCTAGGGTCGATAATCCATCCCATCCATTCTTTGCCAAAACCGCGCCGACCGAGAAGAGAACATTGTGGTCCGATGTAGTCGTTGGTTTCCCATCGGACGACTTATCGGGACGAATTGTAAGCTGCGAACCGTGATTAAATACGCTGATATTATTCATTACTACCGATCCCGTGGTGGCAAAAGTCGCGCTGTCTCCGGAGCGCGGTGGCCCCTCTACGCAAATGCCTTCGCCCTCATTCAAATACGCAGTGTTATAAAGGACCTTTGTGTCAGGTGCGGAGGATATATAAATGCCCTTGCCGTCACCGGCGTGGTAGAGCTTCACGAATCGCGAGGGCGCGACGCGATCCGCACTGTAATGCGCTAGCTGTTCCTTCCCTTCGCTGTCGCGAGTGGTTCCATCGAGAAGATTTCGGTTAGCCACGCTAATGTTATTTGCCACCAAATTACCGCGTGAGATTTCCACCATAATCCCTGGGCCTTCGTTGTCGTGAGTGTAGTTTCCGTCGATCACATTTTCATCGCACCCTCCATCGAGCCAAAGGCCGGGCCCCAGATCGTGCGCGAACTCATTATGTCGGATTATGCCATGGCGAAAATTTGGAATAAGCTTCGCTCCCCCAGCATGCCACTGCGTATCGTAGCGATCGACATTGTTAAAAATGATCCGGCAATCTTCGATCACGTGATTTTCGCCCGTTCCTCCCACCCCACAGGCTCCGTGACAGGCAATCAGATTTCGCCGCAGTTGATTTCCTTTTCCGGAAACACTTACTCCTGCAAAGTCGGCCCAGCTAACGACGCAATCTTCCAAAGTGTTGTCGTCCCCCTGGAGCATGGCCGCCGGCCAATTTGCCATTGCGGTTGTGCTGGAATGGCGCATCTGAAATCCGCGCACGATGACATGACTACCGATAACGCAGAGCCATGCTGTCCGCAGAGCTACTTCGGGTGGATGATCGACGGGAGAGCTGGAGTCGGCGAGCCAAACGTAAACGGTTGAGGCCGCGTCGCAGAAAAAGGTACCGGCTCGCATGGCAGCGCGGCTGGTAACTCGGCGCAAACGTTCTGCGTCAAGCAATGCTCCATCGCGGGTAAAGACTTGCCGGACGTCGTTTGTGCGCCAGAAGGAAGCTTCTTTTCCCGAAGGAGCGCGAGCCTGCGCGGCCGGTAGTTTCGCTTTCCAAATCGCGTCGCCGTCGTTTTGCCAACCCGTCAGAACATCGGAACCTTTAATGACTGGCTGTTCACCCGAAGCGGCCTCGAAGATAATGGGATTACCGTCCGTACCTGAAGCCGTGATTATTACCGTCTCCCGATAGTCACCGCCATGGACGATGACTCGGTCGCCAGCCTCCACTTTTGCGGCCGCCGCCGAGATCGTCTTCAACGGTTCGTTTTCCGTCCCGGGATTGCCATCCGAAGCGGTTTTCATTCTTCCGTTAACGACAAGGTTGCTCGCCGTGGCTTGAGCGCACAGGAGTAACACAACTCCAAGCTTCAATAAGTAATGCGAAGGCACGCTAGTTACGTCTCGTTAGGTATCATCTACCTAGATGACGTCCGCAAAGGTCCGCTCGGTTTTGCGAAAATACCAGATACCTGTGGCGAGTAGGAGCGCGACAGTAATGAGGGACACTAAAAGACTTTCCTGCGGAAAAGAGGTGGCGCCGCCGGAGATGGCCCAGCGAAAGCCGTCGATGACTCCTACCATGGGGTTTAAGGAATAAAGTAAACGCCATCTTTCGGGAACGATGTTACTCGAGAAACCAACCGGGGAAATGTAGAGGCCGAACTGGACGAGGAAGGGGACGACGTAGCGGAAGTCGCGATACTTAACATTCAATGCCGCTAACCAGACGCCAGCGCCGGTGGAGGCGAGTAAGGCAAGGAAGGTGAACAAAGGAAGGCTGAGAAGATACACCCCAGACCAAACGCGATAGACGGCCATCATCACGGCAAGAAGAACCATGGAGATGGCAAAATCAACGAAGGAAACAATAACTGCGCTAGCTGGAACGATCAGTCGCGGGAAGTAGACTTTTGAAATTAAGTTCGAATTACTGATCAGGCTGTTACTTCCTTCGGACAAAGAGGTGGCAAACAATTGCCAGGGCAGCATCGCGGCAAAGACCATGACTGGGTAGGGCATGCCTTCCGCGGGTAGGCGCGCGATCCGACTAAAGACGACCGTAAAGATGATCATGGTCAGGAGTGGTCGCAGCACCGCCCATAGGATGCCAATAACTGTCTGCTTGTACCGCACCAGGACGTCGCGCCAGGCGAGGAAGTAAAATAGCTCGCGGTAACGAAACAGGTCGCGCCAGTAATTGCGCTCGGTGTGGCCCGCTTCAATAATTAGCTCTGTGGTTGGCGATGACATAACTTTTTAGCTAAAAAACTTCGCTTCTGTTTCGAGACAGAGCCAATGATAAACCGGCACGTGCAGCTCTTGGATGTCAGCTACGCTATCGGCTCCCACGCATATGGCTACATCGGCCATAGGCGCGACCGCGCCGCCGCTTCGTCCGGTTAAGGCGATGGACTTTAGGCCGAAACTTTTTGCCACGGCGACGGCGTTGATGACGTTACGCGAATTACCTGAGGTGGTGATGGCAAGAAGAGCATCGCCCACCTTGCCCAGACCGTAGATCTGCTGAGCGAAAACCATCTCGGCCGAAGTGTCGTTAGCTACTGCGCTTATCAGGGCCGTCTGCGAGACTAGAGAGATAGCTGGCAGCGCACTTTGTAATTTATCAGCGACTTCCCGACCGATCGCGCCCGCGGCACTGTTTAGCTTGTCCGCATCGGTCTTTGGAATTCGCCGCGGCCGCATGAAACCTTTCATCAACTCAGCGACAATGTGTTCACTGTCGGCCGCACTACCTCCGTTGCCGCAGACGAGAAGCTTGTTTCCCGCTTCGAAGGTAGAAATGAGAATCTGCAACGCTGCCTCGAGGTCCTTTTCGCAGTCGCGCAGGTCCGGGTATTTTTGAAAAAGATCGGAAAGACGCTTGCTCATTTCGCACTTGAGGCGCTGAGCCTAACACACCCGCCGCTAGACGGCAGCAGGCTTGTTTTTGGCGATGTTACGCGGTCTCGCGGCAATCTTGGCGTAAAGACTTAGCGCCGACCCGACCACCTGGTCCATGTTGTAGTATTTGTAAGAGGCGAGGCGCCCGACAAAATGCAGGCCGGGCGTGTCGTTCACCAGCGCCTGATACCTGGCGTTTATCTCCGCGTTTTGTGACCGCGGGATCGGGTAATATGGATCGCCTTCCGCCTGTGGAAATTCGTAAACGATGCTCGTTTTCGCATGTTTCTGGCCGGTCAGATATTTGAATTCGGTCACGCGAGTGTGAGGGACATTCGGATCGGGATAATTTACCACCGGCGCTTCCTGGAAAACTTCGCGGTCGTGTGTTTCGTGTTGAAACTTGAGCGAACGATAGGGAAGGGGACCAAAACGAAAATCGAAAAACTCGTCGATAGGTCCGGTGTAAATCATGTTGCGATACGGCACGTCTTTCAGTTCGCGATAATCTGTCCCGAGCTGAAGCGTGATGTTTTCGTGATCGAGCATGTTTTCAAACATGCGTGTGAAACCGTGCAGCGGCATGAATTGAAACGAGTCGCCGAAATAACGATCGTCGCGATTGGTGCGGGTCGGAATGCGAGCGGTGACTTGCGAACTTAGTTCGGACGGATCGAGCCCCCATTGTTTACGGGTGTAGCCGCGGAAAAATTTCTCGTAAAGCTCACGGCCAACCGCGTTCAGTACCACGTCTTCGGAAGTTCGAATTTGCTCTTTTGGTTCGCGCACTGATTCGAAAAATTTCTCCAGGCCAGCCGAATCAAGATTCAAACCGTAGAGCCGATTGATCGTGTCGAGATTGATCGGAATCGGAAGTAGCTGTCCGTCAACTACGGCGCGAACCCGATGTTCGTAAGGTCGCCATTCCGTGAATTGCGAGAGGTAATCGAAAATCTCGCGCGAGTTCGTGTGAAAAATATGCGGCCCATATTTATGGACGAGCACGCCCGCCGCGTCGGGATGATCGTAGGCATTCCCGGCGACGTGGGCGCGTACATCCACGAGCAAGACCTTCTTCCCCGCGTCGCGCGCCAGCCTTTCCGCGAGCACGCTGCCCGCGAATCCGGCTCCAACGATCAAATAATCGTACATCGAAGTATTCGTTTAACGACTCGATGGAAAGCAGCCGTTGGGCCGCATTCTAACGCTTTTCCCTCTGACGGCGAGTGCTTGCGCTTTAGGGCCCGCCTTCTACTGTGGCGAACTTTTCCATGAACGATTTTCTTCTCTCGGTTCTGCTCGGAATCATCGAAGGCGTAACCGAGTTCCTTCCCATCAGTTCGACCGCGCATCTCCGCATCGCGGAAGCGCTTCTGCAAATCGATCTGCACGACAGTTTTTGGAAGATGTACACGATCGTTATTCAACTCGGCGCCATCCTCGCGCTGCCGGTTTATTTTCGGCAGCGGATCGTCGATTTTCTGGCCACTTTCCCGCGCGGCGAACGTGGCGATCGCAACATCTTCACCCATCCACTCGGCCTCACGCTCGTCGCTTTCGTCGTCACCGCGATTCCTGCGTTTCTCTTGAAGAAGCAGATCGGTGCGAACCTCGAGAGTCTCAAAGTGATGGCGTGGGCGCTCATCATCGGCGGCATCGTGATGTGGATTGTCGACTTCATGTGTCGGCAGCCGTCGATCGATCGGCTCGAAGATATGAATCTACCTCGCGCGATCTGGGTCGGTGCGGCGCAGATTCTGTCGGCGGTTTTCCCCGGAACATCGCGCTCGATGTCCACGATCGCGGCGGGACAAGTAGCTGGTCTATCGCGGGCCGCTGCCTTGGAATTTTCCTTTTTCCTCTCGATTCCGACGATGGTCGTCGCGACCGGCTACGATTTGCTGAAAACCATCCGGCCACATGCACAAGACGCAGCGGACACCGCGATCGCGCCGCTGACGATGACGGCCCATTCGTGGATCATCGTCATCATTGGCCTGATCGTCTCCTTCATCGTCGCGCTCGCGGTCGTCGCATGGTTCATGCGCTGGGTACGCTCACGCGGCTTTGCGCCGTTTGCCATTTACCGCCTCGCCGCCGGCGGAGCGCTGCTCTGCTTAATCGCGCGCGGTCTCAAATAACGGCTTCGGGCCTCAGGCCTTCATCAAGAGGAAGACCAGAATAATGAGGACCAGCAAACCGCCACCCGGAAAATAGCCCCAACCTGCGGGCGCGTATCCCCACGTCGGTAGACTTCCGATGAGCAGCAGAATCAGAACAATGAGAAGGATAGTGCGCATGAGCGGGAGAGTGAGCGCTCAGGAATCGCCTGACAATCATTTTCTCGCGCGGCCGGCAAATCGGAAACTGCTTGCAGCCGCATCGCGATGTCCGTTTGTCTGAGCAGTAATGGCGAACACGATTCTGGTTGGAGCGCAGTGGGGCGACGAAGGGAAAGGCAAAATCATCGATGTCCTCACCGCGCAGGCCGATATTGTCGTGCGCAGCCAGGGCGGGAATAACGCCGGCCACACCGTCATTCATCGCGACAACAAATACGTGCTGCATCTCATTCCCTCGGGAATTTTGCGGCGCGGAAAAGTTTGCGTCATTGGTAATGGCGTGGTCATCGATCCGATCGCGCTCGTCGGAGAAATAGAAGGCCTGCGCAAACTCGGTATCGCGGTCGGGAAAAATTTGCTCATCAGTAACTGCGCGCATTTGGTCCTGCCTTACCACCGCGTGCTCGACGAACAACGCGAACTACGCAAAGGCCGCGCAAAAATCGGTACCACCAAACGTGGCATCGGTCCGGCCTACGGCGATAAAGCCGCGCGCACCGGATTGCGCATGTCGGATCTGATGCAGCCGGCCTTGTTCTCGAAAAAATTGCAGGCAAAAATCAGCGAGAACAACAGCATCCTGCGCGCGCTCGGCGCCAAACCAATCAACTTCGCGGAAGTAAACGACGCCTATCTCGCCGCCGGTAAAAAATTGCGGCCGTTCGTCGCGAACACGGTGGTCTGGTTGCATCGCGCCTTACAACGCGAGAAAGCGATTTTGTTCGAGGGCGCGCAGGGCACGTTCCTCGATATCGATCACGGCACCTATCCTTATGTCACGTCATCAAACACTACCGCCGGCGGCGCGTGTACCGGTTCCGGCGTGCCGCCACATCGCATGGATGTCGTCCTCGGCGTGGTTAAGGCCTACACCACGCGCGTTGGCGAAGGCGCGTTGCCGACTGAAGATGCCGAAATCGCCGACATGCTCCACAAAATGGGACGCGAATTTGGCGCGACCACCGGGCGTCCGCGGCGCTGCGGATGGTATGATGCGGTCGCGGCCCGCTATGCCACCATGATTAACGGCATCGACGAACTCGCGATCACCAATCTCGATGGCTTGGACTCGTTAGACCGAATCCGAATCTGTGTCGCCTATCGCTTGAAAGGAAAACGTCTCGATGTGCCACCATGCGACGCCGCGCAGCTGGAGAAATGCGAGCCGGTTTATGAGGAAATGAAGGGTTGGAAAAAATCGACGGGCGCGGCGAAAAAGTTTTCCGATTTGCCGGCCGCGGCGCGCAGCTATGTGAAAAAATTGGCGGACCTGACCGGTGCGAAATTAACCATCGTCAGCGTCGGACCAGCCCGCGGGCAGACCATTATTCTGTAGCAATGGCCACCCCGGCGAAAATTGTCCCGCGGCACGTCGCTATTATTATGGACGGCAACGGACGCTGGGCGAAATCGCGCGGCTTGCCTCGGATTAAAGGTCACGAACAAGGCGCGGAAGCCGTGCGCGAATGTGTCGAAGGCTGCGGCGAATTAAAGATCGAATTTCTCACACTCTACGCATTTTCCGCGGAGAATTGGCAGCGGCCGAAAGCTGAAGTGATGGCGTTGATGCACTTGCTGGAAAAGTTTTTGAAACAAAAAACGCCCGAGCTGCTCGAAAAAAATGTGAGACTGCAGGCGATCGGGCGATTGACGGATCTGCCCGCGGCTTGTCAGCGGCAGTTGCACAAATCGATCGAGCAGACCGCGAAGAACAACGGCCTTACCTTGATTCTCGCGCTCAGTTACGGCGGGCGTCTTGAGATCATCGACGGGATCAAAAGTCTGTTACGCCAGGTCGAGGAAGGTCACATCGATAGCGCCATGATTGATGTCGAGATGTTCAGCAAACATCTTTACACGCGATATTATCCCGATCCCGATTTGCTCATCCGCACCTCGGGCGAGCTGCGCATTTCAAATTTTCTTCTCTGGCAGCTTTCCTACACCGAGATGTATGTGACCCCGAAACTCTGGCCCGATTTCATGCGCAAAGATCTTTTCGCCGCGGTGGAAGAATTTGGGCGCCGCCAGCGACGCTACGGTGGGGTGGGATAGCCAACCATGTGGGCCGCGACTCCAGACGCGCTGTGGGACGATCGTTTCGTCTTCTACGAATTTTCCCGCCACGCGAATCACACATCGCCGTGTCCGGAGACACGGCCTACATCAATGCCGCCGCAACTGTATCTGCGAGTAATCTGCCTTTATTGGTCAGAACAAAGCGATCGTTTTCCTTTCGCACCAGATCGAGCGCGGCGAATTCCTTACATTCGTTAGGCCAATCAGTCAGCCATTCCGCCGGCACGCCTTCGCGGGTGCGCAAGCCCAGCGCGATCTGCTCGGCGCGTTTTGTTTTCGCGGGCAAAAACTCATTCGAAGTAATCGCCGATTCGTCGGCGAGAATGCGATCGCTGTAGCTGCGGTAATCGCAGACGTTCTGCCAGCGCATATCGCCAACAGTCGAAAATGCGCTCGGTCCGAGTCCGAGGTATTCATCGCCCGACCAATATCCGCGATTGTGCGTCGATTCGTAACCGGGCAACGCGTAATTCGAAATCTCGTATTGCCGATAACCGCCGCCTTCCAAAATACGCATCGCTGCTTCGAAAAATCGCGCATCGTTCGCATCGTCTTGCTGAAGTTCGCCGCGCGCATGACGCAGAAAGAATTCGGTGTCTTCTTCGTAGGTCAGGCAATAGGCGGAAACATGTTCCGGACGCAACGCGATCGTTCGCTCCAGCGTCGCTTCCCATTGTGCGAGCGATTGTCCAGGCAACCCAAACATCAGATCGATGTTCACATTCGTTAGACCGGCCTGCCGCAAAATGTGAAATGATTCTTCGGCCTGCGCAGAATTGTGCTCCCGTCCGAGCAGGCCTAACAAGTCGTTGTCCCACGATTGCACACCGAGACTGACACGAGTCACGCCAAGTTGTTGCAGCAGGGCGGCTTTCCGTGACGAGACGCTTCCTGGATTCGCCTCCATCGTCCATTCAGTCAGAGGCGAAAGATCGAGATGCCGGCGAAATCCGCCTAACAAGTGCTCAAGTTGCGAAGTCGAAAGCGCCGTCGGAGTTCCGCCGCCGAAGAAAATGGTCTCGGCGGCGATTTCGTATTCGTTAGCCAACATTTCCAACTCGCGCAGAAGCGCGTCGCAAAATCGCTGCGTCTGCGCAGGATCGGCGCGTTCTTTGTAAAAAGCGCAATACGGACAGATCCGCGCGCAAAACGGAATATGGATATACAAATGCCGCACGGTTGAACCTTGACCGCGTCGCGTGGAACGTGCGGCGTCCTTTGCGTCCATTAATTCCATTCTCGCTGAATATCTCGATCCCAGGCCTGTGTGCGCTGTTTTTCTTTAACGGCGCCAGCAGCGTCCTGGCGCAATCTCCGCCCGCGCCGAGTGCCACTCCGACGCCTAAACCCTCCGTCGTTTATTCGATCCGGGACCCGTCCGCGATTAAGCAATATCGAACCGATCCAGCGGTCGTCCGGCGAATGGTGGATCGCCTGGTCATCGCCATCACTGGCCAAATAGATGTCGGCAGCGCGTGGGCCTCGCTCGTTTCGCCTAACGACAAGATCGGCATCAAGATTTCCGCGGCGGGCGGCGAGCTTTTCACCACGCATCACGCGGTCGTCGATGCCATCGTCGATGGCCTGGTGGCGGCCGGACATTCGCGCAAAGACATCATCGCCTGGGACCGGCAGCTCGATGCCATCAAGCAAGCGGGCTATCGACCGGAGGCTGACGGTTATCAGTTGCTCTCGATCGCGCCGCACGATGGCTATGATGCGAAAGCGGTCTTCACCGCGCCGGCCATGGGAAAATTAATTTGGGGCGATCTCGATTTTATTCCGCAGCGCGGGGAAAATCCGATGCGCACCGAGACCGTGAACGCGAGCGACAAGAGCCATTTTTCAAAAATTGTTACCGAGAAGGTGACGAAAATCATCAACGTGCCAGTCATGAGCGACAGTTTCGCGACGGGCCTGGCCGGGTGTCTTTATAACGTCACGCTGCCGAATATCGATAACTGGCGACGTTTCGCGCAATACGGTCGCTTCGGAGCCGCAGGCATTCCGCAGCTTTATGCCGAGCGAAACATCTCCGGCAAAGTGGTCCTCAATATCATGGATGGATTAATCGCCGCCTATGCCGGCGGGCCGCGGTCGGATCCGAATTTCGCCCTTCATTTTGAAACGCTTTATGCGAGCAAAGATCCCGTGGCGATCGATGCGCTCGCTCTCCGACGACTCGAGCAATTTCGTGCCGACGCGAAAATGCCCCCGATCGATGATCTGGCTTCGCACGTCGCGCTCGCGGGGGAAATGGGCCTGGGCAACGCCGACCTCGCGCGCATCGATGAGCGGCACCTTTCGCCTTGAACTCGTTAGGCGAAATTTCGCAACTGCGCGGTCCGATTCTGCGTTCGGTTTCACGCTCGTTTTATCTTTCGATTCGTTTGTTGCCGAAAGAATTGCGCGACCCGATTGCACTGGCCTACCTGCTGGCCCGCGCCACAGATACGATCGCGGACACGAGTGAAATCAGTGCCGAGTTGCGCGCGGCTGCATTGCAAAAACTGGCCGTGCGCATTCAGGGCGAAGAAACAAGCGGTGATTCCCTCAAATCTTTTGTCGCGCTGCAAAAAAACGAAGCGGAACGCACATTGATTCAGGCGGTGCCTTCCGCGCTCGCCTGGCTGCGTGCGATGCCGGGCGACGATCGCACCGATATCACAGCCGTACTTTCGAAGATCAACGAAGGCCAACGACTCGACGTTTTGCGTTTCGCTGATCCAACGCGAATCACCGCGCTGAAAACGGCGACCGAGTTGAATTACTACACCTTCCTGGTCGCGGGATGTGTCGGAGAATTTTGGACGAACGTCGGGTTTCGCCACATTCCGAAATTCGCCACACGCCCGGCGCAGGAAATGGTCTCGTTAGGCGTCGACTACGGTAAGGGTTTGCAACTCATCAATATTTTGCGTGATCTGGGCGCCGATCTCCGTGCGGGTCGATGTTATCTGCCCTCCGAACAGCTCGAATCGCTCGGTGTTTCGCCTAGCGAGACCTTGCGGGAGCCGTCGCGCGCCTTGCCGATCGTGAATACCTGGCTGGAACGAGCGGAGCGGGGGATCGAAGCCGGGATTGAATATGCCTGCGCTCTTCGTGCGCCCCGTGTGCGCATTGCGACCGCGTTGCCCGCTCTGATCGGTGCACGGACGCTGGCGCATCTGCGCGCCGGCGGCACGGAGATTTTCGCGCGAAAAATCAAAATAAGTCGCGGCGAAGTTCGAAAAATTCTTTCGAAGACGCTGCTCAACTTCGGCTCACCGAGTTTCTTGCGAGCGCAATTGGAGACAACTCGTTAGGCTACAAAAAATAGCGGCGCTGTTTTTCGCTGATCGGTCGTTCGAGTTTTTCCAAGACGAGCAACATGTCTTCCCAAACCTTGCGCTTTTCCGTCGGCGTCTGGCTGCGTAACAAAAACGATGGATGATAAGTGATCATGAGCGGCGTCTCGTGAAACGAATGCCAGCGGCCACGCATTTCGCGCATCGTGCTGCGGGTGCCGAGCAATCCTTCCACGGCGGTCGCCCCTAGCGCGACCATCACTTTCGGCTGCACGATGTTGATCTGCTCGATTAAATACGGCAGGCAATTTTTCATCTCTTCCGGCGTGGGCGGCCGATTGCCCGGCGCGCCCTGCGGCATGTCCGGGCGCGATTTCAAAATATTCGCGATGTAAACGTCTTCGCGCCGAAAGCCCATCGTCTCGATAATTTTCGTCAGCAATTGTCCCGCGCGGCCAACGAAAGGCTCGCCCTGTCGGTCTTCATCCGCGCCCGGCGCTTCGCCGACGAACATCAAATCCGCATCCGGATTTCCCACGCCGAAAACCGTCTGCGTCCGTGTGGCGGCGAGATGGGGACACAATTTACAAACCTGCACGCGCGCGCGGATTTCGGCGAGCAGCTCATTCTTATTCAAGCGCGGCGATGACGCGCGCTGCTGCAGAACCGACAAACTCGAACGCGATGCGCGCGGCCATCGCCTACCGCCGTCGCGAATTTCTTCCAATCGTCCGATGACCAGATCGAGAGCCGATTGGAATTGCGCCATGCACGATGTTGTAAATTTTTGCGCGCTGCGGCAATTCCTTTGATGCTGCAATGTGAGTTCGCGTTTATCCGACTACGATTACTCGCTCCCGCCGGAACTGATCGCGCAAAGTCCGCTACCGTGCCGCGAAGATGCGCGCATGATGGTGTTGCATCGCGACGCGCAACGCATTGAACATCGGCGCTTCGCCGAGCTCGCGGAATTTTTGCGCGAAGGCGACCTGCTGGTTTTAAATAACACGCGCGTGGTGGCAGCGCGCAGATTTTCCGATGATGGCGCGATCGAGTTTTTATTCCTGGAAAAACTGGCACCGCGTCGTTGGCGAAGTTTGGTGAAACCGGGCCGCAAAATGCGCGTCGGCTCCGTCTGTCGAATCGACGGCACGGAAATGCGTGTGGTTGAAGTGCTGCCGGATGGATGTCGCTTGATTGAATTCGCATCGGATATCTCGCCGCATGAAGGCGGAATAATGCCGTTGCCGCCGTACATGCGTCGTCCGGTCGAGGAGGCGGATCGGGAGCGATATCAGACCGTTTTCGCCGACGTGCCCGGCGCGGTGGCCGCGCCGACCGCGGGTCTGCATTTCACAACTGAAATGCTGAAAATGTTTCCACACACTTTCGTCACGCTGCATGTGGGACCGGGGACTTTTCTGCCGGTGAAAAGCGCAAACGTCGCCGAACATGAAATGCATTCCGAACAGTTTTCGATTTCCGAGGAAGCGGCGGAGAAAATCAACGCGGCCTCGCGCATCGTCGCCGTCGGCACGACGAGTGTCCGCACTCTAGAAAGCGCAGCGGTAAACGGGCTGATTGATCCTCAAACGGGTGAGACAAAGATTTTTATTTATCCGCCATTCAAATTTCAAATGACCGATGTCCTCCTGACGAATTTTCATCTGCCACGTTCGACCTTGCTCATGTTGGTGAGCGCGTTCGCCGGCCGTGATTTCATTTTGCGCGCTTATGCGGAGGCGATTGCCGAGCGCTACCGTTTCTACAGCTACGGGGATTGCATGCTGATTCTTTGAACTGCTAATTTCGCGCGATGAATTCTCCCGAGGAACCGCAAGGCGAGCTAGTAATTCAAACCGTTGCCATGCCGAAGGACACCAATCCGAGCGGCGATATTTTCGGGGGTTGGATCATGGCGCAGATGGATCTCGGGAGCGGAATTATCGCGGCGAAAACAGCGAAGTGCCGCGTCGTTACCGTGGCGATGGAAGGAATGTCATTTCTTCTGCCGGTGCGGGTCGGGGATACGGTGGCGTGTTACGCGACCGTGGAAAAAATCGGTCGCACCTCGATGCACATTCCGGTGGAAGTGTGGGTGCGGCGGCGAATGGGCGGGCACATCGAGCGTGTGACGCGCGCTGTCTTTATCTATGTGGCGGTGGACGAAAATGGAAAACCGATTCCGGTGAAGCGCGATTAGTTACTGCGGCTCGGGCGGCTGCGTGGGCGCGGGCTGCGCATCTTCACGCGGCACCGCCTGCGGACCAGATTCCATGGTTTGGATTGGTGCGCCTGGTTGGGTCGTCGGCATCTGCGGTTTATTCGAGCGAAACTTTGTCTGCTGCTTGACCCGGCCCTTGCTCATTTTGCGAACGTAGCGGGCATATGAATGTTGGCGCCGGCCCGTTTCGGTCATGTAGGAGCAACCGGCGAAGGCGAATGTTACCGCGAGAAGAAGCGAAAACAGTCGGATCATTTCTTCTACTCGTTAGGCCACTTGTTCTTCGAGCACATCATTAGCCAGTTCCAATTGACCGCTGGTGATCAGCTCGCGCAAAGCTACGTAGATCTTCAACTCGGACACTTCCAGTTTTTGATAAATTTCTCCAAGCCGTAAACGTCCGCCGCTGGCCAGGCGCCAGATTTTTTGTGCGGCCGGACGAATTTCCGCTGGCATTGCCGCCAAATCGACTTCCAGTTTTTGCCGCAGTAAACGCCGACAGGTATCCGGCATTTCTTGGCGCAACGCATCTAGTTCGTCGCGGCTTTGCAGTGCGTGAATCAAAACTTCGCCGGCATCGCGCTTCGCCATATTGGTTTGCAAGGCGCGGCTGCTTTTCGTCTGCGCGGAGGAGAACGCGAAAGTGCCGCGCAAATTCTCCGCGAGAAAAAGTTGCTCGAACGCTTCTTCACCCGTGAGGTGCTGAAATTGGCCACCGTAGATTCGTCCGGCATCGAAATGAAACGCCGCCAGCAATTCGTCGTGCTCATCGCGGATCGTTAGCTCACCCGTCTGCGAGGAGTGCACGATGGTCTGATAAATCGTGACCAGATCGAAATTTGCCAGATAACCGCTGAGTTCCAGGCAGTGACTTTGGGAGAGCGCGGCGTTTCTCGCCTGGAAAAGCCGGCTGGCCAATTGTTCGGAAAGATAATGAAAAAACGCCGGGACGCGGCGCGTGAGTTCTTCGAGGTCCTTCCGCGCGAAACACTGTAGACTGACCGGCTCGCGCGTTTTGACGGAATTTCGGCGCGGCAAATCGATCAACACCTCGACGTCGCCAAAAATGTCGCCGCGCGAAAGATAAGTGCGATCGGTCGAGCGCGGCGTGTTCTCCTGCACGATCTCGACCATTCCACGGTTGATGATGTAGAGCGCATCGGCCGCATCACCAGCCTTGTAGATTTCTTCGTGCGCATCGATATGCCGCACCTGCGAAAGGGCGCCGAGGGCGCGGAGTTCTAGGGGCTTGAGGGAGGTGCAAAAGGAAAAGAAGTCACGGTTGGCCATTCTCCTCGGTTTAGGAGCAGGAGTCGTGCAGGACGCAGAGGCGGTTGATGCTAGAGTCGGCCAATGCTTCGTCTCGCCTATCTCTTCGAGCGCTTTCCGTCGTTCGGTCAGACTTTTTGCTATCGCGAAGTGGCGGAATTGCGGAGGCAGGGTGCGGACGTTTCGGTATTTTCCATCCGGCGGCCGACTGACGAACCGGCGCAAGATTGGGACGCAGATATCGCCGCGAATGTCTGCTACCTCCCCGACGAAGCGGAACTGGTCAAAGAAGTGGATCGTCGGATTCAGCTGGCACAGCTGCCGGACGCCGCCGTTCGCGCGATCAAGGAATGGGATCGGCGCACAGATTTTCTCAGACTCTATCAAGCGGCATATATCGGATTGCGTTTGCAAGAAAACGGAATCCACCGATTGCATGCGCACTTTGCCGGCATGGCGGCTCGGACGGGCTATTGGATCAAAAAATTCTTCGGCATTGAATTCAGCATGACTGCGCATGCCAATGACATTTTTGCCCCGCGCGACTTCGAAATTACCCTAACGAATCTTTTCGATGCTGCGTCGTTGATCGTAACCGTGAGCGATTTCGCCGTGTCGCAGTTGCAGGAAAAATTCCCAAAGAATGCGGCGAAGTTTCATCGCGTTTACAACGGCGTTGACGTTAAGCAATTCACGCGGGCCAGGTTCGCCCGCGAAATTCCGCTGATTATTTCCGTCGGTCGATTGATTGAGAAAAAAGGTTTCTCTGATCTCGTCGCAGCTTGCAGCCAATTGCAGCGGGAATTTTGTTGCGAAATCATCGGCGAAGGACCGCTCGAAGAACCGTTGCGCGCACAAATCCGTGAGAGCGAATTGGCAGATCGCGTGCGGTTGATCGGGCCCATGAAGCAACGCGAAATCGTGGCGCGATTCGCCGAGGCGAATGTGTTCGTCTTGCCGTGTGTGATGACGCGAGATGGCGACATGGATAATCTTCCCACGGTGATCCTGGAAGCGATGGCCGCCGGCTTGCCAGTCGTCTCCACGCCGGTCGCCGGGATTCCCGAAATGATTGAGGCCGGTGTAAACGGCGAGCTCGTTCCCTGCGGCGATGTTGCGCAACTAGCGAAAGCGATCGATTCGTTCCTGGTCGATCGCAATCGCGCTCAAGAATTCGGCAGGCGCGGCCGGGAATTAGCCGCGAAAAAATTCTCGCTCACAGAAAGTGTGAATCAGTTGCGCGAGCTACAGTAACGCGCGCACCGCTTGCACCGCGCGCAGATAAACGCGATGCGGCCCGCCACGCATCAGTTCCTCCCTCATCAATGCCACGGCGTCATTGCGACCGGCAGGCATTAGTTGATGCATTCGTTCCGTGCTCTCATGGCAGACGGAAGTCTTCAGCAAATCGGATTCGGCCGGGTGGGTGACGCGAAACTCCGTCGGGCCGCAAAGCAGTCTGCAACGGCTGATCGGTTCGCCCTCTGTCTCCTGCAAACCGACGCGAATGATTTCGCCGGCACAATCTGAAAAACTCACGGTGAAGTCATCGGGCGTTTCCTGCAGCATCCAGCCGAGCTGCGCGGCCAGCCAACCGAGCAGCAAAATCGCGGTGGATCGATAGCCGCTCGCAAAATCGATTTCCACCTTGGTGATTTGCGCGAGGTGGTCGTGCGTCGTCGGGAAATCGAAAAATTGCGCCAAGGCCAAACGCAACTGCACGAGCCGCGTCCAATTCAGGTCGCAAAGGACGAGGCGCTGATTCGTTTCCTTTTGCGCAACATTCACCAGCCGCATTTGCGCCGAAAAATTTCCCCATGCTCGGCTGTCATAGATCAGACGATCGACCCAGGTCCAAAGTTGCGGGTCCATCGGTTCGCGAAATTCGTCCTGCCACCAAAGATAAAAAGGCAGGTCGGAATCGAGATGTGAGAAGACGATATTCGGGAGCAACTCTGTGAACGAACCGGCGAGCGAAAACGAAATCTGTTCCGAGCAAACCTGTTTGCTGCCCGCCCCGCTCACGTGACAATGCGCCGCGATCCACGCTTCCACGCGTTCGTCCGTCGCGGTGCGATCAGCGGCGATGACAATCGCGCGGCAGGCGTGGTCCTCCGTGATCTGGGCGATGATCTGGGTATTCTTGCCTAACGAGTCCTTGGCTTCGCTGTAAACCGCGAGATTCATGAGCGAGGCGCGCGTCATTTTCTCGTCGCCCTGTTCCCAAAGCTTTTTCAGCTCCCGGTCGATCTTGCCGACCTCGACCGGCATCCCGATGGAAAATGTTTCGGCCTTCGCAGTCACTACTCGTTAGGCAAACTAAAGTCTGCGCCAGGCCCGGCCATCCTGCGCGAGCAAATCGTCCGCGGCATCCGGCCCCCACGAGCCGGCGGGATACTGATGAAGTTTTGGTGCATTTTCGCGCCAGGCATCTTCGATCCGATCGATGAACTCCCAGGCTTGTTCGACTTCGTCCCGTCGCGCGAACAGCGTCGGGTCGCCGCTCATCGCGTCGAGCAGGAGACGCTCGTAGGCTTCCGGGCTCGCTTTGCCGAAAGATGTTCCGTAATGAAAATCCATCTTCACTGGCTCGATGCGAAAACTGGTGCCGGGAACTTTCGCCTGCATGCGCAAAGAAATTCCTTCGTCGGGCTGGATACGAATGACGAGGACGTTTTGGTCTAACGAGTCGTTCTCGCGATTGAAAAGAACCGCCGGAGCTTTCTTGAAATGCACGGAAATTTCGGTAGCCGACTTCGGTAATCGTTTTCCGACGCGCAGATAAACTGGCACGTCCGCCCAGCGCCAATCTTCAATCCAAAGACGAAGCGCGACGAAAGTTTCCGTAGTCGATTCCGGTTTGACGTTTTGTTCCGCGCGATAACCGGGCACGGTTTTTCCCGCGATCGCCCCTTCGGAATACTGACCGCGCACGACGCATTTTGCCACGTCCTGCGCGGTGAAGCGGCGCAGCGCGCGCACGATTTTCACTTTTTCATCGCGAATGCTATCGGCGCGCAGATCGGTCGGCGGCTCCATCGAGACCAGACAGAGCAATTGCAGGAGGTGATTTTGCACCATGTCCCGCAAGGCGCCGGCGCCTTCGTAATAACCAGCGCGGCCTTCCACGCCGAGTGTTTCTGCCGCGGTGATCTGCACGTGATCGATATAGCGCGTGTTCCAAAGCGGCTCGAAGATGGCGTTGGCGAAACGCAGGACCAAAATGTTTTGCGCGGTTTCTTTGCCGAGAAAATGGTCGATACGGTAGGTGTCGGCTTCGGGAAAAGCGGACTCGACCACGCGATTCAGTTCGCGCGCGGAGGCGAGATCCGTCCCGAATGGTTTTTCGACAATGACGCGGGCCCAGGCGTCGCCGCCGGGTTTGTTCAGACCAGCGGCAACAAGATTTTCCAGGATCGGCTCGAATTGATCTGGCGCGACAGCGAGATAGAAAAGGCGATTCCCACCGGTCGGCCGGTCTTTTTCGATCTGCTTTAACTTTTCGCCTAACGACTTGTAGCCTTCTTCGTCGGCGAATTCGCTTTGATGATAAGAAACAGATTTGGCAAAGGCGTCCCACAAATCGTCGCGCACCGTTTGGCGCGAATATTTTTTCGTCGCCTCTGCGAGGTCGTTGCGAAATTCGTCATCGCTTTTCGGGCGCCTGGCGAATCCGACCACGGCCAGGCCGGGCGGCATTTCGCCATCAGCCGCAATGTTGTAGAGAGCGGGAATTAACTTGCGATGGGTCAAGTCCCCGGTCGCGCCGAAGATCACGACCGTGCACGATTCAGGCACCGTGCGAGTGACGATGCCCTCGCGCAGCGGATTACTTTGGGCCTGAACGGTGTCCATCGCCGTTTTAGGACGGCAATGGAAAACGCCGCGTCATTTCGCGAACTTTGTCTCGCACTTTTTCCAGCGCGGCCGCATCGGCGCGGTGTTCGAGCGCTTCGGCGATCAAATCCGCCATGTCGAGCATCTCTTCTTCCTTCATGCCGCGCGTCGTGACCGCGGGTGTGCCGACGCGAATTCCACCGGGTTTAAAGATCGGATAGGTGTCGAACGGAATGCCGTTCTTGTTCACGGTGATCCCGGCGCGGTCCAACACTTCCTGCGCTTCTTTGCCGTTAATTTCTTTCGGGCGCAGATCGACCAGCATGAGGTGATTCTCGGTGCCGCCGGAAACGATGCGGTAACCGTGCTTGGCCAAACCGGCAGCGAGCGCTTTCGCATTCACCACGACTTGTCGCTGATAGTCGCGGAACTGCGGTTGCAACGCTTCGTGAAAACAAACCGCCTTCGCGGCGATGACATGCATGAGCGGTCCGCCCTGAACGCCCGGAAAAGTCGTCGAGTCGATCTGCTTGGCGTATGGCTGCTGACACATGACGATGCCGCCGCGTGGGCCGCGCAGACTTTTGTGTGTAGTGGTGGTGACAAACTGCGCGTGTGGAATCGGGCTGGGATGTTGGCCGCCCGCGACCAATCCAGCAATGTGCGCCATGTCGATGAACAAGAGCGCTTCCACGGAATCGGCGATTTGGCGGAGGCGAGGAAAATCGATGATGCGCGAATAAGCTGAAGCGCCAGCGGTGATCATGGCCGGGCGCACTTCTTCAGCTTGTTTCTGCAAAGCATCGTAATCGATGTGCTCCGTCTTCTCGCTCACGCCGTATTGCGAGACCGTGTAAAACTTGCCGGAAAAATTCGCGGGATGTCCGTGCGTGAGATGACCGCCGTGCGCGAGATTCATCGCGAGAATCTTGTCCCCCGGTTTCAGCATCGAAAAATAGACGGCCATGTTCGCTTGCGCGCCGCTGTGAGCTTGGACGTTGACGTGATCGCAATTGAAGAGGCGTTTTGCGCGATCGATCGCGAGTTGCTCGACGACATCGACATTTTCACAGCCGCCGTACCAACGTTTTCCGGGATAGCCCTCGGCGTATTTGTTTGTCAGGCAACTGCCCTGCGCTTCCATGACCGCACGGCTGGTGAAATTCTCCGAGGCGATGAGCTCGATGTTTTCGCGCTGCCGTTTTTCCTCGGCCTGAATAGCGTCGAAAATCTCCGGATCAACTTTGCGCAAACCACCGCCTAACGAGTTCATGGGATTCGCGCTGCCCGCGCCGCTCGAGGTTTGTGAAGACAAATCAGCCATAGAATAAGAGGAGCTTGCGCCGCCGCGCGCGACGGCCGGCACCGCGACTTCGCTTTGTTCTACGAACGCGAGCACGCTCGGTAAAGCGTTTTCAATTGTCTCGGCGCAGACCACATAAACTTCGCGATTGCAGCCGATCGGGTCCGGGACATCCCGCCAGACAGTCGTGCCGGGCTCTTCGAATTCCCGCAGCAAGAATGATTTTTCCATGCCGTGCGGGAAGAGCATTTGGATGGTTTCCAAATGCGCGCCGGTCATGGCAAAAATGTGCGTGGCGCGATCGATCAAGGTTCCGGTCAGCGGTTGACTGCGCAGATCGGAAATATCGACGCCGCGTTCCTGCAAAACTTCTACGGCATAAAGACTCGGCGGTTGTCCCCGCACCGCATGCACACCGGCGGATGAAACGGTGATGTCTTTGTAATTACCGACAAGCCGTCGAAATAAACCCTCCGCCATCGGGCTCCGGCAGATGTTTCCGGTGCAGACGAAGAGGACGTTTTTCACAGTGGGAACGGCGGTGGGCGAAGCCTAGAACCGAACCGAATCAAGTCAACGCGAGCGCTCGTCGGGATATTCTGCGCGCACGGTCAGACCGATGCCGCCGCGCGGAGAAAATTGCGCGGTCACGACTGCCTCGCGCGGCGAACAGGCGGCGACGAAATCGTCGAGGATTCTATTGGTGACAGCTTCGTTAAAAGCGCGCTCGTTGCGGAAGGAGGCGAGATAAAATTTGAGCGACTTGCTCTCGACGCACCACTTGTTAGGCACGTATTCGATGGTGATTTGGGCGAAGTCCATCTGGCCGGTAATGGGACAAAGCGAGGTGAAGTCCGCCGTCTCGAAACGGATTCTATAACGGCGGCGCGAGGGGTTCGGAAAAGTCTCGAGCGTCGACTCGTTAGGTGATGCCGGCAGGCGCGCTACACTGCGACCGAGGAGGGTAAGTTGTGGTTTCCGCTTCTTCGCCATAGCTGTTTGTATTTACGCGAATGCCGACACGCTTCAAATAGTTGTAGGCGGCGTCTCCGGACGCCGCGCTTTGCGATGAACACAACACCCCGCCGCGTCCGGAGACGCGGCCGACATCAATCCGGCAGGCGCAACATTGGATCATTGAGCGCGCGCTCGCGATCGCCCGGCTTGTCGTATTTCAGGTAATCGACCTTCAGGTTGCGTTTCATCTTCAGGTGACTGCCATCGGCCGCTTTCCACTCTCGCAACAGATTCGGACCATCGCGATCGAGCGTGAAACGATCTTCGCCCACTCGAACTTCGATCGTTTTCGTCGTCATTGAGAAAGTAACCTTGGCCGATTTGAATTCGAACTTGTCTTGCTGCGATTTGATCACGGAAGGGGCGAGTTGGATTTCAAAGGGCATTGACGGTTTGGAGAAATCAATCGTTCGCACCAGCCAGGGTAGCTCATCGTAAAAGTAGCCGTTCGCCGGCGGCGTGATGTTTTCCGTGGCCACCAACCCGCCGCGATATTCGTAGGCGAGCTGATCCTCTTTGCGGCGCATCTCCTTGTAGACGTTGCCCACGCCGTCACTACTCGTTAGGCACAATTTCATGAGCACCGAATTATCCACGCGCCAATAACTCGAATGCATCTGCTGGTGCGTCGTGAGGCCCATCGGCACGTTCAGGATTTGATTCAGTTTCAAAACGGGAATCGAATCGAGCGGCTCGCGCACGAGGATGTGTATGACCTCACATGGTCGAGCAATTCCACCGCGCATGATCTCAGCGCCGTAAATATTGAATTCCGCTTTGCCGTCGGCCCAGTAGCTATCGTTTTGCAGAAGCGCCGGCGTGAATTGCGCGCCGGCCTTAGCGGCGATAAAAACTACGAACAAAATTGTCTTCACGCGTCTCATTCGTCGTGCAAATTAGCAGTTCCGATCATGACCAATTCAACCGGACTCGCCAATCCCGCAGTGATCGATCTTTTCGCGCACGATCAGAAGACTGACGAAGTGCTGCTGGTGATGAAAGAGAATCGACCGTGGGACGGTTCCGATCTGCGCCTGCACGAGTTGCAGGAGAAATTTAACGCTTACGTTTCATTCTTGCTCGATGGCGAAATGCTCAGCGCGCATCCGGAATTAGCCGGGAAACCCACGCGAATCGAATTGCATTGCACCTACATCCCCGACGAGCGCGCGGTCGAGCTGCTAGGTTTGATTCACGACCAGCTCGCTTTACAGGAAATCAAAATGGAAGTGGTCGTCGCCGAATCGGGTTGCGGCTCCGGATGCTCCTGTCACGATCACTAATAATGCAGGAACGAAACGACTGGCGTAGGATCGAGCTTCTGCCGGCCGTGCAGGAAATCGAGCTCGATCAAGAACTGCGCTTCGACTAGTTCGCCGCCGACCTTCCTCACCAGCGTCGCGGCCGAGGCAGACGTGCCCCCGGTCGCGAGCAGGTCGTCGATCAGCACAATGCGTTCGCCTTTCTCGATGCTGTCGATGTGCATTTCCATTTCCGCTTCGCCGTATTCAAGCGTGTAGGCGGCGCGATGCGTCTTGTAGGGCAGCTTTCCTTTTTTGCGAATCGGAATTAACCCGAGCCCGAGGTCGTAGGCGACGGCGGAGCCGAAAAGAAATCCGCGCGCGTCGATGCAGACGATTTTATCGATCTGCATTTTACGACATCGTGCGAGAAAAAGATCGATGGCCTGCCGGAATTTCGCCCCGTCGGTAAGGATAGGGGTGATGTCCTTGAAAACGATTCCGGCCTTGGGAAAATCGGGCACATCACGAATCGAATTTCGCAATTCTTCCAAGGAAGGGGCAGCCATCGCGGGGATGCTAGCGGCTCGTCTCGAAAGGTCAACGGCCGGGGCGCGACGGTTGCTTGGGTCTTGATTCTTTCGCCAGATGGTAACAAGATCAGCCGCTCAAATGAACACGCTGAGCAAATGGCTCGTGGGTGCGGCTCTGGCCGGCCTCCTTTTGCTCGCCGTCACTTGGATAGCGATCAGCGCCGGTAACCATTCCCCGCTTGTCTCCATCGCAGCGCCGCAAATCGTGCGGCGAGCGGTGGGGTTACCTCCGCCGAACAAGGCGTCAGCTGCGCAGCCGGTGGATGTGGATGCACGAGATGAAAATGGACGGACCCCGCTCTGGCTTGCGACCGCGCGTGAGGAGTCAGCGACCGTGCAACATTTGTTAGAGCAGGGCGCTGATGTTGATCGCGTAGATTCGAATGGAATCACGCCGCTTATGATGGCGGCCGACCGAGGCGATCTCGCCTTGCTCGAAACTTTTCTAGCGAACGACGCCAACCGCGATTCCGTCGATAGCAAAGGTCACACTGCCATGCATCACGCGATCCTGGCGGGCAGATCCGAAGCGTTGGCGCGCTTATTAGACTCGCGCCCGCAACCGCAACTTTCGGATCCGGAAGGCGCTGAGTTACTCGCGCTCGCCGGCGATTCCGGCCAGCCGGAAATGATTGCGGCCGTCTTGAATCACCTGCCGGGAAATCTGTCGTGGACGCCGGAAACGCGGCGCGCTTTGCAAGCGAGTTTGGATCGCGGGCAGACGGCGTTGACGCGGCTGCTGCTGGAAAAACACTCTACGCCGCCAACCGTTGAGGGGAAAACTACGCCACTCCTGGTGCAGGCGTTATTGGCAAATGATCTCGACACTTGCGGCGAACTTCTCGCCGCGGGCGCGAATCCGAACTCTGCCTTGCCTGCGCCGCCCGAGAAAGATTTTCTCGCCTCGTTACCGCGGCATCTGCGCGATTATGCGGAAGTCGACAAAGGCGTGACGCCGCTGATGGTCGCCGCCAGTCTCGGCAAACCCGAGCTCGTGCGCGCCCTGCTGGAGGCCGGCGCGGAAAAACATCGCCTAACGAGTCGTTACAAAATGATGGCGCTTTACTTCGCCGCGCACAGCAAGAACTGGAAGAGCATGCAGATGCTGTTAGGCGGCGGTCCGACCCCGGAAAAATTGCACATCGTAGTTTCGCTCCAGGCGCAAAAGGCTTCGGTGATCAAAGATGGGGCGGCGATCTTCGAGACGACGTGTTCGACGGGACGTGACGGATTTAGCACCCCCTCAGGCGAGTTCGTAATTACCGACAAGGACCTCAGCCACCGCTCCACCATTTATAAAGTCGAGATGCCCTACTTCATGCGTTTGAACTGCCTTGATTTCGGCATGCATGAAAGCGGCAGTGTTCCGCGCTATCCAGCCTCGCACGGTTGCATTCGCCTTCCGGCGGCGGCCGCTCGGAAACTGTTCACGGAGATCCCGGTCGGCACGGTCGTAATGATCAACTAATCGCCGGGCGCTTTCTTGCGACTGCGCGAGCGTTCCGTTAAGGTCGGCAATTGCCGATGGATCGTCAGTTTTTGATTCTCGCTACCGCGTGTTTTTTGGTCGCGGTCGTGCGCACCTTGCTCGCGTTTCGCGCGCGAGATTTTCGTCTTGGTCGATTTAACTTCTTCGCCATCGCGCTCGGTTTTGTTTTTCAAACCGCCTTTCTCGCCGTCCGAGGTCATCAGGTCGGGCGCTGTCCGATTACGAACCTGTTCGAGGTGTTCGCCTTCCTCGCATGGTCGATCGTTTTGATCTACATGCTGGTGGGCCCGGCCTATCGGCTTTCGCTCATGGGCGCGTTCACTGCGCCGCTCGTTTTCGTGATTCAGATTTTCGCGCTCCTAGCGCCAATTGACGTGCCGCATCAGACGAGCGCGGCGAATCCGTGGCTCGAGTTTCACGCCTCCATGGGAATGATCGCGTACGGCGCGTTCGCCTTGGCCTGCGTGGCGGGGCTGATGTATCTGGTGCAGGAGCGGCAACTAAAGACGCGCCATCTGCACTCAATCTTTCAACATTTGCCACCGCTGACCGATTTGCATGCTGCGATCATGCGTCTGCTTTGGTTAGGGTTCGTTCTCTACACTGCTGGGTTGATCAGCGGATTTTTTACCGGCCAGCCCTTGCCGCGGATTAAAATCATTTGCGCGGTCATCGTCTGGATTTTCTACGCCGTCATTCTGCAAGGTCGTTATCTTTTCCGGCTCACACCCAAACACGTCGCTGCCCTTTGCGTCGTGGCCTTCACGGCTGCGGTTTCCGTTTTGTGGGGAATCACGTTTGTTTCCCAACAATTGCCTTCCTCGTGATGAATCTTTTTTGCGTCGGCCTGAGTCATCACACCGCCAATGTAGAAACGCGCGAGCGCTATGCGCGCAACGGCACGGCTTCGCCTTTGCGCGAGAAAATCGGCTGCACCGAGGCCTTGCTTCTCTCCACCTGCAATCGCGTGGAGGTCTACGGCGTTTGCGAGCGGCCGGTCGAGAGTCGCGCGGTTTTCGAGATTGATGACGCCGCCGCGTTTTATCGCTACGAAAGCGAAGAGTGCGTCCAACATCTTTTTCGGGTCGCGTCCGGTCTCGATTCGATGGTCGTGGGCGAGACCGAAGTACTCGGGCAAGTGAAACAAGCTTATGAAGCGGCCCGGAATTCGGGCGGCGCGGGTCCTTTTTTGCACCGACTGTTCCAACGCGCTTTTCGCGTGGCTAAACAAGTACGGACACAGACTGAAATAACGCGGGGTGCGGTCTCGATCGGTTCGGTTGCGGTCGAACTCGCGGGAAAAATCTTCGGCGAACTGCGCGAGCGAAAAGTCCTGGTCGTGGGCGCGGGCGATACGAGCGAACGGACCGCCCGCGCACTCGCGTCGCGAGGCGTGAGCGATTTGCGCGTGACCAATCGATCGAGTGAACGTGCCGAAACGTTGGCCATGTCGGTCGGTGGACGCGCGGTCGATTTTGCTCACTGGGAAGAACAGTGTCGCGAAGTCGATATTCTGATTTCGTCCACCGCCGCGGACGCGCCTTTGCTCACCCGGGAGAAACTTGCCCCGCTCTTGCGCGAGCGTTGGGACCGGCCGCTTTTCATTATCGATATCGCCGTGCCGCGCGATGTCGCGCCGGATGTGAACGAGCTGGAAGGAGTTTATCTCTACGACATCGATTCGCTGCAATCGATCGCCGATCAATCGCTCGCGCAGCGACGCGAACAGATTGCCGCCGGTGAAGAGATCATCGCGCAACACGTAGCGGAGTTTGGCGGCTGGCTGCGTGGTAGCCGGTTGTGAACGGCATTGTGTTGGGGACGCGCGGCAGCGAGCTAGCGCGTACGCAGACGGCTCTTGTCGAAGACGCGCTACGCAACGCGCATCCAGGATTGAAGATTGGAATCACGGTCATCAAGACGAGCGGCGATGAAAAACGCACTCTGCCGCAAGGGCGCAAAGGTCTCTTCACGGGGGAGATCGAGCGCGCGTTGCTCGAGCGCGAAATCGATGTCGCGGTACACAGCGCGAAAGATCTGCCGAGCGAAATGACCGAAGGGTTGGAGATTTGCGCGACGTTTTCGCGCGCCGCCGTCGAGGATGTCTTGGTCGCAAAAACGGCGGCGTCGCTCGCGGAAGTTCCGCGCGGGGCCACGATCGCTACCGGTAGCGTGCGACGGCAGCATCAACTGCGTTGGGTTCGCCCCGATCTCCAAATCGCGGAGCTGCGCGGCAATGTTCCGACGCGTCTGCGCAAGCTGGCGGAAAATTCGTGGGAAGGGATCATCCTGGCACGGGCCGGTTTGGAGCGACTGCAAATAGCAACCGATCGCTACGTCATTTTGCCTAACGAGCAGTTCGTCCCAGCTGGCGGGCAGGGCGTGATCGCACTACAAATTCGCCGCGACGATAACGTTCTTCGAGAAATGCTCGCACCGATAAATCATCGCGCGACGCTCTTGTGTCTGCGCGCCGAACGCGAATTCTTGCGTCTGCTCCAAGGCGATTGCGGAACACCGGTCGGCGTTTTAGCGGAAATTGATGGCGATTGGATGAACTTGTGCGCGCAAGTTTTTACCGACGGCGAGACCGAGCCGAAAGTTGGTCGATTGCGGGAACGAATCACCGCGCAACCGGAAGTGATCGCGGCGACGTTATTCGAGAACATGTATGGAGAAAAAAAATAACCGGGGCATTTGCGCGCTAGTCGGCGCGGGCCCGGGTGATCTTGGTCTGGTAACGCTGCGCGCGAAGGAGTTGATCGAGCAGGCGGACGTGATCGTTTATGATTATCTTTGCAACTCGGAGATGTTGAAGTGGGCCCGCCCGGAAGCGGAAATCATTTTCGCAGGGAAAAAGGCGGGTCAGCACACCTTGTCGCAAGATGAAATCAACGCGCTGCTTTTGCAGAAAACGGGCCAGGGAAAACAAGTCGTTAGGCTAAAGGGCGGCGATCCATTTTTGTTTGGGCGCGGTGGTGAAGAAGCGCTCGCGTTAGCGGAGGCGGAGTTTCCTTTCGAGATCGTTCCCGGGGTCACGTCTGCGATTGCCGCGCCGGCGTATGCGGGAATTCCGGTTACCCATCGCGGCAACAGTTCGCATGTGACGCTTTTCACTGGTCATGAAGATCCGGGGAAAGAGGAGAGCGCGATCGATTTTGATGCGTTGGCGAAGCTCGGCGGAACGCAGGTGATGTTGATGGGCGTTGAGCGCATTGAAGACGTCACGCGGGAAATGTTGTCGCGTGGCGTGCGCGCGGATTTGCCGGTGGCGCTGGTTCGATGGGGGACGACTGGGCAGCAACGAACGTTGGTCGGCGAATTGCACAACATCGCGAAGCGCGTGAAGGAGCATAACTTCGAGGCGCCGGCCGTCGCGGTTTTCGGAGAAGTCGTCAAGCTACGCGAGAAATTGAATTGGTTCGAGAATCGCGCGCTGTCGGGTAAACGGATCGTGGTCACGCGGACGCGCGCGCAGGCGGATGAGCTGAGTGCGCGCTTGTACTCGTTAGGCGCGGATGTCCTGGAATTGCCGACGATTCGTATCGAGCCGCCGGCGGATCTGCGCGCTTTCGCCGAGCTGGTGCAGGATGCTCACGGCTACGACTGGATCGTCTTCACCAGCGCGAACGGCGTGAACGCGTTCTTCGAGATGTTCTACAAGCTCTACCATGACGCGCGGGAAATTGGAGGAACGAAAATAGCGGCTATCGGTCCGGCGACGGCGCAGCGTTTGAAGGATTACCATCTGCACGTCGACTTGCAGCCGGAAGAGTTTGTGGCCGAAGGATTAGTGCGTGAATTCAAAAAGATCGGTGGGGTGGAAAACCTGCGCATCCTAATCGCTCGCGCAGAGAAGGCCCGCGATGTGCTACCGAGGGAACTCTCAGCATTAGGAGCAATTGTGGACGAAGGTTTCGCTTACCGGACTGTGGCCGAAACGCGCGACGATAACGGCGCGCGCCGTCGTCTATTGGAGGAAGGCGCCGACCTGATCACGTTTACCAGCTCGTCGACGGTGGAGAATTATCTCGCGCTCGGTCTGCCGTGGCCGGAGCGGATGCAGATCGCGAGCATTGGACCGATCACTTCGAAAACGGCGCGCGAGCGTGGATTGAAAGTGGATGTGGAAGCGAAACGCCACGATGTCCCGGGTTTAGTGGACGCGATCCAAAAATTCTACAGCCTCAAGGATTGACGATGCCGGCCGACCCAGAACTCACTTTGGTGGACGAGTTCGCATCGACGATGCAACAACTCGTGGCCGAAGCGGAAAGAAAAGGCGATCCACGGGAAAGCGGTGCGGATTTGAATTTGCATGGTTCCGCGACTGACGTCGCTCAATTAGCAGAGCGTATCGCGAGTCTCGAACGCATCCTCAGCGGCGTGGCCAAAAAAATCTCGGCCCCCGCCTTATCTGAGAGCGCAGTAGTCGGACAGCTGAAAAAAATGGAGGAGCAAATGGCAATGCTTTCTCAAACGGAAAGCGTTAACCAACGCCTCTTCAATTCGCTTCATCAAGAGCTGAAAAGTTACCGCGACAATTTCCTGCGCGAGTCGTTGCAAAAACCTTTCATCCGCGACCTGGTCATGCTCTATGACGACCTCAGCAACTTGGCCGCGCAAATGGAAAATGCCGCCGCCGCTCCCTCGAAAAAAACGAACGCGGTGCAGCAATGGTCGACCAATTTGCAGAATGCCGTGCAGGCATTGCTGGAAGTTTTGCATCGCATGGATGTGAACCCGATCGAGGCCAGCGAGTTTGTCGATCGCGGGATGCACCGCGTGGTTAGTTACGAGCCGGCGGAGTTTGTCGAAGACGACGGCCGGATTGTCTTACGGGTGAAGCGCGGCTTCATCTGGCGGGATCAGGTCTTGCGCCCGGAAGAAGTGGTGGCGAAACGGTTCGGCTAACCGCGAATTCCCTCCGTTCGCCGGCACGAAAACTGCGACTGGGGAAGAACGGGATTGCCGCGGTGGCGCCCAAACGGAAACCATCATGTCTCAACGCAAAGCCATCGGAATCGATCTCGGCACGACTTTTTCGGCCGTGGCACACATCGACCAATACGGAAAACCGCAGATCGTCCCCAATTCGGAAAGCGAGCGCATTACGCCCTCGGTCATCTTGTTCGAAGGTCAGAATGCGATAGTCGGCACGCTGGCGAAAAACCATTCCGTGGCGGAGCCCGAGCGCATCGTCGATTTCGTGAAACGCGAGATCGGGAAATCGAAGGATCAATTTCACCGCGAGTTCGACGGCAAAGTTTATTCGGCGGAAGAACTATCCGCGTTGATTTTGCGCAAGCTGAAGAACGACGCCGAAAAATATTTGAAACAGCCCGTGACGGACGCCGTCATCACCGTTCCGGCGTATTTCAATGACGCGGAACGCACCGCCACGATCACCGCGGGTAAGCTCGCCGGTCTCAACATTCTTCAGATTATCAACGAGCCGACGGCCGCAGCCGTAGCCTACGGTCTCGATAAACTCGACGAAAACCAAACCGTCTTCGTGTTCGACCTCGGGGGCGGTACTTTCGACGTCACGATCATGCGTATCGAAGGCCACGAGATTCGCATGCTGGCGACGAACGGCGATCATCGCCTCGGCGGTAAAGATTGGGACGATGCGATCGTCAATCACATCGCGGAAGAATTCGATCGGGAGCACGGCGAAAATCCGTTACTGGATCTGCAAAGCTATCAGGATCTGCAAAGCCGCGCGCTCGCGGCGAAGATTCAGCTTTCCAGCCGCAAACGCACCGCCGTCGTGCACAGCTTCAACGGCAAGAGCGTGAAAGTGGAAATAACGCGCGACCAATTCGAAGAGAAGACGCGCCACCTGATCGAGAAATGCAAAACCATCTGCGAGCTGGTGATGCAGGAAGCGAAAATGGATTGGACGAAGATCGACAAAGTCCTCCTCGTGGGCGGCATGACCCGCATGCCAATGGTCCGCAACCTGATCGCGAAAATGTCGCCGGTCGCGCCCGTCGATGATGTAAATCCCGATGAAGCGGTCGCGATTGGCGCCGCCATTCAAGCCGTGCTCGTGATGTTGGAAGAAGAAAAAGAATCGGGGGAAAAAATTCTGCCGGACGATACACGTCAGCAATTTTCTTCGCGCGAGGGAGCGCTCATGCAGGTGACTAACATCACCTCACACACGCTCGGCGTCGTGCTTTGGGACGACGGACAGCACAACGAATACGTCTTCCCCATGATTACTAAAATGAGTCCGATTCCGGCGACCGCGAAAAATTTCTTCGGCACGGCCAACGCCAACATGCCACGCGCAGTTGTCCGGATCGTCGAAGGCGAAAGTTCGCTGCCCGGTGAATGCACTAACCTGGGCACTTTCGACGTCGAACTGCCCCCGTTCTTGCCGAAAGGCTCGCCGATCGAGCTGCGTTACGAATACAATCTCAATCAGGTTCTCGAAGTATCCGTTCATGCGGCGGGCAACGAGAAGAGGGTTTCGATTGCACGTAAAACCGGTTTGGCCCCGGATGAGATCGAGAAAGCGAAAGCCGGCCTCGCAACTCTCAACGTCACTTAATCATGCTGGCGGTAAGTGCGCATTTACCGCAGCCGCTTCCCGATGATCCGAACAAGTGGGACGGCTGGACGAAGTATAAGTCGCCAAATTTTTACGAGCGGCTCTGTCTGGATCCGAAAGAGAATCCGACAAATGAGCTGATCGAAACACACTGCCGCGAACTGCTGCGTTGGTGGCAAAAAAAATTGCCGCTAAAAAATCAGCCGAGCAATCCGCTCACGCAATTGCTCCGGCCGGGCCTGGATGAATCGTCGCGTTACCTCTCGCAAGCGCGCGTCGAGCTGCTCGACCCGCAACGCCGTCGCGCGATGGATAACGAGCTGGCCGCGCAGGAACGCGAGAACGCCATCGCGGAGTTTTACAAATTTCTCACGTTCGCTCTGGCCGATGGAACTCTGACTCCGGAAGGTGAGAAGAATCTGATTCGTTTCGGCCACGAGCATCGCCTCACCGAAGAAGAAATGCAGGGTTACATCGAAACGGAATTGAAGCAGAGCGGCGCGAAGCGTGCCGTCGTCGAACCGAGCGCGCCGCCGCCTCCCGCCGTGTCCGCCGACGGAAAACATCCACGCCGCCGTGCGCTGCCGCCGAAGGAAGAATTCATGCGCATGTTGCGTTTGAGCGCGCTCGATAGCGACGGCATGTCCGACGAAACGCGCGACGCCTTCGTTAACATGGCGGAAAATCTCGGTCTCGAGGCGGGCGACGCCGAAGACTTGATCGATGATTATCTCGATGAAGCTGATGGCTTGGCCAAAGCGCCCATGGCTCCAACGCCGACCCCGCGCATTTCACAACCCGCACCGCCGGCGGCCGCGCCAGCTGTCTCCACCACAAACGAGAATAATAATTCGGAGGAAGAAACGCGCGTATACGACCCGGTGGCGGAGCGCGCGCGCTACACCGCTTTCGTTCACTCGTTAGGCGGCGCCATGCTCTTCATCCCCTCGGGCGAATTTCTCATGGGCAGCGAAGCGTCGGAAGCGGCGCCTAACGAACGGCCGCTCACGAAAGTCGCGCTCGATCGCTTTTACCTTTGCAAGCATCCGGTGACCAACGCGCAATACGAAATGTTCGATCCGTCGCACAAACGTAAACGGGCGGCGGGCGCGAGCGATCTGCATCCGGTTGTCTACGTAAGCAGTTTGGAAGCGATCAAGTTTTGCCAATGGCTCAACACGCGTGAGCGCAAAAAATATCGTCTGCCAACGGAAGCAGAATGGGAATACGCGGCGAGAGGAATCGACGGACGAAAATATCCGTGGGGCAATTATGAAGGCCGCGGCGATTTGGGAAATTTCGCCGATAAAAACACCGTCTTCGCTTGGAGCGATCACGAGATCGACGACGGCTTCCCAGAAAGTTCGCCGGTGGGTTCATTTCCCCTAGGCGCGAGCCCCTTTGGGATCGAGGACATGGCGGGGAATGTTTGGGAATGGTGCGCGGATTTTTTCGAAGCCTACCGCGGCACCACCAAATCAAATCCGCGCGGCGGCGCCCCTGGCGGACAAAAGCGCGTCTATCGCGGCGGCAGTTGGAAATCGCGCTTCCACAGCATGCGCGCGACGACGCGCGGCTCGAATTTGCCGAACTATTCCTGCAACGATCTCGGTTTTCGTATCGTCTGCGAATGTGAGTAGAAGCTTGCGCTAAACTGCGCGGACGCAGACTCTCTCCGCGTTCACACATGTCTTCGATTGACGCGACGGCCCACGAATACAAACACGTCGACGATTATCTCGCCGTCGGCCAAGAAGCTGGCGCATCGGACATTCATCTCGGAGTAAACGCGCCGCCGCTCTGGCGCATGCAGGGTGTGCTGCAACCGATCTGGCCGGACGCCGCGCGCCTAACGAGTGATGAAACCGCCGCGCTCGCCGACACTTTTCTTCCCGATATCCAGAAAGAACATCTGCGCGATCGCGGCGATGCCGATTTTGCTTATGCCAATGAATTCGGCCGCTTCCGCACCAGTGTCGTTAGGCAAAGGCTCGGAACCGATTTGGTTTTTCGCATCATCAACACGCAGGTGAAGACGATGGATGAACTCGGTTTGCCCGAGCATCTCAAACTTCTCACCCGTTATCACAACGGGTTGATTCTCGTCACCGGCTCCGTCGGCAGCGGTAAATCCACCACGCTGGCCGCGCTCGTCGAGCAGGTAAATATGGAAAGGCGCGAGCACATCATCACGCTGGAAGATCCGATCGAATACGTCTTCGAACCGAAGGGTTGTCACATTACGCAGCGCGAAGTGCATACGCACACGGTTTCGTTTGGCGCGGCTTTGCGCGGCGCGCTGCGGGAAGATCCCGACGTCATCATGATCGGGGAAATGCGCGATCTTGAAACAATCTCGCTCGCCATCACCGCTTCAGAAACGGGTCACTTAGTTTTAGGAACGCTGCACACCGGAAATGCTTCACGTACGCTCGATCGGCTGCTCGACGTGTTTCCGGTCGATCAACAGGAACAGATCCGCATCATGGTTAGCGAATCTTTGCGCGGCATCATCAGCCAGCAACTGATTCCACGCGTCGATGGAACCGGTCGGGCGCTCGCTCTAGAAACACTCACCAACACGCCCGCGGTCGCGAATGTTATTCGCGAAGCGAAAACCTTCATGCTCCCTGGAATTATCCAAACTGGGCGGAAACAAGGCATGCAGTTGATGGACGACGCGCTCATTGATCTTTTCAATCGCGGCATCATCAGCGGCGAAGAGGCTTACGCGCGCGCCGAACAAAAACAGATGATGCGCGAACACGTCGGTACCTAACGAATGGCTTACATCGATCAATTTTTCGAGCTGGTCGTCGCGCAAGGCGCATCGGATTTGCACATCGGCGAAGGGCAGCCACCGAAAATGCGCAAGCATGGTGACGTCGCGCCGATCCGCGATGAACCGGTTACGCGCGAAGAAGCCATGTCGATGCTGAGCGAAATCGCCGGAGATCATAACTGGCAGCTTTTCGAAGAGCGCGGCGATTTGGATTTCGCCTACGAAATGGACGCGCACTCGCGTTTCCGCTGCAATTATCTCAAGCAAGCAAACGGCTACGGTGCGGTCTTTCGTCTGATTCCGACAAAGATCGCGTCGCTGGAAGAGCTGGGCATTCCGACGGTCGTGAAAGAGTTCGGCCATTTGCGCGGCGGACTCGTGCTCGTGACCGGGCCCACCGGTTCGGGAAAATCGACGACGCTGGCGGCACTAATCGACTATATCAATCAGAATTTTCAGCGGCACATCGTCACGATCGAAGAGCCGATCGAGTTCGTGCATGACAACAAATTCAGCATCATCACGCAACGCGAAGTGCCGGTGAACACGGAGTCATTTCCTGCGGGATTGAAAGCGGCGCTGCGTGAAGATGCCGACATCGTCCTCGTCGGCGAAATGCGCGATCTCGAAACAATTTCGCTCGCACTGACCGCTGCTGAAACCGGTCTGCTAGTTTTCGGAACGCTGCACACGAACAACGCGCGCAAAACCGTCGACCGCATGGTCGATGTTTTTCCGGCAAACAAACAGGCGCAGGCGCGCACGATGTTGGCGAATTCCTTGCGCGGAGTGCTGGCGCAGTTGCTCCTGAAGAAAACGCCCGACGCAGGTGGGGGTCGCGTTGCCGTGAACGAAATCCTGATCGCGAATGCGGCTGTCTCTGCCATCATTCGCGAAGGCGCCACGCAAAAACTTCAGGATGTGATCGTCGCGGGAAAAGGGCAGGGGATGCAGTTCATGGATGACGCGATTTGGGCCTTACTGCAAAAAGGATCGGTCTCGCCGCATGAAGCGTTCATGAAAGCGATCGACAAAAATCTCTTCAAAAAATTCCTGCCAGAAGACGAAAAGGAACTCGCTAACTCCGCCGGTGCCACGCCCGACGACGAAAAGCGCGCGCCGGGTAATTTCGTCAAAGCGAAACCGGCGCGACGCTAAGGATAGGCGAGGCGATAGAACTTCTTCGGCGGCGTCGCATTCGTGTCGTCGTAGGTGAACACGCCACTCGAACTGGCGAGAACGGACGCGAGAGTCTGGAAGCTTCCGGGACTAAGATCAGGTGAGGATTCGATTCGATTGATCACGCCCGGCACGCCGCGACAATCGAGATGAAGAGTATTGGTCGTCGGCTCGGTGACGGAAACAATTTTCAAATTAATGTTCGGCGGCGCAGGCAGCGGCCAGACAAACGCGCCGCGGCCTCGTGTCCAAACCGAGAGGGTGGTCGCGCCGCGATCGATCGACATGTCCCAGATCATCACGCTGGGCAATCCGTTTTGGAATCGATACCAGGTCGGCGAAGCGACGGTGATGTCGTCGGTGTAATAGACGCCGAAGTCGGTGCCCGCGAAAACCTGCTGCGGGAAATTTGGATTCACGATCACGGAGTCGATCGGAATGTCGGGAAGATTACCGGTCTTATCATGCCAGGTGAAAGACGCGCAGTCGCTCGTGCAAACGACTTGGAAAAGATGACCCGGTGTCGCCGGTGTGTTCGCGTTGAAACCTCCAACCGCCGCATATCCGATCGGAGTCGCGGCGGCCGACACACTTGGATCGAGCGCGATACCCAGAATCGGACGATTAGGCAAAACCGTGTTGCTGCCCGTGATATTGACCCAATTCGCCTGCGCTTGCGCGCCAGTGCCAAGATTAAATCCAATCTGCACGTTGCCATCATTTGTGCCCGCGATCGCGACGCTCTGGAACTTCGGCGAATACTTCACCTGGTTGATAAAAGATCGGCCGCCTAACGACTCCTTGGTTAGGTCTTGCGTGGTCGGATTGTTCGTCACGTACCAACTCACGCTTGAAGTGTTACCCGTCGTCGTTTCCCAAACGCGCGTCGTACCGGCGAGTAAATGACCGCAACCGCCCGTCGCTCCGGCCGGTGGGCAATCGTCGCCGCCGGAGATCCCGCCGTGGAAAAGATTAATCGGCAAAATAAATGACTGTTGCTCGGTTTTGTACCAAGGCCCCGTCTGGTTGCTCCAGGGCGCGCCGGACGCGGTGCAATTGCTAGTGCATCGGTTAAGCGTGCCGTCGTTGTTGCCCTGCCAAAAACGAAGGCTCGATCCGTTTCCGACGGGATCGATTTGTCCGGAAAATCCATCGCCGCCCACGCCGGTTTGCCATTGCACTGGTCCGCTGGGGCTACCGGAAAATGAGATGGAGCTAGCGCCATTATCCTGCGCGCCACCGACGGCCTGCGGACTAGCAGAAGAATAAAAGTTCCCGCTGATATCGCCCGAATAAAATTCGATCGTGTTTAATCCGCCATCCATGTTGAACCACAACGGATCGACCGTTTGGGTGGTCGCGCCCGCGTTGATCGTTCCGTTTACGCCACCGTCGCCGCCTGCCAGCAGGAGGTTCGATGAACCCGGCACAAAGGCGAGCGCGTGCTGATCAGCATGTACGCCGCGATTTGCTCCGTAGGCGCAGGTCAGGTTGTTCCAGATCGTGTTAGGATCTTGCCAGAACCAGATTTCGTAGGTGTCGAAAAAGGCTCGATCGGGATTATTCGGATCGACTGTAATTCCCTGATCATACCAATTCTGACTATTATCGCCCGAGCCGTTCGTGTTGTCGTTGCATTTGCGTAGGGAAGCGCCCAGGGATCCAGCAATCAGCGTCCAAGTGGCACCCCCGTCCGTGCTGCGATAGGCGCCGAGCTGACAGCCGTTCGCACTGCCGCAACCAGGAGTGTTCATTTTCGTAATCGCCTGCACCTGCGCGTAAATGTAGTTCGAGTTACTCGGCGCGACTGCAATATCGACGCGACCGAGCTGATTGCCGGTTGTCGCGTTCACATATGCGCTGCCTGTTCCAGCATTAAGGTTGGTCCAGCCATTCGCGTTCGTAGCGATGGAGGTGAAATTCGCCGGGCAACCGCTCGCCGGCATCGTCGCCTGGTAGATTCCGTTCGCGCCGTTCTGATCCAAATTGTATTGGACCGGCGTCGCGAAACCGCGCGTGCCGACGGCGGCGATGATGCGCGTCGTTCCGCTAATGTTAGTTAACTCGAGACCGGTGATGTCTTGCCGCTGCGTGTTGAAACCGTTCGTTAGGCACGGGCCGGTCCAGTTCTGGCCGGCGTCGTAGGAAAAATAGAGACCGGTCTTCGTGCCGGCCACGACGTTGTTGCTGTTGTTCGGATCGACGCGCACTTTTCCGACCGCTTGGTACTGTGGGAATTGTCCCGCCGGTTCCGGCAAGGCTGCCCCGAAAACGCTCGCGCCGAGCACCGTCCAACTAGCGCCGCCGTCGGTCGATTTTAAAATTCCCTGACTGCCCATGGAGAACGAACCGAAGTTCAAATCACCGGTGCCGGCGTAGATGGTGTTGTGATTATTCGGATCGATGACCACGCTGTCGATGCTCGTGGTGCTGATGAGTGAATCATCCGTGAGCGCGCTCCAGCTCGTGGCGCTGCTGCAACAGTTCGTTGTCTTCCAGACGCCGCCGTCAACTGTGCCGATGTAGGCGACGATCGAGCCGTTCGTCGTCGTGGTCGGATCGATCGCAATACTATTCACGCGCCCCGCCGTCGTGCCGTAATCGAAGCAACCGAAGCAACCCGTCATGCGAAGTGGCGCCGGGCCAAGCGCGGTGAATCCGCTGTTGCTCAGAGCGTCTATCGATGATCTTTGGCCGCTCCTCGAAACTTGTTGCGCGCCCGCGGGAACGCCACGCGCCATCGCCGCATCCGTCGTCGCCGCTTGCCGCACCCATTCCGGATCGAAAACGCCGGTCGGATAAGTCAGACGGTTCGACCAATCAAGTTCCAGCCGACCGAGGTCTTCGCGCTCACTGCCGAGCACCGGCATGTATTTCGGTCGGGGTCGCGAGCCGTTCCGCTGCGGAACAAAAGCGCTGACGGCCAGAAGGATTCCCATCGAACCAAAAAGCAACGCGACGAGAAAACGAACAACGGCAAAACCCGAAATGCGGCGACCCTTTCTTGCCATAAATATGATTGTTAACCACTATCCATCACTTACCTGGGATTGACACCTGAAAACGGGAGTGTTATCGGTCGCCCCACTTCTGAACGCACTCCTGAATAGTCAGGTCCTGGTCCTGAACCGCCTTTGGCAGGCGGTCAATGTCTGCTCGGCGCGTCGCGCCTTTGCCTTGGTTTATCAAGGTCACGCTCAGATCGTTTCTTCCGATCCGCAGAATAATTTCCTCACGCACGATTTCGATAGCTGGCTCGATTTTTCCGGAACCGCGCCGGAACCGGAAATGGTTACGACCATTTCGTGGAAGATCCGCGTGCCCCGCGTCATCGTCCTGCTGCTCTTCGATCGCTTGCCGAAGAAGGAAGTGAAGTTCACGCGTCACAATGTTTTCGAGCGCGATAAAAACACCTGCCAATACTGCGGCAACATTTTTGATCGCAGCGAATTGAATCTCGATCACGTCCTGCCGCGCGATAAAGGCGGTCTAACGACTTGGGAAAATGTCGTCTGCTCCTGCATCCCGTGTAACACGAAAAAGGGAAATCGTCTTCCGCATCAGGCGCACATGACGCTCATCCGAAAACCGAAGCGGCCGAAATGGCGACCGTTCGTGCATGTGACCTTCTCCTCACAGCATCACGAGAGCTGGCGACACTTCGTCGATCTCGCCTATTGGAACGTCGAGCTGAGCGACTAGCGCCCGCGTGGCGAAAGCGGGCAGCAGCGCCGCACTCCAAAACGCAGGCGATTCGCGACAGCGTCTTGTAGTGCGCCAGTGCTCTGGCGCTTTACGAGGGGCTACGGTCGCAACGCGTTCAGGATCGGCTGCGGATAAACGCCGAGCACGAAAATACCGGCGATAAGCGCGATCATCGTCATCCGCGAAAGACTCGTTAGGGGAATCGCCTCAGTGTTTGGCGAAGATTCCCAATACATCGCGCGCACCACTTTCAGGTAGTAATAAAACCCGCACGCAACCGTGATGACGCCGGTGATCACAAGGGCGCTTTGATGCTGACGAATCGCCGCATCAAAAATGAAAAACTTTCCGAGGAACCCGGCCGTGAAGGGGATGCCCGCGAGCGAAGCCATAGCGACGAGCATGGCTAGGGAGAGGAAGGGTGCGCGTTTCGCGAGACCATTGAAGTCTTCAATTCGGTCGCCGGTTTGATTCGCGACCACCACCAATACCGCGAAGCTCAAGATGGTCATGAGCAGATAGGAGACGAGATAAAATCCGACCGCTTCTCCCGACAAACAGACGACACCAATGAGCAGGTAACCGGCGTGCGCGATGCTCGAATAAGCGAGCAAGCGTTTCAGATTGGATTGCGGCAGCGCGGCGAGATTTCCGTAAAGCAAAGTGAGGACCGCGACAACGACGAGAAGTCGCTGCATTTGCGGCAGCATGAAAAACGGCACGAGCACGCGCAGCAGGACGACGAAGCCAGCCGCTTTCGATCCAACGGAAAGATAGGCGGTCACGGGAGTAGGCGCGCCTTGGTAAACATCCGGCACCCAAATTTGAAATGGAACGGCCGCGATCTTGAATCCCAGCGCGACCAAGACGAGCGCCATGCCGAAAAGGAGCGGCGTTTGTTCGACATTTCCAGCACCGATCACCGAAGTGATTCGCGCGAGATTCGTTTCGCCGGTCACTCCGAAAATCCACGTGATCCCGTAGATCAAAAATCCGGTCGAAAGCGCGCTTAGGATCAAATATTTCACGCCGGCTTCGAGGGCGAGAGGGTTCCGTCGAGTGAATGCGACCAGCACGTAAAATGACATCGTCACCACTTCGAGCGAGACGAATATCATGATGAAGTCGACTGCGGACGCCATCCACATCAGGCCCGCGCAAGTAAACAACGGCAGCGCGAAAAATTCGCCGAGCCCCGCTTGTTTGGTCACACCGTGGATCGATTGCCTAACGAGTGGTGCGTAATCGACCATCATGATGAGAACAAGAATGGTGGTAACGAGCGCAAAGCGCTTGAAGAAAATCGCCAGCGAATCCGCGGCGTAGAATGACCAAAAACCGGTGGCGCTTGCAGGAGGCGGTGGAGAAAGGAAGAAACTCGCGAACAGAACGGCGCTGAGTCCGCCGATCGAAGCGAAGGCGAGATTGCGTTTATCAATCCCCTCCGCGAATGCGTCGACCATCAGGATCAAAAATCCCAACAACGCGACCACGATTTCCAGCCAGGGCGCGGTCATTGTTCGGCGACTTTTTGCGAAAAGTAATTTTGAAATGTCGGCGTTAGTATTCGCACGAACATCTGCGGAAAGAATCCGACGTAGAGTAACGCGGCGACGAGCAGAGTAATCGGCAGTCGAAAATAACCGCGCAGGTCTGGCAACGACGCCCATCGTTCCGGCATGTTGCCCATGAAGACCGCTCGATAGGCGCGCAACATGTAGACGGCCGATATGACCACGCCCCAGAGCCCAAGCAGGGTCGCGATTTGCATGACGTGAAATTGTTCCATATCAGCGCCGTTGTGGAATGCGCCGAAAAAGACCATCACTTCCGCGGCGAAATTCGCGAAGCCGGGCAAACCGATCGACGCAAATGCTCCTAGTCCAAATGCGAGCCCGGCGAGCGGCATCACTTTGGCAAGACCGCCAAGATCTGCGAACGACAAAGTTCCGGTGCGCGCACGAACTTCGCCCGCGATGGCGAAGAGCAACGCGATGGAAAGCCCGTGAGCGAACATCAGCATGGCAGCGCCGCTTGTTCCGAGGATATTTCCGCTCGCGATCCCGAGAAAAACGTAGCCCATGTGCATCACGCTCGAGTAACCGAGCATCCAATCGAGTTTCTCTTGCGCGATCGTGACGAGTCCGACGTAGATGATGTTGCCTAACAAGAGCAAGATCAGCAGCCACGCCCAATGCCGTGCGCCTTCCGGTAACATCGGCAGCGCGATTCGCAGCAAGCCGTAGAGTCCAAATTTTTTCAGCACGCCCGCGTGCAGCATCGCAGCGGGGGCGGGCGCGGAGGCGTAGGCTTCGGGCGCCCAGGTGTGAAAAGGAAAAAGCGAAATCAAGATTCCAAAACCGATGAGCAGCAGCAGATAAATATTTTGCTGCACATCGGCAGGGACGGCGCGGCTCGCAGTTTGCAAAGCGCGTAGATCAAACGAACGAGCCGCCTCCGGTACGCTGCGGTAAAGCATGATCAAGCCGAGCAGAAGAATGAAACTGCCGGTCGCGAGATAAATCGTGATCTTCCACGCCGCCCCATAACGATCGCCGCTCCCCCAAATTCCAATGAGCAAAAATGTGGGTATGAGCGCGAGCTCGTGAAAAGCGTAGAAGAAGAAAAGGTCTAACGAGACAAACGCGCCCATCGCGCCGGCGGAAATGAAAAGGAGACAGGCGTAGAACGCGTTTTCGTGTCGCGTGATTTCGCCCGTGAACCAGATCGCAGCCAGCGTAACGATGGCGGTGAGTAGAGCCATGATCAGGCTCAAGCCATCAAGGCCTAACGAGAAGTTGAGTTTCCACTCCGCGCTCATCGGGAACGAAGTGATAAAATTATAAGGCTGGGTGTGATCGAAATTCGCAAAAGCGAAAAGTGCAGCCAGCAATGTGATTGCGGCGGCGGAAAGCGAAGTTTGGCGCGCTGGCGCGCCAGCGAGAACGGCGACCGCGGCGAGGAGCGGACAAAAGACTAGGATCAACGGAATCATTTGAAAACGGCGAAGTAGATCAACCCGATGATTCCCAGTCCGAAGATGAATGCGTAGGCCTGAAGATTTCCAATTTGCAGGCAGCGAAGAAGTGAACCGACTCCCCACGTCGTAGTGCTCGCTCCGCGCACGCCGAGCGCATCGATAATCCAGTGATCAATGAATGCAGATAAGCCGGCGAGAAATTCCTGCGTAATATCGATCAGCCACGCATAAAGTTCGTCGAAGTAGAATCGCTTTCTCAAAAACGCGAGATCGATCGGATCGCTCTCGCGTTTTCGGTAAAGAGAGACGGCCGCGATCACGCCGAGTAACATTGCGACTACCGCGAGGGTAGGAACTACGTGACCAGCTTCCTCGACACGCGGCAGTATCAGAAAAATCTTCGCGAAAAATCCGAAGCCGGCGAGCAAAGCCGGAACACTCAGCACGAGCAAGGGTCCGGTCATGACAAACGGCGCTTCGTCGCCACGCAGCGCGTTGTCTGAACGCGGCTTGCCGAAGAAGACGACCAGCACGAGACGCAACATGTAGAACGCAGTCAGAAACGCGGTGCAGAGCCCGATGTAGAAAATCAGTTTGTCCTTCTCGTAAGCGAGACCAAGGATTGTGTCCTTGCTAAAAAATCCGCTGAACGGCGGACAACCGATCAGCGCCAGAGTCCCGATTAGAAATGTCGCGCAAGTAATCGGGAGTCGCTTCCCCAAGCCTCCCATCTTCCAAATATTCTGCTCGTGATGGAGCATGATGATGATCGCGCCGGCGCCGAGGAAGAGAAGCGCTTTGAAAAACGCGTGCGTGAACAAGTGGAACATCGCTGCTTCACCCGAGGCGAGTCCCACGGCCATGATCATGTAACCAAGTTGTGAGAGCGTCGAGTAAGCGAGGATGCGTTTGATGTCGTTCTGTTGCGTCGCAATTAGACCGGCCATGACGGCGGTGATGGTTCCGATCCATGCGATGACATGCAGCGCTTGCGCTGATGCTTGGATGAGAAATCCTACTCGCACGAGCATATAGACGCCCGCGGCCACCATGGTCGCGGCATGGATCAGCGCAGAAATCGGCGTCGGGCCCTCCATCGCGTCCGGCAACCAAACGTGCAGCGGAAATTGCGCAGACTTTCCAACCGCGCCGCAAAAAACGAGCAGCGCAGCGATGGTTAGATAGCCGGGATGACTTGTTAGGCTGGTCATCTTTCCGGCGATGTCGCGAAAGATAACGGAACCGGTCGCACTCCACACCATCAGGATTCCGAGCATGAATCCGAAGTCGCCGATGCGATTCGTGAGAAACGCTTTCTTCGCTGCTTCCGCTGCAGCATCGCGTTCGAACCAATGTCCAATGAGCAAATAGGAACTGACGCCGACCAGTTCCCAGAAAATGAACATCATGACGAAATTGTTCGCGAGGATGATGCCGAGCATCGAAAACATAAAGAGCGACAGCGACGCGAAGTAGCGCGACTTGCCCGCATCATCTTGCATGTAGCCTAACGAGTAGATGTGAATGAGTCCCCCCACGCCGGTCACGAGCACCAGCATGGTCTTGCTCAACCCATCGAGCGTGAGGCCGATCGGAACGTAGAAGAGCGGGCGGAGATCAATCCATGGAAGATCGGTCGTGGCGAATTCGGACTCTCGAAAAACCAGGCAGGCACAGACGAAGCCGATGATCGACGCGCCGACAGAAACAAATGCGCTGAGCGATGCGTAGCGTCGCGTGAAGAGAAGAAGCGCGGCTGCCGAAACCAGCGGGAGCAGAAGGATATAATATGGAAGTGCGCTGCTCATGGCGGATCAGAACTTCAAAGCGTTGATGTCCTCGACGTGCGTCGTTTGGCGTGCGCGATAAAGCGCGACGATGATGGCGAGCCCGACCGCGACTTCCGCCGCTGCGACGGTGATGATGAAGAAAACAAAAACCTGCGCGTTGTAATTCGGCAATCCGTCCGCGCCCAGGCGATAGCGCGAGAATGCGACTAACGAGAGGTTGGCTGCGTTCAACATCAGCTCGAGCGACATGAAAATGATAATGATATTGCGACGCAGCAAGACACCGGCGAAGCCCATGGTGAAGAGCATTCCGCTGACCAAAAGGTAATCGCCGAGCGTGGCCATCTCAGCGCAGTTCCTTTTTGCTCAGCACGATCACGCCGATCGTCGCCACCAGGACCAGAACGGCGATGATCTGGAACGGCAGGTTGAAGTTATCGAAAAGCAGAAGGCCGATGGCGCGGACATCATCGGTACGAGGAGCGGAGAGGCGCGGAAAAGTTTCTTTTGCTCCGCACAGTTGATCGATGACGAGATAGATCTGCGCGAACAAGGCGAGTGAAACCGCGGCACCACCGATGACAGGCACGATGTTGAACTTGCGCCGTTCTTCCGCGCGCAGATCGAGCAGCATGATGATGAAAAGAAAGAGCACCATGACGGCGCCGGCGTAGACAAGAATTTGAAGGATGCCGATGAGGTAGGCATCGAGCGACATGAAGAGCGCGGACAGTCCGAGGAAGCTAACGACCAAACTCAACGCGCTTGCGACCGGATTGCGATTCAGCACAACCGCCGCCCCAAAGACGAGCATGAGAATCGCGAAGATCCAGAAGAGGAATGCCGGCATGAATTACTTCTTCTCGTTCCACTTTAGGACGACGCCGTGCATGACGCCGCCGATCTCGAGCAGCTTTTCCTTGTTGTGCACCATGTCGGCGCGGGTGAAGCCGGTAATGGCGTAATCCTTGCGTAGAAAGATCGCCTGTTCTGGGCAAACCTCTTCACACATGCCGCAGTAAATGCAGCGGATCATGTCGATGTCGAACTCGTCCGGATATTTTTCCACCTTGGCGAACTTGTCGTTAGGCGATAGTTCGCCGGGAATGATTTTGATCGCGCGTGGCGGACAGATGAATTCGCAGAGCTGACACGCGACACATCGCACGCGGCCCGCCACATCACGCACCAAGGCGGGCGCGCCCCGATAATGCTCCGGCAGATTCGCGTCCCATTTTTCCTCCGGGTATTGCATGGTCACTTTCGTGCGGCCGAGAAGCATGTTCTTCACATGCTTAAACGTGACCGCCATCCCGCTCAGGATCGCGGGCAAATAAGCTCGCTCTTTCCAAGTCAGGTTGGGGCGTTGAACCGTGATCGCCATTTATTGCGGGAAATACGCGATGATGATGGCCGCGATGAAAATGTTCACGAGCGCGATCTCGAAAAAGAAAATCCAGCCGAGACGCATCAGTTGATCGTAGCGAAAGCGCGGCAGCGTCCAGCGCACCCAAATGAAGATGAAAAGGAGCGCGATGATTTTGGCAAAGAAGGTCGCGATATTGAAAAGGCCACCGAGAATTCCGCGCGATCCATCAACCAACGCCCAATGAAATCCGCCGTGCCATGATGGAATTGGGAGATGCCAGCCTCCGAGAAAAAGCGTCACGATGATGGCGGAACCGGTGATCATGGCAATATATTCGCCGAGGAAAAAGAGACCGAACTTCATCGAGCCGTATTCGGTGTGATAGCCGCCGACCAATTCTGTTTCCGCTTCCGGTAAATCGAACGGCAATCGATTCGTCTCCGCGAAAATCGCAATGGTGAAGACGACGAAGGAGATGAACATGGGAACCGCGAGCAGCCATTTTCCGACATTCGTCCAATCACCGATGAATGGTGCAATCATCCAGCCGTGTTCGATTTGATATTGGACAATACTCGTTAGGCGCAATTGCCCAACGAGCAGGAACACGGGAATGACCGCCAGGCTTAACGAGAGCTCGTAGGAAATCATTTGCGAGCTGGAACGGACAGCGCCGAGAAACGGAAACTTTGAATTCGACGACCAGCCGGCAATGACGATGCCGTAAACGCCTAACGAGGCGATGGCGAAGACGAAGAGCACGCCGACGTTGATGTCGGCGATGACCATCGGCACGCCGAAAAGTGTGCTGCCGAACGGCACGACTGCGAGTGTGGTGATCGCCGGAACCATTGCCAGGCACGGGGCTAGCCAATAATAAAATGTATTCACGTGCGCCGGCGTAAAATCCTCCTTGAGCAGGAATTTGAAGGCGTCAGCGATTGGTTGCAGCAAGCCTGCGGGCCCGACCCGATTCGGGCCCGGCCGATCTTGAATCAACGCGCTGATACGGCGCTCGGCATAAACACTGTAGTTCATCAGCCCGAGCACGACCGCCAGCAACGCCGCGATTTTCGCGAAAGTGATTCCGATAAAAGCGTAATCCATCAGTTTGCCTTCGGCGGCCTCGTGGCCTCGCGGATTTCGTCTTCGTCGAATGGGATGTCGCGTGGCGGACCGGGTGTCACATCAATGTCGGTCACGTGCACGCCGAGATCGCCGATTTTGCTCAGGCTCAATCCGCTAAACGACGGCACCGAGCGAGCGATCTGCGCAAAAACTTCTTCGATGGTATAGATGCCGTTCTGTCCTGAGTAAGCCTGGATCAGATCGCGCAAGATTTCCCAATCATCTCGCGCTTCGCCCGGCGGCATCACTGCGCGATTCAATCGTTGCAGACGACCGTCGCCATTAATCATCGAGCCGCGTTTTTCTGCGAAGCCAGATGATGGCAGCAATACGGTCGCACATTTTGTCGAATCATTTTCGAGCAAGTCCATCAGGATGAGCGCAGGCAAATTCGCGAGATGTTCCGGATCAATTCCGGCTTCGAGCGGATTCTCGGAGAGTGCGATCAGGGCTTTGATTTGTCCGCTCGCGACACCTTGCGCGATCTGCGCTAGTTGCGTGCCCCGATCACTCGTTAGGCCAAGAATGATGTGTGCGCCCGTTGTGTTTGGATTGCGATCGCGGCTGAGCAAAATGTCGTCGCCCGCTCCCAAATGCGGCACGACGTCGATGAAACGGGCGCCTAACGAGTGTTTCAAGCGCGACGCGAGCCACAGTTCTTCATTCGTCAGGCGCGCCGAAGCGATGATGGCAATTTCCGAGCCGTCAAAATGCTTTAACTGCGCGGCCGCATGCATGATCGCCGTCTTCCAATCCGTGGCGACCAGACTCGCGCCGTCGAAAATTTTCGGCTCGAGCAAACGCCTGTCGGATTGCAGGTAATCGAAATTGAGGCGGCCGTAATCGCACATCCAGCAGGAATTGACCGCGTCGTTCTCGCGCGGCGTTTGCCGGTAGATGACGCCTTCGCGCGTCCCGATGATGGTATTGCAGCCGGTCGCGCAACTCGTGCAAAAACTCTTCGTCTCCTTTAAGAACCAGACGCGCATCTTGAAACGAAAATCCGCGGAGGTCAGCGCGCCGACCGGACAAATGTCGACGGTGTTAAGCGAATAATTATTTTCCAAACGCTTGCCGGGATGCGCGGTCAGAACGGTGTGACTGCCGCGATCGATGAAGCCGAGGACATCGTCCTTCGCGACCTCGCTGCAAAAACGGATGCAGCGCGAACACAAGATGCAGCGCTCATCATCGAGCGTGACGCGTGGACCGAGCTCGACGTTTTTTGGCTTCTTCACTTTGTTCTCGAGGAAGCGTGATTCCGCCGCGCCATATTCGACGCTGAATTCCTGCAAACGACATTCGCCCGCTTGATCGCAGATCGGACAATCGAGCGGATGATTGATGAGCAAAAATTCCATCACACCGCGACGGCATTCCTCAACCATTGGTGAAGTCGTGCGCACACCCATTCCTTCTGCGACGTCCGTGGCGCAGGAAATTTGCGGACGCGGCATCCAATTGATTTCCGGCATTCCATCCGGGCCCATGACTGCTTTGCGATCGGGACCCATCTTCGGCATGCCCATTTCGATCAGGCACATTCGGCAATTGCCGGGCGAGCTGAGCTTTTTGTGATAGCAATAACGCGGCACGTAACTGCCGGCTTGCTCGCAGGCTTCGATCAAGCGAGTGCCTTTCGCGAATTGCTTCCAGACGCCGTCCACTTGGACGTTAACCATCTGCGGAGGAGCTGAGACTTCCGCGTTCATATCATTCCCGCCGCTCCGGCTTTTTCCCAACCCGGATCGTGCGCGAGGGCAATCGTTTCGATTTCGCCGGTTTGTTCTTCGATTAGTTCTCCGGGCGTGAACTCGGGAGGGAGTGGTGGCGGAGTGGATTTGTTAGACCTGCTCGCGAATTCATTGGGAAATTTTTCGATGAAACTTTGTGTCGGCCAGGCGCAGGCTTCGCCGAAGGCGCAGATGGTGCGGCCGGCGATATTGTCCGCGACGTTTTTCAAGGTTTTCGGATCTTCAATTGTGCCGCCGCCTAACAGCATGCGGTCGGTGATTTTTTTCATCCAAAGTGAACCTTCGCGGCAGGGCGTGCACTGACCGCACGATTCGTGCGCGTAAAATTCGTTGATGTTGTTCAGCGCCCAGACCATGTCGCGCGAATCGTCGAGCACGATGACGCCGCCCGAGCCGGCCATCGATCCGGCGGCGGCTAACGAATCGAAATCCATCGGCAAATCGAAGAGCGACATGTCGGCGTCTTTGATTTTGAAGTGATCGTCCGCCCGCAAGACTTTGGCGGAACTTCCGCCGGGAATGACGGCTTTGATGTAACGACCGAAACGCGGACCGCTAGCCATGTCGTTGATCAGCTGGCCCATCGTCACTGCGCCGACTTCGATTTCGAAATAACCAGGCCGCTGCACATCGCCGCTCACGCAAACGATCCGTGTGCCGGTGTTGTTAGGCCGACCGAGCTTGGCGTAATTCGCGCCGCCCATGGCGACGATATGTTTCACGTGGCAGAGTGTCTCGACGTTGTTTACGATCGTCGGACACATGTAGAGACCGAGAACGGCGGGAAAATATGGTGGCTTGATACGCGGATAAGCGCGCTTGCCTTCGAGCGATTCGATCAGGCCGGTTTCTTCGCCGCAAATGTAAGCGCCGGCGCCCCGATGAATGTAAATTTCGCAGTCGAAATCGCGGCCAAGAATATTTTTGCCTAACAAGTTCTTGCCGCGCGCTTCTTCGATGGCGCGTTCGAGAATCTTCGCGCCTGCGGGGAACTCGCCGCGGATGTAGATGTAGGCAGTCTTCACCCCGAGCGCGAAAGCCGAGATCAACATGCCCTCGATCAGCTGATGCGGATCCTGATGAATGATGTAGCGATCCTTAAATGTGCCCGGCTCTGATTCGTCAGCGTTGCAGATGAGATAGACCGGCTTCTTCTCATCGGGCTTGATGAAACCCCACTTCAGACCGCACGGAAATCCCGCGCCGCCCCGGCCGCGGAGACCGGAAGTTTTCACTTCGTTGACGATATCGGCGCGCGACATCGTGACGGCTTTTTTCAACTCTTCGTAGCCACCGTTCTTCAGATAACAATCGATATCGCTGGCGTAATTCTCGCGACCGATGTTTTTGAAAATGAGGCGATGTTCGAGCGGATGCGGTTGCGGACTACTCGTTAGGGGATCCTGCGTGAGAATATTGGTGGCAGCGGAGGGCTGCACGTTTTCGTGCAATACATCCTCAAGCATGCAGACGGGCGCAGTTCCACAGCTCGCAAGGCATTCGACAAACTCGATGCTGTAATTTCCGTCTGCGCTGACTGAAATCGGGTTGTGCATGCCGCTATCGGCATGATGCAGATCGATGCCGGTGGCGGTCGCGAGCTGATCACGGAGTTGATAGCTGCCGGCCATCGCGCAACTCAGCGTGCGACAAACGCGCAGATGCTTTTTTCCGGCGGGCGCCTGTCGATACATCGGATAAAACGTGACTAGTTCGAGAATATTTATCGGTTGCAGTCCAAGCTTGTGCGCAATCCACAACACGCCGTCTTCGCTGATGAATCCGAAATGTTCCTGCCACAGATGCAGCAATGGCATCGACGCGCTGCGTTTCCGGTCCGCTGGATAGCGCACGATCGCTTTGTCCATCTCCCGCTCGAGCTCGGGGGGAACGATGTCCGTCGTCGAAGCCACGCGCTTGCTAATCGGTTAGCGTGGACTCCTTGGATTCCACTTTGTCGTCGCGAAATGTTACGGTGACGCTGTCTTTCCCTTGCGTGTAAAGGTAGGTCGTCTTTTTCATTCCGAGCAGATCCTTTGCTTCGATGTTCGTGGGTGGGCCGAGGATGGATTCGACCTGTTTTTTCGCCATCCCTCTTTCAACCTGGTCAACATTCGCTTTGCGCAAACGCCGGCTCGGCTGGCAACTCGTTAGGCCAATGAGCGCGCACAAGATGAGAGTAAAGAAGCGCAGTTTCATCTGTCGCATTCGCCCATGACGAAGTCCAGACTGCCTAGGATAGCGACCACGTCGCTGAGACTCGACCCGGGCAACAACTCCGGTAAAATGCTGAGGTTTACAAAGGAGGGCGACCGGATCTTCAGTCGATGCGGCACGCCACCGCCGCGGCTATTGATATAAAAGCCGAGTTCGCCTTTCGGATTTTCTGCGCCGAAATAAATTTCGCCCGGGGGCGCGTCTAGGCCTTCCGTCACCACGATGAAGTGGTGAATTAGTTCTTCCATCTTCGTCATGACGCGGGCTTTCGGCGGCGGCATATTTTTCCAATCGGAAACGTTAATCGGACCGCGCGGCATGTTGTCCATCGCCTGGCGCAGGATACGCGCGCTTTGCCGCATCTCTTCCAGCCTAACGAGGTATCGATCGTACGCGTCGCCCGCTGAACCGACGACAACTTCGAAATCGTAGTTCTCGTAATCGAGATAGGGATGTTTGCGACGCAGATCGTGATCGATGCCGCTCCCGCGCAGATTGGGCCCGGAGATTCCGTAGGCAATGGCGCGATCTTTTTCGATGACGCCGATATCGCGCGTGCGATCGACGAAAATGCGATTCCGCGTTAGGAGTCGATCGACTTCATCGACCACCGGAATGAATTCATCGAGAAACTTGCGCAGCTGTGGAAAAAAAGTGTCGGGCAGATCGCGCGTTTGTCCGCCGACGCGCGTGTATGAAGTAGTGAAACGCGCGCCGCAGATCACTTCGCACATGTTGTAGATCTTCTCGCGCTCGGTGAAGGTGTACATGAAGACAGTGAGGGCGCCGAGGTCGAGCGCCATCGCGCCGACGCCTAGCAAGTGCGCCTGGATGCGTGCGAGCTCGCAGCAAATAACGCGAATTGCTTTTCCGCGCGGCGGCAATTCCCAGTTCATCAACTTCTCGACCGCGAGCGCGTAAGCAACGTTGTTCGCCAGCGGCGCCAGATAATCGAGTCGATCCGTATAGGGAACGAACTGATTGTACTGCATGTTCTCGGCAATCTTCTCATCGCCGCGATGCAGGTAGCCGATATCGGGTGTCGCTTTGGTGATGATTTCGCCATCCATTTCCAGAACGAGCCGCAAGACTCCATGCGTCGCCGGATGCGACGGCCCCATGTTTAGGACCATCTTCTCGCCGATGTCATCGCTGAGCGGCGCGAGTTCTTTTTCCGCCTGCGCCACGCGCGTCAACGGATCAGGATTTTCAATTTCGCGCGTCGTAAAAGCCATGATTACAGAGCTGCGTTTATGCTCGCGACAGCGCATGGCCACGCAAGCGCAAAAAAAAATGCGCGAAGAAGATCGCGCACTACCGGCACCGCGGCCCGATTACCGCGGTGCGATTAGGAATTAACTAACCGATCACAGTTCTTTCCAATACGCCTGAAATGGCTCGACCCGGCGAGACACCCGTGCGTCCTGGAAGAATTTTATTAGATGCTGACGGCCCACGGTCGTATCACCCGCCTGTAGGGACGAGGGATCCAAACGCCATTTCATGGCACCACGTAGCGCGACTTCGTCGAGACCGGCGAAACCGCTGCTGCGCAGAATGTGCGCGTCTCTTACCTGACCGTTACTCTCGAATACTAAACCGAGCACCACCGAGCCGGACCACGCTTGGTCGAGGACCGTACGTGGCAGCGACGGCGCTGGTTTTGAGGCCCACTGAGCGTGTGCCGAGCTCGCCGCAAGAAGCGAGACCACGGCCACAACCACTCCACAGGCCACGATTCGAGACCATCTTGTTAACTGCAGTTGTTGGCTCATGCGCGCCATTTTGAGAATTTCCGCGAGTAAATACAAGCCAAATCATACGGACTAAAATCCCGACGATTTCGGACTTCCGATCCGCGCTCGCTCTGCCAAAATATTTTGGTTAGCTGTCGGCATGAGAAAAATCGCACTCCTCTTTTCAGGCCAGGGTGCACAGGTGGTCGGCATGGGAAAAGACTTGGCCGCGCAGTATCCTGTCGCCGCCGAGATCTTCGAAAAAGCCGATGCTATTCTTGGTCGCAAGTTGAGCGAGATCGCGTGGAATGGTCCGCTCGACAGCCTAACGAGAACTGGGAATTGTCAGCCGGCCCTTTATCTCCATGGCCTCGCTTGTTTGGCCGCATTACGCGCGCGCGTGCCGGATTTGCAAGTCGAAGCCGCCGCTGGCCTCTCGTTAGGCGAATGGACCGCGCACGCTGCGGCACTGACCTTCGATTTCGCGGTCGGCTTAAAATTGGTCGAACAACGTGGCCAGTTTATGGAAGCGGCTTGCGACGCAACCGCGGGTGCGATGGCAGCAATGATCGGCGCGGATGAAGCGGCCGTGCGTGGACTGGCCAGCGACACCGATGTTGATGTCGCGAACCTGAATGCACCTGGGCAGATCGTGATTTCCGGAGAAGCCTCGAAAGTGGAATTGGCCGTGTCCCTGGCCAAAGAACACGGCGTCCGTCGCGCGACCCTCTTGAATGTCGCGGGCGCGTATCACTCGCGTTTAATGAACAGCGCTTACCTGTCGTTAGGCGAAGCGCTTCTAGATGCGGAATTGCAACTGCCACGCTTTCCGGTGGTCAGCAATGTCACCGGCAGCCCGGCGGAAACACTGCCGGAAATTCGCCGCACCTTGCAGGATCAAGTTACCGGGACGGTGCGCTGGACTGATTGCATGGAATGGATGCTGGACCACGGGTGCGATTTGTTCCTCGAGCTGGGACCCGGCGGTGTGCTAGCGGGATTGTTGCAGCGCACGCGCAAAGGAACAGAAGTGATTAGCGTGAGCGACGCGGCTTCGGTGGAAGCTTGCGCGGTGAAGTTGCGCGAAATGGCCTAACGAGTCGTCGCTCCATGCGCACCCGGCAATCACGAGAAGCTTTTCAGGTCGTCTTTGCCATCGCTGCTCTGCTGGTAATTCCGGCGACGCTCACTCTGCGACACGTAGCCCGCTGCGGATACACGTGGAGTTTGTCGCTCTTTATCGTTCCAATCGCCGGGCTCGCCTGGTGGTTCGCCCGTCGCTCCGATCTGCAATTTCCGCGGGCCGCTTTCTGGCGAACAATCGCCGTCCTCGCGCCGCTCGGATTTCTGCTCGATCTGCTCTTCGGCAATACCTTCTTTGTTTTCCAAAACAAAGAGGCGACAATCGGTTGCAACATTCCCGCCCTCGGCGGCCCCATTCCTATAGAAGAATTCGTCTTCTATCTCACCGGGTTCATTCTCACGCTGCTAAGTTACGTCTGGTGCGATGAATATTGGATGGCGGCTTACAACGTGCCCGACTACAAAGACGCGGCCAAAGGAATTCCGCGCATCGTTCGGTTTCATTCCGCATCTGTTTTCCTCGGCGCGCTTCTCATTGTGATCGCAATCGTTTACCGGAAAATATTTTCCGGCGCGCCCGGCGGATGCCCCTGGTATTTTGTCTACCTTGTCTGCGTTTCCTTCATTCCTTCCGCGGGCTTTCTAAAAACCGCGCAAAGTTTTATTAACTGGCGCGCTTTCAGTTTTACCTTCTTCCTTCTGCTGCTCATTAGCCTGCTTTGGGAAGTCACACTCGCTTTGCCTAACGAGTGGTGGAACTTCCGCGACGAAACGACGATCGGTCTGCGCATCAGCGCTTGGTCGAATTTGCCGATTGAAGAACCGTGCGTCTGGATGGCGGTGAGTTTTACCACCATCATCGTTTACGAGGTGATCAAAATCTGGAAAGCGCTGGGTCAGCGCGCGCTGAAGGCGTTCTTCGGAAACCACCACTGACTTCGCGTCGCGTCTTTCAGGTTGCGGAGAGAGCGGCGTCCACGTGCGGGAAAATAAGAAAGAACTGCAGAAGGCGAGCGGTTTCAAGAACCGTGCGGACGTCTTCCTGCAAACCGGCGAGCATGAATCGGCCGCCGTAGGCCTCGACCTGCTGCATGCCGTTGATCAGGACTGCGAGACCGGAGCTATCGATATAGCTGACATTTGCCAGGTCCACCCACCAGGCGCCACCGGCTTCTTTTCCAGCATCGTCTCGAGTGACTTGGCGATTTGAGGCGAGAGGTGGAGATCAATCTGGCCTTCCAGGGGCAAGACGTTGGAAGGTCGCGGAAAAGCCATGGAGCTTCCTTAAAAGCAGGACGCGTGCGCGGGTTGGGCGCTCCCACGAAATCGCACCGTTTCGACCGCCGATAGCCTAGCGGTCGAGGAGTTGCCCTTTATCCCTAATTTCGTAGCCTGCCAGCAATGACACTGCAGGAACGAATCGATTCCGATTTGAAAGACGCGATGCGTGCCAAAGAAGCCGCCAGGCTCGGCGTCCTGCGCATGCTGAAAGCGGCCGTGAAGAATGCCGCCATAGAAAAAGGCGGCGCGACCGCGACACTCGACGATGCGGAAGCAACGCAGGTGATTCGCAAGCAAGTGAAGCAGCGACAGGATTCGATCGAGCAATTTGAAAAAGGCGGACGGCCGGAATTGGCGGCGAAAGAAAAAGAAGAGCTTACGATTTTGAATTCTTATCTGCCGCAGGCGATGAGCAGCGAAGAGCTGGCGCAAGCCGTGCGCGAAACGATTACCGAGACGGGCGCGACATCGCGCGCGCAAATGGGTGCGATCATGAAAGCTCTGCAGACGAAACTAGCCGGCCGCGCCGATGGTAAGACTTTGAGCCAGGAAGTGCAGCGGCAGCTCAGCGCCTAACGAATGCTGTCAGCGATTATCGTGGCCGGCGGCAGCAGCAGTCGCATGGGTTTCGATAAGACTTTCGCGCTGATCAATGGCCGGCCCGTGATTGCGCATTCGATCGCGGCCTTCGAGGCCACTCCGTCGGTTGTCGAAATTATTCTCGTCGGGCGCGAGGATCGCGTCGGCGAACTGCTCGAGTTAGCAGCGCACGAGAATTTTTGCAAGGTGACAAAAGTCATCGCTGGCGGAACGCATCGCCAGGATTCGGTCGCGAATGGATTGCAGGCGATGCGCAGCGACGCGCAGTTCGTCGCCGTGCACGATGCCGCACGACCACTCGTTAGGCCGGAACAGATTGAAGCAGTTGTGGCACAAGCGCGAAAGACCGGTGCGGCTTCTTTGGCGGCGCCGGTGAAGGACACGATCAAGCAAGTTGATCCGAAATTTTTTGTTTCCGGCTCAGTTTCTCGTGAGGGTCTTTATGCGATGGAGACGCCGCAAATCTTCGCGGTCGATCTTTTGCGCCGCGCCTACGAAGCAGTGAAACAGAACGAGATCGTGATCACCGACGAAGTTTCCGCTGTGGAACGCCTCGGGCACAAAGTCCTGCTCGTACCGAACGAGCAGATCAATCTCAAGATCACGTTTCCGGACGACTTGAAACTCGCGGAAATGATCCTGACTGGGCGCCGCTGATCACCACGTCGGCAATGGATGCGCCTCGAGAACGAACTTCGCCACCAGCGCGACATCGTTCCGTTTGAAGCGGCGACTGCGTCGGAGTTTTCCGGCGTGTTCCAAATCAGCGACGCGAATGAGATCGCCGTTTTTCCAGATCCGGGCGTCGGCGTTGTAAGGGCCGACTCGTCGCGGATTTGTCCAGTGGTGAATGGAAATAAGGTGGTCGGTAATAGCCGCGGCGATGTGCATTGGTCCGCTATCAACGCTGATAACGAAATGCGCGGCGCGAATAAGCCGAATTAATTCCAGCAGCGTGGTTTGATTCGTTAGCTCCACGCAGTTATCCGGCGGATTCAATTTGCGAGTTGATCGGCCGACGACCACCACGCGCGCCGGCGCGAAGGCGTAACAGAAAGCCTCGATCACATCGTTCGAAATCGATTTACGATTTCCGCGCGCGAAGGGGTGTAGCAAAATGAACGGCGGATGTTCGTCGAACCGCGGCAGATGATCGCCCGTCGGCAAGGGACAACGCAAAGCCTCGCCGATATTTGCGCCGAAGGTTTCGGCGAGCTTCAGGTAGCGCTCTACTGCGTGCTCCTTGCGACTTACTTTCGCGGCGTGATGATAAAACAGACGCGAGCCTTCGCGCCCATCGCTCATTCCCCAAATTTCTTTTGCGCCGCTGACTTTCGCGATGAGCGCGCTGCGCAGCAATCCTTGAAAGTCGATCGCTACGTCGGGCCGCATCGCCCGCGTTTTTTTTATCCACGGCAGCAGGCTGCGCGGCGCGCCGAGACCGGTGAATTCGCCGCGTGGGAAAATGTGGACATGATCGACATCGCGGTTGCCGCGCAAGATTGAGGCCCATTCCGGATTGATGACCCAGGTGATTTCCGCATCGGGATTGGCATCGCGAATCGCGGCCACCGCGGGCAGGGTGTGTACGATATCACCGAGCGAACTCGGTTTAATAAGGAGAATCTTTTTGCGGTGAAAGTTCACCGCTAGCGGCCCAGTTCCAGGCGCTCGGCCAGCAGGCGTGGCAATCCGGCTTTGATGATTTTCTGCTGCGCGGTGGCGAGATCGTATTTCACGCGACGTTGCTGCACCACATTTCGGTCGGTGTGATAAATGCAGTAGGCGGCACGCGCATCGCCATCGCGCGGCTGTCCGACACTTCCGGTGTTGATGAAATATTTTTTACCGGGTTCGATCATGAGCTGCTCGGTCACGATACGTTTCACTCCTTCATCGCGGACAAACGCGCCCGCGACGTGTGTGTGCCCAAAAAAACAAACGGGCGTGTGCTGGTAAGTAAAACTCGCGACCGCATCGAGATTCTTGAAGACGTAACCCCACTCGCCTGGCGTATCGAGCGTGGCATGCACAATGGTGAAATCGCGGACCTGCCGGATCATCCGCAGCCCTGCGAGCCATTCCTTGTCTTCCTCGGTCAAATGTTCGCGCGTCCAGTTGATCGCCTGCTCGGCGAGATCATTAAAATCGCGCGAGGATGATCCGAGGCAGGCCTGCTCGTCGTGATTTCCCTTCACCGTCGGGCAATCGAGTTGCCTAACGAGTTCAACACATTCGTGCGGATTGGCGTTGTAACCGACCAGATCGCCCAGACAAACGTAATGCGTGCACTCGTTCGACTGCGCGTCCTGCATGACCGCCTCCGCCGCCTCAAGATTGCCGTGGAGGTCGCTGAAAATCGCTATGCGCATTTGAGGAGACGAGCTAGCGCGCCGGGTCCGGAATGCGCTGATCGAGCGGAATGGTGAGCTTGTCTTCGAGAAATTTCAATCTGCTGATTAAAGTGGGCAAGCGTTCGCGTTCACCTTGGTCGTAAAGTTCGCGCAGCCGATCGTAGGCTTCGCCTTCGCGACCTTCGGCGTAGGAAAGCTCGTAGGCCGAGAAACGTTTCGTGTAACTCATCGCGCCCGGCTTCTCAGAAGCGGCCAGAAAATATTCCGAAGCGCGTTCGTGATCCTTGTATTTGTCGCGATACAAACGCGCGAGCGCTTCGTAGAGTTTTGCTGAATCAGGATTGTTGCGAATTCCGTCTTCCAAGAAATCGCGACCGAGATCGAAGTATTCACGTTGCGCTTTAATACGGCGGGCTTGGCTCGGTTGGCTGCGATCATTCAATGCCGCCGTGCTCGCATTCCACGCCATGTGCCACGCCGCCATATCCCAGAAGAGAATCGCGTGCGGCTGCAGGGTCGTCACCTCTCGAAACAACAAAAGCACGCGTGGCCAATCCGTCCGTTCCCAGGCGACGTGCGCCTGGATAAACAAGACATCAGCGACCAGCGCGCGAAATCCGCTTAAGGCCGCGATGAATCCGAGCTGCCCGATTTGTTCGCGCGAACCGATGTTAAGCGAGGTCGATTGCAGGTTGTGTTTGACGCGCGCGTCGTAAATGGCGTGCTCAGCCGGCAGCCGCAGCGCGCCAGAAAACACTAAGGCAAGCAGAACGAGCGCGATTCTCATAGTTCTCTCCCGGAGAAGACCGCGGTCGCGAGCAGCAGATACAGCACTATATAGAAGCATCCGAGAAGCGTCGTCTTCACAAAGAGCATATGCGGAATTGCCGCGCCTAAAGCGACATCGTCCGCAAAATTAAATAGCTGCAAGTCGGGAAACACCAGCGCTACCACCGCGAGAAAAGTGCGACCGAGCCAGCCCCCGCCACTTTGTTCCTGCAACCAAAACTCACGCGCCGTTGCCTGGAGATGACCGATAAAATATACAAAGACGCTGACGACCACGGCGAAGATGGTGCTGGTGGCAAAGGTGGAAATGAAAAGCGTGAGCGCGGCGAGCAAGCAAGACTTCAGATAAATGATTGCGATACCTGGAATGAGGCTGCGATTGAAACTGGCCGAACGGATTTCGTTGACCGCGTCATTGATTTGATCGGTCGAGGCACCGGTCAGTTGCCGCGTTGTTTCCAGGAGCGCTCCCTGTTCGCGCAAATAGAGCACGCCGAAGAAAAGAAGTGTCATCACGCCGGTGCTGATCGCCAAAAAAAGAATCGCGCCGGTGAGTTTGCCTAACAAGTACTCGAAACGCGGAACCGGCTTCGCCAGGATCGTGTAGATCGTTCGGCTTTCGATGTCCTGCGGAAGCATGCCCGCGGTGGCGAGAATGGCGAGGAGCGAAGTGAAAATGCTCATGGCGCCGAGGGCGATGTCCTTCAGCACTTGGAATTCCTGCTGAAAAGTGAGGCGCGCCATGAAGGCCGAGCTGCCAATGATCAGCGCCGCGAAAAGAAGGACAAAGTAGAAAACTTTTTGGCGCGTCAGTTCGAGCAGGGTGTTCGAGGCGAGCGCGGCGACGCGGCCTAACGAAAAGAATCTCATTCGGTCTTGCGCGCTGTTTCAGTTGCTTCGAGGAAAAGTTCTTCGAGCGTCGTCTGAGAATTTCGTTGTCCGATTAAATTCGCGCCCGATTTCTGCGTGAGTTCGGAAATTTTTTCGAGTAAGTCCGGAGTGGCGTTTTCAAGCACGACCTCCGTGCGACTGCGAATCGCCAGCAATTCGTCGACTGCGCCTTCGCGCACGAGCACCCCGTTGGCCAGGATGCCGATGCGATCACAAACTTCCTGCACGTGCCCGAGCAAATGCGATGAAAGAAGAACGGTGGTGCCGCGTCGTTTCAAATCGAGAATGAGATCGCGGATTTCCCGCGTGCCTGCTGGATCAACACCGGCCGTTGGCTCGTCCAACACGAGAAGTTTCGGCTCGTGCACGAGCGCCTGCGCGAGGCCGATACGTTGTAACATTCCTTTGGAATAGCCGCCCAGCCGCCGGTCTCTAGCACTCGTTAGGCCGACCAGCTCCAATAATTCATCCGCACGTTTTTTCAGATCACGGGGACGCAAGCCGCTAAGCTTTCCGTAAAAATTCAGCATCTCTCGCGCGGTAAGATATTTTGGAAAATATGGACTCTCCGGGAGGAAGCCGACCGCTTCGCGACTGCCGACACTAGAACTGTCGCGTCCAAAAATTCTCGCTTGCCCTTTAGTCGGACTAACGAGTCCAATAATTATTTTTAATGTGGTGCTCTTGCCGGAACCATTAGGTCCGAGCAATCCATACACTTGCCCGGCCGCTACATTTAGATTGAGATCGCGCAGCGCTACGATCGATTTCCGCTGGAAGGGCAGCGGAAATATTTTGGTCACGCCGATAACGGCGACGGCAGGTTCAATCATGGCGAATCTCGAATCCGCGCGCGTTCGGCGGCGCAACCAGCGGCGCTTCTGTTTGCTTCTTGATGTGCGCGCGCAATTCGCTTTGCCCGATTGCGTCCAGAAAAGCGTCTACTTCACCCGCTTCGCCCGCGGCCTGCAGTTGCACGCGACCATCGGCCAGATTGCGCACCGAGCCGGTCACATCAAAGCCATGCGCGATTCGTTTTACCGACCAGCGGAAACCAACGCCCTGCACATGGCCTTCATAAAACACCTGCTTCGCAATCATGACTCGTTCCGGAGCCTAACGAGTGCTGGGCCGCGCGTCGAGCGAGCCTCTACTGCGGTGAAGGCTCGGAGGTCGGTGGCGGCAGATCCGGATCTGGCAACGATTCCGGGGGCGGTGGCTCGGTCAGGCGAAAGCTGAGATTCTCCCGGGTGGGACTCGGCGGCGGCGCGGTCAAAGCAGCGACGAGGGTGGGGGGCGCCGGTTTGATGTCTTCACTCGCGACATAACCTTGTTTCGCGGTGCCGACCAACTGCACTTTGCAATAACCAAACGACGGACGAATCAGCGTCATGAGCGTATCGTGCGGTAGCGTTTCGTCGGGTCCATTTCCCTGTTGCGGGCCGTAACGATAAAACGACGCCTTGGGCGCGCTGACCGCGAAATATTTCTCGCCAGTCTTCTTTAGCTCCACGCCCTTCGTGGCGCAGGAGGTGAAAGCGACGGACGAAAGAAGAACGACCGCGATGGCAGGTAGTCCGCGCCTAACGAATGCAAGGTCGGACGGCCATTTCATTTGTAAGAGTAAACCAGGCAATAAGTGCTGGCTTCTCCATCCGCCGGTGTGATGGCGACAAAATATTGTCCGCTGATTGTCGGGGCGAATCCGGCGGCGGCTTTTTCTTCATCCTCGTAGGATTCAGCGGTCAGCGGTTTCCCGGATTCGTCGAAAAGCTGCACCGTAAATTTTTTCGTAGTCGGACTCGCGCCCACCGAAAACCAATACTGATTTCCGGCGTAAAGATTAACCGCGACCAGCGCTTGCTCGCCTTTCTTAATCGGCCCCGACCAATGACCGTCGCGCAGCTTGAAACCGTCGTTCGAAAATGCGCCGGCCAAATCGAGCGCGACTTTGCGCGCGTCCACCTGGCTGTCGGTTTCGGCCGCGCGAAGGAGCAAGGCGCTGGCGATTAAAATACAAACCGAGATTTTCATTTCGCGTCGCGTTTGTTCTGAATTTCGCCCATCAATTTCGTCACAGCCTCGTTTAGCTTCTTCACTTCCTCAGCAGTAGGAGTGCCAGAGAAGGTCACGAGCTTTTCAATCCCGGCCAGCTGATCGCTGACACTCTTCACTAGCCCGTCTTTTTGCAACTCGGGCGACATCTCTTTGACCTTTGTCTGGATGTAATCGACCAAGGCCGGCTGCCGCAGGACTTTCGCACTGGCGTCGTTGTAGTTCGTCACGACCGAACCGCTCACCACCTGGGTGCCGCGAATCCAACCGCCCAGACTAACCAGTATGACGTAGTCCTGGTCCTGGTTCGATTGCATGGACGATTTCACTTCGTTCTGCGTCGCCTCCAATTCCTCCTGGAGCGCTTCCCATTGATTGTTCTCCGCGAAATCGTTGATGCTCTTGCCGCGGCCCAGCACGTTTTCACTCACACCGAGCGCCTTGGCCAGTTTCAGAATGTCAGCGCCGATATTTTTTACCTGCTGACTATCCTGCGCTTCAACCGCGATGAACCCATCCGCGATCAAGCCGCCCAGATTGAGCGCGATTTGCGCGCGGTTGCTAAAGGTTGTGGGAATCGGCCCGCGATACTGCCCGGACCAATCCGTCTTACCCGGTTTTTCCAAGGCCGCGAACAGCTCGCCCGGCGTGGGAATGGTGATCGTATCGCTTTTGATTGCCTTCGCCAATTGATCGGAAGTGAGCGAGCGGGAATCCGTCGCGCCCATGCAAAAAGAAACGGCCACGAGCGCGATCGCGAAAGTTCCCAAGCGGAAAACCATGTGTCAGATTATGCAGCCTTCTTCAGAATGCCAACGCGAATGTGAGCGCACAGTGTCGGTGCTCCGTCGAAAGATTGATTGAACTACCGCGACTGGCCACGCATCTTCAGCGGGATTTTTCATCATGGCGCGCACGAGCATCAACAAAATCATCGGACGCGAGATCCTTGATTCGCGCGGGAACCCGACCGTGGAGGTCGATGTTTATTTGGATGGCGGCGCGTTTGGGCGTGCGGCCGTGCCGAGCGGGGCGAGCACCGGAGAGCACGAGGCTTGGGAATTGCGCGACGGCGACAAGAATCGTTACGGCGGCAAAGGTGTCACAAAAGCAGTTCGCGCAGTGAACGAAACAATCGCGCAAGGATTGAAAGGCGCGGATGCGCTCGATCAGGAAGCGATCGACAAAAAGCTGATCGAACTCGACGGGACGAAGAACAAAAAAAATCTCGGCGCGAATGCGTTGCTCGGCGTCTCGTTAGCCAACGCACACGCCGCCGCGGCGTTTTCTGGTCAGCCGCTCTTTCGTTATCTCGGCGGCGAGCGCGCGGTCACGCTGCCGGTCCCGATGATGAACATTTTGAACGGCGGTGCGCACTCCGACGCGCCGATCGATTTTCAGGAATTCATGATCATGCCGAAAGGCGCGCCGAATTTTGCGGAGGCGCTGCGTTACGGCGCGGAAGTTTTTCATGCGCTGAAAGATGTTTTGAAAAAACGCGGCCTCTCCACGGCGATCGGCGATGAAGGCGGTTTCGCTCCGAAGCTTAACTCCGCGGAAGATGCACTCGAGTCGATCGGAGAGGCGGTGGAAAAGGCGGGCTACAAATTCGGCGAGCAAATCTTCATCGCGCTCGATCCGGCCGCCTCTGAGTTTTACGACAAGGAAAGCAACGCCTACGTTTTCAAAAAATCCGACGGATCGAAGCGTAGCGCAGAAGAGTTGATCGATCTTTACGAATCACTCGCGAAACAGTTTCCGATTATTTCGATCGAGGACGGTTGCGCGGAAAATGATTGGGCCGGCTGGAAAAAACTGACCGAACGTCTCGGCGATCGTATTCAATTGGTCGGCGATGATTTGTTCGTGACCAATGTTGAATTCCTGGAAAAGGGAATCGACCAAGGCGTGGCAAATTCCATCCTCATCAAAGTGAATCAAATTGGCACGCTCACCGAAACGTTCGATGCCATCCGTCTTGCCACGGAAAATAAATACACTGCCGTCATCAGTCATCGCTCCGGCGAAACGGAGGACACCACCATCGCCGACATCGCGGTCGCGACCAACGCCGGCCAGATCAAGACCGGTTCGCTTTGCCGGACCGACCGGGTGGCGAAGTACAATCAGCTCCTGCGCATCGCGGAAGAACTTGGTGACAAGGCCGTTTACGGCGGTAAGATGCGCGCATAGTGGATTACCCCGGCGACGGCGATTTCCGCGGACGACGCGAAGCATCGATTTGGCAGCAGCTCAATCGCGTTTTGCGAGTGATGCTCTTGCTCGCGGGAATTCTGGTTGTTGTGAGTCTCTTCGTTCCGCAACAGAAGCGCCTCGCGCAAAGCCGTAGCGACATCGAAAATCTGCAGGCCCAAGTGAACGATCAAAAGCAACTGCTCGCGCGCCAAACCCGCGAAGTTCGTTTGTTGACGACCGATGCAACTTATCTTGAAACTATCGCGCGCGATCGTCTCGATTTGATGAAAGAAGGCGAAACGATTTTTCGCCTCGAGCAAGCGAAGCGGAAGTAGTCGTTAGGCATTCGTCGGGCCATTCCTTCTTCCAAGTTGTCATCCTGAGCCGCGCAGACGGCGAAGGATCGCAGTCGCTCGTTAGGCATCGCGTCGTGAGAAACGAAAGCAGCGCAGTCTGTGTTACAATCCTTCGGCGCGCTTCGCGAGCCTCAGGATGACAAATCGGTCGCGCGTGATTATTCTCGCGTATGGCCACGGAAGTTCAGGAAATTAGCGCAGAAGATCTGAAGTCGCGCGTCGGCGAACTACGGAGGTTTCTTTGACGTCGCCAAGCTGCAAGACCAATTAGTCGCGCTCGAAGAGCGCATGTCCGCGCCTGATTTTTGGAACAATCGCGAGCGCGCCCAGGCCGATGTCGAAGAAGTTTCGCGGCTGAAATCGCTCATCAATCCATTCCGGGAATTGGAGCGCGAGACGGAAGATTTCGAAGCGTTACAACAACTGGCCGCGGAAGAATCCGACGCATCGCAGCGCACTCACGCGGAAAACGAAATCGCGACTGAGCACGCTCGTTTGATTCACAAGCTGGAAGAATTCGAGCTGCGCCAATTTCTCTCCGGGCCTAACGACCGATCGAATGCGTTCATCACCATTCACTCCGGCGCGGGCGGAACGGAATCCTGCGATTGGGCCGACATGCTTTTACGCATGTATCAACGCTGGATCGAGCGGAGCGGTTTCAAATCGCAAACGATCGACATCCAGACCGGCGAAGAAGTTGGAATCAAGTCGGCGACATTTCTTATCAGTGGCGAATACGCGTACGGTTATCTGAATACCGAACGCGGTGTGCATCGCCTCGTCCGCATTTCGCCTTTTGATGCGAACAAACGTCGTCACACTTCGTTCGCTAGCGTCGATGTCGTTCCCGAAATCGCCGACTCCGCGCCGATCGAGGTGAATCCAGCCGATATCGAAGTCGACACCTACCGCGCCGGCGGCAAAGGCGGCCAGAACGTGAACAAGGTCGAGACGGCCGTGCGCATTGTGCACAAACCGAGCGGCATCGTGGTCGCCTGTCAGGCCGAGCGCAGCCAAGGACGCAATCGCGAACTCGCGATCAAAATGTTGAAAGCGAAACTCTACGAAATCGAACAGGACAAGAAGCGCGCCGAGATTGATCGGCAGTACGGCGAGAAAGGTGATGTGGCGTGGGGAAGTCAGATTCGCTCCTATGTTTTTCAGCCGTACCAAATGGTGAAAGACCACCGCACCGGTGCGGAAACGAGCAACGTCCAGGCGGTCATGGATGGTGCAATCGATCCCTTCATCCAGGCGAAACTTCGCGGGCAGCGCGCCACAAAAAGCGACGAAGAGTTGTAGGCCGCGTCTCCCGACGCGGCGGGCGGGTCGCACATCGCCGGGTCAGGAGACCCGGCCTACATCGCGAACGAATTCTAAGCGAAATCGCCGATCGAATTTTCCGCGGTTGTAGCGCTGGCAACATTCGAGACACGCCATTGTCCGGCGAATGCGCTGCACGCGTGGAAAGTCTTTCCCGCAATGTGCGCAGTGATACAAAAATTTGCGCGCTCGCCTCGAGATAGGCAGCGGCAACGTGTGACAACGTGCCTCGTCGCCGATCCCGAGATCGTGACAAGCCTGCCGCCATTCCGCGCCATGCGGCGCAATGCGACGCCGGCCCGCACGCATTTGCGCGACGAGGTGCGCAAGCTCATGACGCAACGTGCGATCGATTTCACCGGCGCCGTGCTCGCGCAATCTCGGGTTTAGCGAAACGAGTGTGCGCTGAAACCACGCGCGACCTGCCGCACTGCGCAGGCGGGGATTCCATTCCACGCAAACCTGGCGAGCGAGTTTACCCGCACCGACACTCTCAAGGATTCGACGCGCCTGGATTTCCAAGGTCGCATCGCGACCAGGGATTTGTGGCTGAGGATGAAAAACGAAATCGAGCTGCTCAAGCAACAGCATACGTTTCGCGTTTTGTTCGAGCACTCGTTAGGCGATTAAGGACCCGCTCGATGGCTACGCCCGTGCCGTCGATTTCTTCCTCGGTAGTTTGTTTGCCTAACGAGAAGCGAATCGCAGAACTGGCGATGCGCTGCGGCGCGCCCATCGCGAGCAAAACATGTGAAGCAACCACGGAGCCAACCATGCAAGCGGACCCGCTCGATGCGCAGACGCCTTCGAGATCGAGCGCCATGAGCATCGTTTCGGAACTGATGCCGGGAAAACTGACGTTCAGAGTGTTGGCCAGGCGATGAACGGTGTCGCCGTTTTCTTTCGCGTCCGGAATTTTTCGCGCGAGCTTGTCGCGCAGAGCCGTTTCGCGTTTTTGTTCCTGCTCGAAATCGCGCAGCGCCCATTCTGCCGCGGCGACCATGCCGGCGATTGCAGCCACGTTTTCCGTTCCGGGCCGGCGCTGATTTTCGTGTGCCCCGCCGAATTGAATCGGCTCGATCGATATTCCGGCACGCAGAAACAAAAGCCCCGCACCCTTCGGACCGTAAAATTTATGCGCAGCGAAACTGGCCGCATCGACTAACGAAACGTCCGTCGGCTGTTTGGCGAAGGATTGCACCATGTCGCTGTGCAGCAGAACTCCGCGGGCTCGACAAATCTGGGAAATTTCATGCATCGACTGCGTCACACCGGTCTCGTTGTTGGCCGACATTATGGAGACGAGTGTGGTGTCGTCGCGAATCGCACTCTCTAGATCGCGTGGATCAATTCGGCCTAACGAGTCCACGCGCAGGAATGCCACTTCGAAACCTTCGCGTTTTTGTAAATGTTCGAACGCGTGAAGAACGGCGTGATGTTCGGTGCTGCCGCAAATCAAATGACGTCCGTGCTCGCGTCGCGCACGCGCCAAACCGAGAACCGCGAGATTGTTCGCTTCCGTTCCGCTGCCGGTAAAAATTAATTCGTGCGGTTTCGCGCCTAACAAATGCGCCAGCCGATCGCGCGCATCGTCGATCGCCGCACGCGCTTCACGGCCGGCCGCATGAATGCTCGAGGGATTTCCGAAGTATTCCTCGAGATAAAGACGCATCGCGTCGTGCGCTGGCGCGCATAACGGCGTGGTCGCGTTGTAATCGAGATAGATCATCGGCCGCCCAGAACGGCTTCAGAATTTTCCATCACCATTCACTTGTCGGTCCTTCTTCGAAACGATCTTGATCTGTGTGGCTTCGTAATAGACTAACGAATCGGGCGGGACGCTTTTGGTGAGAAAAACGTTACCGCCGATGGTGCTGCGCGCGCCCACCACGGTTTCGCCACCGAGAACGGTGGAGTTTGGATAGATGGTGACGTCATCTTCTACGGTGGGATGGCGTTTACCGCCTTTTTTTATTTTGCCGTGCTCGTCTTTTTGGAAGGAACGCGCGCCGAGCGTCACGTTGTGATAAAGCTTCACGCGTGAGCCCAGTTCGGCCGTTTCGCCCACGACACAGCCGGTGCCGTGATCGATAAAAAAGTGCGAACCGATTTTTGCGCCGGGGTTGATATCGATGCCGGTGCGGCTGTGCGCCCATTCCGACATGATGCGCGGAATGAAGGGCACCTCTTTCAGATAAAGCACATGTGCCATCCGTTGAATGGCGATCGCTTCGAGTGATGGATACGCGAGAATGATTTCTTCGTAGCCGGTCGCCGCCGGATCGCCCTCGTAGGCGGCGTCGATGTCGGTCCAAATCAAACGTCGCAGATCGGCCAATTGGGAGATGAAATGCTCCAGCAGTTGCTCGGCTTTCTTTTGCGTCTGCGGGCGCGGCGGAAAATCACCGAAGCTCTTGCAGATTTCGGGGATGAGCGTGTGGCGGATCTGTCGAACGCGACTGCGCGTAACATCGGGTAGATCTCCGGAATCGACCAGCGCTTCACCGCGAAAGCCGGGAAACATCAAGCTCATCAATTCGGCGCAGATCGATTGCACCGCCTCGCGTGAGGGAAGAATTGCGGCAGCGTCGAGGTAATTGATGCCGCCGGTTTCGCTGTAGGTTTGCAGCAGATCATCCACTGCATCGCGCGAAGTTAGGTTCATCGCCGCGATAGTACCGCTGGAGCGGAGTTGTGGCAACGGTTTGGCGCATCCGTGGTTTTCATCCCTCGCGTTCTGCCTAAGGTGCCTCGTCACGCATGAGTAATTTCGAAATCCTCGGTTTGCCGATCGATGAGATGCACGCCTTTCTCGCGGGAGCGCATCCAGATCCGTTCCGCATTCTCGGTCCGCATCGCGTCGGCGAGAATCTAGTTGTGCGCGTTTTTCGGCCGGACGCGAAGGAGATCGACATTCTGACCGGTGGAAAAGAATTTCCGGCCGACAGGCTGGACGATAAAGGCTTTTTCCAAGCAGTCATTCCCGGGAAAAAACGCGATTGCGATTACGAGGTGCGCGTCATTCCGTGGGAGGCAGACGACTTCACGCTACGTGATGCGTATTGCTACGGCTCAATCCTGGGTGAAGTCGATTTGCACCTTTTCGCCGAGGGGAATCATCATCAGCTCTACGAAAAATTTGGCGCGCACTTGCGCAAAATCGCGGATGTCGAAGGCGTTTGTTTCGCGGTCTGGGCGCCAAATGCGCAACGCGTCAGTGTGGTCGGAGATTTCAACGGCTGGGATGGCCGCGTCCATCCGATGCGGCGTTTGTTAGGCAGCGGTGTCTGGGAAATTTTTGTTCCCGGTGTCGCAGAAAGTGCGCACTACAAATTCGAGATCCGCACACCTCTCGGCCAACTCCTTCTAAAGAGCGATCCGTTCGCCTTTTTCGGTCAATGGGGAACAGAGACGTCGTCGCTCGTTTTCAATCTGGAGCGCTACCAGTGGGATGACGACGCATGGATGAAATCGCGGCGCGAGAAGAATTGGAATCGCAGCGCGATGTCGATTTACGAAGTGCATCTCGGTTCGTGGCGCCGACATGAAGCCGCGGGGAACCGTCACTTCAGTTATCTCGAACTGGCGGACTCACTCATTCCCTACGTGGTCGAGATGGGTTACACGCACATCGAAGTGTTGCCGATCGCGGAGCATCCTTTCGAAGGATCGTGGGGTTATCAGGTCACGAATTACTATGCGCCGACAAGTCGCTTCGGGAATCCGGACGAGCTGCGCGATTTCATCGGTAAGTGTCATCAGGCCGGCATCGGCGTGATCATGGATTGGGTGCCGGCGCATTTTCCGAAAGACACCCACGCGCTCGCGGAATTCGACGGGACCGATCTCTACGAACACATGGATCCGCGGCAGGGCGAGCACCAGGATTGGGGCACGCTTATTTTTAATTTCGGCCGCAACGAGGTGCGAAATTTTCTCACGGCCAACGCGCTTTTCTGGCTCGACAAATATCACATCGACGGGCTGCGCGTCGATGCAGTCGCGTCCATGTTGTATCTCGATTACTCGCGCCAGCCAGGGCAATGGATCCCGAACGCCTATGGCGGCCGCGAAAATCTCGAGGCCGTTTATTTTTTGAAAAAAACGAACGAGATTTGTTACGAAAAATTTCCCGGTACCATCACTATCGCGGAAGAATCAACCGCCTGGCCCGCGGTTTCGAAACCAACTTACCTGGGCGGTCTCGGTTTCGGCATGAAATGGAACATGGGTTGGATGCATGACTTCCTCGATTACATGAAGCTCGATCCGATCTTCCGGAGGTTTCATCACAACAGCATCACCTTCTCGCTCATGTATGCGTTCAGCGAGCATTTCGTTCTCGTGCTTAGTCATGACGAAGTGGTGCACGGCAAAGGTTCCCTCCTCGGCAAAATGCCCGGCGACGAATGGCAGAAGTTCGCGAATCTACGGATGTTCTTCGCCTGGATGTACGGACATCCCGGTAAGAAGCTTGCCTTCATGGGCTGCGAGTTTGGACAAGTGCGCGAATGGAATCACGACCGCGAACTCGATTGGTTCCTGCTACAATTCCCGAAGCACGATGGACTCCAGCGCCTCGTGCAGCATTTAAATTACACCTACAAAAACGAGCCCGCACTTTGGGATCTCGACGACACGTATGATGGTTTCGAGTGGATCGATTTCCACGATTCCGACAACAGCGTGGTCACCTTCATGCGCAAATCGCAGGGTGGGGACATCATTGTTTTTATCGTCAATGCCACCCCGCAAGTCTTGCATGGTTATCGCATCGGCGTTCCGGCTGGCGGATTTTACCGCGAGATTATCAACACCGACGGCGAGACCTACGGCGGCAGCAACGTTGGCAACATGGGCGGGCTCCAAGCGGCGGCCGCGGAATGGCAGGGCCGCACGCATTTGCTGATGATCGAAGTTCCGCCGCTGGCTACGCTGGCCTTTAAACTGGAACGGCCGTAGCCACCGCGCCTGCGATTTAAACGCGTTCAATTCATTCGACTTGACCGAAGTTCTCCACGCCCGCATTTTTTCTTACCACCCATGAAGAAAAAAATTTCCGCCGGTTTCACCTTGATCGAAATGTTGGTTGTTATTTCGATCATCGCCATCATCGCCGCGTTTGCCGTGCCCACGCTGACGCAAGCGCTTTCTAAAGGTCAAATGACCGGCACAATGAATAATGTGCGACAACTTTACCTTGCCGGGCAGCAGATGGCCCTCGACGGCGCGACTAATTCGGATTCCAACTACGCCTGGCCAGGAGATTATACCGGTTCGAGCGTGATCACGACGCTGGCGGATTATTGCGGCAAGCTGGTCTCGAACGGTTATCTCAATCCCGGCGATCTCCAGAAATTGCTCAACGCTCCGGGTGCGACCTGCACCGTCAATTCATCCACCGATGCGAGCGGCGTCGCTACCGTGACTCTTTCGGGCAAGAGCGGGTTGAAAGTTTACAAGGTTAAAGAAGTCGACTCCTCCAATGTCCTTTTCGCCGTCACCTCTAACTACACTTATAATAGTGCGCTCACTGCGACTGGTGCGCCTTACGGTGATAAAGGTTTCGTCATCATGCACAAAGGCGGCGACGCCGGAATTCTGCGCAAGAACCAGGCAACGGCCGCGAATTACGGCGCCGGGGCTGCCGGCATCAATAAATTTCAATCGACTGTCGGCAAAATGAGCGGCGACGCTGACGGCTCAATTCAGAATTCGGATCAGGCAACGGCATTGACGAATCCGAATTAGCCGCGGCTATTCGGTTACGTCGGAAGAAAATTCCCCGTCGCTCACACGTGAGCGAATTTTCATCTTCGCTTTGATGGCGGCGACGCTCGCGATGATCTTCCCGTTCGCATCGGTCGTGATGCTGTAACCGCGGTGAAGCGTCGCATCGGGACCGAGGAGACGAAGTTTTCCGTTTAATTGCTGGAAACGCTGTCGGTGATTTTCGAGCAAGCGCGCCGGCTGTGCGGCGAAACGGCGCTGCAGTTGTTCGACGCTCGCGCGGCGTGCGCTTAGTTCTCTTGCTGGACTGCGCGCCTGCAGTGTCTGGCCACGGCTAGTGAGCGCGCTGCGGTTGCTGGCAATAAATGCACTAACGATTCGGCCTAACGAATCCTTAATTAAATCAATTCGCTGCTGCGCATCGCGCAATCGCTGGGTCGGTTCACGCGCGAGTGATTTTTCGGAAAGAAAACGCAATCGCGTTTGGGCGTGAGCGATGAAGTTGCGCAGGTTGCGATCGAGACAGACCGAGAGTTCATCGATGCGTCGAGAAATGTCGACGATATCGGGGACAACTAACTCGGCGGCCGCGCTCGGAGTCGGTGCCCGCAGATCCGCCACAAAGTCAGCAATGGTGAAATCGATTTCGTGACCGACTGCGCTGACGATCGGAATTTCTGCATGAAAAATTGCGCGGGCCACGATCTCTTCATTGAACTCCCACAAATCTTCAATACTCCCGCCGCCGCGCGCGATGACGATGATATCGAGCGGCGGCCAGGACTCGTTAGGCGTGGCCAGTTCGCGAATGGCTACCGCGATTTCAGTGGCCGCTCCGACTCCTTGGACGCGAACCGGGTTGATCAGGATTTCAATGCTCGGCGCGCGACGTTTTAATACATTGAGCATGTCGCGAATCGCGGCGCCGCTCGCAGAAGTAATAATGCCGATGCGTCGTGGAAATTTCGGCAGCGCTTTCTTGTGCGCCGGATCGAACAAACCTTCCGCATCGAGCTTGCGTTTCAGCGCTTCGAATTTTGCCTGCAACACGCCCAGCCCGCGCGGCTGCAAAATTTGCACGTTCAGCTGGTACTGACCGCGCGCCTCAAAGACGGAAACTTGTCCGTAGACCTGCACCTGCGCGCCATCGGCCAGCGGCTGCGAAGCTGAAAAATCCGTGTTCCGAAAAATCACACAGCTGATCTGCGCGCGTTGATCCTTTAGCGTGAAATACTGATGGCCGGAAGGATGCAGTTTGTAATTCGAAATTTCTCCCTGCACCCAAACCGCGCCGAATTTTGTTTCGAGCGCACCGCGAATAGCGCGGGTCAATTCACCGACGGTGAAGACTCTCGCCGCCTCTTGGAAGAAATCGCTTTGCACTACGATCCGAACAATTCGCTCTGCGGACCGACCGGCGGTTTCAAGCCGAGTTTGCGATAAGCATTCGGCAAAGCGACGCGACCCTGCGGCGTGCGCTTGATAAAGCCTTCCATGATTAGATAGGGCTCGTTCACTTCTTCAAGCGTCCCGGCTTCTTCGCCGATGGCGACGGCTAACGAATTCAAACCAACCGGTCCGCCGTTAAATTTGTGGATGAGCGCTTCAATGATGCGCTTGTCCCATTGATCGAATCCGTCGCGATCAATTTCCAACATCGTCAGTGCACGATCCGCGACGTCTACGTTGATTCTCCCATCCGCTTTCACCTGCGCGTAATCGCGCACCCAACGCAAGAGATTGTTCGCCGTCCGCGGCGTCCCGCGACAGCGGGCCGCGATTTCCGAAGCGCCATCATTGTCGATCGGAACGGCGAGCAGACCGGCGCTGCGGAGGATGATTTTGTGCATCTCTTCGGCGGTGTAGTAATCGAGCCGCGCCGTCATGCCGAAACGCGAACGCAACGGCGCGCTCACCATTCCTGCGCGCGTGGTCGCGCCGATGAGCGTGAACTTCGGCAATTGCAATCGTAAGCTGCGCGCCTGCGGACCTTGATCGATAATGATATCGAGCCGGTAATCTTCCATCGCCGGATACAAATATTCTTCGATCGTCGGTTGCAGCCGATGAATCTCGTCGATAAAAAGCACGTCGCCTTTTTCCAGGGACGTCAATAGTCCGGCAAGCTCGCCCGCTTTTTCAATCACCGGGCCGCTGGTGTTTTTTACATTCACGCCCATCGCGTTCGCGATGATGTGCGCCAGCGTCGTCTTGCCCAATCCCGGCGGACCGCTGAGCAAAATATGTTCGAGCACGTCGCCGCGTTTCTTGGCCGCTTCCACCAGAACTGCGAGCCGTTCGCACACCTTCACCTGTCCGGTGAATTCGCTGAACATCGGCGGACGCAGCGAAACTTCGAACGCGGGATCCGGTTCCGGCGGTTTCATGCGATCGACTCTACTCGCCGCGCGCGAGCAGGCCAGAAATCATCCGAGTCTTTTCGTCAGCACCAGCTCTGTGCCGCGGCTTTTCAAAATGTAGTCCACTTTGTCAAAGGCGTGACGGATCAGGTGCAAACCGAGACCGCCGGGTTTGATGATGTCGTGCGCGCGGCCTTTCATTTTTTCTGGCGGACTTTGTTTGCCGTAATCGCGCAGACGCAGGCAGACGCAATCGGGTTTGCCCTCGAGCGAGAGCGCGATCGGTTGATCGTCCTGCAAATGATAAGCGTGCCGAATAATATTGGTGCAGGCTTCGTCTACGCCCAGAACCATGAGGGTGCGTTCCTTTTCCGAAAAGGGGTAGGCGTCGAGAAATGCGCGCACGAATCTTCGCATCAGAGCGAGATTTCCGGTGTGGCTGGAGAATTCCACCTGCCGCTTTTTCTTCATCGCTCGCGCCAAGGCTGAACGTTACGCTTTCGTTCTTCAAGCCTCGAAAGGATTTGAGTTGGACAGATAGACACAATCACAGTTTTGTCTGCCGCATGAGGCGATTGACAACTGCGCTGGCCATCTTGTTCATCGTTTCTTCTGCGTCCGGGCAGCAGACCACCGCATATGACGCACTCAAGGTCGTCGCGCGGCAACTCAACCCATCGCTTCTCAATCGCGTTATCTCCGTCACCGGTGTCGATGGCGATCCGCAACCGACGACGTGGAACGTTCTCGTGGCGGATCGCGCCGCGCCCGGGGGTGTACGCGAAATTCAAGTGGCAAACCGGCGCATCATTTCCAATCAAGCGCCGCGCGGTGCGGTCGGTTCCGCATCGAATTCAACTTTCGCCGCGTCGAAATTAAATCTCGATTCGAGTGGCGCGTTTCAGGTGGCGAGTCACACCGCCGATCAATCGCACCAAAATTTCGATCGCATCAATTACACGCTGCGCACGAACGAACAGCACCTTCCGGTTTGGATCGTCACTTTACAGGATCAAACGCGACGTCCGCTCGGCACCATTCAAATCAACGCCAATCGCGGCAATGTCGTGCGCGTCGAAGGGCTGTATCACGGCGCGAACATCGCGCACGTCGAAGAAGACCATCGCGATCGCATCACGCACGAGGGTGTCCGACGCATGCCGGCCGACGACGAGTCTGTCGAATCGCGTGGCGATGAAGGAATCGAAGAAGGCGACGAAGACGAAAACGTGATTAAGCGCCGCATCAAAGGGATGTTCCATCGCACGAAAGATGACGCGGCCGCGATGTTTCACCGCGTGCGCCGATCTTTCGCGGATTTCATCGCGGGAGATCGCGATTGATTCCGTCTTCTTGCTTTTCGCGGGCTCACACTGGTAATTACGCGAGATGATTTCCGAGACCGCGTCCTGGCGCGAAGGTTGTCGACAACTTTACGGCGATTTCGATCGCCTTGGGCTGAGCGTGGAATGGCACGATTTCCGGCCCGAACGCGCATTGAACTGGGGCGAAACTTTTCGTCCGCGCAGCATTGAGTTTTGCCTAAATCTCGAGGGACGCGGCGTGATTGGACGGCGCAGCCAAAGTGATTACATCGCCGGCAGCTCGGGCTACTACTCGTTAGGCGAAGAACCACTTCCGGCTTCGCGCCAGGCGGGCGATCGTCATCAATTCGTCACGCTCGAATTCTCGCGCGATCATTTGCAAGAGCAGTTAGCTGATTGCGAAAGTGAGCTCGATCCGCACCTGCGTCGCGCTGTTTTTTCCGGGAATGAAAAGAACATCGTTTCGACTCCGCGCCCAATGGCTTCGGAGCAGCGCGCCGTTGTTTTCAGTTTGCTGCAACCCCCCGTGCCGAAAGCGGCGCAGAGCCTGTGGTATCGCAGCAAGGCGCTCGAGTTGATGTCGCATTTTCTTTTCGCGCCCAAAGATCCGGAGTTGTTTTGCATGCGGCAAAAACGCGTGGCCCGCGATCGCGTGGAACGAACCAAGGGATTACTCGCGCGCGACTTGGCGAACCCGCCGGCCTTGGAGTCGTTAGGCCAGGATGTCGGCTGCAGTCCGTTTTATCTGAGCCGGATTTTCTCGCGCGAAGTGGGTCTGACTATTCCGCAATTTCTGCGCAACCTGCGCATGGAACGCGCCGCGGAATTATTGCGCACTGGAAAATACAACGTGACCGAGGCCGCGACTGAAGTCGGTTACTCAAGCTTGAGTCACTTCAGCAAAGCCTTCTGCGAAACGATCGGCTGCTGCCCGGTGCTGTATCCAATGGCGAAGCACATCGTGCTCGATCGCTAAATCACGCGCGCGAGACCGGCGATGTAGGCCGGTCTCCTGACCCGGCGGGGAGGCGAGCCTCGAACACTTTCTTCGTCAAATTCGCTCGTGACGCATCTAGGAGTTTGAGAGACAGTCGCCAGCTCACACCCCGCCGGGTCGGGAGACCCGGCCTACATCGCTGTGCCGCATCCGTATGAAAATCAAACGCGCTCTCATTTCTGTTTCGGACAAAGCCGGCATCGCGGAATTTGCGCGCGCGTTGGAGAAACAGGGCATCGACATCATTTCCACGGGCGGCACCTCCGAGCTCTTGCGCAAGGAAGGCGTGCCGGTGCGCGACATCTCCAGCTTCACTGATTATCCCGAAGTGCTGGAAGGCCGCCTGAAGACGCTGCATCCGCGCGTGCACGGCGGATTGCTCTACAAGCGCGGCAACCCGTTGCATGAGCAGCAGGCGCAGGAACAAGGTTTTCAACCGATCGATCTGGTGGTGGTGAATCTTTATCCCTTTGAAAAGACGATCGAAAAAAAGGGAGTCACGCTGCCGGAAGCGATCGAGCAAATCGACATCGGCGGCCCGTCGATGATTCGCAGCGCGGCGAAAAATTATGAGTCGGTCACCGTTGTGGTCGACCCGGCTGATTACGAAAGTGTGCTCGATAATATTCGCGATAATGAAGGCGAAACGACGCTGAAACTGCGCGAACGCCTGGCGATCAAAGCCTTCATTAAAACGTCGGGATACGATCGGACTATCGGGAATTTTCTGAATCGCGAGCAAACCACCGACGCCTCGTACTCGCTCGCCCTACCACTCGTTAGCCGATTGCGCTACGGCGAGAATCCGCACCAAAACGCGGCGCTGTATGGCGAGTTCGACAAATGCTTCGAGAAACTACACGGCAAGGAATTGTCCTTTAACAACATTCTCGACATCAGCGCCGCCACGAATCTGATCGCAGAATTCGAGGAGCCGACGGTGGCGATTTTGAAACACACCAATCCTTGCGGGGTCGGAAGCGATGAAGATTTGCGCTGCGCCTGGGAGAAAGCTTTCGCGACGGACAAGCAAGCGCCCTTCGGCGGCATAATTATTTGCAATCGAACAATCGACGAAGCGCTCGCCAAGTCGGTCAGCGAAATTTTCAGCGAAGTGATTATCGCGCCCGAATTCGATGGCGAAGCGCGCGCGTTGTTTCAAAAGAAGAAAAACCTTCGCCTCATCCGGCATCTCCCGACGAAACCTTCAGCCCAAACGGAGCTCGATATTCGTTCCGTTTGCGGCGGCGTGCTGGTGCAGGACAAGGATGTCGGCGAGGTCGCGGACCTGGCCACAAAGGTCGTGACGAAGCGTAAGCCTAAAGAGTCAGAATTAGCGGCTATGATTTTCGGCTGGCGCGTGGTCAAGCACGTGAAGTCGAACGCTATTGTTTATGCCTCCGCCGATCGCACGCTCGGCATCGGCGCAGGACAAATGTCACGAGTCGATGCTTCGCGCATTGCGGTTTGGAAAGCACAGGAAGCGGGTCTCTCGCTTTGGAGTGGCGCCGTGGCGAGCGACGCCTTTTTTCCTTTCCCTGACGGGCTCATCGCCGCCGCCGAAGCAGGTGCGACCGCCGCAATTCAACCCGGTGGATCAGTGCGCGACGAAGAAGTCATCGCCGCCGCAAACGAGCGTGACATGGCTATGATTTTCACTGGCGTGCGCCACTTCCGGCATTAAACGGCACGCCGTTTCTGTCGCCATGCGACGAGCGTAAGTTTTTCCAGCGATCGAGATGTATGGGTAGTTAACGAGTCCATCGCTGGGATCGTGACTCATGGGAATGTGACGCGGTAAAATCTCTTACCGAGACTTACTGCATTCATGTCGGTGAGGGAAAACGCTCCAGTTGCATTGGCTGTCCTCGTGGCAAGAAATGAGAATTGCGTTACCAAGTCGGGCGAGAACTGGATTGTGTAGGTAGTGCTAGGTGCGCCCAGGCATTGGAGAACGATGTCGTTGCCGACGCGTGTGATGGAGATGATTCTTGGCGGCGCCTGCGGCGTTCTACATTTGCCCGCATTACCTGCGTTCACGATTGCTTGAATTTCTGATTGAGAGAGCGCGCGGCTGAACAGTTCGACCTCATCGAGTCGTCCACCGAAGAAACAACCGCTCCCAGTACAACCGCCGTCCGTAACCGGACGTGCACCCATGTTTAATTGCAGATTCGTTCGCGGGGTGAAAATGCCGAGGTTGGCGGTTTGCGCCGCCACGCCATTAACATAAATCGCGGCATTGCCCGTGGTCTTATCGTAGGTCAAAGCCACATGCGACCAGACGTTGAGCGGAGCGACTCCGTTTTGGGTTGAGAGGCGATGCTGGCCGTCTGAAGTGTCGACGATGTTGGCGTACAATGCGCCCGGCGAAAGATTGCCTGTTATGTTGTAGTTGTGCCACAGATGTGGGCCATAGGTCATTCCCGTACTCCATTCCACAACCGGATTCACATCAGCGTCAGTCGGATAAATCCAGGTATCCACAGTTAATCCGTTTGGACTAGCTCCAAGATCCGCGCTCGAATTTGGCGGAATCGAAACGTATCCACTAGAACCATCCAAATTAAACGCCTGCCCAACCTCACCCGAGGCATAGGTCACGACACCTTGGAGGGTTCCGTTGTTGCCGTTCTGAATGTCCGTGGCATTTCCTTCCCCCGGATACCACGCAGCCATGTTAGCTGGGGGCGGGGTGCAGGAGCGACACTTACCCGCGCTGCCCGCGTTAGCGATGGCTTGGATTTCTGATTGCGTGAGAGCGCGATTGAAGACTTCGATCTCATCATACAAGACGGGGTCAGATTGATCTGAGCCTGCGATAGCCGCATTCGTGCTGAAAGTGAAGGCAGGGTTGTAGCTCTGCGGCGCGCTAGGTACGCCGTCAAGGTAGAAGCTAACTGTACCGCCACTCTTAGTTACCGCGATGTGGTGCCAGTCCGTGTCGTTAATAACCATGGACGGACCAGGGCCTGCGTTACTTGAACCAACTTGAGTTAGGAACAATTCGCCCTTCACGCGCGGAGGCTGCGATGGCCCGGCAACACCAAAGCCGTAGCCGCCGGATCCGTAACTAATAACAAACGGGCCGGTCCCTGTTAGCGTGGCCGGGTTAAGTTTGATCCAGGAATCGAAGGTAAAATCCTGTAACCGCAGATTAGCAGGATTGCCGATTAACTCATCACCACCGGGACTCTGACTCCTAAAGACCTGGCCTACCTTACCTGCGACAAAGGTAATGTTGCCTTCCAACGTGCCATTGTTGCCATCCTGGATGTCATTGCCATTCCCATCACCTGGCCACCAAGAAACCATCCCCGACGGCGGCGGCGTGCAGGCGCGGCATTTGCCCGCGCTGCCGGCGTTAACGATGCCTTGGATTTGTGATTGCGTGAGAGCGCGATTGAAGACTTCGACCTCGTCAATATCGCCGCTCCACGGTTGCAGGCCATTCTCCGCCGCTCCGATCAGGAGTGGAGCACTGTCGGCCACAGAGTTCGTGCCGAGCGTGTCGTACTGAGCTAGCGATGCGTCCAACGTGCCATCCACGTATAATTTAATTCCCGAGATGGAGGAGCTTCCGTCATAGGTCACGGCCACGTGGTGCCATTGGCCGTCGTTAATTGCAATCGTGCCGCGAACGCCGAGCGCATGATCCCGTGGGCAGGTGGCGGTCACACTACCGTCTATACTGAATGTAAGAGCTCCCGCACCCGTCGGGGTCGGATTCATCACTTCGCAGCGAGGCGCTTGACCATTACTCATCCCGAAAAGATAGCCCCTGGAGTTCGCGTTGGGGTCTCTCTTCGAGACGATCCATTTGTTGAGCGCAGTCTCCGTCGTTCGCACCCAGGCGTCGATGCTGAAAGCATCTGTTCTTTCGAAGCTCAGGTTGGCGTTGTTCGTTGTCGTAACGAATTGATTCGAGCCGTTGAAGTGAAATGCCCGCCCTACTTTGCCGGAGGTGAAAGTAACACCATTTTGGAGAGTCCCGCTGTTGCCATCCTGAATGTCGTTAGCGTTGCCATCGCCTGGCCACCAGCTCACCAGGCCAGGAGGCGGCGGTGTGCACGCCTCGGGCGCCAGGACAAGCTGGACGGGGGTGTTCAATCCAGTGACTAGCGACGCATTCACTGCCGCCCCGGTGGTGGCGTTGTATTCGCCAATCGTTCCTGTACTAAGGTTCACGACAAAAAGATTCGTTCCATCTGTCGTGATGCCTTGAGGTTCACTCAAGCCAGTAATAAACGACGCGTTCACCGGCGTGCCGGTGGTAGCGTTATATTTACCCACCGTTCCGTTGCCGGTCCCGGCGAGGGCGCCGTTTGCGACAAACAGATTCCCTCCCATTAGCGTGATGCCGCACGGGAAACTCAAGCCTGTGACCAGCGACAGGTTCACTGGCGCCCCCGTAATGGCATCGTACTTACCTATGACTCCATTTCCACTTCCATTGGTATTGTTGTTCACGACATAAAGGTACGTTCCATCTGTCGCGACGCCCCACGGCTGACCCAAGCCTGTAATAAACGAGGCGTTCACCGGCGTTCCGGTGGTGGCGTTGTATACCCCAATCGTTCCGGAGGATTGATTCGCGACGAATATGTTTGGACCAAGAAACGCCATGCCTTGGGGGCCGTTCAACCCTGTGATGAGCGAGGTGTTCAGCGCCATTCCAGAGGTGGTATACTCGCCAATCGTGTTGCTGAAAAAGCTCGCGACAAAGAGGTTAGTACCGTCCGTGGCGATGCCGTTCGGACCATTTAGCCCCGTAATCAACGATGCGTTTACCACCATCCCGTTGGTGGCGTGGTATTCGCCGACCGTGTTGGAGTTCTGGTTTGTCTCAAAGATTGCGCCCAGCGCGTCCGTCGCCGAAATGGCAAAGAGTACGGCGGCACTGGCGCCGAAGACGAGCGTGCAAAGGATTCGATGGAACCGCCCGAAATTGAATTTGATGTCTGGTTTCATAGTTGTTGGAGCGTTCATTCGGATTTGTTGCCGCTAGTGAATGTCGAGTTCTGCTGAACAGGCGCTCGCAGTCGTTTCATAAAGTGTTTCCACTGTTTGATCGTGCGATTGGGCAGCTAGAACGGATATTCTTATCCTCCCACGACAGCACTGACCGGTTTGCTCCATTGGCCCGCTTGCTGATCGCCGACCATGTAGATGGCGCGATATCGACGTAGCCGGGCGTGGTGTCGTTAGCTAGAAAGATGAAGCCCTTGCCGTCGCCGTGATCGACTTCCAGCCGCAGCATGTCTAGGTAGGCGCTGAAAAAGTTGTGCGTGCGGTAAGAAGGGCAACCGCTGCGCTGCGGCGGCGGGAGCGAGACCGAAAGCGGGGCGCTGCTCATCACCCATAACGTCCCAAAGACGTTTAAAAAGGGACATGGACCCTGAAAAGATTTCCCGTCTCAGGCCGAAAAGGGTATAACCGCGCCCAAACCGGTCGTGAGCATTCCCCGAGAACCCGATGTAACTCAGATGCTACAGGATTGGTCTGCCGGTGATCGCGACGCCGCGGAAAAGCTCATGCCGGTGATTTACGACGAGCTGCGCCGCCTCGCCCGGCATTACCTGAGCAGGGAACGACCGGACCATACCTTGCAGGCGACCGCCCTCGTGCACGAAGCCTATTTGAAGATCGTCGATCAACGTCGCGTCACCTGGCAGAACCGCGCGCACTTCGCCGGAGTAGCCGCGCAGTTGATGCGGCGAATTTTGTTGCAACACGCGCGCGCGCATCATGCCGCGAAACGCGGTGGCGGCATACCTAACCTTTGCCTCGATGAAGCGCGCGAGTTAGCTGAGGAAAGCAAGACGGACCTTATCGTTCTCGACGATGCCTTAAAGGATTTTGCGCGCGTCTATCCGCGCGAAGGCGAAGTGGTAGAGTTAAAGTTCTTTGGCGGGATGGAAACAAAAGAAATCGCCGAGTTCCTAAAGGTCTCGTCCAAAACGATCCTGCGCGATTGGCAATTCGCCAAGCTCTGGCTGCGCCGCGCGTTGAAGGCAGGAAGCTACGATGCCTAACGAGCGGTCGGAGCTACTGGCTGAGCTGGTGAAGTCGGCTCTCGAACAAGGTCCGGAGAAATGGGCGGGTTTTCTCGACCGGGAATGCGCCTCCGATGCGGCGCTGCGCGCGGAAGTAGAATCGCTCCTCGCCCAACATGACGGAGCGAGCTGCTTTATCGAAACTCCCGCCCTGCATCTCGTGGCGGAATCGCTCGCCGGCGAAGGCGCCTATTCCGCTGGATATCTCATGGGTGATTACGAAATTCTTTCTCTGGTCGGGAGAGGTGGGATGGGTGAAGTCTATCTCGCGCAGGATCGCAAGCTAGGTCGGAAGGCAGCACTTAAGCTTATCCAACGCGGGCTTGATTCAGACGAGCTGGTGCGACATTTCAAACGCGAAGAGAACCTTCTCGCTAGTCTGAACCATCCTAACATCGCCCAGCTTTACGGCGGTGGAGTAAATGCGGATGGGAGTCCCTTCTTTGCCATGGAGTTTGTTGAAGGCGAGCGGCTGGACGAGTATTGCGATAAGCGCGGCTTATCGACCAGGGAACGGCTTCAGATTTTTCGCAAGATCTGTTCCGCCGTGACCTACGCGCACCAGCATTTGGTTATCCATCGCGACCTTAAGCCGGCTAACATTCGAGTTACTCCGGAAGGAGAGCCGAAATTACTCGACTTCGGGATAGCTAAGCTGCTCGACAAGGAGAGCGGGACAAGCGGCCAGACTATAACCATGGCAGTGATGACACCGGATTACGCCAGCCCTGAACAAGTGCGTGGCGAAAGCATGACTACGGCCAGCGACACCTATAGCCTGGGTGTCATTCTTTACGAGTTACTCACCGGCACGCGGCCCTACCGCCTAACGAGTCGTAAACCGAGTGAAATCTCGCGCGCCATTATGGAGCAGGAACCGGCGCGCCCCAGCGCGGCGATAGTGGCTAATCGAGAATCGAAAATCGCTGCGCGGCGATCTCGATAATATCGTCCTGATGGCAATGCGAAAAGAGCCTGTGCGACGCTACGCTTCCGTCGGGCAGTTTGCGGAAGACATCCGTCGCCATCTCGAAGGCCGGCCGGTTGTTGCGCGCAAGGACACTTTTCACTATCGCGCCTCGAAATTTGTAGGACGCAACAAGGTCGCGGTTGCGGCCGCGGTCATGCTCGTCATCGCTGTCCTGGCAGGCTTGGCCGTGACGGTCTGGGAGGCTCGCGTGGCAAGACAGGAACGCGATCGAGCGCGCGCGGAGCAGGCCAAGGCGCAACGCATCAACGCTTTCATGCAGGACTTATTAGGCTTCGCCAACCCCGGGTGGTATTCACCAGGCCTCAAGAAAGGTCAGGAGGTGACCATCGGTCAAGTTTTGGACGAAGCTGCCGGCAAGGTTGAGAAAGAATTTGCGGATCAACCGCAGATCCAGGCGGAACTCCAGCGCAACATCGGCACCAGTTACATGTACGAAGGACGCTACGACGCGGCGGAGCGTCACCTGCGCGCGGCGCTCGAGACGTTCAACAAGCTGCACGGAGACGACGATCCCGATAGCGCGCGCACCTTGTTGCACCTCGGTGACACGCTGCTTTCAAAGGGCGATTTGCGTGGGGCCGAACCGCTTTATAATCGCGCCCTCGAAATTTATCGGAAGGAGAAAGCGAACGCTGCCTTTGAACCGCGCTGGTACGCCGCTGTCGCCGCCGATCTCGGCAACGTCAACAAGATGACGGGCAACGCACCGGCGGCGGAAGCGCTCTGGAATGAAGCGCTCGTATTGGCCTCGCGGCTCTCGGGCGATGACAGAGCAGCAATGGCGATTGTCAGGGGCAGTCTCGCGTCGGGCTACTCCGATCGAGGTGACCTGGACGGTGCGGAAGCGCTCTATCGGCAGTCGCAGGAGGAATTCAATACTTTGTCCAATCGCGAACGCTGGGAACTGGGCGCGACGCTTTCCGGATTGGGTGATGTTTTGGCGACCAAAGGCAAACTGGAAGAGGCCGAACCTTTGTTGCGCTCGGGCGCGGAGCTTTACCGCAAGTCGTTAGGCGCAAACTCCGCCTATCTCGGGCGCAATCTGGAAATCCAGGCAAGACTCTTTTTGCTCAAGGGAGATATTGCCGCAGCGGAAGAGGCCATTAGAGAAGCGACTGATATTTTTGAGCGAGTTCTTCCCGAGAGCCACCCCGTGCGTCTGGTCGGCGCTGTGACCCAAGCAAGAATCCTGAACAAAACCGGTCGTTCGGATGCCGCTGAAGTCATACTTCGAAAGGCTTCCGATGCCTTAGGGCGAGCTTTGCCTCCAAGTCATTACTACACCGCCGGCGCGAAGAGTGCGCTTGGTGAATCTCTCACCGCACAACAACGTTATGACGAAGCAGAGCCGTTCCTTATCGAAAGCTACGAAAGCTTGAAAAGCTCGCAGGGTGCGACGAATCCGCGGACGAAGGTTGCTCTCCAGCGACTCATCGACCTCTACGAAAAATGGGATCGTGCGGACGCAGCGACAAAGTATCGGGCCGATCTCGCTCAGTTCAAATAACCTAGAGGCGGTTGTCCGTTCTAGACAGATCGACGTTCTCCGACACACTCGGGAATTTATCCAAGCTAGGTCTCGTTAGGCAGTAACGGTTCGGCTGCGGCGAAGCATTCCCGCTTGTGTTATTACTCCGATGGCAGTCAGAACGACAAAGGCGATCGTTGCGCCGGTCACAGGTAAGGTGATGGCGCGCAGGATAAGATTCGCTCCGATCAATGAAGAAATAAAGATCAACGCCCAATCAAAGAGCGAGAGAAGCAGGATAGCGCCGACGATGCCGCCGATAATGAAAGTGAGCCAATAGTAATGGGCCTGATCGACGAAGAAGGTTGCGGCCACGCCGACGGCTAGTCGGCCACCGGCGGCAAAGCCGACAATCCCGACGGCGAGTCTTTGTAAAAGCGCGGCGAGCAAAGCGCCGAGAAAACCAAGGATGAGCGCGATGCTAAGTTGTAACAGTGGCGTTGGCTCATGCAGGAGATGCGGCGCCAGCTCCACGCCGGCGGCGAAGCCGAGCGCGGCGACACAGAGCCAGAAGAGTTTTCGCCCGAAAAAGAGAACCACCACGCCGATGAGCGCGCTAACGACCGGAACCGAAGCATTCATTTTTGCGCGAAGCGTCTTGGAGTGCGGCGCTGCTGCGCCGCTTTGGATTCGTTAGGCAAATTCCCCCGCGAAGAAAAGCGCCGGGGCACCGGCCTACTCCCAGGCAGGCTGGGCCTGCGGAAAACATCATCGCTTCGCGCGCAGCATTTCATCACGCTTCGCTTTGAATTCATTCCCCGGTTTCCATTCCGGAAATTTTTCGGCGTTAGCTACCACGTAGCCGACTTCAAAGATGGCTTGAACATCCTGCGCCGCACCGGAAAGGTCCCAATCAGGCTGAACTTCATCGGAAGGCTGATGGTAATGTTTGGCGACGAATTCTTCCATCTTCGCTTCCCCAAAGCCTGGCTTGCCGGGGAAATCTCGACCGCGTCCGGTGTAAAGTGAAGGCACACCGACCTTGGAGAATTCGAAATTATCCGCGCGATAGAAACTGCCGCGTTCCGGTTTGCTGTTCGGGACCAGCACGCGACCCTGGCCTTCGACCGCCTGGCCTAACAAGTCGTCGAGATCGGAATTTCCGTCACTGATGTCTTCGATGTCGTGCGTTTTTCCCCAGACGCTTGTGCCGTCGATGTTGATGTCGGCCAATGTCTGGGTGAGCGGATAGAGAGGATTCTCGGCGTAATATTTCGCGCCTAACAACCCAGCTTCTTCCGCGGTCGTAGCCATGAACAGCACAGAACGTTTGGTTGGCTTCGGCAAATGCGTTTGTGCATCGGCTAGTTCGATAACGGCCGCGACGCCGGAAGCGTTATCGAGCGCGCCGTTGAAGATCTGGTCGCCCTGCAATTCCGGATGTTTGCCCAGATGATCCCAATGCGCGCTGTAGATGATCCATTCGTCTTTCAACTTCGGATCGCTCCCTTCGATTTTGGCGACGACGTTGTGTGATTTGAACGAGCGCACGGTTTGCTTGAGATCGAAATTAGCCGTTGCGCCTAACGAGACCGGTCGGAAATCTTTGCTCAGGGCCGCTTGTTTCAGAGCGTCGAAATCTTGGCCGCTATCGGCGAGTAATTTCTTGGCAACATCGAGTGTGATCCAGGAACGCACTTCGACCTGATCCATGTTTTTGTTTGGTCGATCGATTTCGAAGTTCTCTTTCGACCAACTTGTTTGCACCACGCTATATGGGTAAGCCGCCGGTCCGGTTTCGTGAATGATGATCGCGGCAGCCGCACCTTTCTCGGCGGCAATTTCATATTTGTAGGTCCAGCGGCCGTAGTATGTCATGGCCCGGCCGCGGAACATCTTTGGATCGAGTTGCGTCGAGTCGTTCGGATCGGGTATCGGCGGATCGTTGATCAACATCAGGATTGTTTTGCCTTTCACATCGACCCCTTTGTAATCGTCCCAGCCATATTCGGGCGCGACGATGCCGTAGCCGACGAAAACGATCTCGGAATTGTTAACCTTAATGCTCGACTGCAAACGCGCCGAGGAGGCGACGTAGTCGTCCGGAAATTTCATTTCCGTCTTCTGACCTTTGATCTCGAATGCTGCTGTCGGTGCGGTGGTGATTCCGGCGAGCGGAACTTCCTGCGTGTAAGTGCCGTTCGGATTTCCCGGTTTGAGTCCGAGCGCTTTGAACTGCTCGTAGATGTATTTGACGGAAAGCTCCTCGCCCTTCGAGCCCGGTGCGCGGCCTTCGAATTCATCGGACGCCAGGACTTTGATGTGCCTGAGCAGGGTGTCTGCTTTGATCGAATCAAGCGCGGCTTGCGGCGGAAGCTGAGCGCTGGCGGCTAACAAAGGAACTGACAAGAGTGCGAAGATTTCTTTGATCATTTCTGCCTAACGAGTGGTTGGTGGGACAGGTGCGTTGCCTTCTTTCTTGGCGTCGCCGATACCGATGTGTTTCAGGAATGGTTCGACCGATTGTTTGCGGCCGAGGAATTTTTCGATGGAAGTGGTGGCCTCGCGCGAATCACCGACGGCGTAAATTTCATCGCGCAAACGCATGCCGGCTTGTTTGTCGAGATAACCGTCTTTCGCTTTTTCGAAAACCGTCGCCATGTCGGCGGCGATGGCGTCGGCCCAGGCGTAGCCGTAGTAACCGGCGTCGTAACCATTCAGATGACCGAAGTATGCGACGAAGGCGGTGTTCGGATCGATCGGCAGAAAGATTTTTTGCAGAATTGGATTTGTCATCGCTACGCAATCATACGGTTCGTTCTCGGGATGTTTCTCGTGCAGTGCCAGGTCTAACGAAGCCAACGCAAACTGACGCCGGTACCAAAGTCCTGCGGTGGCCAGGCGCGCTTCCTTTAATTTATCGATTGTCTCAGCCGGAATTTTTTTCGATGGATCGCGATAATCGGCCGCGAAAGTATCGAGAACTTTTTTATCCCAAACCCAGTTCTGCAGCATCTGCGAAGGCGCTTCGACGAAATCACCTGGCACATGCGAGCCGGCGAAGCGCCCGCTTTTCACATGGGTAACGATGGAATGCAGGACGTGGCCGAATTCGTGGAACAAGGTTTCAACCTCGGAGTGACTGAGGAGTGATGGCTTCCCTTCAGTGGGCGGCGGAAAGTTGCAAAGCAGGATGACAGTGGGTCGCTGATATTTTCCATCGGACATCAGTTTGCCGCCGATGATGTCGAACTGCGCGAAGTGATTGAATTTCCCTTCGCGTGGAAACATGTCGAAGTAGAAAAGCCCGAGCGGTTCGCCACTGGCCGCATCGGTTACGACGTAAAGCTGCAAATCGTCGACCCATTTATACGGCGGCTCTATCCGTTCGAACTTCAATCCGAAAATGCTTTGGTAGATCGCGAACATGCCATCGACCACTTGTTGATACGGGAAGTAAACACGCAACGCTTCGGCATCGACGTTATACTTCTGCTTCTTCAGCTGGTTACTGTAATAACGATAATCCCAGACGTTGATTTTCGATTTCGGGTCGCCGGTCTCCGCCACCTGGATTTTGTGCAGCTCGTTCACTTCCGATTCGAACTTCGGCTGGCTGCCGGTGATGAGATCGTTGATGTATTTTTCCGCACCAGCACCGGTCTTGGCCATTTTGATCTCGGTCTGATAATCGGCCCACGATTTGTAGCCGAGGCGGAGCGCGATCTTGTTGCGCAGCGCCAGCATCTGATCGAGCAACGGCACGTTCTTGTCTTTCGCGAGATCATCGCGGACGAGGTAGAGCCGCTTGCGCACATCTTCGCGCTTGGCGTTTTCCAAGACGGTGTTGACGTGAAAGGTGACGTTCGCCATGACGGTGAATTGGTTGTCGCCCGTCTTCACCCCGGGGGAAGCGAGAAAGTTATCGGGCACGCCGTCGAGCTCTTCTTTGGTAAAAACGACCGGCGCTTGGGTGTTGGCGATATTGGAAGCGAAGTCGGTTCCGAGTTTCGCCAAGTCTTTGCGCAATTCTTCGACTTCCTTTTTCTTGTCGGGCGGCAAACCCAAACCTGCGCGGCGATAATCACGCATGGTTTCCTTGAGGAGTTTTTCGTCCTCGCCGGTGAGCTTCGGTTTCGTATCCGCGAAGGCCTTGATCGCTTTGTAAACGTCCTCCCGGTAGTCGAGGCCGACGAACCAATCCTGCAAATCTTTCACCGCTTTTTCCGCGGCCTCGCGCATTTCCTTCGATGGGCTCGATTCCTTGATCACGGTCGCGCGGTTCGCGACCACGGTTGCTTCCCAGCCGACATCGTCGAGCGCGACGACGGTGCTCTGGGATGTGACCTTCTCCGGATCCTGCGCGCCGATTTTATCGAGCGCAGCGTTTTCTTTCGCGATGATGTCTTTGGCCGCGGTTTCAATCGCGGCGGGTGTGGTTTCCCATTCGGGAATAGTCAGAACGGCATTCGCTTTCGTGGCGGCGTCGCGAAATGCCTCGACGGTGCGGAGTTCAGCAGCTCTCGTTAGGCAAGCGACAAAGAACAAGCAGGCGAAGAAGGAATGTTTCATGGTGAGTTGAAGGGCTGTCGAACATTGTGTAGAAGCGCCGCAAGGTAAAGCTGTCGATTTATGCATGATTTCTGGCAGAAATTTCTCGGCGCGTTCATTCCGGTTTTTGTTGCGGTCGATGCCATCGGCCTGGTCGCGATTTTTCTTGGACTGTCCGGGTCGGTCGATTCGCAAAAACGCCAGAGCGAAGGAACGCTCGCGCTGATCACGGCGCTGGCGGTTTCGATCGTTTTTATTTTTTTGGGCAAGGCGATTTTTGCCGCGCTTGGAATAACCGTGGGCGATTTCCAAGTCGCGGGGGGGTTGATTTTGCTGGGGCTCGCGGTGCGCGAACTTCTCGATCTCGGCGGGGAAAGCCGGCCGGCTGGTCAGGCCTTTGGTGTGGTGCCGCTCGGCATGCCGTTGATTGCGGGACCGGCGTTGTTAACTTCGCTGCTCGTTCTGGTCGATAGCGTGGGAATTATCTACACGCTGGTTTCGCTTTTGCTGAACCTGCTGATCGTCGGCCTGGCCTTTCGTAATGCGGACATGCTGGCGCGCGTTCTGGGAAAACGTGGACTCAACGGAACGTCAAAATTAGTTGCGCTTTTGCTGGCCGCGATCGCCGTGAGTTTGATCCGCCGTGGTTGGCAAACCCCTTAGAAATTTCCAACCTGCAACATCACGAGCGTGCAGGCTTCGACAACTTCGATTCCGGCGTCGCGTGCGATTTCGGCGAGGTCGTCGTTCTCCGCGCCCGGATTCATGATGATGCGGCGGGGTTTCGCGGCGACGATTTCATGGATCAATGGATCGGAACGCCGTTTGCCGAGATACATCGTGACGGTGTCGATTGGTTTCGGCGCGTCGGAGATGGTCGGATAACATTTCTCGCCCAGGATTTCGTCGAAGGCCGGATTGATCGGAACTGCGTGGTGTCCGTGACGCTCCAGCATCTGCATCGCGCGATGCGAGTAACGGTGGGGCTTCGGCGAGGCTCCTAAAACCGCAACTGTCTCTACCTTTTTCGTCATATTACTATGCTGGGCGGTGAGGGCGAAGTAGGTCGGCACCTATTGACACGCTACCCCTGGTTAGTATCCTCCTCGCTTCTATGAGATTCCCGCTCGCGCTGACGAGCAAGATCGCAGCCTACATCATTGGTCACAAGCTGCGCGGAACGAAGAAATTCGCCACCGTGCTACAGCTTGAGCCGCTTCATACCTGTAACCTGACTTGCACCGGATGCGGACGCATTCGTGAGTATTCCACCTTGCTCAAGGACATGATGAGCCTGGAGGATTGCCTTGGCGCAGCGATTGAGTGCAAGGCGCCGATGGTTTCCATCTGTGGCGGCGAACCGCTCATTCATCCGCAGATCGAAGCCTTAATCAAAGGGCTGCTCGAGCAGAAGCGAATCGTTTACGTCTGCACCAACGCCATGTTCATGCGCAAAAAAATGCGCGAATGGATGAAGTCGGAATATCGCAGGAGCAACACGGCGACGCGGAATGATTTGGATTCGAAGATAAGTGCGTTGGTCGGACAGAATCTGATTTCAGCGAAAGATGCGGAAGCGATTCGCGATCCGAAGTCAGAAGTGAAAACCACGACGATCGCTCCGAGCGACTGGATGTATTGGAATGTGCACCTCGACGGACTCGAGCGGACCCATGATTTGATCGTGGAACGCGAAGGCGTTTTCAAGGAATGCATTCTCGCGATCAAGATGGCGAAGATTCTTGGTTACCAGGTCGCGACCAACACCACGATCTACAAGGAAACCGATATGCAGGAAGTGGAGCAGATGCTCGATTTCCTTTCTGATCTCGGCGTCGACGGCCACACCATCACGCCTGGTTACGAATACGACGCGGCCAAGAAAGACATGGTCACGCGATTGAATTTGCAGCCGGAGAATTTCTTTCTCACCCGCGATCTGACGGTGAAGAAATTCGCCAAGATGGAAGAGTGGATGGCGAAGTACACCTTCTTCGGCACGCCGGTTTATTTCGAATTTCTCGCCGGCAAGCGCGATCTCACTTGCTCAGCCTGGGCGATCCCGACTCGCAATATGGCTGGTTGGAAAGCGCCGTGCTATTTCATGACCGACAAAGTCGGCACGAACGGCACCGGCCATTACGGCAGCTACGCCGAACTGCTCGAGCACGTCGATTGGGACAAGTACGGTGTCGTCGATGGCGTCGCCCGCGATCCGCGATGCGAAAATTGTATGACGCACTGCGGTTACGAACCAACCGCGAGTCTCGGTCTGAACGCAAAGTCCGGCGATACGTGGAAAACGATCAAATTCAATTTCGGCGCGAAACCAAAACCGACCGGTCTGGGCAACGAAGTGCTCGTTTATAACGGCGTCACTTCCGGGAACGGACACATCACCGGCAAACGCGCGGAAGTCGAAGAAGCGGTTGCCTCCTGACGGATGCCTCCGAGTTCTTCCAACGTCATTCCTCTTCCGCGCGCGTCGCCAAACGCGACGGAATTTTACGCGCCGGAAATTTCGGCGCTGAACGAGGCGATCGCGCGCGCGCAGGAAAATCTTTTGCGGCAGCAAAAGCCGGATGGTCACTGGTGCGGCGAATTGCTCGTCGATAGCACGCTTTGCTCCGACTACGTGCTCTTCATGCACTGGTTAGGCGACGTCGATGAAGCGATTCAGAAACGTTGCGTTCGCCACATTCTGAAGCGTCAGTTACCCGACGGGGGTTGGAATATATATTACGGCGGACCGAGTGAAGTGAATGCGTCGGTGAAGGCTTACTTCGCGCTGAAGCTCGCCGGTCATTCGGCGGACCTGCCATTCATGCAGGAAGCGCGCGCCGATATTCTGCGGCTCGGCGGCATTCCGCGAATGAACACCTTCAGCAAGTTGTACCTCGCGCTGCTCGGACAATTCCCGTGGCAATATCTGCCGACGATTCCGGTGGAAATGATTTTGCTGCCGAAATGGTCCCCGTTCCACATCTACAAGATGTCGTCCTGGAGTCGCGCGATGTTGATTCCGCTCGCGATCATCAACCACTTCAAACCGACGCGTGAATTGCCCGGCTTGAAACAGTTGCATGAGCTTTATCCACTCGGGACCGAGCATAAAGATTTCACGCTGCCGCGCGATGCGCGCACTTTAACCTGGCGGAATTTATTTCTGCGTGCCGATCACGTGATCAAGATTATTTCCAAACTCGGCTGGCGTCCGATGCGCCACCGCGCGCTCGAAGAAGCGGAGCGTTGGATGCTGGAACGAATCGGCGAAGGCAGCGACGGGCTCGCGACCGTGTTCCCTGCCATGCTTAATGCCCTGATCGCGTTACGAGCTCTCGGGTACGAGACGACACATCCAATTTATCGAAAAGCCATGAGCGATTTCCGCGGCTTATTCGTCGAAGACTTGGAAGATTTTCGCATCCAGCCTTGTCTCTCGCCGGTTTGGGACACCGCGATCAACATCATCTCGCTCGTGGAATCCGGCTTGCCGGCCGATCATCCCGCGCTGCGAAAAGCAGCGGCGTGGTTGGTCGACAAAGAAGTTCGCGTGCGCGGCGATTGGACGGAAAACAATCTGCACCCGGAAGCGAGCGGCTGGGCCTTCGAATACAACAACGTTTATTATCCCGATACAGACGACACCGCGATGGTCTTGATGGGATTGCGACTGGTTCGGCCTAACGAGCAGTTGAAGTTGGAAGAGCTTTTCGCGCGCGCGATTGATTGGCAATTAAGTTTCCAATGCAAGGACGGCGGCTGGGCGGCATTCGACAAAGAAGTCACGACGCACTGGCTGGAAGACATGCCGTTCGCCGATCACAACGCGATCCTCGATCCGACGTGCAGCGACCTGACCGCGCGCACCCTCGAGTTGTTCGGCTACATAGGCTTCGATCCGAAACGCGATTGCGTGCGGCGTGCGGTGAAATATCTCATCGACACGCAGGACGACGATGGCTCGTGGTACGGCCGCTGGGGTGTAAATTATATTTACGGCACGTGGCAAGTCTTGCGTGGCCTTCGCGCCATCGGCGAAAACATGACGCAGGATTGGATTTTGCGCGGACGCGATTGGCTCGAGAGCTGTCAGAACGACGATGGCGGTTGGGGTGAAACCTGCGCCTCGTATGATGAGCCGACTTTAAAGGGACGGGGAGTTAGCACCGCGTCGCAAACGGCCTGGGCGTTAATGGGAATTTGTGCATGCGGGGATCTAGATCGCCCGAGTGTGCAACGCGGGTTGCGTTTCCTTCTCAGCAAACAGAATGACGATGGTTCATGGACAGAGCCTGAAATAACCGGCACTGGTTTTCCCGGCGTGTTTTATCTGAAATACGATTTCTATCGGCAAAATTTCCCGCTCATGGCGCTGGCGACCTACGTCAATTATCGCCGCGGCATCGGACATCCGCCGAGCTTCTACAACTGCTAGCTAGCTGTTCGTTCCAGGGCATTACCTGTGTCGCAGGCCGAAGCGACGCGCGTTTGCATTAAGCCAGGCAAATCGGGATTGATTCCCGGGCAAAGTGGAATGCGGTCTGCTCAAAAGAAGCGGCCTCTTTCCCTGTGCTCGCAATCACCACCAAACCGCCCCCGCCGAGTCTATCGGCAGAGCGCGCGGAAGCGCTTTTTCAACAACATCGGCAGGAGATTTATCGGCAGACCGACAAGTGGTTTGCCAGATTAATGGTCCTGCAGTGGCTGGCGGGAATTTTGCTGGCAGCCCTCGTCACGCCGCGCACCTGGAGCGGCGAAGTGAGTTCGATCCACATTCATCTTTGGGCAGCGATTTATCTCGGCGGCGCGATCAGTTTTTTCCCCGTCTGGATGACGCGGGTTTGGCCCGGTGCAGCGGTCACCCGGCACGTCATTGCGGTCGCGCAGATGCTCATGTCGGCTCTGCTTATTGGCCTAACGAATGGTAGAATCGAAACGCATTTTCACGTTTTTGGGTCCCTCGTCATTCTTTCGTTTTACCGTGATTGGCGCGTGCTCATACCCGCCACGATCGTTGTTGCTTTGGATCATTTTCTCCGCGGAGTTTACGCGCCTTACTCAGTTTACGGCGTGCTGAGTGCGAGCCACTGGCGATTCCTCGAGCACGGCGCGTGGGTAATTTTCGAAGATGTTTTCCTCTTCATCTCTTGTTTGCGCAGCGTGCGCGAGATGCGTTTCATTGCCAATCGCACCGCCGATCAACAAGAGGCGAAAGAAGAAGCGGAACGGGCCAATCGCGCCAAAGATAATTTTTTAGCGGCTCTTTCGCATGAACTACGCACGCCATTGACCCCGGTGCTTATGTGCGCCGCCACACTCGAGGACGAGCCCAGTCTGGCCTTGGAGCATCGCGAGCAAATCGGGATGATTCGCCGCAACGTCGAATTGGAAGCGCGTTTGATTGACGACCTGCTGGACCTGACCCGCATTTCCCACGGTAAACTGAAACTGCTCGTCACCGGTTCGGTGGATGTGCACTCGCTGCTCAAGCACACGCAGGAAATCGTAAGTAGTGATGCGCAGGACAAACGTGTGCATCTCGAATCCGAATTTTCCGCGACCGAGCACAACGTCGCGGCCGACGCCGGGCGCTTGCACCAGGTTTTTTGGAACGTGGTTAAGAACGCGATCAAGTTTACACCGGTGGGCGGCCGCATCACCATCCGCACGACCAATCCTGCGCCCGGACGGCTCGCCGTCACCGTGCGCGATAATGGCATCGGTATCGATCGCGAAACGCTGCCGGTAATTTTCCGACCTTTCGAACAAGGCACGACGAGAAACGCGGAACTTTCCAGCGGCCTGGGACTGGGTTTGTCGATTTCGAAAACCATCGTCGAGCTACACGGGGGAACCATCACTGCGGAAAGCGCCGGCCGAGATCTTGGCGCGCTCTTTAGTATCGGACTGGAAACGGTTTCGCCGTTCCCCGTGCGCCGATTAAACGACGCGCAACCCCAACAGTCAGGAACGAAACTGCATCGCTTGCTGGTGGTCGAAGATCACGAACCGACGCTCACTGTCCTAGCCGGTCTTCTGCGTCGCCGCGGTCATCAAGTGCTGACGGCCACCACAGTGAAAGACGCGCTTTTCCTCGCGGCCAATCACCCGATCGACTTCGTCATTAGCGATCTCGGTCTGCCAGATGGCAACGGCGTCGATTTAATGTTGCAGTTGGCTAACGAGTATGGATTGCGCGGCATCGCCCTGAGCGGCTACGGCATGGTCGACGATCTTGCCCGCACCGAGCAGGCAGGATTTTTGGCGCACTTGGTCAAGCCGATCAAGTTCGACGAATTGCATACCGTTCTCGAGCAATTCGCTCCCGCCGCCGCCTAAGCAAACGGTGCGCGGATAAAAATTTCGGTTGTTCCTGCCACCCGGCGGCGGACAATTCAGCACTATGGCTTACGAATTACCGAAACTCCCTTACGCCTACGATGCTCTCGAGCCGCACATCGATGCGCGCACGATGGAAATTCATCACACCAAGCATCACCAGACTTACATCACCAACGTCAACAACGCGCTCAAAGACAAACCCGAGCTGGCCAACAAATCCGTCGAGGATTTGATCAGCGATCTCAACGCGGTCCCGGAAGACATCCGCGCCGTCGTGCGCAATAACGGCGGCGGTCATGCCAATCATTCGTTCTTCTGGCAAATCATGGGACCGAATACGGGCGGCGAACCTAAAGGCAAACTGGCCGACGACATTAAGTCCACCTTCGGCGGTTTCGATCAGTTCAAAGAAAAAATTGCCGATGCGGGCGCGAAACGTTTTGGCAGCGGCTGGGCTTGGCTGATCAAAAATAAAACCGGCAAACTTGAAGTCACTTCATCGCCGAATCAGGACAGCCCGCTCATGGACGGCAATACGCCACTGCTTGGCGTGGATGTTTGGGAGCACGCCTACTATCTCAACTACCAAAACCGCCGGCCCGATTACATCAAGGCCTGGTGGAATGTGGTGAATTGGGACGAAGTCGCGAAGCGTTACGAGAAGTAGCTAATCGCGTTTTGCTCTGTAGATACAGAGCATGACCGCAAAACAGTTTTTCGATTGGCAGACCGCTGGCGGGGCCAACGATGCCATGCGGCTGATCGATGCGCTGGAGAAAGCCGATATCACGTGGTGCACGATTGGGGGTGTCGCGGTCAATCATTGGGCGCGCGAACCGATGGTCACGCAGGACATCGGTTTCGTCGTTACGGCTGATGCGATCGAGCGCGCCGTCGATTGTCTGCAGGAATCAGGATTGCGCGCGGAACGCTTGGAGTGGTCGGTAAATTTCAAGGGCGAATCAAAACTCAGCATGCAACTGAGCACAGAAGATTTTTACCGTGATTTTCCCGCGCGCGCCGTCGCGGCCGATGTTCATGGAATTCTTCTGCGGGTGGCCTCGCTGGAAGATGCGCTGCGTGGAAAAATTAAAGCGTGGAGTGATACGAAGAGCCGGCAGAGCAAGCAAATGAAGGATCTCGCCGACATCGCGCGGTTGGTAGAAGCACACCCAAAATTGTGGACGGAACTTTCCGAGAATTTGAAAAATAAAGTGGCGCGACCTAACGAGTAGTAGATGGCCTACCTCAACGAGAATTATCTTAAACTCCAGGCCGGCTATCTTTTTCCCGAGATCAGCCGGCGGGTGAAGGAGTTCCTCGATCGTAGTCCGAAGGCTGCGAATGATTTGATTCGCTGTGGCATCGGCGACGTGACGGAGCCGTTACCGCGCGCGGCGGTTGATGCGATGCATCGTGCGGTTGAAGAGCTCGCGCATCGTGAAACTTTTCGCGGCTATCCACCGTACGAAGGATACGAATTTTTGCGCGCCGCCATCGCGCAGAACGATTTTCGCGATCGCGGAATCGAAATTTCGGACGACGAGATTTTTGTCTCGGACGGATCGAAATGCGATTGCGGTTTCATTCTCGATATCCTCGGACATCAGAACCGCGTGGCGATCACTGATCCAGTTTACCCGGTCTACGTCGACACGAATGTTATGGCTGGTCATACCGGAGCGGCGACGAATGACGGCCGCTATGAAGGCATTTTGTATTTACCATGCACGGAGCAAAACAACTTCGTGCCCGAGCCGCCTAACGAACACGCCGACCTTGTTTATTTGTGCTTCCCAAATAATCCGACGGGCGCCGTCGCCACACGCGAAAAATTGAAGCGGTGGGTCGAATATGCGAGCGAGAACAAAGCTCTACTTCTCTACGACGCGGCTTACGAATCGTACATTCGCGATCCAAAAATCCCGCACTCGATTTTCGAAATCCCCGGCGCACATGAATGCGCGGTGGAGTTCCGCAGCTTCTCCAAGAACGGCGGATTTACCGGCGTGCGCTGCGGCTTTACGGTCATGCCGAAGGCTGTCACGGCGCAGACCGAAGACGGTCGCTCGTTGCCGTTGCATTCGCTGTGGCAACGTCGTTGGAGCACGAAGGCGAATAGTGTCAGCTACCCAGTGCAGCGCGGTGCTGAAGCGCTTTACAGTGATGAAGGCAAAACGCAGGTCCGCGAGCTCATTGATCATTACATGGGCAACGCGCGTATCCTCGCCGACGCCGCGAAAAACAAAGGCATGAAAGTTTTTGGCGGAACGAATGCGCCCTATATCTGGCTGAAAACGCCGAGTGGCCTAACGAGTTGGGAAATGTTTGATCGCATGTTGAACGATCTGCATGTCGTCATCACGCCCGGCAGCGGTTTCGGTTCCTGCGGCGAAGGCTACATTCGTATTTCCGCATTCAATAGCCGCGCCAATGCCGAGGAAGTCGGTCGGCGTTTGCAAAAATTGCGATAAACACTGAGGCGCGTAAAATTTCGCCTCCTCCATCGCAGTGTTAGAATCAAACCAAACTCTTCCGCAGCTTTATCGTTTCTGCTTTCTCATGACCGGAGATTCCGGGAAAGCGCAGGAAGCATTCCAGGATACTTTACGCGAAGGCGCGCATCGCGCCGCGGGAGGTGAACCGCCGGCTGATCGCATGTGGTTCTTTCGCGAGGCGCGCTTTCGTTGCCTGGCGCTGGCCGAAGAAGGCCTGCAGTGCGAAGACTGCGAGATTGAAGAGCATGAAATTTCGCCACACGCGCCCGGGCAAATTAGCCAGCTCGCCCCCGAGCAACTGGCGATTTGGATTTCTGCTGCACCCGATCCACAACGCAGCGCACTGGCCGCTTTTTATCTGGATGAATTTACTCCGCGCGAGATTTTGGTTTTGCTTGAGCTGAAAGCTCCCGAGCTGGCGCGTTTCGTCAGAAGCGCGCGCCGTCAATTTCAAGCGTGGCTCAACGCCACTACGCCGGTGGAAGTTTACGAAAACGAATGAGTCTTTTTCGCATTTCGCGGCGCGGACAACTACTGACGCACTTCGCGCCGATCACGGAAAGACCTGGGATCGATCGCCGCATGCGCGTCGCCGTGATGCGCGTCAAGCGCGGCAAACACACCGCGAAACAATTTTCGCTCCAGCAATCATTCGATAAAGCGATCGCCGATCTCGTGCAGACGACACCAGTCTCACAGGAAGTCGCGGAATGGTTTCGGAATGAGAAACTGATTCCGACTGCGAAACGGCGCTGGCGGAAAATCGCGCGCAACCCTGCGGTAATATCCGCCGCCCTAGCGGTCGCGGTCATTGTTGGGATCGGCGTCTTCATCGTCATGGAGCGGATGAACGAATTTCCCGGTTCAGGCACCGCCCGGAAAATGCTGGCCATCGCGAGTTCAACCAAGTCCGGCCAGCTCGATCCGGTGAACGCCGAGGCCGGTTCATTAAGCGATTTCTTTTTCATGAAATATCAGCTCGAGCATTACGATGTCGCGCCGGAGTTCGCACATTTGCGCGCGAGCGCGTGCAAGGTTTTCGACGACGACGAAGGCCATCGCGTGGCCCAGATCAGCGTCCCGGAAAAACGCATGCAGTTTTTCCTTTTTCCCGCCGAACGAAATCCAAAAGACATGAAACCGAAACTTTTTAACGGCTGGCGTTTCGTGGAACAGGAAGGCTGGAGCGGTGCGGTGCAGGTCAGGAATGGTGTCTGTTTTATGGCCGCTTTGCGTGGCGACGCAAAGGATCTGGCACTGTATCTTGCGAAACAAAATCGCGACGCGTCGGGCGGCGGTTGAGAGCGTTGACACACCGCGCGGCGACAGCCACTTTTCTCGCCCACGCCAGGGTAGCTCAGTGGTAGAGCAGGGGACTCATAAGCCCTTGGTCGGGAGTTCAACTCTCCCCCCTGGCAGACCAGACAAAACATCCAACATCGAACGCTGAACATCGAATGCAGAAAATTCGACGTTCGATGTTTCTGCTTTCGATCGATGAACAAAATTTATTTCGATGATGTATCGGTTGGCGATCGCTTCAATTCTGCGCCGTTCGAAGTTACTGAAAACGGTATCATCGAGTTCGCACGCGACTTTGACCTGCAACCGTTTCATCTCGATCCCATCGCGGCCAAGCAAACTATCTTCCAAGGTTTGTCCGCGAGCGGGTGGCACACGGCAGCGATCGCCATGCGGCTTTTCACGACAGGACCGTTACAGTTTGTTGGCGGCGCGATTGGGCTCGGCGTCGATGAACTTCGCTGGCCGACGGCGGTGCGGCCTAACGATACGTTGCAGCTCGAAACAGAAATTCTGGAAATGCGTCCATCGAAGTCTAATCCGCAACGCGGGATCATTCGCATTCGCAATCTGATGAAAAATCAGCACGGCGAAGTCGTACTCAGCTACATTGCGAACGCAATGGTGCAGCGTCGGCCTAACGAGTAGTTAGCCGACTTTCGCCAACTCTTTACACTTGCCGAGATCGAGCTTGCCGGAAGCGAGCACGGGAATGCTTTCGCAGCGGCAAATCGTGCGCGGCACCCAAAGATTCGGCACGTCGGCGGCGCGCAAGGCGGCGCGCAGGTGTTGCGCATCGATTTCGATGGCGCTCAACAAAACCAGCGCTTCCCCTTTCACTTCATCTGGCACACTCATAATAGCAATGGAGCGCTCCGATTGTCCTTCCAGACCCAGCGCAGCCAGAATCTTTTGTTCGACCATTTCGTGCGGAACCATTTCCCCGCCGATTTTCGAAAAACGGGAAAGCCGTCCTTCGATGAAAAGAAATCCATCTTCATCGAAGCGTCCGAGATCACCCGTCTTGAACCAGCCGTCGCGCAAGACTTCGGCGGAGAGCTCGGGGTTCTTGAGATAGCCTTCGAAAATATTTGGCCCGCGGACCCATAACATTCCCGATTCGTGCAAACTTAGTTTGCGATCCGTTTCCGGTTCGCGAATTTCCGCGGCGATGCCGGGCGCCATTTTGCCGGTGGATCCCGGGCGGTTCAATGGTTGCACCGAGATGCTGGCGCTTGGAGGAATCGGATCGGGAAGATTCACGCTGATGACCGGCGACGTCTCCGTCAGCCCGTAGCCTTCGTAAACCGGTTTGCCGAATCGCGTCTCAAAAGCGTCGGCGATATCGCGCGGCAATTTCTCGGCGCCAGTGATGACCAATCGCAAACTACGCAATTGTTCCGATTCGGCTTTCCGCATGTAGGCGCGCAGAAAAGTCGGCGTCGCGAACATAACAGTGATCCGATAGCGCTCGATGAGCGCGGCATTCTTCGCCGCCTCCAACGGGTTGGGAAAAGTGACGACGCAAACGCCTTCGATCATTGGATACCAAACCGTGACGGTGCAGCCGAAGGTGTGGAAAAACGGGAGCGAGGCGAGGACCGTTTCGTCTTTTTGCAAATCGAGCAGGACGGCGAACTGCGAGACATTGCCGAGAATATTTCGGTGTGTCATGGGCACCCCTTTGGGAGCGCCGGCACTGCCACTGGTGAAAAGCAACAACGCCTCGGTGCGATCGCCGATGCGCGGGATGTGCAACAGCCTTACGAGTAGTGCCGCAGGACTCGTTAGGCAGAGAATCCACCAGCACAGAATCGCAGGCTTCATCGATGGCAGAACATCATCGAGACGAATCACATTTGGGGTCCAGGGAAAATCCTCCAATCGTTTCTCCATCGCTCGCGCGGAGATGATTGTCTGCAGTTCAGCTTGATTGATGGCCGAGGTGATTGATTCACGGGCGCTGGTGAAATTGAGATTCACCGGAATTTTTCCGGCGAGCACGACGGCAAGATTCGCCACGACGCCTCCTTTTCCCGGTGGAAGGACAATTGCGATTCGGCGGTCGGCGGATTTTTGTTTGAGATAACGCGATAACGCGATTGCGACGCCGAGTAATTTTCCGCGCGACAATGTCGTGTGATCGAAGCCATCAATGATGGCGGTGCGCCACGGTTTGCGTTTCAGTCCGCGAACGCAGGCGGCGGCGAGATGCCCGCGCAAGATTGGCCGCCGACTGTAACAAATCTCACCGAGCTTGAGCAGTTCCTCGCGCACGGTCGCGATCTCGGCGGCATTTGCGGCGAGCGGAGTGCCAAAGGCCACTTGCACATGATAGGGCAACTCGCGCGGCCATTTCGTGAAGAAGCGCCCGCCTTGATAAGAAAAGAGCGAGCCCCACAATTGGTCCAGCCACACCGGAACAACGGGCGCCTCCGCTTGGCGTGCGATCAATTCATACCCGCGGCGCAATCGCATCAGCGAACCGGAACGCGAAAGTTGGCCTTCGGGAAAAAGGCAGACAACTTCCCCATCGCGAATTTTTTGGGCGGCCGCGCGCACCGCATCCTTCGCCCGCGTGGAAGTGATCGGAATACAGCCGGCTAGTTTTAAAAACGGATGCAGGAATTTGTTCCGATAATATTCATCGTGGATGATGAACCGGATGGGACGCGGACACGCGATCTGCAACATAATCGCATCGATCCAGGTGATGTGGTTCGGCAGCAGCAGGAAACCACTGGCTGGGATATTTTCGGGTCCGAGAACAGCGACGCGATAAATCAGCCGACCGAGGCTGAGCCCGAACAGGTAGAGGAGGCGTTCCGCGAATGAGGCATGCGCCATCATTTATGATTTACAATCTGCGCGCGTCTCTCTGCAATCGCGCAATTCGATGGCCAGCGCCCAAACAGCTGCAAAACCTGGAGCGAAAACCGCGCTCGGTCTGCTGCTCGCGATCAACCTTTTCAACTACATCGACCGGCAGGTGCTCGCCGCGGTTGAGCCGGAAATTCGCGAGACGTTTTTCGCGTCGAACGATCCGAACGCAATGGCGATCACCGGCGTGCTTGGAGCGGCGTTTCTCGTCAGCTACATGGTGTCGGCACCGGCTCTCGGCTGGGTGGCCGATCGTTTCTCGCGCTGGGTTATCATCGGTTGTGCTGTCATCCTCTGGAGTCTCGCGAGCGGCGGCTCGGGATTGGCGGCGACTTTCGGAATGCTGTTCGTCACCCGCATCTTTGTCGGAATCGGCGAAGGCGGTTACGGCCCGGCCGCGCCGACGATTCTGGCGGATCTTTTCCCATCGAAAAACGCGGGAAGATTCTCGCGATTTTTTGCGCAGCCATTCCGGTCGGAAGTGCGCTCGGTTATGTCATCGGAGGTGCGGTCGGAGCACACTTTGGCTGGCGTTGGGCTTTTTATCTGGTTACGCCGCCGGGCATTTTGCTGGGAGCGCTTTGCTTCACGCAACGCGATCCACGCGCGGCGCATGGAGCGCGGGCGGAAAAGGCGCGGGCGGGCTGGCCGGAGTACCGCCAACTTTTGCAGACGCGCTCCTATGTTTTGAATTGTCTCGCGCAAACCGCTTTTACTTTCGCGATTGGCGGGCTCGGTTTTTTCGTCGCGGCCTATCTTCGTTACCGTGGCCTGCCTGACTCGCAGCGCGCCTACTTTGGTTTGATCACGGTCGTGGCTGGCCTCGGTTCCACGCTTCTCGGCGGATGGATCGCGGATCGATTGCGAACCCGTTATGCCGGCTCGTATTTTCTCGTCTCGGGCGTCGGGATGCTGCTCGCGTTCCCATTCTTTGTCGCGTCGCTTTACGTCCCTTTTCCCGCGGCCTGGATCTTCCTGTTTATCGCGATCTTCTTCGCCTTCCTTAACACAGGACCTTCAAACACCGCGCTGGCCAACGTCGCTCCGCCTTCCGTGCGCGCGACCGCTTTCGCGCTCAACATTTTCGTTATTCATCTACTAGGCGACGTCGCGGCTTTTCCGACGATCGGATACATCGGCGGTCACGCGAATATGCGGATCGCGTTTCTCGTCGTGGGATTCATGATGCTGGTTGCGGGAGTTTTCTGGCTGATCGGGATTCGGTTTCTCGGTGCTGATACCGCGAGAGTAGAGGCGAGCACTCGTTAGGCACTTGATTCCTTAGAAACAAAAACAGCAGGAGCAACGCTGTCGTCGCTCCTGCTGCTTGGGATTTGTGCGGGTCTTTATCCCTGCGTGTTATTCGTTATTGGCCAGAAGGCGAAGCGGTTGCTTCTGGGTCGGTGGAACTCTTGGTCTTCGTTTTCTCGACCTTCTTCTCTGATTTCGTAGCGGTGCCGCTTTCGTCAGTCGAAGCAGACTTCGTTGTCGTAGTCGCGCTCGAGCTATCTTTTTTCATCGAAGGTGTCGTTGCGGTCGCTTCAGTGCTGGTGGAGGTGCTGCTCTTCTTTGCCGCCGGCATTGATTCGGAACTAGAGGTCGACGTGCTGCTCTGTGATTTCACTGCCGGAGTCGAAGCAGACATTGCGCTGCTGCTCGAAACAGAGGCGGATGGTTTGGCGGTTGCGGTAGGTGCCACGGACGCGGCAGGGGTGCTCGCAGGCATCGCCGTCGGGCTAAGCGCTGCCTTTGGGCTGGCTGCCATCGTTGCCATAGGTGAAGCGGTCGCGCTCGCCGTCGCCACAGGTGCAACAGTCGCTGTCGGTGCGACAGAAGCCGTCACAGAGGTGGATGTTGCAGCTGCTGGCGCTGCGGTCGGAGCAGTGGAAGCACCATACCCTGATTGGGTAGTCACGCCGGTGCGGTTGCTGCTGCCGCCAATGCCGATCGACACACCTACTGCTGGTTGCACGCCGTAGTAGTTGTAAACGCCGCTGATGTAATCAGGCCGGCTATATTCTTCGACGCGGTTGTAATCATAAACCGGCGCACTGTAGATGCGCTCGCGTTGAATCGTGGTGGTGTAGACCGTTGGGTCCGAGCTGGCAGTGAAAGCCGTCCATGGCATCGCCACGGTTCTGCGCGAGGTCGTTGTCGTGGTGGTCTTCGAGCCGCCAGTGCTGCCGGCTACGTTGCCGCCGCCGCTGGTTTCGAGGACGGTGTAAGCCATGCAGCCGGTCTGACGATCGAGCACGACGTCTTTAATCACGCCGACTTCGGCGCCATCAGAGCCACGGATTTTTGAGCCGATAATTTTACTACTCTGGATGTAGCCGGTGGAGGTCGACGAAGTCGTCGAGGTTGACTGGGTCTGTGCGTTGGCCGGAACAAAGGCGAAACCCGCTGCCGCCATAATTGCTCCGAAGAGAATTGATTTTTTCATATGTGTTAAACGGAAGACGAAGAGCCGCCCCGAATTATTCAGAGCAAAGCCATAACTAATTCGTTAGCCGCGGGCTTTTTGCGCGCCTCGCCTAACGAGTAGTTCTCAGGAATGTTCGTCGAGGTGGACGTCGTAGCGGCGCGCGCGGCCCAGGGCTTCCGCGGCTTCCTGCGCCCGTCCCGCTTTGCTCAACAATTCGCCGAACAATTTCCACGAATCGGCGCGGTACCATTGTTCGTGCAGACATTGCCGCAGCTCGAGGATGGCGGCGTCGGTTGAGCCGACCTCGTCGAGCAACTTGATGTAACGCTTTTCGATTGACCAATTCGGCGGGCCGGTGCGCGAGGCGAGTCGCATGCGAAGCAAATTCGCACGGCCGCTTTCTTTACTCTCCAAAATTGCGAGCAACTCATACGCTTGTGCCTCGACCAGCGGCATTTTCGTCGCGCGTTCCAAGAGTGCGTGCGCGGCGGCAAAGTCATTTTGTTTCACGGCCACGGCGGCGAGATTTAGGATCGCGAGCGGTTGTTCCGGTTCTTTTTGCAGAGCCGCGGACAAATCTTTTTTTGCTTCGTCCAGGTGGTTCTCGCTCGATTCGAGCGCAGCGAGATTGATGAGCATGCGCGCGGAGTCTCCGCCGTCAGCAATCGTTCGTTCCAGAAAACTGCGTTGATCTTTCCAATCGTGGCAGCGCGCAAAAGTGCGAACGCCGAGGAATAAACTCCAGCCCGCGAGCAAACAAACTCCCCATCTGTGTCGCGTCAGCGTATATGCGATTGCTACGAAGAGAAACGCAGTCGGCAAATAAAGCCAGTGTTCAGCGACGGTCGCGTTCAGCAGGACCAAACCGCTAATGGGCAGGTAGGTGATCGCGGTAAAAATGAGAAAGATCGCGATGATACGATCGCGTTTCCACGCCCGCACACACCAGAAGATCAGCGCGACCAGAACCAAGAGGCCTGCGATGGTTTGCAATTCGCGCCACGCCGCGCCGGTCATACTAGCGCTGCTGAAACCGAATGGATGCGTTTCTACGTCGCGATCCATGCGCAGATGAGACGGGAAGATGATTATGCCGGCATATTCAGCAATGGCGCGCGCAATCAGAATTGGCCTAACGAGTAGTGGAAGCGATTGCGGCGGAGGCGCCGGCGTGTGCTCGGCCGAAACTCGCAGCACACTGTAAATTACCAGGGTGCAGACGATCGCGATTGCCGCGGGGAAAATCGGTTTGGTTTTTCGCTGAAGAAGAAGCAGCGCGATCCAAACGACAGAAAAAACCAGGCCGGCCTCCTTGCTCAGTGCGCTAAGCAGAAGCAGTAGCGCGCATAATCCATTCAGCAGCCAACCGCGATAACGGTTTTGTGACGCAGCGATCAGGCTAACGTAAAGGCCGGCGAATCCAAAAAACGCCGCGAGCGAGTCGGCTCTTCCGGAAATGTAAGCGACAGCACTCGTTAGCGCGGGATGAATCGCCCAGACCAAAGCGGCGACGAAAGCGGTCAGCGTTCCTCGTCGTTCATCGATGGCAAAATTCTTGAGCAATTCCTTCGTGAAAAAGAAAAGCGCACCGGCCGCCAGAAAATGCATCGCCACGCTCGTGAAATGAAACGCCGACGGCCGAAAACCGAAGGCGGCGTAATCCAAGGTGTAAGTCAGCCGTTGGATTGGCCGATAAAAATCCGACGCGGTCGCATCGGTGAAAAGAAAATGTTGGAAGCCTTCGGGAATGAGCCGCCAGCTGCGGATGAGCGGATCACGCAGAATGAGCGCAGTATCATCCCAAACGAATCCGTTTCGAATCGCGGGCGCGTAAGTGACAAGTGTCGCGAGACCCAAAAGCAGGAGCGAAAGAAATTTTTTCACCGAAGCAATGGACAGAAGCAATAAGTTGCGCGTCTAAGTCAGCAAATGTTTATCGTCGCTCTTCGTCGTTTCCGTTTCCTCGCGCTCGCTCTTTTGGCAAGCAGCGCTTATGCCGCCGGTGTGCCCGAGGATTGCCAGCAGTTGCTCGTGGCCACCGCGCCGGACTGGAATTCGATGCGTGGGGAAATGCGGATGTTTCAACGCGATCGTGGCGGAAATTGGAGGCAACGCGGAGAAGCGATCGCGGTCTTGTTTGGGAAAAATGGACTGGCCTGGGGAGTCGGCGTGGCAGGGCAGCACGAACTCGGCCTGCACAAGAAAGAGCGCGACGGCCGAGCGCCCGCAGGAATTTTTCGGCTGGGGAAAGTTTACACCTACGATGCGCAACTTCCACCCGGTTCCGATTATCCATTTCATCAAGTCGGGGACGGCGACATCTGGAGCGACGATCCGCGCTCACCGAATTACAACCGCCACATCGTGATCGATCCGAAAAATCCGCCGGATAATTTTTCGCACGAGAAAATGCGCTCGGGCGATTTCGCATATCATTGGTTAATTGAAGTGAGGCACAATTCCGATCCGCCGATTCCGGGCGAAGGTAGTGCGATTTTTTTTCATATCCGCCGCGGAATCTCGCGGCCGACGAGCGGTTGCACGACAATGGCGCAGGAAAATCTCGTGCGCGTGATCCAGTGGCTGCGCGCACCGGCCCAGCCTTGTTACGTGCTTTTGCCTAACGAGGAATACAAAGAGAAATGGCGACAATGGAATTTACCGCCACCGATCGCCGCGAAATAACGGTGCAAAAAAACAATTGCGGTTGATCATTGCGCAGCGCGATTTTTTCCTTACCTTGCGCTCGTTAGGCAAATTCGTATGAAAAAAAGAGTTAATTCCGATTCCGAAGCAAACATTCGCCGTATTGATTCCAAATCGAAGGCGAAGAAGCAGACTCACGGATTTCAGGTGCACTTTCTGCGCGGTAGTAACGCAGTGACGAGAATGTTCAGCGATACCGTTTACGGCGGCAAAGAACTGGCCCGTCGCGCGGCGCGCAAGTTCAAGCGATCCTCCATGCGCGATTTGCCAGATCGCGTTTTCCGCGGACCGATCGCCTCGAAAAAATCGGCGAAGAAAAGCAGCGCAAAGCGCGGTAAGTCGCGTCGTTAGTCGAAACTCGTTAGGCGCGATTGTCGGCAAAGACGCGCCAGCATTCCGCAAATCCGGGAGCGAAATCTTCCGGCCGCGCTTTCAGCCATTTCGTCACTAGCTCCGGCGGAAAAAATTCGCCCAGTTCAATCTCGCTTGAGGCTAATTGGAACGGGCCATTATTGTAACCTCGGTAAAGCCAGATGAACTCTTGGCCGGTGTGTTCCGAAGCCGGGAGCTTCGCTACGCGCTCCAGCACCTGATCCGCGATCCCGAGTTCCTCCTTTAGCTCTCGTCGGGCGCAGTCATCGTATTCTTCACCGTAATCCACATGACCGGCCGCGCTCGAATCCCACACACCGGGGTGACGGTCCTTCAGGCGCGACCGTTTCTGCAGGAAAAGCTCGCCCTCTCTATTAAAAAGAAGGATGTGGACAGCGCGGTGGAGCAAGTTATTCCCATGCACCCTTGCGCGGGTGGCGTGGCCGATTACGCGATCCTCCCGATCGACGACCGCGAATTCTTCCTGGCTGGCCGCGGATTCATTTATCGCGCGGGCGGGATCGCTAAAATTGGTCAACGCAATCCACTGTTGAAGAGATAATTCCTCCGCGCGCGTCTTCGCATCTGCGTTGATCGCGCTCGCCGCGGTCTGCCAATCTGTGAATTCCGCACGGAGAAGTTTACCGAGCTGTTTGCGGCGTTGTGAAAATCCTTTTCGAACTAATTCTTTAAACCGTCCCGCATCGCAATCGGGTAACTCATTCAGACCGCGCGGTTCCAATTTTACGAACGCCGATTCGACGTCGGGCCGCGGCAAAAAAACACTTGGTGGAATTGTTCGCAGATATTCGACGCGATAATGAAGTTGCATGAACAACGTCAACGCTCCGTAGTCTGGGCTGCGCGGATCGGCCGAAAGGCGTCGCGCCATTTCTTTCTGCAACATCAACAACCATAGGGATATCGGACTGGGGTATTTCGCGAAGCGAAGAAGGATCTGACTCGAAATATTGTAGGGAAGGTTGCCAACAAATTTTACCCGTGGTTGCGCAAACAACGCTCGCACGTCGAACTCAAGCGCATCTAGATGGATGACTTCCAGACGCGCGGTGACGAAACGTTCGCGCAAAAATTTTGCCAGCCGTGCGTCCCTTTCGATCGCCAAGACGTGGGCGCCTGAGGCGAGAAGAAATTCCGTGAGCGCTCCGAGGCCCGGACCGACTTCAACCACGTAATCTTCCGCGGTTAAGCCCGCGCGATCGACGATCCAGCGCGCGAGATTTTGGTCATGCAGAAAATTTTGCCCGAGCGTTTTGACCGGCGCGACGCCGATCTCGCGCAACGTCGCGTCGATCTCAGAAAGTTTCATCGTCCCGCCCGCTTATTGCGTTGGATTTGCACGCTCTATTCACAAAAAGATGTGAACACAATGCGCCGTGGGGCGGTGCGTTATTCACAAGTTATTCGACAGGGCAAGCGCGGTCGCAAAGTTATGACAGGCTTTTCCGCACCGACCGCTTTTTTCGACTACGAAGATAGGTTTGCCGCGCGTCTTTAATAGATACGCCTTCGATAAAATACGCCGCTGCCGCCCGGCCCAACCCGTAGGTGCCGGCTCCAGCCACCATTCCGCAAACGACGTTGCCCCAACCGGGAAAAAATTTCAGGACCGCGCGCGCCCCTTCGCGCAGGACCATGCCGGCGCCGACATTCACGCCGATGGCCGCGACGAATTCAGTGGCCGCGCGCAAGCTGCGCTCGCGCCCGGAAATATCCATGATGCCGGAAATCATCACCAGTTGCAGCGTGGTCAGGATGGGAAGATCGGCCAGCGGGATTGGCTGCATACCGACGGCGCCGCAAATCGCGCTGCTCGACTTGATCAACTGCTGCGCGATCTCTCGTTGCGCCTCACGGTCGCGCGAAAGGCGAACCATTCTAATGCGGGCTTCGTTCGGGAGAACGCGTGCGAGTAACGACATTAAACGCTGCGCACCGATCGTCGGCGCGACCGTTTCCGATTGGGGAAGTGCGATCTCCATCGCCTGCAAAAATCTTTCACCGATGCGCGGGTGAGCGGTCAGCGCGGTCTGCAATTTTGCATCAGCTCGGTCTTCGGGCGCGGACTGTCCTTCGCGAGTTTTCGATTTGCCTGTGGGGGAAACGAGCGAGATGCCAATAACCTTTGTGGCAGGTTCACCGCTGACATCGAAAGCACTGGCAAGATTTTCCGTGTCGCGCGAAAGGATTGGCCGCGCGCTATTTCCATCCACGAGATGCAGAAAGATATCGGCGGGTTCGCGCTGCAATTCGGCTTCGATCTGTTTCAATGCGTCGGCATCAGCGCCACGCGCATCGAGCAACGCGATCGTGCCGGCATTGGCGAGATTGATATTCTGCCAGCGGAAAACTTCTACCAGCGTGTCGCGCAATTCATCGGGATATGCACTGCAAAAAAGCGCGCCGAAAACTTCCTGCACGGGAAATTTATGCGATCCGGTCAGGACGATCCGGGGCTCGCGTTGTTTCAAAAACAATTCCTTCAGCGGTGTCAGCTCATGCAGGATGGGTTTCTGTAATTTCTCCGGCAGCTTGTGCAGAAAGCCTTCCAATCGCTCAACGATGTGAAGAAAAAGCGGCTGATTCATGCGGCGCTATTCTCGTTGATTTGTCGCGCGGTCACAACTTGCTTGCGCGCGCGACGCTCGTATAACCAGCCATGCCTTTGAATATCGAAGCGCTCTCGCGCGCGGCCACGGAGGCGCGCGGTCTTGCCATGGACGCCGTGCAGGCGTCGAAGTCCGGACATCTCGGTTTGCCGCTCGGTTGCGCGGAAATCGCCGCCGTCCTTTACGGCCATGAGTTGAAACATAATCCGGACAAACCGCGCTGGATCGGTCGCGATTATTTCATTCTCTCGGCGGGTCACGGCAGCATGCTGCTTTATGCCTGGCTGAATCTGAGCGGTTACGACGTCTCGATCGACGACATCAAAAATTTTCGTCAACTACACAGCAAGACGCCCGGGCATCCGGAATTTTTCGAAACGCCGGGAGTCGAATGCACCACCGGGCCGCTTGGCCAGGGCGTGGGCAATTCCGTTGGTGTGGCGATGGCGGCGAAAATGGCCGCGGCGCATTTCAACACGCCCGAGCACATGATTTTCGATCAGCACATCATCTGTCTCGCGGGCGATGGTTGTCTGCAGGAAGGCGTTTCCGCCGAAGCGAGCGCCTTCGCCGGACATTTCGGCCTCGATAATCTCATCCTGATTTACGATCAGAACGAGATCACGCTCGACGCCATGGCGTCGGCCACGCAAAGCGAAGACACCGGGAAGCGTTTTCAAGCTTACGGCTTCGACGTGCAGAAAATCGATGGCCAGGACATGACGGCGTTTTTGCGCGCGCTGAAGAAAGCGAAGACGCGCGACAACGGCCGGCCACAGATGATTATCGCGCACACATTGGTCGGAAAAGGAATTCCGGAAGTCGCGGGAACGGCGAAAGCGCACGGCGAAGCCGGCGCGAAGTTCGTCGACGAAGATCGGAGGAAACTCGGTCTGCCTGAGGAACATTATTTTGTCTCGCAGGAAACACACGACTACTTCGCGAAGCACAAAAAAGCACTCGTTAGGCAATACAAACGCTGGGAAAAAACCTACGCGGAATGGCGCGCAGGAAATCCGGAACTCGCCTCGCAGTTGGACGATGCGATCGAGAAAAAAGTCCGGTCGGATTTGCTCTCGAAAATTCCGAACTTTCCGACCGATGCTAAAATCGCGACGCGCAAGGCCGGCAGCGAAGCCTTGCAACCGCTCGCGAAAGAGATGCCCTTTCTCATCAGCGGCAGCGCGGACTTGCACGGTTCGACGCTGAATTACATTGAGGGCGGGGAGGATTTCACTCGCGAGAATGCGAAAGGCCGCAACATCCATTTCGGCATTCGCGAACACGGCATGTGCGCGATCATGAATGGCGTTAGCTATCACGGTGTCTTCCGCGCTTCCGGCGCGACATTTCTTGTCTTCGCCGATTATTGTCGCGCGTCGATTCGTTTAGCTGCGCTGGCCAAGTTGCCGAACATTTACATTTTCACGCATGACTCGATCGGAGTGGGCGAAGACGGACCGACGCATGAGCCGGTCGAAACGGTGAGTGGATTGCGTGTCATTCCGCAGCTCGATGTCATTCGTCCCGCCGATCCGGAAGAAACCGCCGGCGCGTTCGCGGCGGCGGCGCAACATATCGACGGGCCCACGCTTCTTGCCCTAACGAGACAAGCGGTCCCGATGTTAAATGAGATCGATGTCAATGTGCGGCGCGAAGGTGTCGCACGCGGCGGCTACATCGCAAGACGCGAGACAGCTGATTTGATTTTGATAATTCTTTCGTGCGGGAGCGAACTGCAGCACGCACTCGCGGCGGCGAAAGAACTTGGCGACGGAACGCGCGTTGTGTCGATGCCGTGCTTCGAGCGATTCGAGCGGCAACCGGTAGAATATCGAGAAGAAGTTTTGCCTAACGAGTGCAGACGACGCGTCGCTATCGAGGCCGGCGTGCCGGACACATGGTATCGCTACGTTGGATTGGATGGAAAAGTTATCGGACTCCATCGCTTTGGTTTAAGCGCCCCGGGCGATCAGGTGATGAAGGAATTCGGCATCGACGCGCAGCACGTAATCGAAGCGGCGCGCTCCCTTTGATTTCCGCTGAGGTCACGCGCGAAGCCGTCGCTTCGCACTACGACGAGCTTGATCATTTCTATCGCGACGTCTGGGGCGACCATGTCCATCACGGCCTTTGGTTGCGCGGCGACGAGACGCGCGAAGAAGCGGTCTTGCAGTTGGTCAATCTGGTCGCGCGCGAGGCGCACCTCGCGCCCGGCACACGCGTGTGCGACATCGGCTGCGGTTACGGTGCGACGGCGCAGATATTTGCTTCGCGCGGTGCAGAGGTAACGGGCATCACAATTTCTTCGGCGCAATTTGCCATCGCGGAAAAGCAGAACACCGCAAAATTCAAACTCGGAGATTGGCTAACCAACGATTTGCCTAACGAGAGCTTCGATGCCGCTTACGCGATCGAAAGTTCCGAACACATGCCGGACATCCGAAAGTTTTTTGCACAAGCGCATCGTGTCCTTCGTCCGGGCGGTCGTCTGGTTGTTTGTGCATGGCTCTCGGCCGACAATCCCAGCCAAACGCAGAAGCGTTTGCTCCTCGAACCGATTTGCCGCGAGGGTCGCATGCCGGTCATGGGAACGGTCGACGATTACCGCTCGTTAGGCGAAGACGCAGGGTTCTCGTTGCAGCACTTCGAAGATGTCACCAAGGCAGTCGCACCCACCTGGCCCGCCATCGTTCGTCGTTTAGCAGGGAAACTCGCGAGCAATCCGGCCTATCTGAAATTTTTGTTTAACCGCCATGCACACAATCGCATTTTCGCGCTGACCATCGTTCGCATTTGGGTCGCCTACCGCGTCGGGGCGATGCGCTACGGCGTATTTACATTCGCGGCTCGGAAACCCGCGCGCGATCCTCGAAGCGCGTGAATTCCTTGAGGAAGGTGAGGGGAATTTCGCCGACCGGGCCGTTACGCTGCTTTGCGATGATCAGTTCCGCTTCGCCGGCTTTCTCGGCGCGCGCTTCTTCGTCCTCTTCGTAAATTTCCGGCCTAACGAGTAGTCCCACGAGGTCGGCGTCCTGTTCGATTGAACCGGATTCGCGCAAATCGCTCAAACGTGGCTTGCCTCCGGTACGTGCTTCCGGTTGCCGATTCAACTGCGCCAGGACGATAATCGGGATCTTCAATTCTTTTGCCAAACCTTTCAGGCCCGCAGAAATCTCCGAGATTTCCAGCTGCCGATTGTCTTGCGCGCGGCGCGTGGTCGATTTCAGCAGCTGCAAATAATCGACCACGATAAGTTGAATATTTTTCTGCGCTTTCAAGCGCCGCGCCTTCGCGCGCAACTCCAGAATGCTCAGGCCGGCGCTGTCATCGAGATAGATTTCTGCTTCCGCCAGTTTGGACGCGGCCGCGGTCAGGCTCGGAAAATCGCGGTCGGCTAAAAACCCTTCGCGCACTTTTTGCAAATTCACGCGCGCGCGGGAGCAGAGCAGACGCTGCACGAGCTGCTGGCTGCTCATTTCCAGACTGAAAACGGCGACCGGCAATTTGCCATTGATCGCAACGTGCTCGGCGATGTTCATGGCTAGCGCGGTTTTGCCCATGCTCGGACGGGCGGCGATCACGATCATTTCGCCGTCGTGCAATCCGTTGGTGATGCGATCAAGTTCGATGAACCCGGTGGAGATGCCGGTGATGCCGCCTTTGCGTTCCCACAATTTTTCGATCGATTCGAGCGCGCCCATGACCTGCTCCTTCATGGTCGGCATCTGGCCCTTGAAGCGATCTTCTCCGACGGCGAAAATTTTCTGCTCCACTTCATCGAGGAGCGCGCTCACTTCATCCTGTTCTTCGTAGGCGCGGCGGACGCTCTCCGTCGCGGCCGCGATGATCTGGCGTAGAATATATTTCTCCCGAACGATCTCGAGGTAGTAGGTCACGTTCGCGGCCGTCGGCACAAACGTGAACAGACTGGTGACGAACGATGCACCGCCGACCGCATCGAGCACGTTTCGATCGCGCAACACTTGCGTAAAAGTGATCAGATCGATTCCCTGACCCGCGTTCCACAATTCTACCAGGACGGTGTAGATCGTCTGGTGCGCGGGTATGTAAAAATATTCTTCGTTAATTTTCTCGACCGCTTCGGCGATGATTTCGCGCGGGGAGATGAGCATGGAACCGAGCACGCCTTGCTCGGCCTCGACGCTGTGGGGCAGCGTACGACCAATATCCTGAGGAGAAGCTGTTAGGCGGTTGTCAGTAACTTTTCCGCCGTTTCGCGACGCTGAGCCTCGGCCAGCGCCATTTGTCGCCGTGCGAGGCCCCTCAGGATTTTCTCCTGCGGGGTTGCGCGCCATTTATTTTCTATCGCGTGTGCGGGGAGGACGAGTGCGGGTGCCCGGCTCGGCTTCTTCTTCTGTTTGCGGTTTCGGTTCGGTCGCGGATTTCACGGTAAACTTCATCGTCGCCGTGACGTCCGCGTGCAGCTTGATCGAAATTTCATGTTCGCCCGTCGATTTGATCGGGTGTTCCAAATGAATGCGATGACGATCGATCTCGACACCGACTTCATTCTTCAACCGCGTCGCAATGTCGTTGGCCGTGACGGAGCCGAAAGCTTTCCCTGCTTCGCCAGTTTCCAAGGTGAAAATCATCTTCGATTTTCCGATGCGCCGCGCAACTTCTTCCGCCTCATTTAATTCTTTCGCTTCGCGTTCCGCCCGCTTCCCTTTCAGCATGTCGAGCTTGCGCATGCTCGCCTTCGTCACTTCGAAGGCCTTGCCCTGCGGCAAAAGATAATTGCGCGCGAAGCCGCGTTTAACCTTAACAACGTCCGCTTCCGCGCCGAGGCCCGGAATATTGTCGGTGAGAATGATTTGAGTCGAAGGCATTACAAAAGATTTTCGATTTTGTTCCACGCGCCGGTTTCTGGACGGGCGCGGGGTCTGGATTATATGAGCGATGATTCGACTGTCAATTCAGTCTCCGTTTCCCTGGAGCGAAAGTCTGCAGCTATCCATTTTAGTTCGACCAGGGCGTCTGGTTTGAGTAAGCAAAAACGTGGTTCCTTCGCGCGAAAAAAAAATCTCCGTATCCTCGCGTGCGCAGTTTCGGCGGACACATTCGCATCACCGGCGTCGGCTATCTGCTTACTTCCTACGACCTGCAGGCGTCGCCTAATCTGAATCCACTCAACTTCCTGACTCCCCGTCGCCACAGATGGCAGTGCGAATTGGCCGTTCGACGATCTAAGCTCATCTTCGTTTTTGGTGCGATTCTATCTCGCCGTTTTCAATAGCGCACTCGTCGACTAGACCATGCCGAGCTTCGCGTGCCCGGTTTCGCTGATCGTGTTTGGTTTCACGACTAGAAACTCTTGGTCAACTTGAAGTAAACGAAGCGGCCGACAGAGTTGTAGAGGTAATCCGGATAGCCAGCCTGATTGATTCCGTAAGCGCGCGGCGGATCGCGATCGAAAATATTATTGCAGCCGATCGTGATCGTGGTGTCGCTTAAAAGACGCTTCCACGGCGAGGTCGATTGCGCATTCAACTTCGAGGCCGCACTTTCGGTATGCTCGCCGACAGCTGACTTCGCGAAGGTGTAGGACGACTGGAGATCGAAGGTCCACGTTTGTTTGACCCAGTGTTCGGCGACAAAATCAGGCGGAGGATTTTCGTGATAGCCATCGAGGTAGGTTACAGTGGTGACGACATCGAATCCTTTCCATGACCACTCCAGACGGGACTTACCTTTCCATTTCAACCAAGCGTCTCCGAAAACAAAGGCGACGCCGCTGCGCGCCTCGAATTGCTCTCCGCTCGTCACGTCAGTGAAAATAAACGATTCGAGAAAGGAAGCCTGGGTCAACGAGGTGAACGTTCCCAGCGGAGTCGTGATCTGATACTGCAGTCCGAAATCAAAACCGCGCGCCCTCTCGTTCGCGCGATTATAAAACTGTCCAATGACGCGCAGAAGCGTTCCATCTGCATCGCGCTCGACCGCTTCACCGGGCAGTAAGGTGCCGCTCGCTTCGCGAAGGAGAATCTCGTTCGGATCGGGGGCGCCGACCACATCCTTTCGCTCGATGTCGTAATAGTCCGCCGTCAGGGTCAGGCCGGGGATAAATTTCGGCGAGCAAACCAGACCGACCGTGAAGTTGCGCGAGTCTTCCGGCTGCAATTTTGGATTGCTGCGGAGAAGGAAGGGAGTTTCGTTGTTAGTATCGCCTGTGAGCGGATCGTCCGTGCGGCGGAAGAATTCCGCGGGCGAGTTGAACAACTCGAAAAGTGATGGTTCCCGAAAACCTTTTCCCCAGGTGGCGCGCAGAGTAAGAGTGTCATCAAACGGCTGCCAGCGCAGACCTACTTTGGGTACAAGGATATTTGTGTCGTTGTTTAAGTATTGTTCGAACCGTGCCGAGCCGACGACCTCGAGCGCGTGAAATCCCGGGATTGCATTCGGGCTCCCAAAGAGCGGCACATTTAGTTCCGAGTAGATCCCGAACGATTTGCGGCCTGCATGCGTGAAAGTGGCCGCTCCATATCCCGTCACATCACCGGCCAGAAAGTAAGGGTCGAATTCCTGACGAATGCTTTCGCGCCGGAACTGACCGCCTAGTGCGAACCCAACTCCGCCCGCGGGCAGGTTAAACAACGCGGTCGTGTAGGTCGTTAGGTCAACCGTCGCGACCTTGGAAGCATGGCTATTCTTAGCGTGGATGGTCGCGAAGTCGATCGAGGCTTGATTCGAAGCGATCGGTCGGCGGAAATCGCCGAAGGGATTATACGGGACAGTGCTGCCGATGTACTGCGGGGAGGCCAGATCAAAAATCGGATCGGACGCGTTCAAAACACGATTAAAAAGTGAGCGTGACGCCGCCTTCAAGTCCGAGTCGGTTTCGATTTGGCTGTAGCGAAATGCGGCATCGTAGCCCCAGGTGCCGTTAAAGAGCCGGTCGCCTTTCAAGCCAATCGTAAACGCCGTCGCGTCGGTTTCGTCGATAGAGATACGGTTACCGAATTCGGCGAGCCGAAAACGCGAGAGGCCGGAGAGAATCTGCTGGAAAGGATTAAAGGGATTATATGCCCCCATAGTGAGTCCAGTATCCGCGTAGGAAGGACCGCCCAAGGTTGGACCCGGCGCATGAGGAGGGATCGCTATGCTAGTGTGGTTGGGCTGTTGAAAAAATCCCGTCGGCGTAGGCGCGAGTTCATAGCGCGTGAAAACATGTTGGTAGAAAACATCGCCGTAAGCCACGAGCTGATCTCCGAAAAATTTGTGATCCGCATTGAGGAAACCTCCATAGCGCTCGGACTCGGGCTGCACACTTGGAAAGGGCGAAAAATCGAAAAGCGAGATGCTGTTAGAGCGACCGTAGCGGTAATCCGACGCGGGCACCGTACCATTCGTTAGGTCGGGCGGAGCCGCAAAAAAAGTATTCCTGCTCGCCGCGACTTCGGTTATGGGCCGGCCGGCCGCCGCTTCAGCCGCAGCTCGCGAGACTTGAAAATTCCCCGGGCTCGCATTTCCACTTACGGTCTCGATACTTCCGTCTAGGAAGCGGGGCGAGCGCGTGTAGGCGCGGTCGTGATAAAAAATCGCTTCCTGCTTGAAGTAATTAAGAACGCCGGAGAGGTGGCTGCTTCCGTTGGGTGAGGCGATCCCGAAAATCGCTGAGGCAGTGAACTCAGCGGCATCATCATCCCCGCCAAACATGGTATTGCCGTAACCGATCGAGATTTCTGCGCCCTTGAAATCGTGGCGCAGCTTGATGTTGACGACGCCCGCGACAGCGTCCGCGCCGTAAGTGGTCGATGCGCCATCTTTCAGAATTTCTATGTTCTCGACCGCGGCCGACGGGATTGAATTCAGATCAATGAAGGACTGCGTACCGAGTGAGCCCGTGCCGACCGGATAGGGCGCCAAACGCCGTCCATCCAACAGGACAAGCGTCGCGCTAGCGTCAAAGCCACGGAGTGAAATCGATGAGGCTCCGGGCGGACCGTTCTGGCCATTGCCGTTGTTCGAGGTCGGAACGCCGTTGGCATTGGCCACCGGTTGACTGCGCAAGAGCTCCGCGGCGGTGCGTTCCCCGGATTTTTCGATGATGTCGCGCGTGATGTTGAGAATCGGGTTGGGGCCAACTTCGTTGGCGGTGGGAATGTTCGAGCCGGTTACGATAATACGCTCGGTCTCCACTTCACCGGCCACTCGGCTGCCGTTCGCGTCTGTTGGAGCGGGCGTTGCTTCGACGCCTTGTGCGAAGCTCGCTCCGCGAGAAAGGAGAAGCCCTGTGATCAAACAAAGATGCAGTTTGTGTTTCATCTTGGCTAAATTTCTACGGGTTGCTTTGCCGCCATCATTAGCCTTTCAAAGCGCGGGTCGGCTCGGAGATCGTCCCAGCGCGGATCAAGTTTTAAGTCGCCCTCGGTCGGTCCGCCCGGAAGTTTCACCAGTTGCTCGAGCAGTTGAATGGCCGATGAGCGATCGCCGGTCCACGCGTAAACCGTTGCCACGTGCACGCGGAGCGCGGCGGCCTGCAACGGTTCGCGCGACATCGGCCAGATTTCCATGGCGCGCTCGACGTCGCGCAGTGCCTCTTCTTTCCGGCCGGCGCCAGCGTCGCACACCGCCACCCAGCCAAGCGCTTCCAACTCTTCCGGGCGTCGCGCGAGCCATGCCATGAAGGATTCCTTGGCCGTGTCGAATGTGGCGCGGGCTTTCTCCGTTTCGCCTTGCGCACGATAAATCAGCGCCAGCACACCAAGATCATGTCCATTGGCGAATGGGTTCAGTCCCGACCGAACCTGATCCGGCATGTTCCGGCTCCGCTCAGGAATATCCTCGATGATAGAAATGGCTTCGGCGTAGCGTCGTTCCATCATGAGAATGATGGCGGCACGAAGCGGCATGCTTTGCGCGCTCTTCGCTCGATTGGGGTTCGAATCCAGCGCTGCCATGGCTGCTTTGGTATCACCGCGCGCCATCGCGATTTCTCTCTTCAGTCCTAAAAATTGTGAACTCGATCCGTGCGGCAGACTCGCGATCTGCCGGTCCGCGATCGCTTCCGCGTCTGCATATTTGCGAAAATCGAAATAGAGATTACTTAGCAAGACCGCCCATTGCGGTTCGAGCGGCTCGATCTGCATCGCCTTCTGATATCCTGCGAAGGCCACTTTCCAATCCCCGCGATTCTTCGCGACATCAGCGAGACTGGTGACAACGTCGATGTCGTTAGGCGTGATGCGTTCCGCGATCTCCAGTTCCGCCACGGCGCGCTTCTGGTCGTTTAAGTGACTGTAATATAAGGATCCCACCGCGATATGGGCAGCGGCAGAATTCGGGTCGAGCCTGAGCGCTGTTTCCGCAGTCTCTTTTGCTTTCGCGAGCTGCTCCGGCGTCAGTTCCTCCGCCCAATTCGGAGTGGATTGTGCATCGCTCAGGATTACGTAAGCACGGACAAATTTCGGATCGCGCGCGATCGCCGCTTCCAAGAGCTTTTCTGCTTTCGGCCGGTTGTCATCGGCGGTCTTTGCGTTCATGCCGAAGCCGTAGAGGAGCGCCGACGCGCGCAGGTAAAGATCGTACGCCTCCAAGTCTTGCGTGGGCGACTTCTCGATCTCCGCTTTTTCCGCGAGGGAAAGATTCGCCTTCAGTTGTCCGACGATCTTTTGCGCGATTTCGCTTTGGATCGTGAAAAGATCCGCCAGCTCACGATCATATTTTTCCGCCCACACCTCCGCGCCCGTACGGACATCGATCAATTGCGTCGCGACCACGATCCGGCCCGTTGCACGCCGCACGCTTCCTTCCAGGATGTGCGCGACACCGAGCGCCTTTCCAATTTCACGAATGTCTTTCGTGCTCCCGCGAAATTGCGCCACTGTTCGCCGACTAATCACGATCAGGTCCGCGACCTTCGCGAGATCGGTTAGGATATCGTCCTGCACGCCGTCCGCAAAGTAAGCGTTCTCTTTTTCATCGCCGAAGCTCTCGAATGGCAGGACGGCGATACTTTTCTCCGGGATGGTGGAAACCGGTGCAGCCTGCAGAGCCGCAGTGGATGGCTGCGAACGAAAACGAAACCAAAAGCCGACAACTGCAATTCCGGCCAAGAGAATCGCGAGTGAGATGAAAAGAATCTTGCGACGCCGTAGAATCGCGGCACGACTCTCGAGCGCCGCGTGCTCCTGCTTTTTCTGCTTAAGCTTCTGCGGCAGCTCCGAATTACCGATCTCGCCGGTGCAGAGACTAACGACCTCAATCTTTACGCCATGTTTCACCTCGCATGCACCGAGATCGTAAAGGTAGGGCTGCCAGCGTTCGTACTGCGCGAGGTCGTCCGCCACGCGTTTGGAAAGAAGAATATGGCCGGCGTCGCCACAATCCATCACGCGCTGCGCCATGTTAATGCCGGCGCCGGCCACGTTCGACCGGTCGTTAACGTCGCGCACCGAATCCACCGGTCCGCTGTGAATTCCCATCCGCACCGCGAGCAGCGGATGCTCCTTCAGCTTCTGCGCGATCTCCATCGCACATCGCACCGGCGCGTCCGGACTGCTGAAGAAAGCCAGCGCCATCCCGTCGCCGGTTGGTAATCGCACCAGGGTGTCGCTTTGTTCTGCGCTCCGGAATGTTTCCCTGCTGCGCACTACTTCATTCAGCTGTCGAAGTAACTCACTTTGCTGGTTAATCAGCAGCTTCGAGTAACCAACGATGTCGATGAATAAGACATGTGCGATCTCCAGTCGCGCATCCTGTTCGGTCGCATCGGACATAATGCGCGGAGGCACGCGCGCAAGGGTCTCAACTTCGTTCCCGATGGTCGAGCATGTTCTCTTGATCCTCCGCTCGACTCAGGTCGCCCTGCCTAACGAGTGGTATTAGACCATGCCGAGCTTCATCCGCCCGGCTTCGCTGATCATGTTCTGGTTCCACGGCGGATCCCAAACGAGATCCACCTGCGCTTCGTCCACGCCTTCAATGCTCATGATTTTACTTTGCGCATCATGCGCAATCGCCGGTCCCATGCCGCACCCGGGCGCGGTCAGTGTCATCTTCACTTCGACTTTCGTCCCGCCGTTCTCACCTTTCTTGAGCTGGCAATCGTAGACCAAACCGAGATCGACAATGTTGACCGGAATTTCCGGATCGTAGCATTGGCGCAATTGCTCCCAGACAGCTTTCTCATCGACTTCACCGCGGGTGATTGGCCCTGCAGGAGCGCTGCCATTCGTTTGCTGCGGTTTTTCAATCCCAAGCGCATCGAGATCTTTTTCGGCGATGCGCGATAAACCTTGATAGGTCGCAATGGTGTAACTGCCACCCAGCGTTTGTGTGATTACGCCCGTCGTTCCGGCGGGAATCGTTGTCTTCTGGCCGCTCGGAATCTGGGTCGCTTCCGTGTCGCGGCTCAAGGTGAATTCAGTGTTCTCGTGCATAAGTCATTCTTTCATCACGATCTTCACTTTGCCGCTGGTGCTGGCAGAAAGTTGATCGAACAGAGTAGGGGATTTGGTCTCGTTAGGCGTGGCTGCCTCTTCGCCCGTAAGCGCGTTGCGTAGGGCGCCTTCCACTAATTGCGCGCAATGAATTCGCACCGGGGGCAAGGCGCCGAGTGGCGCGGCCAATTCTTCGCCCGACATCGCCTTCGCTTCCTCGACTGTTTTGCCGGCGAGCATTTCCGTCGCAACACTCGCGACCGCAATTGCCGTCTGGCAACCGAACGATTGAAAACTAGCGCGATCGATGATTTTACGGCCGTTTTCTTCCTTGAACTTGATCCACATGCGCAACATGTCGCCGCAATCCGAACTGCCGACGGTGCCGACGGCATCGGCGTTTTCCATCTCGCCGAGGTTACGTGGATTCTTCACCGCCGCTTCGATTTTCGCTTCGAGATTTTCGTCCGCACTCATGTTTGCTCCAACTGATAACGCGGTAACGAGGAGTCTACTTCCGCGCTGTAGGCGTCAATTCCACCACGCAGACTCTTCACGTTCGTAAAGCCGTGACCTTGAAAATACGCCGCCGCATCGAGGCTGCGCGCGCCCAAGTGATCATAGATAACGAGAAATTTTTCGCGCGGTAATCTGTTTTGGGTTTCTTGGGTGAAGAGCTGCGCGCCTGGCAACTTCACCGCGTCGAATTCTTCGCGCGTGCGCACGTCGAGCAGGTTCATTGTTTCGCCTGACGAAAGCTTTTCCGCCAACTCTCGTGGCTCGATCTGCAGGGCACGATCGGCCGCATCGCTCGCGATGATGTCCTCGACTGCTTCGACGACATCGACGTTCTCATTACGAGCGCAAACGCCCGCCAACGTCTCGTTAGGCGTAAACCCGCAACTGCTGCAGCCGCCGATATGATACTTCCGAAACAGGGCCCGTTGCGCGCCGGGGAACTGCTCGAGCAGTTCCCGCATCGTGATGTTCGGATCAATCGCCGCGACAGAATTCATTCACCGCAAAGTTACGGCGAATGGGCCGAACTACAACTGCGAGGGACTTTCGAGCAGCTCGACAATTCGTTTCAACAAGCGACCCGCGCCGCCGCCATCGAGGCTGCGATGATCGAAGCTCAGCGTCAGTTCGGCTTGCATCGTCGGGAGGAATTGCTGCTTCTCGTCGCTCCACGTTGGCGCTTTTTTTCCCGCGCCCAGCCCGAGTAAGAGCGTTTGGTCCGGCAACGGAATCGGCGTGCCCCAATCGAGCCCAAATGTTCCGAAATTCGAGACCGATGCAATTCCGCCGGATGTCAATTCTGCAGTGACGCGACGACGGCGCGCGAGATCCACCAGTTCGTTGTAACGACTCGTTAGGTCAACCAGTGAAGTCTGGTCGGCGTTACGAATGACAGGAACCATGATGCCGTCCTGTGCTTCGACCGCGACGCCGATGTCGATCGATTCAGAACGAATCGCGCGTCCGCCAATCAGACGCGCGGCGGAATTTGGCTGCTCCGCCAGCGCAAGCGCGAGAGCGCGCAAGACGTAAAGCGCGGGACCCGGTTTCGGATCGCGTTTGGCGCGGTCCTGCAAAAGCGGATCTAGACAGACGGAAACACCCACTGTCGCGAGCGGCCGCGTCCAACTGCGCCGCATCGCGTCGGCAACGCCGGTGCGGATAGCGCTCGGTTTTTCCGCGGGTTGTCCTTCGATTCCGCCAAGAAAATTTTCGAGATCCTTGATCGTGACGCGGCCCGCAGTGCCGGTGCCGGCCACGCCGGCGAGATCGGCTTGCGTCAGTTGCAGTTCAGCCATGCGCGCACGAACACGCGGTGAAAAATAACCGGCGCCTTTTGCGCCCGCGGGAACTGGAAGACCACCCCCTTTATCAACGTGCGAACCAACTGCGACCTGCGGCAGAGCTATTTCATCGACTTGAAAATGCGAACCGCTTCCATTCGATTGCTCTTCTTCGCGGCCGGGAATTTCTTTGTCGACCTCACCGCTGGGCGGCTGCGTCCTTTTTTGCAAACGCGCAGCGTCGGCTTCGCTCGCTTCGATATAACCGAGGACCGCTCCGACGACGTAGGTTCCTTTCACTTCCGCATCGATCTTGGCAACCTCACCTGCACACGGAGTCGTCACGCCCATGACAGCTTTGTCCGTTTCGACTTCGATGATTTCCTGATCGGCAGAAACCTTGTCGCCAGGTTTTACCTTGATCGAAACGATCGTGGCTTCGGCCATCGATTCGCCGAGCTGCGGCATGGTAATTGGAACTTTCGGCATAAAATTTACTCGGCGAGAACCTGGCGCGCTTTGGCCGCGATCTTTTTCGCGTTCGGGCGATGTTCGCTCCAAAGATTCGGGTGATATGGAATCGGCGTGTCTTTCGCGTTGAGACGCGCCGGCGCGGCATCGAGCAGATGAAAACCCTCGGTCGTCACGCGCGCGATCACTTCCGCGGTGACGCCGCCCCACGGAAATGCTTCGCCCACGCAAAGGAGTCGACCGGTGCGCGCGACCGATGCAAGCACGGTCTCGGTATCGAGCGGTTTCACGCTGCGTAGATCGACTACTTCAATTTCGTATCCCTCCGCGCTGAGCTGCTTCGCAACCGCAAGCGCTTCGTGCACCATGGCACTGTTGGTCACGATGCTGAGATCGCGACCTAGCCTAACGATTCGTGCTTTTCCGATCGGCAACCTCTCGTTAGGCAACGCGTCCGCTTTAAGATGGTAATAAAGATATTTGTGTTCGCAGTAAATGACGGGGTCGTCGATTCCGACCGCATCGATTAACATCGTATACGCATCTTCCACGGTTGCGGGCGTTACGACGACTAGTCCGGGATAATGCGAGTAGATCCCTTCCATGCTTTGGCTGTGGAAAGGGCCACTGCCTTTCGTTCCTCCCGACGGTAAGCGAATCGTGATTGGGCAGGGGATTTGCGTCCGCCAATACTGGGTGCCGGCGTTGTTGAGAATTTGATTGAGCGCAATGCTCGAGAAATCAGCGAACTGCATTTCGACGATCGGCCGCATTCCTTCCATGGCCGCGCCGATCGCGGTGCCGACCATCGCGTCTTCGCTGATCGGCGTGTTTAAAACGCGTCCCGGAAATTGTTCCGCCAAACCCTTCGTCGCTTTGAACGCGCCGCCGAATTTTCCGGCGATGTCCTGTCCGTAAATGAAGACGCGTTCGTCCTCGCGCAACAGATGCGCCTGTGCTTCGCGGATCGCTTCGAGGTAAGTGACGCTCACGCGAATTGATCCGCTAATTCGCGCGTCGATATTGCGCACCAATCTTCTTTGTCACCTTGCGGCACATCTTCCTGCTGGGCGGTCGCGATGGCCTCATCGACCTGCGCCGCAACTTCGCTGCGCATTTTCTGCAAACCTTCGCGATCGAGCAATCCCTCGTCGAGGATCAACTTCTCCGCCCGTTGCAACGCATCCTGCGCAAACGGTTCGCGCTTGATGTCATCGGTCACGTAGCTCGCATCGTCGTGTTCGCCGTGACCGGCCAGACGCAGGATTGACGCAACAACAAGCTGCGGCGGACGACCAGCACGCGCGCGTTTCACTGCAGCTCCGATCTCTTCGAGACATTGCGTGAGGTCAGTGCCGTCAACCGAGCTTCCTTCGTAACCGTAGGCTTTCGCGCGATCGACCAAATCCGTGCAGGCAAACTGGCGGTCGTTAGGCGTGGAATAAGCATAATGATTATTCGTCGCCACAATCACAATTGGCACATGCTCGACTGCGGCGATGTTCATGCCTTCGTGTGTTGCTCCGGTTTGCATGCCGCCTTCGCCAATAGTCGTTAGGCCAACAAATCCTTTTTCGCCCTTCATCCGCTTCGCGAGCAGTTTGCCGACGAGAACTGGAATCATCGCACCAAGATGACTGATCATTGCGAGCTGACCCTCACGCGGACGACCGCGATGGATATTTCCATCGCGTCCGCGCATCGGTCCCTGGCGTGAACCAAGATAAGTTCGCGCAACATCAATCAGCGGCTCACCGAAGGCCGAGCGGGCTGCTTGGTCGCGAATCAGCGGCGCTAAGACATCACCCTTCTGCAAAAACATTCCGCAGGCCGCGCTGATCGCCTCCTGACCACGCCCAAGATAAACGCCGCCGGTAATCATGCCGCCGCGATAAAGGCTGGCCAGCTTCTCTTCGAAGATCCGCGCGACCAGCATCCAACGAAACGCCTCGAGATATCGGTCGTGCGGAGGCGCTTTCTTGGATTCGTTTTTTGCGCTGCGTTCCGCCGTCTGAAGCATCCGCAGATTTTGGCAGCAACGCTACCGAGCGGCAAATGGTTTTGCCGTTATCGGCTCAGCGCTAGCTCGCGTTCAGCGGACTCTTCCGCGAACTGCGGCTGTGTTGTCCCGTTGCGCGTCCGTTGAATCAGTTGACCATCGCTGCCTTTTTCCGAGGCGAGTTTCATCCCGACCAGTTTGCTAATGCCGCGCTCTTCCATGGTCACCCCATAAAGCACATCGGCTTTCGCGATGGTGCGTTTGTTGTGCGTGATGATAATGAACTGACTTTGTTCGACGAATCGATCGAGCACTTTGATGAAACGGTTGATGTTCGATTCGTCCAGCGGCGCGTCCATTTCGTCAAGGATGCAGAACGGACTTGGGCGCACCATGTAGATAGCGAAGAGAAGCGCGACCGCCGTCATCGTTCTTTCGCCTCCGGAAAGGAGCGAGACGCTTTGTAATTGTTTGCCCGGCGGCTTGGCGCTGATGTCGATTCCGCAGTCGAGCGGATTGCCTTCGTCGACCAGCGAGAGGTCGGCGCGACCGCCGCCGAAAAGCTCGGCGAACATTTCGCGGAAGTTGATCCGCACCTGAGCGAAAGTCTCGGCGAAAAGTTTCTGCGTCGTGCTGTTGATCTTTGAAATCACGTCGAGCAATTCTTTTCTCGACGCGGTCAGGTCGTTGTTTTGCGTTTCGAGAAAACGATGACGCTCTTCGAGTTCGTCATACTCATGCACGGCGTCGAGATTTACCGGCCCCATCGCGTCGAGTTGCCTGGTCAATTCGCCGATAATGTTCTCAACTTCCGTCGGCTCGACCTCAGGGGATTCGCCTGCTTCAGGTTCGCGGCGCTTCAGTTGTACGCGCAGCGTCTTTTGGAACGCGTAATGATCTGAGGCGAATTCGCGCAGATCCAGCTGATAGCGTCGCGTGACATGCTCGAGCAGATTTTCGACGCGCAATTGCAGTTGCGTCTGGCGCACCTGTTCCTGACCGCGCGCATCGTGTAGTTCGTTCAGCGAATTCCGGATTCCGCGCAGCTCGCTTTCCAAACAGTTGACTGTGACGAGTCGCGTCGAACGTTCCTGCGCAGTCGCGGCCACGTTTTCTTCCGCGCGCGTCACCTCGCTCGTATGTGAATCGATCGCGTCCTGCGCCTGCGCCGATTCGGTCTGTTGCAGTTCGAGGCGACGTTCATAATTCGTGATGTCGCTGCGGCGCGCGTCGATCAATTCGCGCAGCTCTTCCTCGCGCGCGGCCATCGGCAGGCGCTGGCTAACAAGATTTTCCTGTCGCTGTCTTTCCGTGGCCACGGCCAAGCGAAGCGATTGCAGCTGCTCAGCCGTTTCCTCTTCATGCAAATGCGCTTGCTGGCTTGCGTCCGTTGCGGCAGTTCGACGCACCTGCTGTTCGGCGACGGAGGTGTTGAGTGAAGCCAGTTCCTGCTCGAGCTGCGCAAGCCGTTCGTCGGAAAGCGTGGTTTGCTGTTCCAGCGTCGTCCGCTCTCGTTGCAGTTGATGAAATTTTTCCTCAGCGGCGCGCAGTTGATGTTCGAGCAAAAGAATCTGCGCGGCCGATTGCGATTGATCGGAATGCGCGGCTTGATGGCGCGCGCGTGCTTTTTCCAGCTCGCTAGTGAACGAACCCGACGCTTCCTGCATTTCACCACGTCGCGCGGCGATGGCGGCGCGCTGCTCCTCCAAATATTGAACTTCATCGGTGGCGTCGCTGATCAACGCGTTCCGGCCCAAGAGCGACGTCGCGGGGTTGTTAACCGAGCCACCGAAAACGATGCCGGCCGTAGAAATGAATTCGCCCGCGACCGTCGCGAACTGCAGGACCGGATGTTCTTTCTTCAAGCGAAGGGCCGTCTCGAGATCGGGCACGAGCGCGACTCCGCGCAACAATCGCCTAACGAGTTGTTGAATCGGTTCCGGCACGTCGACCTTATCAATCGCCCAGGAAATTGCGCCGCTTGGCAACTCGGCCAGATGATCGTCGCGGCCGGTCGCGGTTAATTCGGGCAAGGCGAGCGCCGCCTGGCCCAGGCTGTTATTCGCGACACGCCGCAGAATATCGGTGGCGAGCGTTGGATCGTTGAGCAGGATCGCGTGCACGTTGCGCCCGAAAGCCGCTTCGAGCGCGGGGATGTATTCGCGATCGACCTTGAGCGCGGAAACGAGCGCGCCGGCCAGCGCCGGACGAATTCGTTCCGGATCGTCCAGACCTTTCAGAACGGCCTGCGAACCTTTCGCGAGGCCTTCGCCTTCTTCGTTCAACTGGCGCAGGATTTCGAGACGCGATTGTTTTTCTGCGATCGCGCGTTCGTTCTGAAAAAAATCCTTCTCGGTTTCGCCTAACGAGTGCTGATGCGCTTGCAGTTGCTGCTCGGCCGCGCGCACAGCGTTGAAGAAGTTTTCGACGGTTTGTTGTTCTGTTTCGCTCGTCGTCTTGGCCCGTTCGAATGCCGACTGAGCTTCGTCACGAGCTTTGGTCGCGTGACCGATCTCCGTGGCAAGCTCGGTCACTCGCGCAAATGTCGAGTCGCGTCGGCTTTTTGTGCTCGCGATCTCATCCCCGAGCGCACCGATGCGATTCTCCGCTTTCGACAACGCAATCTGCAGTTCCTGCAATTCCCCCTCGCGCTCGGTACGTTGTGTGCGCAGAGATGCAGACCTCACCGTTAATTCCGTCAGCTCTTTCTCCTTCGCTTCGAGAAGATGCGTCGTCTTCTCGATGAGCGCGTCCGCTTCCTGAATCTGGCTGGCTTGTTCGTTGCGCTTCGTTTCCGCACTCGCGATGTCGCGCGTGTATCGTTCTACCAGTTCCGCGATTTCCTGCGCGCGCTGTTTGTTGAACTCGATGCGGCTGCGGTGCGTAGACATTTCGCTGTGCAATCGCTGCACCTCCGCACGCGCGTCGCCGATGCGCGCGTCAATGTTGTCGAGTTCCCCGCGTTTGCCCGCGAGTTCGTTTTCGTTGGCTTCGATTTTGGCGAGCGTCTCGCGTTCTTTTTCTTCGAAGCCTTTGATCGCAGCCCGGCAATGTTCCAGTTCCGCTTCGAGTTCTTCGAGCTTGCGACGCGAGTGATGCGTATCGAGCACTTGCAGGTCGGCCATCAACGCCTGATAACGCCGCGCTTTTCCGGCCTGCCGCTGCAGCGAGCCGATCTGCCGTTTCACTTCTTTGATGATGTCGCCAATGCGCAAGAGATTCGCTTCGGTCGCTTCGAGTTTGCGCAGAGCTTCTTTTTTCTGGCCCTTGTATTTCGTGATGCCGGCGGCTTCTTCGAAAACGGTGCGGCGGTCTTCCGGGCGCGAGCTGAGAATCAAATCGATCTTGCCCTGCTCCATTATAGAGTAGGCGCTGCGCCCGACGCCGGTATCAGCGAAAAGATTGTGAATGTCTTTCAGCCGGCAGATCGTTTTGTTGAGCAGGTATTCCGAATTGCCATCGCGATACACGCGGCGCGAGACGCGCACGTCGTGCCAATCAACGCCCAGTTCCTGCGCGCAATCGCTGAAAGTTAACGAGACTTCGGAAAAGCCGAGCGGCTTGCGCGAATCGGTCCCGTTGAAAATAACATCCGCCATTTCGCCGCCGCGCAATGCTTTGGCCGATTGCTCGCCGAGCACCCAGCGCACGGCATCGAGTACGTTTGATTTGCCGCAGCCGTTCGGGCCGACAATGGCGGTGACTCCTTCGTGGAATTCGAAGATGGTTTTATCGGCGAACGACTTGAAGCCGATCAATTCAAGAGACTTCAGATGCATGCGGGAATGGCGAGATGTCGCTGGCGGGAATTAACGCCGCGACCGCCCTCTTGAGCAAGGAAATAATACTAGATAGCGGTAGATTACAGACCTGAGTCCACAAGATGTGGTGGAACGCGCGTTGCTATCGTTTTCCGCGCAGTACTGTTCGGCGGAGTAAATAAAGCAGCGACGCCACGGCCAGCACCGCGCCCGCGATCTCGAATTCGCGCAGCGTGGCGTGGGCGAGGATCCAGATGACTACGACGATCGAGACCATCGGCAGAATCTGCGCGCCGGGAAATCCAAATGGTTTACCGTCAGCCCGCACATCGCGCCGGAGGAGATAGAACGTCGCAGCGAAACAGAGGAGATAGAGCAAGAGCACTGCGACGTTCGACATCACGGCCAGACCTTCGAAGGTCGACGTCAGTGACATCGCAAATGCAATCGCCGCGTAGGTAATGATGGCGACGTCGGGCGAACGAAAACGCGGATGCACATGCGCAAACCAGGCCGGCAACATCCCGTCGCGACCGAAAGCGAAAATAATTCGCGGCGAGCTGAGGATGTCGGTGGTAACAAATCCGAAGGCGGAGATCGTCGCGCCCGCGAGAAGAAGCAGGCGTCCGAAGTTACCGAGAAACTTGCCGGCAGCTTCGGCGAGGGGAGAGATCGAATTGTTCGCCAGCTCATTGCCGAGCGTGCCCTGCGCGACGAGCTGAATGGAAACGTAAAGGAGCGTCGTCACGGCCAGAGCGAAGTAGATCGCGCGCGGCACAGTCCGCGTCGGATTCTTCACCTCGCCGCTGGGAATGAGAGCGACTTCGATTCCAACGAACGCGAAGATCAACAAGAGAACGCTGTCGCCAAGTTGTTTACTCGTCGGTAAGCCAGGCCAGGCCAACGCGCTGGGCTTAATGAAAAAGAATCCCGCGATGACGAAGACGAGCAGCGGGATGAGTTTCGCGGCCGTGACTACGGTTACTGCAGTGCTACCTGCTCGAACTCCGCGCACATTGATAAAGGCGAGCACTCCATAGATGAGAAAAATCAAAACCGCGCGCCCGAGCGGATTGGACAAGATCGGCAGAATGCTCGTCAGCGAATCGGCCAGGACATTGACCACTCCGGCTACAGCGAGCACCGCAGTTAAATAATAGAGAATGCCGCCGAGAAATCCGACGTAGCGGCCAAACGCAACTTCCACGTAGGCGTAGAGTCCGCCGGTCAAGGCCACGCGACTGCCGGCGATGGCGAAGCAGGTGACGAAGAGAACCATCGCAATCGCGCAAACCCCAAACGCCAGCGGCGCCGCTGCGCCAAGACCTCGCGCGACGAGCGCCGGAAGAACAAAGATACCCGCGCCGATCGTTGCGTTGACGATGTTGGCCGTGAGAGCGGGCACGCCGATCGCGCGCACCAGTTGCGCATCCAGATTTTTAGGCGCGACCCCCGTCGCCGATTCGTTAGGCATTCAAAGCCAATAGCAAAACGCACAGAACCTGTCTAACGTCTTGGAATGCGCGCAAGTCATCTCGAAGATTATTATCAATTTTTGCGGTTCCCCAGCGTTTCGACAGATCCGGTTTATGCGGACAACGTTGCCGAATGCGCGCATTGGCTCGTGGAAAAACTCACCGCGATCGGTTTGGAGGCGAAGTTGATGCCGACGCCCGGTCATCCGGTCGTGTGGGCGAAAAATAAACATCAGGCCGGCCGTAAGACCGTGATGATTTACGGGCATTACGATGTACAACCGCCCGACCCGCTCGAGCTTTGGGATTCGCCGCCTTTCGATCCGGTTTTGAAAGACGGCTATGTTTTTGCCCGCGGCGCGACTGACAACAAAGGACAGATACTCGCGCACATTCTCGGCGTCCAGGAAGCGATCGAGAAAGACGGCGATCTGCCGGTGAATTTGCATTTCATCATCGAGGGCGAAGAAGAAATCGGCAGCGGCAATCTTGGAAATTTTCTTTCGCAAAATCTCGCGGCCTTGAAGTGCGACGTGGTCGTGGTCTCGGATACAGGCATGGTGGCCAAGGGCGTGCCGACCTTGAGTTACGGATTGCGCGGCGTGACGGCGCTCGAGTTGAAAGTGACCGGACCGAAAATCGATCTGCATTCGGGCGTTTTCGGCGGCGCCATTATGAATCCGTTGACCGCGCTCGCGAAAATGATCGCGAGCCTGCACGACAACAACGGTCGCGTGGCGATTGAAGGTTTCTACGACAAAGTAAAACCGCTCGAAGATTGGGAACGTGAAGCGTGGCGGAACTTACCCGTTGATGTCGAAGCAGAAATCAAACACGAAGCCGGCGTATCGACGCTCTTCGGCGAGGAAGGGTACAGCACGACGGAACGCTTGTGGGCGCGACCAACTGCGGAAACAAACGGCATCGGCGGAGGTTATCAGGGGCAGGGGACAAAGACCGTTTTGCCAAGTTACGCGATAGCGAAGCTCACCTTCCGACTGGTGCCGAATCAAGACGGCCCTGAGATTTTGGAACTGGCGAAGAAACATCTGCGCAAAGTTTGTCCGCCGGGCGTGACTCTCGACATCACCGACGGCCACAGCGGGACGTGGTATCTGACTGATCCGCATTCGGAAGTCGGCAAGGCGGCGCAGCGCGCCTTGAAAGAAGCATTCGGTGGGAAGGAGCCGGCGCTGATTCGCGAAGGCGGCAGTATTCCGATCACCTCGCAATTCCGCACTATTCTTGGAGTGGAGACGTTGCTGATTGGTCTTGCCCTGGCCGATTGCAAAGCGCATTCGCCTAACGAGAACTTCCCGCTGGAAAATTTCGACGCGGGCATTCGGTTGAACAAAGCCATCCTGAAGGAACTGTCGCGTTGAACCGCTGCGGTTGGAAATCCGCGAGCTGTATGTTGCTCGCGCTCGCGATTGGGTGCGTCGAAGTCGCGTCCCCTGCGCGGGCCGAAGAAACATTCGGCCAGGCGATCAAGCGCGTTTTTAATCCGACCCCGACACCAACGCCAAAGAAGAAAAAAGTTTCGACGACGGTAAAGAAAACAACATCTCCAACTCCGGCGCCTTCGTCTTCGCCGCACAATACGAAAACCAGCTCTTCGAAACATCATCGGCGATCCCACAAACAAGCAGCAGCGGAAGAAGAAGAAACGTCGCCCACGCCAACCGTCACTCCCGAAGCAACGATTTCGCCATCGCCTTCGCCATCCGCATCCGAAGCTCCGTCCGGCAAAAAGAAAAAAAAGGCCACACCAACTCCGACGCCCACCGAAACGCCAACACCTTCTCCTACAACGACAGCCTCGCCTTCACCTTCCAGTCGGAGGCACAAGAAATCTTCACCAACTCCGACGCCGGAAGAGACGCCGAAACCCACTCCGTCGCCTAACGAGAAGAAGGAAAAGCCGCCAGGCGTTTCTATTTCGCCTAACGAGATCTCAGGTTTCGAAAATTATCCCGGGCCGGTGAAGAAGTTGGTCACCGACGCGCTCGAACTCGCTTCCCGTGGCTTAAGTTACCAATACGGCTCGGCTGATCCATCCACCGGCGGCTTGGATTGCTCCGGCTTCGTTTACTACCTCCTGAAACAACAAGGCCTGACGAATGTGCCGCGTGATTCGAGCGAGCTATATATCTGGGTGCGCAAATCGGGAAAATTCGAAGTGGTCGTTAGTCGCAGCGACGACACCTTTGAGCTGGCCAATTTGAAACCGGGTGACCTGATGTTTTGGACCGGCACATACGACATCAATCGCGATCCGCCGATCACACATGCGATGATTTATCTCGGTCGCGAAAAGAGCACGGGCCGCCGCATCATGGTCGGCGCGAGCGATGGTCGCACCTATCACGACGAATCGCGTTACGGCGTGAGCGTTTTCGATTTCCGCGTCTCGCGTCCTGGCCGAGCGGCGACGAATGGTCGCACGCCGGACTTCGTCGGCTACGGCAAAATTCCCGGACTCGGTGATTGATTGCTCGGCGGAGGCGCCGTTTTCACTCTCTCCCGATGCGTCTGATAAGCGACGACAAGAACGAATACGAGCAACAGCACGATCACGACCCGCTGCTCCGCGACGGTAAGTTCGAGGACGCGTTGTAATCGTTTCATCGCGTGGCGTAACGAATCGGATCGCTCATCCCCGCTTCGCGAAATCCCTTCAGTCGAAGCAAACACGCGTCGCATTTGCCGCAGGCAGTCCCGTCGGTCGCGGGATCGTAGCAACTGTGCGTCATCGAAAAATCCATGCCCAGTTCCGCGCCTTTGCGCACGATCTCAGCTTTCGTTAGGCGAAGCAAAGGTGCGTGGATTCTGAATTGCGCACCTTCCACTCCCGCTTTCGTCGCCAGGTTGGCCAGCTCTTCGAACGAACGCAGAAATTCCGGTCGGCAATCCGGATAACCGCTGTAATCAACCGCATTCGCGCCGATGAAAATATCCGTCGCGCCAATTGTCTCGGCAAAAGCAAGCGCGTAGGAAAGCAGGATGGTGTTACGTGCCGGTACATAAGTAATTGGAATGCCACTGGCCATTTCATCGGCGGCGCGCCCTTGCGGCACGGCAATTTCATCCGTCAACGCGGATCCGCCAAAGACACGCAAATCAATTTGCGCGATGCGATGATCGCGCACGCCTAACGAGTGCGCGACGCGTTTCGCCGCTTCGATCTCGATCTGGTGACGTTGTCCGTATTCGAAGGAAAGCGCGTACGGCTCGAATTTCTCTGCAACGGCCAGGGCCAGCGTCACGGAAGAATCGAGACCACCGCTCAAAAGAATAACTGCGCGCGCCATTGTTCTTCTTTCGTGCCTGCGCTCGCGAGCGTCGAGAAGATTGCGTAGGCTCCACGCCGATGTGGAAAAGGTTTCGCTATCGGATCGAATGGCTCGCGCTCATGGCCGTGCTCAAGATCGTGCCTCTGTTTTCGCGCGATGCGTGTTACCAAATCGCAGGATTTTTAGGACGACTGGTGGCGCGTCTTGATCGCGCCGGTTATCGCGTGGCAATGGCGAATCTCGAGGCAGCTTTCGGAAACGAATTCTCGCTTGAGCGCCGCGGCCAAATTGCCCGCGAATCCTACGAACATTTCGCGCGCGCGATGCTGGATCTCTTCTGGAGTCCGCGACTGAACGCGCAGAACTTCAGAGAATACATCGAATTTCAAAATCTCGAACGCGCCCTCGCCGAGATCGCACCGTATTCCGATAGCTGCGTAGTGGGGACCTATCACTACGGGAATTTCGAATGGCTCGGGCTCGCCACGGCGTGGCTCGGTTATCCATGCGACATTCTCACGCAGGAATTCAAGAATCCGTTGCTTGATGAATTCTTCCAGCACCTGCGGCAACAGTCAGGACACAAGAACGTGCCGCGCGAGGGCGCAATCATTCGCCTCTACAAAACGCTCCGAAAAAAAGGACGCGTCGCATTGCTCGTCGATACGACCTTGCCGCCGCATCATCCCACCATCGTGATCGAATGTTTTGGATTGAAAACGATAATCACGGTCGCGCACGCGTGGTTACAGGAGCGCACCGGCGTTCCGCTCATCCCCATTTATTGCGAGCCGTTGCCGCACGGACGCTACCGCGTTGTGGCCCTGCCAAAAGTGCAGCCTGCAAAAGGAGCGACGCACCAAGAAATTGCGCAGGCTTGTTGGAACGCCTTCGAACCAGTCGTTAGGCAAAATCCTGCGCCGTGGCTTTGGATGTATAAACATTGGCGCTATAAGCCGATCGAGGCCACGCGTTCGTATCCGTTTTACTCGCAGGAATCGCCCTTCTTTGAACAGATTGCCGCGCGACCGAATTACGAAAAACTTGATCGCAGTCGCATCGCGCAGCCGGCGCAGACATGAGTTCGCGCTGGAAGAAGATTCGTCATCGCGCGGAATTGTTTCTGGTCAAGGCGGCCAGCACGCTGTTTCCGCGACTACCGCGTCCGCTCGGTCGCTGGTTCGGCAGTGTCATCGGATTAGTCGTTAGCCAACTTGACCGCGAAGGCCGGCAGGTGGCCTCGAGTAATCTTGTCTGCGCTTTCGGCGATGAGCTCTCGCCACGAGAGCGTCGACGACTCGTTAGGCACTCCTATCAACATTTTTCGCGCGCGGCGGCCGATCTCTATTGGAGCCCGCGCCTAACGAGTGAAAATCTGCAGACCGTTTTCGATTTAGAGGATCTGGCGCGAGTGGGAAAAAAATACGGAAAGCGCGGTTTGATTTTCGCCTGTCTGCATTATGGCGGTTTCGAACTGATCTCGCTCGCGCTCGGTTTGAGTGGCTTCGAATGCACGGTCGTGACGCAGGCTTTCAAGAACCCGCTGCTCACCGGGCCGATTAACAAACTGCGTGAGACTGGCGGATACCAAACTGTGCGACGCGAAGGCGCGTTACTTCGGCTCTACAAATCCCTGGTCGCCGGACGCAACGTCGCGTTTGCCGTCGATCTGCGTGTTTCGCCGCGCTTTCCGAGCGTGCCGATTACTTCATTTGGCATGCAAACTTCCGTCACGCTGTCACACGCCTGGCTGCATCAGCGCACGCAAGCGCCGATCATCCCGACCCATTGTGAGCCGTTGCCGCACGGTCGTTACCGTCTTGTGCTGCATCCAGCGCTGAAAATTTCACCTGACGACACTGAGAAGGAAATCGCGCAAGCTTGCTGGGATGCGTTTGAACCAGTCGTTAGGCAAAAACCTGCGCCTTGGCTCTGGATGTATAAACACTGGCGCTACCTTCCGCAAAATCCGGGGCGCGCGTATCCCGACTACGCGAAGGAATCCGCCCATTTCAATCGCCTCCTCGCCGGTGCGCAGCGTTGACAAGATGCCGCGCCTGCGCTCCTTCCATTCCTAACTATGCGATTTCTTTCCCGAATCTCTTTGCTTTTGGCCGCAGGCGGCGCGCTTTGCCTAACGAGTTGCGAAACCGGCTCGATGGTATCCGGCGGCGGCAATTATCACGTCGTCGCGCATCGGCCGCACAATCCTAGTGCCGTCCGCGTGAAAGTTTCGCTCTCGAAACAGAATGTTTACGTAATGGAAGGAGATCGTTGTTTGATGGCGGTAGCGACGACGGTCGGCATTTCGGAGAAGCCCACGCCGCGCGGCAGCTTCACCATTTACCGCAAGGAAGAACACAAACGCTCCGGCTCCTACGGCTTTCGTGTCCAAGGTGATCGCGTTATTCCCGCGACTGCGGGCGCAAATATTCCCGGGCGTTACGTCGGTTACCCGATGGGTTACTGGTGTGAATTCGCGCCGGCCTACGGTTTTCATCAGGGCTACGTCCATCTGCGTCCGCGCAGTCACGGCTGTTTGCGTTTGAAAGGCGAGGCGGCGGCGAAATTCTATGCGCTCGTTCATAGCGGCACGCCGGTAAGTATCGGCGAGACCCAACCTGAAGATGCAACCTACGGCCCTAAAGTTCAGCGCATCGATGATTCGCATACGCCCGACCCGCCCGGACGCGTCTCCATTTCCGATGCCGCCTTCCAGCGTCCCTCGGGACCGCTCCTGGAGGATTAGCTAAAGCCGGGCATTGCCCGATAGTTCAACGTGAGCACGAATCTGATCTCCAGCGGCACGACGGCGCGCGAGAAAGTGAACCTGCGCACCCCGGAAGTGATGACGGCCGTGCAGGAGCAGGTCGAGGCGCATTATCGCAGCGACATCGTCGATAAGATCCGACGCAATGGTGGCATCCTCTCGTTAGGCGATGTCACGGTGCGGTTGGCCAAGCAATTTGGTTTTTGTTACGGGGTGGAACGCGCGATCGATCTGGCTTACGCCGCCGGAAAAGTTTTCAAAGATCGTCGCCTCTACATTCTGGGAGAAATCATTCACAACCCGGAAGTGAACGAGCAAATCCGTTCGTTAGGCATCAAGAATTTGATGGGTAAAAACAAGGAAGCCGACATCGCGGATCTGGAGCCAAACGATGTCGTGATCGTCCCCGCCTTCGGCACCGAAGTTTCGACCTTGCAGCAAATCAAAGAGCGCGGTTGCCAGATTGTCGATACGACCTGCGGCGACGTCATGAGTGTTTGGAAACGCGTGCGGAAATACGCCAGCGAATCGGCTACTTCCATCATTCACGGCAAAGCCGAACACGAAGAGACGAAAGCGACCAGCTCGCGCGCGCTCGGCGATGGCAAAGGTCATTATCTCGTCGTACTGACGCTCGCGGAAACGGATTACGTTTGTAATTACATCCGGCACGGCGGCAATAAGCAGGAGTTTCTCGAAAAATTCCGCAACGCCTACTCGGCCGGTTTCGATCCCGACATTCATCTCCGCACTATTGGTGTGGCCAATCAGACCACGATGCTGCGTGGTGAAACCGAAGAAGTGCAGCGTCGAATTCGACAGGCCATCAGCGATCGCGACGGTGCGGAACTCGGCGCGAAAAATTTTCGGTTCTTCGACACCATCTGTGGCGCGACGCAGGAACGTCAGGATGCGTTGCGTGAATTGCTCGATGTGAAAATGGATTTGCTGCTCGTGGTCGGCGGCTACAACAGCTCGAACACGTCGCATCTCGCCGAGATGGGCGAAGAAAAATTACCTACCTATTTTGTCCGCAATGCGTCGCGGCTACTTTCCAAAGACGAAATTCTCCACTACGACCTGCATCAAAAAGAGGAAGTGATCGCAAGAAATTGGCTGCCCGATGGCCGAATCGTCATCGGCATCACCGCGGGTGCATCGTGTCCGAACAATCTCATCGAAGAATCGCTCATTCGTCTTTTCGAGTTGCGCGGGGTTAAGCGCGAGCAACTGGAAGCTGCTGCCTAACGAATGCTGCCGCGCGTGCGAGCGACTCGTACGCTTCTGGAACAAACGGCGTTAGCATTTGCCATCCGTGCGGCAGGCGCGGCGAAATATTCAGTTCCACGACATTTCCTGCTTCGCGCCAGCGTTCTGCCAGCTGCACAGCCTCATCGGAAAGAAGTTCGGTGTCGCTGACCTCGATCAGCAGTGGCGGAAGATTTCTCAGATCTGCGAAAAGCGGCGAAACGAGCGGCGAGCGCGGCTCCGCTCCTTGGAGATATGCCGCGGAATAAGCGGGGAAACTTTCCGCATAAAACATGTCGCACAGATTTTCACGTTGCCGCATTTCTTCTTCGCGCTCTCCCGTGAGATCGACCCACGGAGAAAACGTTAGGATTGACGAAGGCAGCGGGAGCCCGGCATCCCGTGCATGGATGGCAAGTGCGATGACCAGGCCGCCACCCGCGGAATCGCCTGCCAGAACGAAAGGTGTTTTAGTTCTCGCCGCCTCCGCGCTGACCAATCCGTAGGCGGCGATGGCGTCTTCTACCGCCGCGGGAAAAGGATGTTCGGGCGCGAGCCGATATTCGGGCACATAAGTTTGCGCGGCGAGCAGACGCGTGAGCGTAATCGTGATGGGCCGCTGCGTTTGCGGAGAACAGCAAACATATCCGCCACCATGTAAGAAAAGCAGCGTCGTCTGTGCATGTTCCTGCGCGCGGATGAGTTCGCATGGCACCGCGCAGTTCGTCTGTTGAATTTTCACTCCACCGAAAAGCGACCAGAGCTTGAACAGCACTGCCGGCGTTCCCAAATTGCGCCGCGACTGCACCGCGAGCGCCTCCGCCGAATCCGGTGGATGTCGTTTGGTAAAAATTCGCACGAGCACGCCGCCGACTCGCCCGCGCAGAGTGCATCGATTCCGCACTCACCACTCTAATCCGTTTTCCAATCGGCGAGAATTTTCCTCGCTCGCAAAATATTCCGCGAAGAGACTGCTCCGCTTCTCACCCTCATGAGCATCGATCCATCACTCGCCGGTCTTTCCGGTCGAACGGCCGAGCAGGCCGCGGCGGAATTTGACGCGCTGCAAACGAAACTGGTTCCACTGTGGCGTTCGATTGAATCATTCAATCAGGACGAGCAGACCATCGTGGTCATCCCTTCCATGAGCATCGACATGAGCGCGAGCGGCGCGGAAGTGCAGGCCTACGAGGAGCGGTTCCTTTTCTTGTTGTTGCTGCTCGCGCAACCGCGCGCACGGATGATCTACGTTACGTCGCAGGCGATCCATCCCAGCGTGATCGAATATTATCTCGACCTGTTGCCCGCCGTGATTCCGAGTCACGCGCGTCAGCGACTCACGCTCCTCGCCCCGTTCGATGGTTCGGCGCGTCCACTCAGTTTGAAACTGCTCGAGCGTCCGCGCCTGCTCGAGCAAGTCCGCGCGCTCATTCCCGACAAGGACCGTGCACACCTCGTTTGTTACAACACGACATTTCTCGAACGAAATCTTGCTTTGCGCCTCGGCATTCCACTCTACGGGGCCGATCCGAAATTTTTCCATTTCGGAACGAAGACCGGTTGTCGGCAGCTCTTTGCCCGCGCGGGTGTCAGTCATCCGCTCGGCGTGGAAAATTTACAGAGCATCGAGGAAGTGACGGCTGCGTTAACGAAAATGTATGTGCAGCGACCGACCATGCGTCAGGCGGTGGTGAAGTTAAACGAAGGCGTTTCTGGTGAAGGCAACGCGCTGGTCGAGCTGACGAATCTAAATTCGCCTAACGAGCAGTCGATCGCCGAACGGATTCGCGCGATGCGTTTCGAACTGGCGACGATAAAGTTCGATGATTACGCGGAGAAATTTCGACTGCGCGGCGGCATCGTGGAGGAGCGAGTCGGAGTGGGCGCGCAGGAAGTGCGGAGTCCGAGCGTGCAATTGCGTGTTACGCCTCTCGGGAAAGTAGAAATGCTCTCGACGCACGATCAAATGCTCGGCGGTCCGAGCGGGCAAAGTTACCTGGGCTGCATCTTTCCCGCCGATCCCGCCTATGCGATCGCCATCAGTCATGAAGCAGAAAAAGTGGGCGCGTTGCTCGCCGAGGCCGGCGTTATCGGTCGTTTCGCGATCGATTTTGTCGTCACGCGCGCGAATGAATCGGCGCCGTGGGAAATCTATGCGATCGAAGTGAACCTGCGCAAAGGCGGCACGACCCATCCATTTCTGACGCTGCAATTTCTCACCGGCGGAACTTACGATTGGAAGAGCGGCATCTTCACCGCGCCGAATGGTCAGAAGAAATTTTTGGTGGCGAGCGATCACGTGCATTCGCCGAAATATCGTGGTTTCACGCCTAACGACTTGTTCGATCTGGTCGTTAGGCGCGGTTTGCATTTCGGACAAGTCCGGCAAACCGGCGTCGTGTTTCACATGCTCAGCGCCCTCGGAACGACCGGTCTGCTCGGCTTGACCGCGGTCGGTAATTCCACGGACGAAGCGCAGAAGATTTTCGAGGAAGCGAAACGCGTCCTCGACGAAGAAGCGGCGCTCGATCAGTTCTAAGTCGCGACCAAAAGCGGCGGGAAAAGCGAACGTTGGTTATGCGTGCAATCTGGAAGGGCAGTATCAGTTTTGGTCTGGTTAATATTCCGATCGCTCTGTATCCCGCGACGCGGAAAGAGGATCTGAAGTTTCGCTTGCTGCGCGCGACCGATCACAGCCCAGTAAATTATAAACGTGTCGCGGAGAAGGATGGCAAAGAAGTGCCCTGGGGCGAAATCGTCAAAGGCTACGAGTACGAAAAGGGAAAATTTGTCGTGCTGGGCGAGAAAGATTTTCAGCGCGTCGACCTCGAAGCGACCCAGACGGTCGACATCCAGGATTTCGTGGATGTCGAGGAGATCGACCCGATGTATTTCTACAAGCCCTATTACCTCGAGCCGCAGAAAGGTGGCGACAAAGCCTACGTCTTGTTGCGCGAAGCGTTGACGAAGGAAAAGAAAGTCGGCATCGCAAAAGTGGTGATCAAGACGCGTCAATACCTGGCGGGCGTGGAACCATTGAAGGACGCGCTCGTGCTCGAGTTGATGCATTTTGCCGAAGAGCTGGCTGATCCCGAGACGCTCAAGGTTCCAAAAAAACTCGAGCCGGGAAAACGCGAGATGGATATGGCGAAGGCGCTCGTGGAAAGCATGAGCGCGAAATGGGATCCGGAGAAATATAAGGACGATTACCGCGAGGCGCTGCTGGAAGTGATCGAGGAGAAAGTCGAGTTCGGCGGGAAAGAAATTGATTCGAAACCGAAGAAAGCGCCGGCTGCGACAAAGATGATCGATTTGGTTGCCGTCCTGCAACAGAGCCTGCAACAATCACACGGCATAAAAAAGAAAACCGGGAAAGCGAAGGGCAAGCACGAGGCGAAGACTCATCACAAAAAAGCGGCGTAACACTTTCCGATGACGCGGCGCACGTCCGTCGCCGGCGCTCACGGCATCTCGTTGCTCACGGCCACCTGCATCGTCATCGCGAACATGGTGGGCACCGGGATTTTCACCAGTCTCGGTTTTCAGGTCGGCGATTTGCCGAGCGGCTCTGCCATTATCGCCCTTTGGATTATCGGGGGCATTTGCGCGATGTGTGGGGCGCTTTGTTATGCGGAACTCGGAGCGGCCTTACCGCGCTCCGGCGGTGAATACAATTTCCTGCGCGAAATTTACCATCCGTCGCTTGGTTTTCTGGCGGGATGGGTTTCGGGCACGGTCGGCTTTTCCGCGCCGGTCGCGATCGCGGCCATGCCCTTCGGCACCTACTTGTCCGAAATAATTCCAGGAACGAATCCGCTTTTCTGGGGACTCGCCGTGGTCTGGATTACGACTTTGATTTTACTGCTCGATGTCCGGCTCGGCAGCGTTTTTCAGAGCGGGTCGACCTTGCTCAAAGTCGGACTCATTGTGGTGATTATCGTCGCCGGATTTTGTGTTATCGGCACGCAGGCAGTTTCATTTTTTCCGGTGAAAGGCGATGGCAGGTTAATCGTGAGCACGCCCTTCGCAGTGAGTCTCTTTTGGGTGATGTATGCCTACTCGGGATGGAACGCCTCCACTTATATCACGAGTGAAATTCGAAATCCGTCGCGGAATATTCCGCTCTCCGTAGGATTAGGAACATTGCTCGTCACTCTGCTTTACGTCGGCTTGAACGTGGTCTTCCTGCGCACGACACCGATGGCGGAAATCGTCGGCAAACAGCAAGTCGCGCTCATCGCCGGCGCGCACATTTTTGGTTCGGCCGGCGGGAAAATCGTCACCTTGTTCATTTGTCTCGGTTTGATTTCGACCGTCAGCGCGATGATGTGGATCGGACCGCGCGTGACTGTAGCGATGGGAGAAGACTTGCACGTCTTGAGTCGCTTCGCGCGGCGAAATAAGCGCGGCATTCCCGTGAATGCAATCCTGACGCAATTCGTCATTGTTAATGTGATGTTGCTCAGCGCCACCTTCCAATCGGTCGTCAACTACGTACAGTTTAGCCTTACCCTTTGTTCGGCATTAACGGTCCTTGGCGTTTTTGTTCTCCGTTGGCGACGACCTAGCTTGCCGCGACCTTTCAAGGTTTGGGGTTATCCGATTACACCACTCATTTTTCTCGCGATCAGTTGCTGGATGCTGGCGAACTTACTTCTCAATCCTTCTACACGCAGTCCTTCGCTGCTTGGTTTGTTAACGACACTCCTGGGCCTCATTATTTATTTTCTCTCGCCAAAGACCGCGGTCGCCGAAAGCTCCATTACTCAATGAAAGTGCGTTCGCTTTGTTTTTTTCTTGTTACGGTCGCGTCGGCCGTGGCGCAAAGAGCGCCCACGCTGGATGAGACAGCCCTCTTCCTAGCCGGTTTACCGGTGGAAGGTCCGTTACAGGCACTAAGCCAAACTGAAGGATGGGCCAGCCACGCTGATGCCATGCAAACAGCGTGGGAAAAGAAGGAGCATTTCCAGTTAGGTCCTATCCGCGCCTGGATGACTGCTAATGCCGCCACTTATTACAGGGACAAGTCGACCATGTATTACATGTTTAGCGGTCCGGATTTTCTTTACGCGCAAACCTTCTTTCCGAATGCCAGGACCTACATTCTCGCTGGCTTGGAGCCTATTGGGCAAGTTCCGGACATGACCCGAATTCCGCAGGAGGCTCTCGCCAATCAGCTAAGTGCTTTGCGTGCCTCGATGGCCACAATCCTGCAGACACATTACTTCATAACTAAAGACATGCGGACTGACCTTGGGCGCTCGGAGTTAGGCGGGACCTTACCTATCTTATATGTCTTTCTCGCCCGGACAGGCTGTGTCGTGCTTGATACCAGCTACATCGATAGCCCGGCGCCTGGCGTTAAGATTAACTTCAACCACGCCGGCCGGCTTCAGACCTTGTATTACTTCAAGACCGACCTATCCGCAGGTAATAGCAATTTTCTCCGCTGGTGCGCAAAACAAGGACAAGGCCTCAGTCTACTCAAAGCCGCTTCCTACCTCATGCACGGCGAAGGCTTTAGCGGAGTGCGTAATTTTTTGTTAGCGAACAGCAAGGTAATCGTGCAGGACGATTCGGGTATTCCTTTGCGCGCGTTTCCCAAAGGCTGGACGGTTAGCTGCTATGGACGCTACGTGCCGCATAAGGAAATGTTCGATAAGTATTTTCAGCCGGATTTGAATACCCTCTATCAACAAGACCCGCCGCCAGCGCCTCTGGGTTTCGCTTTTGGTTATCATTGGCAAATTGACCGTGGCATTCTCATGTTAGCTACCTGCGGTTGAAGGTGGCTTTGAGACGGTTCCTTCATTTGCTGCCGCTCGCACTTTGCGCGCATGTGTGGGCGCAGGCGGAATTAGCCGATGCCACCGCCAGGTATCTGGCCGGCTTGTCTGTGGTGGGCACGCCACTGGAAGCTCGTAGTCACGAGGCGGCCTGGCAGAGGCATGCCGCGGAGTTTACCCGCGCTTGGAATCAGCTTGAAGTGGATCAGCTCGCGAAAATTCGCGAATGGGCCCCCGATTTTCTCGGCGAGGCTTATAATGATCAAGGACCGATGTACTACATGTTTAGCGGCCCGGATTTTCTTTACGCCAATGCCTTCTTTCCTAATGCCAACGCTTACTATCTGGCCGGCACTGAGCCGGTAGGTGTCATCCCGGATCTCGATCAGATTCCCCGCGAGCAACTCGATGTTGTCTTGAGTAACCTACGGAAATCGCTTGAGACTTCTTTGAGCTGGAGCTTCTTCGTCACGAAGAAGATGAAGAGCGATCTTGCCCAAAAACAACTAGGTGGGACGTTACCTATCTTATACGTCTTTCTGGCGCGCCTTGGGTGCACTATTGAGTCGGTTGAATTGGTAGCGCTTGATCGGGAAGGCGGCTTCATTGCTGAAGGAAAAGGGACGCCAGGGGTCCGGATTATTTTTGCGAGCAGTGACGGTAGAACACAAACGCTCTACTATTTCGCGAGTAATCTTTCTGATGAAGGAATCAGGAACGCGCCCGGGTTTATGAAGTTATGCGAGCGACAAGGCCTGGGTGCAAGCCTGGTTAAAGCGGCCAGTTTTCTTATGCAGGAGGCTTGGTTTTCGAAGGTGCGCGACTTTCTGCTTACTCACAGCAAGGTGCTGGTGCAGGATGATTCCGGGATACCTTTTCGATTTTTCGATCGGAGGAAATGGAACATTCGTGTCTGCGGAAGGTTTGTTGGACCTATTCCTATCTTCAAAAAGTATCCCCAGCCGGACTTAGCCCAGGCATTTCGCGAAAGTAACCCTGTGCTGCTGGAATTTGGCTTCGGTTATCAATGGCGTCCGCATCGCTCTTCGCTGATTATTGCCACGCCGCGAGAGTAGCACTCAACGTCGTCCCAGGAGCAAACGTAGAAAGGTAGCATCGGAGTAGGTGGCACCGGTGCCGTGTCTTACCGCCACGACTTCTAACGAAGGAATAACGTAGAGGCGTTGATAGCCAGAGCCGATGCATAGAAGCAAGTCGCTCGGTGCATCGCGACAGATACATGCGTTATGCCAATCCTGTCGGCGCCAGTTGGGCGTTAGCATGCTTTCAAAATCAAACTCACGTCCACCCGGTGCCGCGCGATTGTTCCACCAACCGAAGGCGAATGTGCGATTAGCCGGCGAACCTCTGGTAACTTGCGTGAAGGAGCCGGAACTAACTACCGGGGCTCCTTGAGCTAGAGCTAACTTACCTAGGCGTGACCACTGTCTGGCAGTAAGTAACCAGCCCGCGGCCAGAAGAGGATTGCCCGCGCGATCATTCAAGTAGCGCTGCGAGCCAAGACCGATTCGGCTTAAGACGCGATGCTCCAGGTATGCCGTGGGTGATTGCCCGTGTAGCTTATCCTTCAAGATCTGGTGAAACACCTGCAAGGACGCAGGTCCATAGATGAAGGTGCTACCCGGGTCAGCGACCAAGGGGAGACGTACGGCTAGGTGATCGCGATCACCCGGATTGTTATTATGCAGGAAGAAGCCAGGTGCGAGGCCGCCTGAGAAATCGAGTAGCTGCCGGATGGTTACGCGAGCTTTGCGCGGATCATTTTTCCATGAAGGAATCGTTTCGGCGACGCGTTCGTCGAGATTGAGTAAACCGTCTTGCGCCGCCGCCACGGCGGCCAGACCCCAAAATGCTTTCGTGCCGCTGTAAATTTTCCGCGGCGAATCGGCGTTACGTTCCTCTAAAATCTTTCCCGACTGCATGATCAAGAGCGACACGTCGCCGCGGCTAGCGGAATACGCAGCCGCGGCGCGGACCGAAGCTGCATCGATTGCGAACGCACTGCTGCCGATCAAGAGCAGAAGCGGCAGCAAGGACTTCTTCACCTTAACGGAGTCGCTCCATCGCATTAGCCAGCGCATGCGGTAACGCACGCGCGCCGTCGCCGCAGAGTTCGGAATCAATTCTTTCCAGGCGATGAATCAAATCGACAACTTCCCGCCGCCCGTACGGTCCACCCGCCGCGGCGCAAAAATGCGTGCGGCAACCGAATGGTCGCGCATCGTAGATCACGCAATTACCCGACACGCGATCGAGCATGGGACAAACACCGTCGGAATTTTCAGGGAGAGTCTTGCGACCAGTGGCTTTGAAGGCGCGCGCGGCGAGCAGTGCCTCACCACTCGTTAGGTAGGGTGTGCGGCCGGTGAGTTTGAAATGACAGCATTCTTGCGAGCGCGTGCAGTTGCGCTCGATCGGCCGTTGCGCGAGCTCGGCATAAATCTGCCGCACGTTTGCGATCGCCGATTCTATCTGTTCAGAAATTTTTCGTTTCGCTCGCATCTGCCATCGCATGTCCCGCGATCCAACCGGTCGTCCAGGCTGACTGAAAATTAAAGCCGCCGGTAATGCCGTCGATATCGAGCAATTCCCCCGCGAAGTAAAGATGCGGCACGAGGCGGCTCTCCATCGTTTTGAAATTTACTTCCGACAGCCGAACGCCGCCGCAAGTCACGAACTCGTCTTTGTTAAGCGACTGTCCGTCAACCGCGACCTCAGTGGCCGTAAGTTGCCTAACGAGTGCAAGAGAATCGCTTCTGGATAGGGTTGTCCAACGAGTGTCGTCCGCCACCGCCGCTTGCCTAACGAGTTCTTGCCAAAGGCGCGCTGGCAGAGAAACGAAAGGCGAATTTGCGACCTGCTTGTTCGGTTGGGTGGCGCGGCGCTGCTGAAATTCGGCCGCAATGTCGGCCTCATTCATTTGTGGTAGCCAATTGATTCGCAGCCTGAACTTGTAGTCACGGGCCGCCAGAACTCGCGCTCCCCAAGCGGAAACCCGCAGGACAACCGGACCGCTCACGCCGTGATGCGTGATCAGAATCGGACCACGTTCGCGAAGCTTGGTTTCGAGAACAGTAAGCTCGACTTCATTTACAGAAACTCCGGGCAATGAGCGCAACCACGGCGTGGCAACGTGCAAGGAAAAGAGTGATGGAACCGCTGGCTCGATATTGTGACCCAGCGAGTGCGCGATCTGCGCGCCGCTGGCATCGCGCGCGCCGCCGGTCGCGAGGAGCAAGCGATCGCACGTGAGCGCAGTCCCATCCGCCAAGGTCAATTCAAACTCACCACTCGTTAGGCGACGCGCTTTCTCCACGCCCGCACGCAGCATCAATTTTACTCCGGCCGTTTTTGCTTCGAAGAGCAGGCAATCGATCACGGTTCCGGACGAATCGGTCACGGGAAAAATGCGGCCATCTTCTTCGGTTTTCAGTCGGACGCCATGCCGTTGAAACCACGCCATCGTCTCCTCCGCGGAGAAACGATGGAGCGCACCGATCAGGACGCGTTCGCCTCGCGGATAACGACTACTGAAAGTGCGCGGATCCAGCGGCGTATGCGTGACATTGCAACGTCCGCCGCCCGAGATGCGAACCTTGGTCAGAAAATTCGAGCCGCGTTCGAGAATGCGAACGTCGTTTTCCGGTTTTGCGTGGGCGCAGGCGATGGCGGCAAAAAAACCAGCTGCGCCGCCGCCGACGATAATGATCCGTTCCGCCACTCGTTAGACCACGTCGATTCCCATCTTGCGCAATCTGCGCGTGAGCTCGCGTGCATTCCTGATCGCGAACGCGTCACGATCGTTATCGAAATAAATCCACGCTTCCCGGGCGCGGCTCGCGCGAATTTTCTCAGCCCAAACAGCTAACTCTTCGTCGCTGTAATCATGTCGGTACCAGCGGCTGCGGCCATGCAATCGAAGGTAAATGGCCTCGCTGGTCTTGATCAGATCATCGGGCAACCGCGGCGCGCTCACCGTGGTAAAAATCAGTCCGCGCACTTTGAATGCTTCGTAGACGCTTTCGCGCCACCAGCTCGGGTGACGAAATTCCACGGCATTGCGACGTTGCGGATCGAGCTGGCGCACGATGCTTTGCAAACGCGACGCGGTATAGCGATAGCTCGGCGGAAATTGGAATAGGAAACAGCCAAGTTTCGGCCCGAGAATTTCTGAGAACTTACAGAATTCCTCGACCAGCATGCGTGTGCGCACGAGACGCATTTCGTGTGTGATGAGGCGATTCACTTTGACGGAGTAACGGAAATTTTCCGGCGCATTGCGCACCCACGACTTTACGGTGGCGATCTTAGGCCATTTATAGAACGGTGCGTTCAGTTCGACCGTGCGAAAATTTTGCGTGTAATGTTTGAACCAGCTGTCGGTTCGTTTCGTATCGGGATAAAAAATTCCGCGCCAATGCCAATAGAACCAACCTGAACAGCCGATGTGCGCTTTCATCGCGAGATTGTGACAGCTTGACCGGGGTCGGGCATTTCGGCAGCCTCGCTGCCATGAACTTCCTCAATCGCTACGCGAGTACAGTGTACTGCATCATGCGAATCATTATCGGCCTTCTTTTCGCCTGCCACGGCGGACAAAAAATTCTCGGCTTTCCGCCCGGCGGTCATGGCGCGGGCGAGGGACTCATGCTGGCCGGCGCGTGGCTTGAATTGATCTGCGGATTTCTGATCGCGTTTGGATTGCTCACGCGCCCGGCCGCATTCCTCGCCAGCGGTGAAATGGCGGTGGCCTATTTCATGTTTCATGCAAAGGGCGCTCCATTCTTTCCCATTCAAAATCATGGCGAGGCCGCGGTTCTGTACTGTTTCGTTTTTCTCTACATTTTCTTTCACGGTCCCGGCTGGCTCAGTGTCGATGACATGATCTGGAAAGCGAAGGTAACTTCCGGAGGAAAGGTCTAACGAATGTTGGCGCGACTTTTTTGTTTGTTCCTGTTTTGCGCTTTTTTGGCAACGGGACGCGCGCAGGATTGGGCAAAGCCGCGGCTGAATAATTCGCCGCGTCATGGGGAATGGGTCGAATACAAATCTGGCGAGCGCACGATTAAAGCCTTCGTGGTTTTTCCGCAGGAGAAAACGAAAACTGCCGTAGTCATCGTCATCCACGAAATTTTCGGGCTGACCGATTGGGTCCGTGGAATGTGCGATCAACTGGCCGAGAATGGCGTAATCGCCATCGCGCCCGACTTGCTCAGCGGCCAGACGTTTGACGACGTGGACGGCGCGCGCAAAGCAATCTCGGCGTTGCCAAAGGAACAAGTGATCGCCGATTTAAATGCGACCGCGGAATATGCAGGGAAAATTCCAGCGGCGAATGGCCAGCTCGCAGTTTGTGGTTTCTGCTGGGGCGGCGGCTGGACTTTTGGTTACGCCGGTCTGAATACGAAATTGAGCGCGGCCTATTCTTTTTACGGACCGACCGAGGACAAGCCCTCGTTAATCGCGAACATTGCGTGTCCGGTTTACGGATTTTACGGCGAGAAGGACGAGCGTGTAAATGCCACCATCGCGAAAGGCGAAGAGTTGATGAAAGCCGCGCACAAAAAATATGAGCCAATCATTTACGCCGGGGCGGGGCACGGTTTCATGCGCGATGGCGAATCGCCCGAAGGCACGCCGGAAAACAAGAAGGCGCGCGAAGATGCCTGGGTGCGTTGGAAAACACTGCTGAAGCAGCTGTAGAAGTCCGTCGGCTCACGTAATTGTCATCCTGAGCCGCGTAGACGGCGAAGGATCTCGCCCCTGGCCTAACGATCAACGCGTAAGGCTAAGCGTCCGCCGGATACCTTTGACGAGATCCTTCGGCGTGCTTCGCCGGCCTCGGGATGACAGGTTGTTTGCCTAACGAGTGGTAGGGGAGGCGCCTTATTTTTTCGCGCCTTCGATTTCATCCGCCAACGCATTTGCGTCGTAAACTTTTCGTAACGCTTCGCTGATGGCGGCGGAATCGACGCTCACGGCGCGCGCTTGTTTGTCGGAAAAAATACAGTCGAGGACTAACGACTGGATGTTTCCGTCAAAGATGATGCCGACGAATTCATTGTCTTTGTTCACGACTGGACTGCCGCTGTTTCCGCCGATGATATCGGCGTCGGTCACGAAATCGAACGGCGTGTTGAGATTGAGTTTCGATTTCCGATCGAGCCAGCGTTTCGGCAAATCGAAGGGCATCTCGTTGTTGTGCTCGGTGTTGCGCTGATAAAGTCCGGCGAAATTCGTCAGCGCCGGAATTTGTTTGCCGTTCTCTTCGTAGCCGCGCAACGGCCCGTAGGATAAGCGAAGCGTAAACGTCGCATCGGGATAATTGCTTGTGCCTTCGACGGTGAAACGCGCGTTGGCAATTTCCCCATACGCCTGCTGTTTGATTTCGTCCTGGGTTTCGAACGCTTTACGTGCTTCGCGTGCTGTCTCCTCGACCATTTGCGCCAGCTCGATCATCGGATCCTTCGCGGCGGAAACTGCGGCCGCGCCGCCTTCGTAAAGTTGTTTGCGAAACGCTACATCTTTCAGCTTTGTTCCTTTGACCAATTCCGCCGCGCGATCGGCCGGCGATTTTCCGCCGAAAACTTGCTGCACCAGTTCTTCACCCGCGCCGAAGAAGGAGGCGAAGTCGGTTAGCGAATCGGTCAAAGTCAGTTGCTCGAGATCGTCGTAGACGGGCTGGGTGGAAAAAAGATCCAGTTCCAGCGATTCACGATTGCTGTCGCGAAATTCGGGAAAGCGTTCGCCGTTCGGCTTGGGTCGTTCGTCGCCGGCACGGAGGAGGCGGCGCGCATATTTGAAAAGCGTGCTGTTAAAAGCGCGCGGTGCGCGGTAGTTCGCAGTTAGTTTTCCACTGCCGATTTCAAAATAATGGAAGACCGAAGAGATCTTACCGATCTCTTCATTGGCTTGCTTGATTCGTTCGTACGCTTCGAGCGCGCCTTTCAATTTCGAATCGCCGTTCAGCCCGCCCTGTAATCTCTTTTCGCGATCTTCGATCGCGCTCCAGATTTCGGGATCGAGCAACGCCGCCTCATAACCGTTGTAACGCTTCCGGTTATTCTGTATTCCAAAAAGTTCTTCCCGCGCCCGTCGCGAGTTTTCAAAACTGCGCGCGGCAAATGAACTGAGCGCAACTTCCCGCCGGACGAACATACTCATTAGATAAGGAACCTCGTCGTCGCGCATGTCGGCTAATTCATCGACCGTTAGTTGCCGGTCGGTTTTACCCGGATGCCCGCTGACGAAGGTAAGTTCGCCGTCGCTCGGGCCCTTCGCATTCCATTTCAAGAAATGTTCGGGCTTGGCCGGCTGGCCATTTTCGTAAGCGCGAAAGATGCAGATATCGAGATCGAAACGCGGATACTCGAAGTTGTCCGGATCGCCGCCGTAAAATGCGATTTGCTGTTCCGGCGCAAACACCAAACGCACATCGTCGTAACGTTTGTAACGATACAAATTGTAAACGCCGCCTTGATAGAGTGTGACCACGTCGGAGCGCAGCCCGGTCTTTTCTTTGCTTTCCTTTTCGATAGCCGCGATGGCTGCGGCTCGCGCTTTACTTGCGTCCTCCGGCGCCAGGCCGGGCTGAACGGCGGCGGTGACGCGCGCGGTTACATCTTCGATCGAGATCAAGACGTTCAGCTCGAGGTCGGTCGCTTTCGGTTCGTCCTTTTGCGTCCGGGCGTAGAAACCGTCGCGCACGTAATTGGTTTTCTCGTTCGAAAGTTTCTGCAGCGTATCGAGGCCGACGTGATGATTCGTAATAGCGAGGCCATTTGCTGAAATGAAGGAGCCGCTCCCCCCGGAATTGAAACGCACACTCGATTTTTGCAGATGTTCGAGCCACTGCGGCGTGGGCTCGAATTGATATTTCTCCTTGAGCTGCTTCAGCGGCGGGTTGTTGAAGAGCCACATGCCTTCATCGCCCAGGGCTGGCGAAATAACGGCGAGGCTGAGGAGAAGAACGGTGACGAAACGCATGGGCCGAAAGTTAAAGAGGGGCGGGCGCGCGACAAGCAAACTATTCGTCGCGCGGCGTCGCGTTTTGCGGGGCGGGCACGTCACGAAATTCACGATGTCGAATGCGTCCATCGGCGGTCTCGATATACGCGCCGGCGCCAAGAGTTGCGGTGCCAAGTATAGCAGTCGTTAGACCGGTAGCGGAGTGAGCAGGACGTGAAGATATTTAGGATTGCCGAGATCCTCGAACATTAGCGCTAAGAATCGTCAGGGAAGTTTTTAGTGTTCTTCTTCACTTTGGTTTTCTAATCGCACCGCAGGTGGGCATTGATTGGCCGGCGTAAGGATTGGAGATCGCGCCCGTCGGTTGGACCCAATCTTTCTGCAACATCGGACAATTTACGATGTAATAACCGCCCTGCCCGGAAGCGAGCTTGATCGCACGGTCGCTGAGTTTGGAAAATTCTGTGCGCGCTGTCGCGATCTTATCGCTCTTGCTCAGATCGGCGCCTTCTTCTCCTAAATCACTGGCGGCCTTTTTCGCGTTCTCCAGGTTGTCGTTCGCCAGCGCAGCCCGGACCTTTTCGTATTTGGCGAGAAAATCCTTGTCCTCCGCCGAGAGGTCGGCGGCACCACTCGTTAGGCAGAAAAAGGCGTTGCAGAAAAAAATCGCCAGAAACAAGCGAAAAGTGCCCTGACTTAATCGACGAAGAATTCGGACTTCCCAGGACAATTTACCTTGGAGAGTGGTTGCGCGGGCGAAGGGCGCGCGGGTTTGCGCCTTGTCCGCGTGGTGGCCGGCGCTTACGATCTTCTCCATGAAAACGAAATTGTTCATCGGTTTCTTGTTCATCAGCATGCCGGCAATTTACGCCGAGCTTCCCTCGGTCAAAGTGACGATTTCCAACGCGGACGGAGTCCTCGCCTACGAAGGTCGCACAGACACGCGTGGAATATTTCGCACTGGGAACGTGCCACCGGGCGATTATGTGGTGCAGTTTCGTTCCGGCAAAGAGACCATGGCCAGCGACCAATATATGCTCGTGCTAGCCGCGGGAAAAAGAAAAGTGACCGCGGATGCATTGCGCGGCGAACAGTTCGCAGGCGGCGGCGTGGCAATGCGGCTCAAGGTGGGCAATGGAATGAAAATCGAAGGACAGATCGCGAGCGCACGGAGCATGGCCCTCGCGGAAAACGAAAAAGTGATCAACGGACGAATTTATCGGTGGATGCGGGATATGACTGGGAGCAATATCGGGCCGCATTGGGAAGAGCAGGGGGTGGGCTCGGCGCGCAGAGTGGTTGTTCTCGACCAACGCTACCTCCAATACGTGGTTGATAACGCCGGGGAGGGCAGCCTCCTCAATCGACGTCGGCGATAGTGGCGGAGCCTAGCACGACCGCCATTACCACTAACGTTTAGTCATCAGAATGAGGTCAAGCGGAGGCGAGCGGGTCTCTCCTTTCTGATTGGCGGATTCAGAGGCCCGCGATAGCGCGGGTTTACACATTCCGGTGCGCGGATAAGTTCCTTCGCGCGACTCGCCGCATTTTTTTCATGGAACAAAACCCGCCTTTTCCGTCGCCGGAAGAATTGAGAACGAAGCTTTCCGAGTTCATGAAGACGAACTTCGGCGACAAGGTTTCTTTCGCGACCTTCACCCAGCCGGACATGGCTGCCACGGAGAGTGAGGAAAAAACGCCGAAGAAGGACGACGACGAATTTTCGTTTCACTTTCTCCCGCGCGATATCAAGGCGCATCTCGATCGGTTCGTCATCAAACAGGATGAAGCGAAGAAGGTTTTAGCGATCGCGGTCTGCGATCACTACAACCACGTCAACTACGTGCGCCGTCTCGAAAAAGAAGATGCCAAGCGCGCGGAGGAAACGGAATACGCCAAGCAGAATGTCATTCTCGTTGGGCCGACCGGTGTGGGAAAAACTTATCTGATCAAACATATCGCCGACTTGATCAAGGTTCCCTTCGTCAAGGCGGATGCGACGAAGTTTAGCGAAACCGGTTACGTCGGCGGCGACGTAGAAGATCTGGTTCGCGAACTCGTGCACAAAGCCGATGGCGATGTCGGCCTGGCGCAGTTCGGCATCATTTACATCGACGAGATCGACAAGATCGCCGGCGCACAAAATCTTTCCGGACGCGATGTGAGCGGACGCGGCGTGCAGACGACGCTCTTGAAGTTAATGGAAGAAACCGAAGTACCGGTGCGCAGCGCGAACGATATTCAATCGCAACTGCAAGCGGCGTTTGAATTTCAGCGGAAGGGTAAAACGAAACGCGAGACGATCAGCACGCGGCATATTCTATTTGTGGTCAGCGGCGCCTTCGAGCGGTTAAAGCAACAAGTGTCGCGGCGAATGGCACAAGCGCAGATTGGTTTTAACGCCGGGCCGCGGCCGGTGATGGATAACGAATTGTTCCAGCACGTCATGACGCAGGATTTCATCGAGTACGGCTTCGAGCCCGAATTCATCGGACGCCTGCCGGTGCGCGTGGTCTGCGAGGAATTAAGCGCGGATGATCTCTATAAGATCATGAAGTTTTCCGAGGGCAGCATCTTGCGCCAATACGAGCGCGCTTTTCGCGCTTACGGAATCGAGATCAGTTTCGAAGACGAAGCTTTGCGTATCATGGCGGAGGAAGCGGCCAAGGAAAAAACCGGCGCGCGCGGTTTGCTCACGGTCTGGGAAAAATTATTCCGCGATTACAAATATCATCTCGCGGGTTCGACCTTGACCCAGTTACGCGTCTCGACTGAGCTGGTCCGCGAACCACGGCGCGTGCTCGATCGCCTGATGGCGGAAGATCATAAACAGGGAGAAGCCGCGCTCGTGCAAAGCGCGCGCGCCTTCGCCGAACAATTCAGACGCGAACATGGTTTGGAAATTATTTTCGAGGAGGGCGCCCTGCAGCGTTTGGTCGAACGCGCGCAGGCCGAACGCATGACGATGGCGGAACTTTGCGCGCACCTCTTCAAGGATTACCAATTCGGTTTGAGTTTGGTGCACAAAAATACTGGACGGAACAGTGTGACCTTGCCGCGTGAGGCGATCGATGCGCCGGACAAATTCCTGAGCGAGCTGGTGGTGCAGTCGCACTATCCTCTTGCGCCTAACGAGAATCATTGAGAGCAGTGCAGCTGTGAAACGCTCTTCCATCGCGGCGCTCATCGTCGGCGTGCTCGTCAGCGCGATCGTGATCGTGCTTTGCGCGACGCATGTCTTGCAGCCGCTGGAAAATGCGTTCGCCAAATTCCTGGCGGCGCAGCCGATCGTCACAAGCAGCAGGAAAGCGATGGTCTTTCAATATGCGCTCGTCGTCCTACTCGCGTTGACCGTGGCGTGGTTGATTCTAAATAGCTCGCGCCGTAAGAAACTCGGAATACCGCTGGCGATCTTCGCGGTCGAGCTGATCGCCATCGCCTGGGTCATGCGCCTCTATGAGACTTTTTTCCAACCGCTGCCTTCCTTGCTTGCGGTCGGTTTGAGTTTCGCAGCGGCGAACGGTTACGCTTCGTTTGTTGGCGGTAGCCGATCCTCTGTCGCGCGGCGATTTTTTCACGAGCGACTTTCCGACGAGCAACTCGAGCGGCTCACTTCCGGTGAGTTGGCTTTCGATCCCGCGGCGAAGACCTACGAGGCGACGGCGGTCGTTTGTGATATCGCGAACAAGCACGACCTGGCCGACGAAAGTGAGCCGGCCGATCTCGCCGCCATCACCGAAAAGTTTATCCGTCATGCCACGGACTCATTCCTAAAAGCCGGCGCGTATATCGAGACCGTCACCGGCGAAGGTATCGTCGCAGTTTTCGGTTTTCCCGGAGAAGACAAGGAACAAGCTGAGAAAGCGACGCGTCATGCACTCTCTCTTTTGGAGTCATTCGAAAAACTCCGCGGCAATTCGCGCGATGAAGCTTTCAAGAAATTCCATGTCCATTTCGGCATCAGCTCCGGGAGAATGATCGTCGCGCCGCTCGCACAAAACGGCGGCGGCTTGCTCGCCACCGGCGAGCCGGTGGAATTGGCGCGGCGCTTCTGCATCGCTAACCGCTTTTATGGATCTAGTATCCTGATCGGGCCACAGACTTTTGAGCTCTCGAATAACACTATTGTCGCGCGGCCGATTGATTTTCTCAGCGGCGTAGATGTGCGCGAGCGGCACGAAATTTATGAGCCGCTCAAGCTGACCACCGAAGCGACACCGGAAGAAATCGCCCGACGCGATTTCTTTTGGAACGGTGTCGTGCTCTATCGCGAAAAACGTTGGGCCGAAGCTTATTCGCAATTTCAAAAAGCGCGCGGGCCTAACGAGTTCGACGATGCGCCGCTGCAATTATATCTGCGCCGCATCGAGCCGCTCGCTTTGCACCTGACGGAAGCGCCTTGAGGAAGATCGAGTATCCCGCCGCGATTCGGGAGTTGATCGCGCAACTTCGGCAAATGCCCGGCGTTGGCCCGCGCTCAGCTGAGCGCATCGCGCTCTGGATGGTGCGCGCGCGCGGCCGTCAGCCGGAAGACATTGCCAGGGCGATTGTCACCACCCGCGAAACGGTCCGGCCGTGCGCGCAGTGCGGCTTCTTTACCATGGAAAAAATCTGCGAGATTTGCGCAGACGAAACGCGCGCGGCCAATCTCTTGTGCGTCGTTGAACAAGCGACCGACATTCTTCCGCTGGAAAAAACGAGCGCCTTTCGCGGGCGTTACCACTCGTTAGGCGGTCGCATCTCTCCGCTCGATCACGTTGGGCCGGAAGATCTGCGCATCAAAGAACTCGTTAGGCGCGTTGAGGGCGGAGAATTTTCCGAAGTTATTCTCGCGCTCGCCGCAGATGTCGAAGGCGAAGCAACGACGAATTATCTGGTCGAATTATTGAAATTATTTCCCATCACACTCACGCGTATCGCCCATGGTTTGCCGGCCGGTGGAGGACTTGAGTCGGCTGATGAACTAACCTTGTATCAAGCCCTATCCGGCCGCACGAAGTTGTAGGCCGCGTCTCCCGACGCGGCGGCGTGCGACGACGCCACAATAAAATCTTGTTTGATAATCACACACCGCCGGGTCGGGAGACCCAGCCTACACCGCGTCGATAGGTTGCTTTTGAAAACGGTGCGAATAGTTTCGGCGTGATGTCCTGCGCGAAAATCGATCCGGCGTTGCACCAGACGCAAAAACCGCCGTGGATCAAAGTGCGGTTACCCTCGAATCCGAAATTCTTTTCGACCAAGGCGCTGATCTCCGATCTGCGTTTGCACACCGTCTGCGAAAGCGCGCAGTGCCCCAACCGGTGGGAGTGCTGGAGTCAGGGCACGGCGACGGTCATGATCGCGGGCGAACGTTGCACGCGCGCCTGCGGATTTTGCGCGGTCACAACCGCGAAGCCATTCGCGTTAGAAGAAGACGAACCGCAACGCGTTGCGGAAGCCGTGCGACGAATGGATTTGAAACACGTCGTGATCACGGCAGTGGCGCGCGATGACTTGCAAGATGGGGGCGCGAATCATTTCGCGCGCACCATCCAGGCCGTGCGCGAAATGGACCCGAGCATCATCATCGAAGTGCTCGTGCCGGATTTTCACGCACAGGATTGGTGCATCGAAATGGTGACCAAGGCGGCGCCGGAAATTTTCAATCACAACATGGAGACGGTCGAACGTCTTACACCACTCGTTAGGTCGCGAGCTAAATATCGCACCTCGCTCGAAGTTTTGCGCAAAGCAAAAGGGCTTTCGCCAAAGATCGTGACCAAGAGTGGCGTCATGCTCGGCCTCGGCGAAAAGGAGCCGGAACTTTTCCAAACCATGGATGATCTGCGCGAAGTCGGCTGCCAGGTTTTAACCATGGGCCAATATTTGCGGCCGAGTTCGAATCATTTGCCGGTAGTTGAATTTGTTACGCCGGAACGCTTCGAAGCCTACGGCGAAATCGCGCGCGCGAAGGGTTTCTCGCATGTGGCTTCGGGCCCGCTCGTGCGCAGCTCGTATCACGCGGCGGATTTTCATCCGGTCGTGCGCTGAGATGGATCGCGCGAAAGTCGCGGCCATCATCCCGGCGTATCAGGAAGAAAAACACATCGGGGACGTCGTTCAACGTACCCTGCGGGAAGTAGATCATGTGCTCGTGGTCGACGACGGGTCGAGCGATGCCACGTGTGCAAATGCGCGCAACGCCGGCGCTGAAATTTTGGTCCATGAGCGCAATTGCGGCAAAGGCGAGGCGATCAAAAATGGCTTGCGTTATTGGTTAGAGCGCGGCTTTGACCACGTGGTAGTTCTCGATGGCGACGGCCAGCATTTGCCGGAGGAAATTAACCGCTTCACCACTGCGGCGGCCGGCGGCGCGCATTTGTTGATCGGCACGCGCATGAACGATTTACGTGCGATGCCACTCGTTAGGCGATTGGTAAATCGTTACATGAGCCGCAAAATCAGTCGCGCCTGCGGGCAGGAAATTCCCGATTCGCAATGCGGCTTCCGTATGTTGAGCGCCGCGGTGATTCCGCCGTTACTCGAAGGCAGCGAACGTTTCGACTACGAAACAGAAATGCTGATCAAAGTAAGCCGAAAAGGATTTCGTATCGAGTCGGTGCCGATCAGCACCGTTTACTCAGATGAGGTCAGCAGCATTCACCCGGTGCGCGACACCGTTCGTTTTTTCAAGCTGATGCGGCGCTACAAAAAGTAGGCGTTGTAGCCGTCGCCCTGTAGGCGACGCAAAATTGACGTGGCTTGCTCCAGTTGCGTAGATCATTCTCGCGCTCGCCGCAGGCGAGCGGCTACATCACGCGCGGTCGATCGGGATGATTTCTCCGGCGTAAGGCCAGTCGTCGGCATTTTCAACCAGCCCGGCGCGCACCGGATTTTCACGCACGTAGTTCCATTTCTGACTGTAGCTCTCGTTACTGCGCAGAACGTGATCAAAAAATCCGCGTTGCCAGATCGGATCGTTGCCATGGGGACCGGTCGCCTTGCCTAACGACTGCTTTAGCATCCCGCTCCATGGACCGAGTTGAAATTTCAAAGAACCGCAAACGAAAGATGAACATGATCCGACATGATTACATAGCGGCCGGTCGCAATGTTTTTCTGCGTGTAAGCGAGATCGCAGAATCGAATGAACGCATCGCGAAGCACTGCCTTTGCGAGCAATTGTCTGCGCTGGTAGGTGCAAAAAGTTACGAAGTAAACCGGCGTGTGAGCGAAGACGCGATCGAGCCGAGGTGGCAGGCGTGGAAATCGACTCACCAGACCACATTATCATGAGACCATTGTAGCCATCGTCCTGGGGGCGACGTGAGCGCGATGCGGCTGCTCGAGTAGCGTTGCTCACCCTCGCGCTCGCCGCAGGCGAGCGGCTACAACATCGACTACAGCAATCCGCGTCGACGAAAATCGCCGACATTTCCGCCGGACGATCGCTCGATCAATTCGATCGTGAATTTGAGCAGACAAACTTCCCATGCATCGTCTACCCCTTGGATGACCGCACTAAGAGGCTCGCCGGAATTTTCCACGCGACGTTTTGTTTTTTCGACCACCGTGTCGATTGAATCGCGAAACCTGTTTTCGGTAACATCGGTTTTTCGGAATTGAAATCCATAACGCAAGACGGCGATGTTGCGCATGCGTTCCCGCAGTTGTTCGACGTAACGCTGGGCCTTGTCGCCGAAACCTTCCAGCACCAGACGCGCGAAGTGATCGGGCGTGAGAATTTGCGGACGTTCGGCGTGAATTTGTCCGTCGCGCACACGCACTTCATTCGCCTGATCCATCAACTCCGAGATGAGATAGAAGCGGAAGCTGGTCGCGCCAAAGGTCGCGATCTGATGTTCGGGCGCGAGAATCACCTTGGTATTCTCAGCCGCGTATTGGAAATCATCTTCGCTGAACATCGCGGCGGAAGATAGGGCAGGCCGACTAATCCGCAATCGGCGGCGCAGTTCCCGCGGCGAGTTGGGTAGAACGCCACACGCGAATCATTTCCGCGGTAAAAATGGCGAGCGCGATCCAGATGAGACCGAAGGTGATCAAATGCGAGCGAGTAAACGGTTCGTGATAAAGGAAAACGCCCAAAAAAAATGTCCCACTCGGTGCGAGGTATTGCAGGAAGCCAACAGTCGTTAGCCGCAAATGCCGCGCGGCGTGACCGAACCAAACCAACGGCAGGCCGGTAATTATTCCCGAACTCACGATGAGGCCGGACAATTTTAAGTGCGATGGACCAAAGAATAGCAACCCGCGCAATTGCAAGAAGACGAGAAACGCGACCGCGAATGGCAAGATCAAGGTTGTCTCGAAAAACAAGCCGGGAATGGCCGCGGTGCCGGAAAGTTTTCGCAGCAGACCATACATTCCCCACGAGCAACAAAGACCGAGCGCGATCCAGGGAAAACGGCCGTAGCCGAAAGTAAGATTTGAAACACCGACGGTGACGAGAATAACCGCGACCAATTGCCACCGCGTCAGGCGTTCGCGCAAAAATATCGCGCCGAAGAGAACGTTGACCAGCGGCGTCATAAAATATCCGAGGCTGGTCTCGAGGACACGGCCGGCATTGACCGCCCAGATGAACATGAACCAGTTGCAGGTAATGGCGACACCGCTGACGAAGCAGTAGAGAATGGTCCGCCGCGAATTTGCCGCCGCGCGCACTTCGGGCCAGCGGCCTTGCCAACTCAAAAGGCCGACAAGAAATGCTGTCGTCCACACAAAACGATGCGCGAGAATTTCCGAGGCTGGAACTGCGTGAAGATATTTCCAGTAAATCGGAATGATTCCCCAAAAGCTGAAGGCCGCGATCCCGGCAATAAGCGCGGTTCGTTCCTGATGGCGATGTTGCGAGTAGGCAGACGGCGGCGGCACGCAGCTTTATTTCACGAACAGCCGCAACCGGCAACGCGCATTGACTTGCCGCGCGCTCGCCTGCATCTCTCAGATGCGGTGAAGGCGGAAAATTTCTTTGCCGAACTGAAACGGCGCAAGGTTTATCGGGTGGCGATTGGTTACGCGGTGGTGGCGTGGCTGCTCATCCAGGTCGCAACGCAGACTTTTCCGTTTCTCGATATTCCGAATTGGATCGTGCGTTTGATCATCCTCGTTTTGGCGCTGGGATTTCCGATAGCGCTTGTGCTGGCGTGGGCCTTCGATATTACCCCGCGAGGTGTGGTCCGAACCGAAGATGTCGCGCCGGCGCCGACAATAACGGCTTCGGACATTCCGCGGAAAAGCATTGCAGTCCTGCCCTTTGAAAATCTGAGCGACGACCAGACTAACGAGTACTTCGGCGACGGAATTCAAGACGACATTTTGGCGAACCTCTCGAAGATCTCCGACCTCAAAGTCATCAGTAGAACTTCCGTGCGGCAGTATAAAACGGGCGGAAGAAACTTGCGCGAGATCGGCTTGGAGCTCGGTGTCGCGCACATTTTGGAAGGAACAGTGCGTCGCGCCGAGAATCGCGTCCGCGTAAACGTGCAGTTAATCAATGCCTTCACCGATGCGCACATTTGGGCGGATAGTTTCGATCGCGAATTGACGGATCTCTTCGCGCTGCAAAGCGAATTGGCGGAGCGCATCACCGTCGCGTTGCAGGCGAATCTTTCGCCGCGAGAAAAAGCGAGCCTCAGAATTCATTCGACGGCGAATCTCGAGGCTTACGAAAATTATCTGCGCGCGCGCGACCTCTTTCGCTGGAGCGGCGCGGGCGATCCAAGCGAGAACGGCGAGAGAGCGCTGCGTTATCTCGATCGCGCAATCGCGCTCGATCCGAGTTTTGCTCTCGCGCACACGCTCGCTTCGCGCTGGCACGCTGAGCTCTTCTGGTTCGGCTTCGATCGCAGCAACGCGCGTATCGAAAAAGCGAAGGCGGCCGCGGAAGTCGCGCTGCGGTTGCGGCCCGACGCGGGCAGCGGACATGTCGCGCTCGCCTTTTATCACTACTTCGGATTTCGCGACTACGATCGCGCGCGTGATGAATTGCGCATTGCGCTGCAGTTAACGCCGAACGATGCGGAGATTTGGGACGGACTCGGCGCGATCGATCGGCGGCAGGGGCGATGGGACGATAGCATCGCGGATCTGGAAAAGGCGCGCGAGTTTGATCCGCGCAATACCTCCGGAATTTGGAACCTGGCCGAAACCTACGCCTGGCTCGGCCGCCTGGCCGACGCCGAGCGCATGATCGCGCAGGGTTTGGAAGTAAATCCGGAGGCCCATTTCTTTCGCGTCTTGCGCGGGACAATTGCGCTTCGCTTCGAAGGCGACACGCGTCCATTGCACGCGGCCCTGCGAGAAATTCCGCGCGAGTTCGATCCCGGCGGCGGGGTTACGCTAGTGGCGTTTCGTTTAAGTCTAATGGAACGTGACCACGCGGAAGCGGCGCGCATTCTCTCCGCATCTTCGCATCAGCGGTATAACGACACCGGTCTCGGCGGAATCGCGGGAGTAATTGATAGCTACAGCTTTCCGCGTGCGTGGTTGGAAGGTCTACTGGCGCGCGCTCGTGGCGACGAAACTTCTGCTCGCCGCGCTTTCGGAGCGGCGGCGGAAGATGTTGCGCACGATCTCGACTGTTGCTCCGATGATGGGAAGGCGCTGCTCATGCGCGCATTCGTGCGCACTGCTCTCGGGGACCAAGAAGGAGCGATCGCGGACGGCGAGCGCGCAATCGCGACCCTTCCAATTTCGCTCGACGCTTTCGATGGGCCGGGACTTGCGACCGATCTTGCTGCGATCTACGCGCAGGTTGGCGAGAAAGATCGCGCGATTGAGTTGCTTAGTTCGCTTCGCGGAGTTCCCATGGCGGCAACGCCGGCGACCTTGCGCGTCGAACCCGAATGGGATCCGCTGCGCGGCGATTCACGCTTCGAACAACTCTTGTTGTAGCGACGCCGCTCTGTCGGCGTGAATACGATGAATAAGGACGACGATCGCTTTAATCGCAGACCGCTGCGCCTCGAACGTCTTTTCGCGAAGTTTCGCGCGTTTTATTTCGTTACTTTCAACACCGCCGAACGACTTCCGCTACTTGCTCGGCCGCAACCGCACGAGACATTTCGCAATTTCTGCGTGCGCGGGCATGAGCGCCACGACATCGCGGTCGGACGATACGTGATCATGCCAGATCATATGCATTTGTTCGTCGCATTCCCCTACGAGGGGCCAACCCTTTCGCAATGGATTCAATCTCTTCGAAGCGTGCTCGGAAAGGAGTTATTGCGTCTTGGTTTTCAAAAGCCGCACTGGCAGGAAGGTTTTTTCGATCATGTGTTGTGCAGCAGCGAGAGCTATTCGGAGAAGTGGGAATACGTGCGGTTAAATCCGGTGCGGGCGGGATTGTGTCGAGAGCCAGAGCAGTGGCCATATCAGGGAGAGATAATTGCCATCAGATTCTAGCAACGCCGCGCCTTGAAGCGCTCTTTGGTATTGTAGCGACGGCGCTCTGTCGCCGTAAGAAGCGCAACGATTGCAGTGAAAGCGATTTACGCCGACAGAGCGGCGTCGCTACAACGCTGGCGCGATGGTTAGCTTATTTCTTTTCGAAGAGCGGCAAAAATTTCCCGTAGCCCTCTTCCTCCAGCTTCTCGACCGGAATGAAACGCAACGAAGCCGAGTTCATGCAATAACGCATGCCGCTCGGCCCGGGACCGTCATCGAACACATGACCAAGATGCGCGTCGCCGCCTTTCGATCGCACTTCCGTGCGTGTCATTCCCAAAGCGCGATCGCTTTTTTCGATAAGATTCTCTTCCGCTAGTGGTTTGGTGAAGCTCGGCCAGCCCGTTCCACTTTCAAACTTATCGAGCGAGCTGAAGAGCGGCTCACCGCTGATACGATCTACGTAGATGCCAACTCGATGATTATCCCAGTATTCATTGCGAAAGGGCGGCTCGGTTCCGCACTCCTTTGTGACATGGTATTGCTCTGGAGTTAGCTTCTGCCGTAGCTCTGTTTCGCTGAATTTGGATTCGTTAGGTTCACTCATAGTTATTCTGATCGACCGACTTCCCGAACTTGAATGTAAGGGCGCAGCACGAGTAACCCGATGGGCGCGACCGAAGCCGCGAGCGCAAAGATTAGCCACATCGTGCCGGAACGTCGCGGGCCTTGTGCGGGACAAAAGGCGGCAAGTAACCAGCCGCTCGTCCCAACCAGAACTTTGCCCACGAGAAAGGGAAGGTACGCGAGCGCGCCATAGGATGCTTCCTGACCTTTCGGCGCGATGGCCGCGGCGTATTCATAAACGCGTGGCGAGTAGAAGGCTTCGCCGACAGAAAAAATGACCAGGTAAATGGCAGCCATGATGTAGTAGGGATGAATGCTGCCTTGCACTCCGAGATAGCCGTGTCCCAGCCATCCGCCCACGACACTCTGCGTCGAGGCCTCGAACCATCCGGTCGGTAGGGCCATGACAAAGACTCCCGCGCTACAAATCGCTCCGCCGATGATGACCATGCGGTAGGCGGAAAATTTCTGCGTGAGGGCGCCGACTACGGGTGCCAGAAAAATAATCATGACCGCATTGATACCTGTGAGTTTGCCCACAGGAGCATGCGGTCCGATCTCACGATCGCCGAATTTCGGAAAGACGTAATCCATCTGGAGAAAGATGGCTTTCAAAAAGCCGATCAGCAGAAAGAAAACGAGCAAACGAAAGAATGCCGATTGGCCAAGTAACGTCCGGAAAAGATGAATGGTGGCCGCCGCACTTTCTTTCACTGTGCCCAGCGCCGTCGATTGCGAAACGCGGTCGTTCTCCTCCCGCCGGCGCAGAAAATAAATTGCCGGGAAAAGCAGAATTTCAAACCCGAGACTAACAAAGAATAGCTGCTGGTGGGTGGTCGGTTGGAAACCAAAGTAGCTCGGATGAAAATCGCGTTGCCTGACAAAATCGAAAATCCATCCCGCGACCCAGTAACCGACATTCATCACCGCATAGATGATGGAGAAAGACATCGAGCGCTGTCGCGTGGTCGAGTAACACCGTGTCGCCGCCAGTAAGACCGGCGTCCCGAGTGCTTCACCCACCGCCAACGGCAAAACACCGCAAGCCAGCGCCAACCACGGCAGGGTTGTTACTACCATGACACTTCGCGCCACGGTGCAGATGGCCACGCCCAGGAAAAAAGTTCGCCGCAACCCGATTGCATCCGTGAGCGAACCGGCCAGCAACGTAAAGACAGTCATGGCCGGCGCCCAGACCCAGCCGACTAACGCGCCGGCCGCCTGATCGTTGAAGCCGAGGTCCTTCGAGAGCCACAAGACCATCGTCTTGTTAGTGACCGAGTAGGCGGTGTAGATGAGAAACTTAAGGAGGAAAGTCAGCCAGAGCTCGCGCTGCGCGCCTTTCAGCACGGTGAACTTCCCGATGAATCCGGCCAGACGGCGCGCCGGTATGGGGCCGATATTTTCTTCCGGCGGGACTATCTGGGTCGTGGAAGCCATGCGTTAGGAATAACTTCGGGTTAGTATATCCCGCCGTCCAATCCTAACTCCGTTTCGTCGAGCGGGCTCTTCACGCCTACGCCTGGTTTGTTCAGCACGTGCGTGTAAATCATCGTCCTTGATGCCGCTACTTTTCATCGCGCGCTAGCGAAGTGAGAATAGAGCGACTCGGGAAGCGGCGAGATAGACGGGCTGCCCGACAAGGCGAGTAGTGAGAACTAACGAGTCAACTCTACCACTTCGTCTTCACTCATCTCAGCCGGATGCCGTTTGCCATGAAAAAGAATAAAACGCCGGATCCAATCCAGGTAAGTCTCTTCCGTGCGAATGCTGTAGCGCCGCGTGCGCAGAAGCTGGCGGACCTGCTCGAGCAATTTTGGCTTGCGCGCGCCGTGCCCCTGGGGCTCAATATTGTTCATACCGCCCGCAGACTATCAAAATTCCGTCCTCCGATGCAATCCGAATTAGACGAACAATTTGACGCTTTGTTTTACGAACGTTCGTCTACATCTCGTTAGGCCTATGCAGCGCTACCTCATCATCGCATTCGCAGCGTTGGTCATCACGCCCATCGCAGACGCCATTCCGTTGAGCGTTTTGGAAGATCAGGCGTGTCAACGCGGAAGGCTAGACGTGGCGCTAAAGTCGCTGCCGAGTCTCTGTCAGTCAAAGGACGCTTCGTGCCGAGATAAGTGCCAGCAGATCGCCGCCGGCTTGCGCGAGTACATTGCAGGTATTCAGTCAGACATCGACTTTTGTAAGCGATATGCAGACGGAGCGAGCGCCGATGAGCAGAGGGACATTGCAAAAGCAACTAGGGATTATCAGGCCGACTTACACTGGGCGCAGCGAGCGCAGAAGATGGTGGCACGATCAGGCGGCGAATAGGACAAGCATGCTACACGCACGTGAAATAGGCCTAACCAGGCGATGCAGCGAACCGCTGGCCGCACCGCGTTCTAGCCTTTGATGACTTCCACACTCAACCCGCAGCGACGCGCGCCCTCGCCAGCGGTCGCTGATCTTGTGTCTCGTTAGGTCCATGAACACGCGACGAGTGTTTATCGCCTTGGCTTATGTAGCCAGCCTCATAGGCTGCTCTAGCACAGTCACGGAGTACAGGCTCGACAGTCATGGTCGTGTTGCCGGCGTCGAGAGAGTCACACCAGACGAGAGTTGGAAGCACACCGAAGACCGGCGAATCGAAGCAGAGTTGGCGGGCCGGATGCCCGAGGCCGGAAAGAAAACATGGCGAGAATACTGGAAGTGGTCTTACGTCAACATTCGTAGGGAGCCGGGACCTCCCGTTTGGAAACCGACCCAATTTAAGAATGCGGAGGAGATGGTGGCATACATCGAGGCTCGCAGAAAGGCACGTGGCCTTCCGGCGTATGATTAGACCTAACCATGCGATGGAGCGAACAGCGGACCGCCGCGCGATTTCCCTTTGAGATGACTTCCACACTTCCACTCCGAGCGACGCGCGCTCCCGTCCGCTGTCGCTCATCTTGTTCTCGTTAGATGGTATGCACCGTTGGACGCACAGGAATCGCGCGCTCAGCAAGTTTGCGCGATATCTTTTCCTGGGCGCGCTTCTCGCGCTCACCATCGCCTTCGTGCTGTTGTGTTTCTATTCACCACGTGAAGTGGAGATTGTCAGCGACGTCTTTCATCCGGAGTATGGCTCTCGTAGAGTCACGCCACTTACGACCGCTGAGAAGAGCGCTTTTTTGTTTGGCATCGTCGGTTTTGCCGCTTCCTTGTCGTCGCTAGTCACTTTGCTCATTTCTTTTTATCGCGTCCGTCCCGATGCCACCCCGACCATCTAACCATGCGATGGAGCGAACGACGGACCGCTGTGCGCGCCACTTTTGAGATGACTTCCACACTCCCACTCCGAGCGACGTGCGCTCTCGTCCGCCGTCGCTCATCTTGTTCTCGTTAGATGCTGACGCGCGCACACCATATCGCGGCACTCCTCTGCGCAGCCGCATTGCTCCAAGCGTGCGATGATCGCGCTCCAGAGAGCGCCCTCTGCGGCACATGGCATATCGATGTCCCGCAGGGCAT